>NZ_CANMLQ010000032.1:0-215 GCF_947498795.1 uncultured Pseudoxanthomonas sp. | reverse complement strand
TCTTCCGGCAACGCGGCCAGGTCGCCCTTGTCGGCGTAGGTCAGGCCGAAGCCGAACGCGAACAGCGGGTCGTAGCCGTCCTGTCCCACATTGTTGACGTACTGCGTCGCCGTGCGCGGCCAGCTGAAGCTCAGCTTGCCCTTGAAGTCGTGCTGCACGCTGCCATCGGCCTTGCGCAGCAGTACATCCGCGATTCCCGCGCCTTCCGAACCCGG
>NZ_CANMLQ010000031.1:0-220 GCF_947498795.1 uncultured Pseudoxanthomonas sp. | reverse complement strand
AAGCGGTATTCGGATGAGTTCAAGGCCGAGGCGGCCAAGCAGGTGATCGATCAGGGGCGTTCGGTGCGAGAGGTGTCGACCCGGCTGGGCGTCAGCATCGACTCGCTGTACGCGTGGGTCAGGGAGCAGCGCAAGGTGCCGGTCGCGCGGCATGCGGATGTTTCGTTGGCGGCGGAGAACCGTCGCCTGCAGGCCGAGCTCAAGCGGGTGACCGAGGAGC
>NZ_CANMLQ010000030.1:0-597 GCF_947498795.1 uncultured Pseudoxanthomonas sp. | reverse complement strand
GCCGATCCGGATTCGACGTGGGTCATGAAACAGCTCAGGGCATGCCGAGCACCAGTAAGCTCGTTAATCCACTGGAACACTACAAACGCCAACGACGAGCGTTTCGCTCTCGCCGCTTAAGCGGTGAGCCGCTGCACTGATCTGTCCTTGGGTCAGGCGGGGGAAGGCAACTTCCCAGGGGGCAACCCCGAACCGCAGCAGCGACATTCACAAGGAATCGGCCACCGCTGGGGTCACACGGCGTTGGTTTAAATTACGTGAATCGCCCTGGTCCGGCCCGTCGATCGGCTAAGTCCAGGGTTAAATCCAAATAGATCGACTAAGCATGTAGAACTGGTTGCGGAGGGCTTGCGGACTTCGACTTCGACAAGTCGACGCTGAAGCCGGAAGGCCGCCAGCTGCTGGATCAAGTCGCCCAGCAAGCCGGCACGATCGATCTGGAAACGATCATCGCCGTTGGCCACACGGACTCGATCGGCACCGAAGCCTACAACCAGAAGCTGTCCGAGCGCCGTGCCGCTGCGGTCAAGACCTACCTGGTCAGCAAGGGTATCGACCCCAACCGTATCTACACGGAAGGCAAGGGCGAACTGCAAC
>NZ_CANMLQ010000029.1:0-1023 GCF_947498795.1 uncultured Pseudoxanthomonas sp. | reverse complement strand
TGTGATCTCTCGGTAGGTTGTTCATCCGGGGCATCTCTGGAAGATGGGGGTTGCGAAGCCAACCCAGCCCCCAGGAGCCCCGGATGAACCTGCATAAACATGCCCGTTTGAGCCCGCGCGGTCGAGCCCTGCTCGTGGACCGCATCCTTGTTCAGGGCCTTCGCGTCGAAGAAGCAGCGCATGCGGCCGGTGTCAGCGTCCGCACGGCCTACAAGTGGCTCAGACGGTTCAAGGAGGAAGGTCCGCAAGGCTTGGTCGACCGGTCCTCTCGGCCACGTTCCTGCCCGCATGCCACGCCACAGGAGATTGTGCAGCACGTCATCGAGCGCCGCCGCTCACGGCAGACGTATCGGCAGATCGCCGGGCAACTGCCTGTTGCCCCGAGCACCATCGCCCGGCTGCTGCGTCGCGCCGGCCTGCACCGCTTGGCCGAACTGCAGCCGGCAGCGCCGGAGAACCGCTACGAATACGCCTTGCCCGGCCAGCTGCTGCATCTGGACATCAAGAAGCTTGCTCGTTTCCGACAGCCGGGGCATCGGGTCACCGGCAATCGCCAAGTCAACTCCGATGGCATCGGCTGGGAATACGTCCATCTGGCCATCGATGACCACTCCCGCGTGGCGTTCGGCTCCATCGAGCCGGACGAGCGCGGTAGTAGCGCGTGCAGGGCGCTGTTGCGGACGGTGCGCTACTACCGACGCTTGGGCGTGCAATTCGAGCGCGTCCTGACCGACAACGGCGCCTGCTACAGATCGCGTAGCTTCCGGCGTCTGGTCCGTCGGTTGGGCATGCGCCACCTGCGCACGCGCCCCTACACCCCACGCACCAACGGCAAGGCTGAGCGGCTGGTGCAGACCAGCCTGCGCGAATGGGCCTACGCCCGCTCATACGCCAACTCCGAACAGCGAGCCCACGCGCTGCAGGGCTGGCTTCATCACTACAACTGGCATCGACCACATGCCAGCCTTGGCTACAGGCCACCCATCACCCGAATCCCACTGAACAACGTGGTGGGTTTACACA
>NZ_CANMLQ010000028.1:0-1200 GCF_947498795.1 uncultured Pseudoxanthomonas sp. | reverse complement strand
CGACGTCCCCCCAATTTTGAGTAGCACCGCGATCTGGAGTCCAATCCCCAACCCCAAGGAGATTGGACGTGAAGAAGCGCTTTTCCGAAGAACAGATCATCGGCTTCCTGCGTGAGGCCGAAGCCGGCCTGCCGGTCAAGGACCTGTGCCGCCGGCACGGCTTCAGCGAAGCCTCGTACTACCTGTGGCGCAGCAAGTTCGGCGGCATGAGCGTGCCCGACGCCAAGCGGCTGAAGGAGCTGGAGGCGGAGAACACCCGGCTGAAGAAGCTGCTGGCCGAGCAGGTGTTCGAGAACGACGTGATCAAGGACGCCCTGCGAAAAAAGTGGTGACCGCACCGGCTCGACGGGAGCTGGTGCGGCATCTGGTGGCCAAGGGCCTGAGTGAGCGGCGGTCGCTGGCGGTGGTGCGCATGAGCGTCAGCGCGTACCGCTATGCGCCGCGTCCGGACCGCAACGTCGAGCTGCGGGCGCGGATCCTGGCGCTGGCGCAGCGGCACAGGCGCTACGGCGTCGGGATGATCCACCTCAAGCTTAGGCAAGCGGGACTGCTCGTGAACTACAAGCGCGTCGAACGGCTGTACCAGGAGGCGAAGCTGCAGGTGCGGCGCCGCAAGCGCAAGAAGGTGTTGCCGGGCGAGCGTCAGCCACTTATCCGGCCGCTGGCCGCCAACCAGGTGTGGTCGATGGACTTCGTGTTCGACCGCACTGCCGAAGGCCGGGTCATCAAATGCCTGACGATCGTCGACGACGCCACCCACGAGGCGGTGGCGATCGAAGTCGAGCGGGCGATCTCCGGCTTGGGCGTAACACGCGTGCTGGATCGCCTGGCGCTCGCCCGTGGCTTGCCGCAGGTGATTCGCACCGACAACGGCAAGGAGTTCTGCGGCAAGGCCATGGTCGTCTGGGCGCACCAGCGCGGTGTGCAGCTACGACTGATCCAGCCCGGGAAGCCCAACCAGAACGCCTATGTCGAGTCCTTCAACGGGCGGCTGCGGGACGAGTGTCTCAACGAACACTGGTTCACCCACCTGCTGCACGTCCGGACGGTCATCGAGACCTGGCGCCGGGAGTACAACGAGGAGCGGCCGAAGAAGGCACTCGGCGGCCTAACACCGAGCGCCTACGCGAAGCAACTGGCATCCGCTACCATCAACCCCGGACTCTAAATCGCCCCGCTACTGAAAGTGGGGGGACGTCG
>NZ_CANMLQ010000027.1:0-1221 GCF_947498795.1 uncultured Pseudoxanthomonas sp. | reverse complement strand
GGTGAGTTCAACCCGTCGACGCAACGGCTTGGCTCAGCTTAGCGGCTGGCGTCTGGAAGCCCAAGGTCTTACGAGGTCTTTCGTTGAGACGTCTGGCGATCTTGTTCAAGAATGCCTGCGAATGGCGGGATAGATCCGTGCCGTCGGGGAAGTACTGCCGCAGAAGGCCATTGGTGTTTTCGTTCGAACCGCGCTGCCAAGGGCTTTGCGGATCGCAGAAGTAGACCTGCGTGTCGGTCGCCACGGTGAAGTTCTTGTGGCTGGCCATCTCACCGCCTCGATCCCACGTCAGCGATTTTCGCAGCGCGGTTGGCAGTGTTTTCACTTGCCGGCTCAGCGCCGAGACGACGCTGCTGGTGTCCTTACCCTTCACTTTCACCAGCATCACGAAGCGCGAGTGCCGTTCCACAAGCGTCGCGATGTGGGAATTGTTGCTGCCCGTGATCAGATCACCCTCCCAATGCCCTGGCACGGCGCGATCTTCGACCTCCGCCGGACGCTCCCGAATCGATACCGCGTCGATAATCCCGCCGCGAGGCGTCGCGGTGGCCAGCTTTGAGTGGCGCATACGGCGACGCGTGCGCAGGTGCGCCAGGAGTTCCTTCTTGAGCAGGCCGCGCGCCTGGATGAACAAGCTCCGGTAGATCGTTTCGTGCGACACCTGCAGTGCCTGGTTGAGCGGGAACCTCAGCTTAAGCCAGCCGGCGATCTGTTCCGGCGACCACTGCTGGCCCAGCTTGCAAGCCACCAACCAGCGCAGACGAGGGTTATCGGCCAACCGGCAAGACTGTGGCCTCCGGGCTGCCTCCCAAGCGGCCTCATCGGCATGTGCGGCCCGATATCGGTCACGGCCACCATGCCGTGCCACTTCCCGGCTAATCGTCGAGGTAGGCCGCCCTAGGCTGAGCGCAATCTGGCGAAACGACTGGCCAGAAGCTAGGCATCGAGATATCTCTTCGCGGTCCATTAAGCTCAGCGACCGGGCGGATCGGCGACGTTCCCTCGGCGCGATCCCGCCTTGCGCGGCCAGAACCCCGAAAATCGAACCCGGATTCTTGTCAAAGAAGCGGGCAATGTCGCTGAGCGACTGGCCGCCCTTCCATCGTCGCCAGAGATCTCGCTTCTGGGCTCGAGACATGCCGGGCCGTCCCATCCTTGCCATATCGTTCGCTCCTATCAGTGCAACTGTTGATCATGTTGCATTGACGGGTTGAACTCACC
>NZ_CANMLQ010000026.1:0-1230 GCF_947498795.1 uncultured Pseudoxanthomonas sp. | reverse complement strand
CCTTGGATTCAACCAATCGACGCAACAGTTTGTCGATATCGCTCTGCTGGTGTTTCGTAGTCCAGCGTCTTGCGTGGCCGCTCGTTGAGTTGGCGTGCAACGGCGTCCAGCTTGGCCTGCGTGACATCGGCCAGATTGATCCCCTTCGGGAAGTACTGCCGCAGTAGGCCGTTGGTGTTTTCGTTGGTACCGCGTTGCCAAGGATGGTGCGGGTCGCAGAAGTAGACCTGGATGTTCGTGGCCAAGGTGAAGCGGCGGTGCGCCGCCATCTCCTTGCCCCGATCCCAGGTCAGCGACCGGTACAGCTGCTTCGGCAGACGGCGTGCGTTCTTGATCAGTGCATTGACCACGGTCTCCGTGTCCTTGCCTGCCACCTTCACCAGCATCAGGTAGCGCGTCTGTCGCTCCACCAGCGTGGCGATCTGACTGTTCCGGTCACCGAACAGCAGGTCGCCTTCCCAATGCCCTGGCACGGCCCGATCTTCGGCACTGGCCGGCCGCTCTCTGATCGAGACGGTGTCTGTGATCCGACCGTGGCTCTCTGTCTTCTGGGTGTGGTGTCGTGAACGACGCATCGCCCGCGTGCGCCTCAGGTGCGCGAGCAACTCCTGTTTCAAGGCTCCGCGCGACTGGATGTAGAGCGTGCGATAGATGGTCTCGTGGGACACCTGACGGCTCGCATCATCGGGATAGGTGCGTTTGAGCCAGCCGGCCACCTGCTCAGGCGACCACTGCCGCTGGATCTTCTCTGCCACGCGAGCAGCCAAGGCTCGATGCAGCGCCAGCTTACAGGTCTTGGGGCGCCGCGCTCGGTCCCAGGCAGCCAGGTCGGCTTGGTTGGCGCGGTAGCCTTCAGCGCCCTCGTTGCGCCCGATCTCGCGGCTGACCGTGGATGGCGCCCGTCCCAGCAACGCGGCGATCGTGCGGATCGACCGTCCCGTCGCCAAGCCGCGGGAGATCTCCTCGCGCTCGGCCAGGTTCAGTGCCCTCGCGGATCGTCGCCTTGTCGGCGGACGAATGCCGCCGTGCTGGACCAGGATGCTTCGGACTGAGCTGTGGTGCCGGTCAAACAGGGACGCGATCTGATGCAGGGACTCGCCCTGCTGCCAGCGGTCCCACATCAGTGCCTTCTGGGTGTCGGTGTAGTAGATCCTCTTCCTACGCTTCATCTGCAACACTCCCGCTGCCTATGCAGCTATCCGTGTGTTGCGTCGATCATATGAATCCGCG
>NZ_CANMLQ010000025.1:0-1431 GCF_947498795.1 uncultured Pseudoxanthomonas sp. | reverse complement strand
AATGTTATGCGAAGTAAGCTATTGATTATATTGGCTTTTATTTCCGTTTGCAAGATCGTTACTCCTTAAGCTCCGTGTACCGCCGGACGCGGTAAACTAAGTTTTCCTTAGTCTTCTGCGACCCGTGCATGACCATGCCCGAAGAGCGAACCCGGAACGTACTGCAAGCCGGCGCGTTTCTGAAAGAGCTGGCCGCCAGCAAGGCCGTACCTAAGCAGGTGCGAGAGGAAGCGTACCGGCTGCTCCGGCATTACCCGACACTGAGCGACATCGAGGCCATTGCCCAACACGAAGAAGAGCTCTGGCAGCGCACCCAATCTTTCTTTCGCACGCCGTATCTGACCAGCGAGATCAATCCTGACTGGTTTCGTGGCTATCCCCAAGGCCCGCACAGGCTCTGAGCGTGACCCGGACACGTCAGCGTGCAGGCAGAGGGAGCCGGGCAGAACAGGAGTTGGAAGCCTGGCTGGAACGGTCACGCACCAATCCAGCCGAGGAACCGGCCTTCTTTCGACGGTTGCTGGACGCTCTGGTCTACGTGCATGTGCCGGTCTCGGACGACTCAGGCAGGACCCGCCTAGTACAATTTCGCCATCCCGACGGCTTCGATGCCATCCCGTTCTTTACCGGTTGGGAAAAGGCCCGATTCGCGTCCTCATCGGCGGTGAAGATTGTGCAGGTGAGAGGGCGCGACCTATTGGCCGGCACCAAGGGGGCCACTCTGATGATGAACCCCAACGATGGAGGGGCGGTCTTATATCCGGAGGAGATCGCCTCCCTTTTGGCTACCGGCTTCGTGGCTCGGATAGAGAAGACACCTCACGCCCAGGTGCACGTCCGTCCGGCCCAAAGTGCGCCGGCGTGGCTTGGTCAACTCATTAGCGAGTGCCTCCAGGACACCAGCTTTGTAACGGCGGCCTACCTACTGGATGCCTTTACATCGCCCACAGAAGATCAGCCAGGACTACTCATCTGGCTGGTGGCCGACCTAGCCTTTGCCGAACGGGCAGCCCGATTGGTGAGTACGGCTATTCAGTCCCGAGGCGCAGAACTGGACGTCGTGGTCGACTTGGCGGTCCACGATGCCAGCCAACCATTGCCCGAACACCTGGCTGATCCCAAGATCCGTCCCATCTTTTCCAGGTGAAGAACTATTGGCTTTCCTGCCTGATCTGTCCGAGGCAGAGAAGGAGCGTAGAACCCGTGAGGCGCTGGGCGACGTCGACGCTGGACGGACGATCCCGCACGGGGAACTGCTGCAATGGGTAAGGCGGCTGAAGGAACGTTCTACTGCGTCGAGTTGACCGCTTTTTTCTGCGTTGGTAGCGAGATCATCCGAATTTCTTTGCATTGGTTTCCGACGAAGCAGAATTGCCTGCGTCGAAGGACAGAATCTTTGCGTCGGTGATCCCTGAATGTCTGCGATGAACA
>NZ_CANMLQ010000024.1:0-1790 GCF_947498795.1 uncultured Pseudoxanthomonas sp. | reverse complement strand
CCCTTGAAGTCGTGCTGCACGCTGCCATCGGCCTTGCGCAGCAGTACATCCGCGATTCCCGCGCCTTCCGAACCCGGCAGCCAGGCGGCCACGAACGCATCGGCGGCATTGATCTCGCGGTTCATCCACAGCGGGCGCCCGCTCAGGAACACCGCCACCACGGGGATGCCCTCGGCCTTCAGCCGCTTGATCATTTGCAGATCGCTGTCATCGCCGGGCTTGTACAACAGCGTGGTCAGGTCGCCCTGGAACTCCGCGTACGGATTCTCGCCGAACACGACCACCGCCACGTCGGGCTTCTGCGTGTACGTGCCGTCGACGGCGAGGATCGCCTCGCCTCCCGCCGCCTTCGCCTGCTGCGCGATGCCCTCGTAGATCGAGTCGGCGTTCGGGAAATCCTTGCGCGTGGTGCCCGTGCCCTGCCAGTTGAGCGTCCAGCCGCCGGCCTGCTTGCCGACATCGTTCGCGCCATCGCCGGCCACGAGGATGCGCTGCTTCGGCGCCAACGGCAGTACGCCGCCGGCATTCTTCAGCAGCACCAGCGATTCGCGCACCGCCTGGCGTGCCACGGCGCGGTGCTCGGGGGCGCCGAGCAGGGCGAACTGGCCACCGACGGCCCGCGTCGACGGTTTGCCCGCCTCGAACAGGCCCAGGCGGACCTTCACCCGCAGGATGCGCCGCACCGCATCATCCAGCCGCTCCTGGCTGATCGTGCCGGCCTTCACCGCCGCCAGCGTGGTCTCGTAGAAGCCCTTCCAGCTGTCGGAGGCCATCGCCATGTCCAGGCCGGCGTTGATCGTGGCCGGGCAGTCGGTGTTCGTGCAGCCCTTCACCTGGCCGTGGCCGTTCCAGTCGCCGACCACGAAGCCGCCGAACTGCATGCGGCCCTTCAGTGCGTCGGTCAGGTACGGCTTGTTGCCGTGCATCTTCTCGCCGTTGACGCTGTTGAACGAGGCCATCACCGTCTGCGCGCCGGCCGCGATCGCCGGCGGATAGCCGGCGCCATGGATGCGCACCAGGTCGGCTTCGCTGATCTTCGTATCGCCCTGGTCCTTGCCGTTGGTGGTGCCGCCGTCGCCGAGGAAGTGCTTCACCGAGGCGATCACGTGGCGGCCGTCGAGGAAGCCGGGCGTGCCGACCTTGCCCTGCAGGCCCTCGACCATCGCACCGGCGTAACTGGCCACGATCTCGGGCGATTCCGAATAGCCTTCGTACGAACGGCCCCAGCGGTCGTCCTGCGGCACCGCCACGGTCGGCGCGAACGCCCACTCCATGCCCGTGGCGCGCGTCTCCAGCGCGGTGACCTCGCCAATCCGGCGCAGCAGATCCGGATTGCGCGTCGCGCCCAGACCGATGTTGTGCGGGAACAGCGTGGCGCCGACGATGTTGCTCTGCCCGTGCACGGCATCGATGCCGAAGATGATCGGGATCGCCTTGCCGCCCTGCGAGGTATCCATCGACGCCTCGTAGAAGGCATCGGCCAGCGCGAGCCACTCGGTCGGCGAGGCGTCGTAGCGCCCGCCGGGGTCTGAATTGCCGCCGGCCAGGATCGAGCCGAGCCGGTACTTGCGCACGTCGTCCGGCGTGATGCTGGCGATATCGCCCTGCACCAGCTGGCCGACCTTCTCCTCCACCGTCATCGTGGCCATCAGGTCGGTGATGCGCTGCTCGAGCGCCGCGTCCTCGGCCAGCGGCCAGGCGACCTGCGGCCACGGAGTGGCATCGGCGGCGGTCGCGGGCGCGGCCGCCTTGTCGTCGCCCTTGCAGGCGACCAGCGCCAGCATCAGGGC
>NZ_CANMLQ010000023.1:0-2476 GCF_947498795.1 uncultured Pseudoxanthomonas sp. | reverse complement strand
CTTCCTACGCTTCATCTGCAACACTCCCGCTGCCTATGCAGCTATCCGTGTGTTGCGTCGATCATATGAATCCGCGGCCAGGAGCGGACATGGGGCGCCAACCAGAGAGGTCGGCGGGCCACCCTCTATATCTAGATGGCGAGGAGGCTGACCCGCTTGGCAAGCTCTTCCGCGCTTTCCTTGCGTTCGCTATAGCGATCGACCAGGTAGGGCGAGATATCGCGCGTCAGTAGCGTGAACTTCATGAGCTCTTCCATGACATCCACGACGCGGTCGTAGAACGCGGAGGGCTTCATGCGCCCGTCTTCGCCGAACTCGTTGAACGCCTTGGCGACAGAGGACTGATTGGGGATCGTGATCATGCGCATCCAACGTCCAAGCACACGGAGCTGGTTCACCGCATTGAATGACTGCGAACCGCCAGAGACCTGCATGACGGCCAGCGTCTTACCTTGGGTTGGTCGTACGGAGCCTTGAGACAACGGAATCCAGTCGATCTGCGCTTTCATGATGCCGCTCATGGAACCGTGTCGTTCGGGCGAGCTCCAGACCATGCCTTCGGACCACTGCACCAGTTGTCGCAGTTCCTGCACCTTCGGATGCGTGTCGGGCTCTGCATCTGGAAGCGGTAGGCCTGTCGGATCGAAGAGCCGGGTCTCGGCCCCCATCGCCTGCAGTAGTCGGGCCGCCTCCAGCGCGAGCAACTTGCTGTATGACCTCTTCCTCAGCGATCCGTAGAGCAGAAGAATCCGCGGGCCATGCGCAGCACGTGCGGTCGGGGATAGGCGGTCAACCTCGGGCAAATGGAACAGCTCGGCCGCGATGTTGGGAAGATCGCCAAGATTAGACATGAGGCTTTCCAAGTAGCTTGTGGATCGTGGCGCCCAGGGCTGCCCCAATGACCTGCGCCACAACGAAGGCGGGCACGTCGCCAGGCGAGATGCCGGCGAAGCTGTCACTGAACATGCGGCCGAAGGCTGCTGCAGGATTCGCGAATGAAGTCGACGAGGTGAACCAGTAGGCCGCACCGATATACGCAGCCACCATCACGGCTACCCGGGACGCGGGCGCTCGCAGCACCACCAGCAGCAACCCCGCTGTTGCAACGATCTCGCCCAGCCATTGGCCCGCACCGGTCCGCACCTTCGTTGAGAACTCCAGGATCGGAAGATCGAACATGGCGTTCGCCAAGAGAGCACCGCATACCGCGCCCGCTAGCTGGAACACGATATATGCCGGCAACAGGGCCTTGGGCAGTTCGCCACGCGCAGCCATGACGGCGCTGACCGCGGGATTCATGTGCGCGCCACTGATCGAACCGAACACCTCAATGAGGACGTAGAGGCCGCCGACCGTTGCCAGCGTGTTGGCCAGCAAGGCAACGGCATCGTTTCCGTCCGCGAGGCGCTCGGCCATGATCCCGGAGCCCACCACCATCACCAGCAGCAGGCCCGTGGCCAAGGACTCGGCAAAGAGGCGCTGACGGATCATTCAGCGCCGACGCGTCCAATTTCGCCCAGCTTTGCCTGTGCGGCCAGACGGTCGAGGCTTTGCAGTGGCAGGGATAGCAGCAGCTCGATACGACGGCGCAGTGTGGAGAACGCTGCGGTATAGGCTCGACGGCGATCGTCTTCATCGCCCGTGGCGGCTACCGGGTCGGGCACACCCCAGTGCGCGAGTGCAGGATGGCCCAGCCATACGGGGCAAGCCTCTCCAGCGGCGTTGTCGCAAACCGTGATGACGATATCCATCTCGGGTGCGCCTTCCACGGCGAACTCGTCCCAGTTCTTGCTGCGCACCTGGCTGGCGTCATAGCCGATCGCCTCGGCAAGCTCCCGCGCCATCGGCTGGACGTGGCCGCTGGGATGACTCCCGGCGCTATAGGCCTTGAACCTGCCGTGGCCCAGCACGTTGAGGATCGCCTCAGCCATGATGCTGCGCGCGGAGTTGCCGGTGCACAGGAACAGCACGTTGTAGGTTTTGTCGGTCATGTCGTATCTCTGGAATTCGAATCAACGGAGCTTCTTCTTGACCGCCGGCGTGCAGGATTTCCCGCCGCAGCAGTTCTCCGTCAGGAAGCCAATCAGACCGTTCATGCGGTCGTAGTCGGCACGTATCCGGATGACCCGTCCTTCCCGCTCGTCAGTAACAAGCCCTGCGGCACGTAACTGGTTCAGATGCGCCGTAAGCGTGGCGGGCGGCAAATCGAGCTGATCGCGTAGCTCGCCGACGGCCATTCCGCCGGGGCCCGCTTGTACAAGAGCGCGGTAGGCGGCAAGCCGGTGGTCGTGCGCGAGCGCACGAAGCGCTTGAACGGTCTGGGGCGTGTCCATACTTCTATATTTCCGGAATATTAGAAGTATTGCAACCCATCATTGCAGCTGGATGACCGCTTTGGGCCTTGGATTCAACCAATCGACGCAACAGTTTGTCGATATCGCTCTGCTGGTGTTTCGTAGTCCAGCGTCTTGCGTGG
>NZ_CANMLQ010000022.1:0-3512 GCF_947498795.1 uncultured Pseudoxanthomonas sp. | reverse complement strand
ACCAGATATTGCACAGAACAAGACGGCGGCAGGGTCGGGCTCCTGGCTCGGCCATCAACCACTTTTTGCACTTAACCAAAATTTTTGCGTCCGCTGCCCCGAACTGCTCGCGGCGGAGGGAGGGCGAACACCACATCTGCAGCGGAGACGGAAGATCGGGCCGCTTTTCTGTCTGCACGAACATTCATGGTGAGCGGGTATGTCAGGCATTGCGAATGCTTCTAACCGAAATCATATTATTTCAGCAGACGGGCGGCGGGATTGTCTTCAGCAGCTCCAGCCTGGAAATACCCAATCACGCTCGCCACCGATCGGTGCTCGGTCATAGCCATCACCGCCGGCAGTGGTACGCCTTGTTTGCCAGCCTCAGTGACAAATCCGGACCTGAGACTGTGCGCCCCAAAATCCCCCTCCAGCCCAGCCAACCGGGCGCGGCGCTTTACGATCGCGGCCACCGAACCCGGGAGCAGGGCAGGGCCGACCCTCTCCCTCCAGATTCGCCGAAAGATCGCTCCCTCACTAATCCCAGCGGCCTCAAGCCACGCTGACAGCGCTTCAGCACTGCGTCCCAAGATTGGCTTGTCCGGCGTCGAATCCGCCTTCACTCCGGCCTGCTGCGTCTTTGAATACTCCAACCGATAGATGTAGCCGTCCTCGCCGACCTTGCGCAGGTCGCGCATATCGGCGGCGGCGATCTCGCTGCGCCGGCGCCCGCCGCTGGCGAAGCCGAAGCAGAGCAGGGCACGGTCACGCCGGCCTTCCAGGCTGTCATCGCAGGTGGCCAGCATGGCCTCGAGCTCGGCACGGGTAATCGCGGTCTTCTTGGTCGGCCGCTCGCCACGCTTGACCGCCGCACGCCGCGCCCGACTGAGCAGGGTGCGGACGCTGGGCAGGTCGCACGGATTGGTCAGGCGCTTGAGCTTGTGCGCCGTGGACAGCACAGCCACGCGCTGGACCACGGTCGACAGCTTCAGCGGCCCGACCCTAGCCTTGAGGCCGGCGGCGACCAGTGCCTTATCGACCGCCGGCGGCAGCTCGCTGACCAGGCCAGTCTTGTTCTTGCGCTGGATGTGGTCGACTAAGAACTGGATCACCACAGCCTCGCTCGCCGGCAAGGCCAGCTCAATGCCATAGCGGGCCTGGTGCCAGCCGGCCCAGTAGCGCAGGGCAGTGGCGTAGCTGCGGGTCGTATTGGCCGCGGCCGCTTCGGCGAGCAGTTCGCGCACCGCATCGGCGGCCTGCTGGGCAAGCTGTTCCGGCAGGACCAGATTTGCGGCTGTCGCTAGGGTGACGAGCAATGCGCTATTTCGCTTCATACTATGTAATGTACGTTATGAAATAGGGCGTCTACTAGCGATAATCATCACTTATCGCACGTACGTGTTCAACGGGGCAGGGCGGCGACATAGGAGACATTCCCATGGCACGAGGCATCACCGAAACCGACGTCCACATAGCTGCCGACGAACTGGTCGCGGCGGGCGAACGCCCGACCGTCGAACGCATTCGAGCCCACTTAGGCACCGGCTCACCCAACACGGTGACGCGGCACCTGGAAACGTGGTGGCAGGGACTCGGCCGCCGTCTACACGTGCAGCACGTTCGCCTCGCGGTCCCAGACGCGCCGGAGGTAGTTACCGCTTTAGCAGGGGAGTGGTGGGAGCGGGCACTGGAGGCAGCCCGCGCCGAATGTACTCAGGCCTTGGCCATTGAGCGCAGCACCCTACTTAAGGATCACGAGGCCCTCAACGAAGAGCGTGCCCGCTTGGCCGTTGAATCCAGCGCACTGCGCGCCGAACTGGATGCCGCACGACACTCATTACAAGTCGCTCAGGTCCAAGCGACAGAGCAGCAACGCCTGATTGACCAGTTGCAGCATCAGACCCGGGAGCTGGCGCAGCAGCGGGACGTGGCACTAGCCCGCAGCAAAGAGCTAGAGGTTGCGCGTGAGGCGTTGCAGGGCCATCTGCAGCGAGCTGAAGATTCGGCCCGTGCAGAGCGTGAAAGCCTCACTCAGCACCTTCGCGCGACAGAGGACCGGGCACATGCCGAGGTCGATCGTGCGCGCCAAGAAGCTAAAGAGCTTTCATCGAAGCTCTCTACGCTAGCCAAAGAGCGGGCATCGGTAGAACGTCGACACCGCGATCAACTCGAAACGGCCCGCGTGGCCACTGCCGACATTCAGCAGGAATTGGCCGGCCAACGGGCACGAGCCGATGGTTTGGAAGCTCAGCTGGAGAGCCTTCGAAACCTGCCAATTGCGTTAGAGGCGGCTTTGCGAACGCAGAACTCCGCAGGGGCGAAGGTTGAGCGGAAGAAGACGAAAATACGGAGCGGTTCCGGCACCCCCTGAGCCAAGCCTCTCGGTAAGGGCGCTCTGTAACGCCATCGGCCCACACCGCCGATGAAGATCATTGAGTGAAAGGCTGAGGTAAGCTGCAGTGCATGCCTGATCGCACGAGGTCGAAACCTCTCCCCTGGAGTCGGGCGTGGGTCACTACCTATTTCAGTACAGGACTTCCAAGGGCAGGGGATAGATAAGAAAAGTCGACTCGGCTTGATTCGAGACGGGCCCCACCAGAGCCCTGAGGCGGTGGAGGCCCGATACTATCTACCGCTATAACTCTGGTGCAGGAGGCGGAATGCTTAAGCTCAAGGAATGGTTGGCGCCGGCTACGATCATCGTTCTAGCTGGCGGCATCTGCTGGCTTGGCTACGTCGTTGTCTACCGTATGCCTGATCTCGAGAAGAAGCTCGAAGGCATCGAGACTGCCCAACAGAAAACTCTGGGTGATATTCAAACCGAGCAGCGCGAACGCTTCAAAAGCATCGACGCGCAACTTCTGGGTATGCGAACAAATTTGCTACGACTATGCGCACGACACGGACGCTTGGAGAAAGACTGCGAACTTAAGGAGATTGTGAGCGTCGCATCTGAGGTGAGCGTCGCCCAGGCGGAAGTCATCACCTCAGCTAGGGTATCGGGGCTAGACGGACATACCCCTCAACTGGTTTCCGACAATGCCGCCGCAGCGCTTAGCACTATCACTCAGTTCCCATCAGGCCAGACGATTCAAGCCAACGATCAGATTGCCAGCGCCTTGGTGTGGGCTTCCGCGGCTAAAGAGGCCTCATGGAAGGCCGAAGGAAGGGAACTTCTTGTTAGCTTCTCGGACGGCAATGCGGTCTTCACAATGGATGAAAGCGTTAGTCCAGCCGACCTCAGTCGCTCGGCGGAAATTCTCAACGATCTGTCGGCATCGTTCCGCTCATCCGCAAAGGCAATCTGGCTGGTCGACAAACAAGAAGATCCTGCGCAGCAACCTAACGAGATAGCACCGCCGGAGGTTCGATAACGCGACTCCGCGAGCAGGCGACCTATTATTCTAGGGTCGCCCGCATGCTAGATGGGCGTAGGACTCGCATGACATAAGGAATGTTATGCGAAGTAAGCTATTGATTATATTGGCTTTTATTTCCGTTTGCAAGATCGTTACTCCTTAAGCTCCGTG
>NZ_CANMLQ010000021.1:0-4573 GCF_947498795.1 uncultured Pseudoxanthomonas sp. | reverse complement strand
TTTCCGACGAAGCAGAATTGCCTGCGTCGAAGGACAGAATCTTTGCGTCGGTGATCCCTGAATGTCTGCGATGAACACAGGGTCGCCTCGGTTTTATAGCCGTTCTCTCTGAGCCAGAACCCTAGCTCAACGCCTTCGACCAAGTTTCCACCTGGCGACTCGAATCGAATCACCCTGGGAGCGTAGGGATTGTCGGCAATGTACCGCTTCAGGTCATCGAGAGACTTGCCGTCGATCTCCCCCTTTGCGTTGATCCAGGCATGACATGCAACAGGATCGCGACAGCCTTCAGTTGAGCCGCCATGGGTGTAGGTGAGGGCAAGGCTAGGGCCGCAGACGAACAGGGCTGCAAGAAGGAGGAGTAAGCGCATGCACTGGCCTCGATAAACAGACCCAGCCGATGGGGAGAAGCGTTGCCCACTTGCGGCCGGTAAGGGGCCTGAGGGGGTCGATAGCATTAACGCTATGATAGCGCTAATGCTATCTGGAACCTGGCCAGTGGGCCTGAATTGATGGCACAAACCGACCAGCCCCTTGAGAGCCGCTACCATTAATGTCGGTCACGTGCGCGGATGCGCAGATAAGTATTGAGTGGCCTTATCGTACCAATTTGGAACGTAGTAGCTGCCCTGGGATGCCAGACTCTTGGCGATACGAGGGTGGTGACGAGTCCATTCGCAAAGGGAAACAAAAGCGGGGGATGAAAGAAATTTTGATCCGCCATCTTCTCGTTCGCGTAAGCCTTCAAGAACGCCAAACTCAATGGCCAGCGCTGAGCGCCCTTCATCGGACAAGTCTGAAATATTGATGTTCGGCTCAACCCGGTGCTTGCAGAGCCACCACTGACCGGGAATGACACGACTCATGAATGTACCAATCCCATCGCAATCCTCGAACTTATGAAGTCGACAAGCTCCAAGGTAACTTACTCCCTTGTCTCGACGATCCCACCGATCTGGACTTGCGATGTACAAAGTTCCTGTGCGTGAAAGGGATCCAGAAAACTCCATGCCTTCAATTTGCACTCGGTGGAACATCAAGTTTTTCGATTTAGGGATATCCAGTCGAGTGGCCAGCACTACAGATGACGCTATGGAATTGCTACCACTGCTGCGCATCAAATGTGCCCAGTCATGTGCGCCGTTGTTTTTTGCGATCTGATCGAGAGCTTCAGCATGGCTTACGCCTGCTTGACGCTTTAGGGTGCGCGCTGCTTGCTTGAGCTTGCTGATCTGGGTTGTGTCCATGGACTGTCTCCGAGCCTAACGAGTGCCCACAACTCGCCGCGGCTCCTGAGAGGCCATGACAGGGTGAAACGCCGTCCCATTCGGGTTCGCCACGGTGGGCGTGCATACGTCGGCAAACGCACAATGATCGTAGCACGGAAAAACGCTTATTTCCTGAGAGTCCCAACAGTCCTACCTGGCCGCCAATGAACCCGTTTTATCAGGCGTTTGTTCCTACTTGTTTGGCGTGCCCGTTCCTCCTGAAATAGCTTTTCAATTTCGGCCGAAAAGGGAACTGATCGGAGCGTCTTGAGGCGACGCCCATCGGCATCCCACACAAAACAGTTTGCTTCGACCATAACGACGGTGTTTCCCAGCAGGCTGTGTAAGGTGGCCAGGAATTCGATCGCCCCCGCCCGATCTCCGTGCCATGTTCGGAAGTGCAATGTCCTACCAGTGGGCGATGTTGCTACTAGGGCACGGGGTCGTAATCCGCACAACGTACCGTCGCGAATCGACTTCAACCAAGACGGTTGGTTGCCAGAATTCTGACTGGTGACAATGTTCAAGAGTCCCCCTTGCCTTGTTTGTTTTTCGACCGCGTGCTCTGTGTAGGACGTCGGGCAGAAACACCACTGGATGCTTTCAATCGTGACGTCCTGTTGCGTAACGTAGACTTCTTCGCTGTGGGGGCCTTCCTTGGCTTTGCCGTCTGCTTCGTTCTTACCGCTAGCGCGTTCGTCTTCTTGCGACGGCTGGTGTTCGAGCCTCGGGGCGATCGCGTTGCAGCACGATGCGATGCTGATGCGGACTTCTTCACGGTCTTCCTGGGAACGGTCTTGATCGTCTTCTTTGCAGCCGCCTTACGCGCAGGTGTCGGCAACTTCTTCGGGGCGACTGCCTTGACTGTCCGTTTTGTCGGCATCTTGCTTGTCGACATCCGAGCGGTTTGCGGCGCCGCGATCTTGCGCTTCCGTGCGGATGCCTGTGTCTTGGAGTTCACAGTCTTCCTGGGGACGGTCTTGACGGCATTCCTTGCGGTCGCCTTGCGTGCTGGCGTTGTCGATTTCTTCGGAGCTGTTGCCTTGGCGGTCCGCCGAGTCGGCTCTTTGGTTGTGGTGGTGCGGGTGCTTCGCGTTTTCGTGGACTTGCGCTTGCGCTTCGGTGGGGTCACCGCGGCCTTGAGCTGGGCGGGCAAATCAGCCGACGCAGAGAGCAAGGCATCCAGTCGCGTGAGGATGGCCTTGCTGGGTTGAGGGCGGGTGGACGGCTTCGGGTTGGCCAACACCGCCAGGCTGGCCTCGATCCTGCTCAGCGCCGTGGCGAGTTCCGGATCCGCTGCCGGTTTGTCGGCGGCCGTGGCCACGGTGCCGGCCAGCCGGCCGAGCTGGTCGACCACGGGCGCCAGTCGCGCCTCGTAACCCGCCAGCGCTTCCGATAGCGCCGACGCTATCGTAGCGGCCACGCTATCGGGCGCCGGCACCCGGCGCTCAGCTTGCAGCTGGTCGACGGCCCGGGTGAGCCGATCGATCCGGCTTCCCAGGTCGGCCAGATCCCGGCCGGTAGCTGCTGCAGCGGCCTCCGCCCCGTGGGCCAGGATGCGGGCGACGTCGGTGCGGATGGCCTGCAGGTCTACCCGCAAGTCCTTGTGGCCGTCCGACTCGCCATGGTGGGTGGCAGGGTCTTTCCGCATCCGTGCGGTTTTCGTCAGCGCTCGTGAGTGGCCGCCCAGCAGGCGCTCCACCCGCTCGAGCAGCGCCTCCTGGGTAGCGGCATTGGCCACGGCTTGGGCCTCGATTGCCGCAGTCACGGCCGCGCCGTGTTCCTCAAGTACAGCCATCAGGATCGTCCCCAACGCCTGCGCCTGGTCACCGCCTGCGTCCCTCGCGGCGTCGCCGGCGGCGTCCCGATTCTCCCGCCAGGCCTTCATCAGCGGTCCGATATCGCGCAGCGAGCCGCCGAGGATGCGTTGCACGTTACGCGTGGACACGTGCTCGCCCAGCTGCTCACACACCGCGCTGACGTTGGCCAGCGTCAGTCTCCGGCGTTTGGCGTTTCCTGGCAGCCGCAGATCGACCACGTTGTCGCGGCGCGTTTGTGGGCTGCGTTTAGGTGGCGTGCTGGTTGCTGCACTGGACTGCTTGCGCGGGGTCATCTCGCGTTCCAATAGGATACCGTTATAAAGACTATAGCCTATAAAACAGGCCGTATCAGTGATACCAAAACGATACCCACAAAACAGGTTTTACAACGAAACCGGGCTCAGCAAAGTTGTGACGGATATATAAGGGAGTAACGTTATTAGTATCAGCAACTTACACTCAGCGAATCTTGCTCATATAACTCTTTTGCTCGGTAACACGCGGTCAGCAAAGTTGTGACTTTTGGCGGACGAGCGGACAGGTTGTGACTTTTCTTAGGCGCCGGGAATTCATCGAAATATTGGAGAAAATGCTGCATCCAACAGTCCGCAGAAGTCTTTGTGAGTTCAGGAACTATGCGGCACCGCCTTTGGATCGGTGATGCATGACTGCCCGGCAAGTCGATCTTGGCTTGTTTATAGCAATATTGGTCTTGCCTGTGGCCTTAAATAGAAGTGATTTCTCATACTCGCCGGCAATGTGTTCATGTGCTCGTGAAATGCTTTCATCCAGAACTCGAAGCGCCGCGCGAATGCAAGTTGCTGAAGGAGACATGGCGGTTAAATCCTCCCATGAGATATTCGTAGCTCCTTCGGAGTACCGATCCGGCAAGGGGTGTCCGATCCGCTCATACCAACGCTCGCCCGCGGCGTAGAGACATGCGCAGGCATCCGACGCTTCCTCACTTTTTTCCATCAGGAAAGGAAGAGGATAAAGATGCTCAAAGCTATCCGGAAGCACGCATGGCGCACATCGATCCCCAAGTCGAGCGACTCTAACAACCAGCCACTGGAGTCCGCCGCGAAGTTTTATAGAAAGATTTCTCGCGTCTTCAAATTCCCTGCTGAAAAATGAGTCGATGAACTCATTGACTGCTCTATCAGCCAAGATGTGAGCCAGGTGGTGGTCGGGATATCGCCTCCAGGTTATTTCCCGGTGGAAGGCGATGAGGAAGAGTAACGTCGACGGCGTAGCGGCTTTGACAAGCGCTGCCATGTTCCTATCTTTCATATCCGTATAAAAGGCAGGATCGCGCAGTCTTGCCGCTTCAATGACCTGACCCGGCACGAAAATAAGATCGCGCTCATTCAGGTAGGCCAGTAGTGTCTCTCGTGAGTGCAGGAGGGGAGCGACGTCCCCCCAATTTTGAGTAGCACCGCGATCTGGAGTCCAATCCCCAACCCCAAGGAGATTGGACGTGAAGAA
>NZ_CANMLQ010000020.1:0-9776 GCF_947498795.1 uncultured Pseudoxanthomonas sp. | reverse complement strand
GGTTAAGTGCAAAAAGTGGTTGATGGCCGAGCCAGGAGCCCGACCCTGCCGCCGTCTTGTTCTGTGCAATATCTGGTTGACGCCCAGCTCCGTGGTGCTATTCTCTATCGTGCAAAAAGCGGTTGGAGAAGAGCATGGCTGAGGGCAATGGATCTGGCTTGTCACTGGCGGCGGAGTGCTGGAAGAACGCCGAAGACCTTTGGGGCGACTTCAAGCACACGGACTTTGGCAAGATCATCCTGCCGTTCACGCTGCTGCGCCGCCTTGAGTGTGTTTTGGAGAAGTCCCGCGAGGCCGTCGCAGCGGCACATGCGGAGCACAAGGACAGCGGGATCGATCTCGACCTGATCCTGCGACAGGTCGCCGGCTACCCCTTCTACAACACGTCGAGTTACGCCCTCGCGACGCTGGGTAGCACCAAAACGCGGCAGAACCTTCAGGACTACGTAGCGCGGTTCTCGGACAACGCTCGCGTCATCTTCGAGCAGTTCGACTTCACAAACACCATCATCCGCCTAGACAAGGCGGGTTTGCTCTACAAGATCTGCAACAACTTCGCTGGCATTGACCTGCACCCCGATCAGGTTCCCGACCGGGAGATGAGCAACCTCTACGAGCACCTGATCCGGCGCTTCGGCGCGGAGGTTAACGAGGGTGCCGAAGACTTCATGACGCCTCGCGACGTGGTGCATTTGGCAACCACGCTACTGCTGGATCCGGACGATGAGCTGTTCGAGGCCAATCCGGGCCTGATTCGCACGCTGTATGACCCCTCCTGCGGCACGGGCGGCTTCCTCTCGGACGCCATGAGCCACGTGGCCGACTACGGCAGCCGCTTCAAGGTGCCGCCGGTCCTCGTGCCCCACGGGCAAGAACTGGAGCCCGAAACCCACGCGGTCTGTCTGGCTGGCATGCTGCTTCGAACCTTGGCGTCCGATCCTGGCCGGGATTTGTCCCGGAACATCAAAGGGCCGTACAGCACCCTGTCGCGGGACGCGTTCGCCGGTGAGCGTTTCCACTATTGCTTGGCCAATCCGCCGTTCGGCAAGAAATGGGAGAAGGACCAGAAAGCCGTCGAAGACGAGCACAAGGAGCTGGGCTACGCCGGCCGCTTCGGCCCGGGTCTGCCGCGCATCAACGACGGTTCGATGCTGTTCCTGCTGCACCTGGCCAGCAAGCTCGAGCTGCCTGAGAAGGGCGGCGGACGTGCCGCGATCATTCTGTCAGGCTCGCCGCTGTTCAATGGCGGCGCCGGTTCTGGCGAGTCGGAGATCCGGCGCTGGCTGCTGGAGAACGACCGGGTCGAGGCGATCATCGCCCTGCCCACGGAGATCTTCTTCCGCACTGGCATCGGCACATACCTCTGGATTCTGTCCAACAAGAAACCCGCGCACCGCCGGAACCGGGTTCAGCTGATCAATGCCACCGGCCTGTGGACTTCGATCAAGAACGAAGGCAACAAGCGCCGCAAGATCAGCGACGACCAACAGCGCCAGATCGCCGACCTCTACGCTGCCGCAGAGAGCGGCGAGTTCAGCCGCATGCTCGAGTACCGGACCTTCGGTTACCGCCGCATTCGTGTCCTGCGCCCGCTGCGCATGCGCCTCCACATCACGCGCGACAACCTGGCTAAGCTGTGGAACGAAAAAGCTTGGGCCAAGCTGACGCCTGAGCAGCAGTCCGGCTGGCAGATGGCCTTGTCCGCGCATCTGGACGAGGAGCAGCCGGTGGCTTGGGCGGAAACCTTCATTGCGCAGGCCGTCCGAGAGGATGCCACGCTTGGCAAGGTGGGCAAGCCCTTCCTCAAGGCCTTGGTCAACGCACTGGGTGTTCGCGACCCGGAGGGTGACGAGGTGACCGACGCCGACGGCAATCCCGTGGCCGACAGCGAGCTGACCGACTACGAGAACGTGCCGCTGACCGAGGACGTCCGCGACTACCTAGCCCGTGAGGTGCTGCCGCATGTGCCGGACGCCTGGCTGGATGAAACGTTCCGCGACGACAAGGACGGCGAGATTGGCCGGGTCGGCTACGAGATCAACTTCAACCGCTACTTCTACAAATACCAGCCGCCGCGCAAACTGGCCGACATCGACTCCGAACTGAAGCAGGTCGAAGCTGAGATTGCAGCCCTGTTGGGCGAAGTGACCGAGTGAGGATTGGAGCGAACCATGGCCGCAACCAACTTCAAGACCGAGAACAACACGTTCCGGAAGCTCATCGGCAACGGGTTGACCTACCGCATCCCGCGATTTCAGCGCGACTACAGCTGGACGCAAGAGGAGTGGGAGGATCTCTGGGCTGACATCCAGGGAACGCTCAGGGCTGACGGCGAGACCGCCCACTACATGGGCTACCTCGTGCTGCAGTCTGCTGACGACAAGTCGTTCGACGTGATTGACGGCCAGCAGCGACTGACGACCATCAGTCTGATCGTCCTCGCTATCCTCAAGAACCTCCAGCGTTTGATCGATGCTGGCAATGAGCCCGAGGCGAACACCCGCCGACGCGACCAGATCCGCCAGACCTATGTCGGCTACTTGGATCCCGTCACGCTTGTCGCCCGGCCAAAGCTGACGCTCAACCGCAACAACAACCACTACTTCCAGACCTATCTCGCATCGTTGGGGCATCTTCCCCAGCGTGGATTCCGCGCGTCCGAGCACGCGCTTCGCAAGGCTTTCGAATGGTTTGATCGGCGGGTGGCGGAGTTCCTGCGGGCGAGCACCGGCGAGGAGGGGATGCGCCTTGCCAAGCTCGTGGAGGACATCAGCGACCGTCTTTTCTTCACGGTCATTACCGTCACGGACGAGCTCAACGCGTACAAGGTGTTTGAAACCCTGAATGCGCGTGGTGTCCGCCTCTCGGCTACCGATCTGTTGAAGAACTACCTGTTCTCGGTGCTCGATCGGGGCGGCGAGGCTGATCACGAGCTTCGCGCCCTCGAAGATCGCTGGGAATCCATCGTCGGGCGGCTACAGTCGGAGAATTTCCCCGATTTCCTTCGCGTCCACTGGAATAGCCGCCGCAGCTTTGCGCGGCAGGCCGACCTGTTCAAGACCATTCGTGCGCAGGTGGGAACGCCGGAAGCGGTGTTCCAGCTTCTGCGCGACATGGAAGAGGATCTTGATACCTATCTCGCTTTGTCGTCGCCCGAAGTTTCGGACTGGTCGCCAGAGGACAAACAGCTGGCCGGCGTACTCAAGACCTTCCGGGTTCGTCAGCCCTATCCCCTGCTGCTGGCAGGAAAGCGAATTTTTGACGCCCCCGACTTTACTGGCCTGCTGCGGGCGACAATGGTGATCTCGATGCGCTTCAACGTGATCGGTTCGCAAAGTACGGCCGAGCAGGAACGCAAGTACAACGAAGTTGCTGAGCGTGTCGCGAAGCGCGAACTGGATCGGCTCGGCGCGTCGCTTCCCTTGCTGCGGAGCATCTACCCTGACGATGCGGCGTTCCGGACGGCGTTCTCCGAGAAGACCATCCGCACCACGGACTCCCGAAACAACCGAGTCGTACGCCTGATCCTCTGCGCTATCGAGAAGCACCTGTCTGGTCATGCCCATGATTTCGCCAGTGATGCGTTCAACATCGAGCATGTTCTGTCGCAGAACGCGCCGGACAACTGGGGTGGCATCGGCAACGACGATGCAGAGGCGCTGGTGTATCGGTTGGGCAACATGACCTTGATGCAGGCCGGCGCGAACCGGGATGCGGGCAACGCCGAGTACGCCCAGAAAAGAGATGCCTACCGGGCCAGTGGATTCGCGATCACCCGGAAAATCGGGGAAGAGAACGCCGAGTGGACGCCTGAGCGCATTGCCGCGCACCAGAACTGGATGGCCTCACAGGCGACCGCCATCTGGCGCATCGCGCAACTGAGCTGAGGCGCTAATGAGCCAATACAAGCCTTACCCGACGTACAAGGATTCGGGGGTCGAGTGGATTGGGCAGGTGCCTGCGCATTGGGAAACACTGCCCATTAAACGTGGTGCCGGCCTGCGAAATGAACGTCGCACCGATTCGCCTGAAGGTTGGGACTACGTCGGTCTCGAGGACGTCGAGGCCGAATCAGGAAGGTATGCGCCGACGGGAACTGCATCGCGGCAGTCTGAAGACTCGATGGTTGGTGTGTTCCGTGCCGGTGATGTGCTGTACGGAAAGCTGCGACCGTACTTGCGGAAGGCAATCGTAACTGGTGACGACGGGCTGTGTTCCACCGAGTTTCTCGTTCTGCGGCCAGGACGCTCATCCGCACCATGGTTGCATCGGTGGCTGCTCACAACAGAAGTAACGCAGCAAATTGAGGCTGGATGTGACGGCGCAAAGATGCCGCGTGCGGATTGGGATCACGTTGGCTCCGTACCCATGCCGCTTCCACCCCCAGCCGAGCAGTCCGCCATCGCCGCCGCCCTCGACCGCGAAACCGCCCGCATCGACGCGCTGATCGCGAAGAAGACCCGCTTCATCGAGCTGCTGAAGGAAAAGCGCCAGGCGCTCATCACCCATGCCGTTACCAAGGGCCTTGACCAGAACGTCAGGATGAAGGATTCCGGCGTGGCGTGGATTGGGGAGGTGCCGGAGCATTGGGAGTTGGCGCAGCTCGGGAAGCTATCGGTCTCACGCTGTGATGGGCCTTTCGGCAGCGGATTGAAGTCAGAGCACTACACTGACTCTGGCGTCAGAGTAGTTCGGCTGCAGAACATTGGATGGGCGCGGTTCAAGGCCGGAGATGCTGCCTACATCGCATTTGACTACTGGCAAAGTGAGTTGGGTGGTGGTCATGACGCCATTCCGGGCGATGTTCTGATCGCCGGATTGGGCGATGAAAACAACTTGCTTGGACGTGCCTGTGTCGTTCCAGACGATATCGGCAACGCGATAGTGAAGGCGGACTGCTACCGATTCCGCGTTGGTCCGCGAGTCTTGCCCGAGTACGTTGCCCTCACCTTGTCGGCAACGTCACGCGCGGAGTGTGGGTTTCTGGCGACAGGGGCTACCCGTGATCGGTTGAACTTAACGCTGGCGAGCGCTCGGCGGATTCCTGTACCACCGATCGAAGAGCAGCGAGAGATCGTCGCTGCGGTTCACCGTTCCGCCACGCGCCTCGACGAGCTGATGGCGAAAGTGGATTGCAGCATCGCCCTCCTCAAAGAACGCCGCTCTGCCCTCATTACCGCCGCCGTCACCGGCCAGATCGACATTCGGGAGGCCGCATGAACGGCGATACCGCACACCGCGAAACGCACTTCGAGGCCTACATCGTCGCTCAGCTCGAAAAGCGCGGCTGGCTAGTGGGCGACACCCGCCACTACGACACCGAGCGCGCCCTTTACCCAGATGACCTCGTGGCCTGGCTTGACGCCACGCAGCCGGAGAAGTGGGCCAAGCTTTGCAAAGACCACCCGGCCGACCCGCGCGGCGCGCTGATGGACCGGCTGGCCAAGACACTGGAGGCCGATGGCACGGTGCAGGCGCTGCGCCGGGGCTTCGCCATCGCCGGCTGTGGGCACATCGATCTCTCGGAAGCTGCGCCCGAGGATGCGCGCAACGCCGAGGTGACCAAACGCTACCGGGCCAACATTCTGCGCGTGGTGCCGCAGCTCAAGTACCACCCGGCCCGCGAGCTGGCGATTGACCTCGTGTTCTTCATCAACGGCGTGCCGGTCGCCACGGTGGAGGTGAAAACCGACTTCACACAGTCGGCCGCCGCGGCGGTGGAGCAGTACAAGACCGACCGCCTGCCGCAAGACCCCAAGACCAAGCGCCGGGAGCCGCTACTGACCTTCAAGCGCGGTGCGGTGGTGCATTTCGCGCTGTCGGATTCCGATATCCAGATGGCAACCAAGCTGGACGGCGAGAATACCTTCTTCCTTCCATTCAACCAGGGCAACGAAGGCCATGCCGGCAATCCGGCACGTAAGGACGGCGAGTATCCGGTGGCCTACTTCTGGGAGAAGGTGTGTCAGCGCGATACCTGGCTACGCATCTTCCACAGCTTCGTCTACGTCGAGAAGAAGGATGTGGTCGACCTGAAGGGCAATTGGTCGAAGAAGGAAACCCTGATCTTCCCGCGTTACCACCAGTGGGATGCGGTCAACGCCATGATCGCTGATGCCAAGGCCAATGGCCCGGGCATGCAGTACCTCTGCGAGCACAGCGCCGGATCCGGCAAGACCAGCACTATCGCCTGGACCGCGCACGACCTGATCCGCCTGCGCCGTGACAACGGCGAGCCGATCTTCCACAGCGTGATCATCGTCACCGACCGCACGGTGCTGGACAGCCAGTTGCAGGATGCGGTGAAGCAGATCGACCACCAGTTCGGCGTGATTGCGGCTATCGACCGGCAGAAGTCCAGCAAGTCGAAGAGCAAGCAGCTGGCCGAGGCGCTGCTCAATGGCACTCCGATCATCGTGGTGACCATCCAGACTTTCCCTTACGCCATGGAGGCCATCGTTACCGAGAAGGGCCTGAAGGATCGAAGCTTCGCCGTCATCATGGACGAGGCCCATGCCTCGCAGACCGGCACGAACGCCACCAAGCTGCAGGCGGCCCTGTCGCTGGGTAGCAAGGGCGATATGGCGGGCATGAGCGTCGAGGAACTGCTGGAGCAGCTCCAGAAGTCACGTGCGCGCCCGAAGAACCTGAGTCACTTCGCTTTCACCGCTACGCCCAAGCATTCGACATTCATGCTGTTCGGGCGCACCCAGGATGGCGGTAAGCCCAGCAAAACGAATCTGCCGGCGGCATTCCATAAGTACCCGATGCGGCAGGCCATCGAGGAGGGATTCATCCTTGACGTGCTCAAGGGTTACACGCCGTACCAGACGGCCTTCAATCTCGCCAAACAGCTCGATGATACCCAGCGCGTCAGCGGCAAGGCCGCGAAGCGGGCTTTGGCGCAGTGGATGAGCCTTCACCCCACCAATGTTACGCAGAAGGTGCAGTTCATCGTTGAGCACTTCAGCAAGAACGTGGCTGCGCTACTGGACGGCAAGGCCAAGGCGATGGTGGTGACCAGCTCGCGTGCCGCCGCGGTGCGCTACAAGAAGGGGTTCGATGCTTACATCGCCAAGCACACCGAGCATGCGGGGATCCGCTCGCTGGTGGCCTTCTCCGGCAAGTTGACTGGGAAGCAAGTCATGCACAGCGACGACGAGCGCCTGAACGGCGACGTGTTCGTGGTGGACGAGAAGGAGGAGTTCTCCGAGCTGAGCATGAATCCCGGAGCCTCCGGTCAGGACCTGCGTATCGCCTTCGAGCGCCCCGAATACAGGGTGATGCTGGTGGCGGATAAGTTCCAGACCGGCTTCGACCAGCCGAAGCTGGTGGCGATGTATATCGACAAGAAGATCGCGAACGATGTGGAGATCGTGCAGACCTTCTCGCGCTTGAACCGCACCGCGCCGGGCAAGGACGAGACCTTCATCATCGACTTCGTGAACAGCCCGGAAAACGTCAAGCTGGCGTTCTCGAAGTACGACGACGGCGCGCTGATCGAAGAAGCGCAGGATCTGAACGTTGTCTACGACATCAAGAAGCAGCTGGATGCCCACGGCCTGTATGAATCTGAGGACTTGGAGGCGTTCAAGCAGGCCCGCTTCAAGAGCCTGCGGGACATCACGCAGGCTCAGGAGCCTCAGCACAAGGCGCTGTACGCCGCCACCGAGCGACCGTCGCGGCTCTATAACCAGAAGCTGAAGATGCTCCGCGATGCCATCGCCACCTGGGAGTTCGCGTACGGCAAGGCCCGTGCGAACAAGGATGAGGCCGGCATGAAGTCGGCGGACCATCAGCGCAAGGATGCGGCCGAGCAGTTGGCCGCCCTGATGGGCTTCAAGAGTGGTCTGGCGCGCTTCTGCCGCGCCTACGCCTACATCGCACAGCTGATCGATTTCGGCGACCCCGAACTGGAGAACTTCGCCGCGTTCGCCAAGCTGCTGGGCAAGCGATTGGACGGCGTACCAGCTGACCGGGTCGATCTGAAGGGGTTGGTGCTGTCGGGATTCGACATCAAGACGCGTGCGGAGGGCGCGGGTGAGGAGCCCAAGAAGCCGACGCTCAAGCCCATCGGTGCCGGCGGCGGCGGAAGGGCCGATGAGCCGAACTACCTGAAGGAGATCATCGACCGGCTAAACCGTTTGTTTGGTGATGCCACACCACTCCGCGATCAGGCGATCTTCGTCAATCACATCGCCGCCATCGCGAAGGAAAGCGACGTGGTGATGGCACAGGTAGAAAACAATTCCCGCGAACAGGCTCTCAAGGGCAACCTGCCGGGCGCGGTCCAGCAGGGCGTGGTGCGTGCGTTGACCTCACACCAGAAACTGGCCACTCAGGTCCTCAAGGCTGACCGTCAGGCGATGGCAGCGCTGACCGACATCATCTATGAGCTGATCAGGGATCGTCGGTCCATCGATCTGGACGACCTGAATGCTTGATCTTCTGAACCTGCCGGGCGTGAAGCCGGTGGACCTTCAGAGTTCGCAGGGGGTCATCACCATCACCGCCGAGGTCATCGAGGCCACTCCGCCAGCGTGCCCGGAGTGCAGCAAGCCGCTCTACCGGCATGGGCATCGCCGAATCGAGTTCGCCGATACCCCTCAGCAAATGCAGCCGGTGCGGCTGGTGATTAATCGGCCGCGTTACCGCTGCGAGTCCTGTGGTAAGACCATGACCTTGGATTTGCCCTTCCTCGATGAACGACGACGGGCGACCCAGCGACTGGTCGGAGCCATCCGGGAGCGCTGTCTCGGCATGACGTTCCGAGGATTGGCTGAACAGACGGGTCTTGCGGTCAATACGATCAAGAACATCGCCCAAGATCTGATTGAGGAGCTTGAAGCGACCGTCCGCTACGAGACCCCGGTGATCATGGGGATCGACGAGCTCAACCTCGCGGGCGGCTATCGCTGCATCATCACCAATCTCGCCACCAACAGCGTGTTCGACATGCTGGAGGAGCGAACGAAGGCGCACATGAAGCCCTTCTTCAGGGATCTCCCGGATCGAGACCGTGTGGAATGGGTTTGCACCGATATGTGGCGCCCGTTCAAGGAGTCGTATGGCCCCTACCTCCCGAATGCCCGACTCGTGATCGACAAGTTCCATGTGGTGCGCATGGCGTCGGACGCCCTGGAAGACGAACGCAAGAAGCATCAGTCCGCACTCGAGCGAAACGAGCGGTTGAAGGTCAAGAAGTCGATTCGCTGGCTGACACTGAAACGACCGAGCTCCTTGTCGCCGCAGGAGGAGGAGGCGCTGAAGCTCGTCCGATCCGGCATACCGCTGCTGGCGGAGGCCTACGACTTCAAGGAAGCCTTCTACGGAATCTACGACGAGCCCGACAAGGCGAATGCAATGCGTGCATTCGAAGCATGGGAGAACTCGCTGCCCGAGGGGCGCTTTCCAAAGTTCCACGCATTGGCGCGGACCGTCCACAACAACTACGAAGACATCTTCGCGTACTGGGATGCACCAGTTCGGTTGACCAACGCGTATACCGAAGGTCTGAACGGCTTGGTCAAGGTGGCCAATCGGATGGGTCGCGGGTACAGCTATGAAATCATCCGAGCCAAGACGCTGTACGCGAAGCATGCCCGCAAGGTCGGCAGCCTACTAAGGCAGCCTCCGGCGGCAGAGGTTCCAACCAGCGGCGTCCAGAATCAGGTCGAGTACGGGCCGCACATTCCAACCTTGGTGGAGCTGTCCGACTCAGGAGAGCTGGGCTGACCTCTGGCTCTGTTCCAACCACATTTTGCAAATAGCCAAAA
>NZ_CANMLQ010000019.1:0-11105 GCF_947498795.1 uncultured Pseudoxanthomonas sp. | reverse complement strand
GCATCGACCACATGCCAGCCTTGGCTACAGGCCACCCATCACCCGAATCCCACTGAACAACGTGGTGGGTTTACACACCTAGCCGCCCAGTGCGCCCCTCGCTATTAGTATTTCGCTGAACGGCAAGCGATCGATAGTCCGACCTTGACGGCCCATCCACGGCCGCTGAGTAACGTGTGGCTATCCACCACCACGGATCGTGACTATGGCCGCCCCCATTGACCTCCCTCCTGCATATGTCTGGCACGCTGATGAACACGGCCAGCACACGCTTCTGCTCAAAGACTGCCCTATCGTGACAGTCGGCCCCATGGGCGCTGGCTGGCTCATCCGGGTCGTGCTGAAGGGGCACGGGATCGAACCTCTGGAATACGCCGTGCGCTCTCTGGACCGTGGGAAGGGCTGGGCACAACGCTGGGTGAAGCAGCGGGAGCGCTTGGTCGCGAGGACCTGCGGGCAGCCCGTGGAGCCGTCCCGTCCCCTCTCGTCGACTTTTGGCGGAAGACGAAAGGCGGCCTGAGATGGGACCTCCCCTCCCCCGTTCGTTCTATGCTCGCGACCCGCGAATCGTCGCCCCCGAACTGCTCAATAAGCTGATCGTAGTGGCTGACGGCCGGGCGGGACGGATCGTCGAGGTCGAGGCCTACTGCGGCTCAGAGGATCCAGCTGCCCACACCTACCGCGGCAAGACGGCCCGCAATGCCACCATGTTCGGGGAGGCAGGCCACCTCTATGTCTATTTCAGCTACGGGATCCACTGGTGCGCCAATACCGTGTGTGGCGAAGTTGGCCAAGGTTTCGGGGTGCTCTTGCGCGCCATCGAGCCTGTCCAGCGCCTGGAGGCGATTCAAGAGGCCCGCGGGCTCCCAAGACGCGCGGTCGACCTAGGAAATGGGCCAGGCAAGCTGGCGCAAGCATTGGGTATCACAGGTGAGCTCAACGGCGCGGACCTCGTCACGGTGGATCGCGGGGTATGGGTGGCGGATGACGGGATCCCACCGCCGGCCAAGCCTGCAACGACCCCCCGGGTCGGGATATCCAAAGGCCGGGAGCACCCATGGCGCTGGCACGTGCTGGGGAATCCGTACGTTTCCCGCGCCCCGAGGCTCCCCCCGGCGAATCTCACGCCGTGACTACGAACTGAGGTGCACAGTCGGCCCATGCTAACCGCCGAGCAGATCCGCGAACGTCTGGACGAAGCCGAGGCCGCCATCCGGGATGGTCAGGTCGGCAGCAATCCGCACGAGTTCATCGAGGCCCTCTGGGCGCAAGTCCAAGAGGAAGCTCCACCAGAGCTGAAGGTGGAGGTATACGACCGCCTCCTTGAGCTAAGCGGCTTGCTCGGCATTCGGGATACGACTCTCGCTCAAGAGCGCCTGGGCGGCCCGCTCTGGGACATGTTCTTGGCTGCGCTTGAAGAATTTCCCGACGCCACCCAGGACGAGGCAGCATTTTGGCGAGCCGTGGACTCGGCTAAAGCACCGTTGTTCGACGGATGCACTGAGGAGTGCGGTGCGGAGATAGAGGAAGCCGTCCAAGCAGAACTGAACCATCGCGGGCTGGCTACCCCGAGAGAGTTTGAGCCCTAGTTCAAGCTGAGCGCGCGCGGAAAGAGCGGCATCGGCTTGAACGAATTGTTAGGCCCGCACCCGCCGAGAATGCAGCAGCGGACAAGAGTCCGTAGATGCCGCCAGGTAGAAGAGCCTTGAGCGCGGCCTGTTGGGCAATCCAACGGGCAAGCGCCTGGTCATTCATCTGTGGCCAATAGTTGGAATACAGCGAGTACAGCCCAAGCACAACAGCGCCAACAAGTGCGCCAGACAGGCAAAGATTGATTGCATTTAATCGGCCGCGTGAGCGCAGCCACAAGGCCAGCGGGAGTTCTATGAGCACAGCCACCGGCGAGGAAATTAGAAGTCCCATGAGCAAGACAAGCAGCGTAGGGACCATCACCCGTTGCGATGAGAAGACCATAAGCAGGGCATCAACGCCGGAACAAACACAATCGAGGCGATAAGTCCCATCCAAAGCGGGCGGGTGTGCTGAGATCTGTCCATGCGGGTCTAAAACGCCTGAATTAAGCCGAGCCGCGAAGCGGCTTCGGCTTGAATGAATTGTTAGGCCCGCATCCTATCAGCGGCCACCCGTGATAGAGCTGCATGAACCACGATAACCGCGATCTCCAGGTTGTGCTGCCGATCATCACCCCACGTGCCGTCAGAGTATCCCTGCCGGGTAACGGCAATGAACGAATCGATCTTTTCAAGGAGAACGCTGTCATTGCGGCCGTGAGCGAGCTCATTGCGGGCCACATTGAGCCTTTCCGCGCAGCGCCACGCTGGGATTGCCTCGCCGCAAATAGCCTGAGCGAGCTTGACCTTATTAAAGAAGTTCATCTTTGCTTCGTACATGGTCGCGGGGAGGCGGCATGCTGATGCAATTACTTCCTCCAGAACCTCCTCTATAAGCAAGTGTCCCTTCAGTAGGTCAAGCGCGTGTGGGCTGTCCTCCCAGAACTTGTCTAGGAATCGCTTCTGACGTGCTTTTCGATCGCGCTCGAAGGAATCTTCCATGAGGGCCTAACTACCTAATAGACGGACCCTTGGGTCCGGTTATACGACTTATCCACAGCGTACCGTATGGTGGGCTATCCCCTTGATTCCGCTCGATCTTAGGGGGCCAGAGCCCGTCCAACAAGGTGTCGCAAAGCCGGACCGATGAAGTTGCTAAGCTCGGCCCATCAGGAACAAGAGACGGGCCATGTGCTACTCCGCGATGATCCAGGCCGACTACGACAAGTACGTGCGGCACTATGGCGCCACGATGAGTCTGGAGGAGTTCGCCTTGAACGTGTGGGCAGCGCCAGACCGGGCGAAGAAGAAGCGGCGCCCGAAGGCGGTAGATGACTGGTTCCGGGGGCTGAGCGACCCGAAAGCACAGGAGATCTGGCGCGAGATACAGCGCCAGCGGGCGGAACGGGAAACGGAGCTCCAGCAGGAGCTGTTCAAACAGAAGAAGCGCCAGGCGGACGCAAAGCGGGCCCTACAGACCAAGGTCACCAAGAAGGCGCAGGAAGACCTCCGCATCTCGACCGAGAAGATCAGCAAGCTGAAGCTCGATCTAGACGACCTACAGCGCGCGGAACCCCTGCCCCGGGATGCCCGGTTCTTCCCCGGCAACTACGCCCCTGTGATCGTCATGGAGGGCAGCCGGAAGGTGATCAAGCCGATGCGCTACCAGTGCCGACTCCCGGGCTGGAACGAGTACGTAGAGCGCAAGTACCCCGGTACCTACAACGCCCGACGCGACAGCATCCCCAAGACCTGGGATGCCCTGTTCGGTCACAAGCACGGGATCATCATCGTCAACGCCTTCTATGAGAACGTCGAGCGCCACCTCATGGAGCATCGGGAGCTTGCCGAGGGCGAATCCACGGAGAACGTCGTCCTGGAGTTCGGGCCCAAGCCTGAGCAGGACATGATCATCGCTTGCCTGTGGAACGAGTCCCCGGACGGCGATGGACATCTTCTATCGTTCGCCGCGATCACGGATGACCCGGCGCCGGAAGTAGCCGCCGCGGGCCATGATCGAACCATCATCCAGATCAAGCCCGAGAACGTGGACCGCTGGCTGACACCTGAGGGGCGCTCAATCGAAGAACTGCAGGCCATCTTGGACGATCGGCCGGAGGCCTACTACGAACACCACATTTCAAGGGCAGCATGATGGACAACGCAGAAGCTGCAGCCAGGATTCACGCGCTGGACGCATGGGTGGCTAGCTACCCTCAGTCAAACACCTTCCGGCAGTTCTGGAAGGACTACCGCGCCCAGGACCCGGAACTGCATGAGTTCTTGGAAACAGCAGATCAGACGACGTGGGACGAAGGCGTGCGCGATGCGCTCAATGCCTTGGGCGAAGGGATGGATACCAGCGGCTTCATGTATAGCCAGGATCGACCATATCGCCGAATCAACCAAGGGCCGAGCTACGGAGACGGGCGCGACGAGCTGCTGGACGAGGTCCACGCTAAGTTGCCTGCTGGCTATCAGGTCTCTGCCGCGATTGCTGCCGCGTTCGATCCGATCAAGGAACGTCTGCACTCGGACGAATGGGTTGGCAAGACAAGGCGTCAACAGCTCGACTGGCTGGATGGGGAACTGCAAGACTTGATCAGCCGCATACGGACCCCGGAAAGCGCCGCCGTCGTCCAGACCTACCTCTTCGACTTCATCGACAAGTACGATGTTGAGGGCGCTGACCTCGATATCCCGATCACCTGACTCCAGAAAACAAAGAGCCTCGGAAGGAGCTCTTTGAGTGCAGTGGCGGGACCCGAGCCGCGTGGGCAGTCGCGGGACCGTCTCTGCTACTGCTCGCCGCGGCGGCGCTGATTCTGGCCGCCCTGACCTTCTTCTTCATCCTGGTCGGGGGACTGACCCGGGCCGCACTGGCCCTGCTCGTTGCCCTGGCGCTGGTCATCCTGGCGCTGGCCGCCCTGACCACCCTGGTTCGGATTCTGACCCTGCCCCTTCCCTTCTCTTGGCCGGAGTCACCGAACGTTGTCCACCTTGGGTTGGAAGCTATCCTTGTCTCGTGCTCCCCCGTGGTGATCAGTGGCAAAGATTCGCACCGGCAACCGGGCGCGACTGACAGTTCCTCGCCCGCGGTGCTCAACTTGAACTGCGAGCCTCTCGACTAGGTTAGTACTCGGAGATCTTGACTTAGTCTTCCTGCGCGGGTTTGGTCGTTCGCGCCATGGCGTCGGTACTGATCTTGATGCCGGGCAAGATGTCACCATTGCCCCAGCCATGGGCCACCGCCGGCGATTCTGGTGACTTCTTCATGGGTGTCGACAAGAGCGCGTGCTCTGGAAATACCCGCCAATCCGGCACTCAGATGATATGCCGCGCCCGCTCGCCTTCCTTGAGACCCCTCCCGCGGCGGGAACCTGTCAATACCCCAACAAGCTTGACCAGAGTTGGCGGCACGATGGCCGATTCGTTGGGCGGCGCGCTCGGAGCGATGATCGCTCAGCATGGAGGGCATCTCGCCCTACCCTCGATAACGACCCCTAATCGTTCAATCCGATTCACTGTCCAGAATGTCGGACGTTCGTTAGCAGCTCGTCTTAGCGCCATCAGCAGCTGACGACCCTATGTCGGGGCTCTGTGTGGCGAGTGAGCGCGCTAGCGGAGTGAGTGCCCGATGGGGGCACCTCCTCAGGCTCATCGCCAATGCAATGGTCTTACTTTCCGGGCGTAGCCTCGACCAGCTTGACCAGCTCGCGCTTCTGCTGCTTGGTCAACGATCCCCACCGCAGCAGCAGCTTGGCCAGCAGATCATCATCGGTATAGAGAAAGGCCGCCGGAACGCCCAAAGCCTCGGCCAGCTGCTTGGCCGTGGGCGAGCGCGGCTCATGGACACCACGCTCGTACTGGTTGATGCGGGTGCTCGCCACGTCGGGCTCCATACCAGCCAAAACACCCAGCTGAGTCTGCGTCAGGCCTCGTCCCAAGCGTGCCTGTTCCAGACGCCTGGCGAAATTCGATCGCTTGTCAGCTGATTCGGACACACGGGCCTCGGGTCACATCCTGACGAAAGGATGGCCGAAGTGCCTGTCGCTGGATACTAAGGTAATCTTAGTATCCCTGCAATGCGGCCAGCTTCGATGACGCCTCACACGCTGGATGACCTGGGGTTGCCCGGTGCCGTGTATTTGTGGGCCCTGCTTCAAGCCCACCAGCAGCGTTTGGCGATCGCGCCCACGGCAGAGCTGGCCATGGAAGCCCTGCAGGTCCTGGCCTCCCATCAGATCCTGGCCCTTCCGGTGGAAGCATCAGCTTCGACGGTAGGGGCGCGGCACACGCCGCTGGAGGGCATTCCCTGGCGGTGGACCTGGAGTGCCTATCAGGCCGAGAGCGCCTTACCCGCGATCGAGGATTTTCTGGCCTCGGTACCCTGCGACGAACTGGTCCTGACCCTAGGGGCGGCGTTGTGGCAACGCCTGGTGCGCGATGAGGCCCAAGCGTTCTATGCCGAGCAGTTGGTCCGCTGCCAGTTCGACCTTCACTGGCAGCAGGACATGGCCTTTGCCCAGCGCTTGTCGCGCCTGTCGCTAAGCGCCGCGCAATGGCGGTACTGCGCGTGGGCGGCGGTACGCCAGGGCGCCGCCTTGGCGCGCCAAGGCACCCTGCCCGCCTCCCGGGTACGCGAAGGCATGTATGGCGAGATCTTGCGACGGGCCGCGGCGGTGGCGGCCGGTCGTTACGGCCGCTGTGGGTTCACCCCCTCTTCGGTACGGCCGCCGACGGCGCTGGCGCAAGGCCTTGCGTGCCAGTGGTTCAATCTCGGGCCCGCCTACTGGACCGCCCTGCCAAGCACCGAGGCCCTGCAACCGGGACTCACGAGGTCTGGCTAGGCGCCCGGATACTTGGGGAACTTCTCGTTGGGATGCTTGGCTTTCCATTCCTTGTAGGCCGCGGTGCCCTCCCAAGCGGTGAAGGAGCGTGGCGGGCGCCCGCGGCCGCTCCAGGTCTCCTGCGTGTGTGGCAACCAGTACTTGGGCGCCACCTCCTGATTGCCGGTGGACTTTTTGACCCGCGCCGGGTTGTTGGCACCAACCGCTGCCACTATCTCCGCTTTTTGCTTGGCGCTGAAGTGCGGGTTGTACTGGCCCAGCAGATTCATGACCTCGGCAAAGGCATCAGCCGCCTGTTGCTGGCGCAGTTGGACTTCTTGCCGTTCCAGGTTGCGCAGTTCCTCTTCCAGCTTGGCTTTGGCTGTGGCGATGGAGTCCAGGGTGGGCTTACTCATGCGGTGTGGTGACCTTTGGGAAAGAAAGCGGTGGGAAATGGAGTTTAAACACCCAGCTGTGAGCGTGCTTGATGCCCGCTGGGACTGATCGCATCCCCCTACCAAGAGGCGGACCTCCCGGTCCGGCTGAACTCAGCAAGCTCTCCTGGTGCGGTATCGCAGATACGGCGCTCCTAAGAGTCAGCCATATCGCGCAAACGCCTTGATCGAAACGCCGCGCTGGCTTCACCGCCACATACTCTCAGGCGCACCGCTTTAGGCGGCACACCCACGGCAGGGCCCTGCCCCAATACAGCCAGCGCGCAGGTTCGATAAATTCGACAGCGCCTGGCGTGCAAGTGAGCCTCCGGATTGCTGGCCCCTTCGCGGACGCCATAGTTGGGACCGAGCGCAAGACGCATATCCCAGCCCAACCTTCCCTCAAACAACCTGTACCAAGAAGAGGTGTCGCCCTGGTAGTTAGGCTTGATGGTTCCATTGCCTTCATATACCCAGCGGACCTCATCGAACGCCTCGGCGCTCTCCAACAACTGCTGGGGGTCAGGATCCAACATCAGGTCCCTGCTGCTGCAAAGCGGAAAAACAAACTCGAAGAAGAACGCCATCATCGTATAGCGGATCCAGTGCAGTTCTTTCGATGCCAGCACCATCAGCAGGATGGAGTGAAGGTATTCTCCGATGTCCAGGTAAATGTCCTCTTTTCCAGCATGCAGGGCCTCCCTAAGCACCCAGACAGCCGCTACCAGCGCCTCCAAGCCACTGGCTCGCTCACATAGGCGATCAAGCGAGTCATCCCAAGATCGGGTCATGACGATTCGCCCGTGTTCGAGGACAAACAAGCAATCGCGTATCGGAACAGACAGCGAATCCAGCATCGCGACATCCATATCCCTCGGCCGCTTGCAATCGAGCATCCACCAGAACCGCGAATTCAGCACTGCAGCGCTTCCGGGCACATCCACCTCAACCTTGCTGAGAGTGTGAGCACTTGGAACATGTTGTCCCTGCGCATACTTCGCCCAGAGGTTTTGGTGATGCGCTCCCTCCTTCACATAGGTTTCGGGCTGAAGCAGTCTTCCTACCGCATAGGGTGTAAGCGGTGCATCGCCAGGCAAATTGGCGCGTAAAAACTCAAACCATGCACTGACCCGCAATACGCCGATGACCTGCTCCATCAAGTAGGCATTGTTTCCGGCATCAATCCGCCTGTAGATCTGCGCAATGCGCTTGGACTCGTACTCGGACATCAGTAGGCCGCCCAGTGGCTTATGACGCCGCTAGAGTAAACCCTTTACTCCTACCTTCCTACGGAGCGACGCGCTAGCGTTGTCATGACATAGACCCGAAGGAGCATGTGTGTGGCGGAGCCTGCTGCATCTCCACCGGGACCGACACCTGAGGCGTTGGAAGACCTGCTGACGCGCGATCTGCTCCGTACCTATGGGCCCCTGATCGGCCAGGAGGAGCTTTGGCGGGCGCTCGGATACAGCTCGCTGGACGCTTTTCGCCAGGCGCAATTGCGTGGCACCGTACCTGTGCGTGTGTTTGCCGTGGAAAACCGGCGCGGCAAATTCGCTTTGGCCCAAGACGTCGCCAATTGGCTGGCGCACCAATATCGCCGTTCTGGCGGCGACCGTCCTTTCGCTGTTAGCTCAACCCAGCAAGTGCATCCGGGAGCTATGCCGCGCTCCCGCGTCCGCGATAGGTGACAGTGCCGACCTCACGCAGGCACCTCAAGAGTGTTTCAGACCAGCGGCCTAAGCCAGAAATGTTGACGCCCGGTGGCGACCGGGCGTCTTTAGAGCAGCGAACAGCAGGAACGCGCTGATCCTACTCCCATTTCGCCACTTGGTACACCTCTTCCTATCTGGAAGTTCGGGTGCGGGAGAGAACTGCTTGGAGTAGCGCCATGAGCCCTGTCCGTTCAATGGTCCAGCCCCGATATCTGGTGTTTTCCAGATCTGAGCCGCGTCCCTATCACTTGCCCGAAATGTATGTGCACCGGGTGGAAGTGATTCACGACGATACCTCGCCCCGTCCCCACCTTGGCCGACGTCAGTACGAAGGCTATGCGGTCTATGACGTGGCGCGAAACCGTCTGGTTCGATTGTTCGTCTACCAGGAGCCAGAACACGTGCTGAGTGAGTGGCGACTGCCACTGCCCGATACCGTCATGGACATCCCGGTCCTCTCGACACAGGTCCGTCCAACCCTTGCACTACCCACGAGCGCAGCTGAGCCCTCCTCGCGTGCATCCATCCAAGCCGGGGAAGCACGTGACTAGCCCCCTGAACCCCGAATCGCGAGCGTCTTATGCAGAGGTTCCGCACCCACCCCTAACGTCTCGCGCTCTCACCCACCGCGAGGAGCGCAAGAACGATGTGTATTACTACCTGTCACCCAAGCACAAGATGCGGGTCGTCTCGGTCGTAGAACCCTGCCGACTTGCACTCGCGCTGGAGTATGAGTTCGATCCCGATGTGGTCAGCTACGTCGAGCGACCACGATGCCTTTCAGTCGAGGATCGTCAGATCGAGTTGTGCTTCTGGGTCAGTCGGCGAAGCGGCGCCGAGAGTTTTTCCATCTTTCGCCGCCAGTCCAAGCCCAGCATTCAGGCTGTACGCGCCGAAGAACGTGTGTGCAGCAAACTTCTGGACGCGGCCCGCACCGCCGGGTTGACACTGGCCATCCGCAAGCCCCAGTCGCTGATCCTGGCCAGGGTCGCAAATGCCACGCGCTTGGAACTGCTGCCCTACGTACAAGCGGCCGATGCCTTGGCAGGTCTCACCGTATTCGCTGATGCCGTCCTGGAGCATATGAGGACCCATCGTGTCAGTTCCTTCCACGCCATTGAAAGAACCCTGTGCGGCCCGTTTGACTGGCGTGACGTGCGCAGCGCGACGTGCTGGCTGATCCATCGCGGCCTGCTCAATATCGATGTGAACCAGCGCCTCACGGTCTCCACACGGGTGTCCTTGCCGGAGGTCGTCCATGCATGAGCTGAGCCTCTTGGAGATTGGGCAATGGGATCAGTGTGAGCCCAGCGGACTGACATCTGATCGAAAGGAGGCCTTCGACGCTCGGTGCAAAGCTGTACGCGCCGTTGCAGCGGGATCGTCCATGACGTCGGCGGCCATGCAGTATGGCGTCCACGTCAAGACGCTCGCAGAAACCATAGAGAAGGCCCGCGCAAGCGCACCAGACCGCAAGCCTTGGGGCTGGCGCGCCTGCATTCCCCACCGTGTCAGGAATACCAACACCGCCGAGGCCGATGACTACCCAGCCTTTGCCGGCCCGGGTGCCTTCAAGGCCTTTCTGAAGAAGGCTGCGGCGTTCCAGGAACTGCTGACCGACTACTCCGGTCCACTCCCTGGCCGTAACGCACCCAGCAGGAGGTTCGAATCCTTCTTCAAGAACCTATGCAAGTGGATACGGGATAACGTGCCTAAAGATCGCTATCCCGCCAACGACAAGACCTACGCGCGTCGCAGCATCCTCGCATTCCTGCATGAGCAGCGCGAAGGACAACCGTTCATCGATGAGGACTTTGAGGTCGAGGATGCCAGCGCAGCGGGCCAACTGGGCGAGGTGTTTGCCCTGCAGCTCACCGACTGGGCGCAGTACGACGGACATGCTTTGGATTGCCCGTTCTACATTGAGGGTGAGGATGGCAACGGCCAGCCCTTCCTGCAGCAGATTCTTCGGTCTTGGCTGATCGTTGGCTACTTTGCGCTGTTGCGCCTGTGTTCCAGCTGGACGCTGTCCTTCGGCATTAACTATAGCGGCACTGACTTCAACGTGACGTGCGCTAACAGTCTTCGGCACTGGGTGCCACGCGACCTGGTTGCGCCGACGATGGTTTACGTGCCTGGCAGCGGCATTGGCACGGCACCGGCGATCGGCGTCGTGGCAATGCCATCAATAACCAGCGCAGACAACGCAATGGCGCATCGACTGGACGTCAATCGCCAACGCATGGCGAGCCAGCTTCTGGGAGTTATCCACTTCGGTCGCGCTCATGTTCCGGAGACGCGCGGTCACTTGGAGGCGTGGAACAGGAGGATCGAAGAGACCGTCATAAGACAAATGCCCGGCGCCTATCGCCCCGCCGGTGAGAACAGCGATACGGCCACTAAGACAAACACATCCGATCCACAGGTCTACCCCGCCGATACCACCGCGCTGGAGGACCTGATGGACGTCACGATCAGCCGACGTCCCCCCAATTTTGAGTAGCACCGCGATCTGGAGTCCAATCCCCAACCCCAAGGAGATTGGACGTGAAGAAG
>NZ_CANMLQ010000018.1:0-14122 GCF_947498795.1 uncultured Pseudoxanthomonas sp. | reverse complement strand
ACGCGAAGCAACTGGCATCCGCTACCATCAACCCCGGACTCTAAATCGCCCCGCTACTGAAAGTGGGGGGACGTCGCCCAGATACGGGACGCCCTACGCAAGCCGGCGCGCGCCCGGCTGTCGTCGAGCGCGGGGCGCCTAATAAGCCAGGCCGTGCGCACCGGCTGGATGTACCGCGCCGACGTTGAGGATCTTCTGCTGGCACTGGACGGGCGACTGGCCGAACATGGCTCTATAGATGTTGACCGCTGGGTCGCCCTGTTCGGATTGCGCTGGACTTCAGTCAGCCCCAGGCCCAAGGCCCGTTCAACGGCGGTCTTCAGCCATGCTGCGCTCAGGGCCACGGAGGTCGCCGATCTTCTGATTCTGCTGGAGCGCTGCGGCTTCCATACCGATCCCGCACTGCTGGTCGACCTGCTGCTCCCCCACGTCTCAGCCCAGGCTTTGCAGACCGGCGCTGAGCTGAGCGTCTACTGGTTCCAACGCACCCACCACAAGTGCGCTCCGCTCGCGCTGGCCAGCGCCGGCTCCCTCATGGGCCTGGGCCCAATCGAATACTTCAGATTGGACACGGGGCACAAGGTCGAAGTGTGGGGCCATGATGATGGACGGCTGGGTGGACTGATGATCACGCCCCCTAAGTTCCGGCGCCGGCCCGAACCGGTTGAGACCACCTGCACCATATGCTCATATACCTTCTGGCAAGGCGATACCGAGTCGAGCCAATTGCACCGACGCGAGCACAAGAAGCGTATGAGCTACCTTGAGCCGCAGCCTCGTCCAAAGTTGCTGGCTACTCATGCGGGAAATGTTACCGCCCACCACGTCACAACCCATTCCCCGCCGTGGCAGCACCGAGAGATGTATGTACGTGCTCTGGCCTTCAAGCGCGAGTTGCATTACGACTTCGTGCAGTGGGGTTCGCCCAGCGGCGATAGTGATCCACAGGTCAACGGATTCTTGCTCACCGATGCTATCGGCGCGATCGTTGGAGCTTGCGCGTTTCGCTGGCGCGATTCCCCAGACATGCCTGCGCATTGGGGATTGCAATGGATCTGGCTGTGTCCAGGACAGCGGCGCAAGGGGCACGTGACCCGGCATTGGTCGGCATGGCGCAGGCGCTTCGGCAATTTCGCCATTGAGGCTCCTGTATCGGACGCAATGCGTGCCTTCGCCCTGAAGCAAGGCGACGCCGCCCTGCTCGAATAGCCATAAGAGGCGCAAGCCGACTGTGAGGTCATTGGATTTCCGGCGCGGCTGTCATCTACTTAGGCTCGAATCCGCCTGCGAAAAGGTAGTGAAGGAAGACACTTCGTCGGCAGCGCTGGAAGAGCCCAGGTCAGCTCATCGCGCAAGCGCGTGAGTACAGCTTCGATTTCCTGACATGGAAGAAGGCGGGCGTGCTCAAAAGGCACTGGCTCGACACCTCCGTAGTGCATCTTGGCGCTGGTAATCCCGTGCCACCCTCGGAATCCTCCACCCCGTGAACACTTCCCTGCTCAACCCTGGCCATCGCGATAGCGGTCGTGTAACAGGACGATGTTGCTCACGATGTCCGGATTGGCGCGTGGAATGAAGGACGCGCTGGCGCTTGCCGATCTAGATTCCTACAGGCTTACGTCATTTTTTCAAAACGAGCTTCCAGGTGGACTTGTCCGTTGTCGTTAGTCGCCGACAGCGTGCCGCCGTGTGCCTTGACGAACTGGTCAGCAATGAACAGCCCGAGCCCGAGTCCCTGGCTGGCATGGAATGCGCCCTTGAATGGCTCGAATAGGCGAGGAAGCAACTCTTCGCCGATATGGCCGGCGTTGGAGACTCGCAACACCACAGAGCCTTGCGTCGCGCTTTCCAAGACGATACGAACAGGTCCCTCTTTGCCATGGATCACCGCATTGCCAACCAGGTTGATCACCACCTGGGTCAGTCGATCCGGATCTGCCTTGACCTCCAAAGATTGTCCAGCCTCAAACGCAATGTCTGCGTGGGCATGGACGCGTTTTACTTCATCAATTGCGCCCAACAGCACCTGCGTTAGATCGATGGTCCGAGGCTCGATCTGAAAGCCGCCCGAACGGATGCGGGAAAAATCCAGCAGTTGCTCCACCATCCGCGCCATCCGCCAACCACTGGTTTCCAGCTGGGACAGCGTCCGTTGGACGCGCTCATCCCCGGGAAGCTGCAGGGCCAACTTCTCAGCACACAGCAGCATGGCCGAGAGCGGTGTCCGCAGGTCGTGCGTCAACACCGCCATCATGGTCTCGTTGAGCTTGAGCGCTCTTTCCAGCGATTCGGCGCGTTCTTTTAGCAGCTGCCGCTGCTGGAACAGCTGGACGAACACATTCGTTTTGCTGAGGATGACGTGGGGCTCGATGGGCTTGTGCAAGAAGTCCACGGCACCGGCTTCATACCCCTTGAAAGCGCGCTTGGGGTCGTTCGGTGAGGCCGTCAAGAAGATGATCGGCACTTCCCGGCTGCGCGCCGCACCTCGCATCAGTTCGGCCAGCGAGAAGCCATCCATCTCAGGCATCTGCACATCAAGCAGGGCCACGGCTACCTCGTGGACAAGCAGCAGTTCCAGTGCCTGCGCGCCAGAGGCGGCGCACAGCACCTGCACCCCGTCGGCTTGCAGAAGCGCGCGCATGGCCACCAGGTTCTCGGGCACATCGTCCACGACGAGGATATTGATCGGCTCGCTACGCACCGGCTCAGGATGGGACAAGGTCAAGTTCAAGGCTGAAAGCTCCGTAAGCGCACACGCATCTGATCCAGGGTAAGTACGGCATCAGCGCCTGCATACGCCAGCGCTGAGGCCGGCATCATGGGCGAGCTGGCCTCCTCCGGTTGCTGTACCCATGCTTGGCCACCACCGGCCCGAATGGCGGCAACACCCTCGCTGCCATCGTTGGACGCACCGGTCAACAGGATCGCCAGCACGCGATCAGCGAAGACAGCCGCTGCGCTTTCGAACAAGGGATCGATCGCAGGCCGGGAGAACAGGACCGGCTCATCCAGGCTGAGCGACATCGTATCCCGATCTTCCACCATCAGGTGGTAGTCCGGTGGCGCGATCCATACCGTGCCCTGCTTAAGTGGTGCCTTATCCTCTGCCTCGGCGACAGGGAGTACGCAATACTGTGCGAACAGCTCAGCCGCCTGACTGGGTCGGTCGCGCGGCAGGTGCAGGACAATCATCACTACCGCCGGACAGTTCGCCGGCAAGGCCTCCAACAGCGTCCTCACGGCGCTCACACCTCCCGCTGAAGCGCCCACGACGATCGCGTCTACGGTGTCGCAAAGGCGTGGCGCTGGAGAGGTCATGCGATCTTCCGGTAAAGCCGCTGTGCCCGGGAGCTCACTTCAAAGTCCGCCGCGTGCTCACCGAACTGCAGAGATTCCTTGCTACCCAACCCCAGGAAACCGCGGTGCACCAAGGCCTCATGGAACAAGCCCACTGCCCTGTCCTGCAGGCTGCGCTTGAAGTAGATCAGTACATTGCGGCACGACACAAAGTGGACCTCGGAGAACACCGCATCGGTGGCCAAGCTGTGGTCGGCAAAGACAATGTTGCGCTTCAGGCGCCGATCGAACAAGGCGCCGTTGTAAGCGGTCGTGTAGTAGTCCGAGAGCGAGCCGCGACCGTCGGCAGCCAGGTAGCTACGGCTGAACTGAGCCATCCGATCCAATGCGAACACCCCCGCCTCGGCGCTGGCCAGTGCCTCAGGATTGATGTCGGTGGCATAGAGCACCGTACGCTCCAGCAAGCCCTCTTCGTCCAGCAGGATGGCCAATGACCACACCTCTTCTCCCGAGCTGCAACCGGCTACCCAGATTTTGCACGACGGGTAGGTCTTCAGCACCGGCACTACTTGCTCCCGCAAGACCCGAAAGTAGTCCGGATCCCGGAACATCTCAGAGACCTGGACCGTGAAGTACTGCATGGCCTGGGTAAACAGCGCCGGCTCGTGGAGCAGCCGATGTTGCAACGTGGCCACGCTGTCGCACTGGAAACGATCCATGGCCTGGCGCACGCGCCTGCGTAGGGATGAGATCGCGTATTCGCGAAAGTCATAGTGGTAACGCCGGTATAGCGCTTCCAGTAAGACCCCCAGCTCCAGATCGAACAACTCGCTGGGGGTCATTGCCGCGCGCACCATACCCGGCACAAGGAGACCAGCTTTTCCACATCGACTGGCTTTGCGATGTAGTCGTTCGCACCGGCCTCCAGGCAATGCTCGCGATCATCGGCCATGGCTTTAGCCGTCAGCGCAATGATCGGCAAATCCTGCCATTGCGGGTTGCGACGAATCTCCCGCATGGCCGTCAGTCCATCCATCTCCGGCATCATGATGTCCATGAGCACCAGATCGAAGTCCTGATTGACGAGGGTGTCCAACGCTTCACGTCCGTTGCGCGCGATTTGCAGCTTTACACCCAGCGGCTCCAATACACTGGACAAGGCGAAAATGTTGCGCACGTCGTCCTCGACAAGAAGGACGTTGCGGCCATCCAGTACCGCATCACGCCGACGGACTTCCCGCAGCATGCGCTGCTGGTCCCCGGGCAGGGTCGCCTCCACACTGTGCAGGAACAGGGTGACCTCATCCAATAGCCGTTCCGGCGAGCGTGCCCCCTTGATGATGATGCTCTTGGAATAGCGTCGTAGACGCTGCTCTTCATGGCGTGTGAGTGCTCGACCGGTATACACAATCACCGGTGGAAACGCGCCGGTGGCACTGGTCGACATCTTCTCCAGCAGGTCATAGCCGCTGCCATCGGGCAGGGCCAGATCGGTAATCATGCAGTCGAAAGTGGTGACATCAAGCTTTTCGATGGCCTCGGCAATCGTGCCGACGGCGACGATTTCCAACTGATCGCGGGCAAGCAACAGCTGCAGGTTCTGTCGCAGTTCCTGATCATCTTCCACGATCAACAGTCGGCGCACATCGCGCGCGTGCGTCTGTTCCAGCTGTTCAATGGCACTGGCCAACCGCTCGCGGGTAGCCGGTTTGATCAGATAGCCCACCGCGCCCAGTTCCAGGGCCACCTGGGTGCGCTCCAACGCGGACACCACATGCACAGGCACGTGACGGATGACTGGATCGCGCTTCAGCCGCTCCAGCACGCTCAAGCCCGATACATCGGGCAGGCCGATATCCAACAGGATGCCATTGGGTCGCAGCTCAGCAGCCAATCGCAGCCCTTCTTCGGCCGTTGAGGCCACCACACAGTCAAACCTGAGTTCTTGGGCCAGGGCGACCAGAGCCCGGCCAAATTCGACGTCATCCTCAATCGCCAGAATCAGGCGGTCTGGATAGCGTCGCGTGATGGGACTGGCGGCCACCGGTGCGTTGGCGGGGGCCGGCGGGCTAGCCATCGTGGCGGACACTGCTATCGGGCCGGTGGCCTGATTCGCCGGACTGATGGTGCGCGGTGCCGAGGGTGCAGCCTGCGGCTCCTGATCGGCGGCAGGTGCGCCATCGGTGGGGATGACCAAGGTAAAGCAACTGCCGCGGCCCGGTTCGCTCTCCACGGTGAGTGCCCCGCCCATGCGAGCGGCCAAATCACGCGAGATCGCCAACCCGAGCCCCGTGCCGCCGAAGCGACGGCTCGTGCTGCCATCGGCCTGCCTAAAGGCCTCGAAGATCACTTCAGTCTGCTCGCGGGCGATGCCGATACCGGTATCGCACACAACAAACCCGACACGATTCTGGGCGTCAGGCTTGACGTGCATCGTGACCGAGCCGCGCTCTGTGAACTTGATGGCGTTGGCCAGCAGGTTCTTCAGTATCTGCTGCAGGCGCTGTCCGTCGGCCACGAACTGGACCGGGGCGTCGGACGCAATCTCCAGCGTCAGGTCAAGCCCCTTTTGGCGCGCCAGTGGATCGAACGTCTCACGTAAACGCTGCACCACGCTTTCGGTGCTGAGGGTGTCATCCTGCAGTTCAACGTGCCCTGCTTCGATCTTCGACAAGTCGAGGATGTCGTTAATCAGCGCCAGTAGGTCATTGTTGGACGAATGGATCGCTTGGGCGTACTTGACCTGGTCAGCGGTAAGCGTACTTTCCTTGTTGTCGGCCAGCAGCTTGGCCAGGATCAGCGAGCTGTTCAGCGGCGTGCGCAGTTCATGCGACATGTTGGCCAGGAACTCGGACTTGTAGCGCGAGGCGGCCAGCAGGTCTTCCCGACTGCGCATCAGGTTGTCCTGTGCCGACAGCAGCTGCTGCCGTTGCCCTTCGAGTTCGTGGGTCCGCTCTTCAAGCTGCACATTGGTCTGTTCCAACTCAGCCTGCTGCTGTTCCAAGTTGACCTGGGATTGCTGCAGGGTACGGCTTTGCTCCTCCAGTTCCTCGTTGGCCACCCGCAGTTCTTCCTGCTGGGCCTGAAGTTCTTCGCCTTGGCGCTGGGTTTCTTCCAGCAGCTCAATCAGTTCACTGCGCAGCATGGCGGTTCTGAGGGCAATACCAATGGTATCGGCGCACCGCTGCAGCAACTCCATGGCCGTGGACTCATCGACCGGGGACTCAATCAGGCCCAGCTCCAACGCCCCGCTGGCACTGCCATCGGCGGTGAGCGGTGCCACTAGCAGTTTGACGGCCGCGCTTCGACCTAGCGCCGACTCAACACCGACATGGGAGGCCTCGATGCCACGCACTACCCGGGGGCTTTGTTTGGCGATGGCTTCCCACAGCTGACCCGAGCCGGCGGCAATCCGGGTGGGAACCTCGCGCGCCAGCGCAACGCCGCCCACCAGGACCAGTTCCTGGCCGCTTAAACGGTACAGCACGCCGATATGGGCACCCAGATGATCGCACAGCACCCGCAGTGCCCCCTCTGCCAAGCTGTGAGGGGTCTGCTCGCCTTGCAGCACGCCGGCGACCTCGTTTTCCACTTCCTGCAGCCATAGCGCTCGCTCAGCCTGTAAGCGAGCGCGGATGGCCTGCATCACGATCAGCGCTGTGGTGAGGAAGCAAACCCCGCCCACCGTTCGATTCACTACGGAGAAGGCTGAGTTGTGACTAGGGGGAGCCAAATTGAAACCGACCACCAGCAACGCGCATGCCAATGCGGCAATCGCCACCGGCACCCACGGCCGGCGCTGGTACACCGTTACGCCAATGGCCAGGAAGTACAGCAGCCAGACGGCATAGCCCAACGGGATGACAGCCTCCAGCCCGATGGTGGTGGCCGCCAAACCAAAGGCGATGATGGACATGATGGTGTCGCGGTGCCGCTTCCCCTGGTCCTGCTGGCTCATCCCCTGCCCTTGCCCCGAGTACAAAACACCATGCTACCTTCATTTACGTTTACAACTTCTTCACGCTCTTATCTCAATCCTTTTCCAAATTTTGTATAGGGGAGCGCGTGGCAGTGGACGACACCAACAGCAGGCAGATGGGTGCTTCGGACAGTCCTTGCTCGGATCTGACGTCTGCGGGAGGCTCGATTCGGGTGCTGTTGGTCGAGGATCAGGTGGAGCTGCGCGCTCTGCTGTCCGATGTCCTTCAGGACGCGGGCATGGAAGTTCGCATTGCCGAGGATGCGCATAGCGCCAAGGCAATCTTGGAAGACTTCCCGTGCGATGTCCTGGTCAGCGATGTGCACATGCCAGGTTCGGAAAACGGCATTGATTTGGCCGAGCACCTGAAGCGCTCACGGCCGCAGGCGCGGGTGATTCTGGCCTCAGGCCATCCCCCGCGGCAGCTCCCCAGCCTGCCCGGGTATGCGCACTTCCTGCAAAAGCCGTTTCGGCTCAATCAGCTGATGCAATTGCTGGCTGCGTAAGCTAAGCCAGGGAGTCCGACGTCGGGCGTTCTAGCCGCAGTAGATCGACACACGCTTTCGCTAGATCGCCCCACTGTGTGCAAGTCCGGCCATGACCTTGTCTGGAGTGATGGGCGTGTCGTAGATCCGCACGCCCACGGCATGATGGATGGCATTGGCGATGGCCGCCGATACCCCTACAAGACCGATTTCACCAACCCCTTTGGCCCCCAACCGGCTGACCACCCGATCGTCTTCATCGGCAAAGAGCACGTCAATCTCGTGGATGTCGGCATTCACGGCCACGTGGTACTCAGCAAAATCGTGGTTCATGAAGCGCCCCAGCCGAGGATCATCGTGGGTACCCTCATGCAGCGCGTGGCTGATACCCCATACCACGCCGCCCAGAATCTGACTGCGCGCTGCCATCGGGTTGATGATGCGGCCGGCGGCGATGGCGCTGACCACCCGCGTGACCCGTATCGTGCCTAATGCTTCGTCCACACGCACTTCGCAAAACACGGCCGAGTGCGTGGCCCGCGAATATTTTGACTGTTCACGCTGGTTTGGCAGGAGCAGATGGCTGGCCCGCAGTTTTCCGTCCTTGGCCAACGCCATCAGCTCAACAATCGGAACGCTGGCCCCACCGGCCTTGCGCCGCAAACCCCCTTCGACACACTCGACATCATCATCCTTGCAGCCAGAAAACAGCTCGCCGTGATGGCGTTTGGCAAGCTTGAGCAGGCCGGCGCGCAACTTATCGCAGACCCCTTCAATGGCCGATCCAATCGTGGCCACATGGGCAGAACCCCCCTGCACCGGTGCCACGGGCAGGGTCGAGTCACCCAGTTCAAAGGTGACATGTTCCAGCGGCAAGCCCATGGCGTCAGCGGCGATTTGGGCCATCACGGTGTAGGTGCCCGTGCCGATGTCCGAGGCCGCGCTACTGACGCGAAGCCGGCCCTGCGCATCCAGGACTGCTTTGGCACGGGCAAACATCTGCAGGGCATCCCAGGTCCCGGTGGCCATCCCCCACCCCACATACTCGGTACCGATCTTGGTGGCACGAGGTGCGGGGTGGCGCTGTGACCAGCCAAATCGCTCGGCGCCCAGGGCAAAGCACTCCCGCAACGCTTTGGAGGAGAACGGCTTGTCCTCGATGGGATGCACCTCGGCGTAATTGACCAGCCGAAACGCCAGCGGATCCATGCCGACCTCACAGGCCATGGCATCGATAGCCACCTCCAGGGCATGGACACCGTGAGCCGCGCCCGGTGCACGCATGTCCATCGGCGTAAACCGGTCCAGGTCGACCAGCTTGTGCGACAGGCGAATGTTCTCGCACGCATACAACTGGCCCGACCAGTTGGCCACGACCTCGGTGTAGTCCTCCGCGCGCGAGGTTTCCGTCAGCACATCATGCTCGATGGACTGGAGCTGGCCCTGGGCGTTGGCAGAAAGCCGGATCTGCTGCCACGTCTCGGGCCGATGCCCGAAGGTGAACATCTGCTGGCGTGTCAGTACGACACGAACCGAGCGGTCCAGATACTCGGAGGCCATCACTGCCAGCAGCAGGGCGTAGTTGGGCCGCAGCCCCGAGCCAAAGGCGCCCCCCACGAAGGCGTTGCGCACGCTCAGTCGGGACTTCGGGATGCCGAGGGCATGGGAGGCGTACCAACGGCTGTTCTGGGAGCCTTGGGTCTTGTCGTGTACGACCATGCGACCTTGGGCATCACGCACTACCGTGGAGGCAAACAGCTCCATCGGGTTGTGGTGCTGGGCCTCGGCATAGAAGGTTGCCTGCATCCGGAACGGGGCGTTGTGCCACGCGGCTGAGGCGTCACCCTTTTCTTTGGGAGGCGGCTTGTAGCCGAACTTGATGCCTTTTGGGCTGTGGCCTTTGTCCAGGTTCGCACGCAGTGAGGTCGCGTGGGGCTCGGGCGCCACCTCCACCCGCACCAGCATCGCGGCCCGGCGCGCCGCCTCAAAACTGGTAGCGACCACCAACGCCACCGGCTGTCCGCTGTAGACCACATGCTCGTCGTAAAGTGGTCGGAACGGCTTGCCGCCCGGCGCGATCAAGTCTTTATGAAACACGCGCCCGGCCCGCATCCTTGGCCGCCGCTGGTGCGTGAGCACATCCAGTACGCCTTCCACGGCCAGGGCGGCATCTAGATCGATCGCAATAATCGTGCCCTTGGCCACGGCGGTGTTGACGACGACGCCGTAGGCCAGATCGGGGGCCGGGAATTCGGCGGCATAGCGGGCCTGACCCTGTACTTTGGCCGGTCCATCGATCCGGGTAAGCGGTTGCCCCTTGCGAACATGTCCGGTGCCTGGTGCCGCTACTGGCACGAGAGGATCGACCTCACTCATGTGCCTGCTCCCCTGATGAATCTTTGAGGGCCGTGTCATTGGTGACGGTGCCGCGGGCGGCCACGGTAATCCCGCGCACCACCAAGCGCCGGGCCAATTCGATCTTGAAGTCGTTGTCGCCCTGCCCGATGGCACCCTGCAGCAGTCGATCGGCCACGCGCGCGGCCGCCTCGGCAGTGGGAGGCTGGCCCACCAGCAGGGCCTCCGCCTCCTCCAACCGCCACGGTTTATGGGCCACACCGCCCAAGGCCACGCGCGCCGAGACCACGGCTCCCTCATCGGAGAGCTCCAACCCGACCGCCACCGAGACCAAAGCAAACGCATAAGAGGCGCGGTCGCGGATTTTCAGATACACCGAATGAGCCGCATAGGGATTGGGTGGAATCACCAGCGCCGTGATCAAGGCATCGGACGGCAAGTGCGTATCGTGTTCCGGGTGATCGCCGGGCAGGCGATGAAAATCGGAGAACGCGATCAGTTCGCGTCCTTGACCTCGCTCCACCTCGACCTGTGCCTCCAAGGCGGCCAGGGCAACGCACATGTCGGAGGGGTGAGTGGCAATACAGGCCTCACTTGCGCCCAGGATGGCATGCTGACGGGTCACGCCCCCGATGGCGCTGCAGCCACTGCCTGGCACACGTTTGTTGCACGGCAGCGCCACATCGTAGAAGTACATGCAGCGCGTGCGCTGGAGCAGATTGCCCCCGTTGGTGGCAGCATTGCGTATCTGGGGCGAGGCGCCGGCAAGAATCGCCGAAGCCAGCAGGGGGGCGTGCTCGCTGACCAAGGGGTGATAGGCCGTATCGGCGTTATGGGCGGTGGCGCCCAGCCGCAAGCCGTCCTCGGGCGACCATTCGATGCCATCCAGCCCCAGGCCGCTGATGTCGACCAGGCGACTGGGCTGGGTCACGCCGGCCTTCATCAGGTCCAGCACATTGGTGCCACCGGCGATGAACTGAGGACGGGTAATACGCGGCTGCTGCGCCACATGACCCAACGCCTGTCGGGCGCCACGAGAATCGCAGGCCGATACCAACGTAAACGGGTTCATGCCGGCACGCTCCCCACAATGATGGGGCACTGGGGATCGTGTGCTTGCTCAATCCCCGCCACCTCGCACACCGCCGAGGTGATTTGGGTATAGGCGCCGCATCGGCACAGATTGCCGCTCATCAGTTCCCGCACGTCATCACGCGTGCGGGCGCGGCCTTCGTTGATCAAACCCACGGCCGAGCACAGTTGGCCGGGTGTGCAGTAACCGCATTGGAAGGCATCGTGCTGCAGGAAGGCTTCTTGCATCTGGTGGAGGGCTTGGCCATCGCCCAGGCCTTCCACCGTGGTGATGTCTTTGCCCGCCTGAAGCGCGGCCAGCGTCAGGCAGCTGTTGATCCTGCGCCCATCGATCAACACGGTACAAGCACCACACTGGCCGTGATCGCACCCTTTCTTGGTGCCGGTCAGACCGAGCTGCTCACGCAGCACATCCAGAAGTGAGGACCAAGCCTGCACCTCAAGGGCGTGATCGTTCCCGTTGACTTGCAGGGTGATGGAGTGACGACTGGGCGTATCGGCGGTTTGGGGCGTTTGCTCTGCCACAGTATCGCGTGTCATGGCGGGCCTCCTTCTCGATCTGAGACTGAGGTCAACACAGTGAAGATGATGAGAACCCTCCCCTACCGTCACACCGCCTTGGGCCTTCCTCAGACCGATACGGCCGCTAGCCTGGAAACTTCGGGAACTTCTCGTTGGGGTGGCGTGCCTTCCATTCCTTGTAGGCGGCCGTGCCTTCCCAGGCAGCAAAAGCACGAGGCGCACGGCCTCGACCTGACCAGGTTTCACCGCTGTGCGGCAACCAGTACTTGGGGGCTACCTCTTTAGTGCTCGATGCCTTCTTGCGCGGTGCGCGCTCACCACTGTTCAGCGCCGTCACCAGCTCGGCTTTCTGCTTGGCAGAGAAGTGGGCACCAAACTGGGTCAGCAGTTGCATCACATTGGCGTAGGCGTCCGAGGCCTGCTGCTGACGTAGCTGCTCTTCTTGCTTATCCAGATCGCGCAATTCTTCTTCCAGTCGAGCTCGCGTGGTCGCAATGGCGTCCAAGGTGGTCTTAGTCATTCAAGGATTCTTGTGGTCGGCTAGGCGCGGGGTGGATACCCGATTCTATAGCAGCACCTGCGCCGCGGACCGAGGCAACGGCAGGAGTTACGTTACTGGCTTTGAGTCAGCGCTGGATACGGGTTGAGCGCTGTGCCCTCCCACCAACGCTTCTCCGGGCCAAGTTCGAAGATGGCAAAATGCAGATGCGGTGCGTCAGGACTGGCGTTGCCGGTGGATCCTACATAGCCGAGCAGTTGGCCGCGGGTGATCTGCTGTTGCTCTGCCAGCCCCGGTGCATACCCTTTCAGATGCGCGTAGTAGTAGGCCAGTCGCCCAGCGTGGTCGAACTGGTAGATCGTCAGTCCGCCTCGCTCGCTGGTGAACAGTTTTTCGATGTGGCCATCGGCCACGGCCAGTACGGGAGTGCCGGCAGGAGCCATGATGTCGATCGCATCATGGCTTCGGCCCTGGCTTCTGGCATCGGTAAACGTGTCGACCAACGCGGGTGCCTGTACCCCTTGCACCGGTATCAGCAGCGTGCCCGACGGATCCGTGTGTGCTGCCGGTGCAGGTAACGCAGGATCTGATGGAAGCTGCGTCATTGGCGCGTCCGGGCTCGCGACGATGGCCAGCTTAGCTGCGCCGACGTCAGTCAGGGTGGCCGATGCGCTGGGGGTAGCGACAGGTGGGGAGGTCGGCGAAATCTCAACGCCGGTCCACAGCAAGGCGGCCAGTGTGCAGACCACAACAATCAGCGCAAGCAGGTATCTCACCCCTACTCCTGCATAATCACTGACAGCGCCGGCGACACGGCACGCGCCACGCGCTCAACGTCCCAGTTGGTAAGCCGCACACAGCCGTGTGACTGGGCTTTGCCGATGGCGCTGGGTTCTGGGGTGCCGTGCAAGCCGTAGTGCTTCTTGGACAGGTCGATCCAACGCGTGCCCACGGGATTGTTCGGCCCAGTGGCGATTTTGGCTTCCGCGTGCGCTGGGTCAGCGTCCCAGAACAACTTGGGGTTGTAGTGGAAGGTCGGATTCTCTGCGACCCCGACGATCTTCCACTGTCCTAACGGAAGCGGATCCTTCTCGCTGCCTGAGGACACCGGGAACTGCGCAATGAGGGCACCGCTGGCATCCAGAAGTCCCAGCGTGGAATCGGACTTGTCGATCACCACGCTGGCCGCTTTTGGCAGCGCCGGGAGGCTGGCCACGTTGGGCACCTGCAACGGCGTACCGGCCTTTGAAAAGTCCGCGTTCGGATTCAACGCCTTCAGCAATGCGGGTGAGATATGGAAGCGCTCACCCAAGGCCTCCTCGATCGACTCAAAGGCAAGCGAGGGCAACGTGGCTTGGGCCATCATGTCCTCGGGTATGGAGGCCACCGGTTGCCCGACATCGTCGGCGGTCAGCGTGTAGGTCACCAAGGCAGGCGCTGCGTCTTGATTCAATGAGGTCCATGTCGCCTCATCCAGTTCTCCGCTGACCTTCAACTTCCGCGCCTGCTGATACCCGCGAACCGCACGCCGCTGATTCGACCCGGCGCGCCCATCGATTTCACCGGGCGAGAAATGGGAACGATCCAGCAACACCTGCGCTCGCACGAGGGCGCCCATGCCCTGGCGGGTTGCGGGATCATTGGCTTGGGCGGCCAGGGTGGTGTCGGGTGTGGCGGCATACCCCGGCAGCGCGAGCAGCACCACCATCCCCGCAAGCAGACATTTTGAACGCATAGGGCTCTCCAAGTCAGTCATCCCTGATCTTGGTGGCCGTCATGTCATGGCCGTGTAAAGCAACCTGTCGTACAGGCTAGTTGTGATCTCTCGGTAGGTTGTTCATCCGGGGCATCTCTGGAAGATGGGGGTTGCGAAGCCAACCCAGCCCCCAGGAG
>NZ_CANMLQ010000017.1:0-15490 GCF_947498795.1 uncultured Pseudoxanthomonas sp. | reverse complement strand
GCATCGACCACATGCCAGCCTTGGCTACAGGCCACCCATCACCCGAATCCCACTGAACAACGTGGTGGGTTTACACATCTACCCAGCGCCAGTCATCGTCCGTCCCCCGCGTCCTGTACCGGTGAACGTACTGTCCGCCTTGCGCCACGGCATCTGCTATTGCCGACCGCAGCTCGTCCTGATCATCCGGGTGGACCGATCCAATGAGATCTGCGAGCGACCACGGCTTGGTCATCGGTCCCAACCCAAACGCGCGCTCCAGCGAGGCGTCGACCCTGACCTTGTCAGTGGTGATATCCCAAATCCAGGTTCCGATGACGGCACCGGAGGCCAGTGCCACGCGACCTCGCTCATGGTCCAGCATGTCCGGCGGTGCATCTAAACGGTGGGGCATGAAGGTCTCACCTGTGTGGGATTTTCGACGGGGATGCAAGTGATAGGGGCTCAGGCTCGAACCGCCGCAATGCAGTCTATCCGAGCAGGCCAGCCAACTGGCTAATCAACGCGCAGACGTCTCGGGACCCGCTGCGCGCGATAAAACCCAGCTCGTTCAGTGAAGTCGATCTTCATTAACTCCGCGTGCATTTGTCGCTCACATCGCAGCGAGCACATTACGTGGGCGGCCACCCCGGTCGCGTATAGCAGGTACTTGGTCATGCCGAACCAGACCCCCAAAGACAAGCAGCAGAGCCCCGGTCGGAATCAGGATCAGGGTAACCAGAACACGCAGCAAAACCGCGGCAAGAACGATCAGCAGGGTCAGAAGCAGGACACCCAGCAGAAGTCGCGCAAAGACCGCGACCAGATGTAATGCCGCACGGCCGAGCGAGGAGGGCAGCTGCCTTTCTCGCTCCCTGGCCTATCGCTTGCCTGCATCGACCTCTCGACGTAGCAGCAACGTTTCATTCCCCCTCAACGACATCCCCCACTTCTTGGCACCCCGTGCCAACACCATGAAAGGACACACCCATGACACGTGACACTCAGCCCGATGCAAACAGGGATCCCATCACCGGCGCGCCGGGCTCACATCCGGTAGGGGTGGGCGTTGGCGGCGTCGCCGGGGGCGTGGCGGCCGGCGCGTTGGCCGGTACCGTTTTTGGTCCGATCGGCACCTTGATTGGTGCGGCCGTGGGTACGGTGGCCGGTGCCGCCGCGGGCAAGGGCGTTGCCGAGCGCATCGATCCCACCGCAGAAGTCGACTATTGGCGCAACGAAGCGCCCACGCGCGACTATTACTCCGGCGAGCATGACTTCCAGCGTGACTATGCCGGCGTCTACCAGGCCGGTGCCGTGGCCCGCGGCGAATACCCCAATGAGTCCTGGGACGATGCCGAGCGTCGCCTTCAGTCCACCTGGGAGGCCGATCGCGGCACGTCCACGCTGGATTGGGACCGCGCACGTCCGGCTGCCAAGGATGCGTGGGATCGCGCTGATCGCACCTACAACGCCTACGCCTGGAGCGACGACACCTACGCCAAGCGCTTCGAAAGCGCGGCCTATCGCCAGGACGGTGATGAGTACGACGACTATCGCCCGGCCTACCGATACGGCACCTACGCGCGTGGTCAGTACGCCGACCGCGACTGGGACGATGGCCTTGCCTCGGACCTGGAACGCGGTTGGGAGCGCTTCAAGGGCACCTCGCGCCTGACCTGGGAGCGGGCCAAGCATGCCGTGGCCGATGCGTTCACCTCTGACGACCGTCGTCGGAACTAAGACGCAACCCCTGTGCCGCCTCCGGGAGTGGAGGCGGCATTTTTTTGGCTTGCCTTTACCCCGTCGGTCCGCCCATCACCGGCAGCACGATGCCATTGACGTAAGACGACATCACCGGCGAGGCAAGGAACACGAAGGCCGGTGAGAGCTCTTCCGGCTGCGCCGGCCGCTTCATCGCGCTGTCTTTGCCAAACTCGGCTACTTCATCGGCCGGCTTGTCAGCAGGATTGAACGGTGTCCACACAGGACCGGGGGCGACCGCATTGACCCGAATGCCGCGCTCGAGCAGGTTGGAGGCCAAAGCTTTGGTAAAGGCGTGGATGGCGCCCTTGGTGGCGGAATAATCGATCAGCTTGGGGCTGCCGAACAGCCCGGTGACCGAGCCGCAATTGACGATGGACGCGCCACGCTGCATATGCGGCAGGCAGGCACGTGCCATGTGGATGTAGCCGGCCACATTCGTCTGCAGCGTCTCCTGCAGGTGCTCATCGGTCAGGTCTTCCAGCCGTTCGGCATGGAGCTGAAAGCCGGCATTGTTCACCAGCACATCGATACGGCCAAAGCGCTTGGCCACCTTGTCTGCGGCTTTCTTGCAGAAGTTCGAATCGCGCACGTCACCCGGAATCAGTAGCGCGGTACGACCTTCCTTTTCGATCCACTTTGCCGTTTCCTTGGCATCCTTGTGCTCGTTCAGATACAGCACCGCAACATCTGCGCCTTCGCGGGCAAACAGTACCGCCACCGCGCGACCGATCCCTGAATCCGCACCCGTAATCACGGCGGTCATCCCTTCGAGCTTTCCGCTGCCGCGGTAGTCGGGGGCTTCAAAGGCCGGTGCCAACATCAGATCGGCTTCGGTACCGGGCTTGGGCAGGTGTTGGGCAGGCATGCGCACCGGCTGCTTGCGCGTGCCGGCCTGGGTGGCCTGCTTGGTGGGCTTTTTCTTGCCGCGGGCATCCTTGCGATCGATCTGCGCCTGTAGTTGGCGCTGACGTGCCGCCGTGGTGTCAGCTGAGGTGGTGGCGGGGCGTGTGGCAGCCGTTTTTTTCTTGCTGGCCATGATGGAGTCCTCCGAAGGAAACACCGCATCATCGCGTCAGCCAGTGTGGCGGCCATGTGATGCCACGGCACCGACCGCGTATCTTGAGAGTGACGAACGCAGGCCAAAACCGTAGTTCGTTCGCAGGTGAATCAGCGCGCCGGCGGGCTCAGCGCGTGCATGATCTCAGGGATGCAGGGGCTGATTTCGCGCGCCAGAAAACCCAATGCACCCATGCGCTCAGCAAGATGTCGGCCTGCCTGTCCATGCAAGAACACCCCCCAGGCTGCGGCAATAAGGGGCTCGGCGCCGCGTGCCGCCAATCCCCCAATCACCCCCGCCAGCACATCTCCCGAACCGGAAGTGGCCAGGCCCACGCCGCCGCCTTCGTAACGCACCAATTCGCCCGTCGGGCTTGCAACCCACGTGCTTGGGCCCTTGAGTACCAGGACCACATGCAGATCTTTGGCCGCTTGTAGAGCCAACGCGGGTTCGTCGCCGGAGATCTGGTCCACCTCGCACCCCAGCAATTTGGCCATTTCGCCGGCGTGCGGCGTCAAGATCGCGGCCTGCGAGCGCACGTGAGCCTGCTTGAAACAGGTAATGGCGCCGGCATCCAGCACGAGGGTAGGGTGGTTTGGCAGCTCGCCCAGCAAACTGGCCAACGCGGGGCTGTCGCACATGCCGGGTCCGACGACGATGGCATCGGCGCGTTCGGCTTCCTGACGGCAGGCAGGACACATTCCAGAAATTTGGCCCTGCTCGTCACTGGGCTGACCCAGCACGCGCGCCTCGGGCATATGCGGGGCTAGGAAGAACGCTGAGGGGCCGGGAACGGCCATTTGCAGCTTGCCCGCGCCCGCCCGCAGGGCGGCCTGCGCGGCCAACAGGATCGCGCCTGGGATATCGACCGATCCGCCGATCACTAAGACCCGGCCACGGTCTTCCTTGCTATGGGCCCCCTGTGCCGCCGGCAGTGGGTGGGCGGCCAACCATGTCTCATCCAGCACGTGATCCCGCGGCTGGCTCATTTGGGACCTGCCGGCGTGTCGGGCGCCTTGGTAATCTCAGCCAACTGCGCAATGTGCGGAACGATCAGGTTGGCGCTTTCCAGTTCAAACCGGGCACCTTCGCCGGTACCGGTGAGCTGGTAGTGGGTGATGCCGCAATTGGGCACGTCCGCCTCCCGGTCGATGTCCAGAATCTGGTGTTCATCCAGGCATTCGAGCAGATACCGAAAGCAATTCACGATCACCTGATGGGCCACGATGAGGACATGCTCGCCCACGTGATCACGCCTGAGAACCTCCAGCACGCTGCGCAGCCTCAGGATCACATCGCACCAGCTCTCACCGCCAGGCGGACGGAAGTAGAACTTGCCAACCAGTGCCCGCTGCTCGGCCAGCTCGGGAAAGGTGGCCTTGATGCCGGGCACTGTGTAGCGGTCCAGGATGCCGAATTCTTTCTCGCGAAGGCGCTCATCGATGGCGATATCTGATGCTCCATGTCCCAAGGCCGTCGCGGTGGCCACACACGTTTGATAGGCGCGCACAAAGGGCGAGCTGAAGAACACCGTAGGACGCACCGAGGCCGGCTGCTCTGAAAACCACTGCGCCAGCGCCACAGCTTGCTGCTCGCCCAAGGTGGACAAAGGCGTATCGGCGTCGCGATGCTCAAGCTCGATCAGACGATCGCCGGCCAACTCGGCCGCATCTCGGGCGACATTGCCGGCGCTTTGCCCGTGACGCACGATCCAGAGGTGGGCAGGCCAGTCCGTATGTAGCAGCCGCGGCATACGCATCGCTCCCAGAAAGGGGTCAGGCTAGAAACCCGCGTGTCGTGTCGTGGTGAAGTCGCCTGGTTGTTTGCCGTCAAGCGCAGGGCAGCGTGGTGGCGTCCGCGTGTCCTGGATGGACCTGGTAGGTGACCACACGCTGCGCATCGACCGGGCCCAGCCATGGATTTGCATGAGCGCCGGTTGAGGCCTTAGCGCGCACCGCCACGTGGATCTGCAGGACCTCACCCTGGAAATGCTCGGGTACGTGGAACTCAAATGCACCGGTGTCGTTCCACTCCGATAGCGCCACTGAATCGGTCCCTGCGGCAAATCCGGCTAGCTGTCCCGGCGCGAGGTTGACCTGCAGCGTTATGCACGAGCCCACGCGTACCGCAATCCCGCGCTCACCGTCACCGGTCTTGAGCGCGCGTCCGTCGACGGTATGTTGAAGCTGGGATAGGGGCGCACTTGAGCTCATTAGCAGTCAACGTGGGTCTTAGAAAGCATCATGTCGGTCTCGCGCACAGAGCCAGGAAAGCGGGGCGCGGGCTTATCGCGATGACGAGGGAAGGTTACGCCCCAGACGTCGGCGATTGGCCTTAGCCATGCGCACATAGGGCGCCAAACCCGCCGTCGTGACTTGACCCAGCAGCCGCTCAAACGTCTGGTGAGAGGGCATCGGAGGCGTCGTTACCGTCCAGGGCGAAAAGGAGGTGGCCATTCGTATCCAAAAGGTCGCACCCGCAGTACCCATGGCCACCCATGCCAGCCAGGCCGCTTCCCATTTCTCAAGGGACATGCGGGAAAGCTCTCTGCGATCGGCGGCGGAGCGCAGGCCGCCGCTGGCCAGCCGTGCCAAGCGGTGGGAGATCACCTCTGGTGCCACGACGCTCAAATCGGTGAGTTGGCGTGCAACCTGACGGGTCGTGTTTTGGCGCATGAGACACTCCTGATGCGTTGCAGCATGAACGTTGATCAGTAAGGCGGAGTGAACCGATGGCCTTGTCGCCGGCAGATCCACGATCATGGCTGGGGCCTTCTAGGTCACGATGGGTTACTGGCGCGCTTTTTCTTCCACATCACGATCTGGCCCACGACCGCGGTCAGCAAAATCAGACTGTTGGTCACGATGAACACCCAGTTCTCCACCAGCCAGCTATAGAGCACGAAGCCCAGCGAGGCGGCCATTTGGCCCAGGAACAGCCAGGTGGACACCCCCTCACTCTCGGGCGTGGTCGCTTGCTTCTGGATCTGCCGAACCAAGGTCGCCAGCAGAATGGCCGAGGCTAACCAGCCGATCACGTCAGGCGACATACAACACACTCCATCGTCGATTTAGATCCCGCAGGTGACATGAGTGGACCGCATGGATGAGACCCGAACGCCCGGCTCGGATAGCGCGATACCGGAGGCTGAAGACCGTGCTTTCAAGGCGATGCTATTTCATACCGGACAGGACACCCGTGAAATCGCGCACGTTGACCAGGCGCTGGCGATCGACCCCAACGCCGACCAGCTGCTATGGATCGACCTTCAATCCCCGAGCCAGGCAGAACTCGCGCACCTGGCTCAAGCGCTGTCCTTGCCGGCCGCGGCGATCACCGGCTTCCTGGGCTCGGACACCAACCCCACCTTGGAAACCTGTGGCCCCTGTTTTTGGATGCGGGTGGTGGGCGTGGCCGAATCGGCGAGCCCCAACTTCACCGGCACCGTGCTTACCCTCATCGCAGGGAAGAACCTGGTGGTCACGCTTCATCACGCGCCCGTGCCCTTTTTGAACACGTTCCGAGAGGGACGCGCGTCCAGAAGTGCGGTGGGCACCTTGGGATCGGGCAGCTTCGTGGCGGCCTTGTTGGAGTGGCATCTGGGCACCTACTTCGAGGCCGTGGCCCGATTTGAAGGGGCGGTGGAACGACTGGAGGTGGAGGTGCTCTCCTCCAACCCCCGGAACTGCCTGCAGGAACTGCGGGATCTGCGCAAAGGGGCTTCTCGTCTACGGCGCATGCTGGCCCCGCACCGCATCGTCTTTACTGCACTGTCACGACCTGACTTCCGCCCCGAAGAGGACGAGGTCACCGCACGCCACTTCCGGGTCTTGGATACCCACTATGAGCGTGCGATGGACATGGTGGAAAGCGCGCGCGATCTGGTCGTCGGCAGCTTTGAGCTATTCAGCAGTCAAACGGCGTTGTCGGCCAACCAGACGATGAAGGTGTTGACCTTCGTGACGGTGGTGGTGGGCGCCTTGGCCGTCGTGGGCGGCATCCTGGGGATGAATTTCGAGGCCCCGTTCTTCAAGACCGGGGTCATCGGTTTTACCGTGGCTGTGGTGCTGATGCTCGCGCTGGCCGCCACCTCCATCTTCTGGGGCAAGCGCAGGGGCTGGTTTTAGTTACTCGGGCGCTTTGGCCGGTACAAAGGGCGACACCGGATCACTGGCCGGAAAGGTCTCCTCCAGCGCCTGATCCTGATTGTCACTCTCATGGGCCTTGCGCTCCCGGCGTTGGGTAGGCGACTCGGGGGACACGTTGGGCGTATCGGTGCCGGGAGGATCTTTACGGTCTCGCATGGCGATCTCCTAGAAAAATATGGGGGGTGAACCGGCCATCGTGGCGAGCCGGCAGGGAAGAGGAGATTGAAAGCTTCGAGGTGTGTGTCGGGTGAACCTGCTTTCACAAACCCTTGGCGAGGCCGGCGCTATATCAATGGCCCATCCCCAGCTAATGGAGTCAGCAATGGCAAGCAAGGGCTATGATCCGAAACAAGTGAAAGAACTTCTCCTGCAGGCGTTGGAAACCGAGCGCGGCGGCATCAAGATTTACACCGCCGCCATCGCCGCAGCAGTGAATGAGGACCTGCACAAGGAGTGGCAGGAATACCTGGATGAGACCAAGCATCACGAGCAGGTGCTGACCCAGGTTTTTGAAGAACTGGGATTGGACACCGAAGAGATGAGTCCGGGCAGAGAGGTGGTGGCGCATAACGGCGCCTCCTTGGTGGCCGCCATTGAAATGGCTCGCGCCGATGCAGACGCCGCTGCAGCAGAGTTGGTGGCCTGTGAGTGTGTGGTCCTGGCAGAGACCAAGGACCATACGAATTGGGAGCTGATCGGCAAAGTCGCCGAGTCCTCCACCGATAAGCTGGCCAAGATCCTGAAGGCCGCTTACGAGGAAGTGGAGGAGGATGAAGACCATCACCTCTACCACACCAAGGGCTGGTGCCGGGAACTCTGGATCCAGGCGCTGGGCATGCCCGCGGTGCAACCGCCGCCGGAAGAAGTCAAGAAAGTGGAAACGGCCATCGGCGCCGCGCGCGCAGAGCAAGCCCGCGAGGACATGCTCTAACCCAACAAACCCGCCTACCGGCGGGTTTGTTTTCATCCACCTGTGTTCTGCGCCTTCAGGCGCGCACCCTTTGAAGCAGGCACCGACATGGCAACTTCGCGTAAATCCAAGACCGCTCCCAAAAAGAACGTGAGCGGCCAATCAGCGGCTCGCAACTCCGACAGTGCCGCGTCCAAGGCACCAAGGCGGACGGGCGATCTGCTTGCCAAGCAGGCCGCTGACGTCGAGGCCACCGTGGCGGCCTTGCCCTTCAATGAGAACAAGGCCGCTGAGCATGGGCGGCAGCAGGCCACCATGCCGCCGGAAGGCACCGAGATCATTCCGCCCTCACCATTGGTGAGCGCCAGTACGCTGGCCGAATCCAATGAATCAGCCAAAGTGGGCACGCGTGCAGACGCCGGAGCCAACCCCACCGTGGGTTCGCTGGATCGGGTGAGGGTAGATGGCAGCGGGCAGCGCCTGACGACCAATCAGGGCGTGCCGGTGGCCGACAATCAGAACTCGCTCAAGGCGGGGTTGCGCGGGCCTGCGCTGTTGAAGGATTTCATACTGCGGGAAAAAATCACCCACTTCGACCATGAGCGCATTCCCGAGCGCATCGTACATGCACGCGGTTCTGCGGCCCATGGCTATTTCGAGTCCTACAAGAAGCACACCAAACTGACTCGAGCTGCGCCGTTTCAGGAAGCCGGAAAGGTCACGCCGGTATTTGTCCGCTTCTCCACCGTCGCCGGCGAGCGTGGCAGCAAGGACACGGCTCGTGATGTGCGCGGCTTTGCGGTGAAGTTCTATACCGATGAAGGCAACTGGGACCTGGTGGGCAATAACATGCCGGTGTTCTTCATCCAGGATGCGATGAAGTTTCCCGACCTGGTGCATGCGGTCAAGCCTGAGCCCCATCACGCCATGCCGCAGGCGGCCTCGGCCCACGATACGTTCTGGGATTTCGTCTCCTTGATGCCCGAGTCGACTCACATGCTGATGTGGCTGATGTCAGACCGGGCCATTCCCCGTAGTTACAGGATGATGCAGGGGTTTGGCGTGCACACGTTCCGCTTCGTCAACGACCAGGGCCAGTCCTCCTTCGTCAAGTTTCACTGGACGCCGCTGCAGGGCACCCATGCGCTGCTGTGGGACGAGGCGGTCAAGATCTCCGGGTGCGATCCGGACTACCACCGGCGCGACTTGTGGGAAGCCATTGAGGCCGGCGCCTACCCGGAGTGGGAGTTGGGCGTGCAGGTGTTCTCCGAGCAGGATGCCGAGCGCTTCTCCTTCGACATCCTGGATGCCACCAAGATCGTGCCCGAAGAACTGGTGCCCATTACCCCCTTGGGACGGATGGTGCTCAACCGCAACCCGGACAACTTCTTTGCCGAAACCGAACAGGTCGCCTTTTGCACGGCCCATGTCATTCCGGGCATCGATTTCACCAACGATCCGCTCTTGGCCGGTCGCATCCACTCCTACGTCGATACCCAGCTCTCTCGACTGGGCGGGCCTAACTTCCATGAGATTCCCATCAACGCCCCGATCGCCCCGGTACACAACAACCAGCGCGATGGTCTGCACCGCCAAGCCATTCACCGCGGCAAGGTGGCCTACGAGCCCAACTCGCTGGGCGGCGGATGTCCGTTTCAGGCCGGAGCAGCCGGGTTCGTATCCTTCCCCGAGCCAGTGGAGCAGGACGAGGTGCGCGGCAAACCGGAAAAGTTCGCTGAGCACTTCAACCAAGCCGCGTTGTTCTTCAACAGCCAGACGCCGGTAGAGCAGGCGCACATCGTCGCCTCGTTCCGCTTCGAGCTGTCCAAGCTCACCGTGCCGGCCATCCGTCAGCGCGTGGTCTCCATGCTGCGTAATGCCTCCGAGGACCTGGCCGCCCAGGTAGCAGAGGGGTTGGGCATGTCCTTGCCCGAGCCCATGCCGCGCGCCTTGCCCAAACCGCCCAAGGCGGAAGTGGCCTCCTCCGAGGCGCTCTCCATGTTCGCGCTACCCCGTCAGGCCGGGGTGGCCACGCGCAAGGTCGCCATCTTCGTGGGCGATGGCGTGGATGGGGATCAGGTAGCAGCCGCACAGAAGGCATTGCTCAAAGCCGGCGCTTTGGGTCGCCTGATCGGCCCGCGGGTGGGCGCCTTTACCGCGGCAGATGGCAGCCAGATCGATGCCGATGCGTCCTTCGAAAACGAGCCGTCCGTGCTGTTTGATGGCGTCATTCTTCCCGATGGGGAGGGAACGGCGAAAGCGTGGGCGCGCGATGGGCGGGCGGGCGAGTTCGTCAAAGACCAGTTCCGCCACCTGAAAACCATCCTGGCCCTGGGCGAGGCGGTGGCCTTCGTGGAAGGTGCAGGGGTCTTGCGCGATGAGGATGACGCCGGTCTGTTGCTGCATAGTGACCCGCCCAAGGACGCGATCGCAGACTTTTTGGCGGCCTTGGCCAAACATAAGCACTTTGAGCGGGAAATCGATCCACCGCTGCTGTAGAACGCTGGCGGGCGGCCTGATCAGGTGAATCTGACAGTGGACTGGAGATCCACCGTGTGGGACTCGCAACGCGTGTCCCACGGCGCCAAGATCCTATCGTTAGGGTGCCGGCGGGCTCTGGTTGAAGACCGCCCAGAATTTCCCCAACACCTTCAGCGCCGACACGAATTGAGCCGGTTCCACGGGTTTGAGCACGAATGCGTTGACGCCCAGATTCCACGAGGCAATCGCATCGGACTCCTGTCGGGATGAGGTAAGAATCACCACCGGCAGGTGCGCCAGCGCGGGATCGGCGCGGATCTGCGTCAACGTCTCGATACCACCCAGTCGCGGCATCTCGAGGTCCAGCAACAGGACAATTGGGCGGTCAACGGGCCGCTCGGAGAACTTGCCTTCGCCACGCAGGTACTCCAACACCTCCACGCCATCGAACACGCGCACGATAGGGTTGGACAGATGCGCCTCGCGAAATGCATCGAGCACCATCTCGGCATCATTATCGCTGTCTTCGGCCAACAGAATGGTCGGCATCACGGGAGGCAACATGATCGGTTCTTCATGCGGATGAGACCGCTTCACTATACCAACTCACATACATGAATAGGGCTTGCTTCATTCGTTCTTCGCGATTGATCACGCCAAGCTTGTTTTCCGTGACAGGAGCCCGGTTATGACGTCCCATCGCACCTCGTTTTGGTATCGCAATGGCCTGTCGCTGGTACTGCTAGGCATGTTTCTGTTTTTCTTCGCCGCCCAGACGTGTACTGGTTGGCGGGCAGACAACCAGGAACGAGTGCAGCAGGGACAACCGGCGCAGCCACTGACGACCTACCTGCAGGGAGGTCACTTCCTGTCAGCGACGTTTGAGAACTGGGAGAGCGAATTCCTGCAGATGGGTATGTACGTACTGCTGACGGTGTGGCTGCGGCAACGCGGATCGGCAGAGTCCCGTGAGCTTGATCCGGCGCAGGAACAAGAACGGGTCGACCCCGGTCCGACCCCGACGCCGGTGACGAAAGGTGGGGTATGGAAGTGGCTCTACGCCAATTCCTTGAGCGTGGCCTTCGGCGTACTGTTCCTGGGCGCCTTCATAGGGCATGCCTATGGAAGCTGGCTGCATGAGAACGAGCAGCGCATCGCGCAGGGTTTGGCCGCCATCCCCTGGAGCACGCATCTGGGCGGTGCGCAGTTCTGGTTTGAGTCCATGCAGAACTGGCAGAGCGAGTTCTTAGCGGTGTTGTCCATTGTCGTGTTGAGCATCTTCCTGCGACAGGACAAATCACCCGAGTCCAAGGCCCTTGCCGCGCCGCATGGACAAACCGGGACGTGATCGCAGGGCAAGGCGTCTGTCGTTGGAGCGTGTTGGTCCCAACAGGCGGGCATCGAGGGGCCGATGTCGCGCCAGCGAAAGAGCTAGCGGCTGCAGCGCTTCAATTCGAGCCGTCCGGCTCCGTGATCGGGCACCGATTGAAATTGCTGCGGAACTGACGTGATACCGCCATCACGCGCTTGCGCGCTCGATTGACGGCACCCAGGGGGCGATGGGCCGCCAGCGCATTCCAGGGGGAGAAGGCCAGCGATTTTTCCGTCTGCTCGGACAGGCCTGACCAGGAGCGTTGTGGCGGCAGCGCCAAGGTCGCCACGGTAATCCACGGGCTGACCTCCTCAGGCCAGGCGATGGAGGCATCTTCGATCGGCATGCGCTCCAGGTCTCGACACAGTTGGACGTTAAAGGCCCACAGTGCTTCCTCACTGGCCAAGGCGCTCTGGATCGCCTGGCGTTGGGCATCACCTTCATTGGGGATGGCAGTGGCAGCGAGTGCTAGCAGTGCAGGCGATAGCGGGGCCAACGAGAACTTGGCCATGTACGGTCCATACAGGAATGGGACCTGGGTGAAGTAGGTTTCTCCCAAAGGATGTCGCTGCGGCTCCCCGCCCAAGCCCTTGAGCTTACCGCTCTGCAGGCCGACCGCCTCCAACGCCGCCTCGGCCCCGCGCAGCGTGGCGGAGATGACGTTCTTGGTGCGCGGCATCTTTTCGGTGGTGGCGGCCAACAATTTGGCCGCGCCAACAAAACCGGCAGGCGTGGGCGCCGTAAAGGCCGGTCCATTGACCATCAGGAAATCCTGGGAGTGCCCCGGCAGACTGCCGGCCACACGTTCGCCCTCCACATGAAGCACCTTGAGGGCCAGCGCCCGTGGCGTGGATACCGTATCTGGTAGTTGCTCGGCAGGAGGCGAGGAGAAGCGCACCAACGCTTCGAAACAGCGCGCCTTGGCAAACAGGCCGTGCGCCAATTCCGGTGGCAGATGCCCATGGACCTGAAACGTGCCACGCACCAATGCGTGGCCCTTGGCATGCACGGCGCGATGGGCCACGCCTTCGTGCTCGGCGACTCGTTGCGCCATCTGCGAGAACACGGTCTCCAAGGCCAGGATCGCTTCGTTTTCCTCCGCACCAATGACCTCGAGGGATGACCTGAAAGGAATCGGCGAGGCGAGGGGAGTCATTGGTGGGGCGTCCTGTGAGGATCGGGAGTGCTACGCAGCGTCAGAAGTGGAAGGTGCTTTCAGACCCATTCGATCGGCAGCACGCGTAAGCAGAGGCACGCGCTGGAGTACCCACCGGCTCGCCCATCGCAGGGCGGCCTGTTTGCTTCGGCAGACCATCTGCTGGGGGACCACCTCCACCGCATCGAAGACTACGCTGGCAATCCAAGCCTCGCCCGCCGCGGCGACCTGCACCACAGGAATTGACGCCAGGAATACCGTGTCCTTACCGGCATCTTCAACCCAATGAAACGGCAGGGGTAGAGCAGGCTTTCCCGTAGCAGGCATCGGAGTAGGAGGCTTCGAGGACCTGGCGAAGCTGACAAAGCGCGCGTGTAAGCCCGGTGAACCTTAGCGGCGAGGCGACGCGGCCAGTTGGCGATGGATCGCCGTGGCGGCGATGGCCGCCTGTCCGAAGGCCACGGAAATCTGGTTGATAGCACTACTGACATCCCCGATGGCATACAGGCCGGGGATGGAGGTCTGCATGTGGGCATCGGTGAACAACTCGCCCGATCGCAGTAGACGCGCACCCGCCGCCGTGGCCAAGGTAAAGCGTGACTGGGTTCCCAAGGCGGCGTACACCGTGTCGAAGCGATGGGCGCGACCGGTGTGATCCATCACCACACACGCATTGCCGGAGATGCGAACGGTGGGCTCACAACCGATGACCGGGATGTCCAGCTGACGTGCCTGCCGAAGTGAGTGGTGCGTGGCCTTGGACCCATCGGGGACCGTCAGGGCGGTTACGGTGGGAGAAAAAGCACGCAGGAAGCAGGCATGGCGCAACGCCGATTCCGGTGGGCCCAGGACCCCAATGGACGCATCGGTGGCTTCATACCCATCGCAGATCGCACACAGGCGCAGCAAGCCGCGCTCAATGGCCGTCTTGGGGCTCAGTCCCTTCAGGGTGGGCAGCGTGTCTTCCACGCCTGTGGCCAGGATCACGGTGTAAGCCTGCAGGCACCGTCGGGGCAGGGTGATAGTAAAAACGTCCAGCCCCACTTCGATGCGGGAGGCCACGGCCTTGATGCACGTGACCCCGTATTGGCCCGCTTGCTCACCCAAGCGGGTCAACAGGGCGGTCCCGGCCACACCTGCCGGAAACCCCGGGCAGTTATGAGTCTTGGGAATCCATTTCGCCCGACTCTGACCGCTATCGATGAGCGCCACGGAGCGATGAAAGCGACGCAAGTAGGTCGCCGCCGTCAGACCGGCCGGCCCACCTCCCACGATGAGGCAATCCCAGATCTTCGTGGGTGCGGAGGACTTCATGAGGGATTCCTGAGATAGGCAAGCCAGGGGTGCAGGAAGTGATTTCACGCCGCCTCGACAGGCGGTGCGGCTATTTTTCACCAAACTGAACTACAGGAGCCGTGTCGATGTCTGCCGTCGTTCTGATCATTGAAGACAACCGCAGTTTGGCTGAAACCGTGGGTTATTTCCTGGAAGCCAAGGGCCTGGAAGTGGACTACGCGGTCGACGGAGCCGAAGGGTATCGGCTGGCCAGTGAAAATCGCTACGACGCCATCATCCTGGACGGCAACCTTCCGCGAATGGATGGCCTGCAGGTCGTCAAGCAGCTGCGCACGGAGGCGCGGGTGGCAACGCCCATCATCATGGTGACCGCCCGCGACACCTTGGAGGACAAGCTCGTCGGCCTGGAGGCGGGCGTGGACGATTTCCTGACCAAGCCCTTTGCGACCCAAGAACTGGAAGCGCGGCTGAAGGCCATCATCCGCCGCAACCGGAAGGAGGTCGCGCGAGCTGTGTTGCAGGTGGGCGATCTCACCTTGGATCCTGCCTCGCAAATCGTGCAACGGGATGGACGTCGCTTGGAGCTTACGCCTGCAGGTATGCGGCTGTTGACGATCTTGATGCGCGAATCCCCGCGCGTGGTCTCGCGCCGGGAAATTGAGCGGGAGCTGTGGGGCGATGATCTGCCCGATTCCGATGCCCTGCGCAGTCACATGTACAACCTGCGCAAAGCCATCGACAAGGGCTTCGTTACGCCCATGCTGCACACGGTGCAGAGCGCGGGCTATCGCCTGGCGGCAAACATCGGTCAGCCGTCCCATGCTCAGGATGCTCAGGCGGCCTGAGTAGCATGGGCCGCATAGATTCCCACGCTTTTGGGAGCCTGGTGCAACGCCTGTCCGCGCAGGAAGGCGTTGCGCACTGTTTGCCCTATCCGGGCATGACGCCGATTCCAGATGGGTTCGACGCCTTTGCCAGGCAGGATGCGGCCAGGGAAGAGATGGAGTGGGACGATGCTTGCCCTGCCTATGCCCTGGGGCTCATCACCTACGGCAGCTATGTGCTGCCACGGGATGAGGAATATCTGGAAGTGCTGTGGGATGAGCTTGGCGGCGATTCCACACAGGTATGGGCGCAAGCGCGGCCGCTGGTGTTGGCAACGTGGGCATGGTTGAGTAATCCGCCCGCGCAGGAGCCAGGTCCAGGCGATAGTGCTAACGCGAGCGATCCCACCCGTCTGATGCACTAGCTGTGTAAACCCACCACGTTGTTCAGTGGGATTCGGGTGATGGGTGGCCTGTAGCCAAGGCTGGCATGTGGTCGATGC
>NZ_CANMLQ010000016.1:0-19128 GCF_947498795.1 uncultured Pseudoxanthomonas sp. | reverse complement strand
TACGCGAAGCAACTGGCATCCGCTACCATCAACCCCGGACTCTAAATCGCCCCGCTACTGAAAGTGGGGGGACGTCGCAGCGGCGCCAACGCCACCGAGTTGGACGCATTACAGAACCGCTCCCCGATCCAGGTGCTTCAAACATTTGTCGGCACAGGCGGCTGGGTGTTTGCTACGCGTGATCACGAGGAGCGTGCCCGCACCCTGTCCACTCTGCCATGCTCGGTCACGATCTCGGGCTCCAAGAAGCGCAAGCGTCAACCCTACGTGAGGTTCGGCCATGCGCGATACCGCTCCATCTCCCTGAAGGGTCGATGGGATCTAGTGGGAGATAAGTACTCTGCGACGGTCGACATCCTCGATGCCCGATTCCTCAACCTGTATGACGATAATGGTGAGTTGTTTGTTGTACTTCGAGCCCTGCGACCATGGAGCCGCACGCCGCACAGCTTGGCGCTTCGCAAACTGATTCACCGTCTGTCGCGCTCGGGAAAGTTCGATATCAAGGGGGCCGCCTGTGCCGTCCATGCACTCAAGCGCTACTTGAGTGAAAAATTCTCGGAAAGTCGAGAGGCCGCCACCTTGTTGGCACAACACCGTGCGGAGTTGGCTGCCGCAGGTTCATTCCCCTCGCCTACACAGCCGGCTACGCAGCACGCATCCAATGTTGGCTCCGCCAATCCGGCCTCCCGTCTGGCTGACGTGTACGTTCCGCTCACAGGACGGGTGAACCTTGGCAAGAAGGCAGGTCCGACATGACCACCTTCTTCGACAATGGGGGCCGCCCCATCATCCCGACCGTTGCGATGGAGGATCAGCTTACGCAGGCTGCATCAGCCATAGAGGCGGAATACCACGGGATAGGCTTGCATTCTTCCACCCGCTTTGGAAAAAGCACGCTTGCAGCATTCATATGCGCCTACCACGCTTGGCAGAACGTTGCATACGTCGCCAAACATCTCGATCTGCGAACGGTTGGAAGTGGTGAGGCCGCCGTCTTTGACTGGTTCCTCGCGCAAATTGGAGTCAGAACTGTTGCTCGGCAGGGCATAGATCAGAAGCTCGAAAGAATTGTGAGCAATGTCCAGATGCAGCTCCAGCCCACAGGAGCACGTCGCTTCATGCCGATATTTGACGACGCCAACCTTCTGGAGGCCGATGCTTTCACCCATATCTCCACGATCGACAAAGCTCTTTACAAGAACGGAATCTCATTTTTCGGAATTTTTCTATTTCAGGACGGCCATACCTCTGGAAAGAAAGAAGGCATCAACACACTCATCGTACCGCCGCAGATTCGTAGTCGCTATCTGACGCGCTACCACCGCATGCACGGGATTCGTGGCCCAGACGACCTCTATGTGTTTCTACAACGATTCGAGGACGAAGTAGAGCATTCAGCGGGGGCCGGCGTTTCTTTACCCCGCCACCTCGCCCCGAGCATCTATGAGAGCAAATTCCGCATGTGTAATGACAGCGCTCGGATATGGGAAGAGGGCTGCATTCAGAGAGTGGCCGCTCGCCGATCGCAGTTTGATGATTGGCCCATGAAGGCGACCAGCTTGATCGCATACTTCCTTTCGACACGAGTGATCTGCTCCCCTGGCTTTTCCGGACTGACGCCTGAGCACATCGCCGAGGCCGTTCGCTTCTCAGATCTGGCCCTATACAACGCCGAATCAGGCGAAGTGGTGTTCAGTGATGACCTCTGATTGCAGCAGCCTACCTACCCTTGGTCATCGCGATGTCCGGGAGCTCGCCGGCATCTCTTCTTTTGGATTTGTCGTTCAGAACCTACGGATCAACTATCTCGTCCCACCGGACGCCTTTGCCACTATGGGCGTGCGCCTGACTTATGGCGAAGACTGGAGCCAGCGCTTATGCCGATCAAGGAAACTGATTGAGTCGCTATTGAAGGCGGTGCCATCTGCATCGGCGTTGGGTCTTTTGTGGAATGTTGAACAGTGGCAGGCATTCGGTAATGCGCATATCCACTGGCGCACAACATTGACTGCATGTCCCGAATGCCTTCAGACGGGATATCACTCGCTGCTGTTTCAAATGCCTTGGGTCAATCGCTGTCCCTGGCATGACGTCCGACTGATATCACGCTGCCTTACCTGCGCCGCGCCCCTCTGGAAGAGCATTCGGCCCGACGCATCGCCTCTAGTGTGCACGTGCGGAATGGACTTTGTGGATGACCGGCAACTGCTCCAGGAACCAGCGCGGCTGATTAATGCCAGAACCAGGCATGTGGGGCGGTATCTGAAGTGGGCCCGCGAAAGCCGTAGCCAGCGAGACGTATTCGGATTGGAGCAGGACGTACCCCTCTGGGAGGACGCGGCGATGGAGCTTTTCAAGATCAAGCTCCCCTGGCGCCACCCTTCAGCGACAGCAACGGAGATCCTGACCCGACGGTCGACCGTTCAACATCAAGCTAAGAGAACCGAGAAAGCTGAGCAGGCTAACCTCTTACGGATAGCAAGTGACACAGGTAGAGCCAAGGATCTCTTCTTAGAGCTACCGCTTTCCTTCGAACTGCCCATGAAGCGGGTGTCCCGCTGTGTGGCTTCCAAGTTTCCGGCCAGTAGCTTCTCTGAGCGCGAGCGAATCTGCCTGGGGATCGACGGTACATCCGAGTATGAGGATTGGCAGCCCCGCCCCTCCGTCGTTCTGCTGAGAGCGTATAGCGTCAGGGACAAGCTCTATTTTGACGGCCGCATCCTTTCTCGGCCCGTTCAAGCCATTCTCCAGCAGGTCTGCCTGACGATGGCCCATGCGGACACCGAGCGACTCGACGACTACATTCGTGCCTACGGGCGAGTATTGTTTCGAGGGTACGCGACCGCGGCTTATCACGCCCTGGCCAAAATCGAGTCCCCCCATACGCCACCGAGAGCAGTGGGCTGGAAGCCGGTTGTCTTCATTCGCAGAAGGGGGCAGCGAAGCCGATTGGACTTCCTCTGGTTTGGAGACCAGCCTGCTGGTTAGAAAGGCAGGCGCTCGGCAAACCGATAATCTCTGCGATGGGCACCAGAGCGGTAGGAATGTCTTCGTTGGTCCCGAGCAGTCCCACATTGTTTGCAATGGTCATTGCAAACCCTGTCGTGCTGGTGCGCCAAAGCGCACCATGAATCAACTACTTAACGGCTACGCAGTTCTCTGCGATGAACAACCGATATCCCCGCCTCCGTCTGCGCGACCGGCTTCATCGTCCCATCCGGGTTGTACTGCAGATGCTCGACCGTGACCGCACGCCGCCCGATCGCGCCGTTCTGGTCGCCGATGGCGAGTGCGGCGTTGTGCAGGAACAGGTACCAGCGGCCCTTGAACTCGGCGATGCCCGGATGGATCGTGAAGCTGTACCTGCCTGAGCCTGTCAGCTCGCCGCGGTACGTCCACGGACCGGCCAGCGAGGTCGCCGTCGCATAGGACACTTTTTCATCCCGGTGCGTGGCACGGTCCAGCGATGCGTACGTCAGGTAGTAGAGATCCCCGCGCTTGTGCAGCCACGGACCTTCTTCGAAGTGCGGCGGCGTGATCTCGGTGATCGGGCCGTCGAGCTCGATCATGTTCGGCTTGAGCCGTGCGATGTAGCACTGCCTATTGCCCCAGGCGATCCAGGTCGTGCCATCGTCGTCGGTGAAGACCGTCGGGTCGATGTCCTCCCAGCGGTGCGTGCCCCTGGGCGTCATTTCGTTGGTGATCAACGCCGCGCCCTTCGCGTCGACGAAAGGGCCGGTCGGCGTGTCGGACACCGCCACCGCGATGGCCTTGCCCGGATGTCCATCATCATGCTCGACCGCTGCGTAGAACCAGAAGCGTCCGTCCTTCTCGATCACCTGCGAGGCCCACGCGTCCGCCTTGGCCCAGGCGAAATCGGCCACCTTCATGATCGGGCCGTGGTCGACCCACGTTGCCATGTCCGTCGTCGAATACACCAGCCACTCGCGCATGTTGAACATCTCGTCGCGCTGCGCTTGATCGTGCCCGACGTAGAGATAGAGGCGGTCGCCGACCACGAGTGGCGCCGGATCGGCGGTGAACTTGTCGCGTATCAGCGGATTCGAGCGTGGCGTCACGGCCGGCGCGCGCTCACCGGCCGGCTGCGCCGACAGAGGAAGCGCCAACAGCGTCGCCAACAGCGGCATGCATGCGAAGTGGCCGATCCTCATCGTGTGTTCTCCTGCGTGGCGGGTTCTGCGCCCTGCCCCATGCGCGCCAGCCAGCCGTGCATTGCCATCCAGGCGGCGAACGCCTCGAACCAGCCCGTGCTCGTCGTCGGCTTGGCGTACATGCCGAACCCATGGCCGCCCTGTTCGTAGAAGTGGAATTCCACCGGGCGCCGTGCCGAGCGCCACGCTTCGACCAACCCGAAACCGCCATCGGCGAACAGGCCATCGTCGGCCGCGATCGCGACGAACAGCGGTGGCGCATCCGTGGGCACGTCGATCGCGGCCAACGGCCCGTAGATCATGCCGATGAAGGCAGGGTCGGCGTCGTCGCCAGCCAGCGTCGTCGCCAGCGTCAGCATGGCGCCGGCGGAGAAGCCGACCATGCCGATGCGATGCGGGTCCACGCCCCACTCACGGGCGCGACTGCGCACCAGCGCGAACGCGGCGCGCGCGTCGGCGATCTGCGGCGCGATCTGCGGTATCGACGCGAGCGGATCCACGCGGTACGCGGGCACGGGGCCGGCCAGCATCGCCTGCATCGATCGCGCGAAGCCATCGAGATCGTCGGGTGTCCGCTGCAGCCGGTACTTCAGCACGAAGGCGGCGACACCCCGGTCCGCGAGGGCGCGCGCAACCTCCCATCCTTCGTTCTGCATCGACAACGAGCGGAATCCGCCACCCGGCGCCACGATCACGGCCGTGCCGGTCGCTTTCGCCGGATCCGGCAGGAACGGCGTGAGGGTGGCGCGGTCGACGTTGCGCACGAACACGCTGCCGTACTGCAGGTGCCAGGCTTCGGTCACCTTGCTGTCCGCGTCGCGTGGCGGACCAAGTTGAACGGCGTTCGGCTGCGGCGGCGCGGCGATGGGGGTCATCGCGTCGTCCTGGGCATGGACAGGCACGATGAAGGCACACGTCACTACGGTGAACGCGATGCAGCAGACTTTCAGTGCGCGCATCACGATGGCGGAGGCCGTCCGTCGAGCGATCCCCTGCAAATGAGGAATCATTCCGCCCTCCCCTTGCCGCGCTCCCAGGCGAGCTCGAATGACAACGACGCTCTCTCACCAGGCGACAGCACGCGCGGCGCAAGCGTGAAGGCATCGGGCGGGCCGGTCTGCGGTTCGACGCAGGTGGAATGCGCGGCACCGTCGTAGACCACCCAGTGATCGGTGTCGGCCTTCAGGCGCAGCAGCTGATCGCCTCGCTGCAGGGCGATGTCGCCACTGGCGACGAAGCAGTCATCCCACGGACCGGCGCTGGGCGGCGTGCGCGGCAACGTGGCGATGCCGTCGGCGTCGCGCGGATACATGGCGTCCGGGCTGAACACCAGTCTGTCGGGTTTTCGGAACCATGGGTGCCATCCGAGTGCGACCGGCATGGCCTGCGTCCCCGCACGCACCGCGAGTTCAAGCAGCAGCCGGTCGCCCTCCACGCGCAGCGCCTGCGTCGCCGTGCCGCCGAACGGCCAGTACCCGTCCTGGGGAAGCATGAGCGACAGTTGTGCGCTGTCCGCCTCGAGCACATCGACCTGCCACGGCCGCGAGAATCCGACGCCGTGGATCGCATGCACGCCGAAGTTCACCGGCAACCTGTGCACCGCGCCGCCGAACGCGAAGCGTCCCGCGCGCAGGCGACCCGCCCACGGCACCATCGGATAGCAGCCCCATGCGATGGTCGCGGGCCAGCCGTCGTCCGGGCCGATCAACCATTCCGTCCCATCGAAGCGGATCTGCGCCACGCGACCGCCGGCGTCCGGCGCTAACGCCACCTGCAGGCGCTCCGTACGCAACCAGTGCAGCGTCCCGGCACGCAACGGCGCCAGCGCATCGTCGCGCGGCGACGGCGGGTCAGCCGCCATAGGGATCGATGGTGCGGATGCTGCCATCCGCCTCGTGGTGCAACCGTGTGCACTTGGTGGAACGCAGGTGCGTCACCCCGCCCGACATCAGGGCATCGTGGTAGAACAGATACCACTGGCCCTCGAACGCGCAGATCGAATGATGGGTGGTCCAGCCGACCACCGGCGTGAGGATCACGCCGCCGTACGTGAACGGGCCATACGGACTGTCGCCAACCGCATAGCACAGCAGGTGAGTGTTACCGGTGGAATACGACAGGTAGTAGCGGCCGCCGTGCTTGTGTACCCAGGGGCCTTCGAAGAACCGGCGCGCATGGTCGTCGGCACGCAGCGGACGTCCCTGCTCGTCCAGGATCACGATCTCGCGCGTCGGCTCGGCGAGCGACGTCATGCCCGCATCGAGCCGGCCGACGCGCGGCCCCAGCGCCGGCGCCTCGCCCACCGGCTCCTCGTTCGCCGCGTCATGCCGGTTGTCGCGGTACTTCTGCAACTGGCCGCCCCAGATGCCACCGAAGTACAGGTAGTGCGTTCCGTCGTCGTCCTCGAAAACGGCCGGATCGATGGAGTACGCCCCGTCGATGGGCGCGGGTTCAGCGGTGAATGGCCCTTCCGGCGTCTCCGATACCGCCACGCCGATGCGGAACAGGCCGCCGCCGTCCTTGGCGGGGAAATAGAGGTAGTAGCGCCCATCGCGATGTGCGGCGTCGGGCGCCCACATCTGCCTGTCGGCCCAGGGCACATCGCGCACATGCAGCGCTACGCCGCAGTCGGTGGCCTCGCCTTCCGGCGAGTCCATCCGCAGCACGTGGTAGTCCTCCATGCCGAAGTGGCCCCCTTCGTCGTCGAAGGCGCCACCGCCGTCGATGTCGTGGGAGGGATAGATGTACAGGCATCCTTCGAACACGTGCGCCGAAGGATCGGCCGTGTAGATGTGGGTCACCAGCGGCTGGGAGATCGCACGCGCCTTCAGTCGCTCGAGCGTGCCGTCGGGCGCCGGCGCGTCGTCGTGCAGGGAGGTTTCGTTCATGGGCAGTGGGGTGTGGGTCATGCGGCTGCGCCCGCTGCGCGGCGACGCTGTTCGAGGTCGTGTTCGATGCGCGTCTCCATCCCCTTGTCGATCCGGTACACGAAGAGCAGCGCCACCGCCACCAGGAACGGGACGGAGCAATAGACGCTGACGGTCAGCCGGATGCCGTCGACGACCGCGTCGGGCTGCGTGGCGGCACCGGCCTGGTAGCCGTAGTGCGCGAGGATGCCGGCGACCAGCGCGCCGCCCACGCTGAGGCCGATCTTCAGTCCGCACAGCATGGCGGAGAAGATGATGGCGGTGGCCCGACGATGGTTTTTCCACTCGGAGTAGTCGGCGACGTCGGCGATCATCGCCCACAGCAGCGGGATGGTGATGCCGTAGCAGAATCCGTGGAGCATGAAGGCACCGAATGCCAGTGCCACCGCGGTGGGCGGGAAGACGTAGAACACCAGCAGGAACAGCGTCGACACGAACAGTGCGCCACCGAAGACATCGCGCTTGCCGAAACGGTCGGCCAGGCGGCGCGACACGCCGATGCCGAGGATCATGCACAGGATGCCGCTGCCGTTGAACAGGCTGAACGCCGACGTGGCCGGATCCTCGGGCCAGGTGAAGCCCGACAGCCCCAGGCCGGTGAGCGCGGCGTTCAGCGCCGCGATGAAGCCGTTGAAACCCGAGTTGTCGAGGAAGCCCGACAACGCCGCCTCGCTCATGTAGTACTGGAAGTAGTAGATGTAGGTGCCGCCTTTCAGCGCGAGGTTGATGAACACCAGCACCGTCAGCGCCAGCATCACCTGCCACGGCCGGTTGCGTACCAGATCGGCGAGGTCCTGCATCACCCCGGCGGACTGCTCCTTCGTCGGCACGATGCGTTCGCGCGTGGTCGCGAAGGTGATCAGGAAGAAGACCGTGCCGACCACCGCGAACACGGTCATCACGCGCTCGAAGCCGAGCACGCGGTCGCCGTCGCCCAGGATCAGCACCAGCGGCATCAGCAGTACCTGGATGATGAACTGCGCGATCATCACGGCCACGAAGCGGTACGCCGACAGGCTGTTGCGCTGGGCCATGCTGCCGGTCAGCACGCCGCTCAGCGCCGAGTACGGCAGGTTGTTCGCCGCGTAGACCAGCACCAGCAGGCTGTAGGTCAGCAGCGCGTAGGCGACCTTGCCCCGCTCGCTGAAGTCCGGCGTGCTGAAGGCCAGCAGCGACAGCACGCCGAACGGGATCGCCGTCCACAGGATCCAGGGGCGGAACCTGCCCCACCGCGTCGACGTGCGGTCCGCAGCGATGCCGATCAGCGGCGTGAACACGAAGGCGCCGAGCAGGCCTACGACGAAGATGATCGTCGCCGCCGTCGCCGGCGGCAGGCGGTACACGTCGGTGTAGAAGAAGGCCAGGTACGTGATCAGCGTCTGGAAGATCAGGTTCGCCGCCAGGTCGCCCAGGCTGTAGCCCAGCTTTTCCCGGATCGTGAGCGTGTGGTCAGTGCTGGCCATGCGTCGGCTGTCCTGGACGTCGTGGAAGGAAGGCGTGCGGGATGCGGCAGGTGTCGGTCATCGCGCCGTCACCTCGAAGGGCACGCGTGCACGGACATCGGCGCTGGACGCGCCCACGCGCAGTTCGTAGCGCCCCGGCGGCACGACATAGGCGCCACGCGCTTCGTCGTAACGGCGCAACGCCTGGTGCGGCGACAGCTCGAATGTCACGGTACGCCGCTCACCGGGGGCCAGGTGGATGCGCTGGAAGCCGCGCAGTTCCTGCTGCGCACCGCCGGCCGCGGCCTGCAGCGGACGCACGTACAGCTGCACCACTTCATCGCCGGCGCGCTTGCCGGCATTCGCCACCTCCACCTGCACGCGCAGGCGACCATCCGGCGAGACGGTGGGCGCGTCCGTACGCAACTCGCCATAGTCGAAACGGGTGTACGACAGGCCGTGCCCGAACGGATACAGCGGCGTGCCGCGGAAGTAGCGGTAGGTGCGGCCTTCCATCGTGTAGTCGTCGAAGGCCGGCATCGGCTGGCCGGCGGTGTAGAACGTCACCGGCAGGCGGCCGCCCGGGTTGGCATCGCCGAACAGGGTCTCCCCGACCGCGGTACCGCCGCGCTGTCCCGGATACCACGACATCAGGATCGCCGGCAGGTTCTCCTGCGCCCAGTCCACCGCCAGCGCGGAGCCGCCGGTCAGCACCAGCACGACCGGCTTGCCGGTGGCGTGCAGCGCTTCGAGCAGGGCACGTTGCGTGGCGGGCAGGCGCAGGTCGGTGCGATCGCCGCCTGCGAAGCCCGGGTAGTTGACCGTCATCTCCTCGCCTTCCACATCGCCGGTCAGGCCGCCGACGAATACCACCACATCGGCGTTGCGGGCGACGTCGATCGCCTCCTCGAACGGCGGCTTCGCACCCGGCATGCGCCAGGCCAGGCGCACGCCCGCATCGCGCTCGGCATCGTAGTACTCCAGCCGCAGGTCGTACGCCCGCCCGGCCTGCAGGTCGAGTTCCACGCCGTCGCTGCGCAGGCGGTCGCTGTCGGTCCAGTGGTCGAGCACGCGCCGGCCGTCCACGTACAGGCGGAAGCCGTCGTCGGCCGCGGCTTCGATCCGGTACCTGCCGGACACCGGCGGCAGCAGCTGGCCACTCCAGCGGATGCTGAAGCGGTCGTTCGGCACGCCCTGCCCCGGGCCCGCCTCGCCTCGCGCCTGCAGGTTGTCGGTCGGCGAACCACGATCCCAGCGGAAGCCGATCTGCGCATCGGTGCGTACCAGCGCCGGCGAGCCGGACAGATCCTGGGTGCGGAAGTACTCGCCGCGCAAACCGCGCTCCGGAGAGTCGGCGGACGGCCGCAGGTAGGCCGCTTCGATCAGCGGCGTCGCTGCCGGATCGTCGCGACCTTCCACCAGGTCCACGCCACGCGCATAGCTCACCTCGATGCCCTTGGCGGCATCCCGGACGCCTTGCAGGATCGTCACCGGCGCAGCCGGCGTACCGAAGTAATTGCCGAGCAGCGCCATGGTGTCGTCGGCGGTCGGCCCGATCACGGCGATGCGTTTCAGGCTGCGCGACAGCGGCAGGATGCCGTCGTTCTTCAGCAGTACCAGCGATTCGCGCGCGGCCTTCAATGCCAGCGCATCGTGCGCAGGCGCCTGGTTCACGCCGTACGGGATGCGTGCCCACCGGACGCGCTCGGGCGGATCGAACATGCCCAACCGCATCCGCGCGGCGAACAACCGCGTCACCGCGTCGTCGATCTCGGCTTCGCTGATCAGGCCCTGGCGCACCGCGGCAGGCAGCGTGGCGTATTCCTCGCCGCATTCCAGCTCGGTGCCGTTCTTCACCGCCAGCGCCGCGGCCTGCTCGCGGGTGGCGACGATCTTGTGGTTCTTCCAGATGTCGACGATGGCCCAGCAGTCCGACACCACGTAACCCTTGAAGCCCCAGTCGCGCCGCAGCACGTCGCGCAGCAGGAACCTGCTGGCACTGGCGGATTCGCCGTAGACGCGGTTGTAGGCACCCATCACGGCATCGACATCGCCCTCTTTCACCAGTGCTTCGAACGCGGGCAGGTAGGTGTCGTACAGGTCGCGCTTGCTCGGCTTCGCGTCGAAGTGGTGGCGGTCGGCCTCGGGGCCGCTGTGCACGGCGAGGTGCTTGGCGGTCGCATCCAGCTTGCGGTAGGTCGGATCGTCGCCCTGCAGGCCGCGCACGAACGCCACGCCCATGCGCGATGTCAGGTAGGGATCTTCGCCGTAGGTCTCCTGTCCCCTGCCCCAGCGCGGATCGCGGAAGATGTTGATGTTCGGCGACCAGAACGTCAGGCCCTGGTAGCGGCCATGCTGGCCATCGCGGACGAACTGATGGTGCTTGGCGCGCGCTTCGTCGCTGATGGTGGTCGCGATCTCGCCCATCAGCGGCACGTCGAACGTGGCCGCCAGTCCGATGGCCTGGGGAAACACCGTCGCCTGGCCGGCGCGTGCCACGCCATGCAGCGCCTCGTTCCACCAGTCGTAGGCGGGAATCCCCAGACGCTCGATCGCAGGCGCGGCGTTCTGCATCTGCGCCGCCTTTTCCTCCAGCGTCATCTGCGCGACCAGCGAGGCGGCGCGCGCCTCGAACGTGCGCGACGTATCGAGCCAGGGTTTCGCATCGGCCGCCTGCGCGGACGGCAAGGTCCACGTGGCCACGCACAGCACCAGCGCGCACAGCCCGGGCGCGATGCGCCGGACACGGGAAACGGAAGGCATCGTCGTCATCATTCGCTCCTCGAAGCGCGCTCGTCGCGCGCGAACGGACCCAGCAGGGCACCGACGAAGCCGCCAGCGCGATCGGTACTCAGTACGGTGCCATCGACCTTGCTGGCCAACGTCTGCCAACCGCGGCCGTCGCCCGTGTCGAACGCGAAACCGTAGTCGCCCTCGTCGCCCTCGATCCTAAGGCGGAGGGCATCGGTCGCCGCCACGTCGCGCGTCGCCAGCGTGCGCGTGGTGCCGCTACCGTCGCGGCCCTCGAGGAATACCGCCACACGGTTGCCATCGAGCCGGCGCACGCCGAGGAAGTACCAGTAGGCCTCGCTCTGGAAGGCGGCCAGTCCCGCAGCCACGCCCGGCGCAGGCGTCGTCATCGCCGTGCTGGCCTCGAAGCGCAGGTGTTGCTGGCGACGGCCAAGGAACGCGGGATTGCGCAGCGTCTCCAGCCCTTCCGTCAGAGGATGGACAGCGAGGGAACCGGGACGTGCGGCCAGGTCTGCCCATGCGGACTTGGGCACGCGCACGCGCAGCCACTCCGGTGCCAGCGACGGCGCATCGAATTCATCGCGATGGGAGAAATTGCCGGTGGACGGCGCCTGCGTCGCTTCGCCCTGCATCCACGAGGGAGCCTTCACCACATAGGGGATGACCTGGTCGGCAGGCAGGATCTCCGGCCAGCCATCGCGCCACTGCACGGGCAGCAGGTACGTTTCGCGACCGGTGTTGTAGTGGCGGCGCTGGTAGTTGCGGCTCGCCAGGAACACCGCCCACCACGATCCATCGGGCCCCTCCACCAGGTCGGCATGGCCGGCATTCGTGATGGGCAGTGGACGATCCACAGGCAAATCGCGCTGGGTCAGGATGGGATTGCCCGCGTAAGGCACATAGGGACCCCACACGTCGCGGCTGCGCAGCACCACCTGCGAATGCTGCGGTCCGGTGCCGCCCTCCGCGTCGGACAGGTAGTACCAGCCGTCCCGCTTGTAGATATGCGGACCCTCGATCCAGATCGGATTCTTCTCCGGCTCCACGCCGCCATCGATCAGCACCTTGCGGGGACCGACCGGCTGGAAGCGCGCCAGGTCGATCTGCTGCATCCAGATCGCACGGTGTCCGTCATAACGCGCCGGACCCGGTGGTTCGTCGTTGTTGAGCAGGTAGACCTTGCCGTCGTGGTCGAAGAACAGCGACGGATCGATGCCGCCAATGGTCGGCAGCCAGTGCGGATCGGACCACGGACCGGCCGGATCGCGCGCCGTGCTGATGAAGTTGCCGCCGCTGTCGGTCGCGGTGGTGACCACGTAGAAGGTGCCCTCGTGGAACTCGATGGTCGGCGCGAAGATGCCGCGCGACACGCTCAGGCCGTCGAAATCCAGCTGCGTGGGACGGTCGATGACGTTGCCGATCTGCTTCCAGTGCACCAGGTCCGTGCTTTCGAACACGGGGATGCCCGGAAAGTAGGTGAAGCTGGAATTCACCAGGTAGAACCTCCCGTTGGCGGCGACGATGCTGGGGTCGGCATGGAAGCCCGCCAGCACGGGATTGCGGTAGTGGCCGGCGGGCAATGGCGCTTCGAAGGCCGTATCGCGGCCGGTGTATTCGAACCAGTCGAAATAGACCGGCGGCGCCTCCTTGGTTGTCTGTGCGTTGCCGGTGGCGGCCAGCAGCATGAGCGCGATGGCCAGCAGGCTGCCTACGGCGTTGCGGGATGCTGGGACGCGGCACGTGTGCGTACGGGCATCCTGGAGGTTTCGCGGAGAGAGCGGTGTCATCGGGGCGCCTCGACAGCGGGGATGGGAAGTTCGAAAGGACCGGCCGGCAGTCCGGCGGTGTCGCGAAGCGTGCATACCGGGCCATCGGCCCAGCAGTAGCGCACGCGGGTGGCGTCAGCGACCGCGGGGTCGCGCAGTACGACCTGCCGGGCTTCGATGCGCGCATCGGCGTAGCGGCAGCGCTGCGTGGCATCGCAGAGCTCGAAGCCGATGGGATGATCAGAGCCGGTCGTCGCCAGCGTGCCGGTGATGCCGTCGAACGCGATGCCGACGCCGTCCGGCGTGCGCGACACCGCACGTGCGACGGGACCGGACGGTGCAAGCGTGCGTTCGCCATAGACCACGTGGCGAGCCAGGCGCGCGAGACGCCGGCCGAGTTCCTGCTTGTTCGGCGGATGGATGTCGTACGCATCGCCGATGTCGATGGCGACCGCGAGGCCGGAGTGCGCATCTTCCGCGGCGACCTGGCGTTGCGCGTCGCGCAGCTCGGCCCAACCGCTTTCCACGGGTGAGGACGGCGGCATGCCATAGCCCGCCAGCTGCACGACGAGAAAGGGCGTCTGCGGTCCGAACCGGCGCCGCCAGTCGTCACGCAGCAGGCGGAGCAACGGCGCATATGCGGCGGCCTCACCGGTATTGGACTCGCCCTGGTACCAGAGCACGCCGCGCACACCGTAATCATGCAGCGGCGCGATCATGCCGTTGTACAGCGTCGACAGGCCCGTGGCCGCCTGCCAGGGTGCGCCAGGCGGCGACGTGTCCGACGGCGCAATGCGGTACTGCCAGGGTGTGTCCAGCACGACGCGTGTGCCATCCGAAAAGCGCAGGGCCTGCGCGTCCGCCGGTCCGGCCAGCCCGCCGTCGCGATAGGTGTCCAGCACGTTGACCACCACCGTGTTGATGCCGGACTTCAACAGCCCGGCCGGCAGCGGGTAACGGCGCGGTTCGCCTGCGCCGTAGCGACTGCCCACCGCCACGCCGTTCACCCAGGTCATGTCGGTCTCGTCGGCCGGCGCCAGTTCCAGCGTCGAGCTGGCGACCGCTTGCGCCGCCGTGAGCGTGACCTGCGTGCGGTACCAGACCATGCCGTTGTAGTCCGCGAGTGCGGCCACGTTCCATCGCTCCCACGCGCCCAGCGATACAGGAGCATCGTGCCAGTCGCCGGCGCTCGCGCCGGGCTGCCAGGGCATGTCGCCGGGAACGGCGTGCGGACGCTTCGTCCACCAGCGCTCCCACTGCCTGCCCCACTGCGCGAGCGCCGCAGCGGGATCGTCGGCATAGGTCGCGAGCACGTCGAGCGCTTCGTCCCGGCCGCCGCCGGCGCGAAGGGCGGACGCGCCGATCCATGCTTCGATCCGCGATCCACCCCAGGCCGCCTGGATCAGCCCCACCGGCACATCGACCGTCTTCTGCAACTCGCGCGCGAAATAGAGGCAAGCCGCCGAGAAATCGCGCACCGTCTCCGGCGAGGCAGGGGTCCACGCCGCGCGGCCCTGGAACGACGACTGCGGCACCACCGCTGCGGACTGCGGGACGTTGAACAGGCGGATGCGCGGATAGGCGCCCGACGCGATCTCGCCGTTCGCGTCTAGCGCGCGCCAGACCGGCAGCTCCATGTTCGACTGGCCCGAGCACAGCCACACGTCACCCAGCTGCACGTCACGCACCCGCTGCGTGACCTGCCCTGCCCTGGCCACCAGTTCGTAAGGGCCCCCGGCCGCCAGAGGACGCAGGCGCGCGCTCCACCGGCCCTCGGCATCGGCGCGGGTGGTGACGGTCTGGCGAGCGAAGGACACGGAGACCGCTTCGCCCGCCCGCGCCTGACCCCACACGCGGATCGGCACGTCGCGCTGCAGGACGGCGTGATCCTGGAACAGGGGATGCAGCAGCGGCTTCATGCCTGCCGCCTGCCCGCGTGCCGGCGGCGACGCGGCAACGCACCACGATGCGATGACCAGGAGGCCCGGGAGCAGGAGCCTCATCGTCCGTCTCCCGGTGCGAACGGGAACTGCAATGCCTGGTAGTACGCCAGCGGATGCGGCGGCGGCTGTTCGCCCGCCGGCAGTGCAAGGCCGTTGAGCGACTGGAAGTACGCCACACTGGCATCGCGCCACCACTGCGCCTCGTTGCGCTGGATGCGCAGGAAGGCGGCGACCTGACGATGGCGCGGCGCATCCACCCTGCCCTCCAGGCGCTGCCACGTGGCCTGCATCGCCTCGACGTTCCGCACGCCACGCGTGTAGCGATGGACCAGCTCGTCCCAGAGCGGCCTGCCTGAGCGCAGGCGGCGATCCCACCGCACATGGTGGAACCACAGCAGCAGCGGCTCCGGCACGCGTTCCACGTCGTTGAACCCGCGTGCGACGACCGCTGCGTACTGCGACACCGCATCGCTGCCCGACGCGGTGCGATCGAATCCGATGCCGTTGCGGTCCGCACGGTGGTAGTACACCGAGGTCCAGTCGGCCCGCGGACCGCCGTCGACCCACGGACCCGGGCCATAGTGATGCCCGCGCGCCATCACGTGATGTAGCCCCAGCGGCGTCATGTAATCGACCGCCGTTTCGCGCGAGGCCATCATCATGTCCACCACCGGCCGCACCACCTCCTGCGCCGGAGAGAACGTCATGGCGACCCAGTCGGCGGCGATGTCGCGCGAAGACTGCATGGGGTTCCACGCGAGCCGGCCGAATGCATACCAGTTCGCCGAGTCGAAATGCGAACCGCTCCAGGTGCGGTCGTCGCCGATGTTGGCCACGCCCGCCATGCCGGTCAGCGCGTGTCCGTCCAGCGAGCCGTCGACGACCCGGGCAACGGTGGAACCCGGGCCGCGCGCCCGCGTATCGGCGCGCAGGACCTCTTCATACAGCGGCCCCAGGTAGACCAGGTGCGTCGCGAAGCCGAGGTATTCCTTGGTGATCTGGAATTCCATCATCAACGGCGTGCGTGGCATCGCGCCGAACAACGGGTGGAACGGCTCGCGCGGCTGGAAGTCGATCGGTCCGTTCTTCACCTGCAGCAACACGTTGCGGCGGAACGCACCGTCCAGGCCGACGAACTCGTTGTAGGCCTGCTTGGCGCGATCCTCGGGCACGTCGTGCGCGTAGACGAAGGCGCGCCACATCACCACGCCGTCGTGCGGCGCCAATGCGTCGGCCAGCAGGTTCGCCCCCTCGGCATGCGAACGCCCATAGTCCTGCGGACCCGGCTGCCCTTCCGAGTTGGCCTTGACCAGGAAGCCACCGAAATCGGGAATGAGCGCGTAGATCTCGTCCGCCTTGTCGCGCCACCAGCGCTGCACGCCGGGGTCGAGCGGATCCGCGGTGGCCAGGCCACCCAGTTCGATCGGCGCACTGAAACGCGCGCTCAGGTAGACACGCAGGCCGTATGGACGGAACACGTCCGCGAGCGCCGCCGCCTTGCGCAGGTACTCGCGCGAGAGGCTCAACGCCTGGGCATTGACGTTGTTGAGGACCGTCCCGTTGATGCCCACCGATGCATTGGCGCGCGCATAGTCGACGTAGCGCGGATCCTGCCAGTCAGGCAGGGTGTGCCAGTCCCACAGCGAACCTCCCGCGTAGCCGCGCTCCACGTAGCCATCCAGGTTGTCCCAGTGGTTGAGCACGCGGCGCGCGACCGCGGGCGACTCGCGCACTTCCAGTGCGTCCAGCGACATGCCGGTCTGCAGCAGGCGCAACAGATGGAAGACGCCGTACAGCACACCGATGTCCTCGCGGGCCGCGACCAGCATCAGCGTGCGGCCGCCGACCTGCGTTTCGCGCAGCAGGTAACCTTCCTGCCCCAGGGCCTCCAGTTCTCCACGTAGCGGTGCGATCAGGGGCGACGACCGCGGCGTGCCCAGGATCAATGCCCGCTTGCCCTCGGGGGCCGGCCGTCGCACCGGGGCGTTGCCCAGCAGCCCCGACAGGCCCCGCTCCACTTCGTCGCGCGCGGCGCGCTGCGTGGCCGTGGCATCGGGCGCGACGAGTTCCCCGAATCGCGCGCGGTAGTCGTGCGCCACGCCCTGGTCGACCAGCACGTAGCGCATCCACAGCGCATACCCGTCTTCCGCGCAGGCGTTGCCAGCGAGGCCAAGCAGGACCAGCACGACCGCAAACCGCCATCCGCGGCGGCGGTCGCCCGATACCGGGGTTAGCGTTAACATTCCACTGTCCAGCGGACAGGCGGGCGCGGGCAGCGGCATCATCCCCCCTGGCGCTCCTGCCGGACCGGCGGGGCGCTGCACCGCATGGCTACCGTGGAAGAAGGGAACGCGTATTGGACAAGCCGAAGAAGGCGATCCGCCGCAAGACCAGTGGCGTGACGATCGATGAAGTGGCCGCGCTGGCCGGCGTGTCGCCCATGACCGTCTCGCGGGTGATCAACAACCAGGGCAAGGTCCGCGACGCCACGCGCGAGCGCGTCATGCGCGCCGTGCGCGAGCTGGACTACACGCCCAACCTGGCCGCGAGTTCGCTGGCCGCCGCGCAGCACACGCGCATCGCCCTCATCTACACCAATCCCAGTGGCGCCTACCTGCGTGAGCTGCTGGTCGGCCTGCTGCGGGTAGCGTCCCGCACCGCCGTCCAGCTGGTGGTCGACTACTGGGACGACCTGGATACCGAATCCGAACGCAAGGCGGCGCGTGCGCTGGGCGCGCGCGTCGACGGCGTCATCCTGCCTCCCCCGCTGTGCGAGTCGCGCGCGGCGGTGACCGAACTGGTGAAAGCGGGTGTCCCCGTCGTCGCGATCGCATCGGGGCGTTTCAGCGACGACATTTCCTGTGTCCGGATCGACGACTTCCGCGCCGGCAGGGAGATGGCCGAGCACCTCATCGAACAGGGCCACCAGCGCATCGGTTTCATCCGCGGACGCAGCGACCTCAGTGCCAGCTCGCGCCGCTACGACGGATTCGTCACCGCGCTGCACGAAGCCGGTCTGGACGTGGACACCGACCTGGTCCAGCAGGGCGACTACACGTACCGCTCCGGACTGAAGGCTACCGAGAAGCTGTTGGCCCATCGCAAGCCGCCGACCGCCATCTTCGCCAGCAACGACGACATGGGCGCGGCCGCAATCTCGGTGGCGCACCGCCGGGGCCTGGACGTGCCGCGCGACCTGTCCGTGGTCGGCTTCGACGATACCTCGGCCGCCACCACGGTGTGGCCCGAGCTCACCACCATCCACCAACCGATCGCGTCGATGGCGAATGCGGCCATCGATATCCTGCTGCGCAGCATCCGGCGCAAGACCGACAGCACCCGCGTGCTGATGGACCACGTGGTCCCGCATCGGCTGGTCATCCGTGACTCGGTGGCAGCGCCCCCGAAGCGGCGGTAGCGCGCGGCAGATCGTCATGCCGCGTGCCTCCTCGAGGCATGAACGACGGTCACCGGCGCGATGACGCCCGCACGCAGCGTCATCGCACGGGGATGATGCGCGAGGGTCATGCGTCCGGGCATGCGACGCTGGCCTCGGCCTCGTTCAACGCACCCAGCGCCACGCGCGACACCGAGATCGTCATCGTCCCGGCGGTACCGACGGACCACGGACGATCCAGCTTGGCGACATCGGCGCCGGCCTTGGCCAGACACTTCAGCGGCACGCCGACGCGCGTCCACTGGCCCACCGGCAACGTCGCCAGCGTCGGCGCCAGCGCCACGCGTGCAGTGCATCCGGTGCCGCAGCCGACCGACAGCCAGGCCTCGCCGCTGGGCGCCGCATCCACGCGCAACGTGGTCAACAGCATCACGTCGCCGTTGCTTTCGCGCTGCAGGTCGAGCGCCGTGTGCGACTGCAACGCCGCGATCGCTTCGCCCTTGCCCGACCAGGCCAGACGGCGCGCGTCCTCCTGTGCCAGATGATCCACGCCGGTGACCTTCAGCCGCTCGCCGTCGAGCGCCTCCGGCACCTTGGTGACCGTCACGCCCTGCCCGTCCGCGCCTTCGAGCCGCAACGCCATGCCGGAACCGGCCTCGCCGCGCGCGAAGAACACGCCCGTCGCGCCTTCATCGCCGCTCACGCCGGAGTCTTCCGGCAACGCGGC
>NZ_CANMLQ010000015.1:0-26665 GCF_947498795.1 uncultured Pseudoxanthomonas sp. | reverse complement strand
TCCTGGGGGCTGGGTTGGCTTCGCAACCCCCATCTTCCAGAGATGCCCCGGATGAACAACCTACCGAGAGATCACAGGTAGAGGCTCGCGGATGGGTCAATCGTGACGCGGCAGGGGTGCCCATCAGCTTTCCTGGCGTATTGATCGACATCAGCCAAACCCGCCGCATCGAAGAGGCGCGGGACCGTGCCGAAGCGCTGCTGAATACGTTTGTAGAAGCGGTGCCCGGAGTGGTCTACGCAAAGGACCGGCAAGGTCGTCTGCTGATAGGTAATCGCGGTACCAACGAGCTGTTGGGCAGGACGCCAGAGGAGTATTTGGGGCGTACTGATGCCGAAATGCTGGAGGATTTAGTACAAGCAAAGGCGGTCATGGATGCTGATGCGCGCATCATGGCCTCCGGCCAGCTTGAGCAGCTTGAGGAAGAAATCAATTTCCCCGACGGCAGGCGCGCGATTTGGCTGTCCACCAAGGCGCCGTTGCGGGATGCGCAAGGTCAGGTCATCGGTTTGATCGGTGCATCGCTGGATATCACCGATCGCAAGGCCGTCGAAGCCAGTCACCGTGAGATCGAGGAGCGCTACCGGCTCGCCGCCTTGGCCACGCGGGACGCCATTTGGGATTGGCGCATGTCCGATGGCCATGTGGTGTGGAATGAAGCCCTGACCGCCCTCTTTGGCTATGACCAGCTGCAGAGCAGTGCACAGTGGTGGCTGGAGCATATCCACCCCGATGATCGCCAGCGCATCGACCACAGCATTCATGCGGTGATCGATGAAGGCGGCCACGCGTGGTCGGCCGAGTACCGCTTCCTTCGCGCAGATGGTCAGTACGCTGATGTGCTGGATCGTGGGACGGTGTTGAGAAGCCCTGCCGGCGAGCCGATTCGCATGATTGGCGCCATGTTGGACCTGACCGAACGCAAGGCCGCCCAGGCCGCGTTGGCCGAGAGCGAGGAGCGTCTTCGTCTGGCTACCGAGGCCTCGGACATCGGGTTCTGGGATGTTGATCTGGTCAACGAACTGCTGATCTGGCCGGCACGTACTAAAGCTATGTTCGGCATTTCGGCGCACGTGCCGTGCTCGATGGACGATTTCTACGCCGGCCTGCACCCGGAGGATCGACAAAGGACCAGTGAGGCCTTTGCCGCGGCGGCCGACCCTGCACGGCGTGCGCTCTACGATGTGGAGTATCGGACGATCGGCAAAGAAGATGGCGTTACTCGCTGGGTCGCGGCCACCGGGCGCGGACTGTTTGAAGGTGATCGCTGCGTGCGCGTGGTTGGCGTGGCGATCGACGTCACGGCCAGGAATCTGGTTCAACGCCAGCTCAAGGAACTCAACGAGCAGTTGGAGAGCCGTGTCCAGGCGGAGGTGGCCGAACGCATCCGCATGGAAGATGCGCTGCGGCAGAGTCAGAAAATGGAAGCGGTCGGCCAGCTGACCGGTGGCATTGCCCATGACTTCAACAACATGCTGGCCGCGATCGTCGGCCCGCTGGACCTGTTGGTCGGACGGCTGGATCCGGGCGACGAGCGCGCGCGACGCTATATCGACATTGCCATGGAAGCAGCCAAGCGCGCTGCCCAGTTGACCCAACGCCTGCTGGCCTTCTCCCGCCAGCAACCCCTCCGGCCCGAGGCCTTGGATGCGAACAAGCTGGTGGCCGGTATGTCGGAGCTGCTTGCCCACTCCTTGGGCGGGAACGTCCAACTGGAGACGGTGTTGGCTGGCGGCCTCTGGCGTACCCATGCCGATCCGAACCAGTTGGAGAACGTCATCCTGAACTTGGCGGTCAATGCACGGGATGCGATGGCCGAGGGCGGCCGGGTCACGATCGAAACGGCCAACTGCCACCTCGATCACGGCTATGCCGGCGCCCATCCGGGGATCGCGCCGGGCCAGTACGTCCTGATCGCCGTCTCAGACACCGGACAAGGCATGCCCGCAGAGGTCATCAACAAGGCCTTCGATCCGTTTTTCACTACCAAGGAAGTGGGTCGCGGTACGGGTCTGGGCCTCTCCCAGGTGTATGGCTTCGTCAAGCAGTCCGGCGGGCATGTGAAGATCTACTCGGAGGTGGGCAGTGGCACCACCGTGAAGGTTTATCTGCCTCGCCTGCAAGGCGCTGCGGCCGAGAGCGCGGCCTCGGCCCTGGTTCGTCCCCTGCCGCGCGGCGAGGCGCAGGAAGTCATTCTGGTGGTGGAGGACGAGGCCTCCGTGCGCCAAGTGTCGGTGGATGCACTGACAGAGCTGGGTTATCGCGTCCTGGAAGCCGACGGTGCCGTGGCCGCATTGAAGATTCTGGAAATAGAGCCAGCCATCACCCTGCTGTTTACCGATGTGGTCATGCCGGAGATCAACGGACGCAAGCTCGCCGATCAAGCCCTCACACGCTGGCCGCATCTGAAAGTGCTCTTCACCACCGGCTATAGCCGCAACGCGATCATCCACAACGGCGTGCTGGACGCGGGCGTGCATCTGATCGTCAAACCTTTCACCTTGCACGAACTGGCCGTGCGCGTGCGAGAGGTGCTAGAGGGCACTTAAGCAGTGCTTGGATCCTGGCGTGTTCGACAAACCCGTTCGGGCCTTTTAGAACGCTCAACCCGCTGGCTGGGGTAGCACGCCATACTCGTTCCGCTGCTGACCACGCCATGGTGATCGCACGCTGTACAGGTCCGGACCGATGGAAGCAGGGAACGGGCGCGTGAGTTATGTATCGGGGTGTGCTGATGGATGATCGACTGTTCGTATATGGCACCTTGGCGCCGGGCAAGCCCAATGCGCATGTGCTCAGTGGTGTCCCCGGCCACTGGGAGAATGGCACGGTGCGCGGCCGGCTCGTCCAGCGCGGGTGGGGCGCCGCGCTGGGGTATCCGGGCATCGTTCCCTGTCCCCAAGGGGTGGTCGGGGACGAGGTGGCAGGTTGGATTTTCACCTCTACGCAGTTGCCCGAGCAGTGGGACCGACTCGATGCCTTTGAGGGCTCGGGCTACCAGCGCGTAAAAACCTTAGCCAAGCGCGCCGATGGCAGCATGGTTCCGGTGCAGATCTACGCCATCACGCCCGAGCAAGAATCGTTCTGAAAAGAGCGCGCTGCGAGATCAATGTGAGGTGACGCAGTGGGTCAGGATCTAACCCGTGGCGACCTTTGCTTCAGCCGCTGATGCTGGCTGGGCACGCTGGAGTTCTCAGGGAGCGGGCTGAGCAGCACGTTGGCTTGGCATGCTTGTTGCTGATGATCTGAGATCATTCAGAGCCCTGCATCCATGGTGAGAGGTCGCGTGATCTTTTCGGTAGGACGTTCCAAGCAAGATTGCGCCCAGGCATGTGCGAGGATCATTCAGGACAAACCCCCTTTCTGGCTTCTCCTGCTGGCAATCGCGCTCATCGCGCTCGCACCCTCAGCCTCGGCCCAGGTCTACCGGGCCTTTGACCAGCGTTACACCACCACGCTCAACGGCGACCTGCTGTTCCTGTCCAATACCAACCTCACCTGCAACAGCACCACGGGCAGCTGCGGTGCTGCCATCAACGACGGGCTGACGATGGTGGCTACCCGGCTGCCGGCCGATACGACCGATGCAAGCATCACCAACTCCAGCAGCGCTACCCTAGCAGCGGCAGACTTGCCGGCCGGCGCGCAGATCGTACGCGCGCAGTTGTACTGGGGTGGCCTGGTTGCCAGCGATGCCAGCAGCCAGCCCAGTCCGTCGCCAACAGCCACCTCGATCCGCTTCGGCCGACCGGGGCTTGGCTACCAGGCGCTTTCGGCGAGCGGCTGCGATGTGTCGCCGCGCTCTACTATCTGGGGCGCAGGACAACCCCACCACGTCTACACCTGCCGCGCCGACGTGACCAACGCCGTGCGTGCAAGCGGCGCGGGTACCTACCGTGTGGCCAACCTCCCGCTGCAGTCCGGCCTGGTGAACCGCTTCGGCGGCTGGACCCTGGTGCTGGTGGTGCAGAACCCGGCGCGTCCGCTTCGCAACTTCACGATCAACGATGGCTTGGCGGTGATCGCCACCACCGGCACTGCCCCGGTGAACCAAGTCTCGTTGACGGTCTCCGGATTCCGCACGCCCTTTAGTGGGACGGTGGCCGCGCAGCTCGGCTGGATGGCGATGGATGGCGACCGCGGCGCGGCCGACGGCTTCACCTTCCAAGGCCAGGGATCCTCGCTGGTCAACGTGTCAGACGCCTGCAACACCGCTGGGGATGTCTTCAACTCCACGATCTGCCGGCTGGGCAGTGTGGTCAACCAGCGCAGCGTGGCCAACAACAACCTGACCAACACGCTGGGCTTTGATGCCGACATCGTGCAGCTCGCCAACCCCGGCAACACCGCGCTGGCCAATGGCGCGACCTCCGCTACCCTCACCGCGCGCACCAGCAGCGAGGGCTATGCGATCTCGCTGCTGACCACGGCCATTGATGTGTTCCAGCCCACCGTGGATGCGGCCACCGCCAAGACCCAGGCCAACCTGACCAATCCGGGCCTGCCCGCCGGCCAGGCGCGCGCGGGCGATCGCATCCGCTACACCATGACACTGCAGAACACTGGCCAGGACAATGCGGTCAATGTATCGATCCGCGATGCGATCCCGGCCAATACCGACTTTGAGGCCGGCAGCCTGCAGGTGAGCGCCGGTGCGAATACCGGAGCCAAGACCGATACGGTGGGCGATGACGTGGCGGAAGCGGCGTCAAACACGACCGTGTTTCGCGTAGGCACCGGCGCCGATGGCAGCCAGGGCGGATTGTTGCGCTGCCAAAGCTGCATTGGGACGCAGCCGACCTCCACCACGGTAAGCTTTGTGGTGCGCGTACGCACCGATGCCGCCGACGGCACGGTGATCCGCAACCTCGCGCAGGTGAGCTACACCGGCGCCTCCAGCGGCGAGGTATTCACCGAGAGCACCAACACCACCGAGCTGCGCGTTCAGGCCCCGCCCCGATTGACGCTGGTGAAGACAATCGCCGGCCGCGCGGTGGCTACCGACCAGTTCACCGTCGCCATCGACAACGGCGGCCCCAGTACGACCAGCACGGGAGCGGCGAGCAGCGTATCCACCGCCGCCTTCACCGCCACCGCCGGCACGACCTACACGCTATCCGAGAGCGGCGCGGGCACGCCGGCCGCCAACCTGGCGCTGTACGACACGCAATACAGTTGCGTAAACAGCATCACGGGCACCACCGACGTGCCGCCAGGTCAAGGCCGCAGTTTTCAGGTCACGCCGGTGGCTGGTGACGACCTGACGTGCACCTTCATTAACACCCCACGCACGGTGGATCTGTCGGTCACCAAGACATCGTTGATAACGCAGGTCGTTCAAGGCAATGCCATCGACTACACGGTGACCGTGACGCATGGGGCCGGGACCGTGGCCGCAGATGGGGCCATTGTCCGTGACACGCCGGGTACCGGCCTGAGTGCGTGCACCGTGACAAGTTGCACGCCCAATGGCGGGGCAAGCTGCCCTGCCACCCCGGAGGAGCTGCTGGCCGCCGGCGGTACGCCCATTCCGCTGCTGCCGCCGGGCGGTCGTGTGGTCTTCGCGGTGAGTTGCATTGCCGACTAAGGCAGCGGCGGTTCACCTAAATGGCATTCGCATGGCTCTTATGTGCTGCTGTGCAACAGCAATACGTTGTCGCACATGCACGACTATTTCACCTGCGTTTCAATAGGGTCGCGGCAACGGAGATCCGGCATGCAAGCACGCCACCCAGAACGCGTTGACCTATCCGACCGCTTGCGGCAATTCGAACTGCTGCTCAACTCGGTCACCGACTATGCCATCTACATGCTTGATGCAGAGGGCTATGTCCGTTCGTGGAACGCCGGCGGAGAACGCATCAAGGGCTACCGGCAGGAGGAGATCGAAGGCACGCACTACTCAGCCTTCTACCTGCCTGAGGATGTCGCTCAGGGCATCCCGATGAAGAACCTGCATATCGCCGAGCGTGAGGGTCGCTTCGCCGGCGAGGGCTGGCGCCTGCGCAAGGATGGCTCCCGGTTCCGGGCCAGTGTGGTGATCGATCCCATCTGGGATGCCGGTGAGCTGGTGGGCTTTGCCAAGGTCACCCGCGATATCACCGAGCGGTATCTGGCCGAGCAACGCCTTGAGAAAGCGCGTCAGGACTTACTGCAATCCCAGAAAATGGAGGCCGTCGGCAAGCTCACCCTGGGTCTTGCCCACGATTTCAATAACCTGCTGACCATCATCATCAACAGCCTGGACGTGATCGATACACGGGCCCAGAACGAGAAAGTCTCTGAGATGGTCCTTACCGCCTTGCGCGCTTCCGAGCGCGGCATCCTACTCTCGCGCCAGCTGCTGACCTTTGGCCGCGGCCAGAATTTGGTGCCAGAGCGTGTTGACCTAAATCGCCTGATCGAAAGCGGCAAGGACCTGTATCGCCGCTGCGCGGGTTCGGCCGTGTCGGTTTTTTTCGATCTGGCACCGGACCTGCCCATGATCGATGTCGATCGTGGACAGTTTGAAGCCAGCCTTCTCAATCTGGTCAGTAATGCGCGCGATGCCATGCCATCCGGTGGCGCTCTCTACCTGACCAGCTTTCACTGCGTCAAAGCCAATCCGGCCGATCCTGAGCACCGTCAACGTGAGTACGTCTGCGTGGCCGTCAAAGATACCGGTGTTGGCATTTCGGCCGAGCAGCAGGCCCAGGTGTTCGACCCGTTCTTCACGACCAAGCAATCGGACGTGGCAGCGGACTGGGTTTGAGCCAGGTCCATGGCTTTGCCGCCCAATCTGGCGGATTTGCCGAGCTGGAAAGCGGCCTTGGCGCCGGCACCACCGTTACCCTTCATTTCCCCCTACCCGGAACGTTTACATGAGCGAGATGTCCCTCTTGTTTGTAGAAGATGAGGACGATCTTCGCGTCATCATGCAGGATGCCCTTCAGAGCCACGGCTATCAGGTCAGTCTGGCCACCGATGGTGCCAGCGCGCTGTCCATGCTCGAGGGGGACACGGCGTACTCCCATGTCGTGACCGATGTACGTATGCCCGGGGAGGTCACCGGTCTGGAGGTGGCAACCAAGGCACTGGAACGCTCACCGCACTCACGCGTGGTGCTGGTATCGGGTTACCAGCGCGGTCAGCTGCCCCCCTTGCCGGAGGGTGTGGTGTTCCTGAGCAAACCCTATCGCATCAAGCAACTGCTGCTGGCCCTGGAAGAAGGCTGACGCCTCTGAGAACCTGTGTCAGTCCTCCTCGGCCCATCGCGCCAGATTTTGCTTGATCGATCCGATCCCTTCCCAGGGATCCTTGCGGCGTCGTTTCAACTTCGCCGGCACCTCATCGATCGTGAACGCATTGGCCTTGTTCAGTTTGGACAGCTCGCTCCATGCCAAGGGCATCGCCACCGGCGCCCCGGCACGGGCACGCATCGAATAGGAGGCCACGGCCGTGGCCCCTCGCCCATTGCGCAGGTAATCCACGAAGATCTTTTTGGTTCGTTTGGCTTTCGTGGCCGTGGCCACGAAGCGGTCAGGTTCTGAGCGCGCTAGCGCATCGGCAAAGCCGTGGGCAAAGCGCTTGGTCAAGGACCAATCGCAGCCGGGATTGAGCGGTACCACTACGTGCAAGCCCTTACCGCCGGAGACCCGCAGGAACGACTCCAGCTCCAGCTGGGCCAGCAACTTGCGGATATCCACAGCTGCCTGCTTGATCTCGGTAAACGGGACGCCCGGCCCCGGATCCAGATCGAACACCACCCGATCGGCGCGATCAGGTGCATCGGCGTGCGAGCCCCAGGGATGGAACTCCAGCGCATTGAATTGGACCAACTCCATGAGCCCCGGCAGGTCCTCCACCACCAGATAGTCGGCATTGTTGCCAGACTCCTCCTTGAGCTTGACCGTCTCCACGCGCTCAAGGCCGCCGGTCAGGTGCTTCTGGAAAAAGCACGGCCGCTCGATGCCCGCCGGGCAGCGAATGATGGATAGCGGACGACCCGCGATCTCAGGTAGCAGGTGGTCGGCCACGGCCAGGTAGTAATCCCAGACCTGCTGCTTGGTGATACGCGAGTCCGGGAACAACACTTTGGTGGGACTGGAGAGCGTGGGCAGCGCCGTGTCGCTCGCTTTTCGTGCCGTCTTCTTGCCTGCCTTCTTCGCCGTCTTGGCTTGCGTGGCGCGCGTGGCGGAGGCCTTCGAGGATGCTCGCGCCTTTGGATTGGCTTTGATGCGATCCCCCTTGGTCAGGTCCTCGACGTCCTTGTCGGTGCGAATTGCTTTGAGGCTGGGTTGACGCAGCAACTGCTGACGTCCGATGCCCCGAAAGAACACCTCCACCACGAACCGCGGTGCAAACCAGGTAGCCGCTCGCAGGTCGGTGTCGGTGGTGCCCACATAGGCGGTGGGCTTCTTGCCCCCTGCCCCGGCCAGCTGCTGGGTGACCTGGCGCATCAGCGCATCATTGAAGCCGGTGCCTACCCGCCCTACGTAGCGCCAACCATGCTCGGGATCGGGCTTGGCTAACAGCAGCGAGCCAAACCCGGTCCGACTGCCTTTGGGGGCCGTGTAGCCGACCACGACGAACTCGTCGGAGGCCAGCTGCTTGGTCTTGCGCCAGTCCTCGCTACGCCCGCTCTGATACGGTCGGTCGGCGCGCTTGGAGATGATGCCTTCAAAGTGCCGCTGCCCCGCCAGTTGGTAGGCGCTGTGGCCATCGCCGGCGATATGGGAGGAGAAGGCCAAGTGTGCCGGTGGATCGGACAGCATTGCCTGCAGCAAGGCCTTGCGCTCAATCAGCGGCGCCGCTGAGATATCCACCCCATCCACATGTAACAGATCGAACAGGGCCAGGGCCAACGTGCCCTGTCGCTCGCCCGAGAGCGTGGACTGCAACAGGTTGAAGTCTTCCTTGGTGCCGGACCCGGCAATGAGCTCGCCATCCAGTGCGCCGGAGGTCAGCCCCAGTTGCGCGATGGCATCGCGGATGTCAGGAATCTTGTCGGTCCATTCCAACGCGTTGCGCGACCACAGGCCCACCTTACCCTTGGCAATGGTGGCCAGGATGCGGTAGCCGTCCCATTTGAGCTCGTGGATCCACTGCTCGCCTTCAGGCGGAGCATCGCCCAGCTTGGCCAACTGCGGCTCGAAGGGGCCTGAAGGTGGAGCCGCTTTCTTGGCCCCTGTCAGTTTCAGGGCCTTCTTTGCCCAGGCATTGGCGGGTGCCTTTTTCGCCGGTAACGCGGTGAGTTTTTTCTTGGCCGTCTTGCCCGAGCCTGCCCGCTTCAGATCCGCTGCCGGGGCCTGCGTCACATCGGCCAGCAGGTCATCGGCTTCCAGCGTGCCGGCATAGGCATCCTTGTCCTTGAACAACAGCCACTGCGGCTGCTTGGCCGGTTTGCCCGAGCGCACCAGATGCCAGCCGCCCTTGAGCTTGGTGCCGAACAATTCAAAGCGCAGATGCCCTTTGACCAATTGCGCTTCCGGATCGGTGTCGGTACTCCAGACGCCATGATCGAACTGCGCTACATGGCCGCCGCCGTACTCCCCCTTGGGGATGTCCCCTTCGAAGGAGGCGTAATCCAGCGGATGGTCTTCCACCTCCACCGCCATGCGCTTGACCGTGGGGTCATAGCTGGGCCCTTTTGGCACAGCCCAGCTCTTGAGCGCATCGCCGATCTGCAGGCGAAAATCGTAGTGCCGCCGGCTGGCGTGGTGAAGTTGCACCACGAAGATCGGTCGTCTGCCCTTGGGCGCAGCCTTGCCCGGCTCCGGCTCGCGCGTCTTGTCGAAGCTGCGCTTGCGACGGTAGTCGGTCAGGCTCATGGCACTTACTTACCCAAGTGCGCGCGCACGGCCTTGGCGGTATTGCCCACGGCTGCCACGACCGAGCGTAGTTGCGCTTCCGAGATTCCGAGCTCCTTGGTCCAGTACTGCACCTCGTAGTCTTCGCTCAGGTTGATGCGATCGCGATCGGGTGAACCGGTATTGCGCTTGTCATCTGCCATCATGATGCTCCTGGGCTGGGGTGATCAGGACGCCTTGCGGCTGGCCGCTTTCTTGGCGGCCTTCTTGGGTGCTGAGGTGGCCTTGGCCGCCTTGGCCGGTGCTTGCTTGCTCGTGGGGGCTTTTTTGGCCGCGGTCGCTTTCTTGGCCGGGGTGCGCTTGTTGCTCTGCAGGCTCTGCTGCAGCAAGGACATGAAATCCACCACATTGGTGGCCGCGTCCTCGCGGGGCTCGGGCTCCTCGAACTTGGTCGTGGCCCCGGCCGACTTGATGCGCTTTTTGATGATGTCCGACAGCCGTGCACGAAATTCGTCGTGGTAATCGGCCGGATTCCACTCCGAAGTCATCGAATCGATCAGCTGCTCAGCCATCTGCAACTCCTTGGGCGCCAATCGGTAATCCGCCGGCTTGCCTTCGGGCAGCTTGTACTCGTCGAAATCGACCAGCTCCTGCGGGTAGCGCAACAGGATCAGCACCAGGGCCGGGCCATCGGGCATGACCGCGCACATGTATTCACGCGTGCGGATGACCACCTTGGCAATGCCGACCTTGCCCGAGCTCTTCAGCGTCTCGCGCAGCAGGACGTAGCCCTTTTCTGCCTTCTTGCCCGGAACGAGGACATAGGGCTTTTCGAAGTAGCGCAGGTTGATGCTGGCCGCATCGACAAAGGTTTCCACATCGACCGACTCGTGGGACTCGGGCGCCGCCGCGGCGATGTCCTCTTTCTCGATCACCACATAGCTGCCCTTGTCGTACTCGAAGGCTTTGACGATGTCCTTCCACGGCACTTCTTCGCCCGTGTCGGCATTGACCCGCTCAAAGCGGATGGGCTTCTTGTCGCGCGAGTCGAGCATCCGGAAGCTCAGGTCGGTGCGCCGCTCGCCCGACATCAACGACACGGGGATGTTCAACAGGCCAAAGGAGAGGGATCCACTCCAGATCGGACGGGCCATGGCTGCCTCCAGAACGTGAGCGCCCCTTGTAGGACGGCAGGTGTGAAGCAGATGTTGAATAGGCCGTGCACGGTCGGCTTAGCCGCCAGCCTGCTCGGCGTACCAGTGGGCGTAGGGCGAGTTCTTGGCCAAGGTGCGGGTGTAGTCCGGCGCGGCATCGTCCCACCACACCGGTCCACGTTCGCCGAGCGCCGTTTTCGCAACGTGCACCGCCTGCCGGGCTGCCTTCAGGTTAGGCGCGTTACCACTGACCAGGGCGCGCTTGACCGCGCCTCGGGCCGCCATCAGCTCCTTGACCAGCGCACTGCGCTCGGACTCGGACAGACGCGGATTGCTGGTGCGCCAGAGCCGTCCTCGCACCACCAGATAACGCCCATCCGGGGTAAACAGTGGCCCGGAAGGCTGATCTGCCGCGCTGTCAGGATCTTCCATCCCAGGCCTACCGCGGGGTGAGCACGTCCAGCAGCAACGGCACGCTAAAGGGCTTGGTCATCAACAGGGTCCCGGTGGGCAGATCCGTCATCTCTTCCTTGGGATGGCCCGACACCACGCACACCGTTGCACGAGGATTGAGTACGCGCGCCTGGCGCGCCACCGCCGCCCCGGTATCGCCTGGCATGTTGTAGTCGGTGACCACACAATCGAAAGGCGACTTGTTCAGGTGATCCAGCGCCGCGGCCGCATCGGCGGCCTGCGTGACCGCGTGACCTGCGCCGGTCAGCGCCTGGGCCACCAAGTCTCGATGCTGATGATCATCGTCTACGTAGAGAATGGTCAGGCTTGTCATGCCGCGCAATGTGCGGATACCCGCGCGAGGTCAGCGTGAACGAGTGAGCTGCCTGGCCAGCGCCGGCGCCTGCGTTGGGACCGTTGCTCAACCGTCCCTTCTGCCGAGCGCCCGTCAGGCCGCTTGCTGGATCAATTCGTAGTACGGATGCCGCTTGTCATCGAAGTTGGCAAACAACGCATCCAGATGGTTCGGATCTGGATTGAGCCAAGCCTCCACGTGCTCGGGCTTGATGTTGATGATCGTACGGTCGTGGCCGGCGGCAGCGACCTCAGGTTCCGGCTCATCGGTAATGGCCGCGCAGGACCACAGATCAGGCTCCTGTCCGGTCGGATCCACCCAGTGCGAATACAGGCAGGCGATGTACATCGTTTCGCCGGTACGCGGCCGGAAACGGATCTCCTTGGATCCCCCCATGCCATCGTCGACGCTCTCATAGAACGTCTCGGCCAACATCAGGCCGTGGGTGTAACCAACTGCTTGCGCCAGAACAGCGTTAGTTTGTCGCGCCGGGCGTTGTAGGTCCCGGATACCCGCCCGTCCTTGGTCCAATCGATGGAAGGGTTCATGCCGGCGGGACGGCAGTGGTAGCGCATCGGGCGCACCACTTTCTTGCCGCCTTCCGAGATAAGGATGGGCACGTACCAGTCCGGATAGATCCGGTTGTCGCTAGCCGGTTCAATGCGCGTGCGCTTGGCATCTTCAATCCAGCGCAGCAGCTGTCTGATCTTGTTGCTTGCGATGCGCTGCTCGTCGAGCGCGCCCTTGGTCGGCCTGATGAGCAGCTTGGCCTCGGCTGCCTCCAGACGGGCCTGCTGGATAGGCAGTTCCGCCTCGCTTTGCGCCAGCTTGTGGCCGTTCCACTGCGAGATCAGCTCCTGGATCTGACGCTCTTGCGCCGAACGCGGTGGCAGGAAATTGGCATCCATGCCCTAGGGACTCTTGGGCAACCCCTTGGCCGGGGTACGCACGCGATAGGCCTCATCACGCTTGAGGTACACCTTCCAGAATTCACCAATATCGATCTCGGCCCCGAATTCCTCCACGAACTTGCCGTACAAGGTCCACCCCTCAGCCGAATAGCACATCCAACTCCCCCTTCAGGCGCTGGTGACGGGCATGTGCTGGCGGACGACCTCGGCTAGCGCCTCATCGCTGATGGAGGTCCCGGCACAGTGGGTGTCGATGAAGTCGTCCACGGCTTTCATGAGCGGATCGTAGGCGGCCATCCAATACGCGTTCATCGGCAAGTCCAGGAAGTAGCTCGGGCTGATCACCTCCCGGCTATCCAGGGTCATGCCGTACTCCAGCCACGCGTTATCCAGGTCCGCATCCCCATGGACGTGACTGAGCGTGCTCCAGATCTCAGGGGTCAGCCCCAACTCGGCTTGCTTGGCGGCGATGAGCTGACCGAATTCACGGTAGGTGGTGCGCTCCCGGAACGCGGTGGTCATCGGATACGTACAGACCCAGGCATTGAGCTGGTTGAGCAGGTCCGCGTAGTGCGCAAGGTTGAGGGACTGGCTCATCTGCTCTCACGGCAAGGTTCATCACCACCGGAAATTAAGCCAGCATCGCGCTAGATGCACTGCAGCCGGCCACAGATATGATCGTAATGCGCCGCAGGTGTATCTGCCAGCAGGGCGCTCATGACCGGGGCCAGTGCATCGGCGTGCTCGTCCGGCCGCAAGTCGGCCAGTTGGGCGGGCAAGCTGCCGGCCAGTTCATCCAACGCTGTATCCAGCTCGCGCAAGGTCGTGGTCATGGTCCGAACGTCCAGAACGTTGAGGTGGACCGTACTGGCCGCGCGTCAATGCGCAGCGAAGACGATGGGCGCCATGAGGCATGGCTGCGCGTGGAACCAAACGTTTGCCCCATGTCGCGGTTCCACGAAGCGCTGCAATCCTCGGCCTGACAAGCGCTTAGCGTCCTGCCGGCTCGCGCTCATTGGCAACCACGGCGGTCCGCTCTAGCCTGTCCCCCCGGCGCTGTCTCACCGGGTGATTCTGACTTGTAGAGACTCTGGCCATGCTCGACACCCTGCTGCCTCCTGGATACCTGGGCGCTGCCCCACACCATCCCCCCGCCATATACCTGCCCTTGCTGCCGGTGCGGGCCACCTGTGGCTTTCCCTCGCCGGCCGAAGATTTCTATGGCAGCCAAGACGTGCTGGATATCCATCAGCGCGTTGTGCGCAATCCGGTGGCCACGTTTTTCGTGGAGGCCGACACCGGCACCTCGATGGTCGAGTTTGGCATCTTTCCCGGCGATACCCTTGTGGTGGATCGCTCCCTGCACGCCAAACACGGGGATATCGTGATGGTGAACTGGGAGGGGGGCTTTACGGTGAAGCAGCTGCGACTGCGGGCTGGCCGGTACGAGCTGCACTCGGGCAATCCGTCCCACCTGCTGCCTCCCATCGTCGTGCCGGAGGAGGTGGAACTGGATGTGTGGGGTGTGGTCACCTGGTCGTTCCGAAAACAGGTCAGGCGCTGACATGGCCGCCGTGCAAGACCGCACAGCACCTCTGGCGCCTGCGATGTCCGGTTCCCGTTGGCCGATTCGCTGTGCGCATACCTTCAGCGAGGCGGAAATGATGCGCCTGCGCGAGGGTGTCTTTCCCCGCGAGGAGCAGGATCGCTGGGCGCTGGGGCTGGAAGCTGACGTGCTGCGCTGCTGGCGCATCGATTCAAATGTCTGCATCTATGAAACGCGCCTGATCTCGGGTGAGGACGGCGGCGCCCTCGCCAGCGTGGTCGATGTACTGGACGATGAGGCTCTCTATCAGCGCGCCAGTACCGATGAGGGTGAGCTGGAACGCTTTGAGGGCGTGCTCTCATTCCTTCGCCGTCGAGAGGTGGAGACCACGTCGGCTGGGCCGGTGAGCCTGTCGAACGAGGCGTGAGATGTTTGGCTTGGTGGATGGCAACAATTTTTATGCCAGCTGCGAGCGGGTGTTCAACCCTGCCCTGCGCGAGCAGCCGGTGTGCATCTTGTCCAACAACGATGGCTGCGCCATCGCACGAAGCCAGGAATGCAAGGACCTGGGTGTGCGGATGGGCCAACCCATCCACGAGGTAGCGCCGCACATTCGACGCCAGCTGAAGATTTTTTCGGCCAACTTCGCCCTCTACGGCGATCTGTCGGGCCGAGTGGTGTCGGTCCTTCGGCACTGGTTCCCGCGGGTGGAGGTCTATTCGATCGATGAGTCCTTCATCACCTTCGACGGTGTGCCGGATGAGCAGCGGGAGCTCCTCGCCCAACAAGCCCGTGCGCAAATCCTGCAATGGGTGGGTATTCCATGCTGCGTGGGCATCGGCCCGACCAAGACCCTGGCCAAGCTGGCCAACAAACTGGCCAAAAAGACGGCCCATGGCGTGGTGACGGTACTGCCAGGTGCGGCGTTGCTCGATGCGTATCCGGTTGAGGACGTGTGGGGTGTGGGGCGCAAGCTTACGGCCAAGTTGGGCGCCAATGGCATCCTGACGGCCGGCGACCTGGCGCGTGCGGATGTTGATACGTTGCGAGCCCGCTATGGGGTGACACTGGCGCGCACGCAGCGGGAGCTGCAGGGCGTGGTGTGCAGCGAGCTGGAGGAGCTTGAGCTGGATCGCCAGCAGATTGTGGTCTCCCGCTCGTTTGGTCGTGAGGTCAACGCAGTGGAAGACCTGAAACAGGCGGTCTCAACCTTTACCCAGCGCGCCTGCGAAAAGTTGCGCGCCCGCTCGCTGAAGGCCGGTGGGGTGTGGGTGTGGGTCAACACCAACCCCTTCAAAGCCGGTGCCGACCAGTACCACCCCTCCAAAGCCTTCACCTTCATCGGACCGACGTGCGATACGCGGGAGGTTCTGCTGATCGCCCAGGGGCTGACCAAGGCGATGTATCGACCCGGGTATCGCTACAAGAAAGCCGGCGTGGGGTTGCTGGATCTGACGGCCGGCGATGTGCATCAGGCGGATCTGTTTGCCGGCATCGACCCGCGCTCCCACGCGCTGATGCAGGTGATGGACCAAGCCAATGCCAAATTCGGGCGCGGTGCGGTATCGATGGCCTCCTCGGCCTGGCGGCAGGCCAAGACGGGGGCCGCCAAACCGCAGTGGGCGATGAACCAGAAAAGCCTGTCGCCGTCCTACACCACCCGCTGGGATCAGTTGGTCAAAGCCCGCTAGGCTGGCTTAGACGGATTGGTCCGCCGGGAGCAGATGGCCGTCCAAGCCCTGGCTATTGACCTGATCCCGCCCCCGCTTCTTGGCCGCATAGAGCGCCGCGTCCGCGTTCTCCAGCAACCCGGCCGGATAGGGATCTTCGCTGGCCGGAAAGGCCGAGGCGATACCGATGCTGATGCTCAACCTGCCACTGGCCGTGGCCATGTGGGCGATACCGGCGTGCCTGACCACCTCGCGCACGTGTTCTGCGTGACGGTGGGCCAAGGCCAGCGAGGTGTGCGGCAGCACGATCACGAACTCTTCCCCACCGTAGCGCGCCACCAAGGCATTGGGCATCGTGCCCACGGCCTGTTGAAGCAGCGCTGCCACTCGGGACAGGCACTCATCACCGGCCGCGTGCCCAAAGGTATCGTTGTAGAGCTTGAAGTGATCGATGTCGATGAACATGACGCTCACCGGGGCTTCGGCTTTTACGTGCTCATCCCACTGCGTATTCAAGGCCTGGGTCAGCTGGCGACGGTTCGGCAGGCCGGTCAACGGATCATGCCCGGCCAACCAACGCATGTGCGCGTGGGCCGCTTCCAGTTCCCGCTTGGCGCGTTGAAAGGCGTGCTGGGTCAGGACGGAGCGGGCCACATACAGACCCAGCGCCGCGCAGGCAATCGAGCCGGCCAGCACCGCATGGTAGTCAGCCAAGGCAATGCTGATCAGGATGATGGCCAGGGGAGATACGGCGGGCACCAGCAGCACCACGATGCTTCGAAACCCATTGACCGGCAGCGTGTCCGAGGCGGGTGTGCCTTGCGCCAACACCATCTGGTGCACCATGAAGACCGCGGCGGCCACATCGATCAGCAGGAACCACGGCGAACCTGGCGGCGGCGCGATCCCGCCGATGATCAGGTGATTGACCACCAAGGCCGATACGGCGTAGCTGACCAGCATGGCCGCCAGCCCGATCGCAAAATGCCGCTCGCTCATCGTCGGCTGCACCGGCACGAAGGCCACCGCCACCGCGGCGATGATCACGTTCACCAGCTCGTGGTAGGTGTACGCGTGCGCGCCGGTTAGCGGGATCGTGAAGGTGGCGCCGCCGGCAATTTGCGGAAAGTAGAGCAGGCACACCGCAAGAGTCAGCAGGGCGGACTGGGCGATATCGAACCGGCGCGTGTGGGCCAGGATCTTGCAATTGCTCGTCAACACGATGGCCAGCAACCAGGGGATCGCGCGCAGCGCGAACACCATCAGGTAGGGCAGCACCACGGAGGTGTCGGCCCCGGTCAGCTGGCTGTAGGCGCTCATGCCCCACCCCAGCATCCACAACCCGGTGCCCACCGCCAGCAGCCCCCAGCGCACCCGGAGCACGCCGCTCGCGCGTCTGGCCTGTCCCAGGCAGTACGACAGCACCACCCCCAACGGCAGGCAAGCCCCTAACGGAGTCACCCACACCTGCTGTGGATAGCTCACAGCCAATAGCGCATGTGCCAGCAGGGCGATCCCCAGCAACACCAGCCAGCCAGCAGTGGAAGGGATCTGAGAACGCACGGGGGCGAGATTAAGAGAGATAGAAGGAGCCAATGCAAGGCCTGTACCGGTCTGCCGATCCGCCCTCCCGGCCCCATGCGAAAGGTGATTGACGTGGATTTGACGCCCCTGCACCTAGCGTCGGCCCCAGCGTCGCAGGAGTTTCCATGGCCAGCCAGACACCGCTCTCACCCGAGTTCTCCTGGCATGAGGAGGCCAACCGGCTGGTCTTGCGCCTGCAGGAGATTCCGCTGGCGCAGGTTGAGGCCACCGGCAATGCGTGGGTCGTGCGAACGCTGATGCACGATGGGGAACCGCCCTCTCGCATCGCCGTGCCCTCGGCCGAGGATGGCAAGGCGTGGGTCATGCGATGGGCGCACTGTCGTCAAGGCGCGCTGGTGCGCGCTATCGCCCAGCGGCTGACGGCGCACAGGCCTGCCAACCTGCAGACGGGCTGAGCGCGGTCCGTGAAAGCCCTGCCTCGCTCGTTTTACCGGCGCGATCCGCGCGTGGTGGCCCCCGAACTGCTCAACAAAATCATCGTCGCCCCGGACGGGCGCGCCGGCAGGATCGTGGAAGTGGAGGCCTATTGCGGCGCTGAAGATCCCGCGGCCCACACCTACCACGGCAAGACCGTGCGCAACGCCACCATGTTCGGCCCGGCCGGCCACCTCTATGTGTACCTGAGCTATGGCATCCACCTGTGCGCCAATACCGTGTGCGGTGAGGTGGGCGAAGGGTATGGCGTGTTGTTGCGGGCTATCGAGCCCGTGCAGCGCGTGGAGGCCATCCGGGATGCCCGCGGGCACCCCCGGCAAGATCGAGAACTTGGAAGTGGGCCCGGTCGCTTGGCGCAGGGACTTGGCATCACCTTGGAGCTCAACGGCGCCGATCTGGTGACCCGTGATAGGGGCGTCTGGGTGGGCGATGACGGCACGCCGCCCCCAAGGCACCCCGCCAGTACGCCGCGCATCGGGATATCCAAGGCCACCACGCATCTGTGGCGGTGGCACGTCCCGGACCACCGCCACGTCTCCCGACCGCCCAAGCGCTTCATGCCCGATTGAGCACACTCACCCTACTCCGAGCGCTGCCATGTTGAGCCACGATCAGATCACCGCCAGCCTGTCCGAGGCCGAACACGCCATTCGCACGGGCTCACTCACCGAAGACCCGCACCATTTTCTGGAGCGGTTGTGGGCGCAGGTGTATGAAGAATCGCCCACGGCTCTGCAGCCGGAGGTCTACGAACGGCTTCAGGCCTTGGCACAGTTGCTAGGGATTGATCGTGGTACCGCCGCCCAGCAGCGACTGGGCGGGCCGGCGTGGGATACCTTCCTGGCCGCGCTGGAGGAGCTGCCCGATGCCACCGAGGATGCGTTGGTGTTCTGGCGGGCGATCGACCATGCCAGCAAGCCGCTGCTGCGTGGCATGCAAGGCGATGATCGCACCACGATGGAGCAGGCCATTGCGCGGGAGCTCAGCGTGCGCGGCATCGCCGAGCGCACCGGCTGAGGCCTGCGTGATGACTTAGCCCTGTGAGCGCGGATCGGCCGTGGTATCCAGGATCTCGCCATCCTTGGATACACCATAAACCCGGCCGCTGTGGCCGGCCTTGAACAGGGTGCCATCCGGATCGCGTGGGGCCTGATCGTGTTGCTGGCGCTTGGCCTGCAAGGCCGACATCCGATCGGCCAAGGCCGGCAGCACGTTGCTGGTGGCCGTATTGAGGTGGGCCATGGCGCCTACCTTGATGTTGCGCCCGCCCTCCACCGCCGCCTCCAGAATGGCCTCGGCCACGCGGTGTGGATCGATCAACGGACTGGGCAGCTTGGGCTCGCTGGGCAGGTAATTGCGGGCGTGTTGCGGATACGGGGTGTTCACCGCGGTGGGTTGGATGAGCACGATGGACACCGGCGCCTCATCGACGTGCTCGTACTCCACGCGCAGCGCATCGGTGAAACCTTTTACCGCATGCTTGGAGGCCGAATACATCCCCTGCAGCGGCACCACCGCTTCGGATACCTCGCTTCCAACATTGATCAGCGTGCCTTGGGCGGACTGCAGAGCCGGCAACGCCAACAGCGAGCCGTTCACCACGCCCCAGAAATTGATCTCGAACAGTCGCTTGCTGTCAGCCTCGGTGACCTGGTCCAGCTTGCCGTAGATCGCCACACCTGCATTGTTGACCCACGTGTCGATGCGGCCATGCAAGGTGAGAATCTCGATCAGGGTGCGCTGCAATGCTTCCCGGTCGGACACATCGACCGTCATCGCATGCGCCCTGCCCCCTTCCACTGCAATGGCCTGGACGATTTCATCCAGTGTCTGGCCGCTTCGGGCAAGCAGGACAACCTGCGCCCCGCGCTCGGCGGCGAGCAAGGCCGTGCACAAGCCTATGCCGCTGGAGGCGCCGGTGATGACGATGACCTGCTCGTTAAGCGGCTTGTGCTTCATGGCGGCGATCTCGCAGTCGGAAAGCCTGACCGTAAGTGCCTAGGCATGCGCATAAGGTGAACGCAGATGCCCCGCCTAGACCCCAAGCTCACCAAGCCAGCGCTAGCCTGCGGGCATGCGACGATTCGCCCAGGCCATTGCCCAGCCGGACCAGCTTGACGGAGACCTTCCGCAGGCCATCGAGCATGCGCTGGTGGCTGGACCTGATCGCTACAACGTGGGCAAAGGCAAACCGGCGCAGGTGGTGGCCATGGCCGAGGGCCGGATGATCGTGGTGGCTGACATGGTCTGGGGCCTGGTCCCACGCTGGTCCAAGACACCTTTCACCCGCTACACCACCGTGACCGCACGGCTGGAGCGCGCCCCGCGCAGTCGCATCTTTGCCGATGCATGGAAGCAGCGACATTGCCTGGTGCCCCTGAGTGGCTACTACAAATGGGATCGGCAGCGAAAACCGCCGTGGCCTCACTTCATCCAGCGCGCTGACGGCAATGCCTTGCTGGCCGCTGGGCTCTGGGAGCGCTGGGAGGGTGAGGAAGGCGTGCTGCATTCATTCGCGATACTGACCGCGCCCAATGCGAGCATTCCTGCTCCCCTGACGCCGGACGGACCGATCTTCCTGGAGGGCAAAGCGGCGATGCGCTGGCTCAGCGGCTCTATCTCTACGCCGCAATCGCTGCTGCGACATGGGCTGGTCCCGACGCTGGAGAGCTATACCGTCAGCCGCGCGATAGCCAAACCCGAGGCAGACGATTACACGCTGCTCGAGCCTGTCATGCCCGATGACACGCCGCTCGCCGACCAGGACGAGGATGAGGCGTGGGAGGACGACTAGCCGGGCTGAAACGGCGCCTTCACGGCCCGCCCTCTAGCCTCGCGGACATCTTCCCTAGCCCGGTGAGTCCGCCATGACGCATTCCAATGAGCCCTCTACCGTGACCCTGGTGGATCTGAATCGCTATATCGGCACCTGGTATGAAATCGCCCGCTTGCCGATGCGTCATGAGCCAGAGGATTACACGGACATCACCGCGACCTACTCCTTGAACGAAGACGGCAACGTCAGGGTGGACAACCGTGCGCGGGATGGGGATGGCAAGGCGCATCAGTCGATCGGTGAGGCGACCGTGGTCGACGGTTCGCACGGGGCCAAACTGGAAGTGTCCTTCATGCCCGATGGGCTGAAGTGGATACCGTTCACCAAGGGTGATTACTGGATCTTGCGTCTGGATGAGGAGTATCGCTATGCCTTGGTGGGCTCGCCCGACCACAAGTATCTGTGGCTGCTGGCCCGTGAAGCGGTGGTCTCGGCCTCAGTCAGGGACGAGTATCTGGGTACGGCCCGCGAGAAGGGGTTCGACCTGAGCTCGCTCATCACCACGCCGCACCGCGGCATGCCCGTCAGCAATACGGAGCTGGGCTGACGCGGTAGGAGTACGGTGAGCATTCAAGGGCTATCGGCGTGCCGATGCCCCGAGTTGATCCATGATCCAGCGGGCATCGGCCAGCACATCGTCCTGTGCGTGGGGAAGTGATCGCCCTCCCAACGCAGCCAAGCGCTCGCCCATGCGGGTCACCTGCCCGCTTACGTGGCGGCACCGAATGGCCATCCACTGAAAGGTATGGGACACAAAGGCGCGTGTGTTGGGAATCTTTTCGTCGGCCGGACTAGGTAAGCCCGCCTCGTCTGGCACATCCCAGAAAGCCTCCACCATCTGGGCGGCGCAGTCTTGATCCATAAGCTGCGCCTGGACATGGGCCAGCCAGCAGACCGATAAGCACACGCCAAGATGCGACCCTTCATAGGTCATGAGATTCACGTGCTTCGACCAAGGGGCGTGTTGCAGTCTGCGGCTCCTGCTCCGCTGGAGCCAAAGAGAGAAACCGGCATGACAGGGGCACAGATACGTACGCTCCAATGAGGGGCCTGCCAACTCGCCGATGCACGCGTGTCCCGACAGCATCGCCACGGTACGCACGTGGGCGGCAATGCGAGAAATCGCCTCATCGTGCGTGCAGTTCGAGCGCCGGGGGATTTCCGAAGGCCTTAGGAATCGGAAGTATCGCCCCAATACTCGGCTTTGGAGCGAGCGAGTGGCGCTTCGCATTGATTCGGCAAAATAGATGCGAACATCGTTTGGCGATATGCCCAACGGACGAGGCGGACTGGCATTCCAAGGCAGGCCTGCGACCCAAACCTGCTCAGCCACCCTGCAGGTCAGCCGAGTATCCAGCGAAGGTGCTTCGCGAAGCGCCCGAGGCCAAGGTGTTTGCTCGGGCGCACCATCTATGCGACTGCCGCAGCGGCAGATAAAGGGCTCACAATCCCAGAGCACGCGATAGCCGTTGTGCTGGCCACACGCGCGACAGAACTGCTCGAGCCTTACATGGTGCACAGGACAGAACCAAAGTGCGCGATGTTGATGGATGGCTTTGTGATGGTCTAGCTTCATGCAGGCCGGGCACCAGACGATGTGATGTCGCCACCAATCTAGAGGCACTTCAGCAAGGTCCTGTCTTGCTTTGGCGATGACGCGCCGAAGCAGTGGATGCAAAACCTCCTCGGTCGCAACCTCCAGTTTTGCTACCCAACTCATGAATTCGAGCAGGTGGGTGGTCGAGGGCGGCCGACGCGGTTGCATAGCCTGCAATGGCTGCTCAATATGCTTTGCAACGTCGTACGCACGGCACAGGTTGAATCGGCCGATCGCCGCGTATGAACCTAAAAGGGAGTTATTCTCCCAGTGCTCTGGAAGGTAGGGGAAAAACCCCATCACCTCCGCGCCATCAGACGACATGAATTTGCCGAAGCAGCTCCGGCGTATTCTTCAAGTCTGCGCAGTCTAGGTTACGCAAGTGGATGACGAGTGAGGCCAAAAAACTGGCGACGCTGGACATGTCCACCACGGTTCCAATACCTGGCAAACGCCGCTGTTGGAGTTCGTGCCAAAACAGGTTACCGCAACCGGCGAGCCGCCCACCGCCTTCGTAGAATCTGGGCAGCAGCAGATGCAGGTAGCTAAGGCCAGAACCTGTGGGAAACTCAGACCTAGTGTCAATCGCCGCGAGCAGCGGCTCCAGCTCAGCCGCATTCTGGATCCCTTTGAACTCAAGCAACTCGGCCATAAAACGCTTCTCGAGGTCCGATCTGGCGGCTTTCAATTGTTTCTTTTTCTCTTTCAGCTCAACCTGCCCGAACAGAACAACCGTGACCTTTACCAGCTCTCTCACCAGACGGTTGATGACAGATTTAAGCGCTGCAAACTCGCGACAGCTCAAATCTTGGGCCTCATCGAAGATCAAGAAAAGGTGTCTGGACTCCCCTGACATGGCTAGAAGGGCGCGATGCAACTGCGTACGTTTGCCAGCCAAGTCTGAGGCAATCTTCGGCGCATAATTCATCTTGTTAAGAATGTCCGAGATTAATCGTCCTTCCGCCGGACGGTCGTCCTCAGCTGCCTCATAGACCATCACGCCGCAACCCGGTTTTTTCCTCTTCATTTCCGCCGCAATAAGCCTGGTACATGTACTCTTACCCGATAGCGGTTGGGCGAAGAAGGCAATGGATGCTCGACCCTTGCGGGCCACCTCCCATACACGAGCAACAACGTCCTTGCCCGCGAAGGTGGGGAGAATTGCGGTTTCAGTAATCAGCGGATGCTCATCCCATACCTGAGCACGTAAGTTCATAATTTCGTCAATAGTCATTGCGATCCCCATTGAGAGCGCCGATGTCATCCCACGGAAGGTAGTTGGAACTGCTTGATTCACTTGCCCGATCCAGCAGCTCATTCACTGCAGCCTCGGCCTCCCGCTCCTGGGTCGTCGTTGTGGCTACGTCATTGGGAATGTCGCGGCGGGCGTTGTGGTCGCCCATTTGTCGCACGTCAGCCTTGGACGGCTTGGACTTGCCCTTTTCTTTGACCTTGGCATTGTCAGCTGCGACTTTTTGCAAGAACGCAGCTACGACATCGTCATTCCTGTCGTTATCGATATAGCCCTCGCGAAGCAGCTGATTGATATGGCGCCGCAGGTCAATCGAATGATCGCTCCAGCGCCAGCGACCGCCGGCCTGGCATGTCCCTACAGGTCGCCCTTGGTGAAAGGCGTCCACATAGCGAACATTGGTGCGTACTACATGCAGGTCTGCCGTCTGACCCAACAGCGCCCAGTCTTTTGACATCCCTGGGTTGGTGTAGTCGACATCCAGGAAGGTGAAGTAAGGGCGACGACCTGTGCTTTTGTTGCCACGGATTTTCGCCTGTGCGATCGACTTGGATAAATCCGCCTCTCCCTCCCGCAAAGGCGGTAGAAAGGGGAACAGGTATTGATCTCGTTCGGGCCCACAGATGAGGGCATGCATGCGCTGGGCGGGGCTGGCTGCCAAGTTGGCTTTTCCCGCCTTCTCGTTGAACTTGCGCACCAGATTGACTACAAGGCCCACGATCTCGCGCTCGGACACCACGCATGCTCGCGCCGCAGCTTCAGCGTTTTGGCGCTTCGGATCCAACGGACCCGCACCGGTGGTCTGCGGGAGCCGTTTGAAGCCTGCCCGCTCTAGTTCATTGAAGATGCGCTCCACGAGCTGACGTCTGGCGGGGGTCTTCACCGGTCCAAAATTCATCGCGCATCCGCTCAGCGCCATCACGCGAGAAACCAGTTCCTCTGCCAGATGGATGAGCGCATTGTCCAGCAGCAGGCAATTGAACCCACACCACCCGAAACGGTCATCTAGATCTGCCAGCGGACGTGTCGGGCGCTGATCTTCCGCACGATGCGCCCAGTCGGGTTCACCGACCATGCCGGCATGCAGGACGTCCATCGCATCGCCAGCGTTGGCCTCCTCGCGGAAGATCACCTTGAACGCCATGATCCAGCCCTTGTGGCGATCGGCCAGCAACAGGAGCTTCATCCGTCCTGCATCCAGGAAGCGTGAGCCCTCGGGTGTCTGGATTCTGACCGTGCCGATGCAGCCCATGGCATGCTCGTCAATCTCGACGATGTCCATCGGCATGCAGGCCGTCAGGCGGGAGACGTGGCCATTCCCGGCTTTTGACTTGGTCGCAGCTTTGTCGCCGTACTGGGTCGCCACGATCGCGTCGTAGTGACTGATCAGAAAAGTATTGGTGAACTTACGAACAGCCCCTGCCCCACGCCGACGGGATTTAAACGGCCAGGACTGCTCGTCTGGATCCTTGGCCTTGCATAGACGAAGGAACTCCATGTGCACCGATTTGTGCCTGATCCCCGCTTCACCGCCGGGTTTTCGTTTGGCATTGAGCAGTAGGTAGTTATTCAATGCCTCGGCGATCTCGCCGTTCTGGCTCAGGAAAAGCCCAAGGGCTCCTGCGAGTCCTTTGCATTGATGCTGCGGCAATGGCTTTCGTCGCTGCCGCGGCTGCATCTCAAGGTTTGGAAGGAGCCCCACCCAGCCGATCGGTCTGCCCCGCTCGTCGAGCGCGACACACTTATCGTAGGCGCGATAGAAGACCTCTTTCCAGATCGACAACTGCTGCAGCAGAGGCGTGATCCGCTCACCACCCACATAGGAGGTGATGGCGTCCTTGAGCGAATAAAACCGTTTCTGCTGGGCCGAATCCAGCCCTTCCAGCGACGGCATGACCCAGCTAGCCAGATCCAAACGCTCCGGAGGCGTCGTCTTCAGGGTCAGGCGCTTACCCATCGTGCTGTGCCCGCAACACCGTGTTCGGACCCCACAGGTGAATATCCACGTCGCTTTGGATCTCGCGAGCACGCAACAGCGTGGCCACTGCGCCCGTGACTAGCGCAGTGGGCTCAGTGGCCAGCTGTTGGCACAGATCACGAACCTCGAGTTGGCCTCGTTCTTCCAGCAGTTGCCGGCACCGGATGATCACCGGGGCCAAACTGTGGGATCGGCACCGGTTTAGCGTGGGGACAATGGCGCGCCAGCTTTGGATGCGTACCTTCGCCCTATTCAGCGTGGCAAGGTTGATCAATCGCCGGCCCGCCACCGATGCCTTATCGGCCTCAGGGTCTAGGTCGACGTCGAACTCGGCCCCCTCGAGCGTGCTGACGGTGGCAAAGTGACGCCGCCTCTCTTGAGCGGGTGCCAGACCGTGGCGAAGGGGCGAATAGTCGACGGATACCAGCTCCGGTGAACCTTCCAGGTAGAAGAAGGCCTCTAGCTCGATGTCTGAGGCCAGTGTCAACGGCAGTGCCTGCCCGTCCTGCGGAGGCCTGACAAACCAGAGGTTGTAGCCGCTGGCTCCTCTGGCACGCACGGCTGCCAGGTATTGGTTGCGCTTCTTCTGCGCCGGCGTCTTACCCATCGACGTGACCGCGCAGACATACGGCGGCAGAAAAGCGGGTACGACCTTGACCCGCTTGGCGGGAAGGGGTGTATATTGACGATGGCATCAACAGGTCCTCCACGACCTGGCCCAAAGAGTCCGACCATTGCAGTGGCGGGCTCTTTTTTGTTAGGGAATCGTTAAATTCTCTTGAGGCTTCACTCGGAGAAGCCTAACCGCTTAAGCCATCTGGAAACTGATCCGAGGCTTGTGGTTTAAATTTCAATCCAGGCCTAGCGCATGAACGTCGATTCTGCTAGCGCAATTTTAACCGGGGGATCCATCCTGTGGACTCGCTTTCTGCAGAAATCGCAGGGCGGAAATGTCCGTTGGTTGGATAGAACCCTTCTCCTCCCCACGACAGATCGTTCGGGGACCTTCGACGTCCCCCCACTTTCAGTAGCGGGGCGATTTAGAGTCCGGGGTTGATGGTAGCGGATGCCAGTTGCTTCGCGTA
>NZ_CANMLQ010000014.1:0-30497 GCF_947498795.1 uncultured Pseudoxanthomonas sp. | reverse complement strand
CACCAACGCGACCTGCACGACGAACTGCGGCACCAGCACGCCGGTGACGGCGCCTGCGGTGAGCTACAGCAAGTCGGTGACGCTGCCGGCTGGCCAGACGGAAGTCTCGATCGGCGATACCCTGACCTACACCCTGCAGGTCCAGGTGTCGGATGCCAGCACCACGTCGCTCGTTACGCTGACGGATACACTCGGTACCGGCCTGACGCTGGGCGCCGTGTCCCCGGGCATTTTCAGCTGCGGCAGCGGGAATCCCCTGGTGTGCACGCTGCCGGCCGCAACGGCGCCCGGCACGTACACGGTGACCTACTCGGCCATCGTGAATGACCTCGCCACCGGCTTTGTCCGCAATGTCGTGGTGGGCACGGGCGATGACTCTCCCACCTGCCAGGGCAGCTGCCAGACCGAAACGATCGTGACGGAGCCGTTGCCGGCCATCATCAGCTACGGTAAGTCGGCTGCATTGCCTGCCGGCAAGACGCAGGTCGTGGCGGGTGACGTGATCACCTACACGCTGACGACCACCGTCGCGGCAGCGCCGACCTCCGGTGTGCTGACGCTGACCGACACGCTGGGCACGGGCCTGACGTTCGGTGCGGTGACCAATGCTGGTGCCTATACCTGCACGAGCACGCAACCGCTCGTCTGCACCCTGCCGGCGGCCACGGCGCCGGGCGTGTACGAAGTGAGCTATACGGCCACGGTGAACGGCCAGGCCACCGGTTTCGTGCGCAACGCGGTGGTCGGCACCAGCGACGATAATCCCGTCTGCGCCGCCGATTGCGACATCGATACGCCGGTCGCGGCACCCACGATCGTGGTCAACAAGAGTTCCGACCCGTCCAATGGCGCCACCGTGCAGCCCGGTCAGGTGATCACCTACACCCTGTCCGTTCAGGTCGGCCAGTCGGCCACCCGTTCGGCGGTGACGCTGGTCGATACTCCGGACCAGCGCCTGGTGCTGGGTGCGATGCCGGCAGGGTGTGCTTACAACGGCACGACGATGACCTGCACGCTGCCGGCCGGTACGCCCGTGGGCACGCATGTGTTCACCTACACCGCGACGGTCGGTGCATCGGCCAGTGGCCGTGTATCGAACGTGGTGGTGGCGAGCACCGATGATCCGACGGGTCAGCCGCCGACCTGCCAGACCTGCAGCACGGAACACCCGGTCAATCTGCCCGAGATCCGCCTCAGCAAGTCGGCGGGTGCGCGCGAAGTGAAGGTGGGCGATCTGGTCCGCTACACGCTGACCGTGGAGAACGTGGGCACCAGCGACCTGGTGGACGGCCGCATCACCGATACGCCCCCTGCTGGCTTCAGCTACGTGGAAGGGTCGCTGGTGGCCGGCGATGCCGACCGGATGGCGACGGTGTCGGGTACCTACCCGATCCGCATCGACGGCGTCGACGTGCCTGCCGGCGAGACCGCCACGCTGGTCTATGTGATGCGCATCGGTGCGGGCGTCCGCCCGGGTACGCACGTCAACCAGGCGCAGGTGCGCTCGGCGACCGATGATCCGGTGTCGAACGTGGCCACGGCCGAGGTCGTGCTGACGGCGGATGCGCTGGTCGACGACAGCCTGCTGTTCGGTACGGTGTTCAACGACCGCGATGGCGACGGTTGGCAAGACAGCGCAGCGTTGAGCGGCGTCAAGGTGCAGGGCGGCTTTGCGCCGGGTGCCTATATCGCCAACTCCACCACGGTGGATCGTGGTGCTGGTCCGCAGCCGGAACCGGATGCGAGTTCGCCGATGCTGCACGGCATCGCGCTGGGTGCGATCGCAGGTCGCCAGTCGCTGGCCGAGCCGGTCGACGCGAACGCGGTGGTCATCCGCCAGCGTCTGAGCGAGGCCAGCTTCACCGACGACTTCGTGTTGACCACCGACCAGGGTGTCAAGGTGCGCATGGATGCCGCAGGTGCCACCCGCGTCGAGCAGTCCGGCGATGCGGCCAAGGGCCTCAATGCCGCCGCGCCGACGGTCGAGCGCCGCGTGTCGCAGGGCGAAGGCGGTTATGTGGTCGACTACGTCATCCGCAATGCGGGCATCGACGAGCGCGGCATCCCCGGCGTGCGCATCGCGTCGGTGGAAGGCCTGCTGATCGAGACCGACCAGTACGGCCGCTACCACCTGGCCGGCGTGCCGGGCGGCGCGTGGGAGCGGGGTCGCAACTTCATCCTGAAGGTCGATCCCTCCACGTTGCCGAGCGGCGCCGCGTTCACCACCGACAACCCGCTGCTGCGCCGGATCACCCCCGGCGTGCCCGTCCGCTTCGACTTCGGCGTGACGTTGCCGGAGCAGGTCATCGAAGGCGGGCAGGAGCAGGTCGAGCTGGAGCTGGGCGAAGTGTTCTTCGCCCCCGGTAGCGCCGAGGTCCGGGAGAAGTACCTGCCGGTGATCGAGGCGATGGCGGCCAAGGTGCGTGAGTACCAGAGCGGTGACGTGGTCATCCATGCCAACGGCGACAGCGAAAGCCTGGCCTTCGACCGCGCGAACGCGGTCAAGGCAGCGCTGCTGGAGAAGCTGGACGCGGGCTCGGCCAGGGGCCTGGTGGTGAGCGTGCGCGGTACCGTGGACGATCCGGGTTCGCTCATCGTGGGCGTCGACGAAGGCGGCGCGCTGCTGGGCACGGTCTTGTTCGATACCGACAAGTCCACCATCCGACCCGAGTTCGATCCGTTGCTGGACAAGGTCGCCGCGGCGCTGGAGAAGATGGGTGGCGGCAGCATCGCCATCGTCGGCCATACCGACATACGCGCTTCGCACGCGTACAACACCGCGCTCGGCATGCGTCGCGCCAAGGCGGTCTATGACGCGATCGCCCAACGCCTGAGCCAGGAGGTGCGTGCCAAGGTGCGCGTGGAAGCCAGTAACGATCCGACAGCCCCTGTCGGCGTGCGGAAGTGAGGGGGCGGATCATGAAGAAGCGTATGAAGATGAAGTTGCTGGATTACACGCTGATCGGCCTGCTGGCGGGTTCGGCGCCGATCGCCTTCGCCCAGACGGCTGCGCCTTCACAGGCGCAGCAGGACCAGGCCGAGGGGACCGCCAAGCAGATGGATTGCGACGGCGACCGTTGCACGGGTGAGGAAGGCTTGCTGTTCCGGCTGCGCACGCGCAGTTACGACAAGCCGGTCACCCGCAATACGGATGTGGGGTCCTCTTCCGAGGCCCTGCAGCCGGATCGCCGCGTCACCGTGGCGACCGAGCAGCCCGGCAAGGCGACGGCGATGGGCAAGTTCTCCATCGACCTGCCCGGTGGGGGTGTCATCTGGGCGACGGAAGATCCCACGCTGGGACAACCGGAACTGTCGGTGTCCGCACCGACGCTGGTCGCTTTCGATGGTCAGCGCGTCACCAAGCCGGTGCAGTTCTACGTTCGTGGCAACTATCCGGCCTTCATCAAGCGCCTGGAAATCTCGCTTTACCGCAGCAGCGATGCCGACCTGATCGAACCCATCGCCACCGTGCCGCTGGACGTGGCGGCAGTCGCCCACGCGGACTGGGACGGCGCGTTGCCGTCGACGTACCCCTTCCGCAAGGGCGACGAACTCGTCTATGTGCTGCGTGCCTATGGAGAGGGCGACAGTTTCGACGAAACCTATCCACGCACACTGCAGCTGGTGTCGCCCGAAGAAGCAGAACGCGGCACCAACCTGCTCCGCGACAGCGTGGAACGTTCTCTGGGCAGCGCCCTGAGCGGCGAGCAGGCGCAGGCGCAGAGCCTGCTGGACAACGTGTTCGCCGACAACGGCCTGCGCCAGCAGAACATCCCCCTGTACGGCTCGCGTATCCGCATACAGGGCCGCAACATTCCCGAGCGCAGCCAGCTGACCATCAATGGCGAAAGCTACCCGGTCGACCTGGAGCGCAAGTTCGTGGCTGAGTACCTGGTACCGGTCGGGCGGCACCGGTTCGACATCGGCGTGGGCGACAGCGAGGGTGCGGCGCAGGCCAAGCCTGGCTATACGCTGGACGTCGATGTCACCGGCCGGTATTTCTTCGGCGTTGGCCTGGCCGACGTGACCATCTCGCAGAACAAGGTGAGCGGTTCCGGCGCCGCCTTCGCCAACGACACGCGCTATCAGGACGACGTGATCAGCGACGGCCGGCTGGCGTTCTACGGCAAGGCCAAGTACGCAGGCAAGTATCTGGTCACCGCGCAGGCAGACACCACCCAGCGCGATCTCGAGCGCCTGTTCGACGGTTTCACCGAGGCCGATCCGCAGGACGTGTTCCGTCGCCTCGATCCGGATCTCTACTACCCCGTCTACGGTGACGACTCCACGACCTACCGCGACGTGGACACCATGGGTCGCTTCTACCTGCGCGTGGACTGGGACAAGAACCAGGCGCTCTGGGGCAACTACAGTACCGGCATCACGGGCACCGAATACGCGCAGTACCAGCGCTCGCTCTACGGCGCTGCACTGAACTGGCGCTCGAATGCCACCAACCGCTGGGGCGATCCGGGCAGTGAGCTCCGCGTGTTCGGTTCACAGGCAGAAACCGCGCCGGGCCACAACGAGTTCATCGGTACCGGCGGCAGCCTGTACTACCTGCGGCATACCGACCTGTTGCCGGGCTCGGACGTGGTGACGCTGGAAATCCGCGACCTGACCACCGGTCGTACGGAGAACCGCGTGGTCCTGCAGCGCGGCACCGACTACGAGATCGACGAGCTGCAGGGTCGCGTTCTGCTGACGCGGCCGCTGGCTCAGATCACCCGCGAGAACAGCCCCACGCTCACGCGTGATACCCCGCTGGATGGTTTCGAACAGCGCCTGATCGTGGATTACGAATGGGTACCGTCGGGGTTCGACGCCGACGATGTCACCGCCGGCTTCCGCGGCAAGCACTGGTTCGGCAACCACGTCGGCGTCGGTGCGGCGTACGTGCAGGAAAACCGGGCGGGCGAGGACTACACGCTCGCCGCCGGCGACCTGACATTGCAGGCGGGCAAGGGCACCTACATCAAGGCGGAGTACGCGCAGACCGAGTCGTTCGGTGCGCCGGTGTTCTTCTCCGACAATGGCGGCTTGAGCTTCATCCAGCAGAACGACACCGCGCTGTTCCGCGAAGGCGAAGCGAAGTCGCTGGAAGCGCGCGCCAACTTCAAGGAACTGGGCTGGACCGATCAGGACTGGAGCGTCGGCGCATGGTGGCGCAATGCCAGCGCCGGTTATTCGATCTCCCGCTACGACACCGGTCGGCCGATCACCGAATACGGGGCCGAACTATTGGGTCAGTTCACGCCGAACCTGGGCTTGTACACGCGCTACACCCGCGCCGAGAGCGGGGCCGAGTCGCTCACGCAGGCGCAGGCAACGCTGGAGTGGCGCGTCAACGACGCCAGCACGTTCAGTGCCGAAGTCCGTCGCGTCGACCAGGAAGGCACCGCGGCCGACGCCGCCGGTACGCTCGGTGCGCTGAAGTACCTGCACCGTTTCGGCAGTACGCTGGAGCTCTACGGCATCGGGCAGGTGACGCTGGATGACGACGGTGGCCAGTACGCGGACAACAATGCCCTGACACTGGGCGGCAAGGTCCTGTACGGCAACCAGTCGTCGGTGGGAGCGGAAGTCTCCACGGGCGACCGCGGCGACGCCGCCACGATCAACGCCGAGCACCGCCTGACCGCGGAGCATTCGATCTACGGCGCGTATACCTATTCCACCGACACCACCGACTACGACTCGGTCTTCGACCGCCGCACGCAGAACGGTTGGACCCTGGGCCAACGCTGGCGCCTGTCCAACCAGGTGAACCTGTACAACGAGAGCCAGTTCCTGAAGGAGCGCAACGCATCGGGTCTGGCGCACACCTTCGGCATGGATTTCTATCCCGCACAGGGATGGAACCTCGGCTTCACGCTGTCCGATGGCGAACTGACCAACACCGACGGCGGCAACGTCGATCGCCGCGCGATCAGCGTCTCCGGTGGCCGCACGTCGCCGGACACCGACTGGCAGAGCAAGCTGGAGTGGCGAGAGGACAACGGGGCCGAGCAACGCGAGCAGTGGGTCAGCACCAACCGCCTGACCCACAAGATCAACGAAAGCTGGCGCATCGCGGCACGGCTGAACTATGCCGACACCGACGATGAACTGAATCCGCTCGCCAGTGCGCGCTTCATCGAGGGCAACGTGGGCTTCGCCTACCGCCCCTGGAACAGCCAGCGGTGGGGCCTGTTCGGTCGCTACACCTACCTGTACGACCTGGCCACGCTCGGCCAGATTGGCGGCGCCGACTACGACCAGAAGTCGCAGATCTTCTCGCTCGAAGGCGTGTACAAGCTGGACCAGCGCTGGGAGTTCGCCGGCAAGCTCGCGCGGCGCGAGGGCGAGGTGCGCATGGGCCGCGGCACCGGTGCTTGGCTCGACTCGGCCACCACCTTCGCGGCCGCGCAGGTTCGCTACGACCTGCGCACGCAGTGGCATGCGTTGGCGGAGTACCGCTGGCTCGATGTCGAGGACGGCGGCTCCAGGCAGGGCTTCCTGCTGGGTGTCGATCGCGACCTGGGCAAGAACTTCCGGGTCGGCGTGGGCTACAACTTCACCGAGTTCAGCGACGATCTGACCGACTTCGATTACGACCACAAGGGCTGGTTCCTCAACCTCGTCGGCACGTACTGATGCCACGGCCGCTGGCGAGCAATCGTCGGCGGTCTTTTCGCATCACGAGCGGCCTGCTGGTGCGGGCCGGTCAGGGCGAGGGCGATCGTTGCGTGTCGGATGTGGTCGCGACGGCCGCGTGCCCACTTACCAGCGCATCGCGGATCATCGACGTCGTTGCATGGCGGGCACCCAGGTGGCGGCTGGCCTCCACCAGCGCATCCTGAAGCAGCGTCTCTGCCTGCTGGCGATCCGAGGCCGAGGTGGTCCCGCCGCGTGCAGCGCGCTCGCGCAGCGCCCGTGCCAGCGCGTACTTCGCGGTAGGCGATGGCCAGTGGCGCAGCGCAGTGGTATGGATCACTTCCTGCAGCAGACCGATGGCCTCGCCGCGAAGCCCTTCCCTGTCGGCGGGAGCGACGAGCCTCAGGGAGGCGAGGAGCAAGCCCGCCTGTTCCTCCTTGGCCGCCAGGGTCGTGGGGTGGCGCGGTCCCAGCGTACCTTCCAGCAGCTGGACGGCTTGGCGCGCCGGTTCGAGTGCGGTGCCGGGCTTGTCCCGGGAGCGCACGCGGGCCTCGAGCATCAGCTGGCGCGCGAACTCCGGGTGCTGGCTCCCGTAGGCAGACACGATGCTGTCACGCACGGCGTCGAGCGCGTCGGGGGTAACGGGGGCGATCGCCGGCGCCTGTTGCGCGACCTCCAGTTGCAGGCGCAGGCGGCGCGCCGTATCCGGATGATCCGCGCCCAGCCGCGTTCGGCGCGCGTTGAGCAGCGCAGTGGCGCGTTCGTAGGCTTCGCCGTGACGCCCCTGCATCATCAGCAAGGGCAGCTGGCCCTCCTCGACATGCTCCCCCCACGATGGCGTGCCGCCCCGTGCCGCCTTGGCGGCGCCTTGCAGGTCGCGCTCCGCACTCGCCAGGTCCATCAGTTGGAGATGCCACTGTCCACGCAGGATGAGCAGTTCGACCGTCAGGTCGGACGCGGCGCGCGATGACAGCCCGGATGCGGTTTCATGCGCGAAGGCGAGGGCGTCGAAGGCCGCGTCGTACTCCGAAAGTTCCCAGTTCGCGCGCGCCAGCTCGACCAGTAGGTCGAGCGTGGTCAGGTCCGCCGTGGGTCGCGTCGAGGTGGATCGCTGCAGGCCGACGGTGGCGGCGGCCCGTGCGTCGGCGTGGCGCGCCTGCAGGTTGAGCAGCATGGCGAGCATGGCCTGCGTGTCGGATGCATCCACCGGCTGGTCCGCCAGCAGCTGGCTGGCCTCGCTGGCCAGCTCGAGCGCACGGGGATAGTCGCCGACCGACGCGTAGTTGCGGGCCAGGGAGGCCAATGCCTTGGCCTTGATCGCGGGATTGCGTTGCAGGTGCAACGCGCGCAGCTGCATCTCGGTCTTGCGGAGCAGCTGGCGGGAAGAAGGCCGGGCGTCCGACAGTCCCGACAGTGCCACCGCCCCCAGCGTCTGTTCGAACACGGCCGAGACAGCCTGCATGTCGCGCAGCTCGCGGCTGTCCCTCAGCTGCGACCAGCCCAGCACGCCTGCGGCCGTGGCGGCGACAACGACCACGCCGCCGGCCAGTGCGCTGGACAGGGCGTTGCGTTGCAGGAAGCGTTGCACCGCATGCAGCTGGCCGGCATCGCGCGCGCGCACCGGGTAACGCCCCAGCCAGCGCTCCATGTCGTCGATCAGGGCCTCGACGCTGCCGTAGCGATCCGCGGGCGACGTCGCCACGGATTTGAGGGCGATGGCATCCAGGTCGCCTTGCAGGCCGCGGCCCAGTCGCGCCGGGCTGCGGCAGCGACGCTTCCATGCGACGTCCATCGTGGTCGACATCGCCAGCCGCGACGCTGGCCGTGCGGGATGAACGACCGGCGAGGCGATGAGGCTGGCCTGCAGCCGCGGCAGCGGACGAGGCCAGTCGGCGACGAGCAGCTGGTACAGCATGACGCCGATCGAATAGATGTCGCTGGCCGCGGAGGCGGCGCCCCCCGCGAGTATTTCCGGCGCGGTATATCCATTGGATACCGCGATGCAGCGATGCGCGGGCCCTTCCAGGCTGTCCATCATGGCGGACAGGCCGAAGTCGATGAGATGCGCGTGGCCGTCCGCCGATACCAGCAGGTTGGCCGGCTTGATGTCCTGGTGCAGCATGCCGCGCCCATGCGCATACCGCAGCGCCTGACAGGCTTGCAGGAGCAGGCGGACGCGTTCGGCGAGCGACAGCCGCTGCTGGTCCGCCCAGAGGTCCATGGCGGTGCCGTGCACCAGGCGCATGGCGAACCAGGGTCGGCCATCCGCTTCGATGCCACCGTCGAGCAAGGGCGCGATGTGCGGATGGTCGAGTTGCGCCAGGTGGTTGCGTTCGCGCATGAACGCCTCGATCAGCGTCGGCGACGACATCCCGGCCCGCATGCACTTCAACGCGACCTTCTTTTCGTACTGGCCGTCCGCTCGACTGGCCTCGTAGACGGTTCCCATGCCCCCGGATTCGAGCAGGCGGTCGATACGACATGGGCCCAGCCGGTTGCCGATGCGTGCGGAAGACGGATCGTCCTCCTCTTCGCCCGACACATCGAGCATGGCGTCGAGCGCGGCGTTCTCGAGCGGATGCGTGGCCGCGTCGGCGTCCAGCAGCTTGAGCAACGCCGCGTGGAGCGCGGGTTCGCGCGCCTGCAGCCGCGCGAGTGCGGCCGAGCGTTGGGGAGGCGCCAGTTCGACGTACTCGTCGAACAGGGCTAGCGCACGGGCATCCAGATCGGACATCGGCGACGTTCGGAAGAGCGCGCGGCGGCGCGCGTGCGGGATGCGGGCAGCCAGGCAGCCATGGCGGCGAAGGTACCGCGCTTCGCACGGCGCGGGAACACGAACAGCAGGAATGGCGCGCCCGGAGGGATTCGAACCCCCGACCAATGGCTTCGGAAGCCACTATCCAAAGTCTATTCTGAAGAATTTAAAAAAGAAATGAGATGCGTCAATATACATTAACTGCTTGATTAACATAGCAAATAAATATGATCTTTGTCGGATGCAGTGATGCAAAAGGGCACGCTGCGTCCATTGACGTTGGGGGCTTCGCTGGTATTTTGTGTCCCAGGTGAGGTTGAGTTGGTGAGTAGTGGCTCGCACGGATGCACAGGCTGGCGGTTCGGTCAGTCTCAAGAAGTTGATCAGTCTGCCTTGCACAATGAGGCTGCCTATTGCGTTGCTGGCTTGGCAGGGCCCGTTGTGCCAAGGGCTCAGGAACGTGCTGGCAAACGCTCCGGCCGAGGCATACCTGTTCCCTAGTGTCCTGGCTCATTCGGCACGATACGGGAACGATCTCGTCGAACGAGCTTCCGACAACGCCCTCGGTCGCGATCTCAGTACTGAGGAGTTTCCACTAGCCACCTTCCTCTTGTCCCTGCGCGAACGGCCCAAGCATCGCATCGCCTGGACGCTCTCTTGGCTCGTACTGGAAGCTCACTTGTCCGGTGGGCGCGAAAGAATGGTTCTCGAGCTGACTGAGGCGATTCGTGGACTCAGGGGCTACTCGAAGCTGAACGAGACCGTGGGCGACTGCGCTGGACCGTCCTTGCTCTTGGCAAAGATGCAGCGGCTTAGCTCTCAAGAGTTTGGTTCTGGTATTACCGGACACAAGTCCTTTGATGCGCTCTGGAAGAGTGAGCTGGAGGCCTACTGTCACTCACTGTTCGCCCGTGATGAGCGAGGGGCGTCAGATCCGGAGGAGCTGGTAGATAGCCCGTTGCACCTGCCAAGTCCGCTCACCGAAGCTCCAGGCGATCAGCCCGGTGAGGACCCCGATGAAGCGCCCTACTGCATCGGGTCGTCCGTGGACGTGGAGCAGGTGATCCGGAGTGGCAAGTTGAGGTCCGCCATGGACTGGTCGGCCCATATGAGCCGACAGGGCGCCCCCGACCTGCTTAGGCCGCAAGAGAACGTCCTTCCAGCGGATCTCCGGGAGCGAGCTTGGGAGTTAGCGCTCTCCACAACACAGTTCGCGCTACGAGCCAAGGATGTCTTGGAGGCGGAGCTCGGCATGCTTGAGGTGCTTGCAATCGAGGTTGGACTGAGTAGTCGTGAGGCACTTCGGATTGGCTTCGGGCCGGCGGCAACAGGTGGTGTTCCTGTCATTGATCTAGCCATTCATGCCGTCCGTCGCCCAGAGGTCTTACCCCCAAACTACTTCCTGCCTCGAGAAGGCGATTCGAGATGGCTCCCGACGGGGGGTGACATCATCTTCCCGCTGTCAGGCCAATGCGTGGATCTGCTTGAGCAGCTACTCAGACTTAGGGAAGAGAAATACCCTGATAGCTCACAGTCCCTGTTGCTGGGGGCTGACGCGAGGAGCCTTCCAAATAGGGTGCGGGACTGCGCCAAGTCGGCTTATCGCCTGTCCTTGGCGATCCATCTGGCCGGCTTGCTGGGCATAGATGCAGCCCAGCGAGCTTTCGGCGATACCTTTGGACTGTCTACTGCCGCAACCTTCTATGGTGCGCACCGTGCGGTTGAGCTCGCCAGAGCCGTCGAGAGCGCAAATAACTTTTCAGGCCCGGGACTGCAGACATGGGTAGGTTCCGCGGATCACTGGGTGGGCTCGAGGGTGAGGCCGACCAAGCCTCCTTATGCTGAGGCTTGGTCCAAGCTGGCAGGAGACCCCCACAGGGGCAAAGGCCGCCCCTCTGAAGATCGGCTGGTCCAGGACTGGCAGCGGCGACGCGACCGACTGCTTGTCCACTTTCTACTAGCGACCGGTCATCGACCTAACAACAGTGTGTTGGAGCTCACGCTCCACGACTTCATTCCAAGGCATGCACTGGCCATAGCGCACGATAAACAGGCCGACCCAGCGCATGCGACACGTTTGGTATGCACGGGGTGGCGATTCGTCGGCGAACTCGAAGGGTATGTCGACGAGCTGAGACGAATAGCGAAGAGAAGCAACAACAGGTCAGCAAGGCTCGTCGCTGATTCAGTGCTTGCGGGCGCTTCACCCCTTTTTGAGCTACCAGCGGACGCTGGCCAGCAACGCCCATCTAAGATTCGAGAGACACTGGCATCGTTGAGTCAGCTATGGGGTGATCGCCCCAACGTTCATCGACATGGGCTATGTCAATTCCTGATCCTGGAGCGAGTGGATGCCGAGTTGAGATACTTCCAGATGGGCTGGCTATCCCATGCCCACCATGCGACGTCCGATTCTGCTCCTCATCCTGCCTACAAGCTCGGGCACGAGTTGGCCCCACTTTTGGACAAATGGCTCGACCAAAGTGGTTGGGAGGGCGGGATGCTACCTAAAGATCTCGCCGAGATTGTTCCCCTGTTACCACTCTGTGACTGGAGTGAGAAGCACGTGGAACACGATCAGGCAATTGCCCGCGCGTACTCTGCTATCAACGTGGCGCAGTCTGAATCGATGGACAGACTGAAGCCAAAAGTCTTGGAAGTCTTAAAGGCGGGCGTTGAGCTAGTCCTTCCGGAATACCAGATCACCCTGGTCAACTGCGGTCTGGCTCTAACCCCCGCTCGCCTTGGCGAGCGCGACCAGCCGAACATTCTCAGGCGTCATGTGGAAGCCATTCTGGCGCCATTCTCAAAAAGTCCCTACGGACCCGATGATCGGTATGTGGCGGCTCGACTGCTGCGGGAAGGACTCTTGCGGGCCGCCAGACTGCACAACTGCCGCGTCCATCTTCCTCAAGTGCCTTTTGTGTCCAGGCATCAGCTCCGCAGTCCGTTCCTCCGAGGCTTGGGTATAGCGGTGGCGCAGATGGATGCAGTGCAGGCTGCCCTGATCAAGAAGCTCGCGACTGATGGCCCAGATAGACCCGAGGCGATAGAGCTGGCGGCGATGACGGCGCTATCTCTCTTGATGCACTCGACATGCAGTGCTTGGGATGAGGTCTTGGACGTACTCAGATCACTCGACAGCATGGAGCATGCGAACAACCAAGAGTGGAGCGTCCGAGTGCCGTTCCAGAAAGGTCATGCAATGCTCTACGGAGACTCGGCCATCTTGGCAGTGCGTTTTGTTCAGAAGACAGGCTGGAAGCAGGCGGTCGAGTTGCTGGCCCAGCGTCAAGGTTCTCGCCTAGCCTCGTTCATCGCAGAGCTGGTACCTGCCCTAAGCGCCGCCGGCGTCGCCAACCGAGAGCTTCTGCAGCGATTCATCGCGACGGCGAACACATCAAAGCTAGTTCTCGCCAACGGACCGGAACGCCTGATAATCAGTGGCGCGGCACTTCCGGCAGCGGTCTCCTGCGGACGTGCCATTGGTGTCATTGATGAGCTCACCACGCCGGATCCTTCCCCAAATGAGGATGAGAGCCTGGACGAGACGCTGGCATCACCTCCCATGGGTGCGAACCCCGCTCATCGAGCACTTCGCCACATCGCGGAAGTAATGCGCGCCTTCGATCACGATTTCTCTGAGCCGATACTTGGTCAACCCGCGGAACCGCCGAACAAACGCCGCCTACAACTCCGTAGGCTCGTAGAAGACGCTCTTGCAAGGGCTGGGACTGAACCGACGAAGGGTCGGCTTCTCTTGGAGTACGTCTGGAACCTGCTTCGGCTAGGCGGGCCGCGTAGTGCCGGAGGGCAAGCGCTGTCGACTATCCGGAAGACGTACCATCGAATAGAGCCCGTTCTGAGAGAGCTAGAACCCGAGGAATTGCTCACAGCACTATCTGAAGACGAGGTCACAGCGCTATGTAGCGCGGCCTTCAAGAGGTCGAAGCGCTCAAGCCACCAGCAAATAGTGGAAGAACTGCGTCGATTCTTCCGGTTCGCAGCATTGCGCTACGAGGTGAAAGAGCCGACATGGCATCTCCTTTTTCGAGTACATGGCCGGCAGACACCAGCAGGTAACCCTGCGATGCTCAGTGACTTAGAGACGTCTCGTGTGCTGGATGAACTCTATGCCAACGTCCTAGCGCTCGGGAAGACCGACGCCGACCCAACGGAAAGGCGGTACACGGAGTGCTGTCTGGCCGCCGCTCTTCTTGCAGAATCCTCCGGTGCTCGTCCGCGATCTATTCACGGACTGACCTTGGATGATGTCGTCCTCGGTTCATGCCAAGACTATATCCTGTTGAGAAGTAGAGGTCGTTTTGCATCCATCAAGACACCAACAGCTGCGGGCTACATCCCTCTGGAGGGCGGTCTTTGGTGCAAGTACGGATCATGGTTCGCAGGGTGGTATGCCAAGGCCTGCATTGGGCTCTCCGTCGAAAGCAGGTCGAGCATTCCGATGTTCCAGATCCCGGGACAGCCCGTTGGCACCCGTTATGAGTTGCGGGCCATCTTCGATCGCATCGGATCGCTAATCAAATGGAGCACCCAGCGTCAGAAGGGCAGAACCTACTGGCTGCGCAAGCGGAAAGTCAGGTTGCGACACATCGCGGCCATGGCCTTACCTCACCCCCGAGCGAGGGACATGGCGGCGGCGATGCGCTTGAACGGGCACGCGCTGATGGTCACGCCATTGGTAAGTTATCTCAGCGAGCCAGGGGCATACCTTTCACTGGATGGTTCACTCCAGGCGGTGGGTTCAAGACAGGGCTCAGCAGGAATAAGCGGCCTTTCCCCCAAGACGATCGACGGCGCAAGGCGAGCCGGCGTGCATGGATCGCGCGCCTTTGTAGCAAGAATGCTGCGACTGTTGCCATCACAGTCATCAGGCATGTATCTGCCAGATCCGCCGCATCCGGCGAAGCATACAGGTGACCTGTCCTGGTCGAGTGTCGCCCGCATCCTGCGAGCACTGGCGGAGAGTGCAGATACGTCTTGGATTGCTGAGCGCCTTGGCACGACGAGACGGCAGGTCGAATCGGCAGTAGAAGCGCTCTCGGCATTCAATGCTCGAACACTGGGCGCACTCGGGGTTGGGGGCAGCATCGAAGTCCCCCGGGACGTGGGGCTCGCTCGAGGGATTGATGAGTGCCTTGTGAGAGAGGATCCCCGACTGGCGTCGATCGCTGCCGACTGGGTCAGCGTCTCTCGGAGAGCCTTAATGTCTGTAGGGTGCCAGCTGCATGACCAGGCGGCCATAGACGACCTGCGCTCACTGTGTGGCGAGCTCTGGCCCAGTGTCCGATTGAGTGAAGAGCAAGAGTCTTACGGTGTTCGAACCTTCACGTTCAAAGCTGGCAAGGGAAATGCTTATGGTGCTTGGCCGGCCTTACGCTGGGCGTTGGCGACGGCGTGGATTGCCAATGAGCGCCTGAAGCGGAGGGCGCGCGGCGGGCAGATGTAACGCAGGGCGGTTGCGACGAGTACGCGTTATGAGGGGGTAAATCACAGGCGCATAGCCGTACTCGTTACATGGGGCGTGCAATCTAATACTTGCTGGCCGGTCTTCGGCCGGCGACCGCCGGCCCCGGTCATGAGGCCGAAGCAATGACCGATGTAAGTACTCCCTTGGACAAGCGGAACCTGGTCGCAACGCTTTCTGCGCGCTGCGATGAACTCCTTCCAGCTCAAGATGCGTCAATCGTCGAGGCCCCCGAGGTCCTTTTCGCGTTTACTGAACTAGTACTCGCGTTGAGAGCTTCGCTCCAAGACGACGTTCTAATCGGTGATGTGCGCATCGCAAAGGGCGCATATCTTGTAGATATCTACTCCTCCGAGAAGCTAGGGTCAATGCAGTCAAGCCTCGAGCCGTTGCTGGAGCAGCTTGGCACGGGCGTCGCTAGTCTTGAACTCAACGCTGAAAGGTCCCGACCTCTATCAGCGGCGGATTGCGGGGTAGCCAAGGGCATGCTGGCGATACTTGAAGCATCGAAGGATCTTGCAGCTGCAGGGGCTCTTGTTGAAGTTGACCACGCCAGCGGTGCGGCTCAAACGCTTCCAGCGCCCACTCCTAGAGCTATCTCAGCCCTCCCAGTACTCAAGGACCGCCAATCGAGGAAGGTGGATGGGGAGGTAACAGGCCTTGGTCGAGGCGATGCGCGGGGATGCGAGGTTCAGATCGATGGCGGACGCTACTTCATCGTTCGGAACCTAACGCTTGAGGATGCATGGTCATGGGTAAAGGCCAGAACGAAGCTGACGGGAAAAGCCGATTGGGACAATGGCCAGTGGCTGGTAGGCACATACCAGATGCATGAACAGCAAGCGCTGATCTACTGAGCGGCACTATGGGTCATGGAGCACAGAGGCTGATCGATGCACCAATCAGCTAGCCCGCCTCACAGCACTTCAATCCGCTTCTGGCCGCTAGCTGTCGGGGAGGAGATGTGTCCGCGACCCAAAGCGGACATCTAAGGATGTCCGCCTCTCTCGGTCAGGGTACGTGCAGCCGGTCAAGCGGGCTGAGCGTCTTGCAGGAACCAGTGAGTGTTGAGGCATTCGTCCCTGAAGCTGCCCTTGAACGATTCGATGAATGGGTTGTCGGTCGGCTTGCCGGGACGCGAGTAGTCCATGGTCACCCCGTGATCGTACGCCCAGCGATCCATCACGACCGAGATGAACTCGCTGCCGTTGTCGGTCTGGATCCGCTGCGGCAGATCACGCTGGTGGCGTAGCCGCTCCATTACCGCCACAACGTCATCGCCCTTGAGCTGCTGGTCGACCTCGATGGCGAGGCTCTCCTTGGTGAGGTTGTCCACGACCGTCAGGGCCCGGAACCGGCGTCCATCGAACAGGGCGTCCGCAACAAAGTCCATACTCCAGACCTGGTTGGGGCCGTCAGCACGGTACGCTCCAGGCGATGTGCCGCGGCCTTGCGTTGACGCGGACGCTTGCGCCGCAGGTTGAGCCCTGCCTGGCAGTACAGCCGATAGACGCGCTTGCGGTTGGCCTTCCAGCCCTCCCGGCGCAGCAGCACGAAGATCCGCCGGAACCCATAACGCACGCGCGTGGCGGCGATCTCCTCGATACGTCAGAGCAAGGGTTCATCGTGCTTCTCCTCGGGCTGGTAGTACCACGCCAAACGGCTCTGCCGGACCACATCGCAGGCCCGGCGTACGCCAATCCGATATCGGTCGATCAGGTGGCCCACGAGCGTCTTGCGCTGCGCGGGCCTCAGAGCTTTTTTGACAAGACGTCCTGCAGCATCACCTTGTCCAGACTCAGGTCGGCCACCAGCTGCTTGAGCTTGCGGTTCTCCTCCTCGAGCTGGCGCAGCCGGCGTAGCTCAGCCACGCCCAGTCCCCCGAACTTCTTGCGCCAGGCATAGAACGTGGCTTGGCTGATGCCCATCTTGCGGCAGATCTCTTCCACGGTCGTGCCGCTCTCGGCCTGCTTCAGGGCGAACGCGATCTGCTCTTCCGTGAACTTCGACTTTTTCATGGCGACGGGCCTCCTTGGGGCCTGAGTGTCGCCGAATCCTCTACTTCTGGCTGGTCCAAATTACTGGGAGGAGGTCACCTTCCTCCACGCCAGAGATCAGGCGCGCTATCGCCTCTGGCTGGTCTCCTGCCGGCGTGTAGTTGGAATGCAAAATGAACATGCCGGTAGACATTGGAGACTCTTCTGATTGAGCTGCTTGGATTGGAGTTGATGCTTCGGTCGGTACAACGTAGAACCTCACCCAAAGCAGACTGGCGTGCGAATCGAGAAGACGCTCGTCAGCGGTGGTCGTCCGGCGTGGCTCGCCCCAGCTCCTGTGCGAGGAAAGGGGCAGTTCGACTGGCCCGGGCTCGCGTCACCTGCTGCGGCGTGCCGGCCGCCACGATGCGGCCACCGGCCTCGCCCGCGCCCGGCCCCACATCGATCACCCAATCGGCCTGGGCCACGGCGCGCATGTCGTGTTCGATCATCACCACGGTGTTGCCAGCATCCACCAGACGCTGCAACTGCACCAGCAAGCGATCGGCATCCGCTGCGTGCAGCCCGGTGGTCGGTTCGTCGAGCACGTACAGGCTGCGGCCGCGCTGGCTGCGCTGCAACTCGGTCGCCAGCTTGATGCGCTGCGCTTCGCCACCGGACAGTTCGGTGGCCGGCTGACCGAGGCGCAGGTAGCCCAGGCCGATCTCGCGCAGCAGTTGCAGCGGTCGCGCCACCGCATCTTCATCGGCGAAGAAGTCGCGGGCTTCGTCCACCGTCATCTGCAGGACCTCGGCGATGTTGCGCCCGTTCCAGCGCACCTTCAGCGTGGCCTCGTTGTAGCGCGCGCCATGACAGGCCGGGCACGGCGCGTACACGCTGGGCATGAACAATAGCTCCACGCTGACGAAGCCCTCGCCCTCGCAGGTGTCGCAGCGCCCCTTGGCCACGTTGAACGAGAACCGCCCTGCGTCGTAGCGGCGACGGCGCGCATCGGGCGTGGCGGCAAACAGCTTGCGCACGTGGTCGAACAGGCCGGTATAGGTGGCGAGGTTGGAGCGCGGCGTGCGCCCGATCGGCTTCTGGTCGACCTGCACCAGACGCTGCACGGCGTCCACATCGCCGGCCAGATGGCCGCCGGTGGTTTCGATCACCGCGAGCCCTTCGCCGCTGTCACTGTCGGCTGCATCGTCCTCGGGCTCGTGGCCCAGATGCAGCAGCACGAGTTCCGGCAAAGCCTGTGCGATGAGGCTGGATTTGCCCGAGCCGGAGATGCCGGTCACAGCCGTCAGTGCGCCCAGCGGAATGCGTGCGTCCACGCCGTGCAGGTTGTGCCGGTGGATGCCTTGCAACTCCAGCCATCCGGCTGGTTTTCGTCCACGACTGTTGGGCGCGGGAATCTCGTCGAACAGATAGCGCGCGGTGCGCGATTCGGCGATTTCGCGCAGCCCGTTGGGCTCGCCGCTGTAGAGCACTCGGCCGCCGCGCTCACCGGCTTCCGGCCCCACGTCCACCAGCCATTGCGCACGCCGCATCAGGTCGAGATCGTGCTCGACCGCGAACACCGAATTGCCCGCGTCGCGCAGCCGGTCGAGCGCGTCGTACAGGGCCCGGCTGTCCGAAGGATGCAGGCCCGCCGAGGGTTCATCGAGCACGTACACCACGCCGAACAGCAGCGAACTCAGTTGCGTGGCCAGCCGTAGGCGCTGCAACTCGCCGGCCGACAGCGTCGGCGTGGCTCGGTCCAGCGTCAGGTAGCCCAAGCCCAGCCCGCGCAGCTGGCGCAGGCGGGCCATCACGCCACCGACCAGGCGCTGCGCGGCGAGTCGTTTCTCTTCCGACAGCGCGGAGGTACGGCGTACGTCGGGGGCTGCTGCATGGACCGCGCGGCCGGATGCTGCGCGCTCCGCACGGTCTCGCCGGGTCGCCTGCTTGTCCGTGCCTTTCCCCGCGGCATGGGCGCGGAAATCGCCCTTTGCGATGGGTTCGAGCAGGGTTGCCAGCTGGTCCAGCGGCATCTGCATGAACTCGCCGATATCCACCCCGGCGAAGGTGACCGACAGCGCTTCGGGTTTGAGCCGCTTGCCGTGGCAGGTGGCGCACGGCTTGCCTTCCATGAACCGGGACACGCGCTTTCTCATCAGCGCGCTTTGGGTGTTGGCGAAGGTGTGCAGCACGTAGCGCCGGGCGCCGGTGAAGGTGCCCATGTAGCTCGGTTCCATCTTGCGCCGGAGGGCAGTACGGGTTTCGGCGGGCGTGAAGCCTGCATAGACCGGCACCGTCGGGGTTTCCTCCGTGAACAGGATCCAGTCGCGCTCCTTCTTGGGCAGATCCTTCCAGGGACGATCGACGTCGTAACCCAGGCTGACCAGGATGTCGCGCAGGTTCTGCCCCTGCCAGGCAGGCGGCCACGAGGCGATCGCACGTTCGCGAATGCTCAGGGACGGATCGGGGACCATGGTGGCCTCGGTCACCTCGAACACATGGCCCAGGCCGTGGCAAGTCGGGCATGCGCCCTGCGGCGTGTTCGGCGAAAAATCCTCGGCGTACAGCATCGGCTGGTTGGCGGGGTAGGCGCCTGCGCGCGAATACATCATCCGCACCAGGCTGGACAGCGTAGTGACACTGCCGACCGAGGAACGCGCATTGCTGGAACCGCGTTGCTGTTGCAGCGCCACTGCCGGTGGCAGACCGTCGATGGCATCCACGTCCGGCACCCCGGCCTGGTCGATCAAGCGGCGCGCATACGGCGCCACCGATTCGAAATAGCGGCGCTGCGCTTCCGCATAAATCGTCCCAAAGGCGAGCGAGGACTTGCCGGAGCCGGACACGCCGGAGAACACCACCAGTGCGTTGCGCGGAATGGATACGTCCACGTCCTTGAGGTTGTGCTCGCGCGCGCCGCGCACTTCCACCATGCCGCTGGCGGCGGCGGTACAGGAGGATTCACCGAAAGCGGGAGTTGGCATGGTCTTGTCCTGCGGTTCGTGGAGTGGTGATGGCACAAATTCCGGATGCGGATCGTTCAGCCCTTCAGCGCCGATGCATGGTGCGCAATGTGTTCGCCCATGAATCTGGCAATGAAGTAGTAGCTGCGGTCGTATCCCGCCCTGAGATTGAGCGTCAGCGGGTGATTCGCCTCGTCGCACGCATTGCGCAGTAGCTCGGGTCGAAGCTGGGTCTCGAGGAACTCGTCGTTCAATCCTTGATCCACCAGCAATGGCACGCGTTCTTTCGCCGCGCGAATCAGATCTACGGTGTCGTAGTGCTTCCAGGTTTCTCGGTCTGTACCCAAGTAGGCCTCGAAGGCCTTTTGGCCCCAGGGACCCTGCGTGGGGGCAAAGATGGGCGAGAAGGCCGATACGCTCCGATAACGATCTGGGTTGCGCAGGGCAACGACCAAGGCGCCATGGCCACCCATGGAATGCCCGCTGATGCCACGGTCCCCGTTCGCAGGAAAATGGGTCTCGACCATATCTGGCAGCTCCTGCACGACATAGTCGTACATTCGATAGTGCGCAGCCCATGGGGTTTGCGTTGCGTTGACATAGAAACCCGCCCCTTGCCCGAGGTCATAGGCAGGATCGTCCGCGACGCCCTCGCCGCGGGGGCTGGTGTCCGGTGCGACGACGATGATTCCATGCTCGGATGCATAGCGCTGCACAGCAGCCTTGGTGATGAAATTCTGCTCGGTGCAGGTCAGCCCGGAGAGCCAGTAAAGCACCGGCACTTTGCGTTGCTGAGCCTGTGGGGGCAGATAGATGCCGAACTTCATCGTGCAGCCGAGCACTGCAGATTCGTGCTGATAGACGTCCTGCCAGCCATCAAAGCAAGCGTGATGTTCGACGCGTTCCAAAGTTGCTCTCCGGTGTTTCAGTGAATGGCGCTACTGCCGACGGCAGCCGGTCAGGAAGATCTTTCTTCCACTGTCGTGTCGCCGTGGGCGCGTCTGATCCTGCGCACGATCCACCAGATCGCCAGCATCACAACCGGCACCAGGACCGCCATCACAGGCGCGACGACGTCGTGGACGATGGGAATGCCCTTCAACAGATAGCCGAGGAGGCTCACGACGTAGTAAGAGATCGCCGCGACCGACAATCCTTCGACTGTTTGCTGCAGGCGCAGTTGCAGCTTGGCCCGGTTGTTCATGGATGCAAGCAAGTCCCGGTTCTGGCGCTCGAGCTCAACGTCGATCCACGAGCTCAGCAGCGAGGTGGCTCGGGTCAGGTTGTCGGATAACTTGGCCTGACGTTCCTTGACCGATTGGCATGTCCGCATTGCGGGCGCGATTCGGCGGAGGAGAAAATCCTGCCAAGTGCAGTGCCCGGATACGGCTTCCTCCGATAGCGTCGCCAGGCGTTCCTCGACGATCTCGAAGTAGGCGCGGCTGGCGCCGAAGCGGTGGAGGTTTGCCGCAACTCCGGCTTCCAACTCGGCAGCTAGGTTCGTCAGCTCGGTCAGCAGGACGTCGCTGTCGCATCGATCTTCCAACCTCGTGCACATCTCGTCCGTGATCGCCGCGAGCCGTGTTTCCATGCGCCGCAGATCCGCCGTCATCGACTGTGTCAACGGCAGGGCCAGTAGCGCCAGGGTTCGATAGGTTTCGATCTCCAGCAGGCGTTGGGCGAGCGCGCCCGCCCGCGCCTGGGTCAAGCCACGATCCAGGATGAGGATATGTGTCAGGCCATCTTCGTCCTGTCGAAAGTCGGTCAGGATGGCAGCCAAATCCTTCTCCACCAGCGAGTAGCACAGGCTTACGGGATCGAAGCGATCGGCCTCTTTCTCCGCTTCTGGCGTCCAAGGAAGCACTCTGAGGCGTATGCCGGAGACGACCGGCCCGGGCGGGGTGAAGCCATGCTTGAACGGATCTTCTCCTTCCGGCTCCGCCGTCTCCGGATTGAGCGAAGCGCTCCAGACGTACGTCGAGAACTCGGTGTGCTTTTCGCAATGCAGGTCACCTACGTTCCATGTCAGACCATGCAGTGGCGTCGCCAGGTCAGTCGACGCCCCGCCAAGGCGATCGGACAATTCGGTCATCGCAGCCCGATCCTTTTTCGGGTCGCCTTCGGTCATGAAGGCGAACTGCAGCAGGCCTCGCGGGGCTTGAATCAGCAGATGCGGGCGCGCATGCACTTCGCCTACGGCTGCATCCCGATCGACGTGAGCCGGCATGCCATACACGGTTTTGGCGAATTGGCTTGTCGTATTGGCTTTTGCCGGCTCTTTCATGACGTCCTCGCTTTTTCTTGCTCTCAGATAAGGCATACGAGCAGATCTTGTTGCCGGCCGGATCACGCAGGTAGGCCGCATAGGCGCCCGGCAGATGACCACGCGCGCCCGGCTGCCCCTCATCTGTGCCGCCGGCGGCAAGGCCTGCGGCATGGAAGGCATCCACTTCGGCCGGAGTGGTGGCAGCGAAGCCTACCGTCACTCCATTGCTGGTGGGGTTTCGCCATTGCGGGGGCGGGCGATGATGAAAGCCGGCTTGTCACGACCGTAGAGCACCCAGCCGTTGCCGAAAGGGCCAAGGTTCTTGATGCCGAGGGCACCCAAGGCGGCATCGTAAAACGCGCTCGATTGCCGGATGTCGGCGGCACCGAGAAAGACATGCGAGAAGATGGCATCGCCGGAAATGACTGGAGCGGACCTAGAAAGTTTTCCTTAATGTTGAATGTTGAATGGATGGGGCGTGGATTGATGGATCAGTAGTGGATCACCGTGCGGATCGACTTGCCTTCGTGCATCAGGTCGAAAGCTTCGTTGATGTCGTCAAGTTCCATGGTGTGGGTGACGAACGGAGCGAGATCGATCTCACCCTTCATGGCGTCTTCGACCATGCCGGGCAGTTGCGTACGACCCTTCACCCCGCCGAATGCCGAACCCTTCCAGACGCGTCCAGTGACCAACTGGAACGGACGGGTCGAAATTTCCTTGCCGGCACCGGCGACGCCAATGACGATCGACTGGCCCCAACCCCGATGGGCGGCTTCCAGCGCCGAACGCATGACGTTGACGTTGCCTATGCATTCGAACGTATGGTCGACGCCCCAGCCGGTCATCTCGATGAGGACTTCATGGATCGGCTTCTCGAAGTCCTTGGGGTTGATGCATTCGGTCGCGCCGAAATTTCGGGCCAACTCGAACTTGGCCGGATTGGTGTCGATGGCGATGATGCGACCCGCCTTGGCTTGACGTGCGCCCTGGATCGCAGCCAGACCGATGCCCCCCAGGCCGAAGACGGCCACCGAATCGCCGGGCTGTACCTTGGCCGTGTTGTGGACGGCGCCGACACCCGTGGTCACACCGCAGCCCAGCAGGCAGACGTGCTCCGGATTGGCGTCCGGATTGATCTTGGCCAGCGAGACTTCGGCGACGACCGTGAATTCGCTGAAGGTGGAGCAGCCCATGTAGTGGAACAGCGGCTGGCCGTTGTACGAAAACCGCGTCGTTCCATCGGGCATCAATCCCTTGCCCTGGGTTGCGCGCACGGCCACGCACAGATTGGTCTTGCCGGATTTGCAGAACAGGCATTCACCGCATTCGGCGGTGTAGAGCGGGATGACATGATCGCCAGGCTTCACGCTGGTCACGCCTTCGCCCACCTCCACGACAATGCCTGCGCCTTCATGCCCCAGCACAACGGGGAAGAGGCCCTCGGGATCGTCACCCGACAGGGTGAAGGCGTCGGTGTGGCAAACGCCGGTATGCGTGATCTGGACGAGAACCTCGCCCTTGCGAGGCGGTTCGACGTCGATCTCGAGGATTTCCAGTGGCTTCCCAGGCCCGAAGGCAACAGCGGCGCGGGATTTCATGGTGTTGTTTCCTTTTATCGGGTAGTGGTGGTGAGTGAGGGGGCCTGCGAATTCGAGTGCCGAGCTCTTTGGAATACCGGCCTTTTCTGATTGTCCCAATCGCGATCAACAGCGACTTGATCGTGTGCCCGGTTTCGTTCCAGGGCATCGATGTCGAGTTCGGCGATCGCCCATGTCTGCGCGCCATGGGTCCTCGCGAGGATGCCGTCGTCGGGAAAGCCGTGGTCCATCGGCGCGTAGATCGTGGCCTCGCCGGTATTCGTATCCAGAGCCGGACTCCAGTCGGCGGTCCCGGTGGTTACCGCCTGCGCGACGAACATCCGGTTTTCCAGTGCGCGCGCCATACACCCGACACGCACCCGGGTTGCACCGGCTCGGGTATCCGTGCAACTAGGCACCAGCAGCAGTCGCGCGCCAGCCTCGCGCTGAGCGCGAACAGGCAAAGGGAATTCACTGTCGTAACACACGGCAATGCCGGTGCTGATGCCATCAAGTTCGAACACCTTGAGGTCGTCACCGCCCTCGATGACGCCGGCCTTCTTCTCGAATCCCGTCAGCTGCAACTTGTCCTGATAGTCGCGCGTGCCGTCGGGCGCGAACCACCAAGCCCGGTTGCGATAACGCTCCGGAGCCACCTTGGTCAGGAACGTCCCGGCCTGGATGGTCATGCCAAGTTCGAGCGACAGGCCCGAGTACAGTGAAAGCCACGCCGATTCCATAGTCTGCAGTGCAGAAAACGAAGCATTCAGATCACTGCGAATGTCAGGTGCGAACGTTGCCGCCAGCTCAAGGGACAGGTACTCGGGCAACACGGCCAGCTCCGCACCGGCACGATGCGCTTCGTCCAGAATCAACCGCTGCCGCGCCGCGAACGTTTCGAAACTGATGGGCTGCCCCACCTCGTATTTCGCAACAGCCACTTTCATCGGGAGTTCTCCAAAGGGCGCAGCCACATCGTCAATGTCTGCTCGGTTTCGCGCGTCTCGCCCACCTGTTTCCACGGCAGCCGCCCCTTCATGTCCGGCTGTCGTACGTAGCCGCGACGGGCCCAGAAGGAATCATTGCTGCGGTAATCGACCGGGCGTCGAGGATCGTCATCTGCGCGATCCACGGATGCGAACGCCGTCCACCGGATATCGCCCAGTGAACGGGCGTGTGCTTCGCGTTCGTCGAAGAAACGATGACCCAGGCCAAGGCCACGGAAGGTCGGAAGCAGCACGGACTCGCCGCAATAGAACGCGCCTTCTACCGGGATTCCCCGCTCGGCAAACGGCGCCTGGATAGCGGACTCCGCATCGCCCAGCGGCAAGCCCGTGGATGCACCGACGACCTGGCCGTCGGCATGCACGAGCACCAGCAGACTGTCCGCCGAGCGGGTATACATGGACAGGTAATGTTTCTCGTACGCAGCGTCACCTTCGTACAGATAGGGGAAGTTGCGAAAGACTTCCGCGCGCAGGCGTGCTATGGCGTCGATCCATTCGGTCATCTCCGCTCCGCGGAAGGTCAGCACGCGCACGTCGGCCTTCATCTCAGTCTTCCCCGCCCACCTGCGCGATCCAGTCGTCCAGGTTGTAGTAGTTCGTGACGCGCGCGATCTTGCCGTCGCGGATGTCGAAGAACGCACCGCCCGGCAGCACGTAACGCTGGCCTTGAGCTTCCGGCAGCCCCTCGTCCGTGACCTTGTACTCGCCATGCACGACGTACTCAGCGCCTGCACGCAGGCCGTCGGCGCTGACCATCACCACGATGTCGCGCAACTGCTCGCCATAACAGCGATCCATGCGCTGCAGGAACGTACGGAATGTATCGCGTCCGGTTTCGCGCGCACCCTGGTTGAGGTCGTGCGCAACGTCATCGGTCAGCATCGACAGCATGGCCTCACGGTCGCCGTGGTTGAAAGCGTCGTAGTAGGCGGTGATCAGATTCGTCGTGTTCATGCGGGTTCCGTGTTCGGGTGGACGGCAGCCGGGCATCCCGGAATGGCGCCAAGTTTGGGAACCCACTTTCGATATGTATATGGAATTATTTAGCTTTCATAATTCCTATTTATGGAATAATGTTTGAGCGTCAGAAAATGGCCGCGAGGTGCGCGCTGTGAACAAGGAAATCGAATTACTGCGGATCTTCCGCGTGACTGCCGAGTGCAACAGTTTTCGTGATGCGGCTGTACGGCTGGGGACATCGCCCCAGGGCGTCACACGCGCTATCAAGCGCCTGGAGGAGCATTACGGCGAGGTGTTGTTCCATCGAACCACACGGCAGGTGCGCATCACAGCTTTTGGCGAAGGCTTGCTGGAACAGGTGCGTCCTGCTCTGGAGCGCTTCGAAGACCTGTGGCGGATACCTGGGGCGGATCAGCAGACTTCCCTGTCAGGTACGGTTCGGATCACCGCGCCGCACAGCCTCGGTGTCAGGGCAGTTTTGCCCGCATTGGAGCGCATCGCCGCACGACATCCTGGCATCACGCTGGACGTGCGCCTATCTGATCGCGTCAGCAACCCCGTTGACGAAGGAATCGACGTCGGGATCAGGGTCGGATTCATGCGCGATAGCCGCTTCGTTGCGCGAAAGGCGGCCGACATGCGGCTCCCGATCGTTGCGACTCCGCGCCTGATCAAGAAAGTGGGCGTACCTGAAGGGATCGAAGCGCTAGCCGGGTTGCCGGTTACAGCTGCCGTGGATATCAATACCGGCCGCCCTTGGCCTTGGCACTTCAAGGCGGGACACCAGTGGACGCCCACTTCGCCGGCCTTCATCGCAGATAACGCCGATATGGAAATGGGGGCAGCGTTGGCCGGGATTGCCTTCGCTCAACTGGCCGACTATATGGCGGCTCCTTACATCGCCAGCGGAAAGCTCGTGCAAGTACTGGAGCAGGAGGAACCTCCTGCATGGGGGTTATACGTCTACCGGCCTCAGCGCGGGCCCGTATCAGGCAGGGTTCGGGTGGTGTTTGATGAGTTGCGCGCCGCTGTTGGATCGCTACCTGTTTTGCGCTAACACACAATCAAAGCGCCCAAGGAATGAGTTGGTGCGGAGACAACAGACAGAATGTCAGCTTCGGGCCGGGAGCGGACATCCACCACGGTGTTAGTGTGTCGAGGATTTGCGAACTTTCTCGCTTGGATTCTCATGGTCCGCGTTCTTCCGGCCGAAGCCGCTTGAACCCCATGCGATGGGTGATGAACCCATCCCGTCGCGCCCGCTGGCGGAGTACGGCAGCGAGTATGTGGAGGCCTACGAGCCCTAGCAGGATCCAGGCGCCATAGACGTGCACGTACCAGGCGACGGCGCGGCCGGTTTCATCCTCCGGCGGCACGAACAGTGCCGGCACCTCGAATCCTCCGGGCAACTGCGGTCCGCGCCCATCCATACCCAGATCACGTGACCACTGACCGGTACCGCCAGCACCAGCAGGTAAAGCACGCCGTGGACCGCCGACCGGGCGCGACGGAGACCGGGCGACTCTCCCGGGTCGGCCGCTGGCGTCGGCATCACGAGGCGCAGGCACAGGCGCAGTACCGTCAGTCCCAGGATCATGACGCCGAGCCGGAAATGGAGTGGCAGCAGCGCCTCGGACACCCGCGCGGCGCCATACTCCGCTGCGAAGCCGAGCACGAACTGCAGGGCCAGCATCAGGGCGAGCAGCCAATGCAGCACGCGCAGGATGCAGGGATAGCGGTCCAAGGACTGCGGTTTCATGGAGCACAACCGGGATAGCCGGGAATGTTCCGGCCTAGCATGATGTCGCGCCGTGCCTGCCATCCGTCCGCGGTCAGCACCGGCGTCACGATCCCGCTACCGCCGCGCCCTTTGTTCGCCTTGCGCTCGGCCGCGGCGGTCAGGTGCGGGTCGTCGCGGAACAGCACGTCGTCGATGTAGTACAGCGCGCAGCCTGGCTCGATGACGTACAGATGGATGTGCTGCGGCATCGTGCTGCCCGGATAGCTGCCGGGACGGATGGTCAGGAAGGTGTACCTCCCCTCCGCATCGCTCGCGGCCCAGGCGCGCAGTCGTCCATGCAGGCGAATGCCGTCATCGCCTTTGCCGCCTTCGCCCGGGTAGACGCCTTGGCGGTCAGTCTGGTGCGCGTATACGACCACGCCGCGGCGCGGCCTGCCTTGCGCGTCGGTCACGCGTCCGGTCAGGCGCAGGCGCTCGCCGGGTTCGTCATCGGGCGCCAGGCGGACGAGGGCGGGAGGATCGGCGGGCAGCCCGATCAGGGGCACGTCACAGTCCTCGCAGGGCAACCCGACGACGGGCGTGGCGGCGGCGCCCGGCGCTGAACACGCGGCGAGTAGCGACGCGAGGAGCACGCGCGCAACACGGGCAGCGAAGGGGCGGAACGAGGGCGTGGGGTGGGGCATGAGCGGTCTCCGGAGTCCACAAGGGAAGAGCCGGCGTCGCCACGCTGCGTTAACCGCGTCCGGCGTGTTAACACTTCCGCTCGGACCGCCCTCTACATCCAGGCCACCCCGGACCCCATGGGCCATGAAGGCCACCCTCGATCCCGCTGACATCGCCAGGCAGGTGCAGGACGCGCGACGTGGATCGCAGTCGGCGTTCGCGTGGCTCTACCGCAGCTTCGCGCCGCTGGTGCATGCGATCCACCTGGGCGTGGCGTCGCGCGCGCGGGCGGAAGAACTGACGCAGGAAACCTTCGTCGTCGCGTTCGAGCGATTGGCGCAATTGCGCGAGCCTGCGTCCTTCGGCCCGTGGATCGCGATGATCGCCCGCAGGAACCGTCCGGTTTCCATGGTCGAGGAACGGGATCTCGCGGAGGTCGACGATCCCGCGTGGCGTGGCGCGGGTCCCGATGCGGCCGCCCAGGCCAGCGAAGCGCTGCGTGCGATCCGGCGCTTGCCCGAAGCCTACCGCGAGACCCTGATGCTGCGGCTGGTCGAAGGCCTGAGCGGTCCGGAGATCGCAAACCTGACCGGACTGACGCCGGAGTCGGTCCGGGTGAACCTTCATCGCGGCATGGCCCGGCTGCGCGATGCGCTGGGCATCATCACGCAGCACGAGGAGAAGGGTGATGATCGAACGACCTGATCCGCTGTGGGATCCGCAGCAACCCGGCGACGAGACGCTGGCGCATCTCGCGTCATTGCTGGGCCGGTACCGGCATGTTCCGCCACCCGAGCGGGTGTGGTCGGCAGGGCCGCCGGCCGTTCGGCGCCGGCGCGCGCGCCGCGGCGTGCTCGCCGCCGCCATCGCGCTTGCGGCATGCGTGGCGTGCATCGCCGCCTGGGTGCCCTGGCGCTTGCACTGGGAAGAACGCCGGCAGTGGACGGTCGATGCGGACACAGGACACGCACCGGCCGCGCTGGCCGTCGGCACGACGCTGACGACCCGCGCCGGAGAATCGGCCACGGTCCAGGTGGCGCGCATCGGCCGCATGGAGGTCCTGCCGGGAACGCGGATCCGGTTGCTGGATACGCGCGGTGGCCATCATCGCCTGGAACTGCTGGAGGGCCACGTACGCGCGCGCATCTGGGCGCCTCCCGGGTACTTCGGCATCGCGGCGGGCGCCAGCGAAACCGTCGACCTGGGCTGCGAATTCGAGATGAGCCGCGACCTGCGGGGCGAGGGGACGATCTACGTCACCAACGGCTGGATCATGCATCGCGTCAACGGACAAGAGACGCTGGTGCCGGCGGGATCGGGCCTCGACTTCGATGCGACGCGCAGTGGCATTCCCCTCGCGACCACGTCGAGCGCCGCTTTCCGCGCGGCCGTCCGCCACCTCGATCTGGCGATGGCGGAAGGAGGGCGCCCGCCCGGCGGCGAAGAGGCCGTCGTCCGCGAGGCGACGCCAGCGGACAGCTTCGCACTGCTCAGTTTGCTGACACGTTATCCAGCACTGGCCAACGGGCCGGTCTATTCGAGGCTGGCTGCGCTGCTCGGCGTGCCGACGGATGCCAAGCACCAAGAGGCGTGGTCACATGGCAGCATGCATGCGATGAATCTGTGGTGGGAGCGCATTCCGCGCCCCCCCAAGGCATGGTGGCTCAACTGGCGGGACGCGATTCCCTGGATGGAGTCAGCGAATCAGAAAGACGCCGTATCGGTCACTAAACGGGAGACTCCATGACTGAATACCTCATATCCATCGCGTTCAAGATCGTCTGGGGGTCTGTCGGACTTTTCTGGCTGTGGAGCGGGCGCAACGTGAAGCGCTCCAGCCGCACTGAACCCGTGTTGCTTCAGCTTTTCGTCTACTGGTCGCCCTTGGTTGTCGCCTTTGTCCTGCTCGGCCCAGGCGATTGGTTCGAGGGTAGCTTCCTCAGAGAACGTTTCGTTCCCAAAGCGGTATGGGTCAAAGGGCTCGGTCTGGCGCTCGCCGTTTCAGGTGCAGGCCTGGCTTGCTGGTCGCGGCATCTTCTTGGACGCAACTGGAGCAGTGTCGTCCAGCTCAAGCACGATCATGAGCTTATCGACGTCGGGCCCTATCGGTACGTTCGCCATCCCATCTACACGGGCCTGTTGCTCGCTTTCCTTGGCACGGCGCTGAAGGTGGGAGACTGGCGAGGTCTTTTTGCCGTCGCGATCGTGCTGGCCTCCTTCTGGCGCAAGCTCGGTGTGGAGGAGCGTTGGCTCAGCGAGAAGTTCGGTCACGTCTATACGACATACAAGCTACGCACCAAGGCGCTAATTCCCGGCGTTGTCTAGATTGCTAATGCGTGATCTGAGCGGCCCTACCTCATTCCATTCAGTGTCCGCTTCCGACCTTGGATTCAACCAATCGACGCAACAGTTTGTCGATATCGCTCTGCTGGTGTTTCGTAGTCCAGCGTCTTGCGTGG
>NZ_CANMLQ010000013.1:0-44577 GCF_947498795.1 uncultured Pseudoxanthomonas sp. | reverse complement strand
CGCAAGACGCTGGACTACGAAACACCAGCAGAGCGATATCGACAAACTGTTGCGTCGATTGGTTGAATCCAAGGTCGAAAGCGGCCGTGCGAAGGCCGCTTTCGTGGTCGAGCTATGCTTCGGTCTGCTCTGCTAGCACAAGAGCATCATCCACCTCCACCCCGAGGTAACGGACGGTGCTCTCAATCTTGCTGTGCCCCAGCAGCAACTGGACGGCACGCAGATTCTTGGTCCTTTGATAGATGAGTGATGCCTTGGTGCGACGCATGGAGTGCGTCCCGTAGTTCACTGGATCCAGATCGATACTAAGCACCCAAGCCTTCACCAAGCGAGCGTACTGGCGCGTGGAAAGGTGGGACGAGCCTCGCTGCCTGCCGGGAAAGAGGTGATCGTCCAAGCCAAGCTCCTGGCTATCGATCCAAGCGACCAATGCGTCTCTAGTCTGCGGCGTGATCTCGAACTGAACAGGACGCTTTGTCTTGCGCTGGATGACGCATCCTCTTGAGCCAATGTGCATGCCATGTGCAACGTCACGTACCCGCAGCCCAACCAAGTCGCATGCGCGCAGCTTGCTGTCGATGGCGAGATCAAAGAGCGCCAGCTGCCGACTATCGCCCTTGAGCTGAAGCCTGACTCGAATCGACCATATCTCCTTGAGCTTCAGAGGCGCCTTCTGCCCAACCAGCTTGCCTAGGTTCCAAGCAGGACGTGCCGCTGAACGGCCTGAGCTTCGCTTCATAGCTTTCTCCAATCCCGAGATGGGATGGAGAGGCTCCGGTTACCTCTGTATCGCCTTAGTTAAGAGCTATTACAAGACCCAGCTTGGCCGTTTCGACCCAGATCGGGCATCAGTTAATCGTGGGATCAGATCAATCTTGAAGATTGAAGTTCCGGTCGATTGCAATGGGCCACCCGTAGGTGGCCCATTGCACCTCATGTGACCAACGATGGCTCAGAAGCGCCAGTCCAGTCGCGCCATCGCGCCATGCGTGGTGCCGCTGCCGGAGAATGTGCCTTCGTAACGCAGGCCCAGCGACAGTCGGTCGGTGACCGGCCAGGACGCACCGGCGGCCACGCGCACGCGTGACTTGTCGGCCTCCGGGCCACGCACGGCGAACGGCGTCGGGCTGCCGGCGAACAGACCGCTGCGTTCCGCGATGCGGTCAGCGGCCACGTCCTGCACATGGACCGCGCGCAGCTCGTAACCGCCCGCGCCCAGTGCGCCGGACACGCGCAAGCCCAAGCCGAGATCCAACTGCTCGTGGCGTTGCCGTTCCAGCGACAGGTCCAGCGCGCCTGCGCCGGACTCGTGGATCGCGTCGAAGTTTGCTCGCAGCGCATCCACGGTCAACACGGGAGCCAGTGCCACCGCGCCGTCGTAAAGCGTCCACGCCAGCTCGCCGCTGAACCCGAATGCATCCATTGCCTGTTCCGCCGTCGCAGTGCGCGTCAGTGCGCCGAACGCGATCCCACGGGCCATGTCGGCGTCACCATCCATGTAACCCAGCGCACCACGGGCCTCCCATGCTCCCTGCGACCAGCCGGCGTAGACACCAGCGTGCCAGGCATCACCACGCGCACGCGACGCACGTCCGTCCACGTCGGCCCGTGTATCGGTCATGCCGATCGCCGCACCCAGCGTCCAGCCACCGTCCGCCGTCGTCGCGCCGCTGCCATAACCCAGTGCGATGCCCCCAACCTGGTGGTCGAGCGCGGCCGCGTTGCCATCGCCGTCGATGTCGCCGGACCCGTACACGCCGGCCAGCCACAGCCCCGGGCCATCGGCCAGCGGCTGCCGCAGCAGGGTCCGGTTGAACGCGCCGCCCGCCGCCGCCATCGCCTGCTGGTTGCCGGCGTGGATCTCGCCGGACGCGGCATCGAAGGCAGCACGTGCCGACGACGCATCCAGCATCAGCACGGTGTTGTACACCGCCAGGGCATCACCCGAGGGGCTGAGATCGCGCAGCGCGGTCGACGACTGCAGCTGGTTCCAGCTCTGCGCGACATCCGGGAACGTCGCCACCTTGGCCAAGGTCAGCCACGCGCTGTTGCCGGTGTAGCCCAGGGTGAAGTCGAGGAAGGCGGAGTCGTCGTTCACGCCGGCGAAGGTGCCGGTCAATCCACCCGCCGCGGTGAGGAAGGTGTACTGCTGGCCGTCGGTGTAGGCGGTGTGCGGATCCAGTGCACGCACCTCAACCGTACCTCCCTGCAGGTCGGCCCGACCGCCGACCTGCAGCAGGTCGCTGCGGCCATCCGCGGCCACTTCCACTTCGAACGTCGAGCCGGCCAGGAACGTCACGTCGCCATCGGCCAACAGGGTGCCGATGGAATTGCCTGGTGCCACCCGGCCGGCGATGCGCAGGTCGTTGGCGCGGCCGGTGCCCGACAGGGTCGCGGCCGCCGCCAGGTCCAGCATCCCGCCGAGTACGCCGGAGAGGTGGAACACGCCACTGCCGCTGCCGAGCGTGCCCGAGTAGCCGCTGCCGTCGCCGGCGAAGTCGAACACGCCGCCACCAATACGATGGAACGCCGCACTGCCGCTGAGCGCACCGCTGTAGCGGACGTTGCCCGCAGTCTCCAGACGACCGCCCTCGTTGCCGATGTCGAAGCCGCGCGCCGTGCTGAATCCGTCGCCCACGCGCAATGTGCCGCCGCGGAAGGTGACGTCGCCCTGCGCCGCGCCCAGTGCCGCGTCCGATGCGGCTTCCAGCACGCCTTCGAACAGCTGCGTGCCGCCTGCGTAGGTATTGGTGCCCGACAGCACCAGCGTGCCTGCGTCGCGACGGACCAGCGCACCGTCACCGGTCAGCGCCACCGACAGCCGCGCGGTGTGGCCCGGGTCGACGCGGATGATCGTCTCCGGCTCGACCAGCGACAGCGCACCGCCCTGGCCGGCGACGACAGAGTAGCCGTCCGCCGCGAATTGCAGGCCGGTGACCTGCTGCTCGCCGACCACGGTCACGGTACCGCCGCTGCCCTGGAACACGGCGAAGTTGCCTCCCCACGCGTCCTCGCGCGTGCCGTTGGCATCGGTCCAGTGCGCCGATCCCGCGTCCCAAGTACCGGATCCACCCTGCCAGAACAGGATCGGCGCATCGATGCCGCCGACGATGAGGTTCACTTGACCGCCGATCGCAGTCTGGATACCGAAGGCCGCATCGTCGAAACCGCCGCCGACCACCCCGGCGACTGCAAGGCCGCGGTCGGTCAGCGCGCCGCCGTAGTTGAACAGGCGGTACACACCATTGCCGAACGCAGGCGCGGCATCCACATGCAGCTGGCCGTCGAGCACGAGCGCACCCGTGACGTTGACCAGATCGTTGTCGGCACCGCCGACGACATCCGCCGTGCCCAGATCGAAGCGCACGATCGATTGCTCGGACAGCGACAGGCTACCAACCGTCAGCGTGCCGACGTCCATGCCGCCCGGCGAGAACGTGGCGCCATCGCTGACGGTCACCGCGCCGACCGTGCCGGAGCCGCCGAAGGTGCCACCGGTGACCGCGACCGTGCCGCCCAGCCCGCCATCGACCAGCAGCGTACCGCCAGTGACAGAGGTGGTGCCGGTATAGCCGGCGCTATCTCCGGTGAGGCGCGTGTCGCCGGCGACGTGCTGCAGTCGGCCCGTCCCCGAAAGCGACGTGCCGAACACGTAGCCGGTGTCGGTGTGGTTGAACAGCAACGTGCCGCGATAACTTTGATAAGGATTGGCTATCGACAACGCGTCGACATCGAAGAGGCCGGCCGCGGTCGCCGCCAGCGGATCGCGATTGCCGTCGATACCGCCGCCGATCGCGAGCACGCCGCCGTACCCCAGCGTCGCGATTTGGCCATGGATGCGGCCACCGTCGGACAGTGTCAACGTTCCATTCGGTGCGTCGCGGCCGTCGCTGCCGATCTGCACATGGCCCGACTCCCAGACCGAGCCCGCACCGGTGATCGCGACATGGCCCCAGCCGTTCAGTCCGCCGGTGCCGATGTTGGCGTTCCCGCTGACCACGCGGCCGCCATCGGCGATCGTCATCATGCCGTCGCCGCGGAAGCCATGGATGTCCAGATCGCCCGCGATCTCCAGCAGGCTGCCGGCGCCTTCAACCGTCAGCTGGCCAAGGCCGTCATAACCGACCTCCGCGGTCGTCGCAGTGACGTGGCCGCCGTTGCTGACGCGCAGATGCCCGGTGGCATCGCCCTGGCCGATGCGCAGCAGGTTGGCGATAGTCCAGCGCGATCCGGCGCCCGCCACGTGGGCGTTGCCATTGCCGATCGTGTAGCCGTGGCCGACGTACGCGTTTTGCGTGCTCGCGGTGGCGCCATCCAGGACTTCCAGCAGGCCTTCGCCGCCGGTGACGCCGATGCGCAGGTCGCCGGTGTTCGCCCAGTGCGAACCCGCGCCGGTCACCGTGAGTCGCCCGTCCGCGCGTTCGGCGGCACCGTTGCTGCCACTGCCGATGTTGGCCTGCGCACTGCTGGCGGCACCGCCGTTCTCGACCACGACGCGTCCGACGCCGGAGGAACCGACCGTCAGCTGCCCGGTCACACTCCACTGCGAGCCAGCTCCGGACACCTGCACGGCGCCGTCGCTGCCGGCGCGCACACCGACGCTGGCGTCGCGCGCGACCGTGACCTGACCACCCTCGACGATGGACAGTCGGCCGAAGGTGTCCCATGTCGGCGCCACTGCAAGGTGGCCACCGATCGCCCACAGGGAATTCACGCCAGTCACGGTCACGAACCCGCGCGCACCGCCCTCCCAGCCCACGTAGCCGCCGCGCCCCGAGTAACCGATGTCGGCGTACTCGTTGGTCTGCAACGTGCTGCCGCCGGACACCGTCACGGTGCCGGTGGTGCGGTTGCCGCTGGCAACCGCCAGGTCCTGCGAGCTCACGCGACTGCCGCCGCTCAAGGTCAGCGTACCGAGGCTGTCGTTGTCGGAGCCGACGACCAGCGTATTGCTGACGATGACTTCGCCACCGTCCTCGACCAGCAGCCGGCCATCGCCGTAGGTGCGGTTGCTGGCCGCACTGTAGCCGCCCAGGAACAAGCTGCTGCGCGCGGTGAGCATGGAGCCGCCGCCAGTGACCCGTACCGTGCCGATGCTGAGGGGGCCGGTCTGCGCGCTGCCGAGGTCGCCAAGCCCGATGTAGACCGCGCCGCTCGAATGCAGGCCGCCGCCATTGCGGATGGTCAGCAGGGCCTCGCCGCCGGCGTCACCGATCACGGCATCGTGGATTGCCGTGGTGGTCCGTGCGCCGACCTGTGCATTGTCGATAACCGCGCCGTCGCCGGTGGTGCGGCGGATCCTGGGATTGACGTTCATGCCAGTGCCCGGCACGTTGCCGGCTGCCCAATTGGCACCGTCGCGCCAGTCACCGCTGCTGCCGTTGCCGGTCCACTCCTGCGCCGCGGCCGTCGATGGCAACCATGCACCCGCCGCCAGTGCGACGCAGATCGCCGCCGCCAGCCCGCTGCGCTCCGGCCGCCGCACCTGCTCGCCCTTCCCCTTGGCACCGGCGCTACGCGCCGGCATCGAACCCGTTGCCTTGCCCATCGTTCCATTCCCCGGTTTTGACGCGAAGTGCGCCGACATAGAGGGGAGGCGCAAAAGGAACGTGAAACGGATCACGCTTACTGAACTGATGATGCATTCCTCGCCGACTCCATCGACAAGGCGACCGCGCTGAAGAGCACGACGGCGGGGACCATGGCGACGCTCGCCATGCAGGTACGACGAGGCAACCCGCAACGTCGGCACGAGAGCTGACGCGTGATCGAGCAAGCAATCTGCCCAGTGCCAAGGGTGCGGCGATTCATCGATCGTAGCGTTGTGGCTCCGGCTCGACGTAGGGCTCAGCGACGTGCAGGTCCCAGAGACCCAAGCTGTGGCCCGATTGGAAGTAGCTGATACCCATCTCAGGCTCGCGCCTGCATTCTCCCCGCCGGTAACCGCCTTCGCAGGTCGCACGTACCGTGCGCAGCTCCCATGCCAGCCACCAGCGGGGAATCCAATCAGAGTCCACGTGCATTGACTGCCACACCGCTTGGGCAGCGGCAAGATCGAACTGTTCGGAAGGCGCAACGATCAGCAAAAGCGGACTGGTTTGCACGTCATGGAATCCGCGGCCCGTTGCTTTGACTTCTACGTCGATCGCCAGGAACTCGCGCGTGGCGCCCAACGGGCCATCACGCGCGATCGCCAGCCAGGCTGCACCAGTCGACCATCCCCGGCGTGAGGCAGGGGTACGCCCGTTCAAGGGCTCGGACGTCGCTACGATCTCGAAGGTTCCGCCACGCTCGGCGAACGCACGTAACGTGTCCCGTGCGATGCGGGCGGCTGCAGATCCCTGGCCTCCCGGTGCAGCATGCTGGCCAGCAATGCGGGACGGAGACCCTAGCGCGATGCGCGCGCCGCTCGTTGGCGCCACCGCCTGCCACAGCACGCAGGATGTCCATGCCGCGCACCCCGGCGTGCCGGGCTCGTAGTAGGGGATGCAAGGCTTCCTGCCGTCGCAAGGTGGCCCGTCGGGTGCAGCCGGGGCGTTTGCCGTCCAGCCCTTCGGAACCTCGATGCGACCGAAGGCAAGCGGCTCGCTACCCCCCTGCGTCACCGCCTCCGTCATCGGCAGCATGGCACGCGCTGCCGTCACGAACGGCATTTCCGCGGGCGTGGCCGCCATCGGTGGCAGACGGTCGTTGTCGAACCGCGCATCGCGCAGCACTCCGTCCATCGGGACTGCACCGGGTCCGGCAACGCTACACGCCGCCAGCAATACGGACAGCAGCCCCCATGGACGCCATCGGCGCACGCGAGTCACCGCGACGCGCCTTGCTGGCCCCCGCCTCTGTTTACCGGCAGGCCAGCTTGCCGCCAGGCCTCGAGGCCGCCGCGATACCAGTACACGTTGCGGAAGCCCATCCGGATCGCGCGCAGCGACGCGTTGTACGACCCCCAGCACTGCACGCCGGCGCAGTAGAACACCAGCATCTTCTGCAGGTCGCCGCCGGTGGCCTGCTTCAGATACTGGCCGAACTCGCGCTGTACCTCGTCGTCGAAACTTCCGCCCTGCGATGCAGGCGCGACCGCGATGGCGCCCGGCAGATGCTCCATGCCACCGAAGGCATGCAGCAGCATCACCTCGCCCTGCCTGCGCTGCAGCAGCTGCGACAACTGCTGCGTGCCGATCACCTTGCCGCCGGGGATCGAGGTGGGCGTGTACGCATGCAACCGATCGCTCGGCCGCAACTGCGGCGTCGGCGACACGCCGAAGTCCTGCGCCTCGCCGGGCGTGCCGCGCGACGGCGCTGGTTGGCCGCGATCCGGCATGCCCCCCGACGGAGGCATCCGGAGTGCGCGCTGCTCCTGTGCCAGCGGCGGCTGCGACGACGGACCGCCGAAGCTGTCTTGGGCCACGACCGGCGCGGGCAGCAGCCACGCGCAGGCCAGGGCGGTCGCCCACACCGCAGCGAGCAGCGTGGCAGCGCGGCTCACGGGATGCGCTCCAGTTCGGTCGCGTCGGTGGGATCGTGGTACGGATCGTTGGTGTTGTAGGCCTGGTTCGGATCGCGATTGCTCTGGAACACGCGGTCGCCGCCATGGATGCTCGATTTCACCACGCTGCCGTCGGTGCCCGCGTACGAGTTCACGCCATTGATCGTGTCCACCGTGCGCGCGTGGATGCGGTCATTGGTCGCGCTGGTGTTGGCGGCGATGGAGCTGTAAATGCCGGCGACTTCCTGGTTGGTGCGCATCCGGATCGCATGGCGATCCGCCGCGCCGCGCGCATTGATGATCGCCATCTGCCGGTTGTGCCAGTCGTTGATGCTGGCGCGCTGGTCGTTGCCGATCTGGCGTACCGCGGCCATGCCGCGCTCGGTGATGGCCTGCGCCCACTGCGGATTGACCCGCACAGTCTCGCCTATGCGCTCGGTCAGGCCCATGTCGAGGCGACCATTCGGCGCGCGGCTCGATGAGATCATGCTGGTACCTGCCACCACGTTGCCTTGCATTTCGGAGAACGTCACCGTGGCGCTGAGCATTTCGCGCATCTCCACGCCGTCCTTGTCGTAGGCGATCAGCAGGCGGCCGGCGTCGTGACGGATCCGGGCCCCGCCCATCGGCGCAGGCGCGGCGGCAGCGGCCTTACTTGCGACGTCGGGCTGGTCCTGGTAGTCCAGCACGCGTGCACCCGGACGCGTCCGCTGCACCGTCGCTTGCAGGAATTCGCGCGTGGACCGGTATGGCGCCACCGGACACGGGTTCATCTGGATCTGCGTGCCGGCGACCTGCCAGTTGAAGCCGGGCAGCAGCTCGACCGCGGTCAGGCTGTCCGGCGCCATCGTGGTCCATCCCATCTGGAACCGGTTGGTCACGCAGCTGGTCTGGTTATTCCACGTCACGCCTCCAACCGTGTCCCACCCATCCGGCACCTGCAGGTCCGCCACCACCATCGGCTGCCCGGCACCGGTCTTGTCGATGATCTGTGCCGGCCGCAGGCGGCGGGTATCGGGCGGTGGTGGCATCGCCATCTGCCTGCCGCCCCCATCGCTGACCACCATGCGGGCCGACATGTCGGGCTGCAGTCCGTCGCCCGCATCGTTGCCGTCAGGCCACGGCTGCGCATTGGCACCCTGAGCATCGTCGGCATAGGCTTCATCTCCCATTTGTCCATCATGGCCTTGTTGTGGGGCGCGACTGCAGGCGGCGGCAAATGCGGTGGCCAGCGCCAAGGCCAGCAACGTGGGAATACGGTGGTGCGTCATGGTCGGTCCCCCGGGCGGAATGCCCTGTCCGGTAAGGAGGCGCAGGACCGCGGAAAATCGGCTCACCAAATCGCAAGAACCCCGAGTGAGCCGATCCGGCCCCGCTTTGCGCCTCTCAGGGCAGAGGCCGTTGTGGCCGCCAAGGCGTATTGCGTGGATGTGGCCAGCCACAACTCGATGTCCAGAAACGCAGAGCCCGTAGCGCGTCCGGCTACCAGCTGCGCGTGGAATCGCGAACGCTTGGGCCTGCCTGGATCAGCCGACGGCGGACAGCGTCTCGAACAGCCAGGTGCGAGCGACTTGCCAATGCCGCTTCACGGTCGCCGGCGACAGGTCCAGCGCCTCGGCGGTCTCCTCGATCGTCAGCCCGCCGAAGTAGCGCAACTCGACAATGCGCGCCTTGTCCGGGTCCAGCCGCTCCAACGCTTCGAGTGCGCTGTCCAGGGCCTCGATGTCGATACCGCCGTCTTCGCCCGCCGCGAGCTCGATCTGGGTCAGCGACATCCGCTCACCGCCATCGCGCTTGTGTGCCGCGCGCCGGCGCGCGTGGTCGACCAGCACTTCGCGCATGATCCGTGCCGCCATGTGGACGAAATGGACGCGGTCCTTCCAATCGATCCGTTCGAGGCCACTGAGCCGCATGTAGGCCTCATTAACCAGCGCCGTCGCCTGCAGGGTATGGCCGGCTCGCTCCCCACCCAACTGGCGCTGGGCGATCGCGCGCAGCTCGGGATACGCCGCCTGTACCAGCCGATCGCGTGCGGCCAGGTCGCCTTGCCGCCATGCGGAAAGCCACGTCGTGAATGGTCCGTCCATGCGTCCGAGTCTAGCAGCGCATCCGCGACCCGACACGTGGGCAAGCGCCACCACTTTTGCTACGTTGATTGCGTCGGCGGGTCGCCCGCCGGCAAGGGGATACCGAATGGCAACGAACGACGAAGGTCAGGTGCTGCTCTGGTTCGAGCGCGCGCTCGACCAGCCGCCGCCGACACGCCGTGACTGGCTGGATGCGCAGTCGCTGCCCGAGTGGCTGCACCTGCGCGTGCTGCGCCTGCTTGAGACTGAGGCGTCGCTTGATGCCTTCCTTGAGAAGCCTGTCGCAGCGCCGGAGCCGGATGGCTTCCCACAACTGGGCGAGCGCCTTGGCAACTACGCGCTCGTCGAACGCATCGATAGCGGCGGCATGGGCGTGGTCTACCTGGCGCGCCGCGCGGATGACGCCTACGAGCAACGGGTCGCGGTCAAGCTGATCCGCCCCCTGCATCTGAGTGCCAGTGCGGCCTTCCGCGCGCAATTGGTCAGTCGCTTCGAGAACGAGCGCGCCCTGCTGGCGCAGCTGTCCCACCCGAACATCGCGCGCATCCTCGACGGTGGTACCACCTCGTCCGGATTGCCCTGGCTGGCGATGGAGTACGTCCCCGGTCTGTCGCTGATCGCGCACTGCGACCAACACACGCTCGACGTACCGGCGCGGCTGCGATTGTTCCGCAAGGTCTGCGACGGCGTGCAGGAAGCGCACCGCCACCTGATCGTGCACCGCGACCTCAAGCCCGAGAACATTCTGGTCGGCGAAGACGGTGAACCACGGCTACTCGACTTCGGCATAGCGCGCATGCTCGAGGCAGAAGAGGACGTTGGCAGTTCGCTGACGTCGCTGACGGCCATGACACCTGCTTACGCAAGCCCGGAGCAGGTGCGCCGTGAACCGACCACGACCCGTTCCGACGTGTACTCGCTGGGCGTGCTGCTGTTCCAGCTGCTGACGGGCATTCGCCCGTACGAGCTTGCAGGGCTCAGTCCGGCGCAGGCGGAACGTACCGTGTGCGAGACGCAGCCATTGCCGCTACGCAAGGCGGTGCGCGAGGCCAAGCTCGTGGACGAAGTGCGACGCCAGCGCGAGGGCACGCTGGACGACGACCTAGAGCGCATTGTCGCCAAAGCAATGCATAAGGACCCGGCGAGGCGCTACGGATCGGCCCAAGAACTGGGCGAGGACCTGCAGCGTCACCTTGAAGGTCGCCCAGTTCGCGCACACCCTGATTCGCGCCTCTACCGCGCCAGCAAGTTCATAGGTCGACATCGCCTAGGCACCACACTCGCCTCATTGGCGCTGGTGGCGATCATCAGCGCCACCGGCGTCGCTCTATGGCAGGCACGAGAAGCGGCGCGCGCAGCCGAGGACATGCGCCAGGTCAACGCTTTCCTGCTCGACGTGTTGTCTATGTCGGACCCATTCGAAGGAAGCGGCGAGCTGACGTTGAGTCAGGCACTGGACAGTGCCGCTGAACGCATCGACGACTATTTTCCGGATCGGCCTGACCTGTCTGCGGAGGTCCGATTCGGGATCGGCTATAGCATGATCGGGCGATACAGGCTGCCGCAGGCCGAGAAGCAGCTTGAGCTTGCCTTCCAGGAGAGTGAGCGCGTGTTCGGACGCGATGACGTGCGCACGATCCGCGTCATAGAAGGCCTCGCGGGGCTGCGCCAGGAGCAAGGTCGCATCGCCGATGCCGAGGCGCTGTATAAGATGGGCATCGCAGCATCCGACAAGCGCGAGTTCTATGACGACCCCATCCGGATGTATCTGCTCAACAATCTCGGCATGATGTATCTGACCGAAGAACGCTATGCCGACGCTGACGTGATGCTGCGGCGGGCAATGGCCGCATGGGAAGAGAATCATGGCGGCAATCGGGAAGAAGCGGATCGGGCGCGAACCCTTTCAAATCTGGCACAGGCAGCGCATGGCCTCGACCAATTGGAGCGTGCCGATCGCCTTTACGAGCAAGCGCAAGCATCACTGCAGAAGCAGTTCCCGGATGGCAATGCGGATCTCGCCATCGCGCTCGGAAATCGCGGCCAACTGGCCGAAGAACGGGGCGATCGTACAGGCGCGCTTGCGTTGTATAACCAGTCGCTGGAGATGCGGGAGCGTATATTTCATGGGGATCACCCAAGCATCGTCGTTGGGCTGGTGAACGTTGCACGGATGTCGGGCGCCACGGGCGCGCCTGCCAAAGCCTTGCCCCTAGCAGAGCGTGCGGCGGCGATGGCCGATCGCGTCTACACGGAACCCGCACCTCGCCATGCAACCACCTATGCGCTACTGGTCGAAGCGCGATTGGACGCTGGTGATACTCGTGGAGCATCGGAAGCGATGCGTCGCGCGAATGCCTTGGCGGCTCGCTTGGAGACGCAGCCGCCAACAACCCGTCAGAACCTGTCTCGTGCGCGTCAGCGCCTTTGTGCTGTGGACGCGCCTCCCCAAGATGTCTGCGGGCCGGGGAGATAGCGGACCAGTAAAGTCAGCGTCAATCGTGTCATTGGCAGCAGCCGATCGGCCTAAAGCGGACACCCCATATCAGGCAATGATTGGATTAGCGCTTCACGTAGCCAGTCGTGCCATCGGCGTACAGCACAATCTGTTCCCAAGCTTCGCCGTTGCGGTCGACCATGCCACGGCGCTGGTAGCGCTCTCCCGGATTCAACGTTTCAAGCACGGGCGCTTCCGCATCGGGGAATTCGCGGACCTGCACCGTATCCCGCGCCTGCCATTGGCCACCCTGCGGTTTGACCCGGAACTCCAGCGTCGCCATCCGTGCCATCACCGGGTCGTGCACGTAGGCCTTGCGCTTGTCCGCCCCCCACGGCGCCACCTCGATCCACCCCGTCGTGCCCACGATGCCACTGACCGGGATGAGCAGATCCTTGCCCAGGTCGTCGATCGGGGGCGCCTGCGGCGAGGGAGCCGCGTGGAAAACAACCGGCGTCGCCTGGCGATGACTCCACTTGGGCAGGTTGCGACTGCGCACGAGCGAGATCGGCTGCGCGGAGATCGCGATGCCGGCGGGCATGGAGGTGGCGCCGGACGTGGCCAACACGTCCGCCGGTAACGCGGCGAGATTGCGCGGGTTGCCAGCGACGAGCTTCACCCCATTGCGGGTGCGGTACACCAAGGTCGGGAATGCGAACGTCGAGGAGCGGTCGTACGGCCGCATCTGGTAGTTGACGCTGTCCATCACTCCCTGGTTGTAAGCGAGGCCACGCTGCGCCGCCGCCGTATCCGGCAAGCGCGCACTGCGGCCGTTGAACGCCCCTGCGATGCTGGCGCCATCGCGTGCCGCCACCACGCCGGTCGCCGTGCCACCCGCCACCGGAATCCATCGCAACTGCACCTTCCCGGCGAGGCTGCGCGTGTCGTCGTAGAGACGCTTGCTCCACGCGCAATCGGTGCTGTACAGCACGTAGACCGGCTTGTCCGCGGCCTGGCCATCCGCCGCCCATATCGCGTTCTCCACCGTGTCCAACAGCTGCGCAGCGGGCGCCGATGAGGACACCACCACCTGCTTGCCGCGATCCACGGCTTCGCCGCGCAGCGGCAGCAAGGTGACGAACGTCAGGGCCATCGCAGCGAAGAGACGCCGTGCCGCTCCCGGCCCGCCTGCATATTCGATTCCGTTTTTAAGTGCGGAAGGATGAATCCCCATGCCTGCTCCCCTGTTCTGTAATGGCACGCGTACACCCGCGCCCCGCGGGGACGGCGATGCATGGCGGAAGGATGTGCCGCGGTCGCGCGGCCTATTTCCTGCGGATGTCCTGCAGGGCTTCGTTGATCTTGAACAGCACGATCATGATTTCGCAGTAGATGCGTGCCAGCAGCGCAGACAGCGTGGCCAGGATGGGCGCGGCCACCACCATGCCGAAACCGGCGAAGCCCGAGTAACGCATCATCCCGAAGCCCTTGAACATCAGAACCAGTCCGGACACGACGGCGCCCGCCAGCAGGATCCAGTAGATGAAGGTGATCATCTTCGGGGTCACCATCGCATCGAAATAGAGCCAGTCCCTCATTGCGTTCTCTCCTGTTGGAATCATGATCGGGATGGCGGGCACTCAGTCCGTCACCCGCTTGTAGGTGACGCCCATCGGGCCGGACAGGGTGTTCCCATCCACGCGCGTGAGCACCAGCGCCGCGCCGTCGATGTCGGGATGCGACAGACGCACGCGATCGTCATCCACCTCGTAGCGCAGGCGGACCTCGACGCCGCCCAGCGCGGCGGACTGCACGACCGAACCGTCGCGCTCGAACCGCAGCTGGCTCAATCCCATCGCATCTTCGTAGGTACCCTGCATGCCGCTGCCGCAGGCGGCCAGCAGCAACACCAGGCACGCCAGCGGGACGATTCGCGCGATCGCCATGTCATGGTCCCCCTGCGCCGAACTGCCGATCGCCCAGCGACACCGGTCTCCCGTAGCGGTCGCTGCCGATGCTGTAGCCCTCCAGGCGCGCGGTGATCACCGGACCATCGCTGCGGCGGTTGACGCCGGTGATGCGCAGGCGGCTGTCCAGCGTGACGTCGCGCAGTCCGCTGTTGCGCGCCAGCACGTCCTGCGCGGCGGCCGCATCGAGCGGCCAGAAGTTGAGCTCTTCCGGGTTGTCGATCTGCAGGCTGACGCGTTGCTGGCGTTCGGCGGGCGACGGTTGCGCGTTGAAATGGAACACGCTGCCGGGCATGAAGGCATCGAGGTAGTAGCCGCCGCGCGCACTGTCGTACTCGCCGAACCGCGCGTTGACGTTCAGGCGCAACCGTCCGACGTCGGCAGTGCCGTCATGGATCGCCTGCAGGCGCCCCCGTTCGTCCAGCAGCAGTGCGGGGCGCTGGAACTCGTCGGCATAGACCACCCGCGACTGCTGGCCCGCCCACGTGGCGATGGGCGGCTCGCGTCCTTCCAGACGATAGGACAGCAGCAGCATCTGCAGGTCGTCCGGATGGTCCAGCTGGCGTTCGCCGTAACGCGCTTCCGTCGCCGCAGGCTGCGTGGAAGAAGACGTCGATGTCGTGCCCGCCACCGGCGCATCGCTGGACGACGATGCCGGCGTTGCGGTGGCCGCAGCCGGCGCTTCGACCGCGGCGTCGTTGTTGCCACCGCATGCGGACAGCACCAGGAGCAGCGCCACGATCGCGGACGCGCGGACTTCAGAGGCGGACATCGCTGGCATCGCCGGCCTCCTTGACCTCGGCATCGCGACGCGCCTGGCCGAGCCGCTGCAACTCCGCCCCCATGCCTTCCACGACGGCGTAAGTGTCGCTCTGCTGGATCATGGCGGTGTAGAACTCCATCACCAGCCCCGGGTTCTTGCCGCTCAGCACGACACGCGCACTGATGTTCAGGCCACACCCCTCGGTCCAGCGGGCGCTGGTGTTGTCGCTGGCCGCATAGACACCGTTGCGGCACTGGTTGAACAGTGGATTGGCCTCGGACAGCGGATTGCCCGCACGGTCGTAGATCCACTGCAGATCACGCGTGCCGGCCGCATAGCCGCGCGGCGAATCGATGTTCTCGCGCACCTGCGGCTGTCCGTACTTGCCGGTCAGCGCTTCCAGCGTGGCATCCACCGACGGCATCTGGCCATCGCGGAACTTCTGCGTGCGCCAGATCGCGACCGCCGTTTCCCTGCCCGGCACGCCCGGCGTGGCGACGCTGATGATTTCGTCGGTGTGCTCCCACTTGAATTTGCCGCGGCACTCCTGCCACTCGCGCGCGAAGTTGCACGGCCGGTAGCTGCCTTTCTCGACGGTGAAGAACTGCGGGCCCAGCTCGACGCCGTAGGTATCCAGCCGATCGAGCCAGCGCTTTTCCTCGGTCACCACCGCGTCTTCGCCCAGCGTGCAGCGCACGATGGACAGCGCTTCCTCGCGCGTCATGCCCGGGCGCAACCCGGTGATGTCCGGGCCGACCAAGTCCTTGCGCACCTTCGGCGGACAACGCAGCGACGCGGTGTCGTCGGGCGCGGCCGCCGCCGCTTCCTCTAGCTCATCGACCGGCACGCCCATTTCCTCCTGGCCGTCGGCGAGGTCGTTGTCGCCGCCGCAGGCGGACAGCAGCAGGACGGACAGGGCCAGCAGGGGCAAGGTCTTCGTCATCGGCATTTCCTTTTCTGGTTGATGGGTGTCGTGGCGCGCGCGGGCGACACGGCGCAAAGGTTCAGTCCAGCAACACGATCTCGACCCGGCGATTGGCTTCCGCCTCGGGCGTGCGCGGTTGCTTGAGGCGTGTCTTGCCGAAGCCCTGCACGTCGACGCGTTGCGGCACGATGCCGAACGCACGCTGCAGGTATTCGGCGACAGCCGCCGCACGCTGGCGCGACAGGCGCAGGTTGGCGTCCGGGTTGCCGACGGCATCGGTATGGCCGTGGATGCCGATGCGCCGTGCGGACAGCGCGGGCGTCAGCAGGATCCGTCCCAACTCGTCGAGTTGCGGCAGGCTGTCTGGCCGGATCGTCGCCTGCGCGAAATCGAACAGGATGTTCAGATCGACGCGGCCCGCGTTCGTCAGCGCGTCGCCAAGGCGTCCCGCATCCTGCAGGTCGGCCTGCGCGACCGGCATGGCGATGGCGCAGGTGGCTGGCGGTGTCACCGGTGATGGCGCGCGGGCCAGGTCGAACTGCTTGCATGCGGGCGCACCGCTGACCTTGCCGGTGAACCGGCGACCCTCCGCATCGACATGGCCGTCGAAGTGCACCACGCGGTAGCCCCCGGGCTTGAGCAGCCAGTCCCCGCCCTTGAGTTGCAGCCGGCCTGACGCGGGGTCGTACTGGCCGGTCATGGTGAAGCAGCCGGTCGGCACCCGCGGATTGCGCGGATCCGCATAAAAATGGAAGAGCGCGCGTGCCTGCGTGGGCGTGGCCTCGGCGATGCTGAGCGTCAGCCCGGTCAGGCCCTGCGCGCAGACATAAGTGCCCACCCACGGACCCAGGACGCTGCGCGCAGGCGCTGGGGTCTGGGCAACGACCGCTCCGGCAACACCACACCCTAAGGCGGCGATGAGCAGGGTGATAAGCACGCCCCGGCCCCGCCACCCCCGTCGGCTTCCCCTGTCCGTTCCCATGCGCGCTCCCCTGGATGTCCGTCCGGGAGCCACATGGCCCGGGCATGGAACCGAGGCTGCGGGCCCTGCGCCCCTGACGTCCTCATGGAGTTTTCAAGAAACCTTCAAGCCCGCCAGGAGGGGGTTTTCGCCCATGCAATCGACGCTGTAACCGGCGTTATCATCGATCGCATGCCACCTTCCCCGCCTCCCGACGCCCGCCTCTACCGCTGGCGCTTCGGCACCGTCGAGTTCGATGAAGCCCGCCACGAGCTGCGGGTCGCCGGCCTAGCCGTCGACATCGAGCACAAGCCGCTGCAGGTGCTGTCGGTACTGCTGCGCCACGTCGGCGAGGTGGTGACCAAGGAGGAACTGTTCGATCAGGTCTGGACCGGCCGGATCACCGTCGACCACGTCCTGGCCACCGCCATCGGCAAGCTGCGCAAGGCGCTCGATGCCGCCGGCGAAGACCGCATCGCCACCGTGCCGCGCGTGGGCTACCGCCTCGACGGCCCGGTCGAACGCGTGGCGCAGGGACAACGGCTCGGCACCGCGCTGAGTTTCGTCGCCGGCCAACCGGTGCCCGGCCGCGAACACTTCCTGCTCGAACGCCCGCTCGGCCGCACCCTGGGCAGCGAAGTCTGGCTGGCCCGCCAGCCACGCAGCCGCGATGCGCGCGTGTTCAAGTTCAGCGTGGGTGGCGAGCGCCTGGCCGCCATCAAGCGCGAGGCCACGCTGATGCGCGTGCTGCGCGACACGCTGGGCGAACGCGACGACTTCGTGCGCGTGCTGGACTGGAACTTCGAGACCGAACCCTATTTCCTGGAGTGCGAGTACGGCGGCCAGGCGCTGCCTGATTGGGCGGCGGAGCACGATGCGCTCGCTGGCTGGGACCGCGCACGCAAGCTGGCGTTCTTCCTGCAGATCGCGGCGGCCGTGGATGCCGCACATGGCGTGGGCGTGCTGCACAAGGACATCAAGCCGGACAACGTGCTGGTGCGCGCACGTCAGGGCGAGCGCTGGCAGCCCTGCCTCACCGACTTCGGCAACAGCCGCCTGCTGCAACCGGAACGGCTGGCCGAACTCGGCATCACCGGCATGGGCATGACGGTGACCACCGCCGGCAGCGACAGCTCCGGCACCCCGCTCTACCTGGCGCCGGAACTGATCGCCGGACAGCCGGCCACGGTGCGCAGCGACGTCTACGCTCTGGGCGTGCTGCTGTACCAGTGGCTGGTGGGCGACCTGCGCCGCCCGATGGCGCCCGGATGGGAACGCGACATCGATGATCCGCTGCTGGTGGAAGACATCGGCCGCGCCACCGACGGCGACCCGACGCGGCGCCTCGGCAGCGTAGCGGACCTGATCGATCGCCTGTCCTCGTTGCCGCAGCGACGCGCACGCGAGGACGAACAACAAACGGCAGAGCGCAACGCCCGGCACGCGCAACGGATGCTGGAACGCACGCATGCGCGGCGTCCCTGGATCGTCGCCAGCTTCGTGCTGCTCAGCGCAGGCCTGCTGGCGAGTTCGCTGTTCTGGTACCGCAGCGAACAGCAGCGCCAGAGCGCGGCAATGCAGGCCGCCCGCGCAGAGGCGGTGACGCGCTTCCTCAGCGACGACCTGATCGGCGCACTGAGTCCGGGCGGCGTAGGCTTCGAACGCGATCCGACCGTGCGGCAGATGCTCGAACAGGCCGGCGCACCGCTGGCCGCGCGCTTCGACCGCGATCCCGCCGTGCGCGGCGGCATCCACGCGGCACTGGGGGATGCCTGGCGCACGCTCGGCGACCGCGAGCGCGCCGCCGACCATCTGCGGCAGGCGGTGCAGGACTACGGCCGCGCCTTTGGCGTGGACGACGAACAGACACTGGTCACGCGCTACGGCCTGGTGCGCACGCTGGCCTATGCCGGCACGCGCGAATCCTTCGCCGAGGCCGAGCGGCAGTTGCAGGAGGCCGACCGCCTCGCCGGCCGCCTACGGCTGGACGGCCGGAACGACGTGGCCCTGTATGCCGCCATCGCGCGCGGCCAGCTTCACTTCCAGCAACTGCAGATCGAACCGTCGCTGGTCGCGCACCGCCGCGCGGATGCGTTGCAGCGTGCGTTGCGTCCCGACGACGCCTCGATGGCGGCGCTGATCCGCTCCAACATCGCCGATGCCCTGCTCCGCTCCGGCAAGGCCGAAGAAGCGGTGCCACTGCTGCAACAGCTGTTGGTCGATCCGTTGCTGGACGCCGGCCGGATCGGCGAGTCCACCGTCGCCGGCTACCGCGTGATGCTGGCGCGGGCGCTGCGCAACATGGGCCGCTACGCCGAGGCGCTGCCGATCGCACAGACCGCGGCCGCCACCACCGAACGCATCCTCGGCCCCGACGACTACACCACGCTGGTGCAGCTCTCGCTGGTGGCCAGCATCCACGACTACGCCGACGCCTGCCCCAAGGCCTTGCCCATCGCGCGCACGGTGCGCGAGCGCATGGCGAAGCGCTACGGCGAAGAACGCCAGGCCACGCTGATCGAGACGGGCAACCTGGGCTTCAAGGAGTACGACTGCGGCGACCGTCCGGCGGGCCTGGCCTACCTGCGCCAGGCGGAGAGCGGCCTGCGCCGGCATTTCGGCGAAGACAACGTCGCCGCGCACAGCTTCCGCTATGCGCTCGCCGGCCACCTCGCCACCGAAGGCCAGTACACCGAAGCGCTGGAGATGGTAGATGGCCTCAGCGTGCCTGCCCTCACCGCCGGCGACTCCACGCCCGGCTGGGAACACCGGCTGCAGGCGCTGCGCGGCCAGATCCTCATGCAGTCGGGTCACGCGCAGGAAGGCCGCCCGCTGCTGGTTGCCGCAGTGGCGGCGCTGACCGACCTCGGCACGCCGGAGGAAGACGAGATGGCCGCGTGGCAACGCTTGTTGCAGGGCCCGGGAGGCGCGGGGGATTGAGGTGGTATCCGGGGGGATGGACGTCCGCCTCGCTCAAAGCGGGGCCGGCCTGCCTCCACTGCCGGCGATGCGGGTTCGCAGAACCCGCGGGACATGTCCGGAACAGCATCACTCACAGGGGAAGCGTATGAAGATCGGCGCGGCGTTGATGTTCGCCTTACTCGGCACACAGGCAGGACTGGCATGGGCGAATGACAAGGATGCCGCTGCCCTGGCGCACTATCCTTCCGCAGAGCAGGTCCAGTCCGACCTTCTGGCGACCGCAGGGGACGCGGAACCCGACGAAATCGCCGGCCGCCAGGCCGGGCGGCTGATGATGCTGCACAGTGCCCTGGCGCATACCTCAAGCAGCAGCGGCAATGTGTCCCAGGCATCGCGTCCTGCTCGCGAGCTGCTCGACGCGTACAGCCAGGCGTATCGTGCCCTCGACGAAAAGATGCAGGCCGATCCCGACTGGCGCAAGAAGTGCGGCTATGTGGACAACCTGTTCGATACCTGCCGCCGCCAGCGCTTTGCCAGGGAGAAGAACTACTTCAAGGCGAGTCCGCAGGCGGCGCAGGAGACGGCCCAGCTGTATTTTCCGCCGGGGTATCAGGATCGATTCGTGGACCTGACCGGCGTGGGCGGCAGCCGTCAGCGGTTCGCCGACTATCAGAGTGAACGCCGCGAAGCCGGACGTGCCGAGCGCGGACGCGAATTCCGGAAGAAGCTGCCCCTGATTCTCGGCGGGCTCTCGCTGATTCCGCTGGGCATCGGCATCGCCCTGTTCGCCTTGGCCCGCAGACTGGGCACCTCTCTTGCACGCTACGAATTCCACAACACCTCTGCGGGGGGCGTTGTCGAGTTTGCGAGCTTCGGAGCATCGCAAGCGCACGAAAGGAAACGTCTGTTTCGGCGCATTCTCGGCAATGTCGGCTACCTGATGCTGGCTATCGGCGCGCTGGGATTTGGTTTGGCGGTTGGCGTGCAAATTGCTAACTCGCAATGAGCAATCAATGCCGTTGGCAGCATAGTAAGAAGCCTTGCTGAGCTAGGGACTGATAGACCAGACCTTGTCCGCTATCGGCCAGAAGCGGACATGGAACGACCGAGCGTGGGGCCGCCTATCCCTGCGGCACGCCCGTCATGTTCGGCAGGTGGTGGGCCACGCCCTTGTGGCAATCGATGCAGGTCTTCTTGCCGGTGCCCAACCACAGCTTGTGCACCTGCGCCGCGCGCGATCCCTGGCGGGTGAGGTCCATCGAGTCGTAGTCGTGGCAGTTGCGGCACTCCAGCGAATCGTTGGCCTTCAGCCTGTTCCATTCGTGCGTGGCCAGGATCAGGCGCTCGTCGAGGAACTTCTCGCGCGTGTCGATGGTGCCGAAAATCTTGCCCCAGACCTCCTTGGATGCCTGCATCTTGCGCGCGATCTTGTCCGTCCAGTTGTGCGGCACGTGGCAGTCGGGGCAGGTCGCGCGCACGCCGGAACGGTTGCTGTAGTGGATCGTGGTCTTCAGTTCCTCGAAAACGTTGTCGCGCATCTCATGGCAGCTGGTGCAGAAGGCTTCCGTATTGGTCGCCTCCAGCGCCGTGTTGAAGCCGCCCCAGAAGATCACGCCCGCCAGGAAGCCGGCCACCGTCAGGAAGCCCAGGCTGTAGTGGCGGCTGGGCAGGCGCAACGTGCGCCACAGGCCCAGCACCCGCGCTTTCGTCCGTGACCACATGGGCTACTCCTTCGCCGCCGGCGGCGACGACAGCACGCTGTCGATGTCGCGGAACTGGTTGGCGACCAGCACCGGCGCATCGGTCTGCACGACATGGCACTGGTTGCAGAAGTAGCGGCGCGGTGAAATCGTGGCCAGGAACTGGTCGTCGCGATCCATGTAGTGGGTAACGCTGACCGGTGGCGCCTGGAACGTGGCCGCGTTCGCACGCGCGTGACACAGCATGCAGCGGTTGCTGTTCTTGTCGATCTGGTAGCCGTCGATGGCGTGCGGGATCGTCGGAGGTTGCATCGGGTAGGCGCGCGCGCGCCTGAGGTCCGCGTTCTCCACGTGCGCCATCGGTGGCGGATGGCCCTCCTGATCGATCGGCACACCACGTCGGATCGCATCAATCTGCCCACCGCCGGGAACGAACACCGCGCGCGCATCCACCGGTGCGGATTCAACCTCCGCCACGACATCGGCGTGCTTCGGCCGGCCGAACATCCAGCCGGCCACGAACAACAGCACCATCAGCAGCCCCGTCAGCGCCACTGCGATCCACAGTTGCTTGTTCTGCATGGCGAGCCTCTAGGCAGCGACGACCTTGACCGCGCACTTCTTGTAATCGGTCTGCTTGGAAATCGGATCGGTGGCGTCCAGCGTCACCTTGTTGATCAGCTGCCCGGCATCGAACCACGGCACGAACACGACACCGCGTGGCATCCGGTTGCGTCCTCGCGTTTCCACCCGCGAGCGCATCTCGCCCCGGCGCGAGGCCACGATGATCTCGTCGCCGCGCTTGAGTCCGCGCTCTTTCGCGTCATCCGGATTCATGAACACCACGGCCGCCGGGAACGCCTTGTACAACTCGGGCACGCGCATCGTCATCGAACCCGAGTGCCAGTGCTCCAGCACCCGGCCGGTGACCAGCCACAGGTTGAACTCGTCGTCGGGTGATTCGGCGGCCGGCTCGTACGGCAGCGCCCAGATCACCGCCTTGCCGTCCTTGTTGCCGTAGAACTCGAAACCGCTCCCCGCCTTGACGTAAGGATCGGCGCCTTCCCGGTAGCGCCAGCGGGTCTCCTTGCCCTTGACCACCGGCCAGCGTAGGCCGCGCGCCCTGTGGTAATCGTCGAACGGCGCCAGATCGTGGCCGTGGCCGCGACCGAAGGCCGCGTACTCCTCGAACAGGCCCTTCTGCACATAGAAGCCGAACAGCGCCGATTCGTCGTTGGCGTAGCCGCGCTCGATCTGATCGCTGGGGAACCGGTCCACGTTGCCGTTGCGGTACAGCACGTCAAACAGCGTCTTGCCCTTGTACTGCGGGTTCGCCGCCAACAGTTCGGCCGGCCAGCACTCGTCGGTGGTGAAGCGCTTGGAGAACTCCATCAGCTGCCACAGGTCCGAGCGCGCTTCCCCCGGCGCCTTCACCAACTGGTGCCAGAATTGGGTGCGCCGCTCGGCGTTGCCGTAGGCGCCTTCTTTCTCCACCCACATCGCCGCCGGCAGGATCAGGTCGGCGGCCTGGGCGGTCACCGTGGGGTAGGCATCGGAGACGACGATGAAATTGTCCGGGTTGCGGTAGCCCGGCCAGGTCTCTTCGCGCAGGTTCGCCGCCGCCTGCATGTTGTTGTTGACCATCACCCAGTACGCGTTGAGCTTGCCGTCCTTCAACGCGCGGTTCTGTTCGACCGCGTGGTAACCCACCTTCGGATTGATGGTGCCCGGCGGGAGTTTCCAGATCTCCTCGGCGTGCTTCCGGTGTTCGGGATTGGTCACTACCATGTCGGCCGGCAAGCGATGGCTGAAAGTGCCCACCTCGCGCGCCGTGCCGCACGCCGAAGGCTGCCCGGTCAACGAGAACGGGCTGTTGCCCGGCGTGGCAATCTTCCCGGTCAGCAGGTGGATGTTGTAGACCATGTTGTTCGCCCACACGCCGCGCGTGTGCTGGTTGAAGCCCATGGTCCAGAACGACATCACCTTGGTCTTCGGATCGGCGTACAGTTCGGCCAGCTGCTCCAGCCACCCGCGTTCCGCGCCCGTCATTTCGACGGCTTTCTCCAGCGTGTACGGCGCCACGAAGCGTGCGAAATCCTCATAGCTGATCGGCTGGCCGCCGTTGGGGTCCTTCGCGTTCTTCGCCTTCACTTCCAGCGGGTGCTCCGGTCGCAGGCCGTAGCCGATGTCGTCGTTGCCGCGCTTGAAGGTGGTGTGCTTGCCGACGAAGTCCTGGTCGACCTTGCCGGTGCGGATGATGTGGTTGGCGATGTAGTTGAGGATGACCAGGTCGGTCTGCGGCTTGAAGATGATCGGGATGTCGGCCAATTCGAAGCTGCGGTGCTCGAAGGTGGACATCACCACCACCTTCACGTGCGGGTGCGACAACCGCCGGTCGGTCACCCGCGTCCACAGGATCGGGTGCATCTCGGCCATGTTCGAACCCCACAGCACGAACGCGTCCGCCGCCTCGATGTCGTCGTAGCAGCCCATCGGCTCGTCCATGCCGAAGGTGCGCATGAAGCCCGCCACCGCCGACGCCATGCAGTGGCGCGCGTTCGGGTCGATGTGGTTGCTGCGGAAGCCGGCTTTCATCAGCTTGTTGGCCGCATAGCCTTCGAAGATCGTCCACTGCCCCGAGCCGAACATGCCGATCGCGTCGCCGCCCTTCTCCTTGAGGACGCGCTTGAACTGCGCCGCCATCACGTCGAAGGCTTCATCCCACTCCACCGTGGTGAACTCGCCGTCCTTCGCGTACACGCCGTTCTTCTTCCGCAGCAGCGGCTGGGTCAGGCGATCGGCGCCGTACAGGATCTTCGAAAGGAAGTAGCCCTTCACGCAGTTGATGCCGCGGTTGACCTCGGCGTGCACATCGCCATGCGTGGCCACCACGCGCCCGTCCTTGACCGCGACGTTCACGCCGCAGCCGGTACCGCAGTAGCGGCAGGGCGCCTTGTCCCACTTCAGCGTGGTCAGGTCGCCTTCGGTGACGACGTTGCTGCCGGTGCCGGTCAGCGGCAGGCCGGCCGCCGCGGCGGCCGTGGCCAGCGCGCTGTGGCGGATGAAGTCACGACGTGTGCTCATGGGCCTCTCCGGTCGTGGACAGGATGGAAAGTGAAGGCAACGGCTCGTCGAGCGCGTGCGCCGGCTCGGCGTGGTGGTAGACCAGCAGCACGTTGAGTACGCCGGGCACCGCCTGCAGCTGGTCGACGCGCTCCATCACCGCATGGCGGTCGGCGGACTCGCAGATCACCACGCTGCGCGTTCCACCGGCGAGCGCCAGGTCGAGGTCGGCGTGTTCGCGGATCATCGCGGCCAATCCGTCGCCGGCGGTGTCGCGGTGCTGGATGACGAAGCTGGCGATATGGATGTCGGGTGCGTGTGCGTTCAAGCGACGGCCTCCATGGCGGGTGCGTGGTGCAGGGAGATGGCGTCCACCGGACACGGTGCGACGCAGGCGCCGCAGCCGGTGCATGCCTCCTGCTCGACGCTCGCCGCGCCCCGCGCGCCGGGCGGTACGTGGATCGCGGATGCGGGGCAGACGTCGCGGCAACTGGCGCAAACCACGCCCCGCGCCGACAGGCAGGTGCCGGCGACCTGCGCAACGAGCGTCCATGGCGGATCGCGCGCAGGCTCGAACGCGCCGCTGTCGCACGCCGCCACGCAGTCGCCGCAGAAGGTGCATTCGCCTGCGTGCGACTCGAAGCATGGCAGGCCGTCGGCACCCCGGAGCAGTACCTGTTCGGGACACGCACGCACGCAGGCATCGCAGTGCGTGCAGGCGGCAAGGAACTCAGGCTCGGGTTTCGCCCAGGGCGGCCGGAGTACGGCAAGCGACGGCGCGTTCGGCACAGGGCCGAACAAGAGGGCACGACGGGAAGGGGAGCGGATATCGCCCATCGCTCACGGCCCGGTCGGCGGCCCAGAGAACAGCAGCTGCCACATCCATACCAGGAAGCCGTAGCCGGCGACGATCAACACGGCCGCCAGCGGAAAGATGACCGCCGTCAGCAACAGGAACGCGGTGCGCTCCTGTTTTTTGCTCGCAACGGCTGTTCCTTCGCTCTGCTCCATGATGCCTACCTTGCGGTTGGGTACTGAGTGCGACGATGCTGCGGCCGCAGGCTATCACATCCCCATGACCGCCCCGGCGCCTGCTGTCGGCAAAGGAAACTCAGGGCGCCGGATGCGGGAGCGCGCTCCAGTCTTCCGGGGTATTGCAGTTGCGCAGCGCCTGCGCCCAGGGGGCCGCCGGCAATACCTGCGTTTCCACGCAGTGCTGCAGCGCGCGCAACGAACGCTCGCGGCCGGACCGCTGGCCGATGTCTTCCATCACGGCACGCAGGCGGTCGTCCATCCGCAGCCGCATCGGCAAGGCATGCCCTTCCACGCAGGCGCAAGCGGCCCCGGCGGCGAGCAAGGCGTGCAGCAGGTCCGCGGACAGCAGCGGCATGTCCACGGGCACCACGATCCATGCGCCGTCGTGCAGGCGCGGGGCGAGTTGCGCCAGCGCGCCCATCGGCCCGGTTTCGGGCGTCGCGTCGGGCACGCCGCCGATGTCCGGGTGATTGCCGCTGACGAGCACTTCGTCGGCACCTGCGGTGAGCAACAACGCGCGCATGTGCGTCAGCAACGTGCCGTCGCCCCAGGGCAGCAAGGCCTTGTCCTTGCCCATGCGCGAGGAGCGCCCGCCCGCGAGCAGCACCGCGCGCCAGAGCGGCGATGCGTGGCTCACGCCGGCATCCACGCGGGGGGCCGCAGATGGCTCAGCCCATGCACCTGCACCGACGTGCCTGCGACCACGTCGCCGACATCGGCCGGCAACGTGATCCATGCGCTTGCCTGCGAGAACGGCAGCAGGCGGAACGAGGCCTGCGCCGGTGCCACGTGCACGCGCAGTCGACCGTCACCGTCGCACTGCAGCGTGCCGTGCAACGCGGCGTGCAACCCGGTACGCGAGCGGCAGTCGTCGGCGAGGGGCAACCAGCGGCTCGTTTCCGGCGGCAAGCCCAGCCAGGCGCGCAGCAGCGGCTCGACCAGGAAGCGGAAGCCCACCGCCGTCGACAGCGGATTGCCCGGCAGGCCGACGAACAGCGGCCCTTCGCGCAGGCGCGCGGCGAGCACGGGCTTGCCCGGTCGGATCGCCACGCCGTGGAACAGGATCCCGGCACCCCGCGCGCCGAGTGCGGCGGGCACGAAGTCGTAGCAGCCCTTCGACACCGCGCCCGTGCTGAGCACCAGGTCGACGCCCTCGGCAAGCGCGCCATCGAGCGCGGCCTGGAACGCGGCCACGTCATCGCCCACGCGCACGATGCGCTGCACCTCGGCGCCGGCGCCGGCGATGGCGAGCGAGAGATAGGGTGAGGTCGCATCATGGATGCCGCCCGGTGGCAGCCGTTCGCCCGCCGCGACGATCTCGCGGCCCGTCGCCAGCACCGCCACGCGTGGACGCCGCGCCACCGGGATCCGGTCGATGCCCAAGCCGGCGATCAGCATCAGTGAGGCAGCATCGAGCACGTGTCCGGCCGGCAACACGGCCTGCCCCGGCATCACATCTTCGCCGCGGCGACGGATGTTCGCGCCAGCCGCCACGTCGCCCAGCACGCGTATCCGCGATGCGCCCGAGGCCGACGCAGGCAACGCCTCGATCCGTTCCACGGGAACGACCGTATCGGCGCGCGCCGGCAACGGGGCGCCGGTCATGATCTCCCACGCCAACGCGTCATCCTGCGGCGCAGGCTCGCCGGCGCCGATGCGCGCGCCGATCTCCCATGCCCGTGCATCCGGCACCGGCATGCCGCCGGTCGCGAGCGCCACGCCGTCCACTGCAGCATTGTCGAAGGGCGGCAGTGCGAGGTTGCTGACGATCGCCACAGCCAGCACCCGGCCGAGCGCGTCGCCCGGCGCAAGCGTCTGCGTGCCGCGCAAGGTCGCGCCGTCCGTCAGTCGTGCCACCGCGTCGTGGTACCCGATCAACCTGCCTCCTCGTCCCTGGCCTCACGGCGGGCACCAGCCTAGTGCGGCCCTGTGCGCTTGCCAATCATGGCGAGCGGATGCGCCTTCACGCCGCTGAAGGCTGCGACGGCGCGCCGCAGGCGGTTGACCCATGTCAAGGACAACCCCGCCACGCGGGCCTAGCCTGCACGCATGGCCAGCCTGTCCTCCCTCTTCGACCCCGAGCTGCTGCGGCGTTACGACACGCCGGGGCCGCGTTACACCTCCTACCCCACCGCCCCGCAGTTCTCGCCCGGCTTCGACGAAGGCGACCTGCGCGGCATGGCGGCGATCAGCAATGGCGACCCCATCCCGCGCCCGCTGTCGCTCTACCTGCACATCCCGTTCTGCACCAGCCCGTGCTTCTACTGCGGTTGCAACCGGATCATCACCCGCGACACCGCGCGCGGCGCCGCCTACCTGACCCGCCTGTATCGCGAAGTGGCGATGGTGTCTTCGCTGTTCGACCGCGACCGCGACGTGGAGCAGGTGCACTTCGGCGGTGGCACGCCCAACTTCCTGACGCCCTCGCAGATCGCCGAGGCGATGGATGTGTTGCGCCGGCATTTCTCGTTCGCCGCACCGTCGCGGCTGGACTGCTCGATCGAGCTCGATCCGCGCTTCATCTCCCCGCGCGACGTGGGTGAGCTCGCCGCGGCCGGCTTCAACCGCGCCAGCCTTGGCGTGCAGGATTTCGATCCCGAGGTGCAGCGCGCGGTCAATCGCATCCAGAGCGTCGAACAGACGCTGGCGATCATCGACGCCTGCCGCACGCACGGCCTGCAGTCGGTCAACGTGGACCTGATCTATGGGTTGCCGAAGCAGAGCCTGGCTGGCTTCTCGCGCACGCTCGACATCACCCTGCAGGCGCGGCCGGACCGCCTAGCGATCTACAGCTACGCGCACCTGCCCGCGATGTTCCGCCCACAGCAGCGCATCAACGCCGACGAGCTGCCGTCGCCCGAGGTGAAACTCGGCCTGCTGCAATGCGCGATCGACAAGCTCGGCGAGGCCGGCTACGTCTACATCGGCATGGACCATTTCGCCCTGCCCGGCGACAGCCTGGCCGAAGCGCAGCGGCGCGGCGGCCTGCACCGCAACTTCATGGGTTACACCACGCACGCCGAGAGCGACCTGGTCGGCCTGGGCGTCAGCGCCATCAGCCACATCGGCCCGAGTTTCAGCCAGAACCCGCGCGATCTCGGCAGTTGGGAACAGGCCATCGACCAGGGCCACCTGCCCGTCTGGCGCGGCATGCGGCTGGAAGAAGACGACGTGATCCGCGCCGATGTCATCCAGCAGCTGATGTGCCACGGCACGCTGGACTACCGCGACCTCGGCCGTCGGCACGTGATCGACTTCACGACGTATTTCGCCGATGCACTGAAACGCCTGCGTCCGTTGCAGGACGACGGCCTGGTGGAGCTGCGCGGCGACGGCCTGCGTGCGACCTCGCGCGGGCGCATGCTGTTGCGTATCATCGCCATGTGCTTCGACCGCTACCTGCCCACCACTGCAGCCTCGACGCCTCGCTTCTCGCGCACGGTCTGACCTTCCCGGGAGTGTCCGCATGACCTCGCCGCTGGTCTTCCCGCGCACCGACGCGAGCATCGTCGCCGACGACGGCGATTCGCTGACCTTCTGCTCCACCTGCGCGTTCTCGCAGGCCTGCCTGTCCGAAGGCATGGACAAGCGCGCCCTGATGGACCTGCACGTGCTGGTCGAACACGTCGGCCCGCTGCGTGCCGGCGAACACGTGTTCCGCGAAGGCGACCCCTTCGGCGCGATCGCTGCGGTACGCGCCGGCACGGTGAAGACCTACCAGATCGACCGCAATGGGCACGAGCAGGTGCTCGGCTTCCACCTGCCGGGCGAAGTAATCGGCCTCAACGCCATCCACGGCGACCGCTACCCGTGCAACGCGATCGCGCTGGACACGGTGATGCTGTGCCGCTTTTCGTTCCCGAAGATCGCGATGCTGGCCGCGCGCCTGCCCAACCTGCAGGCGCACCTGTTCAAGCTGATGAGCCGCGATATCGGCGTGGCCTCGCTGTTCGCGCGCGACAACACCGCCGACGAGCGCATGGCTGCGTTCCTGATCGGCCTTTCGCGCCGGTTGGCCGCACGCGGCTTTTCGCCGCGCCGGTTCCAGCTGACGATGGCGCGCACCGACATCGCCAACTACCTGCGCCAGGCACCCGAGACGGTCAGCCGCGTGCTGCGCCGCTTCGAACAGGACGGCCTGCTGCACATCAAGCAGCGCGACGTCGAGATCCTCGACCTGCCCCGCCTGGAAGCCCTCGCGCTGGCCGTGCTGCGGGATTGAGGTCATGCCCTCTCTGTAGGAGCGACGTAAGTCGCGACCGGAGACCTTCCGGCCTTCGTAATGCGGATCGGTAGCCGGGCCGGGCGGTCGCGACTTACGTCGCTCCTACAGAAAGCACCTATTGCGATTCCATCCCGGCTTGACCTGCGTCATGGAGCCCCCGGGCCGGCGCGCCGATGATGCGGCCGTTTCCCGAGGAGAGCCGCATCATGAATTCGACACGCAAGTTGTGGGTGGGGTTGGCGGCCCTGCTCATTGCGTCGTTCGCCGTCCTGCTTTGGGTCGGCAGCGAAGTGCATCGCCAGGCGCCGCCGGTACCCGAACGGGTCGTGGCGGAGGACGGCCGGGTGATCTTCACCCGCCAGGACATCGAGACCGGCCGCCAGGTCTGGCAGTCCATCGGTGGCCAGCAGCTGGGCTCCATCTGGGGCCATGGGGGCTACGTGGCGCCCGACTGGGGCGCGGACTGGCTGCACCGCGAAGCCGAGGCCGTCCTGGACGGATGGGCCAAGCGGGAAGCCGGCGTGGAGGGCTACAAGCAGCTCGACGCGCCCATCCAGGCCGCCTACGCCACGCGCGTGCAGGCGCTGATGCGGCCCAACACCTACGACGCCGCGAGCGGCACGATCACCCTGTCGAACGATCGCGCGGACGCGATCGGCGTGGTCGGGGCGCATTACCAAAGCCTGTTCTCCGCCGATCCGGCCACCGGCGACCTGCGCGAGGCCTATGCCATGCGCAACGATACCGTGCCCAACGCCGAACACCGTCGCCAGCTGACCGCGTTCTACTGGTGGGCGGCGTGGTCGTCGGTGACCGAGCGTCCGGGTGCGGAGATCAGCTACACGGCCAACTGGCCGGCGGACGAGCTGGTCGGCAACACGCCGCCACCGAGTGCGTTCCTGTGGACGGTCTTCAGCGTGTTGTTCCTGATCGCCGGCGTCGGCCTGCTGGGCTGGCACTACGCGGTCAACCACGGCGACGAAATGGCCCCCGTGCTGCCCAAGAGCGACCCGTTGGCGAAGATCAAGGTCACGCCATCGATGCGCGCCACCGCGAAGTATTTCTGGGTGGTCATCGCGCTGTTCGTGGTGCAGATCCTGCTGGGCGCGATCACCGCGCACTACCAGGTCGAAGGCCAGGAGGCCTACGGCTTCGCGCTGGCCGACATCCTGCCCTACTCGCTGACGCGCACCTGGCACACGCAGCTCGCGGTGCTGTGGATCGCCACCGCTTGGCTGGGCATGGGCCTGTACATCGGCCCGGCGATCTCCGGACATGAGCCGAAGTTCCAGCGCCTCGGCGTCAATTTCCTCTGGACCTGCCTGATCATCATCGTGGTCGGTGCGTTCACCGGCCAGTGGTTCGCGGTGATGCAGAAGCTCGGCCTGGAGCACAACTTCTGGTTCGGCCACCAGGGCTGGGAATATGTCGACCTGGGCCGCTTCTGGCAGTGGTTCCTCTTCATCGGCCTGACCCTGTGGCTGGTGCTGGTGGGCCGAGCGCTGTGGCCGGCCATCCGCAACGGCGGCGAATCACGCAGCATCGTCAGCCTGCTGTTCCTGTCCACGGTGGCGATCGGCCTGTTCTACGCGGCCGGCCTGATGTGGGGCGAGCACACGCACCTGTCGATGGTCGAGTACTGGCGCTGGTGGGTGGTGCACCTGTGGGTGGAAGGCTTCTTCGAGGTGTTCGCGGTGGCGGTGATCGCCTTCCTGTTCACCCGCCTGGGCCTGCTGCAGACCAAGACCGCGACCATCGCGGTGCTATTCGCCACCATCGTGTTCATGGCCGGTGGCGTGCTGGGCACGCTGCACCACTTGTACTTCACCGGCACGCCGACGGCGGTGATCGCGTTGGGCGCGAGCTTCTCCGCGCTGGAAGTGGTGCCGCTGGCCTACGTGGGCTTCGAGGCGTACCACAGCTGGAAGATGGGCAAGGCCACGCCGTGGATGCAGCGCTACCGCTGGCCGATCCAGTTCTTCATCGCGGTGTCGTTCTGGAACCTGGTGGGCGCGGGCCTGTTCGGCTTCCTGATCAACCCGCCGCTGCCGCTGTACTACATGCAGGGCCTGAACCTGACGCCGAACCATGGCCACACCGCGCTGTTCGGCGTGTACGGCATGCTTGGCATCGGCCTGATGCTGTTCTGCCTGCGCGGGCTGAAGCCGGACGTGGTGTGGAACGAGAAGCTGCTGAAGACCGCGTTCTGGTCGCTCAACATCGGCCTGGCCGGCATGTCGCTGCTGACCCTGCTGCCGCTGGGCATCCTGCAGCTCAACGCGGCGCTGGAGCACGGTTACTGGTTCGCGCGCTCGGCCGAGTTCATGCAGCAGCCGCTCGTGGACATGCTGGTGTGGATGCGCGTGCCGGCCGACACGCTCTTCAGCGTGGGCGCGCTGGCGCTGGTGTGGTTCGTGGCCAGCCTGTGGCTGGCCCCGCGCCGCGAGCCACTGCCGGTCGCACACCCCAGCGAAGCCTGACCCTGGAACCGGCCTCTCCGGGTGGGGAGGCCGGGCCACCTGCTGCAGGTTGCAGCCCGAGAGCCGCGCAAGCGGCTCTCTTTTGTTTGCGCATCGGCGGCGCCCGCTCGACGACGAGGCTCGGCGCCTTGCAGACGGGGCTCGGAATGTCATGCGCAAGGCACCGCCATGCCATCGATGGCTCTCTGAGCCCGATCTTTCTCACATTGAGCCCGGCAGATCACACGCCGAGTGCCATCGATGGGATTCGGAAAGCCAGCACCTCACCTTCCGAGCCCGATCCGCGAAGCTCCACGCCTTGCACATCGAGCTCCGCGTGCCATCGATGGCACGCGGCGAGCCATCGATCGCCCTCCAGAGCCCGACACCTCACACGCTGAGCCCCATCGTTGGCACTCCACGCCTTGCACATGGCGCTCGGAGCGCGATCGATGGGGCTTGGAGCCCCATGTCCTCACATTTACCCGGACGGGTGGGGTGTCTCACCTTTAACATCGGGTGGGGCGGCAGGGGTGCCGGGGGAGTGCTGGTCGGGTGTCCAGGGAACTCGTCATCTCGACGGCGGTAGCACTGCTGACGCTGCTGGCCGGCGTCCTGCTGTCGGGCGGCGGACACGGCTGGGTCGCCGGTAGCGCGGGCGCCTTCGCGCTCGCACCGATCTCCTTTTTCGCCTGCCGCAATGCAATGGGTACCGTCGCTTCGACACGGGTGGGTGGGACCGTCCTGCTATGCGGTCTGGTTGCGTGCGCCTTGGTGGCCGCTTATACGTTCATCGAGGGGACGCAGTATTTCTTCCAGTTCTTCCGCATCAATGGGGTGGTGGGCGCGGTCATCGCTGCCCTCACCGTCCTGGGCTGGCTGGCTCCGTCGCTGTGGGGGCTTGCCCGTGCACGCTCGCCCACGCCGGACCGTTGAGTCCTTCACCGCCAAACGCATGCCGCGTCCGATCCGAACGGAAGAACGACACATGAAGAAGCTCATTCTGCTGCTTGCACTGGCGTCATCCGCCCAAGGCGCAGATGCCGCGAACCCGCAAGACGTCGTCAAGGACTTCTATACGCGGGAGATCCATGGGCCGTTCGCCGCGGACGGGCGCATGCTCGGGAACGTCCGGCACCTGCTGTCGAAAGAGCTGGATGCGCTGCTGACCGCGACCGATCGCTATCAGGATGCATGCACCCAGCTTGTACCGCCCGACGTGAAGCCGTGGATCATCGATGCCGACCCTTGGTACTACTACTCATCGGACGGCGCCAAGTCGATCGAAGGCACCTCGCTGGTCTCGCGAGGAACATCCGCTGCGCTTGTCTCGGCACAGCTGGCCTACGACCCCAGCCTGCGTTGGACGGATACGGTCGTCCTGGTGAAGGTGGGCGAATCCTGGCGTATCGCGAACATCCGATTCGAACAGGGCGGCAGCCTGATCCACACCTTGCGTAGTTACATCCGCGTCTCGTGCACATCGGAGTGATGCATATGGAAGCGTGGGCGATCAGTCGAGGTGCGGCGTACGTGCCGGCACGTGTTCCCCGGAAACGCCGGTGATGTCTAAGTTCTTAGCCCTGATCTCCGCGCTGCTGCTCATGTCGCCGGGCCTGGTGCTGGCGCACGAGGATCGCATCCTGCACATCGGATCGGATGGGTCACTGACGGATATTCCCGATCGCTACGGCCCTGTCAGAGTCCTGGTTCAACGATCCAGCAACGATCCGCGCAAGACCCAGCAGGTCGTTCTTTCATCTCCCCATTTCCGGGTGTCTCTCAACCCATGCCTGATCGACAAGCTTCAGGACATCACCCACATCGAGGCGCAAGGCTCCTGGTATCACGAAGAAACCGTCATGCCGCCTTACGTGTCCATCACTTTCTATGTGGGCCGTTACGAGGCTCGCGCGACGAACAATCCGTCCTACACCATCGTCTACTCGCTCGTGGATGGTCGGATACTCATGGGGCAGCGAGCGTGGGATCCGCTCATCGGTGCTCCACGCGGCAAGGTGATCAATCCCGCGAACAAATGTGCGCACTGGCAGTGACGCGGTACTGGGAAATCAACAATGACGATGTTTGATCTGTTGCTGGCGGCTGGCGGCGTGACCGGCATGTGGGCGGCGCTGGACTTCCTGCGCATGCGAGCGGCGAGGACGTGGCCCTCCGCGCCCGCGCGAGTCGTGGAAGTGCCGCCGCAATCGTCGTTCGAGGAGTTCAGCCGGGGCCAATGGGTCGTCAATCGCGACTCCGACCATGTCCTGGTCTGGACGGTGGAGGGAACGGAGTACCGCAAGCGTGTCGAGGACCGCGCGGCCGTCCAGTTCGCCGGCTTCAAGCTGTGGCGCAGTCCGCCCACGTTCGAAGACATCCTCATCCGTTACGACCCCCGTAACCCCGGCAAGGGCTTCACGCCGGAAGAACTCGGGGCGTGGCGGTGGTTCCTGGCGGCGTCCGCCCTCTTCTTCCTGGTCGCTGCGTGCGTCCGCGTCTTCTGACGAGTCCAGCCGCCGGCTGAGCGTACATTGGCCTGGGCTGGACACTTGTCCCATCATTCATCCGCCTTCAGGGCCTAGGGAGGGACCATGTCCGACGTCAACCCATGCTCGACCTTCGTCGCGGAGTTGGGGCGCGCGTGAGCATCTACGCCCAGGTCGCCTTGTGCATCGTCGGCATGTCCCTGTACTTCAATGCGGGGAAGATCGAGGCGCGCAATGGCGCGCGTGACCACACCGTCCTGTGGGCCGCACTTTCGTTGGTGGTGTCGCTCGTGGTCTTCTGGACGGGCGCCGGTTGGATCGTCTGGGTGCTCGCCCAGGTCGCGTTGCTTGCGGGCATCACCCTGGTTCGCGTCGCCCTCGACGGTCGCGGCGACTAGGGCGCCACCATGACGACGAATGCACTGAAGGAAAAGGAACTGGACAGGCTGGCTTGGCGCTGCGTCCGCGCTTCGATGGTGGGCGTGGCGGCGTTGTTGGTGTATTTCAACGCGAAGCATGGCTGGATCACCGCGCCGGCGTATCGCCGCGTCAAAGGTGTGTGGCTCGAGTCGTTGATGCCTGCGCTGAAGCCCTATCTGCCCCACTTGGTCCTGGCGCTGGGCGTCGGCGCCTTGGTCGTGGCTGCCTACTGCGGCCTTCGCTATCTCTGGATCAGCAGGAAGCGCTGAGGGCTTACGAGGCGATGTGGGCGTCGCCTCGCCTCTCCCTCCGATCATCTCCCGATCAGTGCGAACACCCACCGCAGCATTGCCCGGCATTGTGTCCGCGCGGTTCGCTTTCCCCGGCTTCGGCATGTTCACCGGCTTCCTTGAGGATGGCGATCACGCGCTCGGTGGGCAGCGTGGTCATCACCATCAGGCGGCCGGTGCCGGACTCGAGGCTGACTTCGGCTTCCGGATCCCAGGCGCGCAGGGCCTCGGTCATGGCCTGCTGGCGCTGCTCGGTGGGGGATGGAGTGTGGTCGGACATCGGGCTTCCTGTGGCGGACGTGGCGCGCATGCGCGGGTGGCAGGACTGTAGGGGCTGGCGGCGCGGGCGGCCTTGACCCGGATCAAGGCCGCGCGGGCCACCGGATCGCGTCCGGCCTGACCCACGTCAAGGCGGTCGGCAGCCAGGGCGGGCACGCTGGCCGCATGAAGATCGACGTCGTTCCCCCGCCCCGTTCCCGCGCCGCGCCGCCGTTGCCCGGGCTGTCTCCCGCCTGGCTTGCGCACGCGCCGCACCGGCTGATGTTCTTCGTCGGCGCCGGCAACGTGCTGCTGGCGATGCTGTGGTGGACGCTGTGGTTGGTGGCCACGCGCTGGGGCCTCTGGACGATGCCGGAGACACCGATCTACGCCGGCTGGCTGCATGCCTTCCTGATGCAGTACCTGGTACTGCCGAGTTTCATCTTCGGCTTCCTGCTGACCGTGTTTCCGCGCTGGATGGGCATGGCCGACCTGAAGCGCTGGCATTACGTGCCGGTCGGGCTTGGCCTGATGGGCGGGCAGCTGGCGATCCTGCTGGGCGTCGCCGGGTGGCAGGCGGGCCTTACCGTCGGCCTGTGGATGGCGCTCGCCGGCTGGAGCGCCGCGCTGCTGACACTGGGCCGGCTGCTGGCCGACGACACGGCGAAGACCTGGCATGCGCGCTCCTGCTTCGCTGGCCTGCTGCTGGGCTGGCTGGGGCTGGTGATGTTCATCGCCTTCGCGCTGGGCGCCTCGCCCACCTGGGCGTTCGCGAGCATCAAGCTCGGCGGCTTCGGCCTGCTGCTGCCGGTGTACGTGACGGTGGCGCACCGCATGTTTCCGTTCTTCGCCAACAACGTGGTGCCGGGCTACGTGCCGTGGCGATCGTTGCCCTGGCTGGGCGCAGTGTGGGCGCTGCTGATGCTGCACCTCGGCCTGGAACTGGTGCATGCGTATGCGTGGCTGTGGCTGGCCGACGTGCCGCTGCTGGTGCTGACGGCATGGGCGGTGTATCGCTGGTGGCCGCGCGGCCGCATGCCGGGCCTGCTGGCGGTGCTGTTCATCGGCACCGCGTGGCTGCCGATCACCTTCCTGCTGTACGTGGTGCAGAGCGTGACCTTCTTGGCGACGGACGAGTTCGTGCTGGGGCGCGCGCCGATGCATGCGATGTTCATCGGCTTCTTCGGCAGCCTGCTGGTGGCGATGGTCACGCGGGTGACGCAGGGCCACTCCGGAAGGCCGCTGGTGATGCCGAAGGTGGCGTGGTTCGCCTTCGTCGCGATCCAGGTCGTCGCCGTGATGCGCATCGTCGCCGACCTCGCGCCGGATGCGATGGCGTGGCAGGCGGCCGCCGCAGTGGGTTGGCTGCTGGCGCTGGCGCCATGGGTGGGCCGCATCGGCGGGATCTACCTGAGTCCGCGCGCGGACGGGCGGCCGGGATGAGCGCGATGATGGTGTTCTACCCCGACATCAAGCTGGTCCACGTGGCCGCGGCGATGACCAGCGGCACGCTGTTCGCGCTGCGTGCGCTCGGCCTGCTCGCCAACATGCGCTGGCCGCGCGCGGCGCTCGTGCGCTACACCAGTTACACCGTCGACACCGTACTGCTGACCGGCGCGATGATGCTGCTGACGATCCTGCCGGCGGGGATGTTCGCCAACGGCTGGCTGTTCGCGAAGATCGTGCTCGTCTTTGCGTACGTCGGATTGGGGATCGCCGCCTTCCGACCCTCGCATGGCCGTGCCACGCGCGCCATGCTGGTGGTGGCAGCGCTGCTGTGTTTCCTGCAAGTCTACGGCATCGCGCGGGCGCACGATCCGTGGGGCTGGCTGCTGTGGCTGGCGGGATGATCGCCATGGACGCCTCCTTCGATGCCTCGATGCTGACCGACGCATTCGCGAGCTGCGCCTGCTGCGTGCGCGAATCACTGGATGCCGCAGGCGTGTCGCTCGACTGCAGATCGCTACCGCTCGACGAGGCAACGGACGCATGGCACTCGAGCTGACGCTGCTGCGTCTGGACCTGCGCCAACTACCGGCGCCGGAGCCGATGGAACGCATCCTCGACTGCCTCGGCACGCTGCAGCGTGGCGAGCGGCTGGTGGCGCTGACGCCACGCCCGCCACTGCCCCTGCTGCCCATCCTCGATGACGGTGGATTCGTCTATCACGTGTATGCCGCCGCATCGGGGAGCGCCTGCATCGCGATCTGCCATGCCGAGGACCGGGACGCGCTGCACCCACCACGCGCGGCATGAGCGGCCTGGCGTTCGCGCAGGCGCCGTCCCCGGCGCTGCCGATGCGCTTGCTGCATTGGGCGTTGGCATGGGGTCTTGCCACCGGCCTGTGGCTGGCCTGGCAGGGCGAACCCGTGCTGCTGTCGCGCTGGACGCCCGCAACGCTGGTGGTGGTTCACATGCTGGTACTGGGAATGCTGGGCAACGCGATGCTGGGCAGCCTGGTGCAGTTCCTGCCGGTCGCCGCCGGCAGTCGCTGGCCGTGTGTCCGTTGCGTGCCCTGGCTGCAGGGCGCTTTCAATGCAGGCATCGTGCTGTTGCTCGCCACGCTGGGTGGACAGGCCCGCGTCTTCGCGCTGCCGGCAGCGATCCTGCTGGGCAGCTCGCTGGCACTGTTCGCGGCGCTCGCACTGGTGGCGGTGATGCATGGAAACGGCGAGCGCTTGGTGCGCGATGGGATCGGCCTGGCCCTGCTGGCGCTGCTTGCCACGGCGGCACTCGGACTTCTGCTGCTGGGTGCGCGCACCGGATGGCTGGCGCCCGCACCTGCCGGGCGCGTGGACCTGCATGCCGCGATCGGAGGTATCGGCTGGATGCTCGGACTGCTTGCCGCGGTAGGCAGCGTCACGCTGCCGATGCTGCAGGGCACGCGCGCCGTACCGGTGGTCGCATCGCGTCTGTGGCAGACGGCCTTGCTGGCGACGCTCGGCCTGGTGGCCGCCGCGCAAGGTGGCGTGTTGCCTCAAGGTGTGTGGCTTGTCGCCACGGCGCCCTTCGTCGCGTTCGCCATCGCCGTCTTCGTCCTGCATGCGACCGCGCGGCATCGACGCAATCCGGTGCTGCGCCGCTTCTGGCAGGCGGGATGCGCCAGCCTGCTCGCCGCCTGCGGGGTCGCGCTGTGGCCGGACAGGCCGTGGATGCTGGTCGGCGCGCTGATGCTCACCGGATTGCCGCTGCTGGTGGTGGGCATGGCCCTGGAGATCACCGGCTTCCTCACCTGGATCGCGCTGCGCCAGCGCGTGCCGCGCGGGATCCGCGTGCCCGGCGTGGGCAGCCTGTTCGACGAAGCGGGCAAGCAGCGCGCGTTCGTCCTGCATGCCATCTCGGGCGTGCTGCTGGTGACGGCGACGTTGGCACCGGTGCTGGCCCGCGTCGCCGGCGTCGCGATGGCACTGGCCTACGCGGTGAGCCTGCACGCGCAATGGCGCTGCTGGCGGCAGGCCGATGGCTGGCAGGCCAGCGGTCCCGGCTGATCCGCCGGGACCGTCGCTCACCGGTCAGTAGCGCAGGTTGAGTTTCATCCAGGCCGTTCGGCCCGGCTCGCCGATGCGTACCGGATCGGCCGGATAGCCGAAGGCACTGTTGCCGCCGAGATTGAGGTGTTCGCTGTAGGCGCGGTCGAACAGGTTGTCGATGCCCGCGGTCACCTGCACGCGGTCGTTGAAGCGGTAGCCGCCGTTGAGCGAGAACACTGCGAAGCCGGCGCTCGGGCCCAGATCGCGGCCGACGATGTTGCCCTGGCTGGTGCTGACCCGCTGCTGGTCGGCGACGACGCGCCACAGCGCGCCCCACGTCCATGCGCCCTGCTCGCGGGCGACCGAAAGGCGCGCTTCCAGCGGCGGCATCTGCGGCAGTGCCGTGCCGGTGTCGCTCACCTCGCCCCAGGCGTAGGACAGCGCGCCGGACAGCTTCCAGCCGTCGGCCGGCCGCCAGTCGATGCCGGCTTCGCCGCCCCGGATATCCGCATCCATGTTGTGCGCGCGTGTCGTGCTGCCCATCATGCCGGCGGCGTAATCGAACAGGATGAAGTCCTGCACGCGCCCCGCGTAAAGCGATGCCCAGGCATCGACCTTCGCACCCTTGTACTGCACACCGACATCGAGTTGCGTGGTGCGCTCGGGCTGCACGCCGGCGAACGCGTTGGGCGCACCTGCCGGGCCGCGCGTGGGCGAGAACAGCTCCCAGTAGTCGGGCATCCGCTGCGTGTGGCCGAGGCCGGCATACGCACCCCAGCGACCGCCCATGTCGTATTCGTAACGCACGAAGGCGCTGGGCAACGTCTCCTCGCGCGTCATGCCGGCGGTGGGGTTCGGCATCGGCATCATGCCGCCAGTGCGGACACGCAGGTCCTCCACGTCCGCACGATCGAAACGCACACCGCTCATCAGGTGATGCGTGTCGGTGATGTGCCAGTGCGACTCGGCGAACACGCCCCAGGTCTGGAACTTCGCATCCACCGTCCACGGCAGCGCGCGGTAAGCGCCACGGCCGGAGGCGCTGCGCTGGCTGTGCCGGCTCGCACGCAGGTCGATACCCGTGGTGATTTCCCAGCGATCCGCCTGCCAGGTGGTCGCCACGCGCCCGCCGCGCGTGCGGTGGGCCACGTTGCTGGCCATCGGCATGGGCATGCTGCCGTTCGGATCGGGATCGCGCAGCGTGTAGTTGTCCATCACGTGGTCCACGTCGTTCTGGTAGACATTGGCGACCACGGCGTCGAGCACGCCGCCGATGCGCTTCTTCTCGAAGCGCAGGCCCAGGCTGTCGCGCCGGAACTGCGCGCCGTCCATGCCGCGGCCGGCATAGCGTGCTTCCGCATCGCCGATGCCGGCACTGAGCTCGAGCACGGTGTCCTGATCCGGTGTCCAGCCGATCGCGGCATCGGCGTTCCACTTCTTCCACGCCGACGGCACCACGTCGCCGTTGCCGTCCTCGTAGTCGTCGGCCTCGGAGCGGTTGGCGGATACGCGGGCATAACCACGCGGCGTGCCGGCGCTGACGTCCAGCACCTGGTCGTTGCGGTTGCCGCTTCCGGCAAGCACGCTGCCGGAGCCCTGCACGCCCGGCTCGGCGAAATACGGGATCTCGCGTTCGAAGCGCACCGTACCGGCGGACGCGCCGCCGCCCCACAGCACCGTCTGCGGCCCCTTGGTGACCACCAGCCGGTCGTAGGTTTCCGGTGCGATGTACGACAATGCATTGTCCATGCGCGACGGGCAGGCGCCGCTCATCGCACCATCGTTGGTCATCAGGTTGATGCGCGAACCGAACATGCCGCGCAGCACCGGATCGCCATTGGTTCCACCGCTGCGCAACGTAGCGAAGCCGGGAATGGTCTTCAGGTAGTCCGCGCCATCGCTGGCCGGCACCGGCTGGCGCGGCAGCTTGGGGTCGGTGATGAAGGTGGTCGCCATTGCGGGAGCGACGCCGACCACGACGATGCCGTCCAGCGTGGTCGTCGTCATCGCTTCTGCATGCATGGCGGCGTGCGCGTCGTCCGCGTGCGCCAGCGGCATGTTCGCGAGTGCACCCAGCAGGGCGACAGTCAACAGATGACGGTTCATGACGCATCTCCTCGTGTGATGCGGCCATTCTCGCGACGCACCCCGGAGCGAAGATGCGACGCGTTGTCGCAGGCGTGGCGACGCTTGACTTTGGTCAAGCCCGCGCACGAATCCCTGCGTTCGCCCCCGTCGGATTGATCGAAATCAACGTCGTGCTTCGGTCGCGTTTCCACCATGGCTGCACACCCACCGAGAGCCACCGAAGGAATCGCCATGAAACGTCTGCATCACTCCCTGCTCGCCTGCGCCCTTGCGGCGCTGTTCGCCGGCCCCGTCTTCGCAGGCGGAGAGGGCGGCAAGATCACGCCCGCCGGCGAAACCGTCCATGCCGTCCTGACGGCCCCGCCGATGGTGCCGCCGCCGATCACGCGCAAGACGCCCGCCCATGTCGTCGTCGATCTCGAGATGATCGAGAAGGACATGCGCATGGCCGACGGCGTGACCTACAACTTCTGGACGTTCGGCGGCACCGTGCCGGGCAGCTTCATCCGTGTGCGCGAAGGCGACACGGTGGAGTTCAAGCTGAAGAACCGCCACGACTCGCACATGTCGCACAACATCGACCTGCACGCCGTCACCGGCCAGGGCGGCGGCGCCGAAGCCACCTTCACCCTGCCGGGCAAGGAAACGCAGTTCTCGTTCAAGGCGCTCAACCCGGGCCTGTACATCTACCACTGCGCGATGGCGCCGGTCGGCATGCACATCGCCAACGGCATGTACGGCCTGATCCTGGTGGAACCGGAAGAAGGCCTGGCGCCGGTGGACAAAGAGTTCTACGTGGTGCAAGGCGACTTCTACACCGAAGGCGAGTACGGCGAACCCGGCCAGCAGCCCTTCAGCCTGGAAAAGGCCATCGACGAGCATCCGACCTACGTGGTGTTCAACGGTTCGGTCGATGCCCTGCAGGGCGACAACGCGCTGACGGCGAAGGCCGGCGAGACGATCCGCATGTTCGTCGGCAACGGTGGCCCCAACCTGGTGTCCAGCTTCCACGTGATCGGCGAGATCTTCGACAAGGTCTACACCGAAGGCGGAAGCAAGTACCAGGAGAACGTGCAGACCACGCTGATACCGGCCGGCGGTTCGGCCATGGTCGAATTCAAGGCGGACGTGCCGGGCAACTTCGTGCTGGTGGACCACAGCATCTTCCGCACGTTCCACAAGGGCTCGCTGGGCATCCTGAAGGTGGACGGCGCGAAGAACCCCGACATCTACACGGGCCAGCAGCACGACATCGACTACCCGGAAGCCAAGCCGGCCGGCGGGAAGTGAGGAACGGATGACACGGACGCTGCCCCCGACGGTCGCTCTCCTGTTCGCCCTGGCGTCGGCACCTGCCGTCGCCGGGGACGCAGGAAACCCGTACCGGCCCGTCGAGGGCGGCGACTTCCGTTCGTCCGTGCGTTACGAAGAGGCCACGCGCGTCGTGCGGTTAGCCTCGTTCTCGCTGATGGCACGGCCGGTCAGCAACCGCGATTTCGCCGAATTCCTCCAGCACCAGCCGCAGTGGCGGCGCGACCGCATCCCGGCGGTGTTCGCCAGTCCGGGTTATCTCGGCCATTGGGCCGGAGCCGACGCGCCCGGCGACGGCGTCGATGCCGACGCGCCCGTCGTGCACGTGAACTGGTATGCGGCCGATGCCTATTGCCGTGCGCAGCAGGCCCGCCTGCCCCGCTTTGTCGAATGGGAGTACGCCGCAGCAGCGGACGCCACGCGCCGCGATGCACGCGGCGATGCGGCGTGGCGGATGCGCCAGGTCAACGACGGCACGCCGCGCGCGATCGACGCCGCGCCGGATGCGCCGGCCAATGCCTACGGCCTGCACGGCCTGCATGGCGCGCATTGGGAGTGGAGCGAGGACTACGCGTCGCTGCTCGGCGATGGCGACCGCCGCGGCCAGCAGGACGGCGAAGCGCTGCGCTACTGCGGCGCCACCGCCATGAGCTTCAACGATCCCGGCGACTACGGCGTGGTCAAGCGCTTCGTCCTGCTGTCGGCCCTGCAGCCCGGTGCAACGCTGGGCAACATCGGTTTCCGCTGTGCAAGGAGCACGCCATGAAATGCATTCCCTTCCTCCTGATCGCTCTATTGGCTGTCACGGGCGCAGCGCGCGCGCAGGCGCTACCGGGCGACTCCGTCTATCACCTGTCGGCCTCGACGCAGGACGCCAGCGGCCAGCTCGTCGCCTGGTCGTCGCTGCGCGGCCAGCCGCGCGTGGTGTCGATGTTCTACACGCACTGCCACCTGATGTGCCCGCTGATCATCGAGAACTCCAAGAGCGTGCAGAAGCAGCTGGCGCCGGCCGAGCGCAGGCGGTTGGGCATGGTCATGGTCAGCCTGGATCCCGTCCGCGACACGCCGGCGGCGATGCAGGACGTGGCGGAGCGCCATCGCGTGCCCGATGGCTGGCAGTTCCTCACCCCCGCCGACAACGACGTGCGCGCGATCGCCAGCGTGCTGGACGTGCGCTACCGCGTCCGCGAGGACGGCAGCATCAACCACACCAGCGTGCTGGTGCTGCTGGATGCCGATGGCCGGATCCGGGCGCGCAGCGAGGTGACCGGCGCCGCCGCCGATCCGCAGTTCCTGATCCAGATCAAGGCGCTGCTCGCCGGGCCGTGATGACATGGCACCCACACCCCTCCCGCTTATGCCCCATTCCCCAAGGAGTTCCACCATGAAGCTCTCCCGTACCTTCGCCACCATCGCCCTGCTTATCGCCGCCGGCATCGCGCAGGCCGCCGGCAACTGCACCATCAGCCTCAAGGGCGACGATGCGATGAAGTTCGACCTGAAGGAGGCCACCGTCTCCGCCAGCTGCCCCATCATCACCCTCGAGCTGACCCACAGCGGCAAGCTGCCGGTCGCCGCGATGGGCCACAACGTGGTGGTGTCCAAGACCGCCGACCTGGCCGGCGTGGCACGCGACGGCATGAAGGCTGGTGCCGCCGGCGCCTATGTGCAGGCCAATGACGCCCGCGTCATCGCGCATACCTCGCTGATTGGCGGCGGCCAGAAAACGAAGATCACATTCCCCGGCAAGAAGCTCACCGCCGGCGGCGACTACAGCTTCTTCTGCAGTTTCCCCGGCCACTCCACCCTGATGAAGGGCAAGCTGGTCGTCACCAAGTAAGTCCACCCGATGCGTCGCCTGCCCGGGCAACGCATTCCAGGAGCCCTGCGATGGAATATGTCATCCGCTCAGGCAGCATTCCCGTCGACCTTGGCCTGCTGGCGCACCAACTTCTGGATCTCGATCCGGCCATACTTTTCGACCGCGACGTGCTAACTGGAAACCTGCGCTGCGCCACCAGTGCGCTGGCGGCGGAACTGCTCTTGGCCTTCTCCCGGTCCGGCTATCACCTTGGACCGGAAGACATTGTTCTCGTTCCTTCTGTCTGCTGTGGTGGTTGCAGCGGTTGATGTCCGCTTTGGGTCGCGGATTCATATGATCGACGCAACACACGGATAGCTGCATAGGCAGCGGGAGTGTTGCAGATGAAGCGTAGGAAGA
>NZ_CANMLQ010000012.1:0-60465 GCF_947498795.1 uncultured Pseudoxanthomonas sp. | reverse complement strand
CACGGAGCTTAAGGAGTAACGATCTTGCAAACGGAAATAAAAGCCAATATAATCAATAGCTTACTTCGCATAACATTTCTTATGTCAAGCCCAGGAACGCCGGCTTTGCCCGTGTCGTCGTAACCTTTCGGCGGCGCGGGCCGTCGTCGAAAGCTCTATTGGAGGTGCCTAAGCACCTCTTCCTGCAACTCAAGAAGTGAGTGATAACCAAGCAACACTGAACTGTCCGCAGCATCTGTAAGGACCAGTCGCCCGCGATACGCCTCTGGATCGCCCAAGCCATCATCAAGTTCACCTAGGACATCGTACCTGTAGATGTGGCCAAAGTTGGGATCAAACGTCACTAGTTCGCTGGCTAAGACGCCCCCTTTGTAGTTGCTCAGAACATCGCGTGCGACTGCCGTTGACGGCAGTCCGGTCACGACGCCCGGATCAACTTTAGCTTCGTGAGCTGCAGCATTCTTCGGCGGCGAGCTAGGCTCAAAATCCACAGCGGTTGCCTCACGTGTCACTGTTCCAGAATCAAACTACTAGACGGTTGCAGGTATGTAGAGGCCCAGTTGGCGTGGCTTACTCGATCGTGCGCGTTACCAAGGTGGCGCCTTCACTACTCACGAGCTTCGTGCGGTCTGTATCGAAAGTGCGGCGCTCGCGATCATATGTCTTTACGATCAGAAGATCGCCAACTTTGCCTACGACAGCCTCATCTGAATCACCGAGGAAAGGAAAAGAGACTCGGTCTCGTTCGGCCAAGTAGCCATGGGTAGTCGCTATTCCAAGCACAAGAAGTGAACCAAAGAAGGTGGTAAGTAACCAGTTCGAAAGACGTTCTTTCGGATTCGCTTCTTTCTCGCGCTTCAGCCAGTAATCGATCCCGAAGATGATCATCCCTGTAAGCACAACGAGTATGACGCCGGGCCAAGAGATCGGTCGGTCAAAGTCCAGGTCGCTGAGCCAGAATGGCGACGTCACAGCCGCGGCGAAGATGAGATGAAACAGCAGGCGAACTGGTAATGGCGATTCCCGGGGGTCATAAAAGGTGGCGCCTACGTAGCAGACCGCCGTTCCCATGAAAAGCATCGAAAGGCTACTTATCAGAATCTTGTAGGCGTCCAATTCTAAGAGCTCAAACGGCACCCCGTAGAACATCAGGCGCCCAAGTTGATTGATGAGAACAAGGCCTGTGCCGAGGATTGGGACCAATGCAATGGCAATGGCCAGATCGAACTTCCCTCTCTCCATGTGGAGCCCCTTCAGTTCAATTGGGATAGGACCTCGATACTACGCTTAGCTTTGTCCGTAGCGGTCGCCCTATCCCGCATTGTCTGCCTCCCACAACGCACTACGACAGAGGTGTAGAGTGGAGGGGGGGGAAGTATTTCGGCTAGCGGACAGCAGGGGCTGACACGATGGGGCGGCGCAAGGGAAACGGGGGCGGTATCGGCGCATTGCTGTTGGGTGCGCTAGTTGTCATTTTGCTGATCCCCAAGGAGATCTGGATTGCGCTGTTTTGGATTGCGGTCGTGGCCCTCCTTTGTTGGGTGGGTTGGCGCATGTTCCGCAAATGGCAGTGTGCCCAACAGGCCTCTGTGTTGCCCCCTCCACCGGAGGAAACCGGCAAGACACTAGCAGAAATCCTGAGTGAGTCCTCCGGTAGGAGTCCTCCGACGGCACGCGGTGCGGGTGGATCCGCCTCCGTCCTGCAGGTTGCTCCTCCCCCACTCCCCTCGACGCCCGCGATCACGCTACCAGCCCCCAGATCGCAAGCTTCGACAGGCACTGGGAGGGTCGTCATCGAGCCTAACCCCCCCACGCCTGCACATGAACCAGTTCCGGTACGAACAACCTCGCCGCTTGGCAACTGGGCGGACAATCGGGACGCAGTTGCCGCTGTCAATCGTGTGCGCTCAGACGAGCTGCGCGCCAAGATCGCTGCGAGTGAAGCGGACCATAAGTCCCGTGCACCGCGTCTTCCTGCAGCGGAATTCACCAATACACAATCCGTTGAGGAACCGCCCGCGGATTCTGCAGCTAGCGCGAGCTCGCAACAATCGCCCTGGGAGATTGAACGAGATCAAGTTGCGAGCGAGAACCGTCAACGGGCGGAAAGGCTGCGTGCGAAGTTTCCACACGCGTCCGGCTTGTCAGAGGAGTCAACGGAACCTGGGTTCACGCCTACACCTGACGCGAGCGCTCGAAAGCCGTTAGGGGAGGCCAGTTTTTCATCCTCGCAGGAACAGGTCCCTTCCCCTCCTTCCCTGCCCCCAAGTCCCGTAGTTGAACTACCGCCGCTCAGAAGCCAGGTTTCGGACAGCGAAGCTCCAGCCGCCGTGTCGTACAGCCGCCCCGTTCCTGTGCAAGATCCCGTCCCGGTCCGGACGACATCACCATTGCGTGCGCTGTTGGATCTGGCCAGTCCGATCCGGCAACCGGCACCGCCGCGCTGGATACCGTTTGGCGAGACCGTTTCCATTCGTGGCCAAGAAATTGCCGGTGGCGGTTTCTATCTCGGTACGCCGCGAAACTATCAAGACAGCCGCTTGGCTGCGGTTGATCCGACCCTAGCCTTTTCGGGACAGGCCGATTGGCGCGGTGAAGGATTGGGCTACTGGCCCAGGTATGCCGGACTCAATGATCGTGAGCGAGGGACCTTCCTTGCATTCCTGAACTCGGAGCGACGAGCAGCTACCGTCGGTATCGGTTACGTGTTCCTGTATTTCTATGGTCTTGAGTACCGCTTGCTGCGCGGCCTGGCCGCCGGCGAAGAAGGCCGAACCGAAGGCCTGCGAATCCTGAGCGAAGTGGCGCGCCTGCAACAGCACTATGGCAGCCACGGCTCCTTTGGCTCCTACAGCCAGAAGTTCCTGGCGGTGGGGCGCTTCAAGTTGGGAGTGCCTGGTGACGTCACGGACAACGACTGGAGCCTGGCCCAGCACATCAAAGCAGCCCAGATGGTCATGCGCCATCAGGCGCTGAGTGCGGATCTGGCCTTCGCTTGGGCTCAGGCACTGACCGATGAGGCGCGCTCCACTACGTGGGATGTTGTTCGGCCGGAGATCAAAACCCGGTTTGGCCAACTTTACGCACAGCGCTTCGGTCAGGGCCTGATCATCAAGCCGGGACGCTCCAAGCTCACCCTAAGCTATCGCTGGGCGGGTCCCGAAGTAGGCACCGAGACAATCCAGACCGACCTGCCGGACATCACCCGCAGCCAAGCACCCATGCGGCCCCTGATCGCGCTGGTTCAGCAGGCGATGGGCGAGTTGGAAGCATTGCGACGGGTGCGACGCAGTAAGAACGGCACGCCGATGGCCGAGCTGGCGGCCATGCCCGAACCGTTACGTGGCAACCAGGTCCCGCCGACGTTCCGCGCCTTGGTATCGGACCTGGACGCGGCGTTGGCCCAGCAGACCGTGGCCGTGATGGCGACCTCTCGCCTGACCCAAGGATGCGGAATGGGCGCACCGGAACGGCTGGGCAAGCGCGAGGCGACCTCGCTGATCCAAGCGTTGGAAGCCTTGGGGTTTGCGATCGAGCCTGACGTCCGCTTCCATGGCCCTTCGCCTACGCCCGATGGCCACGTGGTGGTATTCCGATTACCTAACCAGGCCGCGCGCACGCCCAGCGCCGCGTATGCGGCCGCCTTGTTGATGCTGCAGGCCGCGCTTGCCGTGGCCGGCCAAGGCAGCGAGATCAACCAGTCGGAGCTGGATGTGGCCGTCGCCGCGATCGAGCGGCAGTTTGCCTTGCCAGAGAGTGAGCAGCGACGCATCGAGGCGCACCTACGGTGGTTGCAGCTCAACCCGGTCACCTTGGCGCGTCTGGAGAATCGGGTGCGTCTGTTGCCAGCCAGCGAGCGCGAGGCGTTCGCAGGCGTGTTGCTGGAGATCGCCGCGGCTGATGGCCATGTCAGTCCGGCCGAAATACGGGTGATCGAGCGATTCTACCGCGCTCTGGAACTGGATCCGGCCCGAGTACCGGCCGATCTGCACCACGCCAGCGTCGGCGGACGTCCCAAGACTGCCGCAGGCGGTGGACTCAACGCCGATGTGATTGCCCAGAAGCTTGCCGAAACCGGCAGGGTGCAATCGGTGCTGGCGCAGATCTTTAATGAAGCCGAGTCCGCTGCCACGGCCGAGATAAGCTCCCCTACTCCATCAGTCACTCCAGCGAGCGTATCCGCAGCACCAGTAGAAGGTCCAAGTGACTCAATACCTGGGCTGGATGATGAGCATATGGCCTTGCTGGAGCGGGTACTGGAGGTGGCCGGCGACCAATGGTCTCGTGCCGACTTCGAAGCCGCCTGCGATGCATTGGGCTTGCTGCCCGATGGTGCGGCCGAAATGCTCAATGAAGCGGCGTTCTCCCTCGCCGGCGAACCGCTGCTGGAAGGAGACGACCCGCTGTACATGAACGATTACGTGCGCGATCAGCTCGCGCAAACCCTGTCCGACCAGAAGAAGCTACGCCTATGACAAGCGCTGTTCGAATTCCGCCTCGTGATCGCGATGCCGTGCTCCAAGCCCTGCGGGCTGGCGTGGTGCCGCGTCGTGGCCTGCAGTACATCCAGGTGGGTCGCGCCCGTGAAGTCGAGGCCCTGATCAAGGATATTGATCGCATCAATCAGGCCGGCAGCGCGATTCGCTTTGTGATCGGGGACTTTGGCGCTGGCAAGACCTTCTTCCTAAGCCTGGTGCGTGCGGTGGCGCTGGAGAAGGGTCTGGTCACGATGACCGCCGATCTCAATCCGGATCGTCGCTTGTATGGCAGCGGTGGCCAGGCGCGCTCGTTGTACAGCGAGCTGACCCGCAACATCGCCACCCGGACCAAGCCCGAAGGCGGCGCGATGGCGAGCGTGGTGGAGCGCTTCATCACCACAGCGTTGCAACAGGCCAAGAGCACGGGCGAAGCGGTGGAATCGATCATCCAGCAGCGGTTGCAGTCGCTGACCGAGTTGGTGGGTGGCTACGACTTCGCTCAAGTCATCGAGTGTTATTGGCGTGGCCACGACCAGGGTAACGAGCAACTCAAAGCCGATGCGGTGCGCTGGCTGCGCGGTGAGTTCACCACCAAGACCGATGCGCGCCAAGCGCTGGGGGTACGCACCATCATCGAAGATGACCAGGTCTATGATGGGGTCAAACTACTGGCGCGGTTCATTCGCTTGGCTGGGTATGGCGGCCTATTGGTATGTCTGGACGAACTGGTGAACCTGTACAAGCTGCCGCACGCCACGGCACGCAATACCAACTACGAGCAGATCCTCCGCATCCTCAACGATACCTTGCAGGGCAGCAGCGAGGGCGTGGGCTTTGTGTTCGGTGGAACACCAGAAACGCTGATGGATGCCCGTCGCGGCTTGTACAGTTACCAGGCACTTCAATCGCGTCTATCCGAGAATGCATTTGCCGCCCAGCAAGGGCTGCAGGATTTCGGCGGTCCGGTAATCCGGCTGGCCAACCTCACCCCGGAAGATCTGTACGTCCTGCTCACCAAGCTGCGACACCTGCACTCCAGCGGCGATGCAGCTCAGTACGCGCTGCCCGATGAGGCCCTGCCCGCCTTCCTGAGCCACTGCAATCAGCGTATCGGCGCTGCGTACTTCCAGACGCCGCGCAATACCGTCAGGGCCTTTCTCGATTTGCTCAGTGTCCTGGAGCAGCATGCGGACCTGGATTGGAACCATCTAATCGAAGAGCTGGATGTCAGTCAGGAGCTCAATACCGATCGCGACATCGAAGAGGACGGTACGGCTCCTGCTCCGGCTGCACTGCAGGCGGGAGCGGCCGATCCGGACGATGAGCTCTCATCGTTCCGGCTCTGAGATGGCCATCGACCCGTTCGAGCAGCTGCATCCAGGGATCCAACGCTGGGTGTGGCAACAAGGATGGCCGTCCTTGCGGCAGATCCAGGCGCAGGCCATTCCGCTCGTGCTGGGGAGACAGAGTGATGTGGTGATCTCGGCGCCAACCGCCGGGGGCAAGACCGAAGCCGCTTTTCTGCCGATCATGAGTGATCTGGCGCAGTTCGAAGGCCCAGGACTGCGCTGTCTGTGCGTGTCGCCGCTGCGCGCCCTGATCAACGATCAGACCCGTCGCCTCACCTCGATGGCCGAGGCGGTGGATCTGCGTGTGCAGCCTTGGCATGGCGATGTGTCAGCTGGACGCGCGAGCTTCTGGAAGCGACCGGCCAATATCCTGATCACCACCCCGGAAAGCTTGGAGGCTCTGCTGATGCGTCGTGGCGCGCAATTCGGCGGCTTGCTGGGCGAGCTTCGCTATCTGGTTGTCGACGAGTTGCACGCGTTCTTCGGCAGCGAACGCGGGGCCCAACTGCGCTCGCTGCTCCAGCGCGTGGAACGCCTAGTGCCCCATCCCCTGCCCCGTATTGCCTTGTCGGCCACCTTGGGAGAGCCGGCACACGCCGGCCACTTCTTGCGCTCACGGGGAGGATTTCCATGCCAGGTGCTGGCTACGGCCTCCGACGGCGGCGAGCTGCGCTTGCAGGTGCGCGCCATCCAGCAGCGACGAGCGCATGACGATGGCCCAATGCCCACCATGGAGGCCGCTGGAGATGCGGTAGAGAAGCTACTAGCCCAGATCGCACGCCAGCCCATGGATGAGCGGGTGCCGCTGCCGGCCCCACCTGAGACCTTTGAGGAACTGGAGGACAACGAGCAAGCACCAGCCGATCGCTACACGACCGCGCTGGATGAGATTGCGGACCACCTGTTCGAACGCCTGCGGGGTCAGAGTCATCTGGTGTTCGCTAATGCGCGTGCGCAGGTGGAGATCGTGGCCGACCAGCTGCGCGAGCGCGCTGAAGGTCGTGCGCTGCCAAATGAGTTTTTCCCCCATCACGGCGCCCTATCGCGCGAGCTGCGCCTGAGCGTGGAAGAACGGCTGCGGGATGGGAAACTGCCCACGAGCGCCGTGTGCACGTCCACGCTGGAAATGGGCGTGGACCTGGGTGACGTCGTATCGGTGGCCCAGATCGGCCCGGCGCCCTCAGTGGCGGCCCTGAAACAGCGCATTGGACGCTCCGGACGCCGCCCGGGTCAGCCGCAGATCCTGCGCCAGTATGTTGTCCTACCGCCACTGACCTCACGCAGTCATCCCGTGGACTGGCTGCGCCTGAGCCTGCTGCAAGCTATCGCGGCGATCGAGCTGATGCTGGCTGGGCGCTTCGAGCCTCCGATGCAGGACGACCTGCATCTGTCGACCCTGGTCCAGCAGATTCTGTCATACATCGCGCAAATCGGTGGCGGCTGTACGGCTGCCGAGCTGTTCCGGGAACTGTGCCAGCGCGGCGCATTCTCCAGCATCGATCAAGCCACGTTTGCCGAGGTGCTGAGATCTTTAGGGAGCGCGCAGCTCATCGAGCAGGTCAGTGATGGCAGCCTGCTCCCGGGTGCGGTAGGTGAGCGGCTCATTGAGCACTTCAGCTTCTATGCCACCTTCTTCACCCCTGAGGAGTACCAGCTGCTGTGCAATGGCAAGCGACTGGGCACAGTGCCGATCATTGAGCCACTCGTGCCGGGGCGTTTGATGCTGTTTGCCGGTCGACGCTGGCGCATCCTGGAGGTCGACACCCAGGCTCGTGTCGTCCTGCTGGCGCCCTCCAAGGGGGGCAAACCTCCCAGCTTTGGCGGCGGTCCGCTGGGCGTACACCGCATCGTGCACCAGCGCATGCGGCAGCTCCTTGAAGAGGCCTCCATACCGGTCTATCTGGACGCAGCGGCTCAGCAGGGATTGATGGACGCTCGCGAGGCCTACAGCTTGTTCGCGTTTGACCAGAGTCCTCTGATCGCCTCTGGGGATGCCGTCCATCTCGCGCATTGGGCGGGCCACCGGGTTGGCCTGACCATCGCATTGTGGTTGCAGTGGCTGGAGGTTGAGGTGGAGGTCGTCAACGTGGGGCCGTTCGTAGAGGTGATTGGGGTGGCCGAACAAGATGTGTCCCAGCTGATCGAGGTGGCCCTACAGCGGATACCAGCAGATGCGACGATCTTGGCGGCGCGGAAGGAAGGTTTGGAGCGGAACAAGTTCGACCAATTCCTGCAGCCTGAGCTACTTATCCGTGGCTATGCGGCTGCCGAACTGGACTTAGAGGGTGCGATTGCAGTGATGAAACAGTGGCACGGGGCACTGATTAAGTGATCGCCGTACTCCGCCTTAACGCCTGGTTCAAGCGCACATCTCGTACAGGTCGGCCCAGGTAGCTCACTGGGGTTGGTCATTCTGGTCTTGGGTTCTTCAAGGGCGAAGGGTTGTTATCGATCAGTTTAAGGAAGTGGATCAGTGGCATGCCAGACCAGTTGACTACCGTCCCCGTTCCGTCAACAAGCTCTCCTGATACTGTCGTTACTGAGCTTGCGGGCCCGGGATAGAGATATTTGGGGTCAATGAAAGCGACGTACTCCTCGCCCTCAAAGGTAACAATTTCGATCGCGCGAAGAATCGCTTTTCCGGCATCGACACATTCATCTTCACTGTTAGTAGTGGGAAAGAAAACGTACTTTGCGCCTACCTTCATTGACTGCGATGTTCGTGCACAGCTTCTCTTAAGCTCTCCGCGGACGGTTTGCTCGGCTAGAATTCCAAAGTAGAGCGAGCCATCTTTCCCTGTACGCCCGGAGACAACCCTCGCTATCACAACGTCTTCAGACGCACGCGCGGTGTGAACGGAAGAAAGTGCTGCTGGTGGCCTAATTGCGTCCGCAGAGAAGGCCGGGGCTACTGCGAGATGGCTCGATCCCAATCCGAGAAGCACGCTTGTAAGCATTATGTTTCTCATAGAACCCTCGATCGTACGCTGCTGAAAAGCTCTCTCCAACGCCGTGCAGCCTCAAGTCCCGCGGCTTCGGCGTTTGGATGATACAGATGGCCGCCTATTCCGATATCGATGCCGCGTGCATGGGCGGCTTCATGTCCCAGAGTGAATCGCCCCGGGTTCAGTAGACATCTCCAAGCCGTACATTACGGCAATCATGGAGGTGTGTATGAGCGGCAAGCGGTATTCGGATGAGTTCAAGGCCGAGGCGGCCAAGCAGGTGATCGATCAGGGGCGTTCGGTGCGAGAGGTGTCCACCCGGCTGGGAGTCAGCATCGACTCGCTGTATGCGTGGGTCAGGGAGCAGCGCAAGGTGCCGGCCGCGCGGCATGCGGATGTTTCGTTGGCGGCGGAGAACCGTCGCCTGCAGGCCGAGCTCAAGCGGGTGACCGAGGAGCGCGACATCCTAAAAAGGGCCGCCGCGTACTTTGCCAAGGGGTAAGGGCGAAGTACGCGTTCATGCAGGCGCATCTGGACCAGTTCCGCGTGGTAAGCATGTGTCGTGTGCTGGGCGTGCAGCGCAGCGGGTTTTACGCGTGGCAGCGCCGGCCGCAGAGCGATCGCCATCGCGAGGATCAACGTCTTCTGGGCATGATCAAGCAGGCATGGCTGGAGAGCGGTACGGTCTACGGCTACCGCAAGGTCACCGACGACTTGCGCGACCTGGGCGAGGCTTGTGGCAAGCATCGCGTAGCGCGGCTGATGAAGAAGGAAGGCTTGCAGGCGCAGGTGGGTTACGGGCGTCGTCCGCGGCCTCGTGGTGGCCGGGTCTCGACGGTCGCGCCGAACCACTTGGATCGGCAGTTCGAGGTGGCTGCGCCCAACACGCACTGGGTCACCGATATCACCTACATCCGCACGCACGAGGGCTGGCTGTACCTGGCGGTGGTGCTGGATCTGTACTCACGCCAGGTCGTTGGTTGGGCGATGCAAGGCCAGATGCACGCCGATCTGGTGCTGCAGGCGCTGCTGGCAGCGGTGTGGCGTCGGAAACCGGCGCCCGGACTGATGCTGCACTCGGACCAGGGCAGTCAGTTCACCGGTGCCGAGTGGCAGGCGTTCCTGAAGGCCCACGGGATCGTCTGCAGCATGAGCCGGCGCGGCAACTGCCACGACAACGCCGTAGCCGAGAGCTTCTTCCAGTTGCTCAAGCGAGAGCGGATCAGGCGAAAGATCTACCTGACCCGGGATGCGGCGCGTAGCGATGTGTTCGACTACATCGAGATGTTCTACAACCCCAAACGCCGGCACGGCTCCAATGGAGGCGTCTCTCCGGTAGAGTTCGAACGGCAGGCGGAACTATCAGGCTTGTAGTTGTCTATGAAACCCGGGGCGATTCACCGCCTCGGCTATCCGCTGGTCAACGTCATTGTGAATTGTTTTAGGCATGCGTCCTCGAGGCTGCAAGAATTGGGCCGCCACCAGGCGTCAAATAGCCTACGCCGCTCGGCCAACGCGGTCGCGAGGTCCAGTCCGCTTCCGGCTGCTGTGCGAATCCCGATCGCGTGACAGTCTTGTTACGCGGATGACATGCGGCGCAACGCTGGATAAAGCTGATCTAGAAGGATCTTTCCATCCATTCAGGACAACCAGACAGGACCAGTTCGGCGACGTCTTGATCCATCAGTACGGCTCCGTTGTTGCGCATGTGGTCTTCGATGAAGTGACGCCCCGCCGCTTGCCTTGAAAGAAGGTGTAGATCTGGGCGTTGGTTCTTCAACTCGGAAGCATGCGGTTCGGGCAGCGGGACATCGCCTCGGCAGAGGAGGTATCCACCATCGACCCGATAGAGATGTAATCGCATGGGGTCGGGCCTTGGGTAGACGGTGTCTGCGCATTTCGCAGGCTCACCCTATCACGAGGCCGAGGCCGCAGGCGTCGTCTTATCGCCTTAGTCGAGTGCCCGCATTGATGATCACCCGGCGCGAGAATGTCGGAAAGATGTCAGGCTGGTGAGGTGGGGTCCAATCCATCGGATGCGCCGGTGCCGCCGCGGTCTGGACAGGGTACCGGCTCGACGTGGTCGCAAGTGGTACCCCCTCCCGGCTGGCGTTTGATGGCGTGGCTTCGCTGGCCCGTTGACGGTATCAGGCACTGGCGTGCTCGCGGCCACGCCAACTTGACGCTTTCTCGTCGATGAGCCAGAAGATTGCAGGCATGGCAACAAGCACCATGGGGACGGCGACCAGCAAGCCTGCGATGATGGTGATGGCCAGCGGGCGCTGCATCTCCGATCCAGATCCTATTCCCAAGGCGAGCGGCATGAGGGCCAGGATCGCAATGAGCGAGGTCATCAAGATGGGCCGCAGTCGTGCGGTCGCGGCCTGCTTAAGATCCTCGATGTTAATTGGTTCAGAAGTCTCGAGCTCGGCGAAGTAGAAGATAGCCACCTCAGTAACGATGCCAATGATCATCGTCAGCCCGATCATCGAGGACAGGTTCAACTCGGTTCCCGTGACCCATAGCCCGATGAAGACAGCAGGCAGCGTCAGCAGAATCGTCGCTAAGATCGACAGCACGATCGATGCCCGCTCGTACAGGAACATCAGCAACGTCGCCACGATAAGGAAGGCCGCTACGAAGACCAGGGAGAGGTCGCGAAAGCTTTGCTTCTGTTGGTCGTATAGACCGCCGTACTCCACCACAATGGGCGCAGGCAGGTTCAGAGCCTGCACTTCGGCCTGCACTGCCTGCATGGCCGAGCCCAGGTCGATCCCTTCCAGACGGCCGGTCACGGCCACCATCGGCCGCAAGTTCTCACGCGCCTGTTGCATCTGCCCTTGCTCGATGGTGACGGCCGCCACCCGTGAAAGGGGCAAGGTTTGCCCGTCGGGTCCTCGAATAGGCAACCGGGCGATCTGGTCCAGACGTTGACGCAGGGATTCAGGCGTCCAGACCCTCACCGCCAGCATCTGCTCGCCTGTTTGTATGCTGCTGGAAGGCACGCCATTGAGCAGCGCATCGACCTGCTGGGTCACCTCATCAGGCGTCAACTTCTCCAGCGAAGTTCTCACCCGGTCGACCTTGATTTGGATCGCATCACCGGCGATGGTCGAGCCGTCAAACACTTCCACGACGCCTTGGATCTTGCTGATGGCCTGCGCCACCCTGCCCGCCTGGGCACGCAGGACCGTATCGTCGGGCCCGAACAGCTTCACTTCAATCGGCTGCGGCGTCGAGGTCAGGTCCCCGATCAGATCTTCCATCAACTGGGCGGTTTCCACCTGTAGACCGGGTACGCTCGCCTCTACCCGCGCTCTCAGGTCCGTCATCACCTCCTCGATCCCTCGCCGTGGCATGGGTTTGAGTTTGATGAACATGTCGCCTTCGTTGGACTCGCTCAGGCTTCCTCCCAGTTGCATTCCGGTCCGGCGGGAGTAGCTCTCGACCTCGGGCAAACTACGCACGATCGCTTCAACTTGCTGCATCAAGCGGTCTGACTCGGTCAGCGACGTGCCCGGCGCTGCACGGTAATCGAAGATAAAGCCGCCCTCGTCCATGCGCGGCATGAAGCCACTTCCTACCAGACGATAGGCGAAGGCCCCCACGACGACCAACAGCATGATGGGCACCAACAGGAAGACCGGGCGCTTGAATCCCAGCTGTAGCCCGCGCTGCGCCTGCCGCTCGATGCTGCGCTGCCAGCGTCCGGATTTCTCCAGGGACTCGGCATCCTCAGGGCGCACCAGCATCTTGGTCAGGATCGGCACCACGAACAGGGCCACGCAGTAGGAGACCATCAGGGTAAAAGCCATGGTGATGGCCAGCGGACGGAAGAACCCACCGGCCACGCCACTGAGGAATGCCAACGGAAGAAACACCCCCACGGTGGCGGCCGAGGAGCCCGTCAAAGGTCGAAACATCTCCATGGCGAACTTCAGCACCGGGGGGGACTGCCCTGTCGGTCCCTCATGCGTGTGCTGCACCAGGCGACGCGCCATGTGCTCGATCATGACTACCGCATCGTCCACCACCAAACCCACTGCGGCCGCCATGCCACCTAAGGTCATGATGTTCAAGCTCTGTCCGGCCAAGTGCAGCGCCACGCCCGATATCAACAGCACCATGGGCAATACCAGGCTCACGATCAGGGTGATGCGCTTGTTGCGAAGGAATACCAGCAGGACCAGTCCGGCCAATACCGCCCCGATCACAATGGCATCGCGTACGCTGCCCGCCGAGGAGACGATCAGCTCGGACTGATCGTAGTAGGGTCGGATCGTGATGTCCGGAGGCAATGACGCTCGCAGTAGAGCCAGTTTGTCTTGCACGGCGGTGACCATGGCCACCGTATTGGCGCCGCGCTGCTGCATGATGTTCAGCAGTACCGCATCCTTGCCATCGGCATTGACGCGGGTCCACTCAGGGGCTTGACCAAGCGCGACCGTGCCCACGTCCTCCAGCTCGACGATGCCGTCCTTGCCGCTGCGAAGGATGGTCTTGCCGATGTCGTCCTGGTTCTGCAGGCGACTATCGGAAAGAATCAGGTAGAGGCGATAACGATCTTCGACGCGGCCTACGGCGGTCACGACATTGCTGGCACTCAGGGCCGTGCTGACATCGGCGGGCGTGAGGCCATAGGACTGCAGCTGCACCGGATCAAGCAGGACGTGATACTCCGCCTGTCTGCCCCCCATGAGATCGACTTTGGCCACGCCACCGATGGCCGTGAGCTCGGGCGCGATCTGGTACTGGGCGACATCGCGCAGCGAGGTCTGCGAACGGGTTGGTGAGGTCAGGCTCAACCCCAGCACCGGGAACACGGTCGGATCCATGCGCCGGATGCCAAAACTCGTACCTGCCGGCAAGGATGACAGTGCGGCGTTCACTTCGGCTTGGGTCTGCAACAGGGCGGTCACCATGTCGGTGCCCCAGCCGAAGGAAAGCGAGAACTCGGCCGATCCGCGACTGGTGTTGGATCGTATGGTCTTTACATCAGGCACGCTGCGCAGGGCCTGCTCCAACGGGCGGGTGACCTCGACCACCATCCGATCGACCGGGCGATCACCGGCATCCACGCTGACCACGATCCTGGGAAAGTCGATCAACGGAAACAGTCCGACCGGCAATGCCCGCAGACTCATGATGCCCGCGCAAGTCAACAGCAGAAAGGCTAGGAGCACCGAGCCGCGGTGCCGCTGGATCCATTGCGGCATCATGGCGTCTGGGCTCGCTGCGGCGGTGTGCTCGCCACCGACATCCCGTCCTCGAGCTCGTAATTGCCGGCCACGACCACCTCCTCACCGGCTTTGAGTCCTTTCTGCACTTCGACCCAGGTGCCATCGTCGATGCCAGGCGTGACGAGCACGCGCCGGGCTGTGCCGCGCTCAACGATGAACAGATAGGCTTGGTCGCCCTCATAGAGCAACGCTGAGCGCGCAACCCGCACTGCTTGGTTGCGTCGCTGGATGCCGATCGCGCCCCGGACGGTGGAGCCAGGAAGCAAACCATCGGCCGCAGGCAGCGTGATCGTGGCCTGGAGCAGGCGCGTTTGTGGATCGACCTGATCCATCACCTCGGCGACCACGCCCTCCAAGCGCTGGGTGCTGTCGTAGACCGGAGAAACCACGACCGGCATGCCCGGTTTGACCGCGCTTGCATCGGAAGGCTCGATGCCAAGGCGCACCATGACCCCGCCCTTGCGGGCCAAATGAATCAAGGGCGCATCGGCGGCGACGATGTCCCCGCGGGCTACCGGAATGCTGACCACGGTGGTGTCGCTCTCGGCATACAGCACGCGGGTTCCACCGGCACCGACGCGGGTATTGGCGCTGGTCAGCGCGCTGCGCGCATTGCCCATTGCTTGCCGCGCCTGAGTCAGGTCGGCGTTGGTGGCCAGATGTTGGCCGAACAAGCGGGTCACTCGTGCCAATTCCTGCGTAGCGGCTGTGGCATCGTTTCGCGCGTTGTGGAGCTCTTGCAGTGCCGCGGCACTGGGCTTGATCCGGATCAGCGGTTCGCCGCGTCGAACAGACTGACCATTGGCCACGAGGATCTGCTCGATCGTGGCCTCTGACTGGGAAGAAACAGTGCTTTGGGATTGGGGCGGATACTCGACCGTGCCATAGGCCTGCAAGACCTGCTCGATCGGTCCTGAGGCGGCGCGCTGGACCTGAACGGTGGCCGTGGGTCCGGTTGCTTCCGACGCGGCCGATGGTGTGCGATTGCACGCACAAAGCAAGGTGGCGATGGCCATCACGTAGGCAGTTTTTTTCATGGTCAGGGGCCTTGGCTCAAGATCTGCGCGCCTGCCGCGGCCTCCAAGGCCACTTCGGCTTCCGATTGCGCCTGCTCAAGAGCAAGCAGGGTCAGGTGCTTATCCAGCATGGACGCACGCACCGTTTCATACGTCGTCAAAGGCAAGCTGCCTTCGCGCGTGGCCTGTGCGATGACCTTGGTGGAGGTCTCCAACATCGGCAGCTGCTCTTCGATCGCCTGACGTTGGGCGACCAGCGCAGCAAGGTCCTGCAGGGCCGCTGCGATGTCGGCCCGCATTTGGTGAACGCGGGCGGCGTATTCGGTGGCCAGTTGTTCGCGGGTGGCCGTGGCTGTCTGGATCTCACCTCGGCCCCGATTCCATAGCGGCAGCGTCAGGCCAATGCCCACGCCGTTGGACCAGATTCCGCCGGTATCCCGGGCACGATTGAGGCTCAGCTGCGGAAGCGGCAAGGACTGCCTCGTCGCCAGCTTGAGGTTTTGTTCCTGGCCGGCATAGCGCTCGCGCAAGGCCATCAAGTCCAAACGGCGCTCGGCGGCCGAGAGGGCAAGCGTCTGCGCCGCGGTGTCAGGTGCGGGCTTCAGCGGGGCCGGTGGCGCCAAGACAACCACCGTCCCTGGCGCCAGTCCCAGCATCGCATTGAGCTCATCGCGGCTGGCCTGCGCTTGCTTCTCATAGCTCAGACGTCGGTCACGCGCATCGAGCACGCCCAGTTGGTAGATGGTGACGTCGTCGAGCCGAACATCACCCTGCTGCATGGCCGCGTGCGCGCTGCTGTAGAGCTCCTGTGCCGTTGCTTCGGCTTGCAGCGCAAGCTGGGACTGGAGCTCCAGGTAGCCGATCCGGCGCACGAGCAAGCGGGCATGGTTGAAGGCAAGCCACTCCGTCCAGCCGACGTCCAGGCGAATGCCTTCGGCATCATGGCGCGCCGCTTCGACCTTGGCGCCCCTGACGAACACAGAGGCGATATCGAAGCTGGCGCCCAGCCCCACTGCATTGATCAGTCCGATCCCGGCAGGATGGTCCAGCGAGAGAGAGAGCTGGGGATCGGGTAGCAAGCCTGCGGCAAACAACTGGGCTTGCCCGACCCCCACCTGCGCGCGGGCGGCGGCCAGGTCGGGGCTGCCTATCAAGGCCAACCGCCCTGCATCGCCGTCCGTCAGCGGTTGATCCAGGGCGATTGAACCGGCGGACACCAGGGGGTGATCGGGTGAGGTTTGGGCCGTCAGGGTCGTCAGGTCCGGGGTCGCACCCAGAATCTCGGCCGTCGGGGGCAAGGGGGCGGACTGATAGCTGGCGCAGCCGCCCAGTACAACGCACCCCAGCAGGATGATGATTCTGACGGTGCGGGGCGATCGCACGAGGAGATCGAGGTCGGAGGAGCGTGGCATTCGCGCGGTCTTGCGATGGAATAGTCGGGCAACGAGGGCAAGCGGCAGGATCGGTGCCTGCAGCCTGATGCCCATGGTCTGGCGCACCGTGTCCGAAAACGGTCCTAGCGCTGTTCGGTTCTGGTTAAAGACATAAGCCGGCCCTGCGCCGCTGCGATACGGTCACTCGCCGGCAAGCCAACCTGCGGCCTAACGCCGTCCTGTATCAGTGCGCCCTGCTCCGCTCTCCTGGTGCCGGGGTCAGGTGGCCTCACAGTGACTAGGAGAACGTGGCCCGACGCGCTGGACTGTTAGTCTGGTCGCACTGCCTCTATCAGCAGCGGATGGCCCACCGCTTCGCTACCGATCGCATCGGTGGTGGGTCATCCCTGCTGACCCCGCGTGCTCGCCGATCACGACCCTCTCGCCCGCCTGGTGAGAGGTGCGGCCTCGGGGCGACGACCCTGACAGGGATCTGACAGGGCGTGCCAACAATGGGCGGGCCCACCTTCTTTCTGAGCCGCATGAGCGAGTCCCCCACACGGCCGTGGGCGTCCCATGAGACCTTCGATGGGACGAGCGCACGGTGCGCATTTGGTACTACGTAGTCGAGCGCGAGGGCCGCTGGTGGGTCAGCCGCGGTATGTCGCATGAGCTGATAAACCTACCGAGCGTGGAGACGGCCCTGGCTTACGCCGATGCCCTGGCTCGGTTGCTGCATGAGACTTACCAGCAGCCAGCCGGGGTGCGCGTTGCCGATCATGGGCGATGGCGCGATGCAGCCACCTACGGTTGAGTCGACCTGCGCACGATCAACCCTTCTTGATGACCAACAACAGCAGTCCAGCGGCCATGAGCGTAATGCCCAACCAATCTTTTGGCGCGGGTCGCTCTCCCAGGATGAAGAAGGCAAAGACCGCCACGAGCACCACACTGAGCTTGTCCACCGGCGCTACTCGAAAGGCTTCCCCGACCTGCAGGGCACGGAAGTAGCACAACCAGGATGCACCTGTGGCCACCGCTGAGAGAATCAGATATCCCAAGGTGCGTGCGGGCAGCTGCAAGGGGTTGCTCCACTTGCCCGTGATCCACACCAGCGGCAGAACCAAAGCGCATACCACCACCGTGCGCAGGGCCATTGCCAGATCCGCGTCCACGTCCTTGACGCCCAGCTTGGCCAACACCGCGGTCAGGGCCGCAAACACGGCCGATAGCAGCGCCCAGATCACCCAGTGTTCGGGCATCGGCATGGGGAGTCCTCCTTCGTGTGAGTGCTAGCGAAAGGCGTTTTTCGGTGGCGGGCCTGGCACCCCGGGTGGATGGGTCACTTCGAAGATCACGCGCCCCTGATATCGCTCGCCCAGCGGTCGGGCCACAAAACCATGCTCGCGCACCACCCGTTCCACTTCTGGCCAGAGGTCTTGCTTGGTGACATAAACCAGGCCGTCCTCCAGTCCGGTCTCTTTGATTTCATCCCACAGACTCTCGTCGTAGCTGGGATTGAAGCGTGCCTGGGGCGCCAGCTCGCGGGCTACGCGCTCGATCTCCACATCCAGGTGCAGGTGCAGGCCGTAGCGGGCCATGTCCTCCACGAAGATGACTTCGCGCACCGGGGCGTGGCTGCGCTGCTCCAGCATGCTGGCCCACGCTGAAGCATCCTTGTGGGTTGGGAAGTAGGCCGCTGCAAAGCGAAGCGCAAGGATGAAACCGATCCAGACCCAGAGCCAGGACAGCGAGGGCCAACGCCGGGCCGACCAACTGGACACGATCGCGATGGCGATCGGGGCAAACAGGGGCAACACATACAGCGGCAGGCGGGAGCGGGATAGGCAGAAGATCAGCAACGGCACCAGGATCCACAAGGCCAGCAATAGTGCGCCCGGCTCCACCGGCGCTTTGGCCGGGTCGGTCCGGAAAGCGGCCCGCAGCATGGCCGGTACCCCCTTGCCCCATCGCAGCAAACCGATCGTCCAGGGGGCCGTGCCCAGCAGCAGCGTCGGCCCGTAGACGGCCAACCAGCCATACCATTGCCCGTTCCTGCCGAAACGGTCGCTGGCGACGCGATCAACCAGTTCGGCGCCGAGGAAGTACTCCCACAGCCCTGCATGGCGGGTCCCCACCACGGCGTACCAGGGCAGCGCGATTCCCAGGAAAAGGACCACGCCGGCCAGATGCCAGAGCGGCGAGGCCGGCACCGGGTGCGGGCAACGCCAACGCAGCAGCAACAGCGCAAGCACGGGCAGCAAGGCCGGCGGACCCTTGGTCAGAAACGCCAGGCCAAACCCGATGTACATCACCAGCAGTCCCCAGGGCTGGGTCCGCTCCTGCGTGTTGGGGAAGCGATGGACGATAAAGCCGGCCATGGCCAGCAGTTGGAAGGCGCTGAGCAAAAAATCCGTGGTAATCAGCTGGGCGGCGCACACCGGCAGGAACATCGTGGCGTAGACCAAGGGCACCCAGCCGGCGGCCGGTCTTACCAAGCGCCTGGCGCATACCCACGCCAGTGCGATGCACGCCAGGTAAGCCAGCGCCACCGGCAGGCGTGCGGCCCACGGGGTTTGCCCGAACGTGGCCACGCTGGCGGCGATAAGCCAGTACGTCAGCGGGGGCTTGGTCCAGTGCCCGGTGTCTTCATTGCGCATCGGGTCCAGCCAGTTGCCGGTATCCAGCATGGTCAAGGCCACGTTGGTGTACCGGCCCTCATCGGGATCCCAGATCCCGCGCAAGCCGAGGAAGGCAAACGCCAGGATCAGACTGACGGTGAGCAAGGTGTACAGCGGCACCCCCGGCGGCGCGAGCGGGGTGACCATGCGTGGAGTTGGGGTGCGAACGTTGAGCACATCCCGCCCTTCGCCTTGGATGTGCTCATGGTCCGGATACGCAGGTCGGACTTTCGTCAGATTTGGTGTGACCGTTATGCGACAGCGGCGCCCTGCCCTGCGTGATCGTGCTGGCCCGCCTCAGCGTGCGCGCATGGCCGGCTCGGGGTAAGGCGCGTATCGCTGCAGGTGCTTGGGTACCTTCACCCGACGGGAAAGCACATAGCCATCCCGACGATCCAGCAACAGCTCCACCTTCATGCCTTGGGCGTCGTAGCCCTTGGCCTTGAGCAGCAGATCGCGCACCTCCAGTTCGGTCACTTGCGCCATCTCGCGCGCGGCGATGCGCTCGAGTTGCTCAAAGGGCAGTACGGCCGCGGTGGGGCGCGCCGTCTCGGTGTAGTGAGGGGGTGCTGGCGTCTGGGCGATGGCGATGTGAATGAACAGGCCCGTCAGTGCCGCCAATGCGACGGCGAATGTCAGCTTGGTGCGTGCAGTCATGGGTTACTCCTATGGCGTGTGCCGCTATCCGGCGCCTTATGTGTACGTCCGCGTCGCTGACATGCGCGCCATCGCCGTTGTCAGGTCCATGTCAGCGCAAGATCACCGCCGCTCAATGCTTGTACTCAAGCACCAGCTTGTAGGACGTTTGGGCAGCGCCTCGCTGGTTGCTTAGGCTGCGGCCCACCAGCGCCTGTACTTCAACGGCTTCGGTGGGGCGCCATTTGGCGGCCACGTTGGAGCGCAGGTGATAGCTGCTGGCATCGCCACGGGGCGTATCGGCAAAGACGTCGATGCCCAGCACCCATGCCGGTGATGGCACGTACTCCACCAAGCCTCCCATGCCCCACAGCTGCTGGGCACGGGGCGTGCCGAAGACGTGGGTGTAGCGCGCTTCGGCGGTATAGGTCAGCGCGCCGCTCGTCCGGCTGGTTCGCAACGGCACCTCCAAGGCGTAGCGGCCTCGACCGATGCCGGCACGCTCATCCCCGATCGGCACACTGAGCTTGGGCTCGACCAGCCAGGCCAACCGGGTCGGCGTTTGACTGGCCAGCTGATACTTGAGCTTCAGATCCAGATCGCGGGCGCCGCTGGTGCGGTGATCGCTCCGCTCGATCACGCCGTAGCCGTATGCCACCTCGACGGACATCGCCGCATTCAACGGCAGCGCATAGCCCAGCACCGGGCGCGACCAGACACGGCCGCCCGCATCCTGCTTGAGCGCGAGCTCGGCTTTGACCTTGCGTTTGCTATCAACGCCCGTGCCTCCGACCTCCCAGGGGCCAGCTTCGGCACCTGGCGTGGCCAACATGTAGGCGAAGGTGAGCAAGGGCGCAGCAGACGCGTGGCGCTTCCATCCCATGAGGCAGTCCTCTTTGATCCCGGCTGGTGCCTCTTTCTAGCGGCGCCAGCCTGATGCCGGGCTGATGCGCGCTGTCAGGATGACTCACCGCAGGCAAGCTGCTTTGGAAGCCTTATGCGACCTGATGCTCGAGGCGGGAGGCATTCATGAGCAACGCGGCCTGGGTTCTGGACCTGCATTCGAGTTTGCTCAAGATAGCCACTACATGGCACTTGACCGTGTTTTCTGCAGCGCCGAGCTCAGCACCGATCTGTCTGTTGGACAGGCCTTTGGCCACCAACTCAAGGACCCGCCTCTGCTTGGGGGTCAACTCCGCCATCTGCAGGGCCAGCGCGGCATCCTGCGATCCGGCCATGCGCTCCTGACTTCTGAACCAAGTGCCGCCGGACATGACCGTCGTCACCGCAGAGCGGAGCATGGATTCGGAACTTGTCTTCGACAGGCATCCGGAGGCGCCAATCTTCCTACATTGATCGATGATGTGAGGGTGACAATGGGTCGGCAAGACAATCGATGAGAGCTCGGGCACGGCCCTGTGAACCCTTGCCAGTTCATCCAGCCCGCTCGCGACCGGGCCGTTCAGGCTCAACAGCACCAGGCCGATGTCCTCGGCACGAAGCCTTCTTGCTTCCAGTTCATCCGCACTACCCAGTTCAAGCAGGCCGCGCGGGTGCTGAAACTCTGCCAGCACATGCGATAGCCCGAGCCGGAACACGGGCTGGTCATCCACGACAGCGAGCCTTAAATGCATGTGGCGAACCTCAGGCAGATCACATTGGGTCGGTCAATGCGAGCACGACACTACTTCTTGGCCCGCATCTTGTTCTCGAAGCGGTTCTGGTACTGACGAGCCGCCGCTTGTTTGAGCTGCTGGGTTTCCAGCGCGTCCCGTTTGCGGAGCTGCGCGTCCACCGCCGCAATAGCCGTCATGTTGACGATGCGGCGTGGGGTGGCGCTGGTGGTCAGGATGTGGACCGGTTTGGAGACACCCATCAGGATCGGACCGATGGCGGCCCCATCGGTCATCATGCGGACCATGTTGAAGGTGATGTTGGCCGCATCCAGCGTGGGAAACACGAACAGATTGGCGCGACCCTTCAACGTGCTGCCGGGCATGATGCGCGCGCGCAGGGCTTCATCCCATGCCGTGTCGCCCTGCATCTCGCCATCCACGTTGAGCTCGGGCTTGAGCTGGAACAACAGTTCACGGACCCGTCGCATTTTCAGCGCACCAGACGTTTCATGGCTGCCGAAGTTGGAGTGCGAGAGCAGCGCAATACGTGGTTCGATGCCGAACAGCTTCAGGCGGTAGGCCGCCTGGAGGGTGGCCTCGGCGATCTGTTCGGGCGTCGGGTCTTCTTGTACGTGCGTATCCAGGAAGAAATAGGCGCCCTGCTGATTGATCACTCCGGTCATGGCCGAGGTCGACTGCAGGCCCGGGTCCAGCGGGATCACGCTGCGCACGTAGCCCAACTTCTTGTGGAAGCGGCCAACCAGCCCGGTGATCATGGCATCAGCTTCCCCGCGTGCGACCATCACCGCCGCGATCAGCGTCGGACGTGAGCGCATCAGGTTCTTTGCCGCGGCTTCGGTGACCCCGCGCCGGCAGGTCAGGCCGTGGTAGTGCTGCCAATAGTCGTTGAAGCGCGGATCGTCGAGGATGTTGGTGAGCTCGAAATCCTCGCCCGCGCGCATGCGCAGGCCCAGGCGGCGGATGCGCGCGTCGATCACGTCCGGGCGGCCGATCAGGACCGGGAGCGCCAAGCCTTCGTCGATCACCGTCTGCACCGCACGCAGCACGGTTTCTTCCTCGCCTTCGGCATAGACCACGCGCTGGCGTTCGGACCGCGCACGTTCGTAGACCGGCTTCATCATCAAGCTGGTGCGGTAGACGAACTGGCCCAGCTTCTCGCGATAGGCCGCCATGTCGGCGATCGGGCGCAGGGCCACGCCTGAGTCCATTGCCGCCTGTGCCACGGCCGCGGCGACCTCGACCAGCAGACGCGGATCAAACGGACGCGGGATCAGGTAATCGGGGCCGAAACTGGGGATGTCCTCACCATAGGCCGCGCCCAGATCGGTCGCCTCGCGCCGGGCCAGGGCGGCGATGGCGTGCACGCAGGCGACCTTCATCTCTTCGTTGATCACTGTGGCGCCCACATCGAGCGCGCCACGGAAAATGTACGGGAAGCAGAGCGCGTTGTTGACCTGATTCGGGTAGTCGCTGCGACCCGTGCCGATGATCACATCAGGACGCGCCGTCTTGGCCGCCGCCGGGGATATCTCTGGGTTCGGATTGGCCAGGGCCAGGATGATCGGTTGGCGCGCCATCGTGGCGATCATCTCGGGGGTGAGGATGCCGCCGGTCGACAGGCCCAGGAAGATGTCCGCCCCTTCGACGATCTCGGCCAGCGAACGCTTGCCGGTAGGACGCGCGTAGCGCGCCTTGTCTGGCTCCAGGCCAGGGCGGCCGGCGTACAGCACGCCCTCGTGATCCACAGACAGGATGTTGTCCGGATTCAGGCCCAATGCGACGAGCATATCCAAGCAGGCGATGCCGGCCGCGCCGACTCCGCTGGTGGCCAGCACAACCTCTTCGATTCGCTTGCCGACCACTTCCAGCGCATTAACCACGGCGGCACCGACGATGATCGCGGTGCCGTGCTGGTCGTCGTGGAAGACCGGGACCTGCATCCGCTCGCGCAGCTTGCGCTCGACAATGAAGCATTCCGGCGCCTTGATGTCTTCCAGGTTGATGCCGCCGAAGGTCGGCTCGAGCGAGGCGATGATGTCGACCAGTTTGTCCGGGTCGGTCTCGTTGATCTCGATGTCGAACACGTCGATGCCGGCGAACTTCTGGAACAGCACGCCCTTGCCTTCCATCACCGGCTTGCCAGCGAGCGCCCCGATGTTGCCCAAGCCCAGCACGGCGGTGCCGTTGGTGACCACGGCCACCAGGTTGCCACGCGCAGTGAGCTCGCTGGCGGTGTTCGGGTCTTCGACGATCGCCTCGCAGGCGTAAGCCACACCTGGGGAATAGGCCAGCGCGAGATCGCGCTGGGTCAGCATTGGCTTGGTCGGGGTGACCTTGATCTTGCCCGGCGGTGATTGCTGGTGGTACTCCAGCGCGGCCTGGCGGAATTCCTCGGTCATCTGCTTCAGTACTTTAGGGGAGTCGATGAAGATGGCCGCCCACCGTGGGCGGCGCGAGAGATGGAACAGAACGGTAGTGCTGGTGCTACAGCATCAGAACGCATCCACCACAGGGATCCGATGGGGGATGCATCGGAGGCCTGGGTGGATGCGTGTGTGACACAGGGCCCCTGATTACGGCAGCGGAACGGGCTTGGAGATCACTTCCGAGTAGTCGCGACGCAGTTCCTTCTTGGTGCCATCGATGTGCTGCCACACCGGGTAGTCGCCGCCCAGCAGCAGCTTCTTGTAGTTGCCCTTCACCGAGTCCTTGCGCTTGAACTCATCCTGGCTGGCGTACTGGGTCACCAGGAACGCCTTGGGCTTAGCCACGCCACCGGTGGCTTCGCGCTCCAGATACATCGTGTAGCGGGTCATGATGCCGGACGAGTACTGGTTACCCATGTTCGGATCGATGTAGTCGTCGGTGAACTCCTGGTACTTGTCCTTGTCCACCAGCGACTCGTACACGCCGGTGACGAACACCGACTGGCTCGGATCGTTCTTGCGGCTGCGCTTGTCGAGCAGCACATCCACGCGGCTGACAATCACATCCGGGCCCAGCGCGCTCGCGCTGTTGGCCTTGAACGTCTCGAAGGCTGCCTCGCTGGGGAAGTCCAGCAGCGCGAAATCGGCGAAGGCCTGGCTGTAGCCTTCCTTGACCTCATGCTCGACGTACTGGGTCAGCACCACGTCCGAGAGCGTGCCATCGGCCTTCCAGCCGGCCAGCTTCTGCGCCAGATCGGCCGGCGCCTTCTTGTCGGGCAGGACGAACAGCAGGGCGTGGGCCGGCGTCTCGGTGGCACTGGCCACCGGTGCGCTTTCACTGGCTGCCGCGACTGGCTCTGGGGTGGCCGTGGCGGCCTCTTTCTTGCCGCAGGCCACCAGGGCCACGCAGGCCAGCATCAGGCCCAGCCATGTCGACGTCTTGGATTGAAGCGGGTATTTCATCGGTCTCTCCACTTTCCTAAGGGGTGCCCCGCATCGGTGACGCGGGGGAGGTGCTCGTCATGTCGTGATGCAAGGGATCAGCGAGCCGGCACGGCCAGCGTCCAGCTCTGGGTGGTCCGCAGGGATTCCTTCAGCTCGTACTGGCGCGTGTACTCAGCGTCCACGCGCGCAATGTCCTCGCTGAGCTTTTCCTTGATCGGCTCGGCTGCCTGTTCGGTCTTGGCATCGGTGTACTCCAGTACCAGCAGGGCGCGCCCTCCCTGCCCGTGTTCCAGGTACATGGCATACCGGGTCAGGATCTTGTGCTTGTGTTGGGCTTCCAGGTACTTGGTCAGGTAACCGTCCACCCAGGCCTGGAAGGCTTCCCGTGAGGACGTCAGGGTGTAATAGCTGATCTTGTAGACCGGCTGGCTGCCGGCCGCCGGCGCACTGCCGCCTTCGGTGAGCACATCGGCTGCTATGGCTTTGATGGGGGCCGCCAAGGTCGCGGCATTCTTGGCCTGCCACGCCGCCAGCTGCGCGGCATCGGCGAAGTTCAGCACCGCCATCGCGCCAAAGCCGGAGGGCTTCTCGCGCTTGACGCTGTCCACCCACACCACGTTCTGCGCACCGAGTTCGGCGCGCCACTGAGCGACGTGGCCCGACAGCGCGGCCGGTTTGGCGGCGCCTTCAGGCACCACCAGGATCAGATCATCCGCGGCCTTGGCGACCTGCAGGCCGGCCAGCAGCAGGCTGGTGGTCAAAGCACTGGCCGCGAGCCAGTGGATGGGACGAGAGAGCGAAGCCGTTTTCATAGGACGTTCCTGCAAGGAGATGACGCCACAAGCGATGGAGGGTGCGCGGCGCCGGACGACGAGGACCGACGCCGCGCGGGGGGAGGATCAAGGAGTGGGCGGGGTGAGCAGCCACTGCAGCGCGGCGCCATAGACGGCCTGCCCTTCTTCGGTCAGGTCGGGAAAGCGCGGGGCATCGAGCGGAAAGAGGAAGCGGCGCGCCGGTGCCTGGCTCTCATCGGCCATCGTGGCGCCCTTCTCGAAGGCGAACATGGTGGCGTGCTCGGGCTGGTTGGGAATGGTAGCGATCACCTGCGCGCCGGCCGGCGGACGCGACCAGGCCAACACGCCCGGCGTGCGGTAGAGCTTGAGCTGGCCTGGCGAGAGGCCGGCGGCCACCGGATGGTACGAGCGCACAAGGTGCACGTAGTTTTCCGGTGGATACAGGCTTTCCTTGTGGTCGTTGACGCCGTAGTCGGTGTTGCGACGACGGCTGACCATGCCCAGGGCATCCACGGCCTTGGCTTCCAGCAGCAGCACCGGGATGTTGGCATCGGCGTACTTCACACCGAGCTTGTACTTGTTGGTGCTGGCCGAAATGATGACCAGGTCCATGCCCTTGGCGCGGCTGTCCGGCTCCATGTGATCGGCCGTGCTCACCTCAAAGCCCAGCGACTTCAACCACGCCAGCTGCGCCTGATCGGAGGCCTCGTTTTCGGGCCACGGCAGATCGTAGCGACGAACGAACAGCACCTTCTTGCCACGCGCGGTGCGTTCCAGCGCAGCGCGTTGCTCGGCCAGCGAGGCGCTCACGCGCGCCTGCGGCGGGCTGACCGCCCACTTGAGCGCCGCATCGAACAGGCGCCGGCCACTGAACCAGGCGTACTCCTTCGGATCTTCGGCCGCCGGACCCTGCGCATCGGACAGGATCGACCAGCTGTTGTGGCCGAGGAACAGACCCACTCGCCGGGCCGGGGCCACTGCATCGCCCATCATGGCGGCGCCGCGCTCGTAGGAGAACACCGCGGCCTGGTCCACATCACCACCAAACACCACCGCGATGTCGGCGCCGCGGCTGGGCTTGCCCCAGCTTGGATCGGTCACGCCACCACTGAACAGCAGCGGGGCGAACATGCCCTGCGGAATCTTGGCCGCACGCAGGATCGGATTGGTCGAGCTGGTGGCGTGGGCGTAGTAGTCGGCATGGTTCTCGTTGTGGAACGGCTTCTCGCGCACCACCGAGAAGTCTTCGTGCAACTTGTCCCCGGTCATGCCCAACAGCGGGAAGCTGTAAGCACTCCAGGTCACCACCGGCACGTTGGCGTCGCGGTACTTGCTGCCCAGCTCGCGTGCATTGACGGTGGAGGAGATCAGCACCAGGTCCTTGCCACTGACCTTGGCCGCGTCCGAAGCGGCCGCCGTGGTAACCGTTGCTCCCAGCGTACCCAGGTAGTCGCGGATCAACGGATCATCGTTGGGCACGTCTTTGGCGGTGGCGCCGATGACGAACAGGATCTGCTTGCCCTTGAGGGCATCATCGCGCACGGCCTGCTGTGCGTGGGCGTGCGTGGCCAGCAGGGCCAGCGACAGCACGGCCAGATGTTTGAAGGTCTTGATCATGGGATTGTCTCGGCTCGTGCTCACTTGCCCACCACTTGGATGCCGTTGGCACCGGCCACAAAGGCCCTGCCCGTCTTCTCGTCAAACGCCACCGCGGTACCACCAGCGACCTTGGGCACGGTGGCCTCCAGGGACGGCGTCAGCTTGGCGTTCTGCACCACGTCCAAGCTGCCGTCGGCATTGGGCATGTACAGGCGCACCAGACGCGCCGGGGCGTACTGGATCGCGATGCCGGCCGCGCCGGTGCCTTCGGTGCTGACCACATTGAGCATCTGGCCCGGATCCGGATCCACGACGATCATCTTGCTGTTGCCGGTGGCCACGTAGATGCGGCGTTCCTTGACGTCATTGACCAGCGCCGTGGGCGCCTTGCCCGGCCACACCGAGATCGTGCCCAGCGACTTGAAGGAAGCGGTATCCACCACGTGCAGCAGATCGCGCGCTTCATCGGCCACGAACAGATGGCCGCGGCCGTCGGCCGAGGCCTGGCGCAGGCGTCCGCCCAAGGCGAGCGAGCCCTTACGCGCGCCGTTGCGTGCATCCAGGGCCACGAGCTGGCCGCCCTTGGCGTTGGAGACATAGACCACGCCGGCCTTGGCGTCGAACTCCAGCTCACGCGGCTCACTGCCACCGGAGCTGACGGTGTTCACCGCGGCCAGCGACTCCAGATCAAAGACCACCACCGTGGCGCGATCCACGGCGGTGGCGTAGCCCCGGCGCAGATCTGGTGCCAGCGCCAGGCCACCCACATTGCCTTCGATGGCCAGCGTGCCCACCTTCTGGCCGTTGTCGATGTCATAGACATCCACCCCGCCCTGCCGGCCGGCGTACAGGCGGCGCGCTTTGCTGTCTACGGCCAGCGCCTGGGCGCTGCCGGGGCTGTCGCTACCCAGCGTACTGAGCGCCTTGTAGCCCTGCGCCATGGCCGGCGCTGGCATCCAAGCCGCAGCCAGCAACAGCGAAGTCAATGCGAGCGAAATGGGTTTCATGAAAATTCCTGTAGGAAGTTCGACGTGCTTTTCAGCGCGTCAGGGTCTGACGTCCGGGTGCAGCCTGCACCTCGCGCAATGGCAGGAAGATGCCGTGGTCGCGCACGACCTGCTGGCCCTCCTGGCTGAGCACAAAGCGCAGGAATTCATTGAGTGCGGGCGGCAGAGGCTTGCCCGGCGCCTTGTTGAGATTGAAATAGACCAGTCGGGTGAGCGGGTACTTGGCCATGGCCACGTTCTCGTAGCTCGGCGCCACCGGGTCGCTGCCAGGCGTGGTGACCAGCGGCAGCATGCGCACCGGGGCATCAATGTAGGCCAGACCCGAGTACCCGAGTGCATAGCGGTCCTGAGCCACGTTGGCTGCCAGGGGGAACACCACCTTCTCGAAGTGGATGTCTTCGCGCCACTCACCGCGCTTGCCGTCGCGATCCAGGATCTTCTGCCGGATGAACTCTTCGAAGCCGTTCCAGGGCTTGATGCCGTGCACGTTGATCTTCTTGTCGGCCCACTCCCCGGTCAGGCCCAGCTGGCCCCACGTGGTGATCGCCGGTTGACCGCTGTGACGAGTACTGGAGTAGATCGCATCGATCTGGTCGTAGCTCAGCTGCCGGATCGGATTGTCCGGATGGACGAAAAACCCCATCGCATCCAGGAAGCCGTAGTGGCGATAGCTGCCGCCGGAGATCGGAATGCTGGTCGGGCCGTACCCGAAGCGCGCGTTGAACTCGGTCAGATCCTCAGGCTTGAGCTCCCGGGAGACGAACACGAAGTCCACCGACTCCTTGATCAGTTCCTTGGTGCCCAGGCTGCCGGCGAACGGCGGCTCGATGCTCAGCTTCACGTCCGGGTGATAGGTCGCGAAGCGCTCGAACCACATGCCGACCAGGCCGACCAATACATCGGAAGAGGCGCCATTGAAGCTGCCACTGAGTTTCACGCCCGGGGTGGGCACGTACTTGGGCAGCTGCAGATCCACGCTGGGCTGCATCAGCTCCGGCGCAGGCGTACGACGCCCGCGCTGGCGTCCTGCTTCCTTCTCTTCTTCGGTTTGCGGTGCGTTGACCGGCAGCGGTGCTTCCAGCCACTCCACCGGACCGCTCAGCTGCGGACGTGGCTTGGCCGGACCGGCCTCAGCGGCCAGCGCCGCATTGGCCAAGGTCAACGCACAGGTCATCATCAGCAATGCCATGGCAAGGATGAGGACGGCAGCACTGCGACGGCTCACCATAGGGGGATTCTCACGGACAGGGTGATGTTGCGCGGCACGCCCGGCACGACGCCGTTCTCGTTGGTCGTGGAGTTCACGCCTTCGAAGTACAGCTTGTCGAACACGTTGCCGATCTTGAGGGTGAAGTCGTAGCGATCGGCCACGCGGTAGTAGAAGGCCAGATCGGCCACGGTGTAGGACGGCAGGATCAGGATGCGCTGATCGTTGGCGCTGGGCAGGCTGCCGGCGATCTCGCTGCTGTAAGACAGACCCGCACCGATGCCCAGGTTGCGCAGGGGACCTTCACTGAAGTCGTAGCGTGTCCACAGGTTGGCCGACTTCAGCGCCGAGTTGGTCAGGCGTGCACCGACCAGCGGCGCAGCACCGGCGGCGTAGGTCTCCGATACGTAGGCGTCGGTGTAGGCAATGCCGCCGATCAGCTGCAGGTTCTCGCTGACCTGGTAGTTCAGTTCGAACTCAGTGCCCTTGGAGCGCTCTGCCCCCACCTGCTGCGAGCAGGTACCGCCGACGCCGGCGTTACAGGCAATCGGGGCGACGGTGTTGGACTTTTCGATATCGAAGAAGGCCAGCGTGGCGGTCAGGCGGTTATCCAGCAGTTCGGTCTTGGCGCCGATCTCGTACTGGCGGCCCTCCTGGGGGTCGAACGGATTGGGGTTGCCGGCCGCATCCTGCACGCCGGCCGCTTGCGGGACGTAGGAGGTGGCGTAACTGGCGTACAGGGTCCAGTTGGGCTTGGGGTGGAACAGCAGGCCAGCGCTGGGGAGCACGGTCGAGGACGAGGTGGAGTTGCGCGTCAACGGCGGGGTCTTGCGCTCCTCGGCATCCTGCTTCTCATCGGCATAGCGCAGGCCCAGGCTGACCTTCCAGCGCTCAGACAGGGTCATCAGGTCCGACACGTAGACACCCAGCGAGGTGTTCTCGGTGTAGCGGCGGTTGACCGGGCCGGTAGGAAAGCTACTCAGCGGCGGGGTCTGGCCCAGGATCGGGTTGTAGACACTGACGTTGATGCGGCCCGGGCCGGGCAGCGAAGCCGCACCGCTGGCAGGACCATCGAAGAACTGGATGCGCTCAAAGTCGGTGGTATCCACGCCGTAGGTAGCGCCGACCAGGAACTTGTGCTCGACCGGACCGGTGGCGAACGGAATGGAGAAGTTGCCATCGAAGTAGTCGTAGTCGCGCTGGTTGAACTGCTGGCGCGCGCGTCGGCGCAAGGTCACCCCATCGGCCAGCACGCCAACGTTGTCAAAGCCCTGGGCGTAGTCTTCCCCGCGCACACTGCGCGCGGCCAAGTTCAACGTGCTTCCATTCTGGAAATAGTGCGAGACGGTTACCGTGCCCGAGTAGGCCTTCTCATCGGCGGTATCACCTTTCTCCTGGTAGCGCGTGCGGATGTCGGCGATCCGGTTGGCGTCCTTGTTCGGCGCCACCAGCTGGTTGTTCTCGTAGGAGTTCTCGCGCTTGCGGTACTCGAAGGCGGCGGTGATCTGGGTGGCATCGGTGGCGTGCCAGGTCAGGCTCGGCGCGATGTACTGCGATTCGTCCCAGCTGTTGTAACGGAAGCCATCCTTATCGGCGTACTCGGCCACCAGGCGATACAGGAAGCGCTGCTCGCTGTCGATCGGGCCGGTGAAATCCACACCCAGGTTGTAGCCGTTGGCATCGCCGGCGGACAGGCCCGCACCGCTGTAGGTGCTGCCGCGCAGGTCGATCAGCGCAGCAGACTTGGCCTTGGGTTTCTTGGTGATGATGTTGACGAAGCCACCGGGCTGGGCGCCGCCGTACAGGATCGAGGCCGGGCCCTTGACCACTTCCACGCCTTCGGCGGCGAAGGTGGGCGGGGAGCCGAAACGGCCGGCCACGCCGGGCATGCCATCGACCATGATGGCGTTCTTGTCGGCCTGCGTGCTCTTGAAGCCACGAATCGAGATGTCGTAGCCGGTGTTGCCACCACGGCGCACGCCGGTCATGTAGCTGTAGAGATCGGCCACGCTGGTGGTCTCGATCGACTTCATGAACGAGTCGCTATAGGCGGCCACGGAGAACGGCGTCTCCATCACCGTGATGTCCTGTTTCATGGCGCTCTTGGCGCCCTGGGCGACGAACTTGCCCTGCACCTGGACCGCATCCAGGGTGGTGGCATCCTGGCTGGATGCAGCCGCTTCCGTGCTCTGGGGCTCCTCCGTCGGGGTTTCCTGCGCATACGCACCTTGCGCCAGTCCCATCACAACAGCGACAGCAAGTAGATTCTTACGAGCCATGATCTCCCCTCCCAAGGCGACCAAACACACATGGATTGTTGAGTTACGGAACTACCACAGATCAATTGCAACGTTGGCGCCGGATCCTCAGCGCACTACGAACGGGAACACCGCACAGGCCATGGCGGTGAACATCATCAGCAGGCAGATCAGCACCGCCCACTTCAAGGTGAACTTCTGGTGATCGCCAAACTCCACACCGGCCAGGCCCACCAGCAAGTAGGTCGAGGGCACCAGCGGGCTGAGCAGATGCACCGGCTGGCCGATCAGTGAGGCGCGGGCCATCTCCACCGGTGTGATCCCGTAGGTCTGCGCGGCCTGCGAGACGATCGGCAGCACGCCGTAGTAGAAGGCGTCGTTGGAGATGAAGAAGGTGAACGGCATGCTGGCCAGGGCCGTGATCGTGGCCAAGTACGGGCCCCACGCATCGGGGATGATGGCCAGGAAGCTGCCGGACATGGCCTCGACCATGCCGGTACCGGACAGGATGCCGGTGAACACGCCGGCGGCGAAGATCACCGCCACCACCGGCAGCGCGTTCTTGGCATGCTCGGAAATGCGCTCACGCTGCAGCTTCACGCACGGGTAGTTGACCACCACCGCGATCGAGAAGCCGACCATGAACAGCACCGACAGCGGCAGTACGCCCAGCACCAGGCACACCATCAGGGCAACCGTCAGGGTTGCGTTGAACCACAGCAGGCGCGGCCGCTTGAGCTGCAGGGCACCCTCCTCGGCCGGCAGCAGCGCGCTGTCCAGGATCTCCGGCGAACCATGCAGATCGATCGTGCCCAGGCGCTGGCGCTCGCGCTTGCCCAGCACATAGGCCAGGCCGAACACCCCGACGATGCCCACGATCATCGAAGGGATCATCGGCACGAACACGTCCGAAGGGTCCACGTGCAGCGCACTGGCCGCGCGAGCCAGCGGCCCGCCCCACGGCGTCAGGTTCATGACCCCGCCGGCCAGGATCGTCACGCAGGTCAGGCTCAATGCATCCATGCCCAGGCGACGGTACAGCGGCAGCATCGCGGCCACGGTGATCATGTAGGTGGTTGAACCATCGCCGTCGAGCGAGACGAAGGCGGCCAGTAGCGCGGTGCCTACAACAACTTTCAGCGGATCGCCGCCCACGGCCTTGAGGATGCGGCGGATGACCGGGTCAAACATGCCCGCATCGATCATCACGCCGAAGTAGAGGATGGCGAACATCAGCATCACGCCGGTCGGCGCCAGCGTCTTGATGCCTTCGAGCATCATCTTGCCCAACTCCGGTCCGCCGAAGCCGCCGATCAGGGCGAACAGGATCGGAATCGTAATCAGCGCCACCAGCGGCGAGAGCCGCTTGGTCATGATCAGCGCCATGAACGCGATCACCATTCCAAATCCCAGCAAGGTCAGCACTGCCTGCTCCTTATCCCCTTCCCCAGGGACCGTCGGGTCACGACAGGCGTCTGCCTTGCCGTCCACCCGGCGCCAGATTCAAGGCGGCGCTGAGCGTGGAGGGATACTAAGCAGACCTTACTGTCGAACACCTGACATTGCAGCGCAGCATTTTCAAGGGCGATTCCGTGCAAGGAACATGCAGGAAAGGCCTAGAAAATAGGGATATTTCGCACTAAAGCCGACGCGTGATAGGTCGGACATTTGTCAGGGTTTGCTGGCGCCGTGACGCCGTCTTCCCGTATTCAGCGCGGCGGCTTGGCAAGAATGGCGCGCCAGGCCTCGAGCATCTGACGGCGCTTTTGTTGATCCAGATAAACCAGCAATCCGGGCCCGAGTGCGATGGGACGCAGCACACCAATCTGCGACTCGTTCACGCCAAGACGCTCGTAGATGCCGTCGAGCTCCTTGCGGATCGGTGGCAGTCCGCACTCGGCCGCCATGACACGTTGGCCGCGCACCGAAAGCAGGTAATCCAGGAAGCGATGGGCGAGCCCGGGATTGGGCGCGTTCTTGGAAATGACCACTGTTCTGGCCAGTACCAAGGTGTGGTCGCGGGGGTACACCAACAGGAAATTGCGCTCACTTCCCTTTCGGGCGCGCGCATAGGATCCCAACAAGTTGTAGCCAGCCACCAGCTCGCCGCTTTCAATACGTTCGAGCAAGGTGGCCGTGTGCTCTTCCACCTGCAGATCCACATCGCCGAAGGCCTCGACCAGGGCACCAAACTCATTGCTGTGGCGCACATCTTGCGAGGCCAACAGATAGCCCACGCTGCTCTTGGAAATATCGTAGGTGCCGATGCGTCCGCGCCAGAAACCGGGGTCCTTGCGGATCTGATCGATGAGTTCGGCGCGTGACTGAGGGATCGGGCGCCCCTGCATGGCCTGGCGGTTGAACACCATGACCGCCGGCTCGAACGTGAACCCGAACGCCTCGTCGCGCCAACGCGCCCAGTTGGGTAGCGCGCCGGCGCTCAAGGACAGGTGGCGGGCCGCGTAGCCATCGTTGACCAACTTGACCTGCAGGTCCATGGACGTGCTGATCAACAGGTCCGCCCGATGGGTGCCAGCTTTCTCTTCGCGTACGAACCGTTCGTATTGCGGGGTGGCATCCAGATTCTCGTAGCGCACGCCGATGCCCGGATGCAGGCGTTGGAAGTCCACCAGCAGGGGCTCAAAGACAGCCGTATCCAGGGTGCTGTACAGCGTCAGCGTGCCCTCCGGCGTGCCTTTCGCCGGGTACTCCTTGCCCCAGGCCGATCCCATCATCAGGCACAGCAGCACTGTCCATGCGCAGCGCGTCATGGGGTCCCCTTCAGGCACAGGCGAACGATGAGTCCCCCGCCCTCGCGATCGATGAGCTCGATCGTGCCGCCGTGACTGCTGACCACGCGTGAGACGATTGCCATGCCCAGGCCCGCACCAGAGGACTGGGTATCACCGCGCTCGAACCGTTCAAAGATGCGTTCCCGGTTCACTATGTCGATGCCAGGCCCCCTGTCGGCCACGGTGAGCGCGTAGAGATCGTTGTGCTCATGCAGTGCCACTTCCACTTCCGCGTCCGGTCCCAACGCCTCCGGCGTGCCGTGGCGAATGGCGTTATCGATGAGGTTCTTGATTGCCTCGCCCAGTAGGACCGCATCCCCACGCATAGGGGCGGGGGCCATGCTGCTGATGAAGCCCACCTGCACATCGCCGGACATGGGCACGGCATCGCGCATCGCGCGCTTGATCACATCCACCAGATCAAACTCCTCAAAGCGTCGGACATCGGCGCGATGCATCACCATCGCATCGCTGAGCAACTGGTTGACCAGACGGGTCAGGCGCGATGCATTGCGCTCCACCTTGAGCAAACCGCGCCGCATCTCGCGGGGATCATCTTCGTCCAGGGCCAACTGGGCCTGGGCGCGCAATGCCGCCAAGGGCGTGCGGATCTGGTGGGCCGCATCGCCGATGAAGGCGCGCAGGCCGGCCACGTTGCCTTCCAGACGACGCATGAAGCCATTCAAGGCAGTGACCAGGGGCTGGACCTCCGCCGGCACCGGGGCCTTCAACGCGCGTAGATCGGAAGGTTCGCGTCCGGCCAAGTCCTGGCTGAGCGATTCCAGGGGCCGCAGCGCCCGGCCCACGCCGAACCAGGCCAAGGTCAGTGCCAGCAACGTCAGGGCGGCGATAGGCACCAGCGCGCCCAACACCAGCTCGCCTGCCAGTTCCTCGCGCGCTTGTCGCGTCTGTCCAACTTGCACCCAGACCCAGCCGCGCAACTCGGGCTGGGCAATCTGCCGCCCCAAGACGACAAAGCGCACCACATCACCTCGATAGGTCGCATCGAAAAAGCGTGGCGCCGGCACTTCAGAGGGTCCTTCTCCGCGCGAACGCGCCAGCGGAATCGTGGGTAGGTCCTCATAGCCGGTCACGGTCTGCGCACTGGGGCCATACACCCGATAGAAGACCTTGTCCTCCGGCGCTGCCGACAGCATGTCCAGCGCCGCATACGGAATATCCACCCGCACCTGGCCCCCGTCCACGGACAACGTCTCGGCAATGGACAGCGCCGAGCCCGCCAGCAGGCGATCGTAGGAAAGATCAGCTGCGCGCAAGCCGTACGCGCGCGCAGCCAAGTACATCACCACCGTCCCGGCCAGGAACAGCAGCGCCATCGTGGTGACCAGTCGCGCCTTGAGTGAGCGCACGCGCTCAGGCATCAGCATCTACCCGAGGCTCAGCCACGTAGCCCAGCCCACGCATCGTGCGGATGTTCAAGTGATCGCCCAACTTCCGGCGCAGACGCCCGACGTAGACCTCGATGGCATTGGCACCGGCCTCATCATCGAAGTCGAACAACTGCGAGGAGATGTCCTCCTTGCTGAGCACACGCCCCAGGTTGCCAATCAGGATCTCCAGTAGCCGGTACTCCCGGCGCGGCAGATCGATCAGGGTGTTGCCGATCATCACCGTCTTGGAAGTGCGATCAAACACCAACTCGCCGATGCTCGTGCTGCCTGAAGCGATGCCTTGTGCGCGTCGCAGCAACGCCCGGCAGCGCGCATCGAACTCGCGAAAATCAAATGGCTTGGACAAATAGTCATCCGCGCCGACATCCAGCGCGCCTACCCGGTCTTCGACTTCCGAACGCGCCGTCAACATCAGCACCGGGGTGCGTTCGCCACGCGCGCGCATGCCCCGCAGGATCGAAAAACCATCCCGTCGCGGCAGCCCAATATCGAGGATGACCAGTTCATAGCTTTGATAGCGCAGAACTTCGTCCGCCGACTGGCCATCGCGTTGCCAGTCCGCGGCATAGCCTTCTCGTTTTAGCCGGCGCTGGATTGCATCGCCCAGATCCGCATCATCTTCAACCACCAAAATTCGCATGCTGGGACCCCTCCCCGCAGTGCCACGACTGACACAACCCATAGCTAACTTGTCAGCTTCACGACAGCTTCCGCATTTAGCTTTCCTGCATCGTACACGCAGGTGCAATGACGTGTGCAAGGGCTAAGGAATTCGCAGAGCGAAGCGTAAAAATCCTTGGTTTTCGCTGCTGCGATGCAGCACGTGATTTCCGTTCGCGCCGATGCGGCGCCCGTATACGCAAGAGGAGTTCGTTGAAGATGATCCGTTCTCACACCCTCGTCGCCAGGCCAGGACGGCTGCATAAGTTGGGCTTGAGCGTGGCCATCGCCATGAGCCTGAGCACAGGTTCGGCATTGGCGCAGAGCGCGAACGATAGCGAGGCTATTCGTCAGGAACTGCAGGCGTTGCGCCAGCAGCAAACGCAGATTTCCCAGTTGCAGCAACAGAATGAAGCGGCCATCGCCGCGCTGGAAGCGCGGATGGGGATTGAGACCCCAGCGGTCGCTGCTGCGCCGTCAGCACCGGCACCGCCCAGTACGCCGGCCGTGCCTGCGGCGCCCACACCGACCGATCGACTCAAAGTCAGCGGCGATTTTCGCCTGCGTAGCCAGTACGACCGCTCTGACGACGACGCGCGCGATCGCACCAGTGGCCAGGTGCGCGCGCGGTTAGGCGCGACCTATGCTGTCAACGAGCGGGTAAGCGTGGGCGCGCGCCTGGTCACCGGTGATTCGGATGACCCGAACAGCACCGATGTGCAGTTGTCCAACTGGAAGGACGATCTCACCATCAGCCTGGACTTGGCTTACGCGCAACTCAACTTCGGCGATCTCAAGCTCTATGGCGGCAAGTTCCCGCAGCCGTTCGCTCGCACGGACCTAGTGTGGGACGGCGATGTGAATCCACAAGGTCTGGGCGCGACCTACAAGCATGCGCTGGGCAACGGTGGCGCGCTGCGCACCAACGGTGTGTTCTTCGTGGTCGACGAGCAGGCCGGCGGCGTGGACAGCACCATGGGCGGCGTGCAGGTGGGCTACGACTCCCCTGATCTGAGTGGATTCAAGTACGACCTCTCCGGCGCCTACTACCGCTACAGCTTGGGCAGCCTGGCTGGGGCCGATGCCGGCGACTGGCGCACCAACCGCCTCAATCCCGATGGCACCTTCCTGTCCGACTTCGAACTGGCGAACCTGCTGGTCGGGGCGACATGGCAGGGTTCCAACGAGAAATGGCCGCTGCGCGTGGTGGGTGACTACGTCAAGAATCTGGGCGCGGTGGATGATCAGGATACAGGTTACGGCATCGACGTGAGCCTAGGCCGGGCCAGCAAGCCGGGCGACTGGCGCTTCACCTACGGCTACTCGCAGACCGACGTAGACGCGGTGCTCTCGGCCTTCTCGCACGACAATATCGGCATCGCGACCAACTACAAGTTGCATGCATTGACGGTGGATTACATGCCCATGCCCAAGACGCTGATCAGCGCCATCTGGTACCACTACAAACCCAACGATCCGGCTTACGCGGGCAGCAATGCGCCCAATGACTGGCTTGACCGCGTCCGGCTGTTCTTCCTGGTGAACTTCTGATGCGTTGGCCCGGGCGCGTATGAGATCCAAGTGGCGATGGCTGCTCGCGGTAGTGGCCAGTATTGCCGCCGGGGCGTGCCTGCATCTTGTGGGCGCGCCTTTGCCGTGGATGATCGGGCCGCTACTGGCCTTTGCGGCGAGCAACATCATGCACGCCAACGTGCAGGTGCCGCGCCAGGTGCGCTTTGCAGGGCAGTGGATCGTCGGCGCGGCGCTGGGCCTGTATTTCAGCGCGCCGGTGGTGGAGCGGCTGATCGACCTGTCCGGCTGGATCGTGCTGGCTACCGTGCTTTCCCTGGGCGCGGGCTTGGTGGCCTCCCAATTGTTGATCCGTATCGGTGGTGTGGATCCGGTCACGGCCTTCTTCGCCGGTACCGTGGGCGGGGCGGCGGAGATGGCCAATCAAGCCGAACGCTACGACGCGCGAGTCGATCAGGTCGCCGCCTCGCAAGTCACGCGCGTGCTGCTGGTCGTGCTCCTACTCCCACTGGGCTTCAAGCTCAGCGGACTACATGGCGATGATCTCTACCATGCCGTATCCGTACCCCTTCACCCGCAGGGGCTGCTCGGCCTTCTGGGCGCCGGTCTGGCCATGGGCGCGCTGGCGGCGCGAGTGGGTATTCCCAATGGCTGGCTGTTCGGGCCCTTGGTGCTCAGTGCCGCCCTTACTGCCAGTGGTTATGCGCCCTCCTCCGTGCCGGGCTGGTTGGTCAATCTCGGGCAGTGGTTGATCGGCTGTTCGCTGGGGGCACGCTTCACGCCTGCGTTCTTCCGCGGCTCGCCCCGCTTTTTGCTCGGCGTGCTGGTCAGTGGCGGCGCGTTGATCGCGCTTTGCATGGCCACCGGCGTATTGATTGCGCTGCTATCGGGCATCCCCTGGACGACCATGGTGCTGGCTACCGCGCCGGGCGGCATCGCCGAGATGGGCCTGACGGCCAAGCTGCTGCAATTGGGGGTGCCGGTGGTGACCGCCTTCCACATCATTCGCCTGGCCGTGGTGGTCAGTACCGTGGGCCCAGGCTTTCGCTTGCTGCGTCACCTGCAGCGCCGGCGCTGACTGGTACATGAAGCGCCCCGTTGGCTTTACGGGTTCCCTACAAAGCTCGCACGGCACTCCGACATTGCGCTACCTACCCTGCGCGCACCTCCCCCCGCGCTCATTTCCCTATGGCAGGACACTATGGCCACATGCCCCGCGGCATGCTGGGCACCTTCAAAGCCTTGCGTTGGTCGCTACAAGGCCTGCGGGCGGCGTGGCTACATGAGGCCTCATTCCGGCTGGAGGTCGTGCTGGCGGTCGCCTTGGTTCCGCTTGCAGCCCTGTTGGGCGACACGGGCGTGGAGAAAGCCCTGCTGATCGGCGCGGTGATGGCCGTGCTGGCATTGGAACTGCTGAACTCCGCCATCGAGGCGGTCATCGAGCGTTACGGCGATGAGCACCATGAACTGGCCGGCCGCGCCAAGGACATGGGCTCGGCCGCTGTCTTTATCGGCATCGCGTCGGCCTTGGCCACCTGGGCTCTGGTGCTGTTGAGCTGAGGTGATCTAGGTCGGTGCCCGCTCTACAAACTGCGCCACGATGAAGGCGCCCACCGAGAACACCGCGAGCAGGAGGTAGAAGCTGAGAATATGCCAGCGCTTGCGATTACCCAGGATCGCAAACACGTGCCGTGCGGAGGGATACTGCAGCTTGCGTCCGAAGCTATGGGCGTAACCTTGCATGACAGCCGCGCTGTTCGCCCCACCAAGGTGCAGATCTATCCGTTGCGAGATGTCTGTGGTGTGCTCGATCGCGCTGTCCTGGAAAGACTTGTAGATCAGCTCCAGATAGATGAAGGCCACCAGCAGGGCCAGATTGGCCAGCGCGATGGGGTCAAAGTCTTGAGAGATGGAGAAGGCAATGACCGCCGAGGTCGTCAGTAGCGCCCAGTTCCTGACCTTGAAGATGTGGTCATCGCACTTGTCGATGAACCCAAGTGTCTGAGCGAAGTCGGTCTGCAATGTATCGATGGGCTGCATCGGGCCACCTCTCAGCTCTGCGCTACTGAATCACGTCCATAGCTCTCCCGTGTCATGTTCCCCTCCTTCTCACCGCTAGCAACTCCTCGGCATGACCGACCATAGCGTAGATGCGCTCGGCAATCCTTCGTCCGGACGTGTTGCGCATGCGATCGAGCGTATGCTCCAGCGCGTGCTTCTGGATATCGCCTGAACTCGAGCGTTGCGGACCCCGTGCGGTCAAGGCGTTGAGAATGGATCGCCATTCCGCGCGCAGTGGGGCCGGTACTTCATCCTCACGCAGTCTGCGCAGCTGTGTGTAGGCATGGCGTAGGCGGGCGCGCACGTCGCCCTCGCCCACGGCTAGGTAATACAGGGCGGCATTGAACTTTTCCCGGTGACGAAGGCTAGCCATCCCTGCTCTTACCCCATAGGCGGTGAGTCGACTTGCCCCCCGCCGCGCTTCGACGACGGGCCAGACGTGATGGTCCTGATCCGCACCAGCGCCAGTAAGCCATCATCAGAAGGTAAAGCCTAGCCCGAGCAGGAGGCTATCGATCTCATCCAGCGTTTGTATCTTGTAGCCTTTGCGGAAGATGGCGGTGAGGGCCACATTGGAGGCAATGTCATAGGTGTAGGAGAGCTCTCCGTAGGATCTGGACTGCCCGGTATCGATATCGCGGACATGGGCCAAGTCCAGGCCGAAGGCGGCCCGACGATCCCAGCCATAGAGCCTCAGGCCCAAGGTGGGAACCACCCGCACATAGCTGCCTGCCAAGCGCTGTTTGTCCAATGTCGTGTTGCCGCTGGCATCACGCACGTCGCCGGCTTGTACGGACACCGAGGGCAGCCAGACCAGCTCCCAGCTGTTGGGGCCGCACACCTCGGACGACAAGCAGTGGTAGTAGCCCGGCCCTCCGAAGCGCGGCGTCGACACGGCATAGGTAGCGGTGGCCAACACGACATCGCGACCAAAATCGCCATCGGTCAGGTAGGACGGCGTCAACGAGAATCGGTGTATGGCATCGTTGTGCGCATCCCGGGTCTTGATCCACTCGATATTGAAGCCCAACGAGACATCGCTGTTGTTCTTGCCCTTGCTGGAGGTGAAGGAGTCCACATCCAGCCCGAGAACAGGGCCACACTGGACGATGGTGTCGCCCGGCATGGGTTGATCGGCTCGGGAGCAGAACGGCGGTCCTACGATGGTCCCCATCAACTGCACGCCCTTCTCGCCTTTGACATCATCTTCCCGGTAGCTGACCACGAAGGGCCGCGGCTTCAGGTCGCTTCCACCGCGTGGATCCAAGGGATCGGTGGCTTTCCTGTTGACCTTTACTGGCAGTGCCAGCTTGGCCTGCGGTCGCCAGTCGACGTTCCGTTCCTGAGCGTGTTCTACGAACTCGGTCGTTCGCCACTGGCTGGCGCAGGGCTGCCCGGAGTTCGGGGCGCAGCTGCCCGGACCAATTCCATTGAATGTTTCATCGAGCAGTCCACGATGCAAGCGCTCCACCAAGGCAACGTCGGATTGCATGCCCGCCGCGCCGAGGGCGGCTTTGATTACATCGGCGGACTGGTTGTAATAGAAGTCACCTTCAGTGACATATGCCCGAATCTCCTCCTCCTCCATGAGACCATTCCCGTCGGCATCGGCCGCCAAGACGCGCGTCTGGGTGCAGACCGGTCCAAAGTTCTTCTCGTCCCTGCACTGCTGCAAGGCATCTGCCTCCGCCAGCGCGATGGTGGGAAAGCACAGGACGATCAGCATGAGAATGCGGTTCATAGCGCTGCTCAGAAGCACTTGGCCGAGGACAAGAGGTAGACGTCCCTGATCTGGGACGTGAGTGAAATGGCGCCCCACTCTTCCTCCGTGAGGCCGCGCTTAAAGCCGTCCAAGCTGCTCAGCGCGTGATTCACCTCCGGTAGCAACGTCACCACCGGACCTGGCGCGTGGCGCCCCACCTTGGATACGAAAGTGGCCGTTTTGTAAGGCTTGTTCCACCAGTGCGCAACGGCGCCGCGAACGGCAGCCACACGGGCTTGCGGGGTTGCCATGGGTGTTCTCCTTCAGTGACCTACCTGCATGTGATCGCGTGACCATCCAGTCCGCTGTGCTGCGTACTGACCCGGTAACCGCCATCCTTGAAGCCGTAGACGACGTAGTGGCCATCCCAGCCTGTCCCGAACAAGGCTCGATTGGTGGTCATGGCTTCGTATTCGGCATCGCCGGCGTTGGCAGCCGGGATACTGACGCGCGGGCGCCGCCCGCTGACACCAAGCTGATCGGAGGTCAGTAGCTTCAGGGTGTCCATGCGGGGGTGGCCATGATCGTGAGCCGTCCCCGTCCCCTGCCCGCTCGAATCCCCCACGCCCATCATCGCGATGCAGGGGCTGACGGCCTCCAGCCATGTTTGCTCGGTGCCGTTGGTGGCGCCGTGATGGGCGACCTTCAGGACATCCACATCAAAGGCCGTGAGGTCTCGCTCGTAGTCCTCAAGCAAATAATCCACGCCCCCGCGCTTTTTCTTGGTTTCGCCCACTTGCAGATCGCCAGTGAACAGGAACGAGGCTTGGCCGAAATCAATGCGCACCACGACTGAGTGATGATTTGGGTTGGGGTCGGCATCGCCCTGCTCGTCCCAGCCTCCCCACAGCACCCGGATCAGCGGGTCGGTGGCTTCCTGCGGGCAAGCGCCGATGGGATCGATCACGGGCGAGGTTCCGCCCTCGTACCACTTGATTTGCTCGACCCGAATCGGGTGGTAGCCCTGGGTAGCGGCCTCGCGGAGCAACACCTGCTTGTCGGCGCCGCCGGTGACGTCGTAGGCGTTATCCACGACGTTCTCTACAGTCAGGGCCACCTCAGCAGGGGCTTTTCCCAGCACGAACGGAAAGCCCAAGGCATGATCGTTGTGGCTGTGCGAGGACACGACCAGGTTGAGGGTGTTATCCAGGTCCGGTCTGCGCTCCTGGAAGAACCACGTCAGGTAGTCGATCAGCGATTGCTTGTACACGATGCGGTTCTGATAACCGGCATCGATGAGCGCCACGCCGCAGGCAAACTCCACCAGAAAGGCATCGCCTTGACCGACGTTGATCGCATGTACGGCCATCGACCCACGCGGTAGCGCATCGGGTCGAAAGGCATCATCCCCCGCAACGGCACGGGTCAGGGCGAAGCGACGGAGGTCTTCGCCTCCGCGCTGCTTCAGCGTTGGATGCGGCGTGGCCGGCTGCAGCACGGGCTCGGCGCTGACGGCGGCCAGGGTGTCGGCCGCCAGGGTGACCGCAGCAGCCGGTGCCGGGGGAAGTGCGTCGGCCGCCGGCGGTGGAGCGCTCGTGGTGGGGGCGTGCGCCTTGCGCACGGGGCCACTGGCGCAGGCACTCAACCAGCATGCGGCCAGCAGCAATACCGTCCTTGCCCGTCGTCCTCGGCACATAGCGCCTTCCCCGTGGGACTTTTCCCTTCATACGCGGGACTCTTCAGCGGGCGGCCACTGGTAAATACGATTACTTGCGACAGGTGCACATCCCGGCATCGCACGCGCATCGCGGCGAGCTCTGATCGAGCACGGTCACTGCAAAAGCCACTGAACCTGTCGTATCAGGGCGCTCAGGCGCCGAGCGCGGGCGAGGTATGCTCCAGGCTAGGGCGTGCGCGCTTCGCATAGCCGGTCAGTCGCTCAAACGTCAGGAACAACACCGGGGTGATCAGCAGCGTGATCACCTGCGATACCAGCAATCCACCGACCACGGCCACGCCCATGGGCTGACGCAGCTCGGCGCCTGCGCCAAGCCCCAAGGCCAACGGCAGCGCGCCGACCAAGGCACAGATGGTGGTCATCATGATTGGGCGGAAGCGTTGCCGGCAGGCTTCGGTGATCGCCTGCTCGGCCGACCAGCCGCGGGTGCGCTGCGCCTCAAGGGCGAAGTCGATCATCATGATCGCGTTCTTCTTGACGATGCCGATCAGCAGCAAGATGCCGATCATGGCCACGAAGGTCAGCTCCAGGCCGGTCAGGCGCAGCGCCAGGAGTGCGCCGACGGCCGCGGAGGGAATACCCAACAGGATCGTGATCGGGTGGATCCAGCTTTCATACAACACGCCCAGGATCAGATAGATCACCGCCACAGCGGCGACCAGCAACAGGATCTGCGTGGTCTGAGATTTTTCGTACAGCGCGGCCTGACCATCGAAGCTGCCGAAGATCGTATCGGGCATGCCGATGGCGGTGGTGGCCTCGGCAATGGCTTGCTGCGCATCGGAGAGCGATTTGCCCGGCGCCAACTCGAATGACAGCGTGTAGGAAGGCAGCTGCGCCTTGTGCGCCACCATGGTCTTGCCGGTAGCACGGGATACGGTGGCGATGGCGCCAAGCGGCACCATGGCACCATCGGCCGCGCGGACGTACACCCGGCTCAGCGCCTGCTCGTCCTGCCGTTGGATGTCGGCCAGTTCCATGATGACCTTGTAGCTGGCCTCGGGCGCGTAGATGGTGGAGACCTCGCGCGCACCAAAGGCGGCATACAGCGTGCTGCGAAAGGTGGCCATGTCCACCCCCAGCATCGCCAGCTTGTTGCGATCGACCTGGACGGAGGCTTCCAACCCCAGATCCTCAGCGTCGGACTCCAGGTCGGCGAACACCTCGGTGCGCTTGAGCTGGGCCAACAGACGATTGGCCCACACGTCCAACTCGTTTGAGCCGATCGATTGCAGGGTGTATTGGTAGGCGCTGGCACTGGTGCTGGCGCCCACTTTGAGGTTCTGGACCGGACTGAAAGAGACCGAGATACCCGGCAAGATGTTGGTGTCTTTGCGCATCTTGGCCAGTACCTGCTCCATCGATGCGCGCTCGGCGGGGGGCTTGAGGTCGATGTCGAACTTGGTGCTGTCGTGATCGACCTTGGAGGCCATCGTGGCCACGGCCGGATCGGCCAGCAGGATCTGCTGGACCTGGCGCAGCGCCTTGAGCCGGGCCGTGTAGGACATGTCCGGCGGGGTCTTGAGCTTGACCGATAGCTGGCCGGTGTCTTCCTGTGGAAAGAAGCCCTTGGGCGAGAGTTGGTAGAGCACAGCCGTCAGCACCAAGGTGGCCACACCGATGCCCAGCACCGTGTGCCGATGGACCAGCGCCCACTGCAGGGCGCGCGCATAGAGAGCCGCGCTCCAGCCCGGCGGTGCATCCTCGTGAGCGGGTGCGTGGGCACGGCTGGCGCCCAGGATGGTCGGGGCGATGGCCGGGATCAGCGTCAGGGACACCAGGGCCGAGACCAGGATCGCGGTGGAGACCACGATGGCGAACTCATGGAACAGCAGGCCCATCGTGCCGGGCATGAAGAAGATCGGGATGAACACGGCCACCAGCGAGATGGAGATGGACACCACGGTAAAGGCGACCTCACGACTGCCCTGCTCCACCGCCTGCCGGATCGGCATGCCCTGCTCGCGGTGACGCATGATGTTTTCCAGCACCACGATGGCATCGTCAACGACCAGCCCAACGGCAATGGTCAGGCCCATCAGCGAGATGTTGTTCAAGCTCAGGCCCAGCACCCACATCACGGCAAACGTGCCCAACAGGGAGACCGGCACGGTGATGGCCGGAATCACCGTGGCCGAGAACCGGCGCAGGAACAGGAAGATCACCAGCACCACCAGCGCCACGGTCAGGCCCAAGGTTAGATTGACGTCATGGATGGCATGGCGGATGGACAGCGAGCGATCGCCCAGCACGCGCACCTGGATCGAGGCCGGCATCTGGCTCTGCAGCCGCTCGAGCGTGGACTTGATGCCATCGATGGCGGCGACCGTGTTTGCGCCGGGCTGACGGCGAACATCCAGCACGATGGCATAGCGCCCATTGACCTCGCTGGTGTTCTGCGCATCTTCCACGCTGTCGATGACCTGGGCCACATCGCGCAGCTGGATCGTGCGCCCGTTGCGCGTGGCCACGATGACGCTGGAAAAGTCGGCCGCCCGCAACAAGCCGGTGTCCATCTGTACCATCAACATCTGCCGATCGCCGTCCAATTGGCCCAGCGGCGTGTTGACGTTGGCAGCCTTGAGCGCGGTGCCCACTTCCAGCAGCGTCAGGTCCAGCGCAGCCAGCTTCTGAGGATCCACCTGCACGCGTACGGCATAGCGCTTGCGGCCCTTGACGGTGATCTGCGCCACCCCCGGCACGGTGGACAACGCCGGCACCACCACCTCGTCGATGTAGGTGTTCAGGCGAGCCATGGGCATGGTCGGCGAATCCAGCGCCACCGAGATGATCGGCGCATCGCCGGGGTTGATCTTCTTGTAGCTGGGCGGCGCCGGCAGTTCGGAGGGCAACGAGCGGCTGATGCGGAACAAGGCGGCCTGCACATCGGCCGCGGCGGCATCGATGTTGCGCGAGGCTTCGAACTCCAACTGGATCTTGGTCTCGCCCTGGATGCTGGAGGAGGTGGTGCCGACCAGCCCTGGCAAGGCGGAGAACTCCTTCTCCAGCGGCGTGGCAATGGAGGTGGCCATGTTTTCCGGGCTGGCCCCGGGCAACTTCGCTTCCACCTCGATGGTGGGTGTTTCATAGCGCGGCAAGGCCGCGATGGGCAGTTGCAACCAGCACACGACGCCCACGATGACCACCGCCAGCCACAGCATCAGCGTGGCCACCGGCCGCTGCAGACACAGCGAGGACAGGCTCATGGCTGACGCGCCGCGGCCAGCGGGGCGCGTGTGCGAACGCGCGTGCCCGGGCTCAGGGTTTGGTTACCCTCGGCCACCACCGACTGGCCCGCAGGCAACCCGGTGACCACGGCCTGGCCATCCTGCAGGCCGGCAAAGGTAACCGGATGCATGCTGACCGCACCATCGGCATCGACCTGGTATACGAAATGCCCTTCCGGGCCTTCGAGCACGGCTTGCGGTGGCAGCACCACGGCGTTGTGCTTGATCCCGGCTTGCACGCGCAAGCTCACGAAGGCACCAGGCCACAGGCGCTCATCGGCATTGTCGAATTCGGCCTTGAGCCGGATGGTGCCGGTGGCCTGGTCGATCGCGTTGTCGGTAAAGATGATTCTGCCGGCCACCTGCCCCTGCTCGGTCTGCGCCTGCACCTGCGCCTCGCCTTGCCGGAGCGCCTGGGTCAGCCCGGCCAGTTCGCGTTCGGGCAGGCTGAACTCCACCGCGATCGGATGGATCTGCACGATGCGCACCAGGCTAATGGCATCGGAGGGACCGACCAGCGCACCCCGTCGCACGGCGATCGCGCCGGCGCGTCCGGAGATCGGCGCGGTGATGCGGGCATAGCCGGCCATGACCTGGTTACTTTCGATCTCGGCGCGCGCGGCCTGTTGTTGGGCCTGCAGCATGTCGACCTTGCTGGCGGCCGCATCCAGGCTGCTGGAAGAGATGTACTTGGAGGCCACCAGTTCCTGCGAGCGGGTGTAGTTGCGCCGGGCATCGGTCAACTCAGCCGTGATCTGGGCGTACTTGGCCTTGGCCTGCCGCACCAGCGCGCCGGTCTGGCCAGGATCCAGCACGAACAGCAGTTGTCCGGCCGTCACATCCTGGCCCTCTTCCAAGTGCAACGAGGCCACGGCCCCGTCCATTTGCGCGCGGACCTCGACCTCGTTGAGCGGGACCACATGGCCCTGGGCTTCGACGATGTGCGGCAGGTCTACGACCTTGCTGTTAACCAGTTCCACCAGCGGGGCAGCCTTGGCGGCGGGCGCCTTGGCGTTGGCGCCCTTGCCCAGCATGAGGTAACTGGCGATCGCACCAATGCCAAGCAACAGCAAGGCGGCAATCAACCAGCGCGGGCGAACAGCGGCAACAGCAACGGGCATCTTCAGGACCTGACAGTGAGGTCCGGGACGACGCATGGGGATGGTGTGCGAGACATGACGAGAACCCGCACGTGAGGGGGCGCTCCCATCCCCATGGTCGCCCCGGTGGGAGGCGATGGTGATGTTGTACCCGCCCACAGCTGACATCGACCCGCATGGGCACGTCAGTTTCGTGTCAGCTAGGGGGTGGAATCCTAGCCGGCATGCATTCTCGTCTGCCTTTCCTATTCCTGGCCTGCTGCGTGGCACTGGCCGGCATGTGCGTGCCCGCCTTGGGCAAAGACAAGGACCGCAAGGCCGAAGAGCGCGCGGCCAAACAACAAGCCCAACAGGCCGCCTTGGCCGCCTTGCAGCGCGGTGAGATCCTGCCCCTGGCGCGTATCATGCAGATCGCCACTACCCGGGTGCCGGGCGACATCATCGAGATCGAGTACAAGGCGGGCCCCAAGTACGAGGTCAAGATCCTCACGCCCGATGGACGCATCAGGGAAGTTAATCTGGATGCCAAGACCGGCGAGATCATCAAGATCGAGGACAAATGAGTGCGCGCCCTGCTGGTGGAAGATGATCCGGATGTGCGCGCGGACGTGGCCTCGGCGCTGAGCGCCAACGGCTTCGTGGTCGAGTGCGCCGAGGACGGCAAGCAGGCGTGGTTCCTGGGCGATACCGAGGACTACGATGTCTGCATCCTGGATCTGGGCCTGCCCAGCATGGATGGCCTGTCGGTGCTGCGGCGCTGGCGCTCGGCCGAACGCCGCTTCCCCATTCTCATCCTGTCGGCACGCGGGGACTGGACCGAGAAGGTCGAGGGCATCGAAGCCGGCGCTGATGACTACCTGTCCAAACCTTTCAAGATCGGTGAGCTGGTCACCCGTGCCCGTGCGTTGGTGCGGCGCGCCGCCGGACACACCAGCGCGCAGCTGGAGTGTGGGCGCCTGATCCTGGACACCCGGCGCATGAGTGCCACGCTGGACGATAAGCCCATCCAACTGTCGGCCCTGGAGTACCGCTTCTTCGACTACCTGGCCCATCAGGCCGATCGCGCGGTGTCGGCCGGCGAGTTGGCCGAGCACCTGTACGGGGCCAGCGAGTCGGGCGATACCAACGCCATCGAGGCGCTGGTGCTGCGCCTGCGCCGCAAGCATGGCAGCGACATCATCGTGACCCGACGCGGATTCGGGTACCAGATCGGGCGCGGCCCAGGCTCTGCGGATCCATGAGTTCGGGTTCGCTGCGATGGCGCTTGATGCTCGGCGCGGCGATCACGATGCTGGCCACGCTCACGTTGGCACTGTTTGCCATGAGCTTGCTGTTCTCCCGTCACATCGAGCGGCGTGTGGCCGAAGACCTGGAGCGCGAAGCCCTGCGCCTGGTCGCCGAGATCAGCGTCGATTCCGCCGGTAAGCCGCAGTTGGCCGCGCCACCGGCAGACCCGCGCTACGACAGTCCGGTGGGGGGGCGCTACTGGCAGCTCACCACTGCGGGCGGAACCGCACGCTCGCTGTCGCTGTGGGATGAAGAACTGCCCTCCCCCAGCACGCCGCCCACGGATCAGTGGCGCGTGGGCGAAGCCACCGGTCCGTTCAACCAACGGGTGATGGTGCTGGAGCGTGCGGTCAGCGTGCAGGGCGCGCGCGGTCCGGTCACCGTGCAGCTGGCGCAGAACATTGCCGACCTGCGGGTGGCACGCAACCAGTTCCGGCGCGAGTTGGGGCTGTTCCTGACCGGGCTGTGGCTGATGTTGATGGTCGCGGCCTGGCTGCAGATCTACCTGGGACTGCGCCCGTTGGGGCGCCTGCGCAAGGAGCTTGAGCGTCTGCAACGCAGCCCCAGCGAACGCCTGGATAGCCGCTATCCCAGCGAGGTGACACCGCTAACGATGGCCATCAACCGACTGGCCGAAGCCCGCGAGCGCGATGTAGTCCGCGCCCGCCGTCGCGCAGCGGATCTGGCCCACTCGCTGAAGACGCCGCTGGCGGCGATGGCGGCGCTAAGCCGGCGCGTGCGGGCTAAGGAGCAATCGGCTCTGGCCGACGACCTGGATCGCGTGATCGCCACAGCCGGCGCGGCGTTGGAGGCCGAGCTTGCGCGTTCGCGCGCAGCGGCCATCCGCGATGGCATCACTACCGCCCACGCCCACCCCAACGAGGTGGCCGATCGCATCGTCGATGTGCTCCAGCGAACTGAGCGCGGCAGTGCGCTGGTTTACGACATCGACCTGGCCGCGGACCTGCAGGTGCCGATCGCAGCGGACGACCTGATGGAAGTGCTCGGCGCCCTGATGGAGAACGCCACCCGGTTTGCCCGACGGCAGGTGCGCGTGGCCGGGCACGCCGACGGCCAGGTCCTGGAACTGTCGGTGGAAGATGACGGGCCGGGCTTGAACATCAGCACCGAGGAAGCGCTCTCCCGCGGCGGTCGCTTGGATGAAACCGGCAGCGGCAACCACGGACTTGGGCTATCCATTGCCCGCGACATCATCGAGGCCACCCAAGGCCAACTCACGCTGGGTACTTCTACTCTGGGTGGCCTGCAGGTGACATTGCGCTGGTCGGTGCTGGCACCGACCACCTAGTGTCCGAGAGGGCGATCCTGCGCGATCGGGGCAAAGGTGACGCTGGCCACTGTGCCGCCCTGTACCTGCGAATCCAGTTGCAGTTTCCAACCAAAGTGCTGGCAGATACGCGCGATCAATCCCAGCCCGATTCCGCCCGAGCGCACAATGCCGCCTCGGGTCAGGCGGGTGTACAGCGCGCTCATTTCCTCGCCGGACATCCCATGCCCGGGATCCTGGATCGAAAGCGTAGCCAGTCCGCTGGCCTGGATCAGGATCCTGCCGCGATCGCTGTTCTCGATGGCATTGCGTAGCAGGTTGCTGATCACCGCACGCACCACCTGTGGGGGCGCATCGACGCGGAACGGCGCCAGCAACTGCGACTCGATGGACAACTCCTTGTTGTCGGCCACCAGGGTGTGGTCTTCGATGATGCTGGGCAGTTCTTCGGCCAGGTCGACTTCACGCGCTTCTTTCTGAATACGCGTCGGCTCGCGCGCCAGGGCCAACAGCATGTTGGACAGCTCGTTCATCTCCACCGAGGTGCGATGGGCGCGCTCCAAGTAGGGCCGCACGGTATCGGCGGTGTCCTCATGATCCAGCGCCACCTGCATGGCATTGGTGATCACGGCAATGGGCGTGCGCAGCTCATGGCTGGCCAGGTTGATGAACTCCTTCTCGCGCTCGATGTGATCGCGGATCCGCAGGCCGTAGCCATTGAGCGCGTCCGTCATCAGCGCGATCTCGCTCGGCGCCGAGGGTGCCACTTCCAGCGCAGGACCACGCCCATCAGGCTTGAGCGTGGGAATGGTCTTGACCAGCTGCGTCAACGGCTTGATCAGCCTGTCCACGCCAAAGTAGATCAACGCCGACAACAGCAGCGCCACCAACAGCACCGAGGCGCCTAGCCGGGTGGCCAGCACCACTTCGTCCTGTTCCTGATCGGTGATGTCCAGCGCCAGCACCCGTTTGCCCGGCTGGCCCGGGACCTGTTCCACCAGCACTACATACTGGCGATGGCCGATGGCCAGTTCATCGTGGACGCCCGGGGCAAGCCGTTCGAAGGCTGCGGGCGCGGGTGTCTTGCCATCAAAGAACTGCAGCAAATCGGTATTGGGGGCGAAGTGATCCGGATCCTGCGCGCGACGTGTGGTGAAGAACTCCATCTCGCTACGCAGCAGCGACTCCCACACCGCCTGCTCGGTCCGTTCGTTCACCCAATAGCCATGGGTGACAAACACCGCCGAAAGGATGGCGAGGTAAGCCATCAAACCCACGATCAGGCGACGACGAAGGCTCGGCCGGCTCATGGGGTGTCACCCGCGCTGTAAAGGCGATAGCCGACCCGACTGATCGTGTGCAACAACGGGGGCTCGCCCGGCAAGTCCAAACGACGCCTGAGTTCGTACACGTGGGTGCGCAACATGTCGCTGTCTGGTCGCTCCTCGCCCCAGATCGCCGCTTCCAGCCGCGCCTTGGGTACGACATTGGGGCTTTCGCGCATCAGGATTTCCAGAATCGCGCGACTGCCACTGTAGAGCTGCAGCGTGCGGTCGCCGCGACTGATCTCGTGGGTGGACAGGTTGTAGGTCAGGTCAGCGACTCTGAGCACGCGCTGGCGGCCTGAGCGCCGCGCCGACAGGGCCTGCAAGCGCGCCTGCAGTTCAGTGATGTCGAAGGGTTTGGCCAAGTAATCGTCGGCGCCGGATTCGAAGCCGGCCAGCTTGCTCTCGATCTGATCGCGCGCGGTCAGCATCAACACCGGCACATCCGAGCCTGCGCTGCGCAGACGGCGCAGGACTTCGATGCCATCCATGCGCGGCAGCATCCAATCCAGCACGACCACGTCGTACTGCCCCTCCAAGGCCAACTGCAATCCAGAAGGCCCATCGGGTGCGGCATCAAGGACAAAACCGCGCTTTTCCAGGAAGTCGAACACGTTGGCCAACAGGCCCTGGTTGTCCTCCACGAACAGCACCCGGATGGACGGCCCGCTCTGGCGCTGGGCGGCCGCGGCCCGCCGGGCCGCCACAGTCTGACGAGGATCTGACATATCTAAATCTACCCTAATGCGAATCGTTCGCGTTTCTGTTTGCAACAACCCTTTCCCACTTGGAGTCCCTCCCCGATGTCCGGTCCTCGAACCACCCGAAAGACCCCCGTCAATCCGTTGTCCCAGTTGATCAGTCGCGCTCTGTACGGTGCGCCGCTGGCGCTGGTGCTCAGCACCAACGCGCTGGCCCAGCAGGCCACGGCGCAGGACGCGACTACTTTAGACGGCATTGAAGTTGTCGGTGACAAGGATGAGTATCAGGTCCTTCGCATCAGTTCAGCGACCAAGACCGATACCCCGCTGCGCGATGTGCCGCAGTCGGTGACGGTGATCTCGCAAGGCCTGATCCGCGATCAGGCCATGCAGAACATGGGCGATGTGGTGCGCTACGTACCGGGCGTGCAGATGGCTCAGGGCGAAGGCCACCGCGATGCGCCGATCCTGCGCGGCAATACCTCCACGGCCGACTTCTTCATCGATGGCCTGCGCGATGACGTGCAGTACTACCGTGACCTGTACAACGTCGAGCGCGTGGAAGTGCTCAAGGGCCCGGGCGGCATGATCTTCGGCCGCGGCGCTTCCGGCGGCCTGATCAATCGCGTCACCAAGCAGGCTGACTGGTCCAATGCGCGCAACCTGGGCCTGACGGTGGGTAGCTGGGACAGTTATCGCGTGACCGGCGACGTGGATCAGGCGCTCAACGACAGTTTGGCCGTGCGCGTGACGGGCTTCTACGAAGACTCGGACAGTTTCCGTGACGAGGTCACCCTGGAGCGGTGGGCGATCAACCCGACCCTGACCTGGCGCCTCAGCGATGACACCCAAGTGGAAGTGGGCTATGAGCATTTCGAGGACGACCGCGTGACCGACCGTGGCGTGCCGTCCTACTTGGGCCGTCCCCTGCGCATCGACGAGGCGACCTTCTTTGGCAGCGCCGAGCTGAGCCCCACCTGGGCCGAGATCGATGCCCTGACCGCGCGCGTTCGCCACGAGTTCAGCCCGCAGGTCACGTTGGTCAATCAGACGCGCGTGGCCAACTACGACAAGTTCTACCAGAACGTGTTCCCCGGCGCGTATACGGCGGCCACCAACCGCGTGGCGATCAGCGCCTATAACAATCTGACCGAGCGCAAAAACATCCTCAATCAGACCGATCTGACCGCGAAGTTTGCGACCGGCGCGGTCCAGCACACGCTGCTGGCCGGTCTGGAGCTGGGCCGCCAGGAAACCGACAACTACCGTCAGACCGGCTACTTCACCGCGGTCAGTCCCACGGCCACGTCCGATTTCGTGACCCTGCCCAACACGCACTACACCGGTCCGGTGCAGTTCCGCCAGAGCGCCACCGATGCGGACAACAACAGTGTGGCCAAGACCGCCGCGCTCTATGTCCAGGACCAGATCGAATTCTCCCCGCACTGGCAGGCCCTGTTGGGCGTGCGCTTTGATCGCTTCGAGGCCGATCTGTACAACCGTCGCACCGCCACCAGTCTGTCCAGCAGCGATGACCTGGTGTCCCCGCGTGCGGGACTGATCTACAAGCCCACCGAGGCGACCTCCATCTATGCCAGCTACGCGATTTCCTACGTGCCGCGTGCCGGTGAGCAGCTCGCCTCGCTGACGGCCAGCAACCGCGCCCTGGATCCGGAAAAGTTCACCAACAAGGAAGTGGGCTTCAAGTGGGATATCCATGATGCCCTGTCCTTCACCGCCGCGGTGTATCAGCTTGATCGCACCAACGTGGCCATCACGGACCCCAACAACCCCACCCAGTCGCTGTTGGTCGACGGTCAGCGGGTGAAGGGTCTGGAATTGGGCCTGGCGGGCAACCTGACCGAGCAGTGGCAGGTCATGGCCGGCTATGCCTATCAGGACAGCCAGGTGCAGACCCCGGGGGCCCAGAATGGTAATCAGCTGGGTCAGGTGCCGGAGAACTCGTTCTCGCTGTGGAACCGCTACGACTTCACGCCGCGCTTCGGCGCCGGCCTGGGCGTGATCTACCGCGACGACGTCTTCGTCTCCTCGGATCAGGCGGTGGTGCTGCCCAGCTTCACCCGCGTGGATGCCGCGGTCTATTACGCCATCACCCCCTCGTTGCGTCTGCAGGCCAACATCGAGAACCTGCTCGATGAGGAGTACTACGCCTCGGCCCATAGCAACACCAACATCATGCCCGGCACGCCGCGTGCGCTGCGCGTGGGCATTGATTGGCGCTTCTGAGTGCGCAAGGTGCAGGCCAGCGGGTCAACCGCTGGCCTGCACGCACGTTACCTCCTGGACATGAGATCGTCGTTGCACGTGCCCCGTTCTGAACGCCCGCACCGCCGCCCTGCCGGCCTGCCAGCCCCAGAAGCAGCCCCCGACATCCGGGATCCGAGCGTCCTGGCGGACTTGCGTCGAGCCCGGTTGCCGGCCAACCCCACCCGCGTGCGCATCCTCATGCACATGCGAGCACTCGATCGGCCGGTCACGCCCAATGCGCTCTATCAACAGTTGGATGGTCGCCTGAGCCGTGTCTCGGTGTACCGGGCTTTGGCCGAGTTGGCGCGCGCGGACCTGGTCAACAGCTTTCGCCTGCCCGGTGGCAAGATCGTCTACAGCGCAGGGCAAGCACAGCCTGCCCTGCGTCTGGCCTGCCCCCAGTGTGGCCAATCGGCCACGGCACCGGAGGCAATGCTGGGTCCGGCCTTGATGCAGACCATGAGCAACCTGGGCTACAGCGACCAAGAAGTCTTGATCCTGGCGCTGTGTCATCGCTGCACGGGCCTGTAGCGCCACGCACGCGCGATCCACACGCGCGATCCAGATGAATGCCGGCGCAATGCGGGCAGTTCCAAGCTGGCCCCGGAGATGAATTAACACGATGGCGACAGCAGTCCGACCGCAATCGGACACCGTGTGCCTGAGCATGCGCCCCATCGTTTCCCACCCCCTGTGTGCTCATGTTGGTTGTCTCCAGCTCGCGCGCGATGGCTTTGCCCGCACGTCGCTCCCTGCTGGCCTTGCTGGCCGGTTCCTCCTTCGTCCTGATCGCGCTGTACCTGCTAGCCCAGCGGGCCGACTTCCCGCTCGCGCACGCGCTGTTGGAGCTGCAGGGCGGCCACTGGTCGCTCAAGCAGCATTGGCTGCTGGAATCGCTCCTGCATCGCGGCGGCCGCATGCTCAGCATGCTGGCATGGCTGACCGGCCTGGTGCTGCTGCTGGTGCGCTGGCCGCAACGAGCGCGCTTGCGTTGGCACGCGCCGTTGGCTCGCCTGCTGCTGACCACGCTGCTGTGCACGATCGTGGTCGGAGTGCTCAAGGCCACGACCCACATGGACTGTCCGTGGGACCTCAGTGCCTTTGATGGCACCCGACCGTTCATTTCCCTGCTTACACCGCGCCCGGAAATCCTCGGCTCGCCCAAGTGCTTCCCTGCCGCCCATGCCGCCACGGGCTTTGCATGGATCGGCTTGTACTTCTTCTTTGCCGCGGTACGGCCGTCATGGCGCTGGGCCGGTCTGGCCATCGGGTTGCTGCTGGGACTGAGCTTTGGCCTGGCCCAGCAACTACGCGGGGCCCACTTCCTATCCCACGACATCGCCAGTCTGACGCTGTGCTGGTGGGTGGCCTGCGCGGTTGAATTGCTGGCGCGCTCCGAAAGGAGCGCGGCATGAGCACGGCGCTCAAGACCTTGGCCCCGGCTGCTTGGGGCGATCATCTGCGGGCAGCGTGGGCCTGGCGCCTGCGCTTGAGCAGCGAAGCGATGATCCTGTGGGCCAGTGTGTACTTCACCCTTGCCAGCAACGCGATGTTCTGGAAGGCAGCGGTGCCCTCCCCGATCCAGATCCGCTGGGTCTTCTCCCTGGTGGTTCTGATCACGGCGGTCAACGGGTTCTTGCTGGCCTTGCTGCTGTGGCCTCGCCTGTGGCGCGCCACGCTGATGGTGTTGATCGTGCTGGCCGCCATGGCGGGCCACTACATGAGCGCCTACGGCATCTACATTGATGCCGATATGGTCCGCAACGTGATCAAGACCGATTGGCGCGAGGCGCACGACCTGCTGGGCTGGGATCTACTCATTCCGCTGGTGACGGCGGTGCCAGCGGTACTACTGGTCACCCGCATCGAGCTGACCCGCCGTCCGTGGGCCCGCGCGCTTCTGGCCCGCGTGGGACTGCTGGTGGCCATGGCCCTGCTGGGAGCCCTAGGCGCGGCCACTTCGCTGCAGGCCTTGAGCTCGTTCCTGCGCAACCAGCGTGAAGTGCGCTACCTGGTGACTCCGGCCAACGTGGTGGTGTCCCTGGCCAAGGTCATCAGCGAGGAGCCTCCGGGCAAGGCCCGGGTGCAGCTACCGATCGGCGAGGATGCGGTCCAGCGTCCGGCCGCCGGCACGCGCAAGCCACGCCTGCTGGTACTGGTGGTGGGCGAAACCGCGCGGGCCGCCAATTGGGGACTCAGTGGCTACGCCCGGCAGACGACCCCTGCCCTGGCCAAGCGCAATGTCGTGAACTATCCCCACGTGAGCGCCTGCGGCAGCAGCACCGAAGTCTCCCTGCCGTGCATGTTCTCTCCCTATGGGCGCAAGGACTACAACGAGAAGGCGATCCGCGGCCACCAGTCCGTGCTGCACGTCCTGCAACGGGCCGGGGTGCGGGTGCTCTGGCGCGACAACCAGTCCGGATGCAAAGGCGTGTGCAGTGGTCTGGAGATCCAGGATCTGCACGCCCGCACCGATGCCGATGTCTGCGAGGGCAATCGCTGCTACGACCAGATCCTGATCAAGGACCTGGCCCAGCAAGCGCGGACCCACCGCGGCGACCAGGTGATCGTGCTGCATATGCTGGGCAATCACGGCCCCACCTATGCCGAGCGCTACCCCCGCCAGTTCGCGCGGTTCACGCCCGAATGCACGACCTCGGACCTGGGACGTTGCGAGCGCGAGCAGATCGTCAATGCCTACGACAATGCCCTGCTCTACACCGACCACGTCCTGGGCAACACGATCGACGCCTTGGCCCAGATGTCGGACTACGACACAGCGATGATCTACGTTTCCGATCACGGCGAATCGCTCGGCGAGAATGGACTCTTCCTGCATGGCATGCCCTATGCCATTGCGCCGAAGGAACAACTGCAGGTGCCGATGGTGGCCTGGTTCTCACATGGCTGGCAGCAGCACACGCGCCTGGACCTACATTGCGTCCGCCAGAACGCCAGTGCCGCCTACAGCCACGACAACCTGTTCCATACCTTGCTGGGCCTGACTGATGTGCGTACGGCCCTGTACCAACCGGACCAGGACCTGTACCGGTCCTGCCGGGCGCCAGGGTCCTAAGGACAGCGCACTGGCCCAGCCGTCCTTGGCTACTTCTCCGGGACGGCTTCGATCAGCTTCACCAACTCGCGCTTCTGCTGCTTGGTCAATGAGGCCCACCGCAGGAGCACTTTGGCCAGCAGGTCGTCGTTGGTGTACAGGAAGGCGGCCGGAACGCCCAAGGCCTGGGCCAGCCGCTCGGCGGTCTCCAGCTTGGGTTCGTGCGTGCCACGCTCGTACTGGTTGATGCGGGGGCTGGCCACGTGAGGATCCAGACCGGCCCGGATGCCCACGTCCTTCTGCGACAGGCCCGTGTACATGCGGGCTTGTTTCAGGCGTCGGGCAAAGGTCGGTAGTGAGTCGACGGACACAGGTACGCGCGCACCCTATGGAAACCCCATAAGGATGGCGGATGTACCCTGCCTTGCATACTAAGATATCCTTAGTTTTTGGGCAACCGCCACTGCCAGAGTTTTTGGTGTCATGACCCGCGCAACAGGCCGTCCCGCCGGCACCGGCACCGCTGGCTCGGCCAGCCACACCGCCAGGCCCGGCGGTATCGCCACGCTCGACGAGCTGGGGCTTCGCGGAACGCTGTTCCTGGCCGCATTGCTCAAAGCCCAGGCCCAGCGCATCCCCTTGGCCCCCACGCGCAGTGCCGCCGTGCGTGTGCTCGATGCCCTGCAGAGCCGGGCGCTGATCCAGGTGCCCTGGCCGGCCGATCGCTGGCAGATCCGTCCGGACGCCGAGGTAACCCCAGGCACCGGCTGTACGGCACCTGCTCGCGCGTAGTCGGCGAGCTGCGGTCAAGCAAGGCGTACGACCACGCAAGAAGACTGCCTTGGCGCGACCGGAGCTCGAGGCGCTGCTGGCCACCTGCGACGATTCCCTCGAAGGACTGCGCGATCGCGCCCTGCTCTGCTTCGGGTTTGCATCTGGCGGGCGCCGGCGCAGCGAGATCGCGGCCGCTGACCTCGCAGACCTGCGGGCGCTGCCCGACGGCGGCTACGTGTACTGGCTGGGGCACAGCAAGACCCAGCAGGCCGGTCCTACGGCCGGCTCCATGCCGGACAAGCCAGTGCTGGGGACGGCCGCCCACGCCCTCGCCGCGTGGCTGGAGGCTGCAGCGATCACCGAAGGGCCGATCTTTCGCCGCCTTTGGGGCCAGCGCGTGGGGCCCGGGCTCAGCGACAAGGCCGTGGCCTCCATCATCCAGCGTCGTGCCGACCTGGCCGGTTTGGAGGGCGACTTTGGCGGGCACAGTCTGCGCTCGGGTTTCGTGACCGAAGGTGCTCGCCAAGGCATTGCCCTGCCCGCCTTGATGGCGATGACCGAGCACCGGGCGGTGGCCAGCGTGATGGGCTATTTCCAAGCCGGGAGTGCCGCCCAAAACCCGGCGGCCTGCCTGCTGGACGACGACCTCTCCGTGGCGCCACCGTAAGCCGTCTCAGCTGGTGAGCCTGGAGGTCGTTACGGTGGAGCTTGTCTGAAGCTAAGCAGACATTCCCGCCGTTACCGGTACAACCAGCAGATCGCTCCCGCATGGCAACGTCCAGAGACAAGGTGCAGCAAATTGGTTTCTGGGACGCCGAGGTCAAGAGCCCGGATCACGATACCGTCTGCCTGTGGGCTTACCAAAATGCCGACGCGATCTTCCGCGCTGCATACCCGGAGCAGTTTGGTCGCGACTGGACATCGCATGATCTGGATACGCCTGCTTACAATGATGCCCAGCGCGAAACCATAGTGCAGGCCAGTCTGGATTTCGCCAACAGCACGCCGCGCCCCAGTCCGCGGGTCGCCAAGCGATCGTTGGAATGTGTCTTGCGCTCTTATACCGGCGTGCGCGGTGACATCGAGCGCATCGTGGGGTACGCCGACGTGCTCATCGAAACCGAGCTTCCTCGAGTAGGGTTCACCTACACCGAGCAATCCAACGGCCACGGCCATCGAAACCAAGTGTTTTCCGGCTGTGAACTCGCCTGGACTTCTGATCGAGCACCTCGCATCTTGGTGGAGGCCAAGGCCACATTGCCCACGGTGGGGGAACTGATGCGCCAGCTACAGCTTTACCGCACGGCCTTCAGCGGCAAGATCATGGTGGTCTGTCCCAATGATCGCTATGCGTCAATCCTCAATGAGCAGGGCGTGCATTTCATGAAGTACCCGGGCGCCAGCCTGTAGTTCGCTTTAATCCGAAGATTCCTATTTCGCAGACTTTCAGGAGCACACCATGAGCACGTCACGCATTGATGGTGAATTCAATGGCTGGGATGGCAACACCATTGTCCAGCTTTCAAATGGGCAAATTTGGCAGCAGCGGGAGTATTACTATCACTATCGCTATGCGTACCGCCCCAGTGTCACGATCACGAACGACGGCGGTTACAGAATGTTGGTGGAGGGTGTTCCTCGTGCGGTTCGAGTTGAGCGCATTAAATAGTCAGTTCGGTAGCCCGAGCGATATCTCTTCCGGCGCGAACCACTCATTGGCAAGCAGGTGGGCTCTAATGCGTTCTGGTTCGCGCGCATAAGCGACCAGGGCTAGTGAACGCTCTGCGCGACTGCACGTGACATAGAACAAGCGGCGAGTCGAGGCTGTCTGGCCATCTTCAGCGGCACCGCCAAACAGCTTTTCGTACTTGAACAGGCGACGTCCCCCCAATTTTGAGTAGCACCGCGATCTGGAGTCCAATCCCCAACCCCAAGGAGATTGGACGTGAAGAAG
>NZ_CANMLQ010000011.1:0-72296 GCF_947498795.1 uncultured Pseudoxanthomonas sp. | reverse complement strand
TTGGTGGAGCTGTCCGACTCAGGAGAGCTGGGCTGACCTCTGGCTCTGTTCCAACCACATTTTGCAAATAGCCAAAATTTTGGGTATCCGGATTTTAGTGTGGGAAGACCGCACTAGCCCTTCTTGTCTGACAGCTCTCGTTCGGTAGGTTTCTGGTATCGCAAGGCTTACGCGCTTTTAGCCTTCAGTGTGGGCTTTGTCTGGCGCATGTCGGTGCAAGGAAACAATCAGTGGCAGGTCACCTTGCCCCCGGCTCGAACTGGGGTTTGAGGCGCAGTGGAACGGAAAACCGGGTTAAGCCACGCGCCTAGCTCCCGTGCAGAGAATCGATCAGCGGGCACGACACAGTGCCTCGCTGCGCATGGCACTCGTTGACCAACCGTGACAGCACCGCTTCGATTCGCGTCAGGTCCGCCATCTTGGTGCGCACGTCGGTGAGCTGGAGCGCAGCCAGCTCGGCGGCTTCGCTGCAGTGAGTGCCGTCCTCAAGCTGTAGGAGTTGGCCGACTTCGTCCAGGTTGAACCCCAGCCGCTGGGCGGATTTCACGAAACGCACCCGCGCCACGTCCGCCGATCCGTAGCGGCGAATACTGCCGACGGGCCGACCTGGTTCTGGCAATAACCCCTTGCGCTGATAGAACCGGATGGTCTCCACGTTGACCCCAGCGGCCTTGGCGAAAGCCCCGATGGTCAGTGTTTGCGGATCGTTCACCATCGCGCTTGACTCCGTACTTGACTACGGAAGTAACCTTAGCGCATCACGCAACGTCTCGGAAGGAGATCCCTCACATGGCAGACCCCAGCAACGGCCGCGGTGCACTGGCCGCCGGTGGCCTCGCCGCCATCCTCGCCTCGACCTGCTGCCTCGGTCCGCTGGTGCTGATCACGCTGGGTTTCTCCGGCGCCTGGATCGGCAACTTGACCGCGCTGGAACCGTACCGGCCGATCTTCATTGGCGTGGCGCTCGTGGCGCTGTTCTTCGCGTGGCGTCGCATCTTCCGGCCGGCTCGCGCCTGCGCGCCGGACGACGCATGCGCCGTGCCCCAGGTGCGGACGGCCTACAAGGTGATCTTCTGGATCGTCACCGCCCTGGTGCTGATCGCACTCGTGTTCCCCTACCTCATGCCCCTGTTCTACTGAAAGGAGATTGCCATGAAGAAACTCGTCGCATTGCTCGCTCTGACCGTTGCCCTCAGCGCTCCCGCCTGGGCCGCCACCAAAACCGTCACGCTGTCGGTGCCGAGCATGACCTGCGCCACCTGTCCGATCACGGTCAAGAAGGCGCTGACCAAGGTCGAAGGCGTCATCGAGGCCAAGGTGACCTGGGAGCCCAAGGAGGCGGTGGTAACCTACGACGATGCCAAGACCACTCCGGCCGCGTTGACCAAAGCCACCGAGAACGCCGGCTACCCGTCTACCGTCAAGAAGTGAGCACACGCTCATGACCGAGGCGATCACGCTGCACATCGATGGCATGACCTGCGGGTCGTGCGCCGAGCACGTCAAGCAGACCTTGGAAAAGGTGCCCGGCGTGCGTTCGGCCTCAGTGTCCTACCCACAGCGCCGGGCCGAGATTGAGGCCAGCGTAGGTACCGCCGCGGACGTGACCTCGCTGGTCGCGGCGGTATCCGCACTCGGTTACCGAGCGCAGCTTGCCGATGCGCCGGGGCAACCCAGCGACCTGCTGAACAATGCACAAGAGCGGCTGGGCGGCGAACCAAAGCGCGAGGACGATGAGGCTGCACTGCACGTGGCCGTGATCGGCAGCGGCGGCGCGGCGATGGCGGCGGCGTTGAAGGCCGTCGAGCAAGGGGCGCGTGTGACGCTGATCGAGCGCAGCACTCTCGGCGGCACCTGCGTCAACGTCGGATGTGTGCCGTCCAAGATCATGATCCGCGCTGCCCACATTGCGCATCTGCGTCGCGAGAGTCCGTTCGATGACGGCATTGCCGCCGCCTCGCCGAAGATTCTGCGTAAGCGCTTGCTGGCTCAGCAGCAGGGGCGCGTCGATGAACTGCGCCACGCCAAGTACGAAGGCATCCTGACGAGCACCCCGACCATCACCGTGCTGCGCGGCGATGCCCGATTCAAGGATGCGCACACGCTGACCATGGCAACCGCTGACGACGGGATGCGCGAGGTGAGTTTCGACCGCTGCCTCATCGCCACCGGGGCCAGTCCGGCGATTCCACCGATCCCGGGCTTGAAAGACACGCCCTTCTGGACGTCGACCGAAGCGCTGGCCAGCGACACGATCCCCGATCGGCTGGCCGTGATCGGCTCGTCGGTGGTGGCCGTCGAACTCGCGCAGGCCTTTGCCCGGCTGGGCAGCAAGGTGACCATGCTGGCGCGCAGCACACTGTTCTTTCGCGAAGACCCCGCCATTGGCGAGGCCATCACGGCCGTGTTCCGCGCCGAAGGCATCGAAGTGCTGGACCACACCCAGGCCAGCCAGGTCGCCTATGAGGATGGGGAATTCGTGCTCACCACCGAACGCGGCGAACTGCATGCCGACCGGCTGTTGTTCGCCACCGGCCGCACCCCAAACACCCGCACGCTCAACCTCGACGCGGCCGGTGTGGTGGTCAATGCGCAAGGCGCCATCACCATCGACCACGCGATGCGCACTACCGTGCCGCACATCTATGCCGCCGGCGACTGCACTGACCAGCCGCAGTTCGTCTACGTCGCGGCGGCGGCCGGCACCCGCGCTGCAATCAACATGACGGGTGGCAACGCGACGCTGGATCTGACGGCGATGCCGGCGGTGGTGTTCACCGACCCGCAGGTCGCCACCGTGGGCTACAGCGAAGCCGAAGCGCACCACGACGGTATCGAGACCGACAGCCGCACGCTGACGCTCGACAACGTGCCCCGGGCGCTGGTCAACTTCGACACGCGCGGTTTCATCAAGCTGGTTTCGGAGGCCGGTTCGGGACGACTGATCGGCGTGCAAGCGGTAGCCCCGGAAGCAGGCGAGCTGATCCAAACCGCAGTACTGGCGATTCGCAACCGCATGACGGTGCGAGAGTTGGCCGACCAGTTATTCCCCTACCTGACGATGGTCGAGGGGCTGAAACTCGCGGCACAAACCTTCACCAAGGACGTAAAGCAACTGTCCTGTTGCGCGGGGTAGTGGCTGGGCCTCTTACCTATGCTTCATCGGCTGAATCACAAATTCAGGCTGAAGCGCCGCCTCTTGCACAATGGGCTGAGGACTATTCGAAATACCCCTCTTCGAGTAGCCGCGCCAGCGTCGGGAGATAGGGGCCGTACTCGACCACGCGCGTGATCTTCTTCTTGCGCGTTGCCGCCGTGGTCATCCGCTGGAACACGAAGTCCGTGGTCATTGGGTCGTCGTCATCGACCAACACGGTTTCGATAACCGAGCCATCCTTGCGCGCCTTCTTGTCGTAGAGTATGCGCGCCCGAAGCACCTCGAAGCTGTAACCCCTGCCCATGCGGTTCATGTCTTTGGCCACTCGGTTGACTGACTCAGTATAGGCATTGGTAATCGGCTGCTCGAAGTAGGCGAAGATTTCGTCGTGCCAGTTGTGCACGGCGGTGGTCAGGTCCTTGAACGTGGCCGCCAATTCGGTCGGAATATTGGCCTGCCACTTCGCGCAGGCGGCTTCTGCTGCTGGGCGGGTCTTCTGATCCCAGATCGACAGAAATCCTTCCTTGAGCGCGTGGGCTTCGCTTAGGAGCGGGAACTGTTGGAACCATTCCCGCATCCGGTCCATATCTCTCCCTGTCAGGTCGTGCTGCCGCTTGAGCAGCAGGAACCGCTCGTCCTTGGGTCGACGGCTGCCCTCTCCTAACCGCGATAAATCTTCCTTATCATTCGAGGTGATCGAGAGGGTCACGAACGATGGAATCTGGCTTCTTGAGTCCGTCCTCCAAAACCATAGGCCGAGGCGCGCGCATCGTGGACATGTACATAGCTAGTCGGGTGCACGGGGCCTAACAGGCGCTCAAAGCAGGCGAACACCTCGGCAAGGTACTCTGCCTTCTGCGCTTTGGTGTTGGTCTCATCCGTCACGATGATCTCCAGCGAGAAGCTTGAGACGCCAATCTCGCTCAGCGTCTTTCCTCCGATCAGCCAATCTTCAGGCCGGACATACGTGATGATCGTCGCGATCAGGCCCGCCTTCTTTCCTAGAATCCGGCTGGTTAGATCGCTCACCTGTGTAGATATCTTCGCGGTCAGCGCGGGAGACGAAGATGCAGAGACTTTGATGTTGATCAGAGGCATGAAGGAGCTCGTGTGAAGCCGAGAGGTTAGTTGATGGCGATGACCACTTTGCCGATGGGCCTTCCATGTTCCATGCGCGCAAACGCGGCAGCAGCTTCAGCAAAAGGAAAGATGGTGTCGATAACGGGCACGATGGCGTGTTCGTCGATGAAGCGGATAAGGGCTTGGGTCATTTTCTTGGAACCCACTACCACTCCGGTGAGTGACTTTCCGCCGATGAGTGAGAATGGATCGATGCTCAATGCAAATCCGCCAGCGACGCCACCGATGGTCACGACTTGGCCGCCGGGGCGCAGACTTCGCAGCGAGCGGGCAATCGTGCCAGCTCCACCGATGTCCATCACCAGATCTACGCCGCCGGTCGTGCGGAGCACCGTTTCACCCCAGTTGGGATCGGTGTTGTAGTTGATGGCAGCGTGTGCCCCCAATGCCACCATATGCTCGATGCCCTCTCCCCTCCCAGAGAGCACCGTGACGCGCAAGCCGGCTGCCAGCGCGAGCTGGACCGCCCATGTAGACACGCCGCCAGTGCCCTGAATCAGCACATGAGCACCGTCGGGCAGCGCGCCCAACTCAAACAACGCGTGCCAGGCAGTGACCCCTGCACAGGCGATCGTAGAAGCTTGCTCCCATGACAGAGTGCGTGGCGCGTGCACCAATGCGCTTTGATCTACCACCAGATGTGTCGTCAGCACACCGTCGATGTTGCCACCCAGCGACAGGGACAGCGCTTGCTCGCTGGCAAATCCGTCAGTCCACCGCGGAAAGAAGGTGGGGAGTACGGCATCACCGATGGAGAAGTCGGTGATCGCCGAACCTACAGCTACTACTTTTCCGGCAGCGTCCGACAAAGGGATGCGGGCTTCGCCGGCCCCCATCTGACCGTGAGCAACGAGTAAGTCACGGTAGTTGAGCGAGGCGGCCTTGACGGCCAGTAGCACCTGGTTCTCGCCCAAGGACGAGGGCGGAACCTCGATTCTGTGAAGGCTTTGTGGACCCTGTCCACGGATGACGCGGTAGGCGTGCATGAGGCTCATTTGGCGAGTTTGGTGAGAGGTGACGATCGAGATGGCGCAATGGCACAACGCATTCTTTGATGACGCCATTAATGAACAATATGGGCCGGGTAGCCGATCAAGCTGAGTGCTTGCTTTATCAGCTCAAGCGGACGGCGGGTTTCGAGACTGATGCGACGTTGGTCCGGCATGAACTGCGCCCGCATCGAGGGGTCTACGCTCATCAGCGCACGTCGAATGGGTGCCACACATGCGCTGCAAGCCATGGCCGGGATATGTAGTCGATGCATGCGTTGCTGCTCCAACCAGCAGGGATAGCTAGCGTCAGGCTTCCCACTGTGGCAACGTCAATGCCCGTTCGTCGGACTCGCCAAATCGTCCAGAATCGGACATTCCGGGCGGTTGTCGCCATGGCATCGACTTGCTAGGTCGCGCAGCGTTCGCTGCATGGCCTGCATCTCGGTAATCTTGATCTGCAGATCGTCGATGTGGCCCTGGGCCAGTTTCTTGACCTGGGCGCTGGCTCGTCGGTCATCGCTCCACAAGCCTAAGAGCGATTGGATTTGTTTGATGGAAAATCCCAGGTTGCGGGCACGACGAATGAACCTAAGCCTGTGCACATCGGCATCGGTGTAAAGGCGATAGCCAGCAAAGGTGCGACTAGCCGGAGGGATCAGATCGATCCCTTCATAGTGGCGAATCATCTTGGCGCTGACCTCGCTGAGCGCGGCGGCCTCGCCAATGTTATGCAATCCGGCTTCGCGCGCGTCGGCCAGTTCGGGTCGCAGTGTCTTGGAGCTGCGTCTGGTTGCCATCATGCCTCTCCCACATCGATCTTGGTTGGCTGCCAACGGCGCAACAGCAGCGTGTTGGCAATCACGCTCACACTGGACAAGGCCATCGCTGCGCCGGCGATGACCGGATCAAGCAAGCCCAGGGCTGCCAGAGGAATCCCGACCACGTTGTAACCAAAGGCCCAGAACAGGTTCTGGTGGATCTTGCGGGTGGTGCGGCGGGAAATGTCGAGGGCATCGGCGATCAGACCCGGCTCAGCGCGCATTAGGGTAACCCCAGCAGCATGCATCGCCACATCGGTACCGGTTCCCATGGCCACCCCCAGGTTGGCGGCAGCCAGCGCTGGCGCATCGTTGACCCCGTCGCCGACCATGGCCACCGGTGCCGACAGAGCCAATTCTGCGACCAAGGCAGCCTTCTGCTCAGGCAATACATTGGCGCGCACCTCGTGGATGCCCAGTACCTTGGCCACCGAGGCGGCCGCGCCGGGGTTGTCGCCAGAAATCATGACGGTGCGTAGACCCAGCGTGTGCAGCCGTTGCACAGCTGCGGCTGCACCCAGACGCGGCGGATCCTCAAAGGCCAGAATGCCGAGCAACTGCGGATGATCGGTACCCTGCTCTGCCAGCCAGGACACCGTGTGGCCGGTCTGGCTGAGTAGGTCTGCCCGGGTCTGCAATGCCGTAAGCGCCACGCCATGCTCAAGCATCATGCGGGTGCTGCCCAGCAACAGGTTCCTGCCATCCACCGTGCCGGTGATGCCGCGGCCAGGCACCGCCTGCACGTCGCGTGCGAGCGGAATGGAGCGCTGGCCCATCACGCTCACTACGGCCTTGGCCAAGGGATGCTCGCTGCCTTGTTGCAGGGCCGCCGCCAACGGCAACAGATCGGCCGCGTGGCCACGGGTGGCAATTTCTTCGGTCAGTACCGGACGTCCTTGGGTCAACGTGCCTGTTTTGTCGAAGGCCACCACCTTGACGGTACGTGCCACTTCCAGCGCTTCGGCATCCTTGACCAGAATGCCCGCTCGGGCAGCCACGCCGGTGCCAGCCATGATCGCCGTTGGGGTCGCCAACCCCAGCGCACACGGGCATGCGATTACCAGTACCGCCACCGCGCTCAGGATCGCCTGGTTCCAATCACCCGTTCCCAGACCCCAGCCGAGCAGCGTGAGCAAAGCCAGGCCAATCACCACCGGCACGAAGATTGCGCTCACCCGATCCACGGTTCGCTGGATAGGTGCCTTCTTGGCCTGTGCATCCTCCACGAGGCGAATGATCCGAGACAAGGCGGTCTCGGCGCCGATGGCCAGTGTGCGCACCAGGATGCGGCCTTCGCCATTGATGGCCCCGCCGGTAACGCGATCGCCCTCCCCCCGCGCCACGGGCATGGATTCCCCGGTGATCAGGGACTCATCCACGTGCGTGCGGCCCTCCGCGATCACGCCATCCACCGGAATGCGCTCGCCTGGCCGCACACTGACGATGTCCGAAACGGCAACCTCGTGAATGGCAACCTCGCGCTCTTGCCCGTCCTGATACACGCGTGCGGTGGCTGGCCGCAGTGCTTGCAAGGCCCGGATCGCTTGCGTGGTCTGTTGCTTGGCGCGGGCCTCTAACCACTTGCCCAGCAGGATCAGCGTAATGATGACCGCTGAGGTCTCGAAGTACAGCGGGGCATCGCCGTGGTGTCCTGCATCATTGAACAAGTGATAGACACTCAGCCCATAACCGGCACTGGTCCCCAAAGCGACCAGCAGATCCATGTTGCCCGTGCCGGCGCGTAGGGCGTGCCATCCGGCGCGATAGAAGCGCGCACCGATCCAGAACTGCACCGGCGTTGCGAGCAAGAACTGCAGCCAGCCCGGTAGCATCCAGTGCTGACCTGCGACCCATCCCAGCATCGGGACGACCAATGGCAGGGACAGGGCCGCAGCGATCAGCAGTTTTAGGGTGTCACCACTGAGCGCCTGGCGCACCGACGCTGTATCGGCGTTGCCTGCCGGGGTCTGCGGTTCGATCGCGCGGTAGCCCGCTGCGCTGACCGCGGCTACCAGGGATGCGACCTCCACCAGTGACGTGGTCGCTATGCGCGCGCGCTCGGTGGCCAGATTGACCGACACCTCCATCACGCCCGGCACAGCGCGTAGCGCACGCTCTACCCGTGCCACACAGGAAGCGCAGGTCATCCCTTCGATGATCAGATCCCGCTCCTGGCTGGCAACCTCATAACCGGCTTGCTTCACCGCAGCGATCAATGCGGGCAACGCGGCCGCCGGCGCGCTGACCTCGGCCACTTCTGTTGCCAGATTGATCGACGCATCACTCACGCCGGCAACGGAGCGCAAGCTGCGCTCTACCCGGCCTACACACGAGGCGCATGTCATGCCGGCGACACTGAAGCGATGGGTGCCCGCAGGCGCCGGCCGCGGCGAGGTGAGCGTTATGTCCATGGAGTAGGAGCCAGTAAGAACGAGCAGGTAGCCTGAGCCTTCCCATGATGGGAACGTCAACAGCGCACGGCGGACCAGCACTCAACTGCCTGCCGTTTGACCTTCCCACCGTGGGAAGGCTCATCGTGACGCTGTCGGCAAACCGCCGATGCTTTTTGGAGGGTTGTCCATGAATCTCGTTGTTGAAGGTATGACCTGTGGCCACTGTGTCCGGACGGTCACCCAAGCCATTCAGGCCGTTGACCCCCACGCCCTGGTGGACGTCGATCTGAGCAGCGGCGTGGTCAAGATCGTGGGTCAGCTTGCCGTAGAACAGGCGGTGGAGGCTATCCAGCGGCAAGGCTATGTCATCGCCGCCGTGCTCCCTTCCGAGGCCGACACGCCTGCGGCCCCGACCGCATCCTCCTGCTGCGGCGGATGCCACCGCTGAGGCCACGCGAGGGCTTGATCCTGATCAATGCCAGTCGGCCCCAAGAGGGCTAGACTGGCAATTATGAGAGCTCGCACGTCCCCTGCCCTGATCCGCCCAGCGTCCGCAGGTGCTGCTTCGGGCGTGCGGGAGCTGTCATGGTGAAGCTGCTCAGGCGATGGCGGCGACCTCGTCCTCGTGCCCGGCTGGCATGGCTGGGACTGTGGGCGCTGCTCTTGCAGCAGCTGGCGCTGGTGGCCTACGCCTGTCCGCTGGAATCGGTGGAAGCCGGACAGGCGACCGTGATGGTCGGTTGCGAAGAGATGCCTGCGCCGGATCCCGATGCTCCGGCGTTGTGCGACCAGCATTGCCAACGCGATCACGTCGCCACGGCCGATGCGAAGGCCCCTCAAGTGCCTTACCAGCCGGCGCTGGCCGCCTTCGCGCTGGTGCAGGCTCTGTTGCCCCCGGTACACGCGCAGTTCTATCGGGATGTTCCGGTGTGCGTGTCCGATCCGCCTCCCCTGCAGCGCTTCTGTAGCCTGCTAATTTGAGCCCCCTCCTGGATTGACCCGTGCTCGTGCTGCATGCGTTGCAGCGCGCTCGTTGTCGTTTGTCCGGAGGTCTTATGGAGATGTCTTTCTTCTTGCGTGCAAATCGCAGGATCGCGTGTGTGTTCGTGTTTGCCCTGGCGCTCAGTGGTCCTGTGGTGGCAGCACCGCCAGCTATCCCGATCAGTTACACCGAAGCCCTACAACGGGCGCTTGCTAACGCCCCTACCCTGCAGGTGCGCCGATCCCAGATCGATGCCAGTACCGAAGAAGCTGCGCGTGCCGGCGCGCTGCCCGACCCACGTTTGAGCGTGGGGCTGGCGAACTGGCCCGTCAGCGGACCCGATGCCTTCAGCATGCGGGCCGATGAGATGACCACCCAGCAAGTCGGGCTGATGCAGGAGTTTCCTGCGCGTGCGAAACGACGTGCTGAGCAAGCGCTGGCGCAAGCGACGGTGACGCAAGCGCGCTCACTGTCGTTGGCCGAACAGCAGATGGTGACCCAGGCAGCTGCGCAGGCCTGGATCGAGCTGTGGAGTACCCAGCAAGCCGTAGATGCGTTGGAGGGTTTGCGCGAGCCGGCGCGCATCGCCGAGCGTGCGGCGCGTGCGCGGCTGGCAGGCGGCACGGCCGGGGCCAGCGACGTGCTTGCCGCCCAGGCCGCGCTACTGCAGTTGGATGATCGCCTCGAACAGATACGTGCGGAGCGCGCCGCGGCACGGGCCGGTCTGGCGCGATGGTTGGGTATCTCACCTGAAACGGTACGGGCCAGCGGTCCGGCCCCGGATTTCTCGCGGTTGCCACTTGAGCCCACCCAATTGCTGGCCAAGCTGGACCAACACGCGCCCCTACTGGGCTGGGAGGCGCGTCAGGACGTTGCCCAGGCCCAGGTGGATGCGGCGGTTGCCCAGACCCGCCCGGATTGGAGTGTGGAGCTCACCTACGGACGTCGCGAGCGCGCACCCGACGGCATGGCGCGCAGCGACATGCTCATGGTGGAAGTGGGTGTGGGCCTACCGCTGTTCCAGAAGAACCGCCAAGCACGAGGCATCGCGGCACGGCGGGCCGAGCTGGAGGCGGTGTCCGCAGAGCGCGATGAGGCCCGGCGCATCCAAGCCGAGTCGGTGCAACGCGCGATAGCGCGATGGCGCGGGTTAACCGGCCAGTTGGAGCGTCAGAACACGCAGAGCCTGCCTTTGGCGCGCGATCGCGCACGCACGGCGTTGGCCGCCTACGGCGCCGGTGCCGACCTGCAGCCGTGGCTGGAAGCGCGGCGCGATGAGATCGAATTGCAACTGGAGAACGCCCGTGTGCTGGGCGAACAGGGCCGTGCCTGGGCGGCACTGGCCTATCTGCTGCCCCATGAGGAGAACACGCCATGAGCCCGACCAAAACGCGTCTCACACAGCTCGCCGTGGCCCTCGGGTTGCTGGCGCTCGGCTTTGCCGGCGGCTACGCCTGGATGACTCGAACCTCTGATACCACCCCGCCCACCGGCACGAGCGGCGCAGATCAAGCACGGAAGGTGCTGTACTGGTACGACCCCATGGCGCCGGAGCAGCGATTCGACAAGCCGGGCAAATCTCCGTTCATGGATATGGAGTTGCTGCCCAAATACGCAGATGAGGCCATGGCGGGCGGAACGCAGATCGATCCGCGCCTGCAGCAGAACGTGGGCATACGCACTCAGGAAGTGACGGTAGAGTCACTAGGGACTGCCGTACGCGTGCCGGGCACACTGACGTGGGATCTGACCCAGGAAACCGTGGTCAGTGCGCGCATGGAAGGCTTGATCACCCACGTGCAGGTAAAGGCGCCGTTTACCGAGGTTCGTCGTGGTCAAGCGCTAGCCACCGTGCAGGCCCCGGCATGGAACGCTGCCATCGCCGAAGCACATGCCCTGAGCCAAGCTCAGTCCGCGGGCGCGCGTGAGCTACAGGGTGCGGCGCAACAACGGTTGCGTTCGTTGGGTGTTCCTTCTGGCGCCTCGGCCAGAAGTGGCGTCGTGCTTGGCGCAGACCACAGTGGTGTCGTGACCGAGATACTGGCACGCGAAGGGCAGACGGTGATGCCCGGTACGCCACTGTTCAAGATCAATGGGCTGGACACGCTGTGGCTGGAGGCCTCGGTGCCCCAGGCAGCGCTGGGCACCTTGCGGCCGGGGACCTCAGTGCAGGCCACGGTCAGTGCCTGGCCGGCAGAGCGCTTTGTCGGACAGATCCAGGCGTTGCTTCCCCAGGTCGACATGGCTAGTCGTACGCAGCGGGCGCGAATTGTGCTGCGCAACCCGCAGCGTCGGCTGGTGCCGGGCATGTTCGCCGAGGTTCTGGTGCAGCCCGATGCCGAGCAGGCCCTGCCAGTCGTTCCCACGGAGGCGCTGATCGCCACCGGGCGGGACAGCCGGGTCATCGTGCAGGATCCGGACGGGAGCTTCCGGCCGGTGCGGGTGAGTGTCGGACGTAGCGTGCAAGGGCGCACGCAGATCGTGGCAGGCCTGGCCGGTGGTGAACGCGTGGTCGTCTCGGGTCAGTTCCTGCTCGACTCTGAAGCCAGTCTCTCCGGTGCGTTGGAGCGCCTAGGCGCTGCACAACCGACAAGCGCATCAGGTGTGCACGAGCGCCATGACGCCGGGCACGACCCTCGCACTGTCGTGCCGTCACCGTCCAGACAGCCTGCGCCTGTCGCGCCAGGGACCTCCACCTCTACGCCGGCGCGCTGCCCGGTGCAGTACTGGTATGACCCGATGGTGCCGGAGAAGCATTTCGACAAGCCGGGCAAGTCACCGTTGATGGATATGCAGTTGGTACCTAAGTTCGGCCCCGCCGCAGCCGCTGATTGCCAGGCAAGCGACGTCATGTCCGAAGCGATGGAGAGCACACCATGATCGCGCGCCTGATCCATGCTTGCATCGCCAATCGCGTGCTGGTGCTGGTTGCCGCCGCGCTGCTGGCGGTGGTCGGTATCTGGTCGGTAAAGAACACGCCGCTGGATGCGCTGCCGGACCTGTCGGATACCCAGGTCATCATCCGCACGCAATGGGCGGGGCAAACCCCGCGCATCATCGAAGACCAAGTGACCTACCCGTTGGCCACCACGATGTTGTCCGTCCCGGGCGTGAAGGCGGTACGCGGCTTCTCCTTCTTCGGTGATTCGTTCGTCTACATCCTGTTTGACGATGCCACTGATCTTTACTGGGCGCGCTCTCGAGTGCTCGAGTACTTGAGTCAGGTACGCGATCGACTTCCGCCGAATGTGAATCCGGCGCTGGGTCCTGATGCGACAGGACTGGGCTGGATCTACCAGTACGCCTTGGTGGATCGGACCGGTCAACGTGATGTGGGGCAGCTGCGTGCGTTGCAGGACTGGTTTCTTCGTTATGAGCTAAAAACCGTGCCGGACGTGGCTGAAGTAGCCAGTGTGGGCGGTGCGGTGCGCGCCTGGCAGATCCAGCCCGATCCGCAGGCGTTGGCGGCCCGTGGACTGACGGTGGCCGAGCTCATCGAGGCGGTGGATGCGGCCAACGGCGCTACCGGGGGCTCGGTGATCGAACAAGGCGAAGCCGAACTGATGGTGCGCAGCGAAGGCTACCTGCGCACACAGGAGGCGTTCGAACAGGTGCCAGTAACCGGAAACGACGGCATCCCCGTCTTGCTCGGTGAGGTGGCCACGATCAGTCGGGGGCCGGTCTTCCGTCGTGGTATCGCAGAGTTGGATGGTCAAGGTGAGGTGGCCGGCGGCGTGATCGTCCTGCGCACCGGCAAGGATGCCTTGGGGGCCATCCGGAACGTCAAAGCGCGACTACAGGCGTTGCAATCCAGCTTGCCCGAGGGCGTGGAAGTGGTACCGGTGTACGACCGCTCCGAGCTGATCCAGGATGCGGTACGCAACCTCACCCACAAGCTTGGCGAAGAGTTCCTGGTCGTAGCGCTGGTATGCCTGCTGTTCCTGTGGCACCTACGCTCGGCGTTGGTGGCCGTCATCACCCTGCCCTTGGGTATCCTGGCGGCCTTCATCGTGATGCACGCCCAAGGGATCTCCGCAAACTTGCTGTCATTAGGCGGCATCGCCATCGCCATTGGTGCGATGGTCGATGCAGCGGTGGTGATGATCGAAAATGCACACAAGCACCTGGAGCACTGGCGGGAGGCGCACGGCCGGGAACCTCAGGGTGAGGAGCGCTGGCAGTTGATGGCCCGCTCGGCGGCCGAGGTTGGGCCGGCCCTGTTCGCCAGCTTGTTGGTCATCACCCTGTCCTTCGTGCCGGTCTTTGCCCTGCAGGCGCAGGAAGGGCGATTGTTCTCGCCCCTGGCCTACACCAAGACCTATGCGATGGCGGCCGCAGCAGGGTTGTCGGTGACCTTGATCCCCGTTCTGATGGGCTACCTGATCCGCGGCCGCATCCGCCCGGAACAGCAGAACCCCATCAATCGCATCCTGATCGCCGGATACCGGCCCATCCTGCTGTGGGTCCTCAAACATCCAGGTGTCACCTTACTGCTCAGCGGCCTGCTGCTGGTGCTCACGTTGATCCCCTTCAGCCGGCTGGGCAGTGAGTTCATGCCGCCCTTGGAAGAAGGCAGCCTGTTGTACATGCCCACGGCCCTGCCAGGCCTGTCCGCTGACAAGGCGCGCCAGTTGCTTCAGCTCTCGGGCCGGATGATCAAGACTGTACCGGAGGTCGAACACGTGTTCGGCAAGGCCGGCCGTGCCGAGAGTGCGACCGATCCGGCGCCTATCGAAATGTTTGAGACCACCGTGACCTTCAAGCCGCGGGATCAATGGCGCCCGGGCATGACCCCTCAGAAGCTACGCCAGGAGTTGGACGCAGCGGTCAAGATTCCCGGTCTGACCAACCTATGGGTCCCGCCCATTCGCAATCGCATCGACATGTTGGCCACCGGCATCAAAAGCCCGATTGGGATCAAAGTTTCCGGACCGGATGTGGAGCAGATCGAGCGCCTGAGCCAGCAGATCGAGCAGGTGGCCAAGACTGTGCCCGGCGTGAGTTCGGCACTGGCCGAACGCGTCACGGGTGGGCGCTATGTCGATGTACAGGTGCGCCCGGAAATCGCTGCACGTTACGGATTCACTCAAGGCCAACTCCAGCAACTGATTGCCACGGTCGTTGGCGGTGATCCGATCGGGGAAACGATCGAGGGGCGCGAACGCTATCCCATCGTCTTGCGCTACCCCCGTGACCAGCGTGACTCGTTGCAGGCCTTGCAGGATCTGCCGCTGATCGCGCCAGGCGGTGTGCAACTGACCTTGAGCCAGGTGGCGGAGCTGTCAATCAGCCCAGGCCCGCCGATGCTCAAGAGCGATAACGGCCGGTTGGTGGGCTACATCTACGTGGATGTGGCCGATCGCGACTTGGGATCGGTGGTCCAGGACCTGCAAGCCGCGGTGCAGACCCAGGTGAGTTTGCCTGCCGGCTATGGTGTGGCGTGGTCGGGGCAGTACGAGTATCTGCAACGGGCATTGGCACGCCTGCAATGGGTGGTGCCCGCGGCGTTGGCGATCATCTTCCTGGTCATCTGGATGGTGTTTCGCCGGCTTAGCGATGTATCCATCATCCTGCTCAGCTTGCCCTTGGCGTTGGTGGGCGGTTTCTGGTTGATCTGGGGGCTGGGCCATGCGATTTCGGTGGCCAGCATGATCGGATTCATCGCCCTGGGCGGCGTTGCGGCTGAGTTCGGCGTCATCATGCTGCTGTACCTGCGTCATGCCTGGGAGCAGCGCTTGGCCAGCGGTGCGCCGGAAGATGTGTCTACCCTGCAAGAGGCTATCTATGAAGGTGCCGTGCAGCGGGTACGCCCCAAGGCGATGACGGTGGCCGTCATCCTGGCCGGCTTGTTTCCGCTGTTCATCGGTGCCGGTGCCGGCTCGGAAGTCATGCAACGTATCGCCGCGCCGATGCTGGGTGGCATGCTCACCGCACCGGTGCTTTCCATGGTGGTTATTCCCGCAGCGTTCTATCTGGTGCGGCGACGTGGATTGCGCGCGGGCCGGGGCAACCAATGAGCGGCAGACTGAGCACTTGAGGTCCGTCCCCACAAAAAGACGCCAGTCATGGAAGAAGGCATGACTGGCGTCAAAGGGGGAGAGTACCGCCTACGTGCTTATCAGTGCCCGGCGTGCGGGGAAATCTCAAAGCTGGGACGAGTGAGAGGGAAAAGTCCGGTACACGCGGCCCGCCGGTACGTTCGGCCGGCGGGGCTGCTTCAGATCTTGAAGTCATCGAAAGCCACCTGGCTGTCGGGTACACCCAGCCGAGTCAGCAACTCGCGTGTGGCCTTAAGCATGGCCGGCGGTCCGCACAGGTAGAACTCGCAATCGGCCAAGGCCTGATGGGCCTTGAGCAGGCGGTCATGCGCTACCTCATGCACCAAGCCCCGCAATAGCGCATCGTTGTTCTGCGCTTCATCCGACAGTACCAGATGCCAGCTAAAGTTCTCGTGTTGCTGGGCCAGGCGCTCCATCTCCTCGATGTAGGGCGCTTCTTTGAGACTTCGGGCGCCATACCAGAAGTGGATTCGTTCACCGCCCTGCCCCGCCAACAGCGTCCGAATCATCGCGCGCAGCGGGGCCATGCCAGCGCCGCCGCCGATGAACACTTTCTCCCGTCCATGGGGCTTGAGCGCAAAGTCGCCGAAGGGGCCGCTGAAGCAGACCCGGTCCCCGGGCGAGAGCGTGTAGAGGTAGGTTGAGCCCCTGCCAGGAGGATGGCGCTTCTTGTCCGATCGTCCGGGACTGAAGCGGGCCAGCAAGGTCAGTCGCCCCTGTGCCTGATCGACAGGCAAGGCGAGCGAGTACGCCCGACGGACCGGTTCGCGGTTGACCAACTTCTCGGGCAGGTCCACGCCCGCCCACTCCTGATGGTGGTGCTCGGGCCTCACCAGCTTGTGGACCGGTACCTCGTAGTTGGGCACATGCACCTGCAAGTAAGCGCCAGGTTGATATTCCGGCCCGGGGTCCTCATCGGGCTTGAGCACGATCTCGCGCAGGAAAGGCGTCACCGCATTTACCTGCTCCACGGTGGCGCCATACTCGGTCCACAGGCTGGCCCCGCCAGCCACCTCGACATCGGTGTCTTCCGTCACAGCCAGGTTGCAGGCCAGGCGATAGCCCATCTTGACCTTGCTGGCCCCCAGGTGGGCGCGATCGGCCGCGGTGGCTTTGGGCGCCGCGCCGCGGAAGCGCACTTCGCACAGGCCGCAGCTCTGCCCTCCTCCGCAGTTGGACGGCAATTGCACGCCTTCGCGTGCCAGCGAGACGTAGACGTTGTCGCCTGCCGACGCCCGGACGGTACGCAGCCTTGTCCCATCCGGACCGAATACCGACAACTCGCGGGCCGGACGCCAGCGGCGCGGCACGAACTCGCTCCAATGGAAGCTGGCAAACAGCAGCCAGATGCCGGTCAGCGCCAACCACAGACCGCCGATTGCGGCGGTGATCACCAGCGGATTGTTGAAGTTCTTGCGCCCGGTGTAATCCATGATGTGCAGCATCCAGAACACATCGAACAGGCGCCAAGTCTTGTTGCGGTGGTAAAGCACCTCGCCCGTCTGGGCAGACAGGTACACCGTGGTGTCCTCGCCATCGTCGGTATCCACGCGCCACAGTCGGCCTTCGTGATCGCGTACCTCACCACTCCTCTCCAACAGGCGCGGCGCTTTCAACGTGCCAGGGCCGGTATAGGAGGCTTGCGCCAGCCGTGTGGCCCAGGCCGCGTCCAAGGCAATGGGTTGGCCGGACACGGCGTTGGCCAAGGTAATGCCCTGGGTATCGGCCAACTGATAGACCGGGGTATCCAGCAACCAGCCCGAACTGACGCGACTGATCTTCTTGTTTCTAGCCAGGAAGCTGGCCGGCGAGCGGGCATTGGTAGGCCACTCATGGGCCGCATGCTCGTGGGCCTGGAACGCATGGCCTTGCACCTGATCGTGATCCAGCCAGCTCATCATCACGCCACTGGCCATCCAAAGCAGCAACTGCAGGCCGATGATCAAGCCGACCCATTTGTGCAGCGTTCTCATCCAGGGCGTCATGCTGCGGCCCTCCTGCGAAAGCTGTAGAACAGCAACCATGCGCCACTGAGCACGAACACCAAGCCAACCGCCGAGGCCACGCGCAACAAGGTGTTGTTGACGTCCGAACGGGCTTCGTAATCCATGATGTGGAACATCCACAGGAAATCGAACCAGCGCCACAGGCTGTGCCGCCGCGCCAGCAACTCGCCGCTGTAGGGCGAGAAATACAGGGTGGTTTCACCGGCATCGGCGTAGTGCACCGCCCACATGGGAACCGGGCGGGTGGCCACTTCTTGCGGTGCCTGGGTGACCCACTCGACCCGAGCTACGGGTGCCTGGCCCTGATAGACATCTTTCGCCAAGGCGATCGCCATCTGCTGATCGCCCGGGGAGAGCACCTCACCTGTTGTGGCGTCCAGCAAGTACACCTGATCGCGGGCATGGATCTCGTAGACATCCCGCTCAAGCAATCGCTTGAGCTTGACCTGCGTCATGCCCGGGTAGCGCCGCTGCAGTTCCTCACCGGACAAGTGGGTGGGTGCCACCAGCGGCTGCTGATGGGCATGGGCCAAGTGATCGCCATGGATGATATCCAGGGAGATGACCGTCATGTACACGCCACTGATCATCCACAGCAGCGCTTGCACGCCGATGATCAGGCCAATCCATTTGTGGGCCTTGCGTGCCCAGAAAGCCGATTTCATAGTGATCTCGTTCGACAAGAGGACAACGCCTGCTCCCGTCACCAGGACGGGAGCAGGCCAAGCAGGTCTTACCAGTGGTAACCCACGCGGGCGTACCAACGACGACCCAGCAGGTCATATGTCATCGTGTCGGTATTGGCGTCGGCGTAGCTCTGGATGAACGGCGCTTTCTTGTCGTACAGGTTGTCGATGCCGAAGGACACATCGAAGGTCTTGCCCGGTGCGTACTTGAGCTGGACATTGTGGTAAGTCACGCTGGGGGCGTGATCGCCAATGTCGCCGGGGCTGGCATTGATGTCATCGGCCTTGCCAATGTACTGCAGGCTGTAGGAGCCGGACCACGCTTCGCGCTCCATCGTCAGCGAAGTCAATGCGCGCCAGTGGGTAAAGCTGCCACGGCCGCCGGTGATCTTGCCGGCGTACTCGATCACATCCGCCCCTGGGAACGGACGCACGTCGTACTGATCCAGATAGGACACATCCACGCTCAGAGTGGAGTCGAAGCCTGCCACTGCGAATTCATACAGGCCTCCCAGATCGATGCCGCGAACACGCTCGTTGGCCGCATTGACCGGCTGGGACGACAGGAAGTCCACTTCACCGGTGATCGGATTGCGGGTGAAGTTGTCATTGCCGCAGAACGGATGCGCCAGGCCCGGGGTGTTGTAGCAGATCGAGAGCTTGGTTGAGCCATCGATACGCTGGATCGCGTTGTCGATCTTGATGTTGAAGTAGTCCACCGTCAGCGTCAGTCCCGGCAGGAAGCTCGGGGTCCAGACCGCACCCACGGTCAGGGACTTGGCATCTTCCGGCTCCAGGTTAGGATTGCCGCCAGAGGTGGTGAGGATCGTGTTGCCCGGCTGCACGTAACCTGCCGGCACACCGTACGACTGGCAGTTTTGACGCACTACCGAATCAGCCGGCAAGCTACTCCAGCCGCTACAGGGATCGGTCGTGGTCAGGTTGCCTTCGGCCACGCCGCCAAACAACTCGGGGATGTTGGGGATGCGGAAAGCCGTGGCGTAGTTGGCGCGCACTTTCAAGGACGGCACGATCTGCCAATCCAGGCCTACCTTGTAGTTCACGTCTTCCCCGAACAGGTCGTAGTCGGAGTAGCGCACGGCGGCATTGAGCGTCAGGCTCTCGGCGATCACGCTGTCCTGCAGCAGCGGCACGGCAAACTCGGCGAAGGCTTCCTTGGCCGTGTACTCACCGGCGATCGGATCCTGTTGGTTCGTGTTGGCGATGCCCAGCACCGTCAGCGGATCGGGATCACGCCAACCACGCTCTTTGCGGACCTCGATGCCCGAGGCAAAGCCCACCCAGCCGGCCGGCATCTCGAAGAGCTGGCCGCTGATGTTGGCCGTGAAGCTCTTCTGGTCGTTGCCGCCGTTGTCGCGCGTCCTGAAAAGGATGTAGTTGAGGACCTCGGGGGTCAGATCGCCGTAGCCGAGGTAGTCACCGCACGGAATCGCGGCACCGGGGGTGTTGCTGCACAGCGCGGTGTTGAGCGTGTCATCCACCCGGTCCAGATTGGCCACATTGGTCGAGCCATCCACACCGGTGTTGCGGCCCCAGTTCAGCGCGGCCGACCAGTCCCAGTTCATGCCGAGTTGGCCTTCGATGCCCGCGACCACGCGGAAGGTATTGGTTTCCTGGAAGAACTCGCGCGGACCGGCCTCTTCCAGACGGCGGCGCTGCAGCAGCAGGTCCTGTCCGGTCGGATTGGTCGGGTGACTGGCCGCAATGTTGATCGGGCGATAGACACCCAAGCTGCCGGGCGTGGCCAACTGGTCGGACTGGCGGTTGGTGAACATCAACTCGGTGAACACGCGCGTGGTTTCATTCACCGTGCTGTCGCCGAACAGGCTGAAGCTCAAACGCTTGATCGGATTGACGGCATTGAGATAGGGATTGCCGTTGTAGTTATGTTTGGCTGCCGAATACGGTTCATAGAAATCCCCGTCACCATTGGGATCCTGATTGAAGTTCACGCGCGAGCCGTCGGCTAGCAATGCGCGACCACCGATGGTGGCCGAGCTGCCCACACATTCTAGTTGCCCGTCGACCTCACCCAAGCCGCACGGTGCGCGTGAGGCCATGTTGACCGTGCCGGTCTCCGAGTAGTTGATGCCGGCCATCAACGAGCCGCGGTCTGACGTAATGCCCCAGGCGAAATCGAACGACTTTTCTTCGCCATCACTTTCGAAGGTCTGTCCATAACGCACTGCCGCCTCGGCACCGTCGTAGTTCTTCTTGGTGATGATGTTCACCACGCCCGCCACGGCATCGGCACCGTAGATGGCTGAGGCACCATCCTTGAGGACCTCGATCCGCTCGATCAGCGCTACCGGGATGATGTTCAGGTCCACCGAGCTGTTGGCACCGGTGCCACCATTGACCACACGACGACCATTGAGCAGAACCAGCGTGCGGTTAATGCCCAGGCCGCGCAGATTGACCTGAGTAGTGCCGTAGCCGTTCTCGGCCCAGTAGGCGTTGGACTGGCTGCCGGCAAAGCCGGCCGACGCCGGCAGGCGCTGCAGCAGCGTCTCCACCGAAGTGGCGCCGGAGCGCTCGATGGCTTCGGCATCAACCACGCTGACCGGACCAACACCGGAGAGCTGCAGTCGCTTGATGTGGCTGCCGGTGACCTGGACGGTGTCCAGCGTCTTGGCCGACTCGCTCGTCGCGCCCTGTTCAGCCTGCTGAGCCAGAGCCACCGTAGAAAAACCGGCGCACAGAAGGGCACCGACGGATACCGCCAAAGGATTGCGCTTGAAGTACATGGGTTCTCTCTCCCCCGAAGGGCAATGCATGCGTATGACCCTGGTGCCCCAGACGTGGGGGCCTATGCGACATCAGGGCGTGCGTAGACGTCGCCAATCAATGGCGACCAAGCAGCATTAGCCGATGGGAGGTCGGAACAGCCGGGATACCTGTCGTCGCAGCGGCGGCAACTCAGGCGTAGGTAGGTAGGTGCTCGTCAGAGCGTGCTGGGCGGCAAAGATGACCGGCACACGCCCGGCGAAGAAGGTGAGCACACAGCTGCAGTCGCAGGAGGTGGTGCTGCAGTCGCACTGATGATCGTTCTGATCACCCTGCCCGGCTTGCTTGCCACCGGGAAGAATTTTGTTGCAATCGTTACTAATTTTGGCGCGTTCATTAACACGCGCACCGCCATGCACCGAGTGAGTGCCGTTCACTGTACCTGGCGGAGGAATGTGCCGCACGGTCATCCGCGTAGTGGCCTGCGCGCTCAGGATCCCATCCGCGCAGAGCACGAGGATCAGGAACATACGCAGTAGCACGCGAAGCGACGGCATGAGCGTGTGGCGAACCCGCAGGTTGTCTATACCACAGCAATAGCACGAGGAAATTCTTAGTGTCAACTGCTTGTGCAGCACAGCATCGAAAGTGGTTGGACTGGTTGTATAGACATGTAATGCTTGGGTCATGGACGAACCCAAGCCGCACTACCAGAAGCTCAAGCACTTCATCCTGCGTCACATCACCAACGGCGACTGGCCCGCGCGCAGTCGCGTCCCCAGCGAGAACGAACTGACGGCCAAGTTCGGCTTGTCTCGTATGACAGTGAATCGAGCGCTGCGCGAGTTGACCGATGCCGGCGTGCTGACCCGCGTGCAAGGTGTCGGTACGTTCGTCGCCGGACCCAAGGCCGAATCGGCGATGTTCGAGGTGCGCAACATTCGCGAAGAGATTCAGTCACGCGGCCAGACACACTCGGTCCAGGTGCTGATCTGCGAGACGGTCGAAGCGCGTTCCAGTGTGACGACCAACTTCGGCCTGACACCCGGCACGGAGCTGTTCCACAGCCGCTTGCTCCACCACAGCGATGACAAGCCAGTGCAGTTGGAGGATCGCTTCGTGCAACCCAGCGTGGCGCCGGACTACCTGGACATCGATTTCCACACCGAGATTCCGCACCAGTACCTGATGCGCGTTGCGCCGCTGGAGCGCGCCGAACATGTGATCGAAGCCGAGACGGCAAGCAAGCGTCTGGCCGCGCAACTGAAGATCAACGAAGGCGATCCGTTGCTGGTACTGACCCGACGTACGTGGTCGCGCGGACAGGTGGCCAGCTTCGTGCGGTTGATTCACCCGGCGTCTCGTTACCGCTTTGTGGGCACCTTCCAGGTTGGCGCCCCCCTGACTCCCTGAGGATTTGATGGATACCTTGGAACGCTCCGCTTCCCCTGCGCGCACCGTGCGCGCTCCGATCGGCACCCAGCTGCACTGCAAGAGCTGGCTGACCGAAGCGGCCTACCGCATGATCCAGAACAATCTGGACCCCGATGTCGCCGAGCGCCCGGAAGACTTGGTGGTCTACGGCGGCATCGGTCGTGCTGCACGCGACTGGAAAAGCTTTGACCGCATCTTGGAAACGTTGCGATCGCTTGAGGATGACGAATCACTGCTAGTTCAATCCGGCAAGCCCGTCGGCGTGTTCCGCACGCACCCCGATGCGCCACGCGTGTTGATCGCCAACTCCAACCTCGTACCCCATTGGGCGACCTGGGAACACTTCAACGAGCTCGATAAGAAGGGCTTGATGATGTACGGCCAGATGACGGCCGGCAGTTGGATCTACATCGGCAGCCAAGGCATCGTCCAGGGCACGTACGAGACCTTCGTGGAGTTGGGGCGCCAGCACTACGCTGGCAACTGGACGAACAAATGGATCCTCACCGCGGGGTTGGGCGGCATGGGCGGCGCGCAGGCGTTGGCGGCGACCTTGGCCGGGGCCAGCAGCATCGTGATCGAGTGCCAGGAGTCTCGGATCGATTTTCGTATCCGCACGCGCTACGTCGATCACAAGGCCTACTCCATCGATGAAGCCTTGCAGATCATCGAACACAGCCCGACGCCGGTATCGGTGGGCTTGCTGGGTAATGCGGCCGAACTGCTGCCGCAGTTCGTCGCGCGCGCGCGCAATGGAGGTCCCCGCCCTCACGCCGTGACCGATCAGACCTCAGCGCACGACCTGATCAATGGCTACCTGCCCGCCGGATGGACACTCTCACAGTGGGAACAGGCCCGCAGCGGTGACGATGGCCAACGTCGCGAGCTGGCGCAGGCTGCCGCGGCCTCGTGTGCCACGCATGTGCGCGCGATGCTCGATTTCCACGCCATGGGCGTGCCCACGATCGATTACGGCAATAACATCCGCCAGGTGGCGCTGGATCAGGGCGTGGACAATGCCTTTGCCTTCCCCGGATTCGTGCCCGCCTGTATCCGTCCGCTGTTCTGCCGCGGCATGGGCCCGTTCCGATGGGTGGCTTTGAGCGGGGATCCCGAAGACATCTACAAGACCGATGCCAAGGTCAAAGAACTGTTTCCCGACAACACGCATCTTCACCACTGGCTGGACCAGGCCCGTGAGCGCATCGCCTTCCAAGGTTTGCCTGCACGGATCTGTTGGCTTGGGTTGGGCGAGCGCCACAAGGCCGCGCTGGCCTTCAACGAAATGGTGCGCACCGGCGAGCTCAAGGCACCGATCGTCATCGGACGCGATCACCTGGACTGCGGTTCGGTCGCCAGCCCCAACCGTGAAACCGAAGGCATGCGCGATGGCTCCGATGCGGTCTCGGACTGGCCGCTGCTCAACGCGCTGCTAGCCACCAGTGGCGGTGCCACCTGGGTGAGCCTGCATCATGGCGGCGGCGTCGGCATGGGCTTCTCGCAACACTCAGGCGTGGTCATCGTCTGCGATGGCACCGAGCAAGCCGACCGCCGGTTGGCGCGTGTGCTGTGGAACGACCCGGCCACGGGCGTGATGCGCCACGCCGATGCGGGCTACGAGCAAGCACTGGCCTGTGCCCGAGAGCATGGCCTGACCCTGCCGGCCATTTTGGAGTGAATCGCATGCTCACCCTGACACCGGGCCAGTTGTCGTTGGCCCAGCTGCGGCAGATCGCGCAAGGGGCTGATCCCATCGCCCTGGACGCAGATTGCTGGGACAACGTCCGCGCCTCTTCGCAGGCCGTGCAGGCCATCGTGGCCGCTGGCGAGCCGGCCTACGGCATCAACACCGGCTTCGGCAAACTGGCCAAGGTCCACATCCCACGCGAGCAACTGGAACAGTTGCAGACCAATCTGGTGCGCTCGCACGCCGTGGGCATGGGGTCATTGCTCGACGATGCCTGCGTGCGCCTGATCTTCGCCACCAAGATCGCTTCTCTGGCGCGTGGCTACTCGGGTGTGCGCGAGCAGACGCTGACCACCCTGATCGCGATCTACAACGCCCGAATCTGGCCCTGTATTCCCGCCCAGGGTTCGGTCGGTGCATCCGGTGATCTGGCCCCCTTAGCGCATCTGACCTTGGCGGCTATGGGCGAAGGCCAAGTACGCGTCAACGGGCAGATCCTGTCGGCCAGCCAGGCCCTGCAAGACGCCGGGATCGCTCCTATCCGACTGGCGGCCAAGGAAGGGCTGGCATTGCTCAATGGCACCCAAGTGTCCACGGGCATTGCGCTCATGGCGCTGTTTGCCGCCGAACAAGTCTATGCGGCTGCCGTGCTAACGGGCGCGATGAGCGTGGATGCGGCGTGCGGCTCCGATGCCCCTTTCGATCCGCGTATCCATGCCGTGCGTGGCCAGCCCGGCCAGATAGCGGTGGCCGCTCACTACCAGCGACTGTTGGCCGGCAGTGCCATTCGCCAATCGCACCTCCGCAACGACACTCGCGTGCAAGACCCTTACAGCCTTCGGTGTCAGCCTCAGGTCATGGGCGCGGTGCGCGATGTCATGCAGCACGCCGCCCACGTGCTGCTGACCGAAGCCAACGCAGTCTCCGACAATCCGTTGGTATTCACCGACACCGGCGAAGTGATCTCCGGTGGTAACTTCCACGCCGAACCGGTGGCCTTTGCCGCGGACCAGCTGACGATGGCGGTGTCCGAGATTGGCGCGCTGTCGGAACGGCGCATCGCCTTGCTCATCGATGCCACGATCTCCGGCTTACCCGCTTTCCTGGTCGCCAATCCGGGCGTGAACTCCGGCTTCATGATCGCGCACGTGACCGCGGCCGCCCTGGCAAGTGAGAACAAGACCCTCTCCCACCCGGCCAGCGTGGACTCCCTGCCCACCTCGGCCAACCAGGAGGATCACGTCAGCATGGCGACCTTCGCCGCGCGCAAGTCGCGCGAGGTGGCCGACAACGTGCGCAGGATCGTGGCCATCGAGCTGCTCGCCGCTTGCCAAGGCATCGAGTTCAGGCGGCCACTGGCGTCTTCGCCGGCATTGGAAGCGGTGCATGCACAGGTGCGTAGCGAGGTCCCCCGCTACGATGAGGATCGCTATCTGGCCCCGGAAATGCAGGCGATGGAAGCCTTGATCGAGCGTGGCGGTCTGCGCCCGTTCCTGGACTGGCCGCTGCAGGATCTGCGCGCGTGAATCTGGCGTGGCGCGGACGCGTGGACCTGCCGGCGAGCACCGATACACAACGCTGGCACCAGGGCGTGGCCCAGGACCCGCGTCCTGGCGTGCCCGGCATTGCCATGCTGGGCTTTGCCAGCGATGAAGGGGTTCGTCGCAACGCCGGCCGACCGGGCGCTGCACAAGGGCCCGGTGCACTTCGCCACGCCTTGGCCAACCTGCCCGTGCTCCACTGCGTTCCGCTCTACGATGCGGGCGACATCACTTGCATGGATCAGGCATTGGAACTGGCACAGGCCCGCTACTCCCATCGAGCGCAGCAACTGCTGGATCAGGGACATTGGGTGATTGGTCTGGGCGGTGGGCACGAGATCGGCTATGCCAGCTACGCTGCATTGCGTGGTCACCTGGGTGCGTCTAAGGCTCGCATCGGGATCTTCAACTTCGATGCACACTTTGATCTGCGTGAGCAAGGCAGTCCGAGCTCGGGCACGCCCTTCCTGCAGGCACTGGAGCATGCCCGCAGCAGTGGCTCCCCGCTGCAGTATCACTGCATTGGTGTAAGTCGATCCGGCAACACACCGCGTCTATTCGCCACGGCCGAGCGCGAAGGCGCCCATTACCTCACCGATGACGTGCTGTGCACCTGGAACTGGCTGGCACAGGCTGAGGTGCTGCGTGCGTGGTGTGAGGCGGTTGACGTGATCTACCTGACGCTGTGCCTGGACGTGTTGCCGCAGGCTGTGGCCCCGGGCGTGAGTGCCCCCAACCCACGCGGAGTGAGTCTGGAGGTCCTGGAAGCCCTGCTGGATCTGGTCATGGCCTCGGGCAAGGTACGTGTGGTCGACGTGGCGGAACTGTGTCCGCCCTTGGATCCGGATCAGGCCACCGCACGTGTGGCCGCGCGTTTGATCCACCGCATGGTCAGTGCGCACGCTCAATGGGGTGATACCGGCTGGCAAAAGGCAGTGAGCTAGCGGGAGCGCTCAGCCAACAGTTGCTTCATCTGCGCGATCTCCTGTGTCTGCGAGGTGATGATGTCTTGGCAGAGCTTCACCAACTCAGGGTCCTTCAGGCGATTCTCCTCGCACATCAGGATGGCGCCAGCGTGGTGGGGAATCATCGAACGGATGAACTGCTTGTCAGTGACCGCTGCTTGCGTGCGAATTCCCCACCAGCAGAACAGCATGAACGCGAGCGTCAGAGCAGCCAGAATCAGATTGCGTCGACGATCGGGGTACATGCTGGACATGAGCCACAGCTCGATCAGCAGCATGGGAGCGGCCATCAGGCCCGCCATGTAGAACTGGTTGACGTTGTTATAGACGTTGGCCCACTGATCGACCATGGCGTACATCAAGGCGTACATGGCCACGAAAGACAGGCCCATCATCAACAACAGGCGGCCATAGTGGCCTTGATGCCCTTGCTGGGCCTGGTGGGCAGGTGGGTGCGAGGCGTGCGGCTTTGCGTGCCGGGACTGCGGGTCGTGCGCGTTTTCGTGCGTACCGTGCGAAGAGGTCATAACAATCTCCGTGGGAATGGCAGAACGGCAGAAGAACCTGGGAGCCGCTGATGCGGCTCCCAGGCCGACAACACTTACATGCCCTTGCCGGCAGCGAATTCCTGCGGGCTCAGCTTGCCGTCCTTGTTGCTATCGAGCATGCCAAAGTGGGGTGCCAGCCTGTGCTTGGCCAGCTCTTCCTTGGACAACGAGCCGTCCTTGTTGGCATCGAGCTTAGTGAAGTCGGCATCGGCCGCGGCCGGCTTGTGCTGACCATGCTCCTGCTTCTTATGATCCATCGTCTTGTGCTGGCCGTGGTCGGTGGTGGGCGTGGTGGTCTGGCCACCGGCGAAGGCCGCGCCGGCCATCAGGAACAGGGCCATCATCGAGAGGGAGGCATAACGCTTCATTGCAGTACTCCTTGTGGGATATGAGCCATCAGTGACAGGAATGGCCGCGCGCAGGCTCATCGGCGCGGTCAGGGTGAGAGGTGGCAACAACGGTGGAGCCGGACAAACGCAAGGCATTGGTGACCACCGAAACCGAGCTCAGGCTCATGGCCAGGGCCGCCATCATCGGACTGAGCAAAAGGCCGAAGCTGGGGTACAGCAGGCCGGCGGCGATGGGCACGCCGATGGCGTTGTAGACGAAGGCGAAGCCCAGGTTCTGCTTCATGTTGGCCACTGTCGAAGACGAGATGGCACGGGCTTGCACGATGCGCCTCAAATCACCCTTGACCAGGGTGAGCTGGGCGCTGGACATGGCCACATCCGTGCCCGTCCCCATCGCGATGCCCACATCGGCTGCCGCCAGGGCCGGCGCATCGTTGATGCCATCGCCGGCCATGGCCACACGACGCCCTTGGGCTTTGAGTTGCTGGACCAGTTCGGCCTTGTCCTGAGGTTTGACGCCGCCACGCACATCGTCGATGCCCAGCGTGCGCCCCACGGCCTCGGCCGTGGCCTGTGCGTCACCGGAGGCCATCACCACGTGCAGGCCATCGGCACGTAGCAGGTTCAAGGCAGGCAAGGTCGTGGCTTTGATGGGATCAGCCACCGCAATGGCGCCGGCCAACCGCCCATTGACCGCCAGGAACATCACGCTGGCGCCTTCTTTGCGAAGACGCTCGGCGCTGCTCTGCAAGGGGGCTACATCGGCGCCAACCGATGCCATCAGGCTTTGGTTGCCGAGCACGACATCCTGATCGGCCACGCGCCCGCGAACGCCTTGGCCGGTGAGCGAATCAAAATCCTGGGCGGCCACCAGGTTCAAGCCACGTCGTTGGGCTTCAGCCACGATGGCCTCGGCCAGGGGGTGCTCACTGCCCTGCTCCAGGCTGCCGGCCAAACGAAGGATCTGATCGGCGTCGAAACCGGCGTAGGAGAGCGTGTCGCGAAAGGCTGGACGTCCCTCGGTCAACGTACCGGTCTTGTCCACGATCAAGGTGTCGATCAGACGTAGCTGTTCGATCGCCTGAGCGTCGCGGAACAGGACTCCGACCTGCGCAGCGCGGCCGGTGGCGACCATGATCGACATGGGGGTAGCCAAACCCAGGGCACACGGGCACGCAATGATCAGAACCGATACGGCATTGAGGACGGCAAAGGTCCATGACGGTTCGGGTCCAAACAGGCCCCATCCGAAGAAGGTAAGCACCGCCGTGGCCAGCACGGCCAGAACGAACCAGTACGCCACCTTGTCCGCCATACGCTGCATCGGCGCGCGAGAGCGCTGGGCCTGGGCCACCAACTGCACAATCTGCGACAGTACCGTCCCGGATCCGACTTTGTCCGCCCGGATGACCAGGGCGCCCGTCCCGTTGAGCGTGGCGCCTATGACGTGGTCACCGACAGTCTTCTCCACCGGAATGGGTTCACCGGTCAGCATCGACTCATCGACACTGGTGCGACCTTCAATGACTTCCCCATCGACCGGCACCTTCTCGCCCGGTCGTACGCGAAGCAGATCACCCACATGCACGTGATCCAGCGCAACGTCCTCTTCGCCCCCATCGGGCTTGACGCGGCGTGCCGTCTTGGGCGCCAACCCCAGCAGCGACTTGATGGCTGCCGAGGTTTTGGAGCGCGCCCGCAGTTCCAGCAGCTGGCCGAGCAGCGTGAGCGAGACGATGACCGCCGCTGCTTCGAAGTAGACCCCCACCCGTCCATGCTCGCGGAAAGAGTCCGGAAACAGGCCCGGCGTCACGGTGGCCACCACGCTGTAGCCAAACGCGGCGGCCACGCCGATGCCGATCAGCGTCCACATGTTGGGGCTGCGATTGCCGATGGACTGTAGGCAGCGAACAAAGAAAGGCCACCCCGCCCAGAGCACCACCGGGGCGCTCAGCACGAGCTCAATCCAGGTGCGCGCCTGCGTGGACAAGCCGGGCAGACGATGTCCCAGCATGGCCAAGACCAGGACGATCAACGTCAAAGGCAACGTCCACCAGAAGCGTCGGGTGAAATCGCGTAACTCCGGATTGTCGTCCTCCTCCAGCGACGGCATCTCCGGCTCCAGTGCCATGCCGCAGATCGGACAGGTGCCGGGACCTGGCTGACGAATCTGCGGATGCATCGGACAGGTATAGACCGTGGCATGGGTATCGCGGGGGGGAGCCACCGCTGCTGGGGCGGTCATTTCAACTTGCTGGGCAGCACCGTCCGTATAACGGTCGGGATTAGTGATGAACCGCTCTCGGCATCTGGCTGAGCAGAAGTGATACTTCGTTCCGCCATGCAGAGCGTGGTACGGCGTTCTAGCCGCGGAGACCTGCATACCGCATACCGGATCACGCACCGAGTCTGGACCATCGCTGGCACCCTGCGGCATCGCCTTGCCGGCTTCATCGTGGGAATGAGGGGACATGGATCACTCTGGGCTGGAAGAAGGGATCGCGAGCAAACTGTCAGCTGCGTTGACCGTGCAGGACGTAAGGCTGCGTGGTGCCATCGGGCAGTACAAATTCCACCGTATAGGGTTGAACACGTCCGTCGGGCATCTCCATGCCAGGAGAACCGGCAGGCATCCCCGGTAGCACTAATCCACGGCCTACCGGGCGCTCACGCAACAGGCGCAGGATGTCTTGCACCGGCACATGACCTTCGACGATGTAGCCATCGATCTCGGCGGTATGGCACGAGCCGCGTCCATAAGGAACGCCCAAGCGCGCCTTGATCGGGTTCAGGTCTTCGCTGTTGTGCACCTCAACCGTAAAACCTGCTTTCTCCAGATGCTCCACCCACAGTTGGCAGCAACCGCAGGTCGCACTCTTATGTACTTTGACCAACGGCAACGGACGCTGCGGTTGAGTGACCTGCTGCGCAGCCGCCGATGTCGGAGATTGGGCGTCCGATGCCGCCTCTGAATTGACAGCCGATTCGGGGCGCGCGCATGCGGTCAGCGACAAGGCCGTGGCCAGCAGAAAGAGACAGCTGCGTGAAGTGTTCATCATGCTTCCTTAAGAGATGCCCGAGCGCCGAGGCGCTCGGGCGTGGAGCCGGGGCAGCTCCATGAAGGGATCAATGCTGGTGATCGTGGCCGTCATCGGCCTTGGGAGCTGGCTCGGCTGGTTTGGCTGGCATGGAGCCGTGCTGATCGTGCTCGCCCTCGGACTTGGCCTGCGCAGGTTGCTTTGCCGGCTCGGCCGCATGCACGTGCGTCTTGCCGTCGGCATGCACATGCGTGGTGCCTTCCTTAGGCTTGCTCATGTCCATGCCCATGCCACCTGCTTCATGCCCCTGGCCATGGCCATGGCCATCACCCATCTCTTCGCTATCACCGCCGCCATGGTGATCTGCACCCGCTTCCTCGCCATGCGAGTGCCCGCCGGTCTCACCGCCACCGTGTGAATGGCCATCACTGCTGGCTACCAACGCCTGGTAGCCGGCCTTGTCCAGCTTGGGCAGCTTCTGCAGGAAGGCCGACATGTTCCAGATGAACTCATCGTCCATGCTGCCGCCCCACGCAGGCATGCCGCTGGCCTTGATGCCGTGCTTGATCACCCAGAACGCCTCAGCTGGACCCACCGGGTGCTTGCTTAGGTTTGGTGGCGCGGGGTACAGACCCTTGCTCATCTCGGTGGCCGCCGCATCTGGCGAAAGATGACAGGTCACACACATAGCGTTGTAGTTGCCCGCACCCTGGCGGATACGCTCAGGATCATCCAGGTTCGTGGGTACCTGAAGCTTGGCGGCGCGCACCTCAATGGAACGCTCACGCGCCGTTTCAAGTAGCGCATACACCGGGCGACTATGCGGATCATCAGCGGCCACGTTGTACACGCCCAGAGAGACCGCGGCGGTTGCGACCACCGCAACCAATGCCACGCCGGCGCCGAGCCATACCCACATCTTCTTGTTGGATTTCATTGTCAGTTCCCCTTAGAACCAGGTACGAAGGCCGATGACCAAGCGCGTGTCTTCAAAAGACTCGCCATGCTCGCGTCGCATGTCTGCGGTATTGCCAAACGCACGCTCGTACACCACGCCGATGTAGGGAGCGAACTTTCGGGTGAACTCATAACGAAGTCGCAGGCCCGCCTCAGCGGTACTCAGACCCGAACCTATTCCGCGCAATGGATCGTTCTTGCCATACGCCGTGACCTCCACCAGCGGCTGCAGGATCAGCCGATTGGTCAGCAGCAGTTCGTACTCGGCCTCGACATTGGCAGCAGTCTGGCCGCCTTCGCCGAGATAGGCTGTGGCGGATACTTCGAACTTCATCGGTGCCAAGCCCTGTACGCCGATAGCGGCGAAGTTCTGCGAAGCCCCCGGCTTGAAGTCATGGCGCACACCGGCCACCACATCCCACCACGTGGAGATACTGCGGCCGTAGAGCACTTCCAGATCAGCCGACTCGGTCTGACCATCTGTGCGTTCGCCTTCACTGCGGAACCAGACGCGATTGAGGTCCGTACCGATCCAACCCTGACCCTCCCAACCCAGCCCAGTGCCCGGATCGGCATCCCAGGCTTCCAGGCGATTGAGCAGTACGTAGCTCTTGATCGAATTGTCATGCACCGGATGCGCGTGTGCGGGCGCGATGGCCGCCTGACGATCAGCCTCGGTCACCGCAGGAATCGGGGTGCGCGGCTGCGTTGGTGCGACAGGCCCATGTCCCATCTGACTGTGGTCCATGCCCTCCATCGATTGCATGCCAGCTTCTGGCGTAGCGGATGCGGGCGAACCGTGGCCCATCTGCGAATGGTCCATCCCCTGCATCGCAGGCGTGGACGTGCTGGAGGCGTCGGACGCAGCGGGCTGTGCCATCTGACTGTGATCCATGCCCTGCATCGGCTGCGTCTGCGCTTTGGGCGCTGCAGGTGTACTCGCGGGCGAGCTGTGCCCCATCTGCGAGTGGTCCATGCCCTGCATGGCAGGCTCGGCTGCTTGAGCCGGCGGCGCGGCATGGCCCATCGCCGCATGATCGATAGTCGCTTCGCTGGTCTTGGCCGGTGTTGTAGGTTTGGGGGCTGGCGCAGGCTTTGATGTCGGCGCCTGATGTGCAGAGTGATCCTGAGCCTGGGTCTGCGCGCCCTGCTCCATCGGCATGGAGCCGTGCTGCATGGATTGGGCGCTGGCCGCATTGGCCAGGGCCAGCGAGATAGCCAGGGTCAGCGCAGTCAGGGTGGTATTGCGTCTATTGATGTTCATTCGTCGACCCTCACCGTGCGCATCATTCCGGCTTCCATGTGATAGAGCAGGTGGCAATGGAACGCCCAGCTGCCCAACGCATCGGCACGCACGCGATACGTACGTCGGCTGCCTGGCGGCATGTCCACCGTGTGCTTGCGCACCATGAAGTTGCCGCTATCGTCTTCCACATCGCTCCACATGCCGTGCAAATGGATCGGGTGGGTCATCATCGTGTCGTTGACCAATACGATGCGCATGCGCTCGCCGTAGTTCAGCCGTAGCGGCTCGACATCGGAAAACTTCTGACCATTGAAACCCCAGGAGAATTTCTCCATGTGTCCGGTCAGATGCAGCTCGATCTCGCGACCGGGGTCGCGTCCGTCAGGGTCTTCAAAGGTGCTCTTGAGCATGGAATACGTCAGTACATGACGGCCGTTATCGCGCAGGCCATTGCCCGGATCGTCCAAGCGCGAAGTCACGCTCATGGCTTGGTTGTCCAACAGCGGATTGTTGGTCTCGCTGGCAGGGTGTGATTGCATGCCCCCATGCTGCATGCCGGCCATGGCACCATCGCCGGCGGCGGGCATCGCGTGACCCGCATGGGCCGAGGCCTCATTGCCGCTGGCAGGTGGGGTCATGCCGGGCATGCCCATGGCTGCACCACAGCCGCCTTCCATGCCCTTGCTGCCGCCAGACATATCCATCGATCCATGATCCATGCCCATGTCTGCCATCGTCAGCAGCGGCCGGGGATCCACAGACGGAAGAGGCGCGCGTAGTCCTTCGCGCACGGCGAGCGTGCCGCTGACGTAGCCGGTGCGACCGGAGTCCTGGGCAAAGATGGTGAATGCGTCCTGCCCGGAGGGCTCCACGATCACATCGAAGGTTTCTGCTACTGCAATGCGGAACTCGTCGACCGAAACCGGATGGACGTACAAGCCATCCGCCGCGACCACGGTCATCTTCAACCCCGGAATACGCACATCGAAGTACGTCATGGCAGAGCCATTGATGAAACGCAGACGCACCTTCTCGCCACTGCGGAACAACCCGGTCCAGTTGCCCAGAGAGGTCGTGCCGTTCATCAGGTAGGTGTAGGTGTTGGCGTTGACGTCGGACAGATCCGTGGGCGTCATTCGCATCACGCCCCACATCTTGCGATCTTCCAACGTGGCCGACAGACCATTGCGCTTCACATCGCGCGCGAAATCGCCGACCGTGCGCTTGTAGTAGTTGTCATGGCCCGGCATCTTCTTCAAACGATCGAACAGGGCCGTCGGGTCCAGGTCTGTCCAATCGCTCAGCATCACGACGTAGTCGCGATCGAAGCTGAAAGGCTCTGGCTCCAGTGGATCGATCACGATCGGTCCATAAAGCCCAGCTTGTTCCTGGAAACCTGAGTGGCTGTGGTACCAGTAGGTTCCGCCCTGATGCAGGGTGAACCTATAGTGGTAGGTCTCACCACGTCCGATGCCGTCAAAGCTCAGGCCCGGCACGCCGTCCATGTTGGCCGGCAGAATGATGCCGTGCCAATGGATGGAAGTATCCGTGCCATGGAGGGAGTTGGCCGGCAATGCATTGGAGACACGCAGGTTGACCGTGGTGCCTTCCCGCCACCGCAGCAACGGCGCCGGAACGGACCCGTTGACCGTGATCGCGGTGCGGGTCTTGCCGGTGAAGTTCATCGGCGTCTCGCCGATGGTCAGGTCAAACTCGGTGCCCGACAATACGTTGGCTTGTCCGGGGCCCTTGAGCGCCCAACTGGCTTTGGGCCAGAACCCCAATCCTGCGACTGCGCCTCCCAAGGCCAAGCCTTGGACAAATCGCCGCCGCGAAGGCAGCAGCGGTCCACCATGTGGACCACGAAAATCATCATGCGACATGTAAATGCTCCAAGCGTCGTGTTGCCACCGGCAGGCGGTGGTACAGAGCGGGTGGCTGGCCTATACAGGCATGCAAGCCACACCAACGGCGCCATTGCGGCGCCTAGGGACGCTTAGCCGATCGGTGGTCGGATCAGATGAGGCAAGGCAGGCGCCGGATGCCCCAAGGGCAGCGGCATGACATCCAGGCCCAAGGCCAGTTGTACCGAAACATGCAGGCGCGCAGGCAATGCGCTCGCGCACGCGTGCACGCAGGCGCACCGGCACGCAGACGACTTGCAACAGTCGGGGCCGGCATGATCGCCGTGCCCAGTGCCAGCCTTTTCAATCGATGTGGCATCGGGATGATGCTCAGCACTGTGATGGGCGACGCAGTCTTCGTCGACTTGCACCGCGGCAGCGACTTCGCTGGCCTGCTCTTCCATCACCGGATTCATACTGACCGACGCAAACGCCGACCACGCCCCGTTAAGCACGAGCATGGCGATCAGGATCAGTCGCAGTAGAAGTGAGGAGGCTGACACGGGCGACATGGTAAATCACTTTAGACAAGGCGCGCGTGTATCGGTCGTGAACAAAATCTCAGGCAGGCCTGAGATGCCGCGCCCCGTTAGTCGCGCTAGCCGCGCCCACTGGTGTTCCATCCGGGGGCGCTCCAAAGGGCCGGGTTGAAGCGAAGTGCTGCCCATAAAGCGAGCGACCGTACGGCCTACTTCTCGGATGTGCTCTCGATCAGCTTCACCAGCTCGCGCTTCTGCTGCTTGCTGAGCGAGCCCCAGCGTAGGAGCAACTTCGCCAGCAGATCATCATCGGTGTACAGCAACGCGGCGGGGATCCCCAACGCTTGAGCCAACCGCTCAGCGGTCTCCAGCTTCGGCTCGTGCTTGCCACGCTCGTACTGGTTGATTCGGGGGCTGGCCACGTGAGGATCCAGACCGGCCCGGATGCCCAACTCCTTCTGCGACAAGCCCGTGTGCAGGCGGGCTTGTCTGAGGCGTCGAGCGAAGGTCGGTGTTGAGTCGACTGACAAAGTCACGCGCGCACCCCATGGAGACCCCATAAGGATGGCGGATGTACCCTGCCTTGCATACTAAGATATTCTTAGCTTTGAGGCAACCGGCGACCCCGGTAGCGCTGCCATCGCCAGGAGCCACGCCGCTCCCTCACCCCCGGAACCCGCATGCCCGGAACCTCGTCAATGACGCCATCTGGGGTCGCCAGCATCGAGGCGTTGGGGCTTCGTGGCACCCTTTTCCTTGCCGCGCTGCTGGCCGCGCAGCTACGACGCATACCGGTGGCGCCCACACGCCGCTCCACCTTGCTGGTGCTGGACGCCTTGCGAGACTTGGCCCTGATCCAAGTTCCCTGGCCAGCGGATCGATGGCAGATCCGACCCGATGCCGAGGTCACGCCCATCGAAGATCTGCAATGGGCTTTCGCCTGGTCTACCCACGAGCGCAGGCACCTGCTCCCGGTGCTGGAAGACCAACTCGGTGATATGGCACACGATGTAGAACTGGCGGACGCAAAACTAGAGCTGTGGGATGAACTTGCACTCTGGGAGACCGAGCAGTTTCTAGAGCAGCAATTGCTCAAACATCACTTCGACCCAGGCTGGGCACGTGATGTGGGGTTCGTGTTTCAATCCGGACCGCGGGGTCTGCCGATCGCGCAGTGGCGCTATTGTTGCTGGGCAGCGGTACGCCAAGGCGCGTCGGTGGCAATGCGTCTTGGCGTGCACGACAGCGCCCATGTGCGCGAGGCCATCTTTCAAGAGGTCAAGAAGCGCTTGCGCTACCTGATGACCAGTTCGCCCCAGCAAGGCATGTTCAAGCCCTACCATCTCTGGCACCGGAGTCCTCAGTAGCCAAGCTGTTCGTAGACTGGGTCGTACCTATGGAATGGGCGTACTGGACTGGGGAGCGCTATCCCGGCCGCTAGCAGGCAAACGAGTAGCCTCGTTAGTCCGCTCCCCCACCCTGCGTACTGCTGCGCCGGGTTCTCTTCACCGTATTTTGTGCCGGCGTCAGTTGATTCAGCAGGGGCTCCAGCGCTTCAAGACGCGCGTTGGCACGCAACGCATCGGCTTCAGCGCTCTGGCGGCGCTCGCGCTCCTGCGCAAGGGTGTCTTGGACTTGAGCTAGCTCGCTGCGCAGGGCATCCAAGGCCTTGACGTCAGTCTTCCAGCGCTCCTGCAGTGCCATGTGGTCCGTTGCGGTCTGGCGCAACGCCACGATCTCGCTGTGTTGGCCTTCGTGGACCTGCCTCAACTGGACAAGCTCACGCTCAATCCGCCCATGGCGCTCCAGCCATTGGCCATTGTCGCGGTTAAGCACCAACAGCTCCTGATTCTTCGCGCCCAAGGCTTCATTGGCCTGACGTAAGGCTACTTGCAGCTCTTGGATCTGATGCTCGTGACGGCGAAGCTCTTGCTCGCGCTGCTCTTTGGTTGAAGCGCGGTAGTGCTCGAGCGCTTCCCGGGCGTGGGCATGCTTGTCCTCCAGAGAACGCGTATGCGCCTCGTAATCAGCCAGCCGCACCGTCATGCCGGCGATGCGCTCATTCAACTGGGCGATTTCCGCGACCTTGTCGCGCAGATTCTGCTGAAGTAGGGCGTGAGCGGCTTGCTCTTGCGTCAAGCTGGTCTCAGTGCGCTGCAGCTGACTGCCCAGGGCAGCGGCTTCCTGTTGGGCGGTGGAAAGCGCTTGTTGCTGACGCTGGAGTTCGGCCCCATGGCGTTCTCGCTCCCTGGTGAGGATCGCTTCTGCCTCCTCTTGAAGTCGCGCAGCCAGGCGCGCGACCAAGTCTTGCAAGGCCTCACTCACGGCCACCGCACGTGACGGACCGCCGCCCTCCTCCTCTTCCAGTTCACGCAAGTAGCGATGGATCGTGGTCTTGGAGCCCGTGTTGCCCAGAGCCACCCGAACCGCGTCCACGGAAGGCTTCTTGCCTTGGGCCAGCAGCGCGTCACGCGCTTTCTGGACATCCCCTTTGTAGAGTCCTGCGCGCGCCATGATGCTGTTCTCCAATTATTTCGTAATGTATTACATACCATGTAATTACATACTAATAAAGAGTGCAGGCGGCCGTTCGGCGGCGGCTTTGCTCAGGCGGGATAATATTGAATTATCCCGCGTGATCGGCCACCAGCCGCCTCCGGGGTGTCTCACCCGTACGAAATCCGCCCCACTGGCCCGGTTTAGTATGAACGCCATGCCGGCGTGTCCGGATGGCTCCGGGCGCCGTGCTCGCGCTGCAGTCGTACAGGGATGAACCATGCCGATCGAACGAGTCGTCATCGAGAACTTCAAGGCGTTTGGCCACCTGGATTTGCCGCTCAACCCCCACATGAACCTGATCGTGGGCAACAACGAGGTCGGCAAGTCCACGCTATTGGAAGCTATTCATGCTGTCGTGACCGGCCAATTGCACGGACGAGGCATCGCCTACGAAATCACCCCCTACCTGTTCCACCAACCGGCTGTCGACGAGTATCTGGCACGTCTGCGGGATGGACAGCCTGGTTCGCCTCCGCGGATCGTGATCGAGGCTTACCTCGGACGGGATGCCACCCTGGCTTCATTGCGGGGTACCAACAACTCCCTCGGCGCTGACATGGCCGGCATTCGGCTGCTGATCGAACTCAACGAAGACTATCGCCCCGAGTTCGATGCCTATTTGCGCGAGCACCAGGGGGGCAGCTTGCCGGTGGAGTACTACACCGTCCGCTGGTATTCCTTCGCCAACAATGGCGTCACCGCCCGCAGCATCCCATTCGACTCCACGATAATCGATACCACCAGTGCCAAGACCTTTTCAGGCACGGATCGCTACATCGGCAGCATCATCGACCAGGTGCTTTCTCCGGCTCAGCGCGTGGCCTTGTCGCTGAGTTATCGCCGCATGCGGCAGAGCTTTTCCCAGGAAACGGACGTGGCGGCCATCAACACGTTCCTGGCCGAAAATGCGGGCGATGTCAGCAATAAGACGCTGACCGTGGGTGTGGACACCTCGGCGCGGTCGACGTGGGAGGCCAGTCTGTCTCCCTACCTGGACGATCTTCCTTTCACCCACGCCGGCAAAGGCGAACAGAGTGCGGTCAAAATGAAACTGGCCATGCGCGCGGCCGGTGCTGCGCACGTGCTGCTGGTAGAAGAGCCCGAGAATCATCTGTCCTTCTCCAGTATGACCCAACTGATCGACAAGATCGCAGCTCTGTCCACCGCCCAGCAAGTCATCATTGCAACGCATAGCAGCTTCGTGTTGAACAAGCTCGGCGTGGACAACGTGATCCTCTTCAGTGCACGCGGACACATAAAACTGGACCAACTGCCGACCGATACGCACGACTACTTCATGAAGCTGCCGGGTCATGACACCCTGCGGTTGATCCTGGCCAAGCAGGCGATCCTTGTCGAGGGCCCCTCGGACGAGTTGATCGTCCAGCGAGCCTTCAAGGATCACCACGGCGTGTCGCCGTTGGCCCGTGGCGTGGACGTGATCTCGGTCAACTCCCTGGCCTTCAAGCGATTTCTGCAGATCGCCCAACGCCTGGATATCCCAACCGCTGTCGTTACCGACAACGACGGCGACGTAGCCCTGCTGCAGGAACGCTACGCTGATTTCCTGAACTACATCTACTATGACTCCGATGAGGACGCACCCTCGCTGGAGCAACAATTGATCAAGGCAAATACGCTGGCGCAATTGAATCTGGTGTTGGATAAAACGTTCGCCGATGAGGCGGCGCTGTTGAAGTTCATGAAGGGCAACAAGACCGATACAGCGTTGGCCATCTTCAATAGTCCCCACTCGATCGTGTTTCCGGACTATGTCCAGCGTGCCATCGCCTAATCAGGTACTGCTCTCGGCGGCCGGTTCGGGCAAGACGACGATGTTGGTGCGCCAGTCCCTGGCGCGCCCGCAACGCCGGATCGCCATCCTGACCTACACGCTTGAGAACCTGGAAGAGATCAGGCGCGCGTTTGAACGGCAGGCTGGCGCCGTGCCGGCGCACGTGTCGCTCTACAGTTGGTACAGCTTTCTGCTGCGCGAGTGCATTCGGCCCTATCAGGCGGCGCTGTGTGCCCAGCCCCGCGTGGAGTCCATCCTCTTCGTTGAGGGCAGGACCAACAATCGTGCTCCCCGTAGTCAGGTGGCTCGTCACTATCTGGCCGGCGATCGAATATATTCCGATCGCGCCGCTGACTTTGCCGTGCGCTGCGATGAGCTTACCCAAGGCCGTGTCATCGAGCGTTTGGCGGCCATGTACGACGAGCTCTACATCGATGAGGTCCAGGACTTGGCCGGCTACGACCTGGACCTGGTCGAGCGCCTGCTCTCCAGCGGCATCGAGATCACGCTGGTGGGTGATACCCGCCAGGCGACCTACGCCACCAACCATTCTCCGCGTCACCAGCAATACAGTGGTGTGGCCATGATGGGGCTTTTCCAAGCCTGGCAGGCGCGGAACTTGTGTCAGATCCAGCATCGGGTGATCAGCCACCGCTGTGCGCAGTCGCTGTGTGATCTGGCCGATGCGCTGTATCCGCAGATGCCGCGCACCGAGTCAGGAAATAGCGAGCTGACCGGGCATGAGGGCATTTATGTGGTGGCACCCACTCTGGTGCAAAAATATGTACTGCAGTTCGCGCCCACCGTCCTGCGTTACGACCGGCGGGAAGCCTGCGATGGCTATCCTGCGGTCAACTTTGGACAAGCCAAGGGACGGACATACTCCCGCGTGCTGATCTATCCCAATGGCCCCCTGGCCCAGTTCCTGCGCACCGCTGACGCCTCCCGTATCACCTCACCGGCGAAGTACTACGTGGCGTTCACGCGGGCCCGGCAAAGCGTGGCCTTTGTCCTGGCAGGCGCCTGCGCCTGGCCAGGGCACCAAGTCTATGAGTCCCGAGACTAGTCGGGTGCTGCTCCCACGCTGCCGGCGCGCCCGGTGGGCTGCACAAGGCGTTGGTGTTCGGCCTGGCCTTTGGCCTGCTGGCGCTCTCTGGCGCACTGCTATGGCGAGCACGCGCTCCTCCGTGCCCAGCCGACCCCAGGCTGGCCGCCACCTGCACGCGATTGCGACGGATCAGCGTTTGGGTTGTGGGGCGTAGCAGCGCTCAGCACGACCTTGGGAACGGTGTTTGCCTTCGGTTGGATTGGTTGAGGGTTCGGAGGGCGGCAATGCCGCCCTCCGCTTTACCTCTTTTCGATAGGCCCACGGGTCGGTTGCGCCGGTGCCGGCCCGGGATCGTTGAATGTCAGGTGTAGTTCTGTTACGCCGAACTGAGTGGCGAGAATCTGGCCCACGACGGCCTGCACTGTGGCCAGGTCCACCGCCGATGAGGCCACTGTCACCGTGGCCTGAATGCCCAGCCCGGATGCGGCAGGCATCCACCGCAGATCGTCGACCGCCTTCACCCCGGGATCGGCGAACATCGCCGCACGCACAATTTCCAGGTCAGGCTTGGGCATGATGCTGCCTCATGCGAGCGCCGTGGTCGGGAGAACGGGCCGGTCGCGCTCTCGGTGTAACCACCGGTACAGCACGGGCAAAACAAACAGGGTCAAGGCGGTCGAGGACAAGATGCCACCGATCACCACGGTCGCCAGGGGCCGCTGGACTTCCGAACCCGCACCGACATTGAGAGCCATCGGCAAGAAGCCCAAAGAAGCCACCAGCGCGGTCATCAGCACCGGACGCAGCCTGCCGAGCGCACCATCGCGCACGGCCTCATCCAGCGGATCGCCTTGTTCGCGCAGGCGTCGGATGAAGGCAATTATGACCAAGCCGTTCAACACCGCCACGCCCGATAGGGCGATGAAGCCCACGCCGGCGGAGATGGACAACGGAATTCCGCGCAGCGCCAGCGCGATGACGCCGCCGGTCAGCGCCAGCGGTACCCCGCTGAACACGATCGCAGCGTCCTTTGCCGACCCAAAGGCCATGAACAGCAGAGCAAATATGAGAGCCAAGGTGACCGGAACGACTACGGAAAGGCGCTGGCTGGCGGAGATCAATTGCTCGAACGTGCCTCCATAGGCCACCCAGTAGCCTTCCGGCATCTTCACTTCCTCGCCGATTTTGGTGCGCAAATCTCCCACGAAACTTCCCAGATCGCGTTCGCGCACATTGGCCGTGATGACCACGCGTCGCTTGCCGTTCTCGCGGTTCACCTGGTTCGGTCCACGCTCGACTTGGATGGTAGCGACCTCACGTAACGGCACGGTCCGAGGGCTACCGCCACGCCATGTCGCCTCACGGCTGGACTCATCGGGACTATTGTCCTCGGGCAACGGAATCGGCAGGTCTGCCAGCACCGCCGGATCTGAGCGCAATGTTTCGGGTAGCCGGACCACGAGAGCGAAGCGACGATCGCCTTCAATGAACTGGCCCGCTACCTGACCACCGATAGCGGTGGCCACCGTCTCCTGCACATCTCCTGGATTCAATCCATACCGTGCCAGCGCTACCGGGTCTGGGGTTACCGTGAGCAACGGCAGTCCGCTCACTTGCTCAGACTTCACGTCCTCAGCACCAGGCACTTCACGCATTGCCCGCTCGATGCGGCCAGCAAGTCGTGCGAGCTGATCCAGATCATCGCCATAGACCTTGATCGCCACGTCCGAGCGGACGCCGGAGATCAGTTCGTTCGTGCGCATCTGGATGGGCTGGGTGAACTCATAGTTGCTACCGGGGATTTTCTTGGCGGCTTGCTCCAGTTCTTCGATCAACTCTGCCTTGGGCTTGCGGGGATCTGGCCACTGATCCCGCGGCTTGAGCATGAGGAACGTGTCGGCCATCGAGGGGGGCATCGGATCGGTGGCTACCTCGGCGGTACCGATCTTGGAGAAAATGTTGGCCACCTCGGGAAACTGCGCCAATCGCTTCTCCAATGTTTCCTGCATCGCCACCGATTGCTCCAGACTCGTGCCTGGAATCCGCATCGGCTGCAGCGTGATGTCGCCCTCATCCAGGCTGGGCACGAACTCCGATCCCAGCCGCGTGGCCAGGATGCCGCACGCGACCACCAGTACCGTGGCGCCGCCCAGTACGGCCAATCGACGGCGTAGCGCCCAATCCAGCAGCGGCGTGTAGCGAGCTCGTGACCAGCGCATCAGTCGGTTATCGTGCTCGGCCACGCGTCCACGCAGGAAGGTTGCAATGGCCGCTGGCACGAACGTCAGCGACAGCATCATCGCGCCGGTCAGCGCCAGGACGACGGTAATGGCCATGGGGTGGAACATCTTCCCCTCGACGCCGGAGAGGGCAAAGATCGGCAGATAGACGGCCGCGATAATGCCCAGGCCGAACAGGCTCGGTCGAATGACTTCCGCCGTTGCCGAAGCCGTCAGGTCATATCGCTCTTGATCGTTGAGTTGCCTGCCCAGCGCATTCTGCGCCTCGCCGAAACGACGCAGGCAGTTCTCGATGATGATGACCGCACCATCCACGATAAGCCCGAAGTCCAACGCGCCCAGGCTCATCAGATTGCCCGATACGTTGCCTCGCACCATGCCGATGATGGTGAACAGCATGGCCAGCGGGATCACAGCTGCGGTGATCAACGACGCCCGGACATTGCCCAGTAACAGGAACAACACCACCACCACCAGAAGCGCGCCTTCGATCAGGTTCTTGGCAACGGTCCCTATGGTGCGATCTACCAACGCCGTGCGGTCATACACCGCCTTGGCGTGCACACCTTCGGGCAGACTGGCGTTGGCAGCCTCCAGCTTGGCCACAGCGGCCCGAGAAACGTCGCGACTGTTGGCGCCAAACAGCATAAAGGCCGTACCGACGACCACCTCATGCCCGTTCTGCGTGGCCGCGCCGGTGCGCAGCTCCTTGCCTTCGCCAACGGTGGCGACATCGCGCACGCGGATCGGGACGCCATCACGACGATCCAGCACGATGCTGCCGACCGCGTCCACATCCCGTAGCTGGCCCGGTACGCGCACCAGGAACTGCTGCCCGTTGCGCTCGATGTAGCCGGCTCCCACGTTCTGGTTGTTGCGCATCACCGCGCCAACAACGTCTTGGAGCGTGAATCCCAGGGCTACCAGTTGCGCTGGATCGGGAGTGATGTGGATCTGCCGTTCAAAGCCACCGATGGTGTTGACCTCGGTCACCCCAGGCGTGGTGCGCAGTTGCGGGCGGATCACCCAATCCTGCAGCGTCCGCAGGTCCGTGGCCGTGTACGGGGAGCCATCGGGCTTGCGGGCATCGGGCTCGGCTTCCACCGTGTACATGAAGATCTCACCTAGACCGGTAGAGATCGGCCCCATCTCAGGATCTAGCCCCTCAGGAAGCTGAGACGTGATTTGCTGCAGGCGCTCGGCGACCTGCTGGCGCGCGAAGTACAGGTCCGTCCCATCCTTGAAGACGACCGTCACCTGCGATAACCCATAGCGAGACAACGAGCGGCTGTAGTCCAACTGGGGCAAGCCGGCCATCGCCGTTTCAATGGGGAATGTCACCCGTTGCTCGGCTTCCAGCGGCGAGTAACCTGGCGCCTGGGTGTTGATCTGGACCTGGACGTTGGTGATGTCGGGCGTGGCGTCAATGGACAGCTGACGATAGCTCCACACGCCGAGCGCAATAAGCGCTGCGGTCAGTACCAGCATCAGCCAGCGATGGCGAATGGAAAAATGGATGAGGCGTTCGAGCATGGCGGGCCTCACTCTTCTTCTTCGACGGTGGACTTCTCGATGTCGGCCTTGACCAGGAAGCTCTGGGCCACCACCACCTGCTCACCGGCCTTCAGGCCTTCTAAGACTTCCACCCGTTCGGCGTCGCGTCGGCCTAGCTTCACCGGGCGCGTGTGATAGACCTCGCCCTGTTGCACGTACACCACGTCCCGATCTTCGGCGGTCTGCAGCGCGGTCACGGGGACTACCAGATCCGCTTCTGCGCGATCAACGGTAATGCGTGCTTTAACGGCGGAACCTGGCCGCCAGCGTCCATCGGCATTGCGCAAGCTCGCGCGTGCGATCGTGCTTTGGCTGGCCGTGGCGGTGCCGGGCAGCACGCGTTCCAAGGTCGTCTGCTCGGAAACGCTATCACTCAATCGGCTCACGGTCACCGGCACACCAGCTTCGATGTGCCCGGCGTCCCGTCCGAAGATATGCAGATCTACCCACAAGGTGGACAGATCTGCGATCTCGAACAAGGGCGCGCCTTCGGCGGCAGACGTGCCGACCGAGGCGGTCCGCGCCATCACCACGCCGCTTATGGGGGCGGTAACGGAATAGGTCGTCAGGCTCAAGTTGCTCTCCACCGTCGCGAGCACCTGTCCTGCCTTGACCTGGTCGCCCACGCCTACGCGAACGGCACGCACAGGACCGGGGAAACGTGCAGTCACCAGGGCGATGCGACCTTCGACCGGCGTAAGCAGCCCTTGGACTTCCTGCTCATCGGCGATCTGGCCAGGACCCACGCGGGCGGCGCGGATGCCGGCGGACTGTGCCGTTTGGGCCTCGATCGTGGTCTGTTGGGGCAGTTCTTCGTGCTCGCCTTGTTCTTCGGCCTCATGGCCTTCTTCGGCCTCGCCACGGGCATTGGGTGCCGGGCCACTACAAGCCGTCAGGGCCAATGTCAGGGCCAGCGCGATCCAGGGGAAACGGCTCATGGGGTCAACTCTCCGGAGGTGGCGGCAGCGGCAGAGGCAACCATGGCCTGGCCGGTGAGCCGTTGGATTTCGATGAGGGCACGTTGCGCATCGAGCGCGACGTCCAGTTGTTGCTGCAGAGCTGCGGTCCTTTCGGACTGCAGCTGCGCCCATTCCAGATAGCTGATGGCCCCAGCGCGATATGCACGCTCGGCCGCTTGCTCAGCCTTGGTCAGCTTGGGCAGCACATCGTCTTGAAGACGGGCCACTTCGTCACGGGCGACGGTGTAACGGCCGTGGGCTTCGACCAGGGTGGAATACAACGCCATTCCCTGCGCCTCACGTTCGATCGAAAGCACTTCCAACTCCGCCTCAGCGGCACGAATCTCTGGTTGCGCCCGGCTTCGAGCACCCAAAGGCAGCGAGATGCCCCCCACGAGCGCGGTGTCGCTTGTGTCCTGCATCCGACGCACGCCGACTTGCCAAGCCAGATCCGACGTGCCTGCTGTGCGAGCCAGATTCAAACGTGCTTCGGCAATGCGCCGCTCGTCGACAAACTGGGCCAGCTCGGGAGAACGCTGCAGTTCTGAGGAAAGGGTTTCCAGAGAACCGATCGCCGGTAGTGCGAGCGGGTTGCCAGCGACCGGCGCCGACACGGGTTCACGCTCCCCCCAGAGGGCGGCCAGATGCTGGCGTGCAGCGCTGGCTTGCTGGGAGGCCCTTGCTTGGGCCAGCTCGGCTCTTGCCAAGGCAGCCTGTGCAGTCAACAGCACCGACTCGGGTGAGGCGCCGGCCTGCACACGTTGACGAGCAGCGGCCACGGTACGCTGGCGCTGTTGGATATCGACTTGGGCAATCTTGGCGGCCTTGTCCGCTGCAACCAATGCCAGATAGCGCCGCGCCGTTTCAGCCAACAGATCCAGCCGACGAGCTTCCCGCTGAACAGCCAGCGCATCGATGCGGCTCTGCGCCAGGGCCCTGCGCGCATCCAGTTTCCCGCCTCGCTCCAGCACCGAGCTCAGACTCACGGTGAACTCGGCGCTGTCCAAGCCTCTCGCATCTCCGGTACCCAGGGCATTCTCCACCTCGGCACCCAATGTCCAAGGCGGGCGCTGATTGGCGCCCTCGTGCTCGGCCGCCAGTACCGCGGTACGTGCCTGCACCAGGCGCAGGTCTGGATGGGCTTGGGCAACGCGGTCGAATGCGTCGTCCAATGTCATGGGGTCGACCGCCCAGGCAGGTATCCCTGCACCCAGCAGCAACCAAGCGGCCAGCGCCGCACGTCGCACTTGCATAGCAACACTCCAGAAGTTCAGACCAAGGGTTAAGGACTGGCCTACGCCAGCGCTTGGCCCGCAATAGGCGGTCGGAACGGATCGACCAATGGCCCTGTGGGCACCGTCTCCACCGCGTGTGGCTCTACGGCCTGCTGCTGCGGAGCAGGAGGTGGCGCCCAAGTCATCGCCGGAGCGGCGACTGCGTGCGCGCAGCAATGCGCGAGTTGATGCAACTGATGGAGCGATTTGCCCAAGGCGCTCTCATCAGCGGCCGCGTGGGACGTCATCAGCACTGCGTGAGCGCCGGACCACGTATGGGCTGCCTCGTGCATTTCGCCCACCGCCGTAAGCACCGGGTGCCATATGGCACCCAGTGCCAGGCTCAGCGCCAGCAGCCAGCGGAACGCGGGCAGAGCTCGCACACGCATCTTCACGCGGTCGGCTTGCCCACTTGCGTGCTGGCCCGACGTGCGTCACGCAGGATCTCGATGGCTTCCTTGATCACGTACAAACCGATAAGGGTGCCAATCACATAGTCGGGATAGGGATTGGCCAGCCACCACACCAGTACGCCCGCAAGAATGACGCCGATGTTGGCCACCACGTCGGCTCGGGTAAACAGCCACGTTGCTCGCAGATGGACCTCCCCGGACTTCAGCGGCGAGAGCATGCGCAACACGATGACGTTGACTACAAGCGATAGCAGCGCGGTGCCGATCATCCATCCGCTGAGTGGTTCGGCGCCCTGTAGTACCCGTCGTCCGACCTCCACCAGCACGCCAATACCCAGCACCAGCAGAATGCTGCCACTGAGCCAAGCGGCATTGGCCTTGAAGCGGGCCGTGCGTCCGATGGCCACCAATCCAATGGCGTACGCGGTGGCATCAGACAGCATATCCAGCGCGTCAGCCAGCAGACCTGTGGAATGGGCAATCCAGCCGGCGATGCCACCAATGACGGCCATGGCCGCGTTGAGGACCAAGGCAATCCACAGTACACGTCGCTCCTGGGCGTTCTTGGCCTCGTGATGGCAGCCACAGTCACTCATCGGGTGTTCTCCATGTAATTACGCAGTTCTGAAGGAATCGGCATCGTGCGCAAGGCGTTTACCCGAGCGCCACCGGTATTGCCTTTAGGCATCCACACCCATGTCAGGGTCGCAGCGGCCATCAGGCGCAGCAGTTGTCCAGCCATTTCGCGCATGTCGTGGGCTTGCCACGCCCATCTTGCGAACGCCCAATGACTACGCACGTGCAAGCGCGTGCGGTGCTGCGAGAGCACGTGGGCCAATTCGTACCGTTTGTAGGCCGTCGTGAGATCGCCTTGTTGTAGCGCTTGATCGCCTGGCCAAAGATATTGCGCAAAGGCCGTATCCCGTTGATCTGGAGCCTCGTTAAACGGCCAGCACATCTGCGCCCAATAGCTGGCAGGCATCGTTTCCTCGCGCAACCCGACCTCGCCGGCGCGCAGCGTTTCAGGGCGATCAAGGAAGGTGCCGCACAGACGATCCCAGATCATGAAGAACTCGCCGAAGTTGACCTGGGCATCTTCATAGTCACGCTTGTGATGCCACCGATGTACTTCGGCCACGCCTAGCCAGCGACGTAGCGGGCCAACGCGGTAGTCCAAGTTGGCGTGTTGGAAAGCCAGTTGAACACTCATCAGTGTCAGCCACGCACTGATCACCAGCGGCGGCGCACCCAAGGCGACAGTCAACCCCAAGCCCGGGCCGGCCATCAGCAGTGCACTCAACGGGTGACGACGTTCTCCATTGAGCCAATACAAGCGCTCAGCGCTGTGGTGGATAGCGTGCAGTTTCCATGCCCATCGCACCCGATGACTGAAGCGGTGCATGGCATACAGGCCCAAGTCGATCACCAGCCCCGCCAGCAGCATCTGCCCGATCAGGGGCCACTGGGTCGGCCATAGGCTGCCGGCGGGCAGCAGGCCGCGAAAGGCATGCAATCCATAGGCGGTGCCGGCCAGCAGGCCAAAGTTGACGGCGCCATGCATCAAGTCGGCTTTGAGGTCGCCTTGGCTATGGCGCCAAGACGGCTCGTAGGGCTGCAGCCACTCCAGCAGCGCCACCATGGCAATGCCCGCGGTCGCCAGGATCGCCAAGGTTGGCCAAGCCGGCAGGCCATCGGCCAATACTGCGGCCGTGCCGGCCAGAACCGCGCCCATCAGGGCGGGATACGCGGCATACCGGATCAGGCGTGAGCGCAACATGGAGAGCTCCGGACACGGGTAGAGGCGCGCGGGCGGGAGGCTGGCGGCTGGACAGGGGGCAAGGTAAAGTCCGTAGCTACTACAGAGTCAAGTCGCCACATGAAGATCAGTCAGGCCGCCGAGGCCAGTGGGTGCCATCTGGAAACCATCCGCTATTACGAGCGGATCGGCCTGTTACCCCAACCTGGTCGCACCGGCAGCGGGTATCGCGTTTACGAGCCTGCCGATATCGAGCGTTTGCGCTTCATTACCCGCGGCCGGGATCTGGGTTTCAGTCTGGAAGAGATCCGCAGCCTGCTGCAGTTGTCCGGGGACGACCAGATGTCCTGCATGGACGTAGATCGGCTGGCACGCAGTCATTTGGCTGATATCCAGGCCCGGATGGAGGATCTGCGCAGGATGGCCCGGGAACTGGAGCGGGTGATCGCCAGTTGCCATGGCGGACAACGTGCCGAGTGCACGATCCTCTCTACGCTGCGACAACCGGCCGGTTGCGCGTCGGCGGAGTGCTGCCAGGCGTGAGCGATGTGGACCGCTACCTCGAAGCGGCCACGCGTCAGAACACGCAGCGCAGCTATGCCTCGGCGCTGCGCCACTTCGAGGTCGAATGGGGTGGCCATCTGCCGGCGACGCCCGATAGCGTGGCCCGCTATCTGGCCGAGCAGGCCCCCAAGGCAGCAATCAACACGCTGAAGCAACGACTGGCAGCACTGGCGCATTGGCACGCCGAGCACGGGTTCGTCGATCCCACGCGTACGCCGCTGGTACGCAAGGTCCTCAAGGGCATTCAGACGCTACACCCCCGAATCGAAAAGCAGGCCACGCCGTTGCAGCTGGCCCAGCTGACCCAAGTAGTCGGGTGGCTGGACCAAGCCACGCTGGCGGCCCAGGAGCGCGCCGACCACGCGTATGCCTTGCGTGCCATGCGCGACAAGGCGCTGGTGTTACTGGGCTTTTGGCGAGGATTCCGCGGCGATGAGTTGATCCGGCTGCAGATTGAGTACTTGGAACTGGTACCCGAGCAGGGAATGATCTGCTTCCTGCCGCGCAGCAAGGGCGACAGACAGTCGGCAGGCAATACGTACAAGGTGCCCGCTCTGTCGCGCTTGTGCGCGGTCAGTGCCACGCAGGCCTGGGTGCAGGCAGCCGCGCTAACTCAAGGCCCGCTGTTCCGGCGTGTCGATCAATGGGGCAACGTCGGCAGCCAAGGGTTGCATCCGAACAGCCTGATCCCCTTGCTGCGCGACCTGTTTCAGTCCGCAGGTCTGGAGGCCGTGGGAGGCTACAGCAGCCATTCCCTTCGCCGGGGCTTTGCGGGCTGGGCCAATGACAACGGCTGGGACGTGAAAGCCCTGATGGAGTACGTCGGATGGCGAGACGTGCACTCGGCCATGCGTTACATCCAGGGCCGCGATCCGTTCGCCCGCCAACGCGTTGAAGCCGGCCTCCAGGCCGCGCCGCCCCCCGCGCTCGCCTCGGCGGCGCTGCCAGCGCCGGCCGCGACCGTGAGCCTGACGCTGCGCCTGCTAGTGAGCCCGTTTGCGCCCCGAGGCAGGGGCGCTGGCCGCGCTCGGGCACGCATTGAGGCGATGTGCCTATCCCCGTTTCAAGCCCATCGGCTTGATGCCGAGGGAAGCGAGTACCGACTCACGATGCCGGTGGTCGACGCCGCGGACATGGACGAGAGGATGGCCATGCTGCTGGATGAGATGCATCGCGTTGCCGATAACCACCACTGCTTTCTGGAAGCCTCCGTGCGCGCCGAGGACGGGCGTCACTGGGATTGACCTCAACCCTGACCAGGGCACTGCATGGCGACGCTGCACGAGACCGCGTATCCGCGCCTGAAACCTGATCCCACGGCCAAGGAACTGGACGAGATTTACACGCCCAGCGGCGGCGAAGTGCGCCTCGCACGTAGCATGGCGACCCAGCCAACCACTCAGTTGGCTGTGCTCATTCACCTGAAGATGTTCCAGCGGCTGGGCTACTTCGTGATCCTAGCCGATGTCCCAGAACGGATTCGGCAACATATTGCCCAGGCAGCCGGGCTGCGCCGGGCGCTATCCATCCGAGACTTGAATCGCTACGACGTCTCCGGCGCTAAACGCGCCCATATGGCGCGCCTGCGAAAGTTCCTGCGCGTTCGTCCGCTGGATGTCAGCGGGAGGGAATGGCTGGCAACGGTGGCCCAGGCCGCCGCTCAAACCAAGCATGTCATCGCCGACATCATCAACGTGCTGCTGGAGGAGCTGGTTCACCATCGCTTTGAGCTGCCGGGCTTCAGTACGCTGGAGAAGATTGCGGTTCAGGCCCGCGAGCAGGTGCATGAGCAGTATTACCGCAGCATCAATGAGGCCTTGACCGCGCCAGCCAAGAGCTTGATCAAGGAACTGTTGGCCGCACCGGCCAATGCCACATATACCGGCTGGAATGCGCTAAAGCGCGAGCCCAAACGGCCCACCAATAAGGAAGTGCGCTTTTATCTGCAACATATCCAACGCCTGCAACATCTGGCCCAGCAGTTGCCGGCCGTGGATATTCCGGTTCCGAAGCTGAAGCAGTTCCGCGCCATGGCGCGTGCGCTCGATGCCAGCGAACTGGCCGAACTCAAGCCGGCCAAGCGCTATGCCTTGGCGACGATCTTCATTCGGTCCCAGTACGCCAAGACATTGGACGATGCGGCCGACCTGTACATCCGGCTGATGCAGAACCTGGAGAACACGGCCCAGCAAAGACTGTTGGCCTACCAAGTAGAGCACGGCAAGCGTGCTGATACGCTTATCGCGCAGCTCAAGGAGATCCTGCAGGCTTATCAGATCGACGGAACGGACACACAGCGTGTGGATGCCATCGGACTGAGTCTGGTGGCGGACATTTCCACACTGCTGGCCGAATGCGATGAACATATGGCGTACGCAGGCCGCAACTACCTGCCATTCCTGATCCAGCCTTACAGCGTTGTCCGCCCGTTGCTGTTCAACTGCCTGGAGATCATGCAACTGCGCTCCACCAGCCAGGACGCGGGCATGGAACGCATGATCGCTGCTCTGCTGTCGCTCCGCGGTCAGCGGCGGGACATGATTGAGGCCAGCTCGATCGGTCTGGATGTTGAAAAGGATCTGGGCTGGTTGTCAGTCAACTGGCGCAGGCACGTCTTCGGCCGCAAAGCGGACTCGCTGGGTGGAGTTACCAGCATCTTGTGGACAGGTCTAGCATCCATGCGATCAGCGGGAGGCAAGCATCATGTCTTCGAAGAAGGTTCCAAGCCGGACTCGGCGGGCTTATCAGTTCATTGAGTCGCATCGGAATGAGTTCAGCGTTCAGATGATGTGTCGGCTGCTTGGAGTTGCTCGTGCTGGCTACTACGCTTGGCTCGATCATCCGGTGTCCGATCGAGCCCAGGAAGATGCGCGCCTGCTACGTCTCATACGATCATCTTTCACCGCAAGTCACGGGATCTATGGCGCCCCCAGGGTGCTGCAGGATCTACGCGAACGCGGTGAGAAATGCAGCAAGCACAGGGTTGCACGCCTCATGCGCGAGAACGGCCTCCAGGCGTTACACGGCTACCGCATACGTCATATCCCGGTTGCAAAGCCGCACGCATTGATCCCTAACGTGCTGCAGCGTCAGTTCACGGTGTCGAGGCCCAACGAGGCCTGGGTTACGGACATCACCTACATCCGTACCTGGCAAGGATGGCTCTATTTGGCCGTCGTCGTGGACCTCTTCTCGCGCAAGGTCGTAGGCTGGGCCGTCAAGCCGACGATTCATCGAGAGCTGGTCCTAGAAGCCGTCTTGAAGGCCGTTCGTGCTCGGCGCCCAAGAAAGACCCTGATCCACTCGGATCAGGGAACGCAGTATGGAAGCGACGCGTGGCGACGCTTCTGCAAGGCCAACCATCTTGAGCCAAGCATGAGCAGGCGGGCGAACTGCTGGGATAACGCAGTTGCCGAGTCTTTCTTCGGAAGCTTGAAGAAGGAGCGCATCAAGAAGCGCATCTACGCGGACCGCCAAACGGCAGCCTTGGACGTATCCGAGTACATCGAAGGCTTCTACAATCCGATCCGTCGGCACAGCTACCTCGGTGGCGTTAGTCCCATCGAGTTCGAAGCGGCACATCGGTCCCGCCGCTCAGGTGTCCACTAAATCCTGGTAACTCCAGTGGTGGGATTCACCCTGACACAATCCGATGACTATCCGCGCATCAGACCCCGCCAGGACACGCGCGCCGACCGGGTCGCGGTGATGATCGACTTCGACGCTGACGGCCGTACCGCTTACAGCTTCGGCGTGGACCTCTCCGGTTCGGTCCAGGATGGCGTGGTAACCAACGAGAACCAGCCTGCCACCGACTGGGACACCGACTGGACCTAGGCGGTCAGCGAGCACGACGCCGGCTGGTAGGTCGAGCTGCTACTGCCGTGGACGGTAGCGTCGATGCGCGGCGCGGATGCACCCACCCGCGACATTGCCGTCCACTTCAGCCGCACGCTGGGGGCCACGGGCGAACAGGTCGCTTACCCCGCCGTCTCGCCCGAGCGAGCGCGCTTCGTCTCCGCCTTCGAACGCGTGAACCTGGCGCAGTACCGCAAGGCGCTGCTGCACGTATGGCCGTACGCGACCGTCACCCACGACCGTCTCGAGGGCGACCACCGCCACAAAGGAGTCTATGGGTGAGGGGCTAGACGCTGGACTAGCTCACACGCCCTGACATCTCTTTGCACCCCAACAACGCGCCCCTTGATCTGGGTCAATGGCAGGGCTCTGAGTGCTCCCTAGGATGGTCACTGCCGAATCCCGTTCGGATGTCACGTCCTGCCATGACCATCCCTTTCACCACGAATGTAACTGACGCGCCATGATGACGTGGCTCGGAGATCTTGCGCTGTCCGGCACCCGGCTTGCCATTGACCGGATCGACGATCGTATGGTCGTACTGTTTTCCCATCGGCAGAGACTGGCCGCCTGGGCCGGGAAGATCAAGGCGCGTACCGGCAGGCGTCGCCTGGACACGACACGCGAAGCGCAGGTGATCACGCGTGCCCGGGACACGGCGCAGCGCTGCGGGCTTGATCCCGACAGCAGCGAACGCCTTATGTCATTGCTCATTGCACATGCGCATCAGCGGCAATGCGACGCGGCATTCCAACCGTACCCATCGCAGGCACTCTTCATGTCTACAGCTGAATTTTCGTATGTCACCGATTCACTGCTTGGAGCGCTTCCGCCTCCGCGCTACTGGCGGCCCCTAGCGAAGCACATTCCCGTCTCGTGGCAGCACATCGCGGTGCCTCGACTGCTCACGCGGGCGCTCACGTCATCCGACGCATTGCATAGCCTGCAACCTATTGCCGGTCGCCACATCGGCATCAAGGTGAACGACTTGGGGTTGAGCTGGGTGCTGAGCCTGGATGGCGAACGTCTCGTGTGGAGCGATTCCGAGGCGGAAGCCATGGTCACCGGCTCCGCGACCGACCTTCTGCTGCTGGCCAGCCGTATGGAGGATGCCGACACGCTCTTCTTCCAGCGCCGGCTGATGCTGACCGGGGACACGGAACTCGGCCTGCTGCTGCGCAACCTGCTTGACCGCATGCCTTGGGAAAGCTTTCCGCTGGGCTCGCGCATCCTGCTGCAGCGGGGCGCCCGGCTGCTGCAGCGCGCACGCAGCGCCCACCGGTCCCGCAAGGTGGCGGCATGAACGCGGCCGTCCGCCCGGCGTGGTCGCCCGACCTGGAGGAGCGCTACGCCGATGTGATGGAACGTGCAGGCAGTGGCGTGCCCTGCCTGGAATGGCCGTTCCATCTTCCCTGGATCGACGCCATCGCCAAGCTAAAACGCGAGCGCGGCGCGGTGATCATGGCGCACAGCTACCAGTCGCCGGAAATCTTCCACGGCGTGGCCGACATCACCGGCGACTCGCTGGCCCTGGCGCAGGCCGCCGCCACCGTGGACAGCGACGTGGTGGTCATGTGCGGCGTGCATTTCATGGCCGAGACCGCGAAGATCCTCGCACCGCAGCGGACGGTGCTCATCCCCGATCCCGAGGCCGGCTGCTCGCTGGCCAGCTCGATCACCGCCGAAGACGTCCGCGCCCTGCGCGCGCGCCATCCCGGTGCGCCCGTGGTCACCTACGTCAATACCAGCGCCGCGGTGAAGGCCGAGTCCGACGCCTGTTGCACCTCGGCCAACGCGCTGCAGGTGGTCGAATCGATGGGGGCCGACAAGGTGATCTTCCTGCCCGACCAGTTCCTCGGCCGTCATGTCGCTTCGATGACGTCCGTGCAACTGGTGCTGTGGGAGGGCCGTTGCGAAGTGCACGAGCGGTTCACGGCGCAACAGGCCAGGCATGCGCGCGCACGATTCGACGCGCGGGTCATCGCCCACCCGGAGTGTCCGCCGGAGGTGCTGGAGGAAGCCGATTTCGTCGGCTCCACCACCGCCATGGGCCGCTGGCTGGAACGCGAACGCCCTGCCCGGGTCGCCCTGATCACCGAGTGCTCGATGGGCGACAACCTGCGCACGCGCTTCCCGGACATCGAGTTCGTGAAACCGTGCAACCTGTGTCCGCACATGAAGCGGATCACGCTGCCCGGGATCTTCGACTGCCTGCGCGACCTGCGGCACCGGGTGGAGATCGACGCTGAGACCTCGCGCCGCGCGCGCGCCGCACTCGAGCGGATGCTCGCGGTGGGCAGGCGGGAGCGGGTGTGAACCTGCCCGCCAACCGCCTGGTCGTGGTCGGCACCGGGGTCGCCGGCCTGGTCACCGCGCTGTCCGCCGCGCCCAGGCCGGTGCTGCTGGTGGGCGGCTCGCCCCCCGGGAGCGGCGGCTGCACCGCGCTGGCGCAGGGCGGTATCGCAGCGGCCATGGCCTTCGACGACTCCGCGGCGGACCACGCGCGGGACACACTGGCGGCCGGCGCCCACCACAACGACCACGATGCCGTCCACTACCTGGTCGGTGACGCCGGCCGGGCCGTGCGCTGGCTTCAGGCGCAGGGCGTGGTCTTCGATCGCGACGGTGACGGGCTGCAGCTGGGGCGCGAGGGTGGCCACGGCTGTTCCCGCATCGTGCACGCCGGTGGCGATGCAAGCGGCCAGGCGCTGTTGCAGGCGCTGGCGGATGCGGCACGCCGGGCGCCCCACATCACCTGGCGGGCACCGGCCTGGCTGGACGCCATCAGGCTATGCGACGGCCGGGTGTCGGGCGTGGCGCTGATCGAAGCGCGGACGCCGCCACAGGAACTCGAATGCGCCGAGCTGGTGCTGGCCACCGGCGGCTGCGGCGCGCTGTTCGCGGCGACCACCAATCCGGCCAGCGCCGACGGCAACGGCCTGGCGCTCGCGCTGGCCTGTGGGGCGCGCCTGCGCGACGCGGAGTTCGTGCAGTTCCATCCCACGGCCATGGACGTGGAACAGGAAGGCGCGCTGCCGCTGATCACCGAAGCCCTGCGCGGTGCCGGCGCGCGGCTGGTGGATGACCAGGGACGCGCGGTGATGGATGGCCACCACGCCATGGGGGACCTGGCGCCGCGCGACCACGTCGCGCGCAGGGTGTGGGAATGCCAGCAGACAGGCACGCGGGTCTGGTTGGACGCCACCCCCCTGAAAGGCGACTGGGCGCAGCGGTTTCCCACGGTCTTGGCCCTGTGCGGACGGCACGGCATCGATCCGCGCCACCAGCGCATTCCGGTGACGCCGGCCGCGCACTTCCACATGGGCGGCATCGCCGTGGACCTGGACGGCAGCAGCGACGTGCCGGGCCTGTACGCCGTCGGCGAAGTGGCCTGCAACGGCGTGCACGGCGCCAACCGGCTGGCGAGCAATTCGTTGCTGGAGGGGGTGGTGTTCGGGCGCCGGCTGGGCCGCCGCCTCGCCGACATCCGCCTGCATGCCCCCGTGCACGGGCACCCGCGCTGGGTCGATCGCGGCCAGGCCGCGGACATGCCCGTACTTCGCGAACTCCGGCGACTCGCGGGCTCGGCCCTGGGCCCGGTACGCCAGCGCGCGCGCATGCGCGATGCCCTGGACCACCTCGCCGTCCACCCGGGGCTTGGCCACACGTGGCAGGGAAAGCTCGTGGTCCGTTTCCTGCAGGCGGCCCTGCAACGCCGGAAGAGCCTGGGTGCGCACTTCTGCGTCGATGACGCCGGCTGACCCCTGCCCGCCTCCACGCAAACTCCCGACAACCCGGCCTTCAGTCGAGGGCCGGTCCCGCCAGCGACGCCTTGCCCGGGCGCCCGAGCCAGTAACCGTTCCGCGCCCCCAGACGGGGCGGCGGCACCGGCGAGCGCAGCATCGCGTGGAAGTGCGCGACCACCGCGGCCATGTCCTCGCGCTGCGGCGACAGGCGCAGGATGCCGACACCGCATTCGGCCAGCTCATCGCGTTCGGGCGCCATGTCGACGGTTTCCATGCCCTGCACCTGGATGCCGTTGATCACCATGAAGGGCTCGCCCTCGCGGGTGTCCAGCGGCAGCCCGTCCGGATGTTCGATGCAGCGGAATCCGCACTGGTCCTTGGGCACGTCCGCGGCGCGCGCGGTGAAACACCGTGCCGAATAGGCCAGCGGCAAGCGGCCCCATGCCATCACCTCCAGCTCCGGCATCGGTTGGCCTTCGGCGTCCATGGCCGCGCGCAACGCCTTCAGCAGTTCCCGCCCCTGCTCGACGCCGGGCACCCAGCGCCGCAGCCCGTCTTCCATCAAGAGCTGCAATGCATGGTGGTTGTAGACGTTCAGGGTCGGCCCGCCGACGAAGCCGATGCCGCGCTCGCGACACACCTGCACGGCGGACAGGTCGTTCGCCTCGAGCAGGAAGCGGCCGTTGTCGGCCAGGCGCTGCACCACGCCCAGTTCGGACTCGGCCTCGATCAACGCCAGCGACGACAGGACCACGTCCTTGCCGCTGTCGGCGAGTTCTTCCGCCAGCGCCAGCCAGTCGCGCGTGCGCAGTTCCCGCCGCTTGCTGCAGATGGTTTCGCCCAGGTAGACGATGTCGACGGGCCAGCCGGCGGCGTCGCGATAGAAGGACAGCACGCGCTCGCGCGGCCAGAAATACTGCAACGGGCCAAGGCTCAGTTTCATCGGTTCAGTGCCATGCACGGTGGTAGGGTCCCAGCGTGGTCTGCCGCCCTTCCGCGTGGGACGCCAGGGTGTCCTGCCATTGCGGACGGGCTTGCCATCCCTGCGGTGCGCGCCGTTGCTGGTCGATCGCTTCGCGCCAGACGCGGGTGACCGATCCCACGTACGCGGCGCCACGCTGGCGGCCCTCGATCTTCAACGCCGCCACTCCCGCCTGCGCCAGGCGCGGCAGCAGCTCCAGGGTATTCAGGCTGGTGGGTTCCTCCAGCGCATGGAAGACCTCCCCGCCCACGTCGAAGCGCCCCTTGCACACCGTCGGGTAGCCCGCCGGCTCGGCGGGTGCGAACCGATCGATCAGCACGCCATTCAGGCGCACGCTGCGCCCCGCCTCGCCTTCTTCCCAGCGCACGAACGAGGCAGGAGAACAGACCCCGTGGCGGTTGGGCGATGCGCCGGTGACGTAACTGGACAGCTGGCAGCGGCCCTCGACCATGATGCACAGGCTGCCGAACGCGAACACCTCCAGCGGCACCGGCGACACCGTGCACAACCGCTCGACCTGCTGGATGGACAGCACGCGCGGCAACACCGCCCGCGAGATGCCGAACCGCTGGTGCGCATAGCGCAGCGCGGCGGCGGTGGTGGCCGATCCCTGCACAGACAGATGACGCGGCAGGTCCGGGTGGCGGGTGCTCGCGTAGTGCAGCACGGCCATTTCCGCGGCGATGATCGCGTCCATGCCCAGCCCGGCGGCTTGATCGACGGCGCGCTGCCAGTGGGACAGGCGCGCGCTGTCGGGATAGGTGTTCAGGGCGACGTAGACCTTGCGCCCGCGCGCATGCGCATAGGCGATGCCCTGGCGCAGCTCCTCCTCATCGAAGTTCAGGCCGGGAAACGCGCGCGCATTGGTCTGGTCGCGGAAGCCGACATAGACCGCGTCGGCACCGGCGTCGATCGCGGTGCGCAGGGCCGGCAGGTTGCCGGCGGGACAGACGAGTTGCATCAGTGCCTCCTGGATGTGTCGGGGCCTCGCGCCCATGCCGGTGCGGCGTGGGCGTCCATGCCGGACCGGGCAAGGCGGATCTGCTCCCACAGCGCGTCCACGCGCTTCTCCACGCCGGGATCGGATACGATGGGGCGCCCCCATTCGCGATCGCTTTCGCCCTGCCATTTCCGGGTCGCGTCTAGGCCCAGCTTGGATCCCAGTCCGGCCACCGGCGAGGCGAAGTCGAGATAGTCGATGGGCGTGTTCTCCACCAGCAGGCTGTCGCGCGCCGGGTCGACGCGGGTGGAGATGGCCCAGATCACCTGGGTCCAGTCGCGCACGTCGATGTCCTCGTCGGTGACGACGACGAACTTGGTGTAGGTGAACTGCCTCAGGTACGACCACACGCCCATCATCACGCGCCGCGCATGGCCCGCGTACTGCTTGCGGATGCTGACCACCGCCACGCGGTAGGAACACGCCTCCGGCGGCAGGTGGAAGTCGACGATCTCGGGGAACACTTTGCGCAGGATCGGGACGAAGACCTCGTTGAGGGCCATCGACAGCACGGACGGCTCGTCCAATGGCGCACGTCCCATGTAGCTGCCGTGGTAGATGGCGTCCGAGCGCATGCGCATGCGCTCGATCGTCATCACCGGGAAGCGGCCCTGCGCGTTGTAGTAGCCGGTGTGGTCGCCGAACGGCCCCTCCAGCGCGGTGTCGTCCGGATGGATGAAGCCCTCCAGCAGCACCTCGGCGCCCGCGGGGGCGTCCAGTCCGGTCAGTTCGCTGTGCCAGACGCGCGTGCGCGATGCGCGCAACAGGCCGGCGAACTCGTATTCGGACAGCGTGTCGGGCACGGGCGCCACCGCTGCGAGCAGGGTGGCCGGGTCCGCGCCTATCGCCACCAGCACCGGGAACGGACGTTCCGGTTGCGCGGCCTGCCAATCCGCATGGTCCAGCGCACCGCCGCGATGCGGCAGCCATCGCATGATCACGCGATCGCGGTCGATCACCTGCTGGCGGTAGATGGCCACATTCTGCCTCGCTTGGCGGGTGCCACGGGTGATCACCAGGCCGAAAGTGATCAGCGGCGCCGCGTCGCCGGGCCAGCACCGCTGGATCGGCAGGCGGCCAAGATCGATGTCGCCGCCTTCCAGCACATGCTCGTTGAACGCTGCGTCGGTCACCGCCCTGGGCGCGACATGCGCCAGCTGCGCCAGTTCCGGCCACTGTGCCAGCGCATCGCGAAGGCTGCCGGGCCAGCGCGGCTCCTTGATCGACGCGAGCAGTCCACCCAGTTCGCGCAGCGAAGCGATGGGCCGGCCAGCCATCGCCATTTCAATCCTGCGCCGGTGTCCGAACAGATTGCCCAGCAGCGGATGCGCCGAGCCCGTGTTGCGCATCAGCAGGGCAGGCCCCTGCTCGCGCAGCGCCCGCTGGCACAGCGCGGTGCTCTCCAGTTCGACGCTCACCGGTGCGTCGACATGCTGCAGCTCTCCTCTGTCACCCAGATGTTGCAGGAAGTGGCGCAGATCGTGGAAAGCCATGGCATCCGTTCGTGGTCGGAAGCGTCGCATTCTGGCGACGCCGCTGCGCCTGCCGCTTGACCTGGATCAAGCCCGCGTCATTCGCCGCCGGGACTCAGCGCGTGTACTGCACCTGCAGCCAGAACTTGCGGGTATCCGTCGTGCCCGATCCGGGAGCGCTTTCATAAGCGGCGTATTTCAGTGTCGCCACCCACCCGGTTGCCGCAGGAATCGCCCGGCTGTACGCGGCGTCCCATTCGTTGCCGAAGCGTCGGCCGCCGCGGTCGCTGCGGAAATCGTGATAGGCCACCTGCAGCTTCCCGCCCGCGACCGGCCGGTTCGCCGTGAAGTAGGCGTCGCGCAGGCCGTCCGCCGGCGTGGTGAGGAACACGTCGGCCCATCCCTGGAAGGCATGCTTGGTGGCCAGCGGCGTCTGGAATGCCCGGTTGCCCACACCCGGCCCGCGCCCTGCACCCAGCACTTCCTGCCCCAGCGTCCACTGCGTGCCGGCCCATGGGTGGCCGGCTTCGATCAGCCGGTAACGGCTGTCCAGATGCCAGGGATTGCCGGCGAGCGACGATTGCCACGCGTGTTCGAGCGTGTACGCGGTGCCGCCCAGCACGCCCTGCATCCGCACGCCGGTCGTCCTGCTGGACAGCGTTCCCAGCGGTGCCGTGGCGTTCACCGCGATGTTGTCCAGGCCAAGCCGGTAGTGGTAGGCCGCCATGGTCAAGGAGGTCCCGAAGACATGTCGGGCGTTGACCAGGTGGCTGTGGCCTTCAATGTCGGCCGGCGCTGTCCTGCCCGGCGTGGCGGGGCCGTCGGGACCGAAGACGGTATCGATGTTGTCGATGTAGGCGTAGGTGAGCGTGGAGGCCGGGGTCGGCTTGAACTCGACCACACCGCCATCGTAGGTCTGTTCGTTCTGCCGCCAGCCCACGCCGCCCACGAAGCGCTGGTTGTCCAGGTTGATGCGCTGGCGGCCTGCCGTGACGCTTCCTTTCGCAAAGCGGCTCCTTGCCAGCAACTGGTTGACCGACGTGCCCTGCGGGTCGGCGACGGCGGCGTAGGCGCCCTGGCGATTGCGCGTGTCGTTGTAGTGGTCCGCCCCCAGCGGACGCACGTCGTCGACCTCCAGGAGCCCGCTCAGGCCGTGCCATGTCGCGGTCATGTAACCGAGCCGCGTGCGCAGTGTGTGGGCGCTCGCGTTCTGCAAGGGGCCATCCTGCTCGACATGCTCGAAGCGATAGCGGGCGTCCAGGATGAGGCGCCCTTCGCTCCCTTCCGCAGGGGTGGCGACGGCGGCCGCGGTGGCGGCCGAAAGCGCGACCAGCAACGCCGCGCGCATGGCAAGCGGAGGCAGCGCGGGGCCTCCCTGTCCGCAACCTTCACTAAGCGGAAACGAGGAGCCATCCGGCGCGGGGACGCGTCGGACCGGAAGGGAAGAACGTTGCCTCTCGATGTGCATGGTAGGGAGTGCTCGTGGTGAGTGCGGGAACAAAGTCCGGGACCGTCGGGCGACGCGCGCCGGCGTCTTGCCGCCGACGGGTGTCGCGATGATTCATCGCAACACGTGGCCCTGGCCGCGCCGAAGACTAGTCATGCGCGGCGGTGATGGTCTTGACCTGTGTCAACCGCATCGAAGGGCGCTGCTTCACCTGCGGCATGTCGTCGCGGGTCCGGCGGTAACGGCCGGATCCGCTTGTTGACCGCCGGTTGATCCAGATCAGAGAGGGCACGGCCAAAGCCGCCTAGGCTTCGGCCATGACACAGACTCCCCAAGCCTGGCCCGCGGCCCCTGTCCATGCGCAAGCGCAGTCGGACCGCCACATGCTGGCCGCCTGCTTCCTCGGGCCTTACGGCGAGAACGACACACTGCTGGAGAAGCTGGTGGTGGAGTTCCTGCGGGACCATGTCCATTGGCGTCGGAACTTTCATCCGGAAGACCCGCCGGCGATTCCGACCTCGGCCGCCCAGCATCCGCAATACCAGGCGTTCGAGGCCAGAATGAGGCGTGAACTGCATCAGCTGTCGGCCGCGCTCAAGCAATCGGTGCCCTTCCACAGCCCTCGCTACATCGGGCACATGGCCTCCGACCTCCTGCTGCCGGGCCTGGCGGCGCAGATCCTCACCCTGCCCTACAACCCCAACAACGTCAGCGAGGACGCAGCGCCGATTACCGTGCAGCTGGAGGTCCAGGTGGGACTGCAGCTGGCCCGCATGCTGGGCTTTGTCTCGGATCCCTCACGGCCGGATTGCGCGCTCGGACACCTGACCTCGGGTGGAACGCTGGCCAACTACCAAGCGTTGCGCCTGGCGCTCGCACTCAAGGCATTCCCGGTGGCAATGCTTGCAGCAGGGGTGCCCGACATCGACCTGCCCAGGGACGTCTCGCAGGCGTTCAACCTGGCTCCGTCTTCCGCAATCGAACTGCTAGAACGCTGGCGACACTGGCTTTCCCGCCAGAACAAGCCGGATCATCAACATTGGCGCACGCGCGTGAATGCGCAGCGCATCGAGCATCTTGGGATGGTGAGCTTCTTCGCCCGTCACCGCGACCTGCGTCCGCCCTGCGTGCTTGCGCCGATTACGGCCCATTATTCGTGGAGCAAGGGACTGAAATTGATCGGACTCGGCAGGGAGCAGCTTCGCTTACTGCCTGTCAACGGCATGCGCCTGGATCCAGCAGCGCTTCAGGAAGCACTGGAACGCTGCGAATGCGATGGCCAACCGGTTCTAATGACTGTCGCCGTGCTGGGAAGCACGGAGTACGGCACCATCGATCCCATCGATGAGGTAGTAGTCGCACGCGAACGCTCCAGCAAGCACGGCTTAGGCTTCAGCGTCCATGTGGATGCAGCCTGGGGTGGCTATCTGGCCACGCTATTCCGGCAGCCCGACGGCGGACTGCGTCCTTTGCAGGAGATCCAACAGGAGTACCGCGATTTTCCGCGGCCGGAAGTGCACGCCGCGTTCTCGGCCTTGTCCCAGGTCGACTCCGTCACCATCGATCCCCACAAGCTCGGTTACCTCCCCTATGGCACGGGCGCTTTCATCTGTCGCGACCATCGCGCGGTGGAACTTCTGTCCGAACATGCGGACTACGTTTTCCGGGAAGGTGGTCCGGACGACTACATGACACGCTACCGACAACTAGGCCAGTTCGTTCCAGAGGGTTCCAAATCCGGCGCTGCCGCCGCTGCCGTCTACGTTACACACCGTGTGCTGCCGCTGGACCACGCCCACTTCGGCCTCATGCCACGGCAAACGGTGCTGGCTGCGGAAGCATTCCTGGTACGGGCCCAGCGCTTTGCGGAGGAGATGGCCACGACCATCAAGGCATGCGTACCGTTCCATCCGGACAGCAACCTAGTCTGCCTTGCGCTTAACCCGTCGGGCAATGACGACATCGCGAGAGCCAACAGCTTCGTCCGGAATCTCCACGATCAGCTGCGCTGCGACCCCCAGCAGCCATTGCAGATCAAGCAGTTCTTTGCCTCGATCACCACGCTCCAGCGCACGATGATCGGCGATGTCGAAATGCACCGCATCCTCGAGAACCTTGGTGTCGACCCGGCCACGATGACGGACGACACCGACGCGGACCGGCTGGTGATATTGCGACACACGCTGATGAATCCGTACCTGCTCGATCACGAGAACGGGATCAGCTACATCGATCACTACTTCGACTACCTGACCCTGCACCTGCGGCAAAGCACTTGGCTGCAACATGCAGAGTGATGGATCCTTTACCCGAGCCCCGCGACGCTCAACGCATCCTGCACGCAGGATGCGTTTGCCCGCTGAAGCTCTCTCGTGCATCCGCTCAATGAATAGTGGCGCCCAGGCATGACATGCGGAACACATTGCGACCCGCAGCTAGTGGTGACGGAAATCGAAGGTCCGGATTCCCGCACCAAGTCGCGATAGGTCCGACCTGCCCGCGGGCGTCATGCCAAGTCCTTGTTCGCGGCACTCTCCCACGTCGCCACCCAAACCAGCAAGATCTTCGGCCAGCTGATACGGATCCACGTCCGGAAATGCTTCCGGACGCCACGGTGCGGCACTCGTCTACATAGTAGCCCCAGGCAGCGCCTTCCTTGCGCCAATGCGTGCCTGCCCCTGCATGCGCCTGGAACAGTCTCTTTCTCACGTGGCCGGTGACCCTAAGGCCACCGGCACAGAAGCATTAGTGATTAGGTAGATCGGGCCCATCGATGGCGCCTGCCACCTTTGCAGGTTTCGGGGATACCCAAAGCCTGAAGACGAACCATGCCAGTGATACGGCGCCCACGCTGAAGATCACGTCGCCAGGCACGCGCATCCACACCAGCATATCCACGATCGGCTTTTGCATGAACTCGGCGGACCTTGCGTAGGCATAACCGTGCTCAATGGCCGCCAGTAGCTGCAACGTGCCCAATGGCAGCAGCGTGAGCAGGGCCATCAGGGCCAGGCCAATGTTGAGACACCAGAAGGCGGTCTTGAGGGCACCGGTGTTCCAGATCATCTGGCCGCGTAAGCCTCGCAGGCAGAACAGCACCAACGCGATGCCCAACATGCCGTAGACACCGAACAGCGCCGTGTGGCCGTGAAGTGGCGTGAGATTCAGGCCCTGCATGTAGTAAAGCGACAGCGGCGGGTTGATGAGGAACCCAAACAGGCCGGCACCCACCAGGTTCCAGAACGAAACCGCGATGAAGAACAGGATCGGCCAACGGTAACGTGCCATCCAAGGCGTGGCATGGCCCATCCGATACGTGTGGTAAGCCTCGAAGCCCAAGTAGGCCAGTGGCACCACTTCCAGCGCACTGAAGCTCGCACCCAAGGCGACCACCGCGGTCGGTGTGCCCACGAAGTAAAGATGATGGAGGGTGCCCAAAACGCCACCGGACATGAAGATGATGGTGGCGAACATGACCGCCGTGGTGGCGGACTTGGGCCCCACCAAACCGAGCTTGACGAAGATCAGCGCCATCACCGCCGCGGCAAAGACTTCGAAGAAGCCCTCCACCCAAAGGTGGACCAGCCACCAGCGCCAATACTCCACTTCAGAAATGTGGGTGTGCTCGTTCCACATCAGCGCCGAGGCGAAGAACAGTCCGATGCAGACGGTGGACAGGAAAAGCAGACCCACTACCGTGCGCGTCTCGGTGCGCGGCCCACGCAGGACGGGCCAGAGGGCGCGGCCGACCAGCACCAACCACAACAGCAGGCCGATGAAGAGATACCACTGCCAGAAACGCCCCATGTCGGCGTATTCCCAGCCTTGGTGACCGAACCAGAAGTTGTGCTCCAACCCCAGCTTCTGCATCACGGCCAACCATTGTCCCGTAAAGGAACCGACGACGATGATCAGCAATGAGAAGAAGAGGAAGTTCACTCCGAATCGCTGGAACCGCGGCTCGTGGCCAGACATGGCGGGGGCGATGTAAAGGCCTGTCGCCAGCCACGCCACCGCGATCCAGAGCACTGCCAGCTGGGTGTGCCATGTTCGGGTGATCGAATACGGAAGGATGTCCGACAGCGCGTAACCATAGGCCACCTGCCCTTCCACCTGATAATGGGCCGTAATGGCCCCCAACAGGATCTGCAACAAAAACAGCGCCAGCACTACCCAGAAGTATTTCGCGGTGGCCCGCATGGACGGGGTGATCCGGAGCGTGGCCAGTGGATCCACCGCGGGCAGCGCTGGCTCGTCCTCGTCACGGGTTCTTGCGTGGTGCCATCCCAGCAGAGCGATACCTGCGATCAGGAACAGCACACTGAAGGCCGACCACACCCACAACGACGGCGGAGGGCGATTGCCGATGAGTGGCTCGCTGGGCCAGTTGTTGGTGTAGGTCACGCGCTGGGGGGTCACTCCGGCCTGGTCTGGACCCACGGTCTCGCCGGTCGAACCGGGTCGTTCGGTGCTGGCGCCCCAGGCTGTCCACCAAAAGAAGCCAGTCAGCGCGCGCCGATGGGCTTCGTCGGGCACGGTGTTGTTCTTCATCGCGTAGGCTTCGCGCAGCTCCGCCGTTTCTGGCGCGTTGCCAAACAAGCTCACGTAATGGTCCGCCACTTTGCCCATGGCCTCGGCTCGCACCGCGGGCACGGTGATGGTTTTCGTCTTGGGTTCAAACGTGTTGGGTCGTATCAAGGCTTCAAGGCGTGCGCGCAGCATCCCTTGCTGCTCGGCAGGCAATACCCTGTAGGAAGGCGCCCCCTCCAGCGCTGCCCACGAGTCGAGAATGGCCATCGCCTCGCGATGAAGCCAATCCGCGCTCCAGTCAGGCGCGACATAGCCACCATGGCCCCATATGGAGCCAAGCTGCATGCCACCCATGGATTGCCAGACTTGGCGGCCACGCTCGATGTCGGCGCGCGTGTAGAGCACACGGCCATCTTCAGCGACCACACGCTCGGGCATCGGTGGTGCACTGCGGAAAATCTCAGTGCCAGCCCACAACAACACTGCAAATGAGACAACCAGCAGGGTTCCCAACCCCAACCAAAGTTTCTTCGTGGCGTCCACGCTTCACTCCTTCGTTGCCGATGCCGTTCGGTATGGTGTCCAGCTTAGGTCAATTCATTGTGAAGTTATCGCATCAATACATGTTTAGACTGAGATCCAATCGAAGGAACAGGCACATGATCCACTACTACTTGCAGATCAAATCGGCGCACGTGTTCTTGGGCCTGCTCGTAGCGGCCTTCTTCCTTCTTTCGTTTACAACGTCGTCCATCACGCAGCTCAGATCCATACAAACCCCGGTAAAATACCTGACCTGGACAGTGGACGTTTCGCTATTGACGGCGGCGATGATGCTGTTGACCATCCTTCCGGGCGCTATGTATGCCAATGCATGGCTGCTCGTCAAGTTGGTGGCGCTGGCGGGCTTCGTGGGTTGCAGGCACGCGATGACGACCGAACGGCCACCGCTTCTACCCCGCTGGAGCTGGCTGTTGGCCGGTGGTGCGTTGCTGGCGTATGCCTACAGTGTGGCGCGTGCGCATCACCCTCTCGGCATCTTCGCGAACTTCATCACGTGACGACACCCTCCCCTGCATCCTGCCAGCAGACAACGGAGCCCCACCCATGCTCCACAAATCCGAAATTGATGCCAGGCTGCGTGCGATCAAGGCGGAAATCCCCCGCCTGCGCCAGAACATGAACGCGTTTTACCGCGCCTTCGAGGATCGTGCGGATCGTTTGTGCTGCGAAGTAGAACCCGAGTGCCAGCAATACGTGCTCGACAACTTTACGCCATGGTGGAACGTGCTGGAATCAATGCCTGACGGCTGGATTCCGCTTCCCGGCATTTCTACGGGCGTCACCAGCAGTTGGCGGGTCAACAGGGCGCCGCGCTCTGCTGCTCGCAGCGCGGCATCCACGTTCCTTGTCAGCCGGGGATCGTGGCTGACCCGCATCGTGATCAGTTCCAGCGCATTGATCACGACGCCGAGCGGATTGTTGAAATCGTGTGCGAGTCCCATGGTCAGCTTGCCGATGGCTTCCATCTTCTGCGCCTGTAGCAGGGCCGCCTCGGCCTCGCGCAGGCGTTGCTGTGCCTGTACTCGCTCGGTGATGTCGCGGGTCACCTTCGCGTAGCCGACCAGTTCATCGCCCACCCAGATCGGGTCGATGACGACGCTGGCGAAGAACCGGGTGCCATCCTTGCGTAGACGCCAGCCTTCCGCAGAAAAGCGACCGTCATTCCGGGCCGCATCCAGACCACGTTGCGGCAAACCCGCGGCCACACCTTCGGGCGTACAGAAGCGCGAGAAGTGGGTGCCGACGATCTCCTGGGGCGAATAGCCCTTGATGCGCTGCCCGCCCGGATTCCACGTCTTAACGTATCCATTGGGGTCGAGCATATAGATCGCGTAGTCCGTGACGCTGTCGAGCAACAGACGGAACTGGGTCGCCTCATCCGACAACGGGCAGCGTGGTGCCAGCATTGGCTCGTCAAGCTGATCCATGACGATCGACGGTAAGTATGCGGACGTGAATGCGATGTAGGTATGCGGCACCGCACAAGGAACTATCGCGGCCCGCGTTCCTCCCGCGAACGCGCCCGGTGGTCGCTGACCAGCGAACTGACGACGATGCCCGCACCAAGCGCCACACCCAGCAGGAACAGCAGCAATGCGACGACGGGATAGCCCCACAGGGTATGCGCGGACGGCACGCGCATCATCATCGCCGAAGCCAGGATCAGCGCCGCTGTGATGACGCCCACCGAGATGCGGTTAGCGATCTTCTGGAGATTCTCCATCAACCGCGATTCCTCCAGACCGGTCAGACGCATCTGCAGGCGATTCTCGGCTACCAACGAGAGAATGTCCGACACCTTTCGGGGACCGTCGCGCAGCAGCGCCTGCACTTCCATCATCTCGCTGGCCAGGCTCGGCGATGACAGCGATTTACGCAGGCGCGCGCGCATCACGTGCTGCAGCTGGTCTTCCACCACGCGTTGCGTATCGAGTGCTGGCGCCAACAGGTGGCAGGCCGTATCGAGATTCAACAGTGTCTTGCCAAGCAGACTCAATTCCGGCGGAGGCCGCAGTCCGCATTGCATGGCGATGCGCACCAGGTCGAGCACCACCCGTCCCTCGGACATCGACGATTGGTGCGCGCCGTAGCGCGCGATCAGCTGTCCCACTTCCCGCAGGAACTTCGGCTCGTCGTAGTCTTCCAGGCGGATGCCCAGTGCGATGCACTCCTCGGCGACCTGCTCGCCGCGCCCGTCCACAGCGGCGAAGAGCAGCTTGAGCAGGCGATCGCGCTGGCGCGGCGGCACGTTGGCGACCATGCCGAGATCGAACACGGCCAGGCGACCGTCCTCGGTCACCCTCAGGTTGCCCGGGTGCGGGTCCGCGTGGATCTCGCCATGCACGAACATCTGGTCCAGATAGCCGCGCAGCAGATCCTCCGCCAGCGGGGTCATGTCCTGCTCGGTGCGTCGCAGTCCGGAAATCTCGTCCACCCGACGTCCGTCGGCCAGCTCCATGGTCAACACACGCTTGGCCGTGTAATCCCATACGGGGGCCGGCACCCACAACTGCCGGAACGGCGCCAAGTGCTCGCGGAAACGCTCCAGGTTCTCCGCCTCGGCGACATAGTCCAGCTCGGCCGTCAGCGAGCGGGAAAACTCCCCAAGCCACTCGGAGAAACGCACGTGGCGTCCGATATCGGTGAAGCGATCCGCGGTGCCGGTGATGCCACGCAACAGTTCCAGGTCCGCCATCAGCTGCTGCGCCACGCCGGGCCGCTGCACCTTGACCGCGACCTCGCGTCCATCGCGCAGTCGCGCCCGGTGGACCTGCGCCAAGGACGCACACCCCAGCGGCACCTCCTCGAAGCTGGCATAGGCCCTATTGACCCTAACACCCAGCGCGTCTTCCACCTGCTCCCGGATCACGTCGAAGGGAACCGGCGTGACATCCTCCTGCATGCGCTCCAGCGCGGACGCATAGGCCGGCGGCACCAGGTCCGGACGCGTGGACAGCATCTGGCCCAGCTTCACGAACGTCGGGCCGAGCGCCTCGAGCTCATCGGCGAACTGTTCGGGACTTCCATCATCGTCGCCGCCCTCGTCGAGCATCGTGGGCTCCAGCGAGAGGCCGTTGAATACGCCCGATTTCCTGTAACGGAACAGGAAGCGCAGGATCGCGGCCCGGCGCGGCAGTTTGCCTTCGACGGCCGAGGAGGTAGCTGGGGTCATGGCGTCTCCACGCGTTCTTTCTTGCAGGCGATGTTTTTCGCCTGCATGCGGTGATCGTGGAGTGAACGGACGACACCACGTCCCCGCAAGGATGATGGAGGTCGCGGAGGCGCGTTCTAGTGCCCCTAAGCCATTAACCGCTATGCGACCGCGGCAGACAGCGCCTTCAGCACGTCATCCACGCACGCAGGGTTGGTGATCCAGGCGGCACCGGCATGAAGCGAGGGAGCGATGTCGGGCTCATAGCCAGTCAGGAGCACGATCGGCACGCCGAGCGACACCAGCGCGTCCGCCCATCTCAAGCACGGCCTACCATCCAGGTCCAGATCCAGTAGCGCGACCGTGGGCGGTTTCGTCATCGAAGCGTGGAACGCGGGGTAGGCGCTCGCGAACGGGCCAAGCACGCTGCCGCCCTCGCCCGTCACCAACACCACCCTTACGCTGCTTTCACTCGGCACGTCGTAGAATCAGGCCAACGGAGCTCGCTGGAGCGTGAGGCCCCCTTCTCACTCTTGGATCGGGAAGATCGCCGTGGGTACTGCGATGCCGATCGACGATGACCGCGGCAAGCGTGGAGAGATGGCACAGCTTGCTGTCGAAGAAGGTTCTGGTCGTAGCCTCCCTACGATGCGTTTCCTATGAGAGGAGCTGAGATCCTTCTGCCTCTTTTCGGCGGAGTGCAGGGCGCATCAGCCAACATAGCGACGCCCCGTTGGCAATCAGCATTCGAGATCAACCTGTGGCTTTCGCACTAGAGGCCTTCGCGAAGCGCTCAAGGGGTTGTCCAATATCAGCGATCGATTCAAGAGTGTCAGGTAATGAGTCGACCTTGATCACGCGGGAAGATGACGCCGCGGCATTGGACCTCAAGAGCTTCCTGTAGACGAATGCACTTTCGTGGCGCCTAGCGGGCGGCAGCGCCGCAGCAGTCTTAGCGTGGCGACGGCGCCACCGCGAGCATTCGTAGGCCCGAGGACTATTCCTAGCATTGATCCACCGCTCGACAAACCGCTTTGCCTGAGCGACGCTCGCCGCCTTGGAGTGGAACTCCTTCTGCCACCACTTCAGCTTCGTGGTGCCGTCAGCCTTGATGGCCGCTACGCACGCGTAGTTCTGATAGAGGTTGGCTCCGCCGTCTGCGTTGTCTGACCAGCGGTAGGATTGGGGAAGCGCCATAGAGCGATCTTCGGCCCGTTGTTTCCCAGAAGCTGAGACGGCGCGAACCGTCCGCCTAGAGCTCCCGCACCGTCAGTTCTCCCGATAGGATCGGCCGTGCCACGATGTAGTAGTCGTCCCGGTCGAATTGGCCCGCGTCGCCCTTGATCCGCCTAGCCTCCCGCAAGGATCCGGCGCTCCCAAGGTAGTTCCAATGGTCAATGACATGGAGTTGGCGAAGCTTCCCGTCGCGCTCCTCGATCGCCACTCTGCCCTTGTAGGGCCACCTGGCAACTTCGATCCCCCTGAGCGCCGTCAGCAGGCGTTCGTCGTGGTCGCTTCCGGCCTCCTTCCCGGCGCAGGCTCCGCGGCAGCGGCCGATTGAATGGCGGAAGCAGGGGCGGCCGGCCGGCGTCCGTTCTAGGCCAATGCGCGCGCAACAGAGCTCGTGTTCGTCCGCCAAAGCTCTAAGCCTTTCCATAGCGGCCATCTTGCTGCCGAAAAGGCCATAAAGGTTCGTCCGGAGACGAAAGTTGGGCTCGTTGGAGAACGCGTAACGCACCCCTCCCAGATCCAGCGCTATCGAGCAGATCCGATGAGTCCGCCTCAGCTTCTTGTTGTAGAGCGGCTGCAGCGTCTTGATCTGGTGAGCTTCCAGGAGCTGGGCGCCCAAGTCGCCCGCAGTTCGGACATGGGTGATTCGGCGCGTCTGGGACAGCATGCGGGCCTCGCCGGGCTCTCGCAGGTGGCTGAGCACCCGTGTCCGGAGATCGACACTCTTGCCGATGTAGAGGGGGACGGACTGCTCTTCCCCGTGAAACTGATACACGCCAGGCGCCTTAGGCAGCTCAGCCGCCAATTCCCGCAGGTGGCTGGGGTACTCGTAGGGGAACTTCTCGCGTTCTTGGCGACGAAACAACATGACGTGCGTAGCGTGTGGGGCACCGGCCAGCTGCGATCGTCTGGCGAGAGCGTCGCAGCAATTGCGACGGTAGCGAAGCCTAGCTGTGATCTCTCGGTAGGTTGTTCATCCGGGGCATCTCTGGAAGATGGGGGTTGCGAAGCCAACCCAGCCCCC
>NZ_CANMLQ010000010.1:0-87347 GCF_947498795.1 uncultured Pseudoxanthomonas sp. | reverse complement strand
CCGGGTTCGGAAGGCGCGGGAATCGCGGATGTACTGCTGCGCAAGGCCGATGGCAGCGTGCAGCACGACTTCAAGGGAAAGCTGAGCTTCAGCTGGCCGCGCACGGCCACGCAATACGCCAACAATGTGGGACAGGAAGGCTACGACCCGCTGTTCGCGTTCGGCTTCGGCCTGACCTACGCCGACAAGGGCGACCTGGCCGCGTTGCCGGAAGACTCCGGCGTGAGCGGCGATGAAGGCGCGACGGGCGTGTTCTTCGCGCGCGGCGAGGCCGGGTCCGGCATGGCGTTGCGGCTCGAAGGCGCGGACGGGCAGGGCGTGACGGTCACCAAGGTGCCGGAGGCACTCGACGGCGAGCGGCTGAAGGTCACCGGCGTGGATCATCAGGCACAGGAGGACGCGCGCCGTCTGGCCTGGTCGGGCAAGGGCGAGGCGGTCACGGCGTTGCAGTCGCACACGGCGCTGGACCTGCAGCGCGAGAGCAACGGCGACGTGATGCTGTTGACCACGTTGCGCGTGGACGCCGCGCCCAGCGGCGAGGCCTGGCTGTCGGTCGGCTGCGGCACCGGATGCACTGCACGCGTGGCGCTGGCACCGACGCTGGCGAAATTGCCCGCCGGCCAGTGGACGCGCGTCGGCGTGCCGCTGAAGTGCCTGGCCAAGGCCGGCGCCGATGTCGCCAAGCTGGATCGTCCGTGGTCTGTCGGTACCGCCGGGAAGATGACGATCTCGGTATCGCGCGTGGCGCTTGGTGCGCTGGACCAGGCGGAACAGACCGTGGACTGCGCACGCTGACCACGAAGGGCGATCCGGACGCATCAGTGTCCGGATCGCCCGCGATGGCAAACGAACGGGGAAGGGGAGCGGGATGACACTGTCGGGACTGGATATCGCCATCGTGCTGGCCTACCTGGCCGGCATCTTCGTGCTTGCGCAGTGGGTGTCGCGCGAGAAGGCCGGGCACACCAAGGACGCGAAGGACTACTTCCTCGCCAGCAAGTCGTTGCCGTGGTGGGCCATCGGCGCGTCGCTGATCGCCGCCAACATCTCGGCCGAACAGATCATCGGCATGTCCGGCTCCGGCTACGCCATCGGCCTGGCCATCGCGTCGTACGAATGGATGGCGGCGGCCACGCTGCTGATCGTCGGCAAGTGGTTCCTGCCGGTTTTCCTGCGCAACGGTATCTACACGATGCCGCAGTTCCTCGAGCAGCGGTACGGCACGCGCATCCGCACGCTGATGGCCGTGTTCTGGCTGGGGCTGTATGTGTTCGTCAACGTCACCTCGATCCTGTGGCTGGGCGCCATCGCGGTGTCGCAGGTCACCGGCATGGACCAGATGCTGGCGGTGGTGCTGATCGGCGTGTTCGCGCTGCTGTACCAGCTCTATGGCGGGTTGAAGGCGGTCGCGTTGACCGACATCGTGCAGGTATCGCTGCTGGTGCTGGGTGGCCTGCTGGTCGCGGGCCTCACGCTCAACGAACTGGGCGAGGGCGCCGGTGTCGTCGCCGGCTTCCACAAGCTCTGGGCCGCGCAGCCGGGCCACTTCGAGATGATCCTCGATAAGGACAACCCGTTCTACAAGGACCTGCCGGGCCTCAGCGTGCTGATCGGCGGCATGTGGATCATGAACATCAGCTACTGGGGCTTCAATCAGTACATCATCCAGCGCGCGCTCGCCGCGAAGGACATCGGCGAGGCGCAGAAGGGCGTGCTGTTCGCCGCCTTCCTCAAGCTGCTGATGCCGGTGATCGTGGTGCTGCCCGGCATCGCCGCGGTGATGCTGGCGCCGGGCCTGGACAAGCCCGACCAGGCCTATCCGACGATGATGCGGCTGCTGCCCACCGGCATCCTGGGCCTGGTGTTCGCCGCATTGGTGGCGGCGATCGTCGCGTCGCTGGCATCGAAGATCAATTCGGTGGCGACGATCTTCACCCTGGATTTCTACGCCAAGGGCAAGCGCCAGCACAGCGAAGCCACGCTGGTGCGCGTGGGCCGCATCGCCGCGGTGGTGACCGTCGTGCTCGGCATCCTCGCGGCCAAACCGCTCCTCGGCAGCTTTGACCAGGCGTTCCAGTACATCCAGGAATACACCGGCTTCTTCACCCCGGGCATCGTGGTGATCTTCGTGCTGGGCCTGTTCTGGAAGCGCGCCAACGAGGCCGGCGCGCTGGCGGCGGCGATCGGTTCGTTCGCGCTGTCCATCGTGCTGAAGCTGGCATGGCCGGCTCTGCCCTTCATCGACCGCGTCGGCCTGGTGTTCCTGCTGGCGCTGGCGCTGGCCGTCGTCGTGTCGCTGACCACGCCGCATGCGCCGGAGAAGGACGTCATCCGCACGGACGACGTGGAGTACCGCACGGACACTTCGTTCAACATCGGAGCGGTGGCGGTGATCGGCATCCTGGCGGCGCTCTACACGCTGTTCTGGTAACCCGCCAACGGGGCGGCATTCACAAGGGATTTAGCTGCGGCTCGATGCAGCGCGCATTCTCACGAATTCATTCGCAGAATCTAATGGCGGCTTAACTTGCGGCTAATTGGGCCTTAATCCAGCGCTTCCAGCATGCCCGCCATGCACTGGATCCGCTCCCACATCGCCCTCGCACCGCTCCCCGGCCGTTTCGTCAGCGTCCGCTTCGTCGATCCGGGCGATCCGGACCGCGCCGAGGTGGAGGCGTTCATCGCCGGCGTCTATCGCGACCGCCACGGCGCGACGCTGCGCAGCTTCTTCCCTCACCTGATCGCCTATCGCGACAGCGATGGGAGGCTCGCCGCCGCGGTCGGCGTGCGTGCCGGCGGCGAGGGGCCGCTGTTCGTCGAACACTACCTGGACGTGCCGGTGGAACAGGCGATGTCGCAGCATGGCCTCGCGCACGTCGACCGGCGCCGGGTGGTGGAAGTGGGCAACTTCGCCGCCACCACGCCCGGCATCGCACGCGAGCTCATCCTGCAGCTCGCACTCACCCTGCAGGCCGCGGGCATGGATTGGGTGTTGCTGGTGGCGACCCAGCAGTTGCGCAATGCATTCGAGCGACTGCACCTGCCGATGCTGGACCTGGCCGAAGCCCGCGCGGAACGACTCGGCGACGCCAGCGGCGACTGGGGTCGCTACTACGCCTCGCGTCCGCGGCTGATCTGCGGCAACCTGGCCGAAGGCGTCGCCTATCTGCGCGGAGTTCCGCGGCCACAGGCATGCGATGCGCCGATGCTGTGCCTGGCGGGCGCGCCATGATCCGGCCGATGGATGTCGTGCTGCGCAACCCGGGCCAGCGCACCCTGCCGCGCGTGATCACCGCGGACGGCGTGCTGGACGACCGGATGCTGGCCGCGAGGATCGATGCGCTGGTCGCCTGGCTGGCGAAGAGCGGCATCCGCCGTGTCGCCAGTCGCCTGGACAACGGGCCGTCCTGGTTCGTGCTGGACCTGGCGCTGCGCGAGGTCGGCGGTGTGCATGTGCCGCTGCCGATGTTCTTCTCCGAAGCGCAGGTCCGGCATGCGCTCGCCAACAGTGGCGCCCAGTGCGTGATGACGGCACGCGAGGATGCCATGCCGCCTGGCGCGGAAGCGCTGACCGGCTTCCTCGATGGCGAGCGGCTGGCATGCTGGCGAACGCCGGCCGACGAGAGCGGCGCGACGGGGCTGCCGGCGCGCGCGGCGTGCATCACCTATACCTCCGGCACGACGGGTCGCCCGCGCGGTGTATGCCTGGACGCGGACACATTGTTCACCGTCGCCGCGTCGCTGGTGGATGCCGCGGCCTCGATCGCGCCGCGGCGGCACCTGTGCCTGATGCCGCTGGCCACGCTGCTGGAGAACGTGGCGGGCCTGTACGCGACCCTGCTTGCCGACGCGGAAATCGCGCTGCCGTCGCTGTCCGAGATCGGCTACACCGGCGCCACCGGCCTGGACGTGCCCACCCTGCTGCGTTGCCTGCACCGTTACCAGCCGGAAAGCGTGATCCTGGTGCCGCAGTTGTTGCTGGCGCTGGTGATGGCGGCCGAGCAGGGCGCGCCACTTCCGCCGTCGCTGCGCTACGTCGCTGTCGGTGGCGGACGCGTCGGTCCGGGCCTGCTGCGACGCGCTCGCGCGCTCGGGCTGCCGGTGTTCGAGGGTTACGGCCTGACCGAATGCGGGTCGGTGGTCTGCCTGAACCGCCCCGATGCGCTGCGCGAGGGCAGCGTTGGTCGCCCGCTGCCGCACGCCCGCGTCTCGATCGTGGACGGCGAGATCCAGGTCGACGGCGCGCGTGCGCTCGCCTACCTCGGCGGTGAACCGCTGCTGGCAGGCCCGGTCCGCACCGGCGACCTCGGTTACATGGACGACGAGGGCTTCGTGCACATCACCGGTCGCCGCAAGAACGTCTTCATCACCGCGTTCGGCCGCAACGTGTCGCCGGAGTGGGTCGAGAGCGAGTTGCTCGCACACCCCGCCATCGCCCAGGCGGTCGTGTGGGGCGAGGGCCAGGCGGACAACGTGGCGGTGCTGGTGCCGCGCCGCGCCGACATCGACGACACGCGTCTCGCGCGTGCGCTGGCCGACGTCAACGCCGGCTTGCCCGATTACGCACGCATCGCCCGCTTCGTGCGCGCGGGCGCCCCCTTCACTGCGGACGCGGGCCTGATGACCGCCAACGGCCGCCCGCGCCGCGAAGCGATCCTCGGCCACTACCAGGCCGACGTCGACGCCTGCTACCGGCGCGCCCCCAACGTATCCCCCTCCGGAGTTGCTGCATGAGTTTCCATGACGAACTGGTCGCGAAGACGGCGCGCGAGCGCGATGGCCTGCTGTCCATCCCCATCATCCAGTCCGCGCTTGCGGGCAGGATCGCCCGCGACGACTACGTGGCGTTCCTGACCCAGGCCTTCCACCACGTCCGCCACACGGTGCCACTGCTGATGGCCTGTGGCGCGCGGCTGCCGGCCCGGCTGGAGTGGCTGCGCACGGCGGTGGGCGAGTACATCGAAGAGGAGATGGGGCACCACGAATGGGTGCTGGACGATATCGCCGGGTGCGGTGAAGACCGCGCGGCGGCGGAAGCGTCCGCGCCTTCGCTGGCGACGGAGCTCATGGTCAGCTACGCCTACGACACCATCCAGCGCGGCAATCCGGTCGGCTTCTTCGGCATGGTGCTGGTGCTGGAAGGCACCAGCGTGGCGCTCGCCACGCGCGCGGCGAACACGCTGCAGACGTCGCTCGATCTTCCGCGCAACGCCTTCAGCTACCTGCTCTCGCATGGCGACCTCGACGTCGAGCATGTCGGGTTTTTCAGGCAGCTGATGGACCGCATCGACGACGAGGGCGACAAGGCCGCCATCGTGCACGCGGCGCGCCGCTTCTACGTGCTGTACGGCGACATCTTCCGCACGCTGCGCAGCGACGGCGTGCGTCTGGCGGAGGCGGCCTGATGGACCTTGCCGGTCGGACCGTGGTGGTCACCGGAGCCAGTGGCGGCATCGGCGTGCCGCTGTGCGCGGCGCTGCTCGCCGCTGGCGCGCATGTGCTGGCTGTGGGGCGAGACGAAGCCAGGCTGCGCCGGCTCGCCCAGCAACTGCCTGCCGGCCGCCTGTCGTGGGCGGTGGGTGATGTGGCGACCGAAGTGGGTCGTGCGCGCGTGCTCGAGGCCGCGCGTGCCGCCGTTCCCACGCCATCGGTGCTCGTACTCGCGCATGCGCAGGCCGCGTTCGGCCTGTTCGAGGACCAGTCGCCGGAGGAGATGGCGCACCTGATGCAGACCAACCTGGTGGCGCCGATGCTGCTGGTACATGCCCTGCTGCCCGTGCTGCGCATGCACGATGCGGCGTCGGTGGCCGTGGTCGGTTCGACCTTCGGCAGCCTGGCGTTCCCCGGTTTCGCCGCCTACAGCGCAAGCAAGTTCGGCCTGCGCGGCATGACCGAAGCGCTGGCGCGCGAGTATGCCGACACGCCGCTGCGCTTCCAGTACCTGTCGCCGCGCGCCACGCGCACGCCGTTCAACAGCGCCACGGTCGACGCCCTGAACGTGGAGCTGAAGGTGGCCAGCGATGCGCCCGCCGACGTTGCGCGCCAGCTGGTCGCCGCGATCGTGCGGGGTGCGCCGCGGCTGCAGATCGGCTGGCCGGAAAAGCTTTTCGCCCGCCTCAACGGGGCGCTGCCCGGCCTCGTCGACCGCAGCCTGCGCGCCAGCCTGCCCATCATCCGTCGCCATGCGCGACCACCCCGAACTTCCCATGCACCGCAGGAGACCCTTCGCCATGAAACGACGCCACGGTAAGTCCATGCTCTTCCTGATCCTCATGTCCACCGCCCTGATCGTGGGCATCGCAATGGCCGCCGAGCCGGGCGCAAGCAGCGCATCGCAGGTGCGCGACCGCTGGGCGCAGGTCAACTACCAGGTGCCCAAGGCGCAGCGCGAGTCCGCGTTCGAGGATCTCCTCCACCAGGCCGAGAAGGTCAGGCAGGCAAACCCGCGCGACGCTTCGGCGCTGATCTGGGAAGGCATCGTGCTGTCCAGCCTGGCCGGCGAGAAGGGGGGCATGGGTGCGCTGGGCCTGGTGAAGCGCGCGCGAGCGGATTTCGAAGCGGCCATCAAGCTCGATGCGAATGCGCTCGATGGCGCGGCATACACGAGCCTGGGGGCGCTCTACTACCAGGTGCCCGGCTGGCCGCTCGGCTTCGGCGACGACGATGCCGCGCGCACCATGCTGCGCAAGGGCTTGGCCATCGATCCGGACGGCATCGACGCCAATTATTTCTACGCCGATTTCCTGCGCGACCAGAAGGACTGGGCCGGTGCCCGTGCGGCCTTCCAGAAGGCGCTCGCGGCGCCTGCGCGCCCGGGTCGCGAGGTCGCCGACGCCGGTCGCCGCCAGGAAGCGCAGGCGAAGCTGAAGGACGTGGCGACGCATCTTGCGCACTGAGGGGGCGGCCACCAGACTCGCTGCATGCGCATCCTGCTGGTGGAAGACGATCTGTCGCTCGGCGAAGGACTCCGCACCGCACTGCGGCGCGGCGCCTTCGCCGTCGATTGGGTGCAGGACGGGGCGAGCGGCCTGCTCGCGCTGCGCGATGGCGGCTTCGACCTGGTGGTGCTGGACCTGGGGTTGCCACGGATGGACGGTATCGAAGTGATTCGCCAGGTGCGCGCCACCGGCGACGCCGTGCCGATCCTCGTGCTGAGCGCACGAGAACGCCCGGCCGATCGCACCCTTGGGCTGGATGTCGGCGCCGACGATTACCTGGGCAAGCCGTTCGATACCGCCGAACTGCTGGCGCGCGTGCGTGCGTTGATCCGGCGCAGCGCGGGGCGCGCGAATCCTTCGCTGGAATCGGGCCCGCTGCGGCTCGATCCTGCCTCGCTCACCGCGACCTGGAAGGGACGGGCGCTGGACCTGACGCGACGCGAGTTCGCCCTGCTGCGCGTGCTGATGGAACAGCGCGGCCGCCCGATGGCGCGCGACGCCATCCAGCAGCACCTGTACGGCTGGGACGCGGACGTGGCCAGCAATGCCGTCGACGTCCATGTGCACCAGCTCCGCCGCAAGCTGGAGCCCGGCATCATCCGCACCGTGCGCGGCCTCGGCTACGCCCTGGGCGACGCCGGTGGGGATGCTGCATGAGGTCGATGCGCGCGACGCTGCTGTGGCTGTTGCTGGGCACGCTGGCGGTGGTGATGGCCGCTGCGGGCCTGCTCAGTTATCGCGCGGGCCTGCAGGAAGCGGGCGAGATGTTCGATGCACGCCTGGTGCAGTCCACCCGCGTACTGGTGAGCCTGGTCGACGAGCCGCTCAGCGAACTGAATGCGTTTCCGGGCGAGCCGATCGTGCTGCGCGGCTGGCATGGCGAGGCGCACGGCGTGGGCGAGGCGCTGGCGTTCAACGATGGCCATGCCTACGAGAACAAGCTGGCGTTCCAGGTATGGGATGCGCAAGGTCGGCTGCTGCTGCGCTCCGACAGCGCGCCGGCGCGTCCGTTGGCGACCCTGGAGGCGGGCTACGAGGACGTGGTGGTGGACGGGGCGCACTGGCGTGCGTTCACACTGCAATCGCCGAACGGACGATGGTTCCAGTCCGCCGAACTCACCGACATCCGCGAGGAACTGGCCGGCGACATCGCCGGCGGCACGCTGCTGCCGTTGCTGCTGTCGCTTCCGCTGATCGCCTTGGCGGTGTGGTGGAGTGTCGCGCTGGCGACGCGCTCGCTGCGACGTATCTCGCATGAGATCGGCCAGCGCGATCCCGAGCGACTCTCGCCACTGGATCCGGCGGAGGTGCCGCAGGAGGCGCGCGGCCTGGTCGATGCCATCAATGGCCTGCTGCAACGCCTGGACGTGGCGCTGGTACGCGAGCGCAACTTCGTGGCCGACGCCGCGCACGAACTGCGCACGCCCATCAGCGCACTGAAAATTCACGCCGACAACGCACAGCATGCCCGCGACGACCGCGAGCGGGAGGCGTCGCAGCAACTGCTGGCCGCCAGCGTGCAGCGCGTCGAGCGCCTGGTCGCGCAGCTGCTGTCGTTGAGTCGCGCCGAGAGCACGGCGCGCGCGCCGGCTTCCGCGCGGCTGGACCTCTCCGCGCTGGCGGGCGTCGAGATCGACGCGGCCCGACCCCTGCTCGACGCCAAGGGCCAGGTCCTGCACGCGGACCTGCAGCCCGTGCAGGTGTCCGGCGACGAGATCGCGCTCGGCCTGCTGGTGCGCAACCTGGTCGAGAACGCCTCCCGCTACGCCCCCGTTGGCGCCAGCATCGAAGTGCTTACCGGCCAGAGCGACGGCCGCGCGTTCCTCGTGGTCGACGACAGCGGCCCCGGCATCCCCGACGAGGACCATGCCCGCGTGTTCGACCGCTTCTACCGCCGCCTGGGCAGCCCGCACGAAGGGAGCGGCCTGGGCCTGGCGATCGTCAAGGAAGTCGTCACCGCACACGCCGGCACCATCCGCCTGGCGCCTTCGTCGCGGTGGGGCGGGCTGTCCGTGCGGGTGGAGCTGCCCTGCCTGGCCTGACCTTATCGGTGCGCCCGTCAGGCCACCGACCGCGTCAGGCGTTTGCGCATGCACACCGCGGAGGCAGGGCAGAGCGAACGGAACTCCGCCGAGGCTTGCAGCGTGGCGGGCGCTTCGTGGCGAGGCAGCGCCTCGAAACCCTGCAGCAGGAAGAAGCGCTCGGCGGTCTGGGTCAGCAGGTACACCGTGTCGATGCCGCGACGGCGCGCGGCGGCCTCCAGTTCCGCCACCAGTCGACGCGCGAGCCCTTGGCCACGATGATCCGCTGCGACTGCGAGCGAACGCAGCAGCGCATCCGTGCCGAAGGACTGCAACCCGATCACCCCCGCCATGGTGCCATCGCTGTCAGCGACCAGGAATGCCACGTCGGCATCCACCAGGTCTTCCGTGGGTAGCGAGGATTGCTTCAACAGCGCAAGCAGGTGCGGCAGGTCGTCCTCGGTGGCGAAACGAATCGTGGTCACGCGGATTCCTCCTGAACGGGCGGCGCCGACGAAGCGAGCCGCGTTGCGACGCCCACGGCGAGGGCCGCACCGACAAGCTGCGCGACGATGAAACCCGGGACGTCGTCGGGTCGGATCCCGGCGAAGGTCTGCGTCAGCGCACGCGCCACCGTCACCGCCGGATTGGCGAACGACGTGCTGGCGGTGAACCAGTACGCCGCGAAGATGTAGCTCGCCACCAGCGCGGGGATCGCGCTTGCACGATGGCGCAGGCCCAGCAGGATCGTCAGCAGCAGGCCAAACGTGGCGACGCCTTCGCTGAGCCACTGCGCGCCACCGCTGCGCGCACGCGTACCGGGTTGGAACAGTGCGAGATCGAACATCGCGTGCGCAAGCAGCACCCCGGCTACGGCGCCGACGATCTGCACGGCCATGTAGGCGACCGCCGCACGCGTGCCGATCGCGCCACGCCAGCGCATGGCCAGCGTCACCGCAGGATTGAAGTGCGCGCCGGACACCGGTCCCAGCGTGGTGATCAGTACGTACAGCGCACCGGCGGTCGCCGCCGCGTTCGCGAGCAATGCCACGGCAACGTTTCCGCCTGCCAGCGACTCGCCCATGATCCCCGAGCCGACCACGACGGACAGCAACAACAGCGTTCCGAGGCCTTCGGCCAGCAGGGCGCGTTGCATCAGAGCGATTCCAGCAGCGCCTTCACCCGGCGCCCGATGTCGTCGCGCACGGCCCGGTACCCGTCGTCGTCCATGTCGCGCGGATCCGGCAAGCCCCAGTCCTCGCGCCGCTTCGCCGGAATCCACGGGCACTCGTCGCCGCAGCCCATGGTGATGACGGCATCGAATTCGCCGTCCACGTCATCCAGCGACTTGGAGCCATGCGTCGACAGGTCGTAGCCGAGCTCGGACATGAAACGGATCGCTTTGGGGTTGATACGCCCCGAGGGCCGCGACCCGGCACTGAAGGCCTCGATGCCAGCACCGCCATGCAGGTGTGCGAAGGCTTCGGCCATCTGGCTGCGATTGGAGTTTTCGATACAGACAAAGAGAACACGGGGATTCGTCATGGCGATGTCGTCGGCAGTTCAGGAGAGGCCGATGGCACGCACGTGCTGCTCACGCGCGAGGGCATCGAGGGAGGGCAGCGGCAGAGCCAACAGCAGTTCGATGCGACGCCGCAGGGTGACCCACGCATCCATGAAGGCGCCCAGGTCATCGGGCCGCAGGGCGGGATCGGGCACGGCCCAGTGCGCCAGCGCCGGCTGGCCCGGCCACACCGGACAGGCTTCACCTGCGGCCTTGTCGCAAACCGTGATGATGAAATCCAGCGGAGCGGTGTCGGGTGCGGCGAATTCGTCCCATGCCTTGCTGCGCAAGGGCGTCGTATAACCCAGTTCTTCGATCAGCTTGCGCGCCAGCGGCTGCACATGGCCCGTCGGCTGACTGCCTGCACTGAACGCCTCGAAGCGTCCCTTGCCAAGGACGTTGAGCAACGCTTCTGCCATCTGGCTGCGGGCGGAATTGCCGGTGCAGAGGAAGAGCACGCGGGAAGAGATGGTCGGTCATGTCGGCGTCTCGTGCGACCGTCAGCAACAGCCGGACCGGGGCGCGCAGCAGGCACTCCCGGAAGCGGCGACTGCGGCTTTCATGGCTTTGGGGTCAGGCGTGCAGCTTGTGCCGTCCGTCGCACAGGCGGCATCGCCCGCGTGATAGGTGGTGGCTTCGCCGAGCGTGTGGAAGGTTTCCCAGCGCGTGCCCTGCGGATCTTCGGTCCACAGCTTGTCGGACGTCGCGTAGCAGCAGATCGCCGCCTGCTCCGGTACGACACTGCCACCGGCGGCATCCAGGCGACGGCCGAACTCGCGGAGCCCGCGATCGTCATCCGCCTGCAGGCCCAGATGGTCCACGCCCGGCGCGCGGCCCGTATTGGAGATGGCGAAATTGACGCGGGGGTCGTCGAGCATCCATTTCGCGTAGTCCGGCTTCACCACGGCGGGCTCGCTGGCGAACACGTGCGTATAGAAACGGATGCTGGCGTCGAGATCGGTGACGTTGAGATGCACATGGAAGCGGTTCATGACGTGGCCTTCTTTCGGGGTGGGCATGACGTGGCGGGCGCGCAGGCGGCGACGCCGTTGCAGCAGTTCTCGGTGAGATATGCGATCAGCCCGTTCATCTGCAGGTAGTTGGCGCGCACGCGGATCACCCGTCCCTCGCGGGTGTCGTGGACCAGCGCGGCGGCACGCAGCACGTTGAGATGTGCGGACAGCGTGGCGGGTGGAAGGTCGAGCCGGTCGCGCAACTCGCCGACCGCCAGGCCGTCGGGGCCCGCCTGCACCAGCGTGCGGAACGCGGCGAGGCGGGACTCGTGGCTGAGCGCAGCGAGCGATTTCAGGGCGGTCGTTGTTTCCATAATTCCAGAATATAGGAAATATCAGATGGGTCAATCCCCTCCGGAAGGCAGGCTGTGTCGGCGTAATCGTCGTGCGCGCATCCGTGTCCCGCCTGTCCGCGGGCACTTATGGAGCAGGCCCGCCCCGTCACGCGCACACGGAGCCCCTTCTCTGTCTGGCGCAAGGCAGCGCGGATCGCGCACACGGTGTGGGCGTGGCTCGAGGCACCCGTGGGCGAGGAGGGACGCGATTGGCAAGTACGGGGTCGCGCACTAGGCTGTCGTGCCGCGCCGCTGGCCAAGAGGTCACAGTTGATCGGTTATCACGAGGCGGTGAAACGGCTGACAGACGGCGTACTGCCGCTGGATGCATGCGCGGTCGCGCCGCTCGATGGCATGGATCGTGTGCTGGCGGCCCCGGTGGTGAGCGACATTGCCCTGCCGCCCTTCGACAACGCCGCTCTCGACGGCGTGGCTCTCGTGACCGAAGGCCGGCCGATCGCCCCCGATCGCGTGTGGGAGATCGGCGCGCGCCTGGGTGCCGGTGCACCCGCACCGCAGGACGACGCCGAGGCGTGGGAGATCATGACGGGCGCGCCGCTGCCCTCGCGCGCCGATACCGTGGTGCCGCTGGAACGTATCGACCGGCTTGCTTCGTCCGCATCGGGGGTATCACGCGTCCGCGCGCGCGACGATGTCGTGCCGGGGGCCAACCTCCGACGACGCGGCGAAGACGTGCAGCCGGGGCAGTGCGTGTTGCCGGCCGGCCATGTGGTGGATGCCGGGGCGCTGATGCTTCTCGCGGGCCTGGGCATCGCCGCGATCCGGGTCGTGCGTCGCCCGCGCGTGGCGTTGCTGGTGACTGGGCGTGAAATCGCACGCATTGGCGAACCGCTTCCGATCGGCAACATCCACGACGCCACCTCGCCCTGGCTCGTGCACGCGCTGTCGGCGGCCGGCGCGGAAGCCATCCACATCACCCGCGTCGGCGACGACGTTGCCGCGTTCCAGGCCGCGCTCGATGCGGCGCTCGCCGACGGGGTCGATCTGGTCCTCAGCACGGGAGCAGTGTCGAAGGGATGCTACGACTTCGTTCCCGCCGCGCTCGCCGTGCGCGATGCAGACATGCTCCTCCATGGCGTCGCGATGCGGCCGGGCAAGCCGGTCCTGGCCGCGCGCCTGCGCAACGGACCGACGTTCGTCGGCCTGCCAGGCAATCCCCTGTCGACGGCGGCGACCTTCCGCTTCCTGGTGGAGCCGCTGCTGCGCGCCTGGCTGGGCCTGCCTGCGGAAACACGGCGACGCGTACCCCTCGCCAGGCACTGCGACAAGCGAGAGGGATTGCTCACGGCGCTTCATGGCACCCTCCGATGCGACGCGGAAGGGCGGTTGCGGGCGCACGTGTCCGACGCCCAGGCCTCGTTCCGGCTATTGCCGTTCTCGCGATCGTCCGTGTGGATCACCTTGCCGGCGGACGTGCGCCGCGTCGACGCCGGGACATGCGTGGACGTCCATGGCAGCAGCCATCTCTGCGCCCCGTCCTGGACCTGCGAATGAGCGGCGTATCTACGTGGCGCGCCGTCCTGCTGGCCGGGGGTCGCTCGTCGCGGATGGGCACGGACAAGGCGGCGTTGCCCTGGGGCAATGGCACGCTGCTGACGCACATGCACGCACGCTTGATCGCGGCGGGCGCGGACGACGTGATCGTCAGCGGCGACCGTCCTGACCTGGGGGGCATACCCGATGCAACGCCCGATACCGGGCCGATGGGCGCGTTGGCGCAACTGGCGCCGCGCCTGCACGACGGTGCATGGATCGTCGTGCCCGTCGACATGCCGCTGCTGTCCGTCGACCTGCTGCAGGCGTTGCTCACCACCGGCGCCACCTGCACCTGCGTGGACGGCCACCCATTGCCGATGGCGCTGCGCGTGGACGCCGGCACGCGCACGGTGATCGAGGCTGTCGGCGCGCGTTCCGGCGGCGAGCGCTCGCTGCGTGCACTGCAGCGCGCGGTGGGTACACGGGTATTGCCGGCGACGCGTTGGGAGCATGCGTTGCGCAACTGCAATACACCGGCGGAGTGGAGGGCGCTGCAGGCGGAGTTCTGCTGATCATGGCGAGCGGAAATTTCTTGCAGAAGTAATCCCTGCGGGCACACGTGGCTGAGCAAACCTTCTTCTGACCGGCGCCTCGTGGCCCGATCAAGCTCGCGGGCGGGGCGGATTAGCGGGCGCACGTCGCCAGCACGGGGCCTACATGGCGCTGCTGGTACCTCGTGGCGGGATCTGTCCGCGACGCTTTGTTCCCTTTGCCCGTATACGGTACATCGCCTCTTGCCGCCGAGCCGCCGACCGAAGGAAGGAGTTCTCCTTGCATCACGTCAATCGCACCCTGCTGCCCCTGGCTGTCGGCCTGGGTCTTTGTGTTCACGCTGGTCCGGCTGCAGCGCAAGCAGGCGCCGTGCTCGACCGGGTCTACCTGAGCAGCGCAATCCCACTGGAAAGCACTGAATTCGGCGCTCGCTGGGATTACCCAGGCCTGTCAAGCGGAACCCAGGTCGATTACTACGACGACTTGGGTTTGCCCCATTTCGATGAGTCCCAGTGGAAAGCGGGTGTGACCTTGGCCGACTCGCACCGGCTCCAGGCCACGCGCTGGAAGATCGGGAACGCCTATCGAGGCAGGACCACTCGGCCAATCACCATCGATGGCAGCGGATTCTCGAGTGGCACGGCAATCTCCAATTCGCTGGACGCCAAGATAGAGACGCTTTCCTATACGTGGTTCCTGGCCAAGGATGCCAGGCAGGCATGGGGTATCGGGTTAGGTACTTCCCGAGTTCGGATTGAAAACAAGCTGAGTGCCATCGTCGAGGGATTTCCGGGTGAGTTCGAGATCGACAGTAGCGCCAGCGAGCGTGTCACCCTGCCGCATGTCAGGGCTGAGTACGCCAGACGGATAGGCGATTGGCGAGTCGGGGCGGATGCCTCGCTCGGCCGCAGGAGTGGAGACCGGCTGGCGGCTCGGAGCCAAGAAGCCAGCGTAAGCCTCGAGTACCTTCCTGCGTCCGTGATGGCGATAGGAGTGCGCTATTCGATCCATCGCACCGAACTGGAGCGAAACAACCCTGCGGCGTCCGGCATGCCGGCCCCCGCGTCAACGTTCAGCGGCAACTTCCGCATCCGCAGTGCGACACCTCACCTCTACATCACGCTGCGCTATTGAAGGGAGGCAGCCCGTGTGGCGGAAAGCGACGCCCGCTATCCAGGCAGCTGCGGGAAAGAATCTTGCCCTTGAGACGTAGAACCGGGGTGACACGGGAGAACGGGTTGCCAAGGAATTGCACTCGCCCGGCGCACCCGCGGACACAACAAAAAACCCGCCTCGCGGCGGGTTTCTTTCAACGCGTTGATTCCGCTCGGGAATCTGGTGGCTATGGGTGGACTCGAACCACCGACCCAGCCTTATGAGTGAAGGCTCGATGCGGCCAAGCGCCTGAAAATGCTGAGGAATATCAGTGTTTTCCTGTGTTGGGATGCCGACTTACTGTAGGTAAGCCGGCCTGAAGCCGATAGGGCTGACCACGCAGCTGCGCGGTCAGCTCCTCGCTGAGGGTTACTCAGTTGTCCGGGTGTCCCAGCTTGTCACCCGAAGATGCCAGTCGCGCGTCCCAGAACCATCCGGTGTAGACCTTCGTGCTGCCCCAGCTCCAGTCGGCACCCGGCAGCACGTTCCAGTTGACGCCACAGTCCCACTTGCCCTGGATGCGGAGACAGATCCGCACGCTCAGCGGCTCGCGACACGTATTGGTGATCTTCCGGGCCGAGCCCTGCGGGAAAGCGGTGTTGGGAGCATCGAAGGGCTGCGTCGCACAGATCGGGCGTTGTCCCGTCCCCCCGTTAGGCGCCGAAGACTGGGCATTGCTCGCGGCCTGGCGGGAGTGGGTGCTCTGGCTGGAGCTTGCAGAAGATGCGTCGTCGCTACTGTCGGTCTGATCGTCTGCACCGTCGTTCGTCGAGCTGCCGGCTGCCTTCTGGCCGGCGTAGCCCTGACTCGCCGGGCGCCAGGGTTCAAGGTCGGTCTGGAAGCCGGCCTCCCACTTCTGGATGAAGTTCATCCGCCCCTGCGCTGCGGTGGCGGGGTCCGCAGCTGGGGCAGAGCACTGAGACGTACGCTGGAGCTTCGACGGGTACTTTCGGTCGATATGAGCCTTCCACGCCGAGGTATAGTCGCCGCTGCCATCGACCGGGAAGGTTTCTGAAACTGCCACGACGCCGTCGATGTAAGGGTTAGTCGGGTTATCGGTGATCAGTGACGTGCACAGCGTGGTCTGTTGTGCGCGTGCAGCCAACGGCAGGGCGCCCAGAAGCGCCAGGACGACGATGGTCCGTTTCATGTATTCCCCTGTGTATGGATGGTCCAGCGGCGCAGCCCCCCGGCCACGCTCCCCGCCGCGATTGTGAGTCGATCGAAGGGAAAAGCAAGGGCCACGGATGCACCTCGATATGGGACCCAAACCACGCTGAAGTCGGCCGAACTCGTCTCGCCAGCCCAACAAATCGCGCCAACAAAAAACCCGCCAAGAGGCGGGTTCTTCAACGCGTTGATTCCGCTCGGGAATCTGGTGGCTATGGGTGGACTCGAACCACCGACCCCAGCATTATGAGTGCTGTGCTCTAACCGGCTGAGCTACATAGCCGCGTGAACCGCGTATTCTTCATTTCGACCCCCCGCCTGTCAAGCCGGCGGCACGTGCTTGTCGCCTGCGGCGGGGCATGGCAGAGTCGGTGGCAGTAGATTTCAGGAGTCCGCATCGTGATCGATCCGGACGGCTACCGACCCAATGTCGGCATCGTGTTGATGCGGCCGGATGGCCGGGTGTTCTGGGCACGACGCGTGCGCCGGGATGGCTGGCAGTTTCCGCAAGGCGGCATGAACACGGACGAGACGCCGGTCGAGGCCATGTATCGTGAGTTGCGCGAAGAAACCGGCCTGTTGCCCGAACATGTTGAAGTTCTGGGTGTCACGCCCGGTTGGCTGCGGTATCGACTGCCTCCCCGCGCCATCCGGCGCAACGAACGCCAGGTCTGTATCGGGCAGAAGCAGGTGTGGTTCCTGTTGAGGCTGGTGGGCGACGAGGCGCATCTTCGCCTCGACCTGACCGAAAGCCCGGAGTTCGACCACTGGCGCTGGGTGGACTTCTGGTACCCGCTCGAGCATGTGGTCATCTTCAAGCGCCGGGTCTATGCCAGCGCGCTGGAGCACTTGGCCACCTTCGCCCGGACGGTCGCCGGTCCGCAGGCGATCCCTCCCCAGCTGCCCATGCCCCGGTCGCAGGATGCGCCCCGACGCCGGGGTCGCGACCGACCGCTGCGTAAACGTGGCGGCGTGGGCGAACCCCTCAAGAATTGACAATCATTCTCATTCGGGGTGGAATAGCCCCGGGCCGTCCCGTGCCCGCCGCATCACCACCGCCACCGTGTACGTCTGCATCTGCAACGGCGTGACCGACCGCCAGATCCGCGAAGCCGCCAGCGCCGGGTGCACCACCATGGCCGAACTCACGATGCGGACCGGTGCCGGCGCCAACTGTGGCAGCTGCCTGGACATGGCGATGGACGTGCTGCAGGCCGCCCAGCCCGCACCTCGCGAGAGCGTGTTCCCGATCATCGGCCTGTCGCACGCCGCCTGACGATCCCGTGGCTGCGTTGCAGCGCGGTCGCATCACCGAATGATCACGATTCGCGTTCCGTCACCCGCGGCGCGCACGGGCTAACCTTCGCCGTCCTTCCGCCCACGGAGCATGGCCATGAAAGGCGATACCAAGGTCATCGAGTACCTCAACAAGGCGCTCTACAACGAGCTGACCGCGATCAACCAGTACTTCCTGCACGCCAAGATGCTGAAGAACTGGGGCTTCAGGGAACTCGCCGAGCACGAGTACAAGGAATCCATCGACGAGATGAAGCATGCCGACAGACTGTCGGAGCGCATCCTGTTTCTCGATGGCCTGCCGAACTTCCAGGCGCTGGGCAAGCTGCGCATCGGCGAGACGCCGCGTGAAATCCTCGAATGCGACCTGGCGCTGGAACACGAAGCGCTGCCGCTATTGCGCGAGGCGATCGCCCATTGCGAATCCGTCGCCGACTACGTCAGCCGGCAGCTGTTCGTCGCCATCCTCGATTCCGAAGAAGAACACATCGACTGGCTGGAAACGCAGTTGTCGGTCATCGACCGCATCGGCGAGCCGAATTATCTGTTGACCAAGCTCGAGGGCGACGACTGAGGCATGGTCGCGACGGCCGGCGGCTGCAGCAGCGGCCGGCCCAGCTGCTGCGCCGCATAGCCTTGCAGGGCCATGCGCGCGCGCGCGTACTCGGCGATCACCAGGGCCACGGCCACGGCCGGACGTTCCAGCTTCCGCGCACGGGCGCCCAGTTCCACCCGCTTGGCCGCGGCCGACAGGGCCATCGCGCCGACGTTCGCGCTCGACGACTTCAGCGTATGCGCGGCGTCACGCATCGCATCGAGGTCGGGCACGGCCGCCGCCTTCTCCAGCGTGCCGATCAGGCGGGGCGCGTCTTCGAGGAAGATCGAAATGATGCGCGTGGTTTCGTCGCCGGCGATCTCGCGCAGTTCCTCCAGCATGGTCTGGTCCAGGACCGGGAAACTCGGCGCCGGCGCCCGGGCCGTCGACACGGCGGGGGCGGGGATCGCCGGTTCGGCGTTCGTCACCAGGGCGGCATTGCGGAGCACGAAGTTCATGCGGTCCGGCAGCCAGCGGTGCAGGCAGCCTTCCAGTTGTTCGCGCGACACCGGCTTGGCCAGGTAGTCGTCCATCCCGGCATCGAGGCAGCGTTGCCGGTCGCCGGCCATGGCATTGGCCGTCATCGCCACGATCGGCAGGCGACCGCCGTCGGCGCGCTGCGCCTCCAGCTCGCGCCAGCGCCGCGTCGCGGCATAGCCGTCGAGCACCGGCATCTGGCAGTCCATCAGGATCAGGTCGAAGTGCTCCACCTGCATGCGCTTCAACGCGATGTCGCCGTTGGCCGCCGTCTCGCACGAGAAGCCGAGCGCGGACAGCAGCTTCTGCGCCACCAGCAGGTTGACCGGGTTGTCCTCGACCAGCAGCAGGCGGGGTTCGGTCCGCATCGCGCTGACGACCGCGGACTCGGGTTGCGCGGTTGCCGGCTCTTCCTCGGGCGCGGCGGAGAGGCGCGCGACGCCTTCTGCTTCAGTGTGAGCGGGGGGCGCATCCGCCGGCGGCGCCGCGATGTCGGCCAGCTCCGGGAACATCCCGTCCAGCGCTTCGTTCGCCGGCTCCTGTTCGGGTGCCGCGCCGGTCAGGGCGGCGCGCAGGTCGGCGTCGGGCGATTGCCGTGACAGCAGCGTGCTGCGGGGATGCAGTTCGACGGGCACGGTCTCGTCGCCGTACAGCCACACCAGCCGCAGCGCGTCGGGCGAAGGACGCCGCGTGATGGTCCGGTGCAGCGCCAGCGCCGTGCTGCGGATGCCGCCGACGTCGGCCAGCACCGCCAGATAATCCTGCTGCCCCTGTTCGCCGACCAGGCGCAGGCGATCCAGGGCTTCCTGCGTCGTTTCCACCGCCACCGGCTGCATGCCCCAGTTGGTCGCCAGCAGCGTGAGACGTTGGCGCAGGCGCGCGTCGGGCGACACGATCAGTACGCGGCCGTGGTCCAGCGCGCCGTTGTCGCGCTGGCGCAGGTCGCCGATGATCTTCATCAGCGGCACTTCGAACCAGAAGGTGGAGCCGCGCCCCACCTCCGACACCACGTCGATGCGGCCGCCCATCAGGTCGACGATGCGCCGGCAGATCGCCAGCCCCAGCCCGGTGCCGCCGTACAGGCGGGTAGTGGAGGCATCGGCCTGGCTGAAAGAGTGGAACAGGCGATGGCGCGCGTCCTCTTCGATGCCGATGCCGGTATCGCGTACTTCGAATCGCAGCAGGTGCTGAGCGGCGGTTTCGCCCAGCCGGCGCACCACCAGCGTGATCGTGCCGCGCTCGGTGAACTTGATGGCGTTGCCGATCAGGTTGGTCAGCACCTGGCGCAAGCGGACCGGATCGCCACGCACGGGCAGCCGAACGGCGGGGTCGAGTTGCAGGCTCAGGCGCAGGCCCTTGTTCTCCGCCGGCCGGAACATCAGCTGCAGCACGCCGTCGAGGAGTTCGCGCAGGTTGAAGCCGGTGATCTCCAGGTCCAGCTTGTTCGCTTCGAGCTTGGAGTAGTCGAGGATGTCGTCGACGATGCGCAGCAGCTGGTGCGACGACGCGGTCGCGGTGCTCAGCATCTCGCGCTGGTCGGCGGCCAGTGGCGCCCGCGACAGCATTTCCAGCATCGGCACGATGCCGTTGAGCGGCGTGCGGATCTCGTGGCTCATCGTGGCCAGGAACTCGCCCTTGGCCATCGCGGCGGACTCCGCGGCCTGCTTGGCGCGCACGAGTTCCTGCTCAAGGCGATCATGGCGCTGCAGGTCACGCTGCAGACCGTCGCGTTCCGATTCGGCCATCGCCGCGCGCGCCTGCACGCCCGCGTGGCGATGCGCCTCGCTGCGTGCGTTCAGGGCGGAGGCCACGGCGGCGACCAGTGCAAGGGCGGCCATGCCTGCGGTCAGCGGCAGCCAGGGGCCCGGTACGCCGGACCAGTGCAGGCCGAGCGCCACGCCCGAGGCGGCGACACCCGCCACGGTCACCCAGGGCATCACCGGCGTACGACCGGCCGTGGGCATCGTTACAGCACCGCGTTGTGGAAATCGAAGCCGAGTTCGCTGCCGACCGCCTGCACCAGGTTGCCCTGGATGAAGTCGACGCCGCCCATCCACATGGCGGCCGCGGCCTGGGGGTCTTCGATCTGCTGGCCGATCACCTGCAATCCCTGGCGGTGGGCGTTGTCGATGATGCCGCGCAGCTGGTCGCGCAGCACCGGATCCGCATGCGCGCTGGCGTATTTGCTGGAAACGCGGACGAAGCCCAGCGGCAGCTGCGTGAGCAGGGCGTCGGCTTCCGCGCCGGGTTCGAACTGGCTGAGGCAGAACTGCACGCCGGCTGGCATCAGCTGCTGGCAGAACTGGCGAAGGGTGACGGTATGGATCAGCGCATCGGCCAGGCGCAGGTCGATGACCAGCGACGTGCCTTCGATGCCGCGCGCGCGCAGCGCGTCGAGCAGCCACTGCGCATGCGATTCGCGCGCGAGCGAGCGCGGCGACTGCGAAACGAACAGGCGCAGCGAAGGACCGGCCGCTTGCCGTTCGGCCAGCACGTACAGCGCGTGTTCCAGCACCCAATGGTCGATCTGGGCGATGCCGCCGGCCAGTTCGGCGGCCGGGATCACCTGCGATGCCGGCAGCAGCGAGCCGTCGGGCTGGCGCATGCGCAGCAGCACCTGGTACTGCGCCTGGTCGCTGCCGGCGACGGCGACGATCGGCTGGTAGGCGAGTTCGAACTGGCCGTCCTCCAGCGAAATGCGGGGCGCGTCGTCGTCGACTTCGGCAGGCACGAATTCGGCTAGGCTGTCGGGCTTCAGGCGTGCCTGCAGGACCGCGCGTTCGATGGCCTCCAGCGCGCTGCCGGCGTCGGCGAAGCCGAGCGACAGCGCGGTGTACCCGACCGAGCCGCGGAGCTTGAGGACTTCGTTGGGACGCGTCTGGAAATCGTGGCCCGCCAGGCCGTCGCGCAGTTGCTGCGCGAGCGCGGCGAGCGTGGCTTCGTCGACGCTGTCGGCCAGCATCAGGAAACTGTTGTCGTTCAGGCGCGCCACCGGATGCGGCGACGCGACGGAGGCCAGTTGCCGGCCGGCCTGGTTCATCAGGTGCTCGAACACCGCGTAGCCGTAGCGCTCGCGCAGGCTCAACGCGCTGTTGACCTCGACGAAGAACAGGCCGCCGCGCGACTGGCGCTGCAGCGAGTCCGCCAGTTGCTGCAGCACGAAGCTGCGCGTCGGCAGGCCGGTGTCGGTATTCACCGACGGCCGCGGCGCCTGCAGTGCCTGGCTGCGCTGGCGCGCGCGCTGGATGCGGTTGGAGACCGCGGCGATCAGGTGCCGGGGCCGGATCGGCTTGTTGAGGAAATCGTCGGCGCCGCTTTCGAGCACCTCGAACTGGCGTTCCGGGTCGGGATCACCGGTCAGGAACACGATCGGCAGGTGCAGGTACTCCGGCTGCTGCCGCAGCAGCATGGTCAGCGACATGCCGTCCTTGCCGGGCATGTGCAGGTCCATGAGCACCAGGTCCGGACGGAAGCGGCGCATGGTGTCCAGCAGGCCGTCGGACTGCATCTGCACTTCGGCCTGCATGCCGGCGCCGTGCAGCACGCTCTGGGCGAACAGGGCCTGGCCGCGATCGTCTTCGACGATCAGCACGCGATACGGGGATTCCGGATCGACCGGCTCCGGCGGCGGGGCGGGCGCGGTCGCATCCGTGGGCGCGGCAGGCGCAGCGGCCGGGGCGGCGACAGGCGGGGGCGGTGGCGTCTGGGTCATCTCGACGGGCTCTCCGGCTCCAGGGGCATCCGCCGCGTCCTCAGGGGCGGCATCGTCCACCCAGCGGCGCCAATGGTGCGCCGGTGGTGTTTCGGCCCGCAGGCGTGAGCGTGAAGGCTCGTCCTGCGGGCGGGATGTGGCATCGAGCGTGGACATCAGGCTTCCCCAAGCTGAGCCCCATTATGCGATGAAGTTCACGACCGAGGCGGAGTCATGATTACCGATGCACCGGCGCCTGTCACGGGCCGGAGGCCGGGGGCGAGGCATGTGCCGGGGGCGCGGCCTGCAGCAGACGCTTCACGCCACGCGCAAGCTTGCGCCAGACCCACCAGACGGCCGCCGCGATCAGCAGCGACGTCCCGATCACCAGCAGCAACGCAATCCAGGGGTGCGCAAAGGCCAAGGCCAGCCCGCCGACCACGACCGCGTCCTCGGTGACCGACGCAGCCCAGTTGCTGACCGGCTCGGGCGACGTGTTCATGAGTGCGCGTGTGCCGCTCTTGAGCACGTGGCTTGTCAGGGCGACCCCGGCTCCGGCCGCCAGCACGCCCCCGCTGAGCTGGCCGTCCGGCGACAGCGTGGCGGCCGCGAGGAAGGCGCCGGCAGGCACCCGGGCCAGGGTCTGCAGCAGGTCCCAACCGGAGTCCACGCCCGGGATCTTGTCGGCGAAGAACTCCGTCAGCGCCAGCGCACCGGAAGTGCCCAGCACCCACCACGATTCGGTCGCCTGCAACGCGGGGGGCAAGTCGAGCCAACCCAGCGCGCCGGCCAGGCCGACGCCGAACACCGTCAGGTAGACGCGGATCCCCGCCATCCATGCCAACAGGATCCCAATTACGAAAAGATGCGCTTCGGACATCCCGGCCACTCCCGTTAGACTCTTGGGCTCGCGCCACTGCGGCGAGTATAGGGGTCCCGTGTGGCTGCCGGCTGAGCGCCGTCCGCCGCTTGTCCGTCATGCCTGCGCCTGTTCCTTCCCGCTTCCGGATCGTGCCGCGCGACGCGGCCGTACGCCGCCGCGGCACCTCGCTGCTCTTCCTGGTGGCGTGGGTGGCCAGTCTTGGCGCGGTCTGGTGGGTAGCCAGCCACACCGCCGCGCCGCGGCTGGCGCAGGCCGATGCGGCGCGCACCCAGGCCGAGCGCGAACTCGAGGCGGTGAGCGCCGAACTGACCACCCTGCGCCAGCGCGAATCCACGCTGGCCCGCTCAGACCAGATCAGCCGCGCGGCCAATGCCGAAGTGCAGGAGGGTCTGGCCGAGCGCGACGAGGAAATCGCCGCGCTGCGCGCGGACATCGCGTTCTACGAGCGTCTGGTCGGATCGACCAGCCAGCGCAAGGGCCTGAGTGTCCACGTTGCCGAATTCGCGCCTGAAGCCGGCGGCACCTGGCGCTACCAGATCATGCTGACCCAGACCATGAACCGCGGCGCGATCAGCCAGGGCCAGATGCGCTTCATCGTCGAAGGGGTCCGCGCCGGCAAGCTGGCCACGGTGCAGTGGGACGAGCTGCACCAGCAGCGCAGCGCCCCGGCGCAGGCGTATTCCTTCCGTTATTTCCAGCAGTTGGATGGCAACGTGATGCTGCCGCCGGACTTCACCCCGCAACGCGTCAAGGTGTCGTTGCATGGCGAGGACGCGGCGGTGGAGCAGGCCCTCGACTGGAAGACCGCCACAGCCGCAGGAGGCAAGTGAGATGTTCAAGCCCAAGCCCATCCGTCCCGACGTAGGCGCCATCGACACCCTGATCGGTCCGCAGGTCACCATCCGGGGCGACGTCGTGTTCAGTGGTGGCCTGTACGTGGAAGGCCACATCCAGGGCAAGGTGATCGCCGAAGCCGGCGGTCGTGCGGTGCTGACCCTTGCCGAACAGGGCAGCATCGAAGGCGAGGTGCAGGTGCCGGTGGTGGTGATCAACGGGCGCATGACCGGCGATGTCCATGCCCTTGAGCGCATCGAACTGGCCGCCAAGGCGCGCGTGCAGGGCAACCTGCACTACAAGGTGGTCGAGATGACTGCCGGTGCGCAACTCACGGGGCGGCTGGTGCATGCCGACGCGGTGCCCGCGGACACCGGCGCGCACGAAGCGGCACCGACCGACGCCTGGGCCACCGCCGACGCCTGACGGCGCCATTCAGAGCCCGCTGGGAACGGCCGCGCTATCCTGCGGCCATGAACGCTAGGCCCGTCCCGCCGAACGTACCTCCGCCCCGTTTCAAACGGGGGCCGGTCATCGCGCTCTCGGTGCTGGGCGGCGTACTCGTGCTGGGCGGCTGGGCGCTGTGGCACGCGCTGGCGGGCGACGCGGAGCCGGGCCCTACGCCCGCGCAACTGCGGGTCCAGCAACAGCGCATCGAGGTGCTCGAGCAGCAGGTCGCCACGTTGTCCCGCTCCGACCAGATCAGCCGCGACGCCAACCGCGACCTGCAGGCCACCCTGTCCGAGCGCGACGAGGAAATCGCCGGCCTTCGCGCCGATGTCGCGTTTTACGAACGGTTCGTCGGTGCCACCGCGCAACGTCGCGGCCTGTCGGTGCACGAGCTCATCCTGCAGCCGCAGGACGAACAGGCCTGGCACTTCACCGCCACGCTCACGCAGAACCTCAACCGCGGCGCCGTGAATGCGGGCCGCCTGCTGGTGTCCGTGGAAGGGACCGAGGCCGGCAAGCTGCGCCGCCTGGCCTGGGCCGACCTGCGGCAGCAACCGAATGCACCGGGCGTACCGTACTCGTTCAAGTATTTCCAGCAGGTCGAGGGCGACCTGCTGCTGCCGCCCGGTTTCAAGCCCGTGCGCGTCATCGCCCGTGTCGTGCCGCAGAGTGGCGCGGCCGTGGAACAGTCGTTCCCGTGGGCGCAGGCGTCGGCGAAGAAAGGTGCCGGCGAAGGCGCCGGCACGCGCTGAACTTGAACTGCCTTCCGCCAGCCCCCATCCTTGCCGCATGACCACCGTCGTTTCCCTGCCCACTGCCGCGGCCGCGCCCGATTACCAGTCGATCGACCGCCCGCTGAACTTCACGCCGGCGGCGGCCGCCAAGGTGCGCGAGCTGATCCAGGAAGAAGGCAGCGATTCGCTCGCCCTTCGCGTCTACATCCAGGGCGGCGGGTGCTCGGGATTCCAGTACGGGTTCGAGTTCGACGAAAACCGTGCGGAAGACGATGTCGCCGTGGATACCGATGGCGTGTCGCTGCTGGTGGATCCGCTGAGCCTGCAATACCTGATGGGTGCCGAGGTGGACTACAGCGAAAGCCTGCAGGGTGCGCAGTTCGTCATCCGCAACCCGAACGCCAAGACCACCTGCGGCTGCGGCAGCAGTTTCAGCATGTGACGCTCGGCCTGCCGCGTTCCGTGACAGGTCACGCTTCCCTTTCTGCACCGCTTTCCGGGTTCGCCTTCGCGGGCGACACGCTGGACCGCGCCGACGCCTTGCGCGACGACGCCGACGCGCTGGCGCGCCTGTGGCCGGACGCGCGCGTGCTGGTGCTGGACGATGAAGGGCGCGCGATGGCGGATGCCGACGGTGCGCTGCTGGCCAGCGCAGGCGCATCCTTGGGCGGGGGTCCCGGCGCCAGCCTCTTCCTTGGCGTGCGCGACGGCGTGGCGTGGTTCGCCGCGCATGCCCGCCACCATGCGGTGGAAGCGCCCGCATGGCGTGACCTGCGGCGTGCGGCGGCGACCTGGCCCGCATTCGAGTCGGGTGTTTTCGCGATGGCGCGCGCGCTGCTGCATTGGCAGTCGTCGACCCGTTTCTGCAGTGCCTGTGGCGGTGACATCACGTTCCGCCGGGCCGGGTACATCGCGCACTGCACCCAGTGCGGCAAAGACCACTATCCGCGCGTCGACCCCGCCGTGATCGTTGCGGTGAGCGACGGCGAGCGCCTGCTGCTCGGCCGACAGGCATCGTGGCCGCCACGTCGCTATTCGGTCGTCGCCGGTTTCGTGGAACCCGGCGAGACGCTCGAGCAGACCGTCGCCCGCGAAGTGATGGAGGAAACCAGGGTGCGGGTGCGATCGTGCCATTACCTGGGTGCGCAACCGTGGCCCTTTCCGGGTGCGTTGATGCTGGGCTTCTGTGCCGACGCCGAACCCGACCTGCCGCAGGTCGACGGCGAGCTGGAGGACGCGCGCTGGTTCTCGTTCGATGAGATCGACGCCGCGCTCGCGCGCGAGGGCAGCGACGACGGCGAGGGCCTGCTGTTGTCGCCGTCGATTTCGATCGCGCGCGCGCTGATCGAGCACTGGCACGCCGGCATGCGCGCGCGCCTCGCGCCCACGGCAGCCGAGACCGGGCGTTAACAGCCCCCCACGCTAGAATCCCGGCCGGAGGAGCCCGCATGTCGATCACGCTCGTTGCCGTCGTGCTTGCGCTGGTGCTGGGCCATGTCGCGCCTACGCTGGTCGCCTCGCTCCGTCGGTACGCGTGGTACGACGCGTGGCTTCACTGGCTGGGCGAATCGGCGGGCGGCGCGTGGCAGGCACGCCATGGCATCGCACTGGCGCTGGTGCCGGTGCTGCTGGTGGTCGCGCTGCTGCAGTGGCTGCTCGATGGACCGGTCTACGGACTCGTGGGCCTGGTGTTCGATATCGCGGTCCTGGTCTATGCGTGGGGTCCCCGCGATCTCGATGTCGACGTCGAAGCCGTCATCGATGCGCACGACGCCCCGAGCCGTCGCGCCGCCATCGCGCGCCTCGGCTTGACGGGCGAGACGGCGGCGCTGGATGGTCCCGCGCTGGTGGAGGCCGTGTTCGCCAATGCATTGCGCCGCTGGTTTGGCGTGCTGTTCTGGTTCCTGCTGCTCGGCCCGGTGGGGGCGATGCTCTATCGGCTTGCGGTGCACAGCCGCGCTTCGGAGGCCCTGCCGGAGCAGAACCGGCGCGGGACGCAGGTGCTGACGACGGCACTCGAGTGGCCGGTCGCGCAATTGATGACGCTCGCGATGGCGCTGGTGGGCAACTTCGATACGGTGTTCACCGCATGGCGTGAAGCGGGCGGCACGCGTTTCCGCCTGGACACGGGCTTCCTGCCGCACGCCGCCCGCGCAAGCGTGCGCGGCGAGCTGGCGGAGGAGGCCGAGGAATATGCGGAGGAGGGCATGGTGCAGGCCATGCGCGACCTGCCCGAACTGCGCGATGCGATGAGCTTGGTGTGGCGCATCCTGCTGCTGTGGCTGGCGACGCTGGCAGTGTTCGTGATCGGCGGCTGGGTCAGCTGAGCCAGCGTGTGCAGCGTCAGCCCGGCGCGAGCAGCGTGAAGGGAAACCACGGCAGGTTGCGCGCGATCCAGTATGCCGGCAACAGCACCAGCCAGAAGCGGGGCGCCAGCAGGACGCGCATCACCGGTTCGAGCGCACGCGGGCGCCAGCCCTGTCCGTGCGCGATCATCATCGGGATCGCCGGCAACAGCAGCACCGCGAGCGGATTCATCGCGAAGGCGCGCCCCAGGTCGCCGTGGACCAGTGCGTGCAGGGCGCGGGTCAGGCCGCATCCCACGCAGAAATAACCGGTCAGTGCGCGGAACATGCAGCCCGGGAACGGGCTGTCCGCGGCATTGGGATCGAACGTCAGCAGCAGCCATACGCCAGCGGCGGCCACCAGGGCCGCCGCCGTCAATGCCGCGTAGTGCAGGGGTCGCAGCGCGATCACTGCATCTGTTGCATCTGCTGCATCATCTCCATGTACTGCTCCATGCCGCCGGTGGCGATCATGATGATGTTGAGCAGCAGGCCGATGATGGCGAACGCAGTGGCCACCCAGCACCAGGTCTTGGCGTTGGCGGACGCGCGGCGCGCGCCTTCTAGGTCGCCCTGGTTGAGCTTGCCGTTCACCTGCGACGAGAACACGATCGCGACGATGCCGATCAGGCCGAGCGGGCAGCACAGGCAGGTCGCCAGTACGGTGGACACGATGGCCCATGCGAGATGGTTGGGTACGCTGTCCGGCGTGGACGACGAGGGCATGGGAGGTACGGCGCTCATGCAGGCTTTCCTTGTGCAGGGATGGAGGGTCGTGCGAGTCGGCCTACATGCCGCTCATGCCGCCCAATAGTGCCAGACCGCCGAACAAAAAGAACCAGAGCGCCATCAGGATCGGGCCGATCAGCGCCGAGGCGATCGCCCAGTTCAACGCCTTCCGCGACGCGTCCTGCGCACCGGCCAGATCGCCTGCCGCCCGCTTTCCATCCACCTGTGCGGCGAACACGATCGAGACGATGCCCAGCGGCAGGCAACAGAACAGCGTGGTGAGGATGGCCCATACCAGATGGTTGGGAACATAGGGTCCGTGCGTGGAGGGCGGCAGGCTGCTCATGCGGTTCTCGCGGAAAGACGGAGGGCAGGGCGGGGCCGCCGCCGTGCGCGGTGACGCGTGATGGAAGAAGCCCCTGCCGTCAGCCTAGCCGGTAACCCGGCGCTGCGGAAGCATCACGCGGCATCGCCCCGCAACGCGCGCACCTTCGCCTCCAGCGCGTCCGCATCCACGGTCGCGCCGTCCATCGGCTCGCCGGCCATGACCTCGACGTGCGCGCGGAATCGCCGTGGTACGCGCATGCGGCCGAGCCGCGAGTCGCGCCGGCTCCACATGCTGGCCCACATGCCCTTCAGCGCCATCGGCACGACGGGGACCGGGCGCCGCTCGAGGATCTTCTCGACGCCCGACTTGAACGCGGCGATCTCGCCGTCCTTCGTCAACGCGCCTTCCGGGAAGATGCCCACGATCTCGCCCTCGGCCAGCGCCGCGTCGATCTCCTCGAACGCGCGCTGCATGAGTTCGGGATTCTCCCGGGCCCCGGCGATCGGGATGGCCTTGGCGGTGCGGAAGATCCAGCTCATCACCGGGATGTTGAAGATCTTGTAGTACATGACGAAGCGCACCGGGCGCGGGATCGTGGCCGCCAGGATCAGCGCGTCCATGTAGCTGACATGGTTGCAGACGATCAGTGCCGGGCCTTCGTCGGGGACGTTCTTCTCGATGCCGTGGAGGCGCAGCCGGTACAGCGCGCGCACCAGCACCCAGCTGAGGAAACGCATCAGGAACTCGGGCACGATCGTGAAGATCCAGATGGCGACCGCGGCGTTGGCGATGGCCAGCGCGAGGAACATCTGCGGACTGGTCCAGTCCAGCCCTCGCTGGAGGGCGAGACCCGTCAAGGCCGCCAGCACGATGAAGCCGGAGTTCTGGATGTTCAGCGCCGCGAACACGCGCGCCATCTCAGAGGCGCGCGTGCGGCTCTGGATCAGCGCGAACAGCGGCACCACGAAGATGCCGGTGAACAGGCCGATACCCACCAGATCAATGATGATGCGCACGCTGCCGGGCTGGCGCACGAACTGCGCCAGGTCCAGTCCTCCGACCGGCGCCAGGCCGGGGCGCGCGAAATACAGGTCCAGCAGGAAGGCCGTCATGCCGGCCGCGCCGACGGGCACCAGGCCGATCTCGACGGTGCGGCCGGACAGTTTCTCGCACAGCAGCGAGCCGATGCCGGTGCCGACGGAGAACAGTGCCAGTGCCGCCACGTAAAGCGTGGCGGAATCGCCCGGCGCACCGAGATGCAGTTCGGCATACGTGGGCAGCTGCGAGGTCAGCAGCGTGCCGAAGAACCAGAACCACGACACGCCCAGGATGGCGTTGCGCACGGCCAGTTGCTGTTTGGCCATGCGCAGCACGACCAGCGACTCGGGGATCGGATTCCAGTTGATCTTCAGGTCCGGCGCGCCGGCATCCATGCGCGGGATCAGCCGCGACAACGCGTTGCCCAGCAACGCGAGCAGCACGATGGCGACGGCGGCCGCCTGCGGGCCGTGGGCGCCGGCCACCTGGAAGATCATGCCGCCGGCGATCATGCCGCACAGGATCGAGATCGACGTGCCCATCTCGACCAGGCCGTTGCCGCCTGTCAGCTCCTCCGGCTTGAGGATCGACGGCAGCACGGAATACTTCACCGGTCCGAACAACGTGGACTGCACGCCGGTACAGAACAGGGCGACCAGCAGCACCGGCATGTTCTGCAGCAGGAAGCCCACCGCGGCCAGCGACATGATCACGATCTCCATCGTCGTGGTGATCACGATCAGGCGGTGCTTCTCCAGTTTCTCCGCGATCTGGCCGGCGATTGCCGAGAACAGGAAATACGGCAGGATGAAGATGGCCGGCGCGATGACGGCGTAGAGCGCGCGTTCGTCGGTGCTGGCGCCCAGGAAGATCAGCAGGCCGATGATCGCCTGCCGGTACACGTTGTCGTTGAAGGCGCCGAGCGCCTGGACGGTGAAGTACGGCAGGAACCGCCGTTGCGTCAGCAGCGAAAACTGGCTGTGGCTGGACATGCGCCCTCCGTGGGTTGCGCGCAGCCTAGCAAATCGCGATGGCGATGCGCGCCGCTGCGCCCGACAGTGTTCCGTCGATGGCATTGAAGGGCAGAGGGGGCAGGGGGATAGTGGCCGCCCCACGTCGTCCGGTATCGCCCCGTCCATGAGTCGCCTGTTCTCGCCCCTCGCGCTGGGGCCGCTGTCGCTTTCCAACCGCATCGTCATTGCGCCGATGTGCCAGTACTCCTCGGAGGAAGGCCGCGCCACCGCATGGCACGCCTTCCATTGGCCCAACCTCGCGCAGTCCGGTGCCGCCCTGGCGATCATCGAGGCCACCGCCGTTGAAGCGCGCGGCCGCATCAGCTGGGCGGACCTCGGCCTGTGGGACGACACCACCGAAGCCGCGTTCGCCAACGCGCTGGCGGCGACGCGCCGCTACTCGAGCATGCCGATCGGCGTGCAACTGGCGCACGCCGGCCGCAAGGCGTCCACGCATCGTCCCTGGGACCACCACGGCGCGCAGATCGCGCCGGACGCACCGCACGGCTGGCAGACAGTGTCGGCTTCGCCGGTCGCCTACGCCGAGGGCCAGCATGCGCCGGACGCGCTGGACCAGGCCGGCATCGATGCCGTCGTCGCCGCGTTCGCCGACAGTGCGCGTCGCGCCGTGCGACTCGGGCTGCAACTGATCGAGATCCACGCCGCGCACGGCTATCTGCTGCACCAGTTCCTGTCGCCGTTGAGCAACCAGCGCGATGACGCCTACGGCGGCACGCTGGAAAGTCGCATGCGCCTCGCGCTGCAGGTGTTCGACGCCGTCAAGGCTGCCGTGCCGGCGTCGGTGGCGGTCGGTATCCGCATCTCGGCCACCGACTGGGTCGACGGCGGGTGGGATCTCGCGCAGAGCCTCGTGCTGGCGAAGGCGCTGGATGCGCGCGGCTGCCATTTCATCCATGTATCGAGCGGCGGCCTGCATCCGGCGCAGCGGATCGCGCTGGGGCCGGGCTACCAGGTGCCCTTCGCCGAGGCGATCAAGCGCGAGGTGGCGATGCCGGTCATCGCCGTCGGCCTGATCACCGAACCGCAGCAGGCCGAAGACCTCCTGGTGCAGGACCGGGCCGACGCGATCGCCATCGCGCGCGGCATCCTCTACGACCCGCGCTGGCCGTGGCATGCCGCCGCAGCGCTGGGGGCGAAGGTCGCCGTCGCGCCGCAATACCTGCGCAGTGCGCCGCGCGAGCACGCGGCGAGTTTCGTGCAGGCGGAGTAGACGGTCAACCGTCCGCGCGTTCGCGCGCGATCGCGCGCCAGCCGATGTCGATGCGGTGGAACTCGTTCGTCCATCGCACCTTGTCCACGCCCGCGTACGCATGTCGTTGCGCATCGGACACCGAATCGCCCAGCGCGGCGACGCACAGCACGCGCCCGCCGGCGCTGACCACGCGACCTTCGGCATCCAGCGCGGTACCGGCATGGAAGACCTTGGCCGTGGCCGGCACCTCGTCCAGCCCGAGGATCACGTCGCCCGTCACCGGCGTCTCCGGGTATGGCGAAGCGGCCATCACCACGCCGAGCGACGGGCGTGGATCCCACTGCGCCTCGGCGGCGTCCAGGCGGCCGTCGATGGCCGCTTCGACCAGCTCCACCAGGTCGGACTTCAGGCGCAGCATCACCGGCTGCGTTTCCGGGTCGCCGAAGCGCACGTTGAATTCGATGACCTTGGGCGCGCCGGCCGCATCGATCATGAGTCCCGCATACAGGAACCCGGTGAACGGCACGCCGTCGGCGAGCATGCCCTGCACGGTGGGATTCACCACCTCGCGCATCACGCGCGCATGCACGTCCGCCGTGACCACCGGCGCCGGCGAATAGGCGCCCATGCCCCCCGTGTTGGGGCCGGTATCACCGTCGCCCACCCGCTTGTGGTCCTGGCTCGTCGCCATCGGCAGGGCGGTGTTGCCATCCACCATCGAAATGAAGCTGGCTTCTTCGCCGTCCAGGAATTCCTCGATCACCACGCGCGCACCGGCGTCGCCGAAGGCATTGCCCGACAGCATGTCGCGCACCGCGTCTTCGGCTTCCTGCAAGGTCATCGCCACGATGACGCCCTTGCCCGCTGCCAGGCCGTCGGCCTTGACCACGATCGGGGCGCCTTTCTCCCGGAGGTACGCCAGTGCGGCGTCCACCTCGGTATGCACCGCGTAGAACGCGGTCGGGATGCCGTGGCGTGCGAGGAAGTCCTTGGCGAACGCCTTGCTGCCTTCCAACTGTGCCGCTGCCGCCGTGGGGCCGAAGATGCGCAGCCCGGCCAGGCGGAAGCGGTCCACCACGCCGGCCACCAGCGGCACTTCGGGGCCGACCACGGTCAGGCCCACGCCTTCGGCCCGCACCAGCGCAAGCAGGCCTTCGATGTCATTGGCCTTGACGGCGGCGTTGCGGCACTTGGCCTCGGTCGCGGTGCCGGCGTTGCCGGGCGCCACGATCACCTCGTCCACGCGCGGCGACTGCGCCAGCTTCCACGCCAGCGCGTGCTCACGACCGCCGGAACCGATCACCAGGACTTTCAAGGGGCTTTCCTCAGGGCTGGGCCGGCGCGTCGGCCGGCGGGCTCGCGCAGGCGCGCGCGGGGAGGGCGACTTCGAAGAACAGGACATCTTCGCGGTCCACGAAGCGGCGTACGAGCACCGCTTCGGTATCGAGCAGCGGCATGATCTCGGGACGTCCGCACAGGTCGCGCAGCGCGGCCTGCTCACTGTCCTTCAGTGCGTCGAAGCCGGGGGCGCCGCGCGTCTTCGCGGCGCTGCCGGCCGGACTGCGCACCAGCAGGACCAGGCGGTCGCCGTCGACGGACACCGATTCGGTGACCAGGTCCTCGAAGTAGGGCGCCGGCAAGGTAGCGGCGATCCGCGTCCTCGCTTCCTGCACGGGCTGCCGCGTGTCCGAGCATCCGGCCAGGGCACACGCCGCGATCATCGACGCCAGCACGGTGGATACGTTGCGAGTCATGGCCTGCGCTGCTCCTCGAATGCCCGATGACGTGGCGAAGAATCTCAGTGGCGGAAGTGGCGGACGCCGGTGAACACCATCGCGATGCTGTGCTCGTCCGCCGCGGCGATCACCTCGCTGTCGCGCATCGAGCCACCCGGCTGGATCACCGCCCTGATGCCGGCGGCGGCGGCGGCGTCGATGCCGTCGCGGAACGGGAAGAAGGCATCGCTGGCCATCACCGAACCCTCGACCACGAGGTTCGCATCGGCCGCCTTGATGCCGGCGATGCGCGCCGAATACACGCGGCTCATCTGGCCGGCGCCGACACCGATGGTGCGATGGTCCTTCGCATAGACGATGGCGTTGGACTTCACGAACTTGGCGACCTTCCAGGCGAACAGCAGGTCGGTGAACTGCGCGTCGGTCGGCGCGAGTTTCGTAACCACCTTCAATTCGTCGCGTGTCACAACGCGGTCGTCGGCCGTCTGCAGCAGCAGGCCGGAGCCGATGCGCTTGGTGTCGATGAAGCCGGGCGAGGCAGCCGCCATCGGGATGCGCAGCACGCGCACGTTGGCCTTCTTCGTCGCGTAGTCGAGGGCGGCGGGCTCGTAGTCCGGCGCGATCAGGACTTCGACGAACTGGCGATCCAGGATGACCTTCGCCGTGGCCGCATCCAGCGTGCGGTTGAACGCGATGATGCCGCCGAACGCGCTGGTCGGGTCGGTGGCGTAAGCCAGCTCGTAGGCGTCGCCGCAGGCCACGCCTACCGCCACGCCGCAGGGGTTGGCGTGCTTGACGATCACGCACGCCGGCGCGTCGAACTGGCGCACGCATTCCCATGCCGCATCGCTGTCGGCGATGTTGTTGTAGCTGAGCTCCTTGCCCTGCAACTGCTCGAACGTGGCCAGCGAGCCGGGCGCGGGATACAGGTCGCGATAGAACGCGGCCTGCTGGTGCGGATTCTCGCCGTAGCGCAGGTCCATGACTTTGACGAAGCTGCCGTTCGCCTGCGCGGAGAAGGCGCTGCGCACCGGTACCGCGACAGAGGTATCGGTGATCGCGGACAGGTAGTTGCTGATCGCCGCGTCGTACTGCGCCACGCGGTTGAACGCCGCCACCGACAGCGCGAAACGGGTGTCCGCCGACAGCGCTCCATCGTTGGCGTCGAGTTCGGCCACCAGGCCGGCGTACTGCGACGGATCGGTCGCGACGGCGACGCGCGCGAAGTTCTTCGCGGCCGAGCGCAGCATGGCCGGGCCACCGATGTCGATGTTCTCCACCGCGTCCGCCATCGTGCAGTCGGCCTTCGCGGTGACCGATTCGAACGGATACAGGTTCAGCACCAGCAGGTCGATCGCGCCGATGCCGTGTTCGGCCATCACCGCGTCGTCGGTGCCGGCACGTCCCAGCAGTCCGCCGTGCACCTTGGGGTGCAGCGTCTTGACCCGGCCATCCATCATTTCCGGGAAGCCGGTGACGTCGGCGACATCGCGCACGGCCAGGCCCGCGTCACGCAGTGTCCTGGCGGTGCCGCCGGTGGACAAGAGTTCGACATCGCGCGCCGCCAGCGCGCGAGCCAGCTCGAGCAGGCCGGTCTTGTCGGAAACGGACAACAGCGCCCGACGCACGGGCTGGAGATCAGGAGTCATGGAGGACGACGGTGCGGAGCGGGGCGCGAATTATAACGCGCTGCAGCACGGCGTCCGGTGCCTCAGGCCAGCCCGTAATCCTTGAGCTTCTTGCGCAGCGTTGCGCGATGGATGCCGAGCATGGCGGCCGCGCGGCTCTGGTTGCCGTCGCAATGGTTCAGCACTTCCACGAACAGCGGGATTTCCATCTCGCGCAGCACGATCTCGTACACATCATCGGCTTCGCAGCCGTCCAGGTCGCGCAGGTAGCGGCGCACGGACTGCGCGACATGCTCGCGCAACGGCGGGCGCGACGCGGTGCGAGGCGTGTCCTGGCGTGTGGAGGCAGCGTTCAAACGGATCCCCTGGGCGCTACGGAAGCAGGTGCCGCCTTGTGCTTGTGGGTATTCGGCGGGGGGACGAGTCTAGCGCCTGATCGCGGCGCATGCATCCGCTTTTTTCATGAACCCGCGCGTTTAACGGAAGTCGAAGGAAAACGCGACGACGCTGGCGCTGGGCTCGCGTATGCGCACGGCGACCTGTGCACTCTGGCCGGGGCCGATGGCGGTGACTGCCTCGCCTTCGGCCAGGTATTCCTCTGGTCGCAGGGCGCGTGCGCCCAGCGTGCGCCCATCCGCATCCTTCAGCGTCAGCAGGATGATGGGCCAGCCCTGCGCCCAGCGCGCTTCATTGCGGAACGTGGCCTGCGCCAGCAAGGTGCCGGGCGTGTCCAGCAGCGGGCGGACGTCGCGACTGAGCATGGTGAACGCAGCGGGTTCGCGCCAGATCGGTACGTCGCAGCGGGCGATGCCGCACAGCGCAACGACGATGGGCCGCCAGCCGGCCTGCATCGCGAGCCTCGCGCGGTCCGCGACGATGACCTGCATGCACAGCAGCGCCGATAGCGCGGCGACGATGGCCCACTGCAGGCGCGCGCGCTTCGCATGCACCGGCGTGGTGCGTGTCCGATGAAGGAAGCGGGGCCCTGTCGCCTTGCGCGCGACGGGTACGTCGAGCGTGCTGGCGGTTGCGGTTGCGGTTGCGGGCGCGTGGGAACCAGCGGAGGCAGGATCGCGCGGCGTGATCGCGTCTTCGTCGATCGCAGGCGGGAGTGGTGGCGTCTCCTCGCCGATCATCTGGGCAGGCGCGTCCATCGACGGCGCGGACGTCGCAGGCGAGGCTTCCTGCTCACCCGCCGCTGCGTCGGATGCGTCCGGCCCCGATGCAGCCGATACGGGATCCGGCGCGGCGTGCAACAGAGTCACGAAGCTGGGGGCCGGCGTGGCGACATCATCCTTCGTGACCAGCGCCTTGCCGCAGCGCGGACAGTCCGCCGGCGTCGCGCCGGAGCGCGGATCGCGGGCGACAAGGAACTGGCAGTGCGGGCAGGCCGTGAACATGGCGGCTATTCAACCATGCTCGTCCGCGGGCGTGTTGTGACCGGCTGCGTCAGCGGCGGATGCCGTCGATGCGCATCCAGTCGCCGTCCTGCGTGGCGGACAGTGCATCGAACCAGGGGGCATAGCGGGCCAGCAGTTCGTCTTCCTGCCCCTTGAGGATGCCGGACAGCGCTATGCGGCCCCCCACCGCCACGCGCGCGGCGAGCACGTCGGCGAGGGCATCGAGCGCCGACGCGAGGATGTTCGCCACCACGACCGGATAGGTGGCGGCCGGTTCGTCATCCGGCAGGTAGACGTGGAAATGCGCATCGACACCGTTGCGTTGCGCATTGTCGGCGCTCGCCAGCAGGGCCTGAGGATCGTTGTCGACGCCGGTCGCGTGCGCGGCGCCGAGCTTCAGCGCGGCCAGTGCGAGGATGCCGGAGCCGCAACCGAAGTCGAGCACGCGCTGGTCCTGCAGCAGGCCCTCGCCCGCGAGCGTGTCCAGCCAGCGCAGGCACAGCGCCGTGGTCGGGTGCGTGCCGGAGCCGAACGCCAGCCCGGGATCGAGGCGCACGATCGCCGCATCGTCGCCCGCCTCCTCGGGCACCTCATGGTTCCACGGCACGATGAACGTGCGTGCGCCGAAGCGCATCGGCTTGAACTGGTCCAGCCATGCGCGTTCCCAGTCCTCGTCCTCGACCTTGCGGAAACCCGCCTGCGTCCAGTCGAGTCCCGGATCGAAGGCTTCCAGCGCGGCCAGCAACGTCAGCGCATCGGCGTCCGAATCGAACAGCGCAGTCAGCACCAGTGATTTCCACAGCGGCGTCTCGCCGACGCCGGGTTCCAGGATGGCGCGCTCGTTGCCGGTATCGGCGTCGGCATCCAGCAGGGTCACCGACAGGGCGCCCACGTCGTCGAGCGCATTCTCGTAGCGCGGCTGCTCGGCTTCGGTGCAGCGCAGGGAGAGTTCCAGGTAGGGCATGTCGGCCGGGCGGGGGAATGGACAGGCCGGGATTGTCTCACGCGACCGCGGCTGCCCCTCGCCTGCGCGTGATCGCGGTCAAGGACGCGCGTGCGCCGCGTTGTAAGGGGTGGCGGGCACCGGGATAATGCACGCGTGCCCCGGAAGCTGCTGCTGCCGATGATGCTGGTGGGCCTGCTGGGTGTGCTGGCGTGGATGCCGCTGCGCCAGGCGGGTTGGCTGCCGCATGCCGGAGGATCTGGAGAGGCCCCGGCCATTGCGCACGACGGGGATCCGTCCGCACTTGCGACACCGGACGCGATGCTGCGCCCCATGTCGGCGCGGACCGTGCCGGTCTTGTCGCCGTTGCGGCGCGCGTTCGAGGACAGCACCGACCTGTTCGCCTATTCGCGCGAACTCATGGTGCTCGCCGCGGCTGGAGATGCCGATGCCATGTGGCTGTTGAGCCTGGTGCAGGATCACTGCGCGGGCTACGCGGCCGATCCCGCAGGCTATGCGCAGGACACGCGCGTGATCGCCGGCCTGGGGCTGTCGAATGGTGCCGCGATGCTGTCCGCCCGCCAGCGCGTGCAGCAACGCTGCGCACGCTTCATGCCGGCGGACGGTTTCTCGTCGGCGACGGTCTTCACGCGTCGCCTGCAGGCGGCGCAGGCCGGCAGCGTGGCGGCGGAAGCCGCGCTGCTGGCGATGGAGCAGCCCTTGCGGGAAGGCGACGACTACCAGCGCGACCTGGTGCAGCGCGTACTCGATTCGGGCGATCCGTTCGCCTACCTGGCCATCGCGCCGGCGATGGGCACGATCGGCAGCGGCCGTCGCGACACGCTGGGCGAGGTGTCGGGCACTGAACTGACCGAGATCGCTTGGCGCGTGGCGGCCTGCCGGCTCGGCATGGACTGCAGCCCCGGCGGCACGATGATGACCAACTACTGCGTCAACGGCGGCATCTGCTCGCAGGACGAATCGCAGGATTTCACCACCTTCGCGCGCGATGCCGGTGTGCCGCGCCAAGGTCGGGACAACGTGGACGAGATGGTGGGCACGCTGCTGTCCCACCCGGGAGTGGAAGGATGAAATACAAGCGCACGCGGCCGGGAGCCAATCTCCTGGTCTGGGGTCTGGTGGTGGTGGCGTATGCCGCCGCGGCGGCAACGATCGTGATCGAAACACGCGACCCCGCGTTCCGCGATCTGTCGCGGGTGGGCCACATGACCATCCATGCGCCGGACGAGGCGCGCCGCCTCGGCGCCGCGCAGGTCGCCGCGCTGTATCGCGCGCGCAGCGGCACGCCGTTCTCGACGTTGGCGCCGGGCAGCACGATCAGGGTGGTCTGGCCCAACGGGTCGTCGGAAGTGGTGCGGATCACCGATCCGTCCTCGCCGCTCGGTGCCGTCCCGGTGCCCGGCACGCAACAGGCACCCGAGCGGTAATACGCCGCGTCGCCTCGTCCGAACGTTGAAACGCAAGTCGCCATCCCGGCCCTTCGTGCGTCTGGCGCGGCGAATCCTCAGACCAGCGAGATCGCCTTGTTCTTGCGTTCGGCCAGGCGCTTTTCCAGATAGTGGATGTTCTGGCCGCCGGCCTGGAAGCCCTGGTCGCGCATGATGCGTTGCTGCAGGGGGATATTCGTCTTGATGCCGTCGATGACCATCTCGCTGAGCGCGACGCGCATGCGCGCGATCGCGGTGTCGCGGTCCGGGCCGTGGACGATCAGCTTGGCGATCATCGAATCGTAGTTCGGCGGGACGCGATAGCCTTCGTAGATGTGCGTGTCCACGCGCACGCCGGGGCCGCCCGGCGGATGGAAATGCTGGATCAGACCCGGGTGCGGCATGAACGTGTCCGGGTCTTCCGCGTTGATGCGGCATTCGATGGCATGGCCGCGCAGCACGATGTCGGACTGCTTGATGCTCAGCTTGTGGCCGGCCGCGATGCGCAGCTGTTCGCAGACCAGGTCGATGCCGGTGATGCGCTCGGTCACCGGATGCTCCACCTGGATGCGGGTGTTCATCTCGATGAAGTAGAAGCGGCCGTCCTCGAACAGGAATTCGAACGTGCCGGCACCGCGGTAGCCGATGCGGATGCACGCTTCCACGCAGACCTTGCCGATCTCGTTGCGCAGTTCCTCGGTGATGCCGGGCGCCGGTGCTTCCTCGACCACCTTCTGGTGGCGACGCTGCATCGAGCAGTCGCGCTCGCCCAGGTGGATGGCGTTGCCCTGGCCGTCGGCGAGGACTTGGATTTCCACGTGGCGCGGATTCTCCAGGAACTTCTCCATGTAGACCTCGCCGTTGCCGAACGCCGCCTTGGCTTCCGACTTGGTGGTCTCGATGGCCGCCTTCAGCGCGCCTTCGACATGCACCACGCGCATGCCGCGGCCGCCGCCGCCGCCCGCGGCCTTGATGATCACCGGATAGCCGATCTCGCGCGCGATCCGGGTATTGGCGACGATGTCGTCGCCCAGCGGACCACCGCTGCCGGGCACGCACGGCACGCCGGCCGCCTGCATGGCGCGGATGGCTTCCACCTTGTCGCCCATCATGCGGATCGTGTCCGCCTTCGGGCCGATGAAGATGAAGCCGGACTGCTCCACGCGCTCGGCGAAGTCGGCGTTCTCCGACAGGAAGCCGTAGCCCGGATGGATGGCCTGCGCGTCGGTCACCTCGGCCGCGGCGATGATGGCCGGGATGTTGAGGTAGCTGTCCTTCGAGGCGGCCGGGCCGATGCAGACGGACTCGTCGGCCATGGCCACGTGCTTGAGGTTGCGGTCGACGGTGGAATGCACCGCGACCGTGCGGATGCCGAGGGTGTGGCAGGCGCGCAGGATGCGCAGCGCGATCTCACCCCGGTTGGCGATAACGACCTTGTCCAGCATGGTGCCGACCTCAGCCGATCACGAACAGCGGCTGGTCGAATTCGATCGGCTGGCCGCTGTCGGCCAGGATCGACAGCACGGTGCCGGACACGTCGGCTTCGATGGGGTTGAACATCTTCATCGCCTCGATGATCGCCAGCGTCTCGCCGGCCTTCACCGACTGGCCGACGCTGACGAAGGCAGGCTTGTCCGGCGACGGGGAGGCATAGAAGGTGCCGACCATGGGCGCGCGCACCACGTGGCCGTCGGGCAGGGCGTTGCCGGGCTTGGCGGTGCCGCCGGTGGAGGCTTCGGTCGGCGAGCTCATCGGCATCGGTGCCGCGGGGCGCGGTTCGGCGTAGGCCACGGGCGCCGGTGCGGCGGGTGCGGCATAGCCGCCCTTGGGCGTCCGCGCCAGGCGCACGGATTCTTCGCCTTCCTTGATCTCGATTTCGGCCAGGTTCGACTCTTCCAGCAGGTCGATGAGTTTCTTGATTTTGCGGAGATCCATGGGAGCCTCGTGGTTGAACATCGTTCCCCGCGGGGAACAGAGGAAAGTCAGGCGGGCAGCCGCTGCAGGGCGGCGTCCAGCGCGTAGCGGTAACTGTCCGCACCGAACCCGCAGACCACGCCGACCGCCTTGTCGCTGAAGTAGCTGGTGTGGCGGAAGGGTTCGCGGCTGTGCGGGTTGGACAGGTGGATTTCGATGAAGGGCAGCGCTACCGCCGCCAGCGCGTCGCGGATCGCGACGGAGGTGTGGGTGAACGCAGCCGGGTTGATCAGGATGAAGGCGGTGCCGTCGGTGCGGGCGGTCTGGATGCGGTCGACCAGAGCGTGCTCGGCATTGGACTGGAACCCCTCCAGCGCGTGGCCGGCGGCCTGCGCCTGCGCCGCGAGCGCCAGGTCGATGTCCGCCAGCGTCGTGTGGCCATAGACCTCCGGCTCGCGCGTCCCGAGCAGAGTGAGGTTGGGGCCATGCAGGACCAGCAGCTTCGCCATTCGGCTCTCCAGCGGAAGGCCGGCAGTCTGCGCGAACACGGCAATGCTGTCCAGTTCGCCGAAGTTTGCCTCGTTTTAAGCGCTTGTTTGATTCCTGGCGCCATTCGTGCCGATCAGGTCGAGGCGGGGCGACAAGGCGCGCCGGCAAGGCGGGTTTTTCAATTGATGGCGCACGATGACCGCCGTTTCGACGACGTAACGCGGCGTTGCTACTGCGCCCAGTCGCTGAGCTCGCCGTGCTGGAACGGGCCGATCTTCTGTCGCTCGACCCGGCCATCGGTGCCGATCAGTACGGTATACGGCAGCACGCCCTTGGCGTTGCCCAGCCAGACGCTGGCGTCGGCCGGGCCGGGTGTGTCCAGCACGATGGGATAGCCGACCGGCACGCGGGACAGGAAATCCCGCACCGCTTCCGGCGAGTCCAGCGCCAGGCCAATCACCTGCACGCCCTCTGCCCCCTGCGCCATCGCGAAGCGTTGCAGCTCGGGCATCTCCTCGATGCAGGGGCCGCACCAGCTGGCCCAGACATTGATCAGCAGCCGCTTGCCGCGGTAGTGGGCGGCGAGATCGACGATCTTGCCATCCAGTCCCGGCAACGCGATGGCGGGCATCGGATCGCCGATGGCCGCCGGCGTGACGCCTGGCGGCGGCGTCGGTGCCGTGGCGTTGATGGCGGCATGCAGGGCGCGCTCGCCCGGGCCGGTCCGCCACAGGGGGTTGACGTCTAGCCAGAGGCTGGCGAGCAAGCCCAGTCCGGCCGCCAGTGCGGCGACCGCCAGGATGCGCGGCGTGGTGGCCTTCATCGCGCCGCCCGTTCGAAGGCCTGGCGCACCGTGTCGTGGGTCAGCACGGTCGGCAGGACCTCGCCTTCGCCGCCGTTGCGCGGGTACATCACGTACAGCGGCACGCCGACGGCCTTGTGCTGTTCGAGGAAGGCGGTGATGGCAGGGTCCACGTTCGTCCAGTCGCCCGTCATCATCACGGCATCGTGTTCTGACAGCAGCTCACGGAACGCGTCGGTGTTCAGCACGGCCTTTTCGTTGGCCTTGCAGGTCACGCACCAGTCGGCGGTCATGTCGACGAAGACGATGCGGCCCTCCGCGCGCAGGGCGGCCAGGCGTTCCGCCGAGTAAGGCACGTGGCCGTCCGCCATCGGTGCTGCTGCCGTGCTCGTAGGCAACCGGTGCACCATCACCAGAGGTACCAGCGCGGAGGTCGCCAGCGCGAGTGCCAGCATGCGCTGAAGCGGTGCCGCGAAGCGCGCGCGCTGGAACCACCACAGCCCGAGCGCCAGCAACACTAGTCCGACCAGCGCCAGCCCCAGCGCATCGACGCCGCGCTGCTTGCCCAGCACCCACAGCAGCCATGCCGCGGTGAGGTACATCGGGAAGGCGAGTGCCTGCTTCAGCGTCTCCATCCAGGCGCCGGGGCGCGGCAGGCGATGTGCCAGCGCCGGCACGAAGCCGATCAGCAGGAACGGCAACGCCAATCCCAGGCCGAGTACCGCGAAGACCAGCAGTGCCAACGGCGTGGGCGCCGTGAAGGCGTACGCGAGTGCGATGCCCATGAAAGGGGCCGTGCAGGGGCTGGCCACGACCACCGCCAGTACGCCGGTGAAGAAATCGCCGACCGGGCCGCGACGCGACGCCAGCCCATGGCCGGTACCCGCCAGCCGGTGGCCGATCGCGAACACGCCCGACAGGCTCAGACCCACCGCGAACATCACATAGGCCAACAGCCCGACGACCCATGGCTGCTGCAACTGGAAGCCCCACCCGAGCGCGAGGCCGGCGGCCCGCAGCGCGAGGGCCAGCGCACCGACGGCGACGAAGCTGACCAGCACGCCCACCGTGTACCAGAGCGCGCGCTGTCGCGCGTCACCACCATCGCGCCCGCTCTCGGCCAGCGACAGCGCCTTCAACGACAGGATCGGCAGCACACACGGCATCAGGTTGAGGATCAGGCCGCCCGCCAGTGCCAGCGCGAGTGCGACGAGCAGTGACATGGCGCCGCCCTGGTTGCGTGCCAGCACGTCTGCCGGAGGAAGTGTCCGTTCGACGTCGGCCGCAACGGGTGAGGTCGTCGCGCCCGCGACGGGAACCGCGACCTGCGTGCTCGCGGGGGGCGTCTCGCTCGTCGGCAGCGCTGCGACGGCGGCGGGCGCCGGCACGTCCGGCATGGTGGCCGGCGTCACCGTACCGGCGGGGATCGACAGCTTCACCCGTCGCGTCATCGGCGGATAGCAGATGCCGTTGGTCTGGCAGCCCTGGAACGTGACGCGCAGAGTCGCCTGTGCGGCCTTTGCGTTCTCCCGCCTCAACGGCACCGGCACTTCGGCCTGGTCGAAGTAGACCGTGACCTCGCCGAAATGCGCGTCGCGGTGCGCCTTGCCCGTCGGCCAGCGTGGCGCCTGCAGGGCGATGCCCGGCGCGCCTCCCAGCGCCATCGACGTGCGGTCGCGGTAGACGTAATAACCGCGCGCGGGGGTGAAGCGCAGCAGCAGCTCGTTGCCGTTGAAGGCAATCGCCTCGAACGCGAACGCCTGTTCCTCCGGCAGCGGCAGTGCGTCCATGCCGGCCTGCGGCTGCTGGCCAAGCAGGCCGCCGGTGAGCGCACCGGAACCCAGCGGCACGAAGGCCTCGCCGGCGGCGGGCGGCAACGCCACCGTCAGCGTGCGCGTCTGCGGCGGGTAGCAGATGCCGGCGTCGGCACAGCCCTGGTACTTGATCTTCAGCGTGACGCGGTCGGTCGACGCCGTCGGCTGGCCGGGCAGGGTGGCGAGCAGCTCGCCGCGGTAGGTTTCGACGTCGCCGAAGAACTCGTCGCGGTAGGCCTTGCCCTTCGGCAACTGCAGGGGCCGCGCGGCGAAGCCGGGATCGGCGCCCACGCTGGTGCGATGCCGGTAGAGGTAGTAGCCCTCGGTGATCTTCCAGCGGATCTCGATCCTGTCGCGCGTCGGCGCGGTAGCTGTCAGCACGAACGCTTCGTCCACCGGCAGCAGGTCGTCCTGGGTGATCGCGGCGGAGGCGGCCGGCGCCAGCAGCGAGGTCAGGGACAGCAGCAGGAGGGAGAGCAGGGCGCGGATCGGCGTCATCGGATCACTCGGAGGCACGGGCGTGGGCCCGGGTTTCGGCGGCGACCCAGTCCAGGTAGGCGGGCAGGCCGGCGGCGGTTTCGACCGCCAGGATCTCCGGCAGTTCATACGGGTGGAGTTCGGCCAGGCGCGCCATCAGGTCCTCGCGGCGGTCGCCGGAGGTCTTGGCCAGCAGCTGGACCTCGGTCGCCTGTTCCACGTCGCCCTGCCAGCGGTAGGTCGAGACCACACCGGGCAACAGGCTGACGCAGGCGGCCAACCGCTCTTCCACCAGCGTCCGCGCCAGCCGCTGGGCGGTGTCGGCATCCGGGCAGGTGGAGAGGATAAGGAAGACGGGCATGGGCCGGCGATTATCGCAGACCGGCCCAGACGGCCCTGGCGAAAAAATTTTTCGACCGGCCCTTGAAAGCGCATGGCCCCCACCCAACATAGGACGGCATCCGGCGCTGCCGGGTTTTTGTGTCCGCGTCGTTGGCAGTCTCTCCCTGGGACTGCTAACATCGCCGCCCCTTTCCTAGTCCAATCAATCACTTAAGAGGATTGACATGAGCAACATCAAGCCGCTGTACGACCGCCTGGTGGTCAAGCCGATCGAAGCCGAAGAAACCTCCCTCGGCGGCATCATCATTCCCGACGCCGCGAAGGAGAAGCCCACCAAGGGTGAAGTCATCGCCGTCGGCGAAGGCAAGTTCGTCGAAGCCACCGGTGGCGTGCGCGCCCCGAAGGTCAAGGTCGGCGACAAGGTGATCTACGGCCAGTACTCCGGTTCCGCCTACAAGCAGGATGGCATCGAGTACAAGATCATCAAGGAAGACGACGTTCTCGCAATCCTCGGCTGAGCCGAGGCGGGATTGGGGATTGGGGGTTCGCAGTAGCGCAACCGCGTTGACGATCCCACTCCATCCGATTTCCCGCTGCCCGACGTTTCCCGAATCACTCATCACGAATTACGAATCACGGAGTTTTTCCAATGGCAGCCAAAGATATCCGTTTCGGTGAAGACGCCCGTACGCGCATGGTGCGCGGCGTGAACATCCTCGCCAATGCCGTCAAGGCCACCCTCGGCCCGAAGGGCCGCAACGTCGTGCTCGAGAAGAGCTTCGGCGCCCCGACCATCACCAAGGACGGCGTTTCCGTCGCCAAGGAAATCGAACTGGCCGACAAGTTCGAGAACATGGGCGCGCAGATGGTCAAGGAAGTCGCTTCCAAGACCTCCGACAACGCCGGTGACGGCACCACCACCGCCACCGTGCTGGCGCAGGCGTTCATCCGCGAAGGCTCGAAGGCCGTCGCTGCCGGCATGAACCCGATGGACCTGAAGCGCGGCATCGACCAGGCCGTGAAGGCCGCCGTCGAAGAGCTGAAGAAGCTTTCCAAGCCGACCGCCGACGACAAGGCGATCGCCCAGGTCGGCACCATCTCGGCCAACTCCGACAGCAACATCGGCGACATCATCGCCGAGGCCATGAAGAAGGTCGGCAAGGAAGGCGTGATCACCGTTGAAGAAGGCTCGGGCCTGGAGAACGAACTCGACGTCGTCGAGGGCATGCAGTTCGACCGCGGCTACCTGTCGCCGTACTTCATCAACAACCAGCAGTCGCAGCAGGTCGAATTCGACGACCCCTTCATCCTGATCCACGACAAGAAGGTCTCCAACGTCCGCGAACTGCTGCCGGTGCTCGAAGGCGTCGCCAAGGCCGGCAAGCCGCTGCTAATCGTGGCCGAGGAAGTGGAAGGCGAAGCCCTCGCCACGCTGGTGGTCAACACCATCCGCGGCATCGTCAAGGTCGCCGCCGTCAAGGCGCCGGGCTTCGGTGACCGCCGCAAGGCCATCCTGGAAGACATCGCCACGCTGACCAACGGCACGGTGATCTCCGAGGAAGTCGGCCTGCAGCTCGAGAAGGCCACCATCAACGACCTGGGTCGTGCGAAGAAGGTCGTGATCTCCAAGGAGAACACCACCATCATCGACGGCGCCGGCGATGCCGAGCGCATCCAGTCGCGCATCAAGCAGATCAAGGCGCAGATCGAAGAGACCTCTTCGGACTACGACCGCGAGAAGCTGCAGGAACGCGTGGCCAAGCTGGCCGGCGGCGTGGCCGTGATCAAGGTCGGCGCTTCGACCGAGATCGAGATGAAGGAAAAGAAGGCCCGCGTCGAAGACGCCCTGCACGCCACGCGTGCGGCGGTGGAAGAAGGCGTGGTCCCCGGCGGTGGCGTGGCGCTGATCCGCGCGCTGCAGACCATCGGCACCTTGAAGGGCGCCAACGAAGACCAGAACCACGGCATCCAGATCGCCCTGCGCGCCATGGAAGCCCCGCTGCGCGAAATCGTGACCAACGCCGGTGAAGAGCCGTCGGTGATCGTGAACCGCGTGAAGGACGGTTCGGGCAACTTCGGCTACAACGCCGCCAACGGCGAGTTCGGCGACATGATCGAGTTCGGCATCCTGGACCCGACCAAGGTCACGCGCTCCGCGCTGCAGAACGCCGCTTCGATCGCGGGCCTGATGATCACCACCGAAGCGATGGTGGCCGAGGCTCCGAAGAAGGACGAGCCGGCGATGCCGGCCGGTGGTGGCATGGGCGGCATGGGCGGCATGGACTTCTAAGAAGTCCGCTTCCCGCGTAACCGTTCCACGAAAACCCCGCCGCGAGGCGGGGTTTTTTTGTTTGCCGGTCAGGCCGCGAGGGCGCGCACCGCACGCAAGGCTGCATCCACTTCGTCCGGCGTGTTGACCAGACTGGGTGCAAGGCGTGCGTAGGTGACGGCATAGGGACTGGTGCTGGCGATGATGCGGCGCGCGAGCAACTGCTTCACCGCCTCGGTCGGCGCCATGCCGTCGATCTCGAAGGCGACCAGGCCTGCCGACAGCGCCGCAGCGCGCGGGGTGTGCATCTTCACCTTCGGCAGGCCAGCCAATCCCTGCTTGAGCTGGTCGTTCATCGCGGCGATGCGGGCGGCGACGCGCGGTCGCTGCATCTGCCGGTGCATGCGGAAGGCGGCTGCCATTGCCCATTGGTGCTCGAAGGCGTGGAAACCGCCGGGCGTCATCCGTGCGGCATTCGCGGGTCCAGCCGGCGGGCGATCTTCGGTCCACGCGTTGTAGCTTTCGATCTCGGTGAAATTGGGCACCAGGGGCCGCAGGCGGCCCCAGTTCGCCGCATTCGCCCACACCAGCGCGGTGCCGCGCGGCGCGAACATCCACTTGTGCGTGCCGGCGCAGAAATAGTCCGCTCCCATCGTGGCGACGGTATCGTCGACTGCGCCGAGCCCGTGCACGCCATCGACGACCAGCAGGGGCGGGTCGGGTAGGCTGCGCAGCATCGTGGCGATATCGCGGATCGGCAGGCGGATGCCGGTGCTGGAGTGCACCCACGTCACGCCCACCACCTTCGTCTGCGGGCGCATGGCGGCCTTCAGGTTGCCGACGATTTCGTCGACGCTGGCATCGCGTGCCTGCTTGAAGAGCGTGGCCTTCCGCATCGTCGCATTCGCGCGCGTCGTCGCCAGCCGGATCGACTCGTGGTGCGAATAGTGGTCGTGCACCGTGGTCAAGACCTCGTCGCCGGGTTGAAGCGGCAGCCCGTGATAGACCAGCGCCAGTCCTTCGGTCGTACTGCGCGCCAGGCATACCTCGTCGCCGCGCCCGCCCAGGTACTCCGCCACTTCCGTACAGACCTGCAGCGGCAGGTTGTGGGCATCGTCTTCGAACATCGCGCGCTCCACGAACAGGAACGGGTTGGCGTCGATGGCGCGCCGGTAGCCCTCCAGCGCGTCGCGCACCGGCGTGGGATGGCTGGCGATGAAGAACGACGCGAAATGCAGGTAGGCCGGATCCAGCGCGAACTGCGCGCGCACGGCCTCCCAGTCGGACAGGTCGGGCAGGGCGGGCGTCTGCGCGGCCAGCGCGGCCAGCGCAGGACCGGGCAGCAGCGTGGTGGCGGCGAACGCGGCGGGCGCCGCGAGCAGGTGTCGGCGGGACAGGGCCATGGTGCACCGGGACCGGTGGCGTCGCGGGATGCGACAACCGGGCCAACGCGATCGTGTGCCGCACTCGGCCACCGCTGGGCGGCGCGCGTGACAAGCGTTTCACGATGTTCCCTCTGCGCATGCGGGGGACGATGGACGTGCCATTCCAGGTTGCAGATGAAACATTCGCCAGTCCGCGAAAGGCGTGATATCTCTACTCTCCGATGAACCCGACCCGCGCCCGCTTCTGGTTTTGGTATTACCGCGAACCTACGGCGGAGACGGGGCTGCGTTCATTCTAGGTAGACACCAGAAGAATCCCCTTGAAGCCGCCAGCGAACCTGGCGGCTTTTTTGTTGACCCGGAGAACCCCCATGGCCCCCCACACCGACGACCTGCGCATCCGCAAACTCGATGAGCTGGTGACACCCGCCGCCGTGATCGGCGAGTTGCCCTGCGACGATGCCGTCTCGCAGACCGTCTCGGATGCGCGCAGTGCGCTGCACGACATCCTGCATGGCCGCGACGACCGCCTGATCGTCGTGATCGGTCCGTGCTCCATCCACGATCCCGCTTCCGCGATGGACTACGCGCAACGGTTGAAACCCCTGCGCGATGCGCTGGCGGACGACTTGGAAATCGTCATGCGCGTGTACTTCGAAAAGCCGCGCACCACGGTCGGCTGGAAGGGGTTGATCAACGACCCTGCACTGGACGGCAGCTTCGACATCAACCGCGGCCTGCGCCTGGCGCGCCGCCTGCTGCGCGACATCAATGCGCTTGGCCTGCCGGCGGGCTGCGAGTATCTCGACACCATTTCGCCGCAATACGTCAGCGACCTAGTGGCGTGGGGCGCGATCGGCGCGCGTACCACCGAGAGCCAGGTGCACCGGGAGATGGCCAGCGGCCTGTCGTGTCCGGTCGGTTTCAAGAACGGCACCGACGGCAACGTGAAGATCGCCGTGGATGCCGTGGGGGCGGCGTCGCATCCGCATCATTTCCTGGCGGTGACGAAAGAAGGACGTTCCGCCATCGCCGCGACGGCGGGCAATCCGGATTGCCACGTGATCCTGCGCGGCGGCAAGACGCCCAACTACGATGCGGCCAGCATCGAAGCGGCCAGCCAGGTGTTGGCGAAAGCTGGCCTGCCGACACGCCTGATGGTCGATGCCAGCCACGCGAACAGCGGCAAGAATCCCGACAACCAGCCCGCGGTGATCGACGACATTGCCCGCCAGATGGCGCAGGGCGAGGCGCGCATCGTCGGCGTGATGGTGGAAAGCCACCTGATCGGTGGCCGCCAGGAGCTCGTCGAACAGCAACCCCTGCGTTACGGACAGAGCATCACCGATGGTTGCCTCGGATGGGACGACTCGGTCGCCGTCCTGGAGCGGCTGGCGGCCGCAGTCCGCTTCCGCCGCGAGCACGCCGTCTCGCGCGCTGCATGACAGGCCCCGGCGCGCCAAGGATCGGCGCCAGGGTGGACGGGTTGCACGGATCCTGACGCGGGCCGCTAATATCCCCGCTGCAAGCCATTGATTAATGTGACTTTCTCACGTTTGTGGACGCAGCGCCTGAGGGAGACAGGCCATGCGGGGCATATGGGAAAGGCTGCGGCTGTGCTGGGCGTTGCCCCGTGCGGACGAGGAAGCGAACCGGGTGTTGCTGGGACGGCGGCTGCGCGCGCTGTTCCGCGTCGTGCCCTGGTACGTGGCGTCGAACTTCTACACGGCAGGCGGTGTGCTGTGGGTCATGTGGCCTTTCATCGATGCGCGTGGCGCGTGGCCCTGGTTCGCATGCTTCACCGCTACCCATCTCGGGTGGGGCTGGCATGCCGTCGTTTGCGCGCGACGTGCGCAGCGTGCCGGCGAAGCATCACTGCGACACCGTGACCTGCACGTGGGCGTGCTCTGGTGCGCGCTGTGTGCGCTGGCGTGCGGGTCGGGCATCTATCTGGGGGCGCCGCTCGCCGGCAGCGACGGCAGTCGCCTGCTGCTCAGTGCCTACACGCCGGGGCTGATCGCGACGGGCGTGCTGGCGGGCATCACCATGCCCATCGTGTCCTTCACCTGGATGTCGATCCTGACCGTGTCGGCCTGCCTGATGGTGGTGCGGCTCGATTTCCTCGCGCAGGGCACGACGGTCACGCTGCTGTGCTGTTACGCCGTGATGCTGTCGATCGCATTGCTGTTCGCCTCGCACCTGTTCGTGCGCCGCGTGGAAGCCGAGCTGGCCGCGGACCGGCAGGGGCAGATCGTGGGCCTGTTGCTGCGCGACTTCGAAAGCAAGGCAAACGACTGGCTGTGGGAAAGCGACCGCGACGGTGTCCTGACCCGCGCGGGCCATCGCCTGGTGCACCTGCTGGGGCGGGGCCAGGCCGAGCTGGTCGGTCAGCGGCTCGACGGCCTGTTCGCGCAGCAGCGACTGGTGGCGGTGCAGGGCGATGGAAACAGCATCGGTCCCGACGCACTGCGGTCGCGCCTGCGAACGGGGGCGGCGTTCACCGGGGTAGTGATGGAAGCCAAGATCGAGGGCCGGCCGCGCAGCTGGATGCTCAGCGCGAAACCCTTGTGCGCACCCGATGGCGAGTGGGTGGGATGGCGCGGCGTCGGCTGCGACGTTTCCGATGCCCGCCTGCGGGAAGCCGAGTCGCTCGCGCGGGAACGGCACCTGCATCATCTCGCCCACCACGATCCGCTGACAGGACTGCCCAACCGGCGTGCGTTCCTGGCGGCGCTGAAGAAGGAGCGCAGCGGACCGCATGCCGTCGCGATGATCGACCTGGACAACTTCAAGACGATCAACGACAGCCTCGGGCACACCACGGGCGACCAGGTGCTGTGCATCGTGGCAGGGCGCCTGCGGCAGGTGTGCCGTCAGGGCGACCTGCTGGCGCGGCTGGGCGGGGACGAGTTCGCCATGCTCCTGCGCGGCCTGCCCGTGCAGGGCGCGGAAGACGAAGTGCATGCGCGCCTGTCGCCGGTGCTCGAGATGCTCAGGATCCCGGAACAGATCGCGGATTACCGGGTCGACGTGCGCGCCAGCATCGGCGCCTCGCAGCCGACCGATGCGGCCGACAGCGGGGAGCTGCTGCGCCAGGCGGACAACGCCCTGTATGCGGCCAAGCGCGAGGGGCGCGACATGCTGCGGCACTATTCGCCGCGGATGAGCGAGCGGCTGCAGGAGCGGCTGGCCATGGTCAGCGACCTGGCGATGGCCGCACATGCTGGCCAGCTCGAACTGGACTACATGCCGGTGCTGGCGGCCGACGACCAGCGCATCCGCGGCTACGAGGCCCTGTTGCGCTGGCGGCACCCATTGCATGGGCGCATCGCCCCGATGGACTTCATCCCGGCGGCGGAGGAATCCGGCCTGATCCTCCCGATCGGTCTATGGGTCCTCGAGCGTGCCTGCCGCGACGCGATGTGCTGGAGCGCGGACACCACGCTGGCGGTCAACGTTTCCCCGGTCCAGCTGGCGTCTCCGACGCTGGTGGAGTCGGTGCTGGACATCCTGCACCGGGTCGGCATGCCGCCTGGCCGGCTTGAGCTGGAGATCACCGAATCGGTGCTGGCGCGCGACCCCGCCGCGGCACGCCATGTGCTCGAGCGGCTGCGTGCAGCGGGCATCCGCATCGCCATCGACGATTTCGGCGTCGGTTACTCGTCGATGGCGCAGCTGCGCGAGCTGCCGTTCGACAGCATCAAGCTGGACAAATCGTTCGCCGCCGCCCTGCTGAAGGACGGCGCACGCCACATGAACACGTCGATCATCGCGTCGGTGATCCAGCTGGCCGGCGCCATGCGGCTCACCGTGACGGCGGAAGGCGTGGAAACACTGCGGCAGTTCGAGCTGCTGCGCGCGCTGGGATGCACCCAGGTCCAGGGATACCTGTTCGGACCGCCTGGTCCGATCGTCGCAGGGCCGCCCGTACCGCAGGCTGCCGCGGAGTGACTTCCGGCAGGTGCAGGTGGTGACGGCTGGCAACTGATTCCATGCTAGGCGACGACGACACTGGCCGCACGTCCCCTCGCTACCGGAGCCCACCATGAACTGCATCGCCCGTCGCACGCTGTGCCTGTCAACCCTGCTGGTCGCCGCCGTCCTGCCCGCGCATGCGGCCGACCTGACCGTCGTGCTGCGCGACGTGCGCGCGCAGACGGGCGTGATCAAGGTGGCGGTCGTCGATTCCCAGGCCGGCTGGGATGGCCAGGCCAAGCCGGTACAGGCCGACGGCGCGCCACCGCGCGGCGACACCGCCACGTTCGTGTTCAAGGGCCTGGCGCCGGGCGCCTACGCCGTGCTGGTGACCCACGACGAAAACGGCAACGGCAAGCTCGACAGCAACATGATCGGCATGCCGGTCGAAGCGTACGGCTTCAGCAACAACCCGCGCGTGATGCGCAAGCCGACCTGGGACGAAGCGCGCATCGCCATCGGCGCGCAGGACGCCGCCATCGACATCGCGCTGCGCTGAGGACCCAGGCCATGGATCGCCGCCGTTTCCTGCGCAACCTCCTTTCCGGCGCGACAGCGCTGGCCATCGCGCCCGCGTTCCTGCGTGGCGAAGAAGCCTTCGCCGGCGACCCTGCCCGCTTCGCCGCCGCCCTGCGCGAGCAGCCGTGGCTGGCCGGGTGGACCTCCGTGCAGTCCGAAACGCTCGGGCCTGCCACCGTGCAGATCGAGGGGCGTCTGCCTGCGGGCTTCGCCGGCACGCTGTATCGCAACGGACCCGCCTGGACCGAGCGCGCGGGCTTCCGCTACGAACACTGGTTCGATGGCGACGGCATGGTGCACGGCTGGCGATTCGACGGCGACGGCACGTTGCGCCACCATGCGCGCATGGTCGCCACGCCCAAGTTCACCCGCGAGCAGAAGGCAGGCCGCTTCCTCTATCCCGTCGCGGGCACGTCCATCCCGGACATGCAGCCGATCCGAAACAACGACGATGCGAACACCGCCAACACCTCCGTGACGATGATCGATGGGCGCCTGTTCGCGCTGTCCGAAGCGGGATCGGCGTTCGAACTGGATCCGGACGATCTGGCGACGCTGGGCCCCGTGACCTGGCGCCCGGACCTGGCGGCGATACCGTTCTCGGCCCATCCGCTGAAGGATCGCGACGGCTCGTCGTGGAACTTCGGTTCCATCGCGATGATGGGCGGCAACGGCCTGGTGGTCTGGCACATCGGCCGCGACGGGACGCTGGCGTCGGCCGATGTGCTGGAGACGCCGGTGCCGGGTTACCTGCACAGCTTCGCGATGACCGATCAGCATCTAGTGTTCGCGCTCATCCCGTTCCGGTATCTCGAAGGCAAGGGTGCGTTCTTCGAGCGCCTGCGCTTCCGGCCCGACCAGCCGCTGCGCATCGCCGTCGTCGACAAGGCCACGCCGTCGCAGGCGCGCTGGTTCGAGGCCGACTTCGCCGCCATCTACCATTTCGGCGACGCGCGCGAACACAAGGGCCGCATCACGGTCCGCGCAGTGCAGCACCTCGACCTGGAAGAAGCGCGCTCGCCCATGAAGGCCGCCATGAACGGGAATGCACGGGGCGATGCGCACGGCGGCAAGGGTCCGCTTCGCGAGCTGGTGCTGGACCTGCGCACCGGCAAGGCGCACTGGCAGGACACCGGCATCGTGGGCATCGAGTTCCCCGTGTTCGATCCGCGGACACCCTCGCGGGACGCCGCGCGTCTGTATGCCCCGATCCATGCCGACGGATCCACCGCGCCGTACTTCAGCCGCATCGGTGCGTTCGATCTCGCGCGCGACCGGCGCCAGATGCACGACTACGGTCGCGACGTGCTGGTCGAAGAACACCTGTTCGTCCCGCGCCCCGGCAGCACGCGTCCCGACGACGGCTGGCTGGTCGGCACCCTGCTCGACGCGGCGAAAGGCTGCAGCGGCATCGCTGTACTCAATGCGCGGCGGGTCGACGACGGTCCGCTGGCGCAGGCGTGGCTGCCGTACACGGTGCCGCTCGGCTTCCACGGTCATTTCGCCGCAGCGCTTTGATCCTTGGGCCGGGCGCGGAGGCGGCGTCGCGTGCGGATGGAAGGGCACCCCGACGCACCACAGGCTGGCGCTGGCTCGCACGCTCAGCATTCGCGCGCGCCCGACCCGCGCGCCCTGTTCAGGTAAATGGAGTGAAGAACGTAACCGAAATTCTCTTTGCCCACCTGAGAATTGGTCTGATATCGGTAACACGCCGCAACAGCGAGGGTTTTGCTCGCATTCATATATGTGACATCACGTCACAAAAGGGTGAACCCGCGGGTTCTGTTTTGCAGTGCAGCGTGCAACACCCGTAACACGCCCTTCACGATGGCCCCGCATCCCGACGTGGGGGAGGGAGCAAGCCCGCAATGGCCTAGCCGTTGCGGGCTTTTTTATTCCCGCGCCGCAGGCATCAGGACCCAGGGCCAGGAGAGTCCCGAGCTGCGCGGCCGTAGCCCCCGGCGCTCCTTGACCCGGCAGCGTCGCCCAGCGCCTTTCCCGTAGCCGAGAGGCTCGCGCCGGGCCGGGGCCGGCCGGTGAAAGCGGCTAGAATGACCTCATGGCCGATACCCCCGCTCGCGTGATTCCCCTCCAGGTCGTCAGTTCCGTTCCCGCACCGCTGGAAACGGGCGCCAAGCAACTCGGCAACGACAAGATCGGGCGTTCGCCGGTGCAGTTCGCCGATGCGCCCGTGTTGCGCAAGCCGTCGTGGATCCGCGTGCGCATCCCGTCCGATGGTTCGGTGGCCAAGCTCAAGGCCAAGCTGCGCGAAAACCGCCTCGTCACGGTGTGCGAGGAGGCCAGCTGCCCGAACATCCACGAGTGCTTCGGCCACGGCACCGCCACCTTCATGATCCTAGGCGAGGTATGCACGCGGCGCTGCTCGTTCTGCGATGTCGCCCATGGCCGGCCCAAGCCGCCGGATGCGTCCGAGCCGCTGAGCCTGGCCAACACGGTCGCCGACATGGGCCTGAAGTACGTCGTGGTGACCAGCGTTGACCGCGATGACCTGCGCGACGGCGGTGCCCAGCACTTCGTCGACTGCATTGCCGCCATCCGCGCGCATTCGCCCGCCACGCGCATCGAGATCCTCACCCCCGACTTCCGCGGCAAGGGCCGCATGGACCGCGCGCTGGAGATCCTGGCGGTCAATCCGCCTGACGTGTTCAACCACAACATCGAAACCGTGCCGGACCTGTATCCGAACGTCCGCCCCGGCGCCGACTACCAGTGGTCGCTGACCCTGCTGCAGCGCTTCAAGCAGCAGCACCCGCACCTGCCGACCAAGAGCGGCATCATGCTGGGGCTGGGCGAGACCATGGAGCAGGTCCAGGGCACGCTGCGCGACCTGCGCGCGCACGACGTCGACATGGTCACGATCGGCCAGTACCTGCAGCCGACGCCGCACCACCATCCGGTGCTGCGTTACTGGACGCCCGAGGAGTTCAAGGCCCTCGAGGACTACGGCAAGGCGCTGGGCTTCAGCCACGTCGCGTCAGGACCGCTGGTGCGTTCCTCGTATCACGCCGACCAGCAGGCGGCGCAGGCCGCCTTCACCGCACAGCACGCGGGCTGAACGCGCCGGCGCGGTCGCCGTCGCGTCGCAGAGAAGCCTGTCCGCATCGTGGGCGACCGGAGCACGGGCGCGGTTCACCTTTTCCTACGCCACCGCCTTTAGGCTGCCGAAAGGCAGATGACAAGGCGCGCAACTTTGTGCACTGTCTTCGTGTCGAAACCGACCTACGTTCCGCCTGACGGGCCCCCGGGGCCATGAGTACGCAATGACACTGAAGAAAGTCCCCCTCCTGCTGCTGGCCCTGGCTCTGTCGACCCCGTTGGCGCTGCTCGCGCGCGGCGATGGGGGGGCGATCGCGGTGGCGCCGACCGCCGACCAGGCCAGCACGTCGAAGCTGGTGTACGGCCTGCTGTCCGACAGCCGTTACGCCTATCGTCCGCGCCCGCTCGACGATGCGCTGTCGCAGGAAGTGTTCAAGCGCTATTTCGAAGCCCTCGATGGCGGCAAGCAGTTCTTCACGGCGGACGACATCGCACGCTTCGCGCCCTACAAGACGAAGATGGACGATGCCATCCGCAGCGGCGACCTCGAGCCGGCCTACGAGATCTTCACCGTCTACAAGCAGCGCGTGGGCCAGCGCGTCGCCTTCGCCCGCGCCCTGTTGAAGCAGGACTTCGACTTCACCGGCAGCGAGCGCTGGGAATACGACCGCGAAGACGCACCGTGGGCCGCCGATGGCAAGGCCCTGGACGGGATCTGGAAGAAATCGGTGATGAACGACTGGCTGCGGCTGAAGCTGGCCGGCAAGAAGCCCGACGACATCCGCAAGACGCTGGACAAGCGCTACGCCAACCTCCAGCGCAGCATCAACGAACTCAAGACCGAGGATGTCTTCCAGACGTTCCTCAACGCGTACACCAGCGCGATCGATCCGCATACGGATTACTTCACGCCGCGCACCGCCGAGAATTTCAACCAGTCCATGTCGCTGTCGCTGGAAGGCATCGGCGCGGTGCTGCAGCGCCAGGACGACCTGGTGGCGATCCGCGAGATCGTGCCGGGTGGCCCGGCCGACCTGAGCGGCAAGTTGAAGATCGGCGACCGCATCGTGGCGGTCGGGCAGGGCAAGTCGGGGCCGTTGACCGACGTGATCGGCTGGCGCATCGACGACGTGGTGGCTCAGATCCGCGGCAAGAAGGATACGCAGGTACGCATCGAGTACATCCCAGCCGAAGCGGGCATTGACGGCAAGCATGCGCAGGTCACCATCACCCGGCAGAAGGTCAAGCTGGAAGAGCAGGCAGCCAAGGCCGAGACCATCGTACTGCCGGCCAACGGTACCGAGCCCGCGCGCCGCATCGGCGTGATCAAGCTGCCGGCGTTCTACCAGGATTTCGAAGGCCGTCGGCGCAACCCGAACGATTTCAACTCCGCGACCCGCGATATCTCGAAGCTGCTCGCGCAGTTCAAGACGCAGGGCGTGGACGGCGTGGTGATGGACCTGCGCAACAACGGCGGCGGTTCGCTCGACGAGGCGGTGGAACTCACTGGCCTGTTCATCGACAAGGGCCCGGTCGTGCAGGTGCGCGAGTCCGGCGGCCGCGTCACCGTCAACAGCGACCGCAAGACCGGTGTCGCGTGGGACGGTCCGCTGGCCGTGCTGATCAATCGCTATTCCGCGTCCGCATCGGAAATCTTCGCCGGTGCCATCCAGGACTACGGGCGCGGCCTCGTGATCGGCGAGACCAGCTTCGGCAAGGGCACCGTGCAGAACATGGTCGACCTGGACCGCTGGCCCGCCAATGAAGCGCCGCGCTTCGGCTCGGTGAAGCTGACCATCGCGCAGTTCTTCCGCGTGGCCGGCGGCAGCACGCAGCACAAGGGCGTCGTCCCGGACATCGCGTTCCCCGTGAGCGTGGACGCCAGCGAGTACGGCGAAAGCACGTACGACAACGCGCTGCCGTGGACGCGCATCGCTGCCGTCCCGCACACGCAGTACGGCAACTTCGCGCCGCTGCTGCCGCGTCTCGAGGCCTTGCACGCTGCGCGTTCGGCGAAGGACAAGGAGTTCCAGTGGTGGTCCGAGGACGTGGCCCAGTACCGTGCCGAGGCCGCCAAGAAGTACGTCTCGCTCAATGAAGCCGAGCGCCGCGCCGAGCGCGAGCGCCAGGACGTGCAGCGCAAGCAGCGGCAGGCCGAACGCAAGGCATTGGGCCTGGCGCTGGACCCGCTGGCCGAGGACCTGGCCGACGACGGTCTCGGTGCGTCCGAGCGCGACATCGTGAAGGACGCGCAGCGCGAGAAGCTGGCCGACAAGCGTCCGGATCCGTTGCTGCGCGAATCCGCCGCCATCCTCTCGGACGCGATCAGCGTCCTGGGCCAGGACCGCAAACTGTCGGCGCAGGTGCTGCCCGATTCGCCGGGTCCGGGTCGCTGGGCGCAATAGGGCAGGAGCGAGGCGGGGACGTGAGGTCGAATGCCGGTCGGTCAGGCATTTGGCCACTTCCCGCTCCTCCGGCTGCACGGCGCGCGCAGCGCAAGATCCGGATAGCCCGACCGCCGCGTGCGCCCTAGTCTGGGCGCATGGACACGATGCCGCGCCGACCGCTTTCCTCCGATTCCTCCGCCTCCGCCGCCGATCCTGTCGAAGCGGCACGCCGCCTGCTCGACGAAGGCGACCCCTCGTTGTCCGAACTGGCGGCACGCACGGGCGTCAGCGCGTCCCATCTGCAGCGACGTTTTCGCGCGCGCTTCGGGCTGAGCCCCGCCGAGTACCTCGCGCGCAAGAAGCTCGGCACGCTTAAGAACGCGTTGCGCATGGGCAGCGACGTAACCTCTGCGCTGTACGACGCCGGTTATGGCTCGCCTTCGCGGCTGTACGAGCAGGGCGCGACGAAACTGGGCATGACACCCGCGACATACCGTGCGGGAGGCCGTGGCGTGGCGATCCGCTGGACCGTGGTCGATACCGTGCTTGGCCGCACACTGGTGGCTGCCACCGAGCGTGGCATCTGCGCGGTGGAACTGGGTGACGACGATGCGACGCTGGAGCGGCGGCTGCGCGAAGAATTTGCGCTGGCGCAACTCGAACGTGTCGAAGCAGGCCGCGACGACTTTCTTGCGCCCCGCCTGCGCGCGGTGGCGGAGCGGTTGGCGGGTGGCGACGCGGACGTGCCGGTGGATCTGCTCGGTACCGGCTTCCAGCAGCGCGTCTGGGAGGCGCTGATGAAGATCCCGGCCGGTGACACTGTCAGCTACGCCGGCCTGGCGCAATCGCTCGGCGCGCCGCGTGCTGCACGCGCGGTAGCCAGCGCCTGCGCGCACAACCGCATCGCCGTGGTCGTCCCGTGCCATCGCGTGATCCGCGGCGACGGTTCGCCGGGAGGCTATCGCTGGGGATTGCCACGCAAGCAGGAGTTGCTGGCGAGAGAGCGCGGCTGATCCACCGATTTTCTCGCACAGCGAGATGCCCGCAAGAAAGGAAGTCCTGCAGGAGCGCCCCCTGGGCGCGATGCTTTGCTGTTGATGATTGGCGAAACAAGAGCATCGCGCCCATGGGGCGCTCTACAGGTTTCCGGGTCGAGACTTGAACGGAATTCAAGGCAGTCCGGAAAGGTTTCAACGACCCGAGGGCGCTTTCGGCCTGTTGCGTGACAGCGACTGGCCTAGAATTGCACCACGCCGCATTTCCCATGGTTCCCCCATGACTTCGTCCGTTCCCGCCGCCGCGCCCGCGCGTGGCGGTCTTGCTGTCGCTATCGCCCTGGCCATCGTCTATGTGGTGTGGGGTTCGACCTACCTCGGCATCCGCTTCGCGCTGGAAGGTGGCTTTCCGCCGCTGCTGATGGTGTCGGGCAGCCGTTTCGTCGCGGCCGGGATGGTGATGTTCCTGTTCCTGCGCTGGCGTGGTGTCGCGCCGCCGACGCGCGCGCAATGGAAGAACCTGCTGGTGATGGGTGCGCTGCTGCTGTTGATGGGCAACGGCATGGTGGTGCTGGCCGAGCAGACCGTGTCGTCCGGCCTGGCGGCCGTGGCGGTGGCGTCGATGCCGTTGTGGATGGGCCTGTTCGGCGCGATGCGCGGCCAGCATCCGACGAAGGGCGAGTGGCTGGGCATCGTCGTGGGATTCGCCGGCGTCGTGTGGCTCAACGCCGGCAGCTCGCTGACCGGTTCGCCGGTGGGGCTGGTGCTGTTGCTGGTCGCGCCGATCGCCTGGGCCTACGGCTCCATCTGGTCGCGCGGCCGCGACCTGCCGTCGCCGTTCATGACGGCCGCAGCGCAGATGCTCGCCGCAGGCGTGATGCTGGTGGCCGCAGGCCTGCTGCACGGCGAGCGCTTCGATACCGGGGACTGGACGCTCGGCGGTGGCCTGGCGGTCGCGTATCTGGCGGTGTTCGGTTCGATCGTCGCGTTCACCGCGTACGTCTGGCTGCTGCACCATGCGCGCCCGGTACTGGTGGGCAGCTACGCCTACGTCAATCCGGTGATCGCGGTCGCCTTGGGTGCGTTCATCGCCGGCGAGACGTTCACGGCGCACGACTTGGGCGCGATGGCGGTGATCCTGGCCGGCGTGGTGGTCATCACGCTGGCGCGCGCGCGGCAGGCGAAATGAGCGCCGCGCCGATCGATCGCAAGGGCCTGGCGATCACCGCCGGCACGTTCCTGATCTGGGGCGTGGTGCCACTGTACTGGCACCTGTTGAAGGCAGTGCCGTCGTTCCAGATCATCGCGCACCGCATCGTGTGGAGCGCCGTGCTGGTGCTCGGCTGGCTGCTGCTGAAGAACGGACGTCGCTGGTGGCAGCAGGTGCGCGCGCAGCCGCGCGCCGTGCCGTTGCTCGGCATCAGCAGCCTGCTGATCGCATTCAACTGGGGCCTGTACATCTGGGCGGTCAACGCCGGCCACGTGGTCGAAACCAGCCTGGGCTACTTCATCAACCCACTGATCAACGTGGTGCTGGGCGTGCTGGTGCTGCGCGAACGCCTCTCGCCGGCGCAATGGGTCGCGGTGGGTTTCGCGCTGCTGGGCGTCGCGTGGCTGACGCTGCAGGCCGGCGCGCCGCCCTGGATCGCGCTGGGGCTGGCGTTCTCGTTCGGCGTTTATGGCCTGGTTCGCAAGCTGGTCGCGGTCGATCCGGTCGCCGGGCTGGGGGTCGAAAGCCTGTACCTGTTCCTGCCCGCGCTGGCTTACGTGGTCTGGAGCGAGACCGGGCACGGTGGCGGTTTCGTCAGCGGCTACGGCTGGAAGAATGACCTGTTGCTGGTGTTCGGCGGCGTGGTTTCGGCGGTACCGCTGATCGGCTTCGCCTACGGCGTGCGGCGCATTCCGCTGTCGCTGGTGGGGCTGCTGCAGTACATCGCGCCGAGCATCCAGCTGCTGCTGGGCGTGCTGGTGTTCCGAGAATCCTTCGGGATCGAACGCGCGATCGGGTTCGCGGCCATCTGGACGGGACTGTTGATCTTCGCGACCGATGGCCTGTGGCGCGCACGTCGCCGCGATGCGGTCGTGGCGACCGCACCGGGGCGTTGATTCAGCCGGGCGTCCTCGCCGCAGGCGCCGGGCAAGGACCCCCTGCGGCCGTCCACGTCTTGAACGCGGCGACGAACTGATCGTGCGGCACCGGCACCGGCGCGCGCTCGCCGCCGGGATTCCAGCCCCACAACACCAGCTTGTCTTCCGCCACGTGCTTGACCAGCGCATCGAAGTCGCGGCCACCGTTGCGCTTCTTGTCCTGGATCATCGCGCACAGCTGGTCGGCCGGCAGGCCGATCCACGCCATCTTGTGGTCGGGCGGCGGCAGCTGCCAGTGCGGCGCCCCCGGCGGTGCGTGCGGGCCGTAGCTCGCCGGTGCGTTCTGTTCCGCATGGCAGGTCGAGCACGGCAGGCCGGGCGCGCCCTTGCCCTCCGGTCCGCGTGCGACGTTCATCGCATGCGGCGTCTGCGTATCGAACTGCAGGGGCGCATCGCCCGGGATATGGCAGTTGCTGCAACGGGGGTGCTGGAACACCTTTTCCACGGTAGCGAAGGCGGTCAGCGCCTGTGCCTTCTGTTCCTCGCTGACACGCGGCTTGCACGCGACGAGCAAAAGGACGGTCAACGACATCATCAGGATGCGCATGGCAGGCCTCAGGCAGTGGGCGTGGAGGAGGCGGGCGTCGGCAGGCGCAGCGGCAACTCGCGCAACCGTTGACCGGTGAGCGCGAACACGGCGTTGGCCACGGCCGGCGCGATCGGCGGCGTGCCGGGCTCGCCCACGCCGCCCATCTTGTCGGTGCTCGGCACGATGTGGACTTCGACCTTCGGCATTTCGTGCAGGCGCAACACCCGGTAGTCGTGGTAGTTCGATTCCCGCACCTGGCCCTCCTTCAACGTCAGCGCGCCATGCAGCGCCGCACCCAGGCCGAAGACGATGCCGGATTCCATCTGCGCCGCGACGGCGCCGGGATTCACCGCCACGCCGCAATCGATCGCGCAGACCACGCGGTGCACGCGGACCTGGCCGTCCTCGACGGAGACTTCGGCGACCTGCGCGACGTAGCTGCCGAAGGACTCGTGCACGGCGACGCCGCGTCCGCGTCCCTGCGCGGCGGGCGAGGACCAGCCGGCCTTCTCGGCGGCCAGGTTCAGCGCCGCAAGATGACGTGGATGGTCCTTCAGCAGCGCGCGGCGGTACTCGACGGGATCCTTGCCGGCGGCATGCGCCAGTTCGTCGACGAAGCTCTCCATCACGAAACCGTTGACGCTGTGCCCCACCGAGCGCCACCACAACACGGGAATGCCGGTCCTGGGCGAATGCAGGTCGACACGGTGCGCCGGCGTGCCCAGCACATAAGGCGAGTTCGCCACGCCTTCGGTCGAGGTGGCGTCGATGCCGTCCTTGACCATCATGGCTTCCATGAACGTGCCGGCCATGATCGACTGGCCCACCATCACCTGGTGCCACGCCGTCGGCAGGCCGTCTTCGCCCAGGCCGACCTTGATCTTCTCGACGAACGCCGAGCGGTAGTAGCCGCCGCGCGTATCGTCCTCGCGCGTCCATACCGTCTTGACCGGCGCCTTCGCGGCCCTGGCCACGTGCACGGCTTCCGACACGACGTCCGAGTCCGGCGTGGCGCGTCGACCGAAACCGCCGCCGAGGAACGGCGTGTGGATGCGGATCTTCTCCGGCGGCATGCCGAGGATCTTCGCGGTGCTGTTCTGGTCCAGCGTGGGGAACTGCGTGCCGCACCAGATGTCGCACCCGTCGTCGCCGATCTTGACGGTGCAGTTCAGCGGTTCCATCGCCGCGTGCGCGAGGTATGGAACGGCATATTCGGCCTCGACGGTCTTGGCGGCCTTGCCGAGGCCGGCCACGACATCGCCCGCGCGTACGGCGGTCGGGCCGTCCTCGGTCGCCAGTTGCGAGAACTGCTGGCGCAGCGTGGCGCTGTCGAGCTTGGCGCCTTCGCCGGCCTCCCACACCACCTGCAGCGCATCGCGGCCGAGCTTGGCTGCCCAGAAATGCTCGGCGACCACGGCCACGCCGCTGGGCACCTGCACCACGTCGCGCACGCCGGGCACGGCACGCGCCGCGGTGGCGTCGAACGACTTCACCTGGCCGCCGAACACCGGCGAGCGCAGCACGACCGCCGTCAGCATGCCTTCGAACTGGACGTCCATGCCGAACACGGCCTTGCCGGTGATCTTCTCCGGCGTATCCAGGCGCTTGGTCGCCTTGCCGATCAGCTTCCAGTCCTTGGGGTCGCGCAGCGTCAGCGTCTTCGGGTCGGGCGGTGGCAGTTTGCCGGCGGCATCGGCGAGTTCGCCGTAGCGCAGCCGCTGCGTGCCCGAGACCACTGCGCCATTCTCGGTGCGCAGGTCGGTGAGCGGCACGTCGAGGCGTGCCGCTGCGGCCTGCAGCAACAGGGTGCGCGCGACGGCGCCGGCCTGGCGGTAGCGGTCGAATTCGGACCACGTCGTGGTCGAGCCGCCGGTGCCCTGCATGCCGAACACCGGGCTGGTGTAGGCCTTGTCGGCGGGACCGTGTTCGACGCGGATCTTCGACCAGTCGGCATCCAGTTCTTCGGCGATCAGCATCGGCAGCGTGGTCCAGATGCCCTGGCCCATTTCGGCATGCGCGAGCAGCACGGTGATCGAATCATCCGCGGCGATGCGCAGGAACGCGTTCGGCGCGAAGGCGGCCGCGGCGGCGGGTTGCGCTTCCTGTGCCCACGCGAAGCGGCGGGCGCCGGGCACGGCAATGGCGACGATCAGGCCGCCGCCGACGAGCGCGGTGGAGCGCAGGAAGCCGCGGCGCGAGGATTTCAGTTCAAGGTTCACGGACACGACCTCCGTCGAACATCGGATCGGGACCACGGCATCGCCTGCCGCGGCGGGATGGGGTCACGCTTCCTTGCCCAGCTCGGCGGCGCGGTGCACGGCGGCGCGGATGCGCTGGTAGGTGCCGCAGCGGCAGAGGTTGCCGGACAGTGCGTGGTCGATGTCGCTGTCGGTCGGCGTGGGAACCACGGCGAGCAGCGCCGCCGCCGACATGATCTGGCCGGACTGGCAGTAGCCGCACTGCACCACGTCGAGTTCCGCCCACGCCTTCTGCACGGGGTGGGATCCATCGGCCGACAGCCCTTCGATGGTGGTGATCTTCTTGCCGGCGACCGCCGACGCGGGCGTCACGCAGGCGCGCAGGGGCGAGCCATCGACGTGCACGGTACAGGCACCGCATTGCGCGATGCCGCAACCGAACTTGGTGCCGGTAAGGCCCATCAGGTCGCGCAGGACCCAGAGCAGCGGCATGTCATCGGAGGCGTCGACTTCGCGCTCCGACCCGTTGACGTTCAACTTCATGGTCACTCCCTGGCGGCGGCGTGGGACTCGGCGACGATACTCCGTGCCTCCGTAGCGTGCCAGTGAAAGCGTGCGCGGCGGCTTGCACGATCCTGCGGCATGCTTGCCCGATGCCCTTGCCGGCGCGCGGACCGTTGCCTTCGCCCCCGTGCTTGCGCCATCGTGGTGAGCATGTCGGTCCATCGCCATCCTCTGGAAGTATCCGCGCGCGCCAGCGAGGCCGGCGACGGCAGTGCGCTGGTCGTGGTCATCGCCACGGAAGGCTCGACCTACGTGCGGCAGGGTGCGATGGCCGCGTTCGCTGCGGACGATGCACAGACCGGCTGGTTGAGCGGCGGCTGCCTGGAGCCGGAGATCGCGCGTCGTGCGCGCCATGCGGTTGCCGAGGGCCATCTCGATGCGATGGACATCGACACGCGCGACGACGAGGACCTCTTCGCCGGGTCGGCCGTCGGCTGTCGCGGTCGCCTGCATCTGGCCCTGCTGCCGCTGGATCGCCTGCCGGGATGGTCGCAGGTGGTGCAGGCGTGGTGGCAGGGCGCAGGCCCGCTGACGCTGCGTGTTGCTGCCGAGGGCGACGTGCTGGCCCAGGCCGGCGACACACACCGGCGGTGGACGCTACCCGTGGCACCTGCCGCGCATGCGGACATCGCCGGCGACGTGACCGTGCCGCCCCCGCCACGCGTGGCGATCTTCGGCGCCGGCCCGGAAACGCGCATGCTGGTGACGGTGATGCGCCAGCTGGGCTGGCATGTCACCGTAGTGGAGCGCCGCGCGCGCTGGATTCCCGCCGACGAGATCGCCGATAGGTGGCACATCCTGTCGCCGGACGACGCGCTCGCCGCGCTGGAGCCCGCGCCCGATGCCGCGCTGGTAATGCACCATCATTTCGAACACGACCGCGAAGCCCTGGCGGCGCTGGCCGGCACCCGGATTCCCTTCATCGGCCTGCTGGGCCCGGTCCGGCGGCGCGAGGATCTGCTGCGAGTGCTTCCCGCACATCTGCACGCCCTGCTGGCGCCGCGCCTGCGGTCGCCGATCGGATTGAAACTGGGCGGGCAGGGGCCTGAAGCGATCGCCCTGAGTATCGCTGCGCAGTTGCAGGCCTGGCATCACGGCGAGCCTGCATGAGCGCGCCGCATGCGGCGGTCGTGCTGGCCGCGGGAGGCAGTGCGCGCCTGGGCCGGCCGAAGCAATTGTTGACGCGCGAGGGTGAAACGCTGGTGCATCGTGCGGCACGACTGGCGCTCGCCTCCGGCGCCTCGCGCGTGCTGGTCGTCGTCGGTGCGCATGCCGGCGACATCGCGGCGTGCGTCAGCGACCTGCCGGTGGCGTGCGTGGCCAATGCGCACTGGGACGAGGGTCTGGCAAGGAGCGTTCGCGTGGCCGCGGATGCACTTGCCGCGCATCCCCATGCGACGCTGTTCCTCACATGCGACCAGCCCGCACTCGAACTCGCGCACCTCCATGCACTGCGCGAAGCCTCGCATCGCGCGCCGTCGGGATCGGCCGCGACGCGCTTCGGCGATCGCGTCGGCATCCCCGCGATCATCGCCGCCCCGATGCTGCGCGCCGCCAGGAGCCTGCAGGGCGATCGCGGACTGCGCGACGTGCTGAACGCGGCGGGCGTGGGCGTGATCGCGTGCGATGCGCCGGATCTGTTGCTCGATGTGGATACACCGGCCGACTTGGCTGCTGCCGTGTCGCGCGGATGGATTGATCCCTGACGGCGGAGAGCGCCGGCCAGCGCCGGCGCCCCGTCACCCGCCTCAGATCGCGCGCAATGCCTGCGTGATCGGCAGTCGCGCCGCGCGCAGTGCAGGAAACAGCCCGCCGACCAGACCGATGCCGAGCGCCCACTTCAGGCCACTCCACAGCAGTTCCGGCGTGACCTTGAACTGGAACACCACCTGGCTGAAGTTGCTGCCCAGCGTGGCCACGCTGTAGCCGTTGAACACTCCCCATGCGATCAGTCCGCCCAGCACGCCGCCGAGCAGCGCCAGCAGCATGGTTTCCAGCATCACCGCCATCACCACCGGCAGCCCACGGAAGCCGATCGCACGCATCGTGGCGATTTCGCGCGCTCGACCGGCGACGGCGGCGTACATGGTATTGAGCGCACCGAACACGGCACCGATGGCCATGATGGTGCCGATGACGGTGCCGAGCACCTTGATCAGCGTGTTCAGGCCGGTGGATTGCTTGGTGTAGTAGTCGCGCGTGGTCAGTACATCCAGTTTCAGGCGCGGGTCGTTCTCCATGGCCTGCTTGAACTGGTCGAAGCCGGCCTTGCCTTCGGTGCGCACCGTCACCGACTGGTAGGCGCGGCGATCGTAGGCCGACGACAGTGTGTCGATATCGGTCCACAGTTCCGAATCATGCGCGTCGCCGGAGGCGAACACGCCGACCACCGTCCACTCCTGGTTGCCCAGCTTCAGCGTCTTGCCGACGTCGAGGCCGCGGTACTGGCCCTTCGCACCCTGGCCGACCACGATCTCGCGCACGCCGACGTTGAACTTGCGGCCCTCGACCAGCTTCACCTGCGGACGTATCGACCACGCCGCCTCGCTGACGCCACGGAACTGCGCGTTGGCGTCTTCGCCGGTGCTCGCCGTGGGCAGGTTGACGATCTGCGACAGTTCCGGCGACAGCAGCGCACGGCCGTCCTTGCCCTTGGCGACACCGGCCAGCGTGGAGATCAGCGGCACCTGGTCGCGACTGATGACCGAGTTGGTCTCCGCCTGCGACCCGCCCCGCAGCACGATGGCGGTGTCCTCGCCGCCGGTCTGCTTCAGCGTGGCCGAAAAGCCTTCGCCCATCGCCAACATCGCCACCAGCACGCCCACCACGCCGGCAATGCCGACCACGATCACCGAGGACGCGCCCCAGCGCTGCGGCAGGCTGGCGATGCCGATCTTCGCGGCCTCCAGCGACAGCCGTCCGCTGCGGGTGAGAAACAGCCACAGTACCAGCGCCACGGCGATGCCGAGCACCGCGAACCACGGCAGCACGACCCACACGCCCAGGCCGACGACCAGCGCCACGATGGAGATGAGGTTGCCCAACCATTGCTTCTTCATGTCATGTCTCCTGTCAGCGGCCGGCCAGTGCATCGACGATCTTCAAACGCATCGCACGCGTCGCGGGCAAGGCGCCGACGATGAGCCCGATCGCGACCATCAGCCCCAGGCCGACGGCCCAGGTCTGGGCCGGGATGGTGGGCAGCGCGATCATGCCGTTGCTGGCACCGCTGACCACCGGGATCAGCGCCGAGGCGATCGCCATGCCCAGCACGCCGCCCAGCACGATCAGCAGGACCGACTCCACCAGCACCAGTACCAGCACGGTGCCGTTGGTGAAGCCCAGTGTCTTCAGCACGGCCAGCTCCGGGACGCGTTCGCGCACCGCCTGCGCCATCGTGTTGCCGGTCAGCAGCAGCAGGGTGAAGAACACCGCCGCCATGATCGCGGTGACGATCAGTCCGATGTCGGCGAACTGCTTGGCGAAGGACTGGTTGAAGGCCTGCTCGGTCTGCGTCTTGGTCTCGTGCGCCGAATTGGCCGAGATGGCATCGATCGCATTGGCCACGCGCGTCGCGTGGTTCACGTTGTCCAGCTTCACCATGTACCAGCCGATCTGGCCCTTGACGTACTGGTTGGCCTCATCGAAGTACTTCCAGTGGAACAGCAACTGGTTCTCTTCGCCCTTGCGCTTGCTGTCGGCGAGCTTGAACGTGCCGCGCAACGTCAGCGGCCACGCGTTGCTGCCGTCCTTCTGCGGGAAGATCGTCGCCTGCAGCGGGATGGTGTCGCCGACCTTCCATCCGAAGCGCTTGGCGAGGTTCTCGCCCACGATGGCACCGGTGCGGTCGGCTTCCCAGGCTTTCACCTGCGCCGGGTCGATGATGTATTCCGGATACATGTCCAGGTAGCCGGGGCCGACCGAGAAGTTCGGGAAGAAGTTCTTCGGGTCCTTGTAGATGCCGCCGAACCACGCCGCGTAGGCGCTCTTCTTCACGCCCGGCGTGGCGTCGATGCGGGCCGACAGGCTGTACGGCAGCATCTGCGTGATCGACAGCCGCGAGGCGACGACCAGGCGATCCGCACCGGCCACGCTGCCGCCGGAGTTGAACGCCACGCGCACCGAATCCAGCAGGCCGAACAGGAGGAACGCCGCGACCACCGAGAGCAGGGTCAGCAGTGTCCGCGTCTTGCTGCGGAACAGCGCCGACCATATCAGCGAGAAATATTTCATGGCCGCCTCCGGTCAGTGCGCGCCGGCCGGAGCGTCGGCCAGCTCGCCCTTGTCCAGGTGGATGGTGTGGGTGGCGTACTCGGCCGCCTTCGGATCGTGCGTGACCATGATGATGGTCTTGCCGTGTTCGCGGTTGAGCATCTGCAGCAGGTTGAGAATGTCCTCGGCCGACTGGCGGTCGAGGTCGCCCGTGGGTTCGTCGCAGATCAGGAAGGTCGGATCGGACACAATGGCGCGCGCGATGGCCACGCGCTGCTGCTGGCCACCGGAGAGCTCGTTCGGGCGGTGCGACTTGCGGTCGGCCAGGCCGACAAGTTGCAGTGCGATCTCCGCATTGCGCTTGCGTAGCGCCCCGCCCAGCTTGGTCAGCAGCAGCGGCAACTCCACGTTGCGCTGCGCGGTGAGCGTCGGCATCAGGTTGTAGAACTGGAAGACGAAGCCGACATGCGAGCTGCGCCAGTGCGCGAGCTGTCCGTCGTTCATGCGGTCGATGCGCTGGCCTTCGATCTCGATCTCGCCGCCGCTGGGCGTGTCCAGACCGCCGATCAGGTTGAGCAGCGTGGTCTTGCCCGAACCGGACGGACCCATCAGCGCGACGAAGTCGCCGTGCGGAATGTCCAGGTCGATGCCGTGCAGCACCTGCACCTTCTCGGGGCCCCGCTGGTAGGTCTTGGTGAGGTTGCGGATGGAAACCAGGGAAGACATCGGCAAGGTCCTTGTTGGAGGCGGGAAGGCGAACGGCGATGCTGCGGTTCGAACAGGGCGGATCCGGTCCTCGATGGACACGGTCCGTCCGTCAGGACGACGGATGGCGTCGTCCGGGATCGACACGCGCCGTTGGGTCGGCGCGGATACTCCGGTGATTCGCCGCGAGAGGAAGATCCTCACGCAGCGGATCGTCTATTTGGCGTCTTCGGCCAGCACGACCTTGGCGCCGTCCTTCAGTTCGGCAGGCGGGTCCAGCACGATGGTCTCGCCAGCCTGCAGTCCGTCGGTGACGTGGACGTCGTCGCCCAGCTTGCCGGCGACCTTCAGGCTGCGCTGCTGCACGGTGTCGTCGTCGCCGACCACGAAGGTCACCTGTGCGCCCTCGCGCTCGACCACGGCGGCGCCGGGAACGCGCACGCCCTTGGGCTGTTCGGCCTGCTGGGGTTTGGCGGCTTCCAGGAAACTCACGCGCACGCCCATGTCCGGCACGATGCGCGGGTCCTTCACGCTCAGCGCCACGCGCACCTTGACCGTCGCCTTGCTGCGGTCGGCGGTGGGAATGATGGCGATCACTTCGCCGGGAATCTGCCAGTCCGGGTAGGCGTTCAACGTGGCCTGGATCGGCATCTTCGGCTGCACGCGGCCGATGAAGGACTCGTTGACCTCCACTTCCACTTCCAGCGACTCCATGTCGACGATGGTGCCGATGCCAGTGCGCGTGAAGCCGCCGCCCGCCGACAGCGGCGAGACAATTTCGCCCGGCTGCGCGGCCTTGGCGATCACCACGCCGGCGAACGGCGCGCGCACGATGGTGTTGTCCAGGCCGATGTCGGCGATCTTCAGCCGGTCGGCGGCCGTGCGTTCGTTGCGCTGCGCGGTCAGCAGCTGCGCGCGCAGCAGGTCGCGCTGCGCGACGGCCTGGTCGTACTGCGCCTTCGACACGAGTTGCTGGGCGACGAGCGACGAGAGGCGGCGCGCGTTCGCTTCCGCTTCGACCAGCTGCGCCTGCACGCCGCCGGTCTGGCTGCGCGCGGCCTGCAACTGGCTCTGCGACAGGGCGAGGTCGGCATCGGCGTCGATCGGTTCCAGTCGCGCCAGCACCTGGCCCGCTTCCACGCGCATGCCTTCCTCGATGAGGACTTCCTGCACCTTGCCGGTGACCTTGGCGGAGACGGTCGCCATGCGGCGCGCGACGACGTAACCCGATGCATCCAGCACCGAGGCGGATGCGGCGTTGTTGCCCAGTGCCACGGTGGACGCGGTGCGCACTTCCAGCGGCTTCTCGCGGCCGAACATGGCCCAGCCCGCGGCGGCGAGCACCAGCAGCGCGACGACCACGCCCAGCGTGATCCACAGGCCGCGGCGCGACCGGGGCTCCGGCGGCGGCGCCTTGCGATCGATGCGGAGTTCCTTCAGCAGGTCGGCAGAGGTATTCATGCGTATCCAGACGGTGAATGCGGGGAAGTGTGACCAGCAAGGGTAACGGAAGCCTAGTTGCCGGAAGTCACTTCGTGCCGGGATGGCCGGTCCGGGCCTTCCACGGGATGCATCGTGGGGCAATGGACGGTGGCATCCCAGTGACACCTGTCACCTGATTCGCCTGAGGGCCTGCACTCATCACGGCGACGATGCCGCGGCACGATGGCCGCACCCTCCGACGAGACCGTCGCATGAACGTGGCAAGCACGATGTCCCTTCCCCTGGCCCGCCTGCGCGGCGTGCGCCACCACTACGGCAGGACGCTGGCGCTGGACGGCCTGGACCTGGCGCTGCCCGCCGGCCAGGTGTTGGCGCTGCTCGGTCCGAACGGGGCAGGCAAAAGCACCGCCATCAGCCTGCTGCTGGGTCTGCAGCGGCCCGATGCCGGCACGGCGGACCTGTTCGGCCTGCCGCCGCAGGACCTGGCGGCACGCCGGCGTACCGGCGTGATGCTGCAGGCCGCGGCGGTACCCGACACGCTGAAGGTCCGCGAATTGCTCGACCTCACGCGGGCGTACTACCCGCAGCCCCGCAGCGTCGCCGACCTGGTCGCGCTGGCCGGACTGGACGGCCTGATGGCGCGTCGCTACGGCCAGCTCTCCGGCGGCCAGCAGCGGCGCGTGCAGTTCGCCCTCGCGGTCTGCGGGCGGCCGGCGCTGCTGTTCCTCGACGAGCCCACGACCGGGCTGGACATCGATGCGCGCCAGACCTTGTGGAAGGCGATCCGCGAACTGCGCTCGCAGGGGTGCGCGGTTTTGTTGACCACCCACTACCTGGAAGAAGCCGAAGCCCTCGCCGATCGGGTCGTGGTGGTGAACCACGGGCGCATCGTGGCGGAAGGTACCGTCGCGCAGGTCCGGGCCCATGTGTCCCAGCGCCGCATCCGCTGCACCAGCGCGCTGCCGGCCGAGCGCGTGCAGGCATGGCCGGGCGTGCAGCTGGCGCAACGCGACGGCGCGCGCCTGGACATCGTCGCCGACGCCGCCGAATCCGTAGTGCGGCGCCTGCTGCATGAAGATGCCGCGCTGTCCGACCTGGAGGTGCAGCGTGCCGGCCTGGCCGAAGCCTTCCTTGCCCTCACCCGCGATACGCAGAAGGAAGCCGCCTGATGGACACCGTCGCCACCGTTCCGTTCTCGTCCACGCGCGCCTACCTGCTGGAAGCGCGCTACGAATTCCTCCGCCTGCTGCGCACACCGTCGTTCTCGCTGCCCTGCCTGCTGTTCCCGCCCGTGTTCTACCTGCTGTTCGGCGTGCTGCTCGGCGGCAAGGGCGGACCGGTCGCTGCGCACTACATGCTGGCCGGCTATGGCGTGTTCGGCGTGATCGGCGTGGCGCTGTTCGGTTTCGGCGTGACTGTCGCGATGGACCGCGAGCAGGGCCTGCTGACGCTCAAGCGCGCGCAGCCGATGCCGCCGGGCGCGTACCTCGTCGCGAAGATGGCCATGGCGCTGCTGTTCGCCGCGATCATCCTGCTGCTGCTCGCCGCGCTCGCGGCCGGCGTGGCACACGTGCAGCTGTCGGCCGCGCAATGGGCCGCGTGGGCGGCGACGTGCCTGGTCGGCGTGTTGCCCTTCAGCGCGCTGGGCCTGTGGCTGGGTACGCTGGTCGGCGGCCGCGGCGCGCCGGCGCTGATCAACCTCATCTACCTGCCGATGGCGTTCCTGTCGGGCCTGTGGGTGCCGCTGGCGATGCTGCCGACGATCCTTCAGACGCTGGCGCCCGCATGGCCGGCGTATCATCTGGCGCAGATCGCGCAGCAGGCCGTCGGCGTGGGGGCGGGGCGTACGCTGGCGCTGCACGTGGCCGTGCTGGCCGCCATCACCGCACTGTTCTTCGTGCTCGCCCGCCGCCGCCTGGTGCGGTGAGCCGGCGCCGGCACCAGGAGTCGTCCATGCAGCATCCGCCCTCATCCCTGATCGCACCGCTGACGCGCCTGCGCGATCGGCTGGTCCCCGAAGCGCTCGGCCTGGGCTGGATGCCCATCTTCCTGCTGGGCTACCTGGTGTTCCTGTTCATCCCGGTGCTGGTGCCGTCCAATGCCGACTGGGGCGAGGGCGTGCGCTGGTTCCTGTGGCCGACGCTGGTGTCCATCACGGTGTTCCTGCCGATGTACTTCCTGGCGTATCGCGGCAGCGCGATGACGCGCGTGCTGTGTGCGCTGGGCATCGCCGCACTCGGCTACGGGCTGATGCCGTTCAACGCCTTTTCCAACACCTACGTGATCTACGCGGCGGCCTTCATCGCGCTGCTGCCGGGATCGATGTGGGTCCGGGTCGAAGTGTTCGCCCTCCTGATCATCGCGTACTGCGGCATGGCGGCGTGGCTGGGGTTCCCGGTGTTCGTGCCGGTGGTGACCGCGATCGTGTCGGTGGCGGTGTTCACCGGCAATTACTTCCAGTCCGAGACGGTACGCAAGCGCGCCGAACTGAAACTCTCGCACGAGGAAGTGCGCCGCCTCGCCGCGCTCGCCGAACGCGAACGCATCGGCCGCGACCTGCACGACCTGCTCGGCCACACGCTGTCGCTGGTGGCGCTGAAGTCCGACCTGGCGGGACGCCTGATCGAGCGCGACCCGCAGGCCGCCCGCAACGAGATCGACGACGTCAGTCGCGTCGCCCGCGACGCGCTGGCGCAGGTGCGCCGCGCAGTGACCGGCATCCGCGCGGCGGGACTGGCGGCCGAGCTCGCCTCCGCGCGCCTGCTGCTGGAATCCGATGGCGTCACCCTGCGGTACGACGCGCAAGAGGTGGCGATCCCCGCCGACCTGGAGACCGTGCTTGCGCTGAGCCTGCGCGAGGCGGTGACCAACATTCAGCGGCATGCGCGCGCGAGCATCGCGGAGGTGGTGCTGGCCGCCACGCCGGAGCACGTCACCCTGCGCATCCGCGACAACGGCGTCGGCAGCGCGGCGGTGCCCGGCAATGGCTTGAGTGGCATGCGCGAGCGCGTCGAGTCGCGCGGTGGCCGCCTGCGCGTGGATTCCACGCTGCGGCAAGGCACCTGCGTGGAGATCACGCTCCCGCTGCCGTCGGGGGAGACGGCGGCGTCCGTCGAGCGGCAACCCGCGATCGCAGAGACAGGTGTGGGAGCGACGTAAGTCGCGATGCAACATCCCGGATGGTTCAGAGGCGTGGAGACGTGGCGAGGCGCCCGGACGCGGATTTCATGCGATCGCGACTTACGTCGCTCCCACATCGGAACTTCCCGCTTCGTCACGTGGCGACGGACGCGACGACTCCCAAGACGCTGCATGATTTGGTAGCGTGACGTTCACCCCTTCCACCGTGATTTCCCGATGATCCGCGTACTCCTTGCCGAAGACCAGGCCATGGTGCGTGGCGCGCTCACCGCGTTGCTCGGCATGGAAAGCGACATCGAGGTGGTCGGCAGCGCCGCCGATGGCGAAGCGGCGTGGCGTGAGCTGCAGCGCCTGACGCCCGACCTGCTGGTCACCGATATCGAGATGCCCGGACTGAGCGGACTGGAGCTGGCACAACGCATCCAGCGGCATGGGATGGCGTGCAAGGTGGTCATCGTCACCACGTTCGCGCGCGGCGGATTCCTGCGGCGCGCAATGGATGCCGGCGTGTCGGGTTACCTGCTGAAGGATGCGCCGGCCGAAGACCTGGCCGAAGCCTTGCGCAAAGTGCACCGCGGCGGCCGCGCCATCGATCCCCAACTCGCGCTGGAAGCCTGGTCCGACGCCGATCCGCTCAACGACCGCGAACGCCAGGTGTTGCGGCTCGCGGGCGAGGGCCAGTCGGCCGGCGACATCGCCAGGCAGCTGAACCTGTCGCAGGGCACCGTTCGCAACTACCTGTCCGAAGCGATCGGCAAGCTCGGCGTCGCCAACCGCATCGAAGCCTATCGGCTGGCGCGGCAGCGCGGCTGGTTGTAAGAATCAGGAGACCCCGTGGGAGCGACGTAAGTCGCGATCGCACGTCATCCGATCAAGGAAGTCGCGCAGCATCAGGGTTCGACCCTCGCAGTCCGCGTCGGAGCCAGTTCGCGACTTACGTCGCTCCCACGGCATACGAAACGACCCGTTCGTCAACCGCCGTAACGCGCCTTCAGCATGGCGTACGCACTGCGCAGCGCGAGGGCTTCGCCGCCGGCGGGACGACCTGCGCGGTCGTTGTCGTTCCAGGCGTACACGTCCAGATGCGCCCACTTCATGCCGTCGGGCACGAAGCGCTCCAGGTACAGCGCCGCCGTGACCGCGCCGGCCATGCGCGAGCCGGCGTTGGCCAGGTCGGCAATGCCGCTGGTCAGATAGCGCAGGTACGGGCGCCACAGCGGCATGCGCCATACCGGGTCGCGCATGCGTTCACCGGCCGCGATCCACTCGTTCGCCACGGTGTCGTCGTTGGCGAACAGCGCCGGCAGGTCGGGCCCCAGCGCGATGCGGGCCGCGCCGGTCAGCGTGGCGAAATCGAGCAGCAGGTCGGGCGCCTGTTCGCCGGCATAGGCCAGCGCATCGCACAGGATCACGCGACCTTCGGCATCGGTGTTGTCGATCTCCACGCTGACGCCCTTGCGGGTGGCGATCACTTCGCCGGGGCGGAAGGCGTTCGGGCCGATGCTGTTCTCCACGGCCGGCACCAGCAGGGTCAACCGCACCGGCAGGTTGCGGGCCATCACCAGGCGCGCCAGGGCGATCGCGTGCGCCGCACCCCCCATGTCCTTCTTCATGTGGCGCATGCCGTCGGCCGGCTTGATGTCCAGCCCGCCGGTATCGAAACACACGCCCTTGCCGACCACCGCCACGTGCGGATGCGCCGCGTCGCCCCAGCGCAGCCCGATCAGGCGCGGCGCGCGGTGCGAGGCACGGCCCACGGCGTGGATCGCGGGGAAGTTGTGCGCCAGCAGTCCTTCGCCTGCGATCACCTCGAGCTCGGCGCCATGCGTGGTCGCCAGCTCGCGCACCGCGTCCTCCAGCTCGTCCGGGCCCATGTGCTCGGTCGGCGTGTTGACCAGGTCGCGCACCTGCAGGCTGGCCGCCAGCAGGTCGAGCGCTTCGGCGTCGGCATCCGGCAGGACCAGGCGCGCCGGCGTGCGCGGCGGCTGCTTGTAGCGGTCGAACCTGTAGCTGCCCAGCCCCCACCCCAGCTGCAGCGCCACCCGTGCGTCGGCGGAAAGATCCGTGGTCACGCGCCAGTCGCCCGCGGGCAGGCCGAACGGGGCATGCGCGTACGCGTACGGGTCCAGCGGGTCGCCGATGCCGATGACGGCCCCGGCCAGCCCCTGTTCGCCCGGCAGCGCCAGCAGCGAGCCGAGCGAGGCGGTGAAGTTCTGTGCATCCAGCCAGGCATTCACCGCCGGCGATTGCGTCGCGCGCCATGCGGCCAGCTGCGTGCGTTCCAGCACATGCAGGGGACGGGCATCGGCGGACGAGTCGGTGTAGGCGAGGGCAGCGCTCATGCGGCGGCGGGTTCCGTGGCGAAATCGGGGTGGGCGTCCAGCCAGTCGGCCAGCGCGGTGAGGGTGGCGAATTCCAGGTCCGGGCGCAGCGCTTCGTGCGGCCATGCCTGCGGTATGCCCGCATGGTCTTCCGGACGGTTTATCCAGCAACTGCGCAGGCCGGCGCGCAACGCACCGACCACGTCCATCTCGACATGGTCGCCGACATGCAGCACCTCGCCCGGCGGCACGCCCAGCCGCTCGCACGCGGCATGGAAGATGCTGGCTTCAGGCTTCGCCACGCCATGTTCGCGCGAGTGCACCTGGTGCACGAACAGGTGGCCCAGCCCGATCCGCTGCAGGTCGGCGTTGCCGTTGGTCACCGCGGCGATCGGCAGGCGCGCGGCGATGCGCTGCAGCGCCTCCAGTGCGTCCGGGTAGTACTCCACCTGGTTGCGCGCGGCGTAGAAGGTTTCGTACGCCGGCTCCAGCAAGGCCATGTCGGCGCCGCTCTCGCGCAGGGCGTGTTCCAGCGTCAGCCGGCGCAGGATGCTGAGGTCGTGCTTGTACTGCGGGTGGGCGGCGAAGACCTGCTCGCGCACCAGGCGCATCCGCTCGACGGGGAACATGGCGGCGGTGGCGGGGCTGTGCTGGCGCAGCCAGTCGTCGAGGACGCGCTCGATGCGTGCGCCGATGGGGGCGAACGGCCAGAGGGTGTCGTCGAGGTCGAGGGTGATGGCGCGGACGGGGAAGCTCATCGGCGCGATTTTACACCCGGCGGGGAGGGGGCCTTTCACCGGCGCCAGGATGAATCCCCTCTCCCTGCGCGAGAGGGGTTGGGGCGAGGGGCAACGAAGTCCGTCGCCCATGCGCACTGGAACTATCCAGAGGCACGCTGCCATTCTTGCTTTCCGGGCTTGGCGGGATGGTTCCTTGACGCGCAAGGGTGGCGCCGCTGGCCGCGGGGGCCCTACTTTTCTTTGCTTGTGCAAAGAAAAGTAGGCAAAAGAAACACACCCCGGCGGTCCGCCCGCCGCTGAGCGGCGGGTTCGCAGTCACGACGGGAATTTTCGGACGGGGCCTCCTGCCCCGGCCGAAAACGGCGCACGTCCTGTGCGCCGCCCCTGCGGGGTTTTACCCGCCGCGACTGCCGGACCTCAGGGGCCCCGAGAGCGGCGTCTGACTGACCAACGCGCGCTTTTGCGGTTGGTCTTGTCTTCTGGCCCCATGAGGCACGGCGAGTGGGCCGGGTACAACCCGAAGGGCGCCGTCATGGATGACGGCGTTTTCGTATGGCACATGGATGTGCCTTACGAAAATTCCCGGCCCGCTCGCGGACCCGGAGCGAAGCGCAGGGCGTGCCGCCTGGGGTGTGTTTCTTTGCTTCTTTCTTTGCACAAGCAAAGAAAGAAGGCCCCCGCGGCGAGCGGCGCCATGCCTGACCCAAAGCCCCGCCTACGAAAGACGCACTCAACACGTTCATCATGAGTGTGCGTTTCGAATGAGCGGCGGATGTGGAGAAGTCGCTGATAGCCGATGAGGACCGACTTCGTTGCCCCTCACCCCAACCCCTCTCTCCCACAGGGACTTCCTTCGGTCGCCGCAGGGAGAGGGCTCTTGGGGCAGTCGTCACTCCAGCAGCCGCGCCCATCCTTCCATCCCTTCCACCCGCGCCAGCACCAGCTTCACGCACACCAGCAACGGCACCGCCAGCAGCAGTCCGATGATCCCCCACAGCCACCCGAACAGCATCAGCGCCAGGATCAGCACCAGTGGCGACAACGCCATCCGCTTGCCCAGGATGATCGGCGTGATGATCTGTCCCTCGATCGTGTGCAGCACCAGGTAAGCGATCGCCGGCAGCATCGACTGCAGCGGCTGGTCGAAGCTGATGAAGCCCACCAGCAGCATCGACACCATCCCGATCAACGGGCCCACATAGGGCGCGAAGTTCAGCAGCGTCGCCATGGTGCCCCACAGCAGCGCTTCGGCCAGCGGCAGGCCCAGCAGGTACAGCACCCCGGCGAACACCAGGCCCACCACCGTGTTGATGATGCTGATGGTCAGTACGTAGCGCGACACCTCGCGCTCGATGGAGTGCAGGATCTCCACGGTGAATTTCTTCTGCTGCCGCCCGGGCAGCAGCGCGATCGCGTTCCGCTGCAGGTTCTCGCCGTACACCATGAAGAAGAACGTCAGCAGCACCACCGCCAGCAGCGACGCGAGCACGCGCGGGGTGGCCAGCAGCTTGCCGTACGGGTCGTCCGGCGTGGCCTGTACCACTTGCGGCTGGCGCCCGGACGCCTGCGCGCCGGCGGCGGCGCGGGCGAAACTCTCCGCGGCCTTGTTGGCGTCCTGCACCGGCTTGGTGAGCTCGCGAAGCTTCGGCGCCAGCTGGCGCATCTCGCGCGGCGCCTGCTGGGCCCACTCCATCGCCGAGGGCAGCATCTTCTGCGCCAGCAGGCCGGTCGCCGCCATGCCGCCGAGCAGCACGATCAGGGCGCCGAGGAAACGCGGGACGTACAACTTGCGCAGCACGCGAATGATCGGGTTGCCGACCAGCGCGAAGAACATCGCCAGCAGCACCGGCAGCAGCAGGTCCTGCGCCGCCCACAGCGTATAGCCGACGGCCAGCGTCGCCAGCACCAGCATCGGCGTCGAACCGCGGGGACGCGAAGGCGGCGGAGTGGGCGCCGGGATGTCGGAGGACGCGGGTGTGCTCATGGACAGGGGGCCGCCTGGAAGGATGCGCGATTGTGCAGCGGTCCCTGTGGGAGCGACGTGAGTCGCGACCCCGCGCGGTGGCGGTCAGGAAGTCCCCACCGCTCACGGTCTTCCAGGACACAAGGGTGCAACGGGACGTCGTTCGTGCGGTCGCGACTCACGTCGCCCCTGCAACAGACCCCGGCGTCAGCGCTCGGACAGCTCCGTTGCCGCTTCGGCCGGCCGCGGGGCGGTCGCCACGATGCGGTCCTCGTCGAAAGCCTCGTCCACCATCGGCTCGTCCTCCTCCTCGACCACCGCGCCGTCGGCCTGGGCCTGCTGCTGCACATCCTGTGCGGTGTCGGCGGCCTGCTCGGCGGTTTCCGCGGCAGTGGCGGCCTGCGCGGTGGCCAGGAAACTGGAGACCGCGGTGAACATCTGCATCCAGCGCGCCCCGGTCAGTGCGCGCAGCGGTTCGGCGCGGCCCACCAGGAAGCCGCTCACCACCCCGGCGATGACGATGCGTCCCGGCGTCCAGCCTTCGCGCCATGAGTCCTTGAGGATCGTCCAGTACAGCGAGGACTGCGCGCTGCGCAGTTCCACCCGCCTCTCGGCCCGTGCCACGTGCTGCTGCAGCTGTTCGAAGCGCATCAGGGGCCTCCGGTGCCGGGGGGCGGCGTGCCCGGCGGAAGTTCGTCGTCGTCGGGGCTGCCGTTCTCGTCGAACAGGCCCAGCCGCGACAGCTGGCGCCGGGTCGCATGCATGCCGGTGTAATCGAAGTAACGGCTCACCCGCCAAGCGGCGAATGCGGTCATGGCCAGGCTGAGGAACGCTGCCAGCGAAAGCGACTGCAGCCAGGAGAAACCGAACCGCTGCATCAGCGCGATCAGCGCGCCGGTGATCAGCAGCCAAGCGGACGCACCGAACACCACCGCCACGCATGCCCACGCCAGCGCACGGCCGAAGGCACTGCGGGCCAGCGCGAAATCCGCCGACACCAGCGCACGCATCGCACGACCGGTGTCCTTCGCGGACCCGTACGCAGCGCGCCCGGCTTCACCGACCTCCTTGAGGCTGTCGATGAAGTCGGGCGGCGGGGCGTCGGTGTCGCGGGGCGCGTCGCTCACGCGGCGGGCTTACTTGTCGCCGCCGCCGCTGCGCGCCAGCTTGGCGATGATCCAGCCGGCGGCAAAGGCCACGCCGAAGGAGGCGATCGGCCGCTCGCGGATCAGGTCGGCGGCACTGTCGATCAGGTCGCGACCCTTGTCCATCAGCGCATCGACCTGCTCGCGCGCCGCGCCGCCGCCGGCTTCGGCCGCCGCCAGGCCCGACAGCGCGCCGTCGGCCAGTTCGGATTTGACGTTCGCCTTGCCCAGGCGCAGCTCGTCGCCCGCGGCGCTGGCGGCGCCCTTGATCGCTTCGCTGGCGGCCGCCGCGGCGGAGGCCAGGTGCGAACCGGCTTCGCCCAAGTTGGACTTCAGGGCATCGGTATGTGTGGGAATGCTCATGGGTGTCTCCTGCAGGCGGGGGATGGGGGCACTGTAATGCACGCGGGTGAACGCGCTGTTAGATGGGTGGGGGAAGGAGTGAATAGGGAGCAGTGAAGCGTGAGCGGACGCAAGGACCTCCCTCCTTACATCTCACTTCTCCCCCTCACTCCCGCACCTCACTGCATCAGCAGCCGCCCCGTGCCGCGGCCGCGCAGGATGTCCAGCACCAGCTGCGCCGGCTTGCGCTCGAAGCTGGCGCGGAACCCCGGCAGGTCGCCGAACTCGCCGCTGCTGCTGCGCACGATGATGTCGCCCGGACGCAGCCCGCTGTTCCAGGCGCGGCTGTCGCGCGCCACGTTGCTCACCTGCACGCCGCCCTGCGCGCCGCGCAGCATGCCGCGCAGCGCCTGCCGCGCGGATTCGTCCAGTTCCTTCAGCGTTGCGCCGGCCAGGCGCGGGTCGAGCGTCGCGCCCTCGGCGTTGCGCACGCCTTCCTTCAGCGCCACGTCCAGCTGCAGCGACTTGCCATCGCGGCGCACGTCCAGCGCCACGCGCGTGCCCACCGGCTGCAGGCCTTCGAAGTTGTGCAGGGCGGCGCGGTTGTCGATGCGCTGGCCATTGGCCGCCATCACCACGTCGCCGGGCTGCAGGCCGGCCGCGGCCGCGGCCGAACCCGGATACACCCGCGTCACCAGCGCGCCACGCGGCACGTCCAGCCCCAGCCCGCGCGCCGTGCGCTCGTCCACGTCCTGCGATTCCACGCCGAACGTGCCCCGGCGCACCACGCCGTTGTTGGCGATCAGCTGGTCCATGATGCCGCGCGCCATGTTGATCGGAATGGCGAAGCCCAGGCCGATGTTGCCGGCCATGCTGCCGCGCGGGTTGAAGCTGGCGGTGTTGATGCCCACCAGCCGGCCCTGCAGGTCGACCAGCGCGCCGCCGGAGTTGCCCGGATTGATCGAGGCGTCGGTCTGGATGAAGTTCTGGTAGCCCGCCACCGGAATGCCGCTGCGGCCCACGGCCGACACGATGCCCGAGGTCACCGTCTGGCCCAGCCCGTACGGGTTGCCCATCGCGACGACGAAGTCGCCGACCTGCAGCTGGTCGCTGTTGGCCATCGGCACCGCGGTCAGGCCCTGGGTGGGGATGCGGATCAGGGCGACGTCGGTATCCGGGTCCGACCCGATGAACTCGGCCTCCACCTGGCGACCGTCGTTGAGCGTGACCGACACACCGTCGGCGTTCTCCACCACGTGGTGGTTGGTCAGCACGTAACCGCGCGCGGCGTCCACGATCACGCCCGACCCCAGCGCGCGCTCCACCCGTTCGCGCGGCATGTCGGGGATGCCCAGGATGCGGCGGAACACCGGGTCGTCGCCGAACGGCCCCAGCGGGCTGGCCACGCGCACGGTCTGGCGGCTGTACACGCTGACCACCGCCGGGGTGACGCGCTTGAGCATCGGCGCCAGCGAGGGCAGCGCCTGGCCATCGACGGTCGCCGGCAGGGCGGCCGCGGCCGGCACCGCCGCGGCCACGCCGGGCGCGGCCTGGGCCGGTGTCTGGAAGACCTCATGGAAGCCGGTCGCCGCGAAGCCGCCGAACGCGGCGGCGGCGGACAGGGCGATCAGGGTGGGAAACGGGCGCAGCGCTTTCTTCATGGTCGGTCGGCAGCTCGTCGTCGTGTCGGAGGGAACGGGGGCCCAGGGCCTCCCGCGAACCTGAATGAGTCTGCTGACGGACCCCTAAACCTGCAATGAAGTTCGCCGCGTGCCCGCCGCAAACCGACCCCCGCCCGTGATGACGGACGGTGGGTCCCTGGCCATGCAATTGTCATGTCAATCCGGTTGACAGGGGGAAACCCCGGGCGTAGTTTGGCGTCTTCGTGCTGACACAAGATGTTGCGGTCCAGCACGAGTCGGACCCAAGCACTGGTGTTTCTGTAGAAAAAGCCTGCGGGCTCAGCGCTTGGGAAATCGGGCGCCTTTGGGGATTGGCGCATGAGGGCGAGGGAAGCGGTGGGCACCACGGCGACGGCAGGTCCCATTTCCACAATCCGGCAACCGGCGCGGCGCATCCTGTGCGGCCGCCCGCGGTGCCGTCCCTGTCCGTCGGCACCGCAATGAATCATCGGGGTGGGCCCTGGCCCGCCCGCCACCACAGTCACTGAAGTTCCAGTCGTTCAGGAGAACAACACAACCATGAGTACGGTGCGCCTCGAGGCGATCAAGACGGAACAGCCCACCCTGGTCCCCATGCAACCGGCGTCCCAGGACATCTGGGACAAGAAGTACCGGCTGAAGACCAAGCAGGGCGAGGCCCTCGACGCCGACATCGACGGTACCTACCAGCGCGTGGCCCGCGCCCTGGCCGACGCGGAAGCCAGCCCCGAGAAGCGCGCCTACTGGTACGAGCGCTTCGTGTGGGCGCTGCGCCGCGGCGCCATCCCGGCCGGCCGCATCACCTCCAACGCCGGCGCCCAGCAGCACAAGCCAGCCACCAGCACGATCAACTGCACCGTCTCCGGCACCATCGAGGACTCGATGGACGGCATCCTGGACAAGGTCCACGAAGCCGGCCTGACCCTGAAGGCCGGCTGCGGCATCGGCTACGAGTTCAGCACGCTGCGACCGAAGGGCGCCTTCGTCGCCGGCGCCGGTGCGTACACCTCCGGCCCGATGTCCTTCATGGATATCTACGACAAGATGTGCTTCACCGTCTCCAGCGCCGGCGGCCGCCGCGGCGCGCAGATGGGCACGTTCGAAATCTCCCACCCGGATGTCAAGGACTTCATCCGCGCCAAGCGCGAAGACGGCCGCCTGCGCCAGTTCAACCTCTCGCTGCTGATCACCGACGGCTTCATGGAAGCCGTGGACACCGACGCCGACTGGCCGCTCGTGTTCCCGGTGAACATCAAGGAGAAGGGCGACATCAACTTGGAAGACCCCAGCCAGGTCGTCTGGCGCGAGTGGCCCACGCACAAGAACTACATCGTCCGCGACGACGGCCTGGTGGCCTGCAAGATCTACGGCCACATCCGCGCCCGCCACCTGTGGGACATGATCATGGTCTCGACGTACGACTACGCCGAGCCGGGCTTCATCCTGATCGACCGCGTCAACGAGATGAACAACAACTGGTGGTGCGAGACCATCCGCGCCACCAACCCGTGCGGCGAGCAGCCGCTGCCGCCCTACGGCGCCTGCCTGCTGGGCTCGGTCAACCTGACCACCTTCGTGCGCGACCCCTTCACCGACCAGGCGCGTTTCGACTGGGAGGAATACAAGGAAGTCGTGCGCGTGTTCACCCGCATGCTCGACAACGTGGTCGAAGTGAACGGCCTGCCGCTGGAACAGCAGCGCCAGGAGATCCTGCGCAAGCGCCGCCACGGCATGGGCTTCCTGGGCCTGGGCAGCACGCTGACCATGCTCAAGCACAAGTACGGCAGCGCCGAGTCGTGCGAATTCACCGAAGCCATCGCCCGCGAAATGGCCGTGGCCGGCTGGGAAATGGGCCTGGCCCTGGCGAAGGAAAAGGGCCCCGCCCCGATCATGGAAGAGCGCTTCCCCGTCACCGCCGCCATGCTGCGCCAGCGCCCGGAAATGGCGAAGGACGGCTGGAAGGTCGGCCAGGAGATCCCCGGCAAGGTGCTGCACGCCAAGTACAGCCGCTACATGCAGCGCGTGGCCACCGTCGCCCCCGACCTGGTGGACGAACTGGCCGAAGTCGGCAGCCGTTTCACCCACCACAGCTCCATCGCGCCGACCGGCACGATTTCGCTGTCGCTGGCCAACAACGCCTCCAACGGCATCGAGCCCTCGTTCGCGCACCACTACAGCCGCAACGTGATCCGCGAAGGCAAGAAGTCGAAGGAAAAGGTCGACGTCTACTCCTACGAGCTGCTCGCCTACCGCGAACTGGTCAACGGCAAGGCCATGCCGTTCTCGGACGATCCGGACGCGAAGCTGCCCGACTACTTCATCGCCGCCGACGACATCAGCCCGAAGGAACACGTCGACGTGCAGGCCGCCGCGCAGAAGTGGGTCGACAGCTCCATCTCCAAGACCGCCAACGTCCCCACGGACTATCCGTACGAGCAGTTCAAGGACATCTACCGCTACGCCCACCAGCAGGGCCTGAAGGGCTGCACCACGTTCCGCTTCAACCCCGCCGCCTTCCAGGGCGTGCTGGTGAAGGAAGCCGACCTGGAGAACACCACCTACCGCTTCGAGCTGGAAGACGGCAACGTCATCGAGGTGAAGGGCAACGAGCAGATCGAGTACGACGGCGAGATGCACACCGCCGCCAACCTGTTCGACGCGTTGAAGGAAGGGTATTACGGCAAGTTCTGAGGTAACCCCTCAGCGCGTGCCTGCTGTTCTCCTCTCCCCGCCTGCGGGGAGAGGATGCCCGGAGGGCAGGTGAGGGGGAGCGAGCGCAGCGAGTTGCGTTGGCTCTTCGCGAAAAGCGGCCCCTCATCCGCCTTCGGCACTTTCTCCCCGCTCGCGGGGAGAAGGGAAAGAAAGCACTCCCCTCGCGGGAGAGGGTGCCCCGAAGGGGCGGGAGAGGGGAGGCGAGCGCAGCGAGTTGCTGTTGCTTCCCGCGAACAGCGTCCCCTCATCCGTCCTTCGGCCACCTTCTCCCACAAGGGGAGAAGGAAAAAGCAACAAGCGATTCACCGGCTTCACACGTTCCACCCCGCGCCATCGGGTATAGCATCGGCAGCGTCAACCAACCTCGCCCACAAGGAGGGCAACATGAGCAACGGTAATGGTGTCACCGCGACGCTTTCCGGCGCAGCCGAAAGCGTGAAGGAAACAGTGGCTGGGATCGGCGAAGCAGTCGCTTCCACCGCCAGCGAGACGGTCGCCAAGGCCAAGAAGGCCGCCAAGAAGGCGCGCAAGACGGTCACCGCCGACATCGCCAAGGCGAAGAAGGCCGTGGCCAAGCGCACCGACAAGGCCACCAAGGCGGTGAAGAAGACCGTCGCCAAGGCCAAGAAGAAGCTGGCCGCCGCCAGCAGCGCCGCCAAGGCCGAAGCGGCCAGCCTGCAGAAGAAGGTGACCGGCAAGAAGGCCGCGAAGAAGGCGACCAAGAAGTCGGCCGCCAAGAAGGCGACGAAGAAAGCCGCCACCAAGAAGACGGCCGCCAAGAAGGCCGTGAAGAAGGTCGCCCGCAAGGCCGCCGCCAAGAAGGCGCCGGTCAAGAAGGCCGCCAAGAAAGCAGTGAAGAAGGTCGCCCGCAGGGCGCCCGTGAAGAAGGCGGCGAAGAAAGCCGCTCCGAAGAAAGCGGCCAAGAAGGCCGTGCGCAAGGCAGCCCCGAAGAAAGCCGCAAAGAAAGCCACCAAGAAAGCGGCCCGTAAGTAAGACCTGATGCTTCACCCCTCCTCCCCCGGGTCCGGGGGAGGGTTGGGGCGGTCGCCGGCCCGGAAGGCCAGGCCCCGCCCATCGACGACAACTTTCAGAACACGAACAGGATTCCACCGTCATGGCCGTCAAGATCGACAAGAAAATCAAGGGCTACAGCGTGCTCACCCCGGAAGACAAGGCGCGCGAAGCCGCGGCCGCCATTCCGACGGCGTCGGTGCCGCGCGAGACGGTGGAAAAGGAAACCCCGCAGGACAACATCATCCAGATGCACGAGCGCATCGAGCGCCCGGAAGTCCTCATCGGCAGCACCTACAAGATCAAGTCGCCGCTGGTGGAGCACGCCATGTACGTGACCATCAACGACATCGTGCTCAACGCCGGCACGGAGCACGAGCTGCGCCGTCCGTTCGAGATCTTCGTCAACAGCAAGTCCATGGAGCACTTCCAGTGGATCGTCGCGCTGACGCGCATCATGTCGGCGGTGTTCCGCAAGGGCGGCGACGTGACGTTCCTGGTCGACGAGATGAAGGCCGTGTTCGATCCGCGCGGTGGTTACTTCAAGGCCGGTGGCGTGTACATGCCGTCGCTGGTGGCCGAGCTGGGCGCCATCGTCGAAGAGCACATGAAGTCGATCGGCCTGATCCACGACCCGGAAATGAGTGCGCACCAGCGCGCCATCCTGGCCGAGAAGCGCAAGCAGTACGAAGACCGCGCAAAAAAAAACTCTGACGTCGTAGAAACTGTGACCGTTGCACCGGCCGCGCCCGCGCAGGGCGCCGCCGAGGACATCGCCGTCACCGGCGATGGCGCCAGCTTCCCGCCCTCTGCCACCCTGTGCCACAAGTGCAACACCAAGGCCCTCGTCATCATGGACGGGTGCGCGACGTGCTTGAACTGTGGTTATTCGAAGTGTGGGTGACTTAGTTACTAAGGGGAACATCGATGCCGTGCTACATAGTCTCCTACGACCTGCTCAAGCAAGGTCTGAATCGCCCCGGTTTCAGTAGACATCTCCAAGCCGTACATTACGGCAATCATGGAGGTGTGTATGAGCGGCAAGCGGTATTCGGATGAGT
>NZ_CANMLQ010000009.1:0-110857 GCF_947498795.1 uncultured Pseudoxanthomonas sp. | reverse complement strand
GGAGTGGCATCGGCGGCGGTCGCGGGCGCGGCCGCCTTGTCGTCGCCCTTGCAGGCGACCAGCGCCAGCATCAGGGCGGTGAGCAGCGCACCACGACACCTCCGCATCGCACTTCGGTTCGTCATCGCGCTCATCCCTCCATCTGCTCCAGTTCACGTCCCTTGGTCTCGTGTACGTACTTGATCACGAAGAAGACCGAGATCGCCGCTGCCAGCGTGTACAGACCGTAGGCGCCGGCCAGGCCGATACCGGTCAGCAACATCGGGAAGGTCCAGGTGATCAGGAAGTTGGCGCCCCACTGCGCAAGACCGGCCACGGCCAGGCCCGATCCGCGGATCTGGTTGGGGAACATCTCGCCCAGCATCACCCACATCACCGGGCCCCACGAGAGGTTGAAGAACACCACATAGGCATTGGCGGCCACGAGCGCCAACACGCCCATGTTGTCCGAGAGCTGGAGCTTGCCTGCCGCATCAAGGCTGCCGGTGGCGAACGCCATGGCAACCAGCCCCAGCGTCACGGCCATGCCGGCCGAACCGATCCACAGCAGCGGCTTGCGGCCGATGCGATCGACAAGCAATACGGTGACGATGCAGGCCCCGATGCTGAGCGCGCCGGACAACACGTTGATGGCCAGCGCATCGTTCTCGGAGAAGCCCACGGCCTGCCACAGCACCGCGCCGTAATAGAAGACCACGTTGATGCCGACCAGCTGCTGGAACGTCGCCAGGCCGATGCCGACCCAGACGATGGGACGGATCTTGCCGGTCGTCTTGTTCTTCAGATCGGACAGCCGCGGCGCGTGATGATCCGACGCAAGCGAGGCATCGATCTCGGAGAGCTTGGTTGCGCCGCTCGCAGCGCCGTAGAGCCGCGTCAACACGCTCAGCGCCTGTTCCTTCCGGCCCTTGGCCGCCAGATAGCGCGGACTCTCCGGGATGAACAGCAACGCGCCGAGGAACAACGCAGCCGGCAGGATCTCCACCCAGAACATCCAGCGCCACGCTTCAAAGCCCAGCCATAGCGGAGCCAACGATGAACTGGCGAACTTGGCGAGGACATAGTTGCTCAGGAAGGCAGCAAACAGGCCCGAAATGATCGCGATCTGCTGCACCGTCGCCAGCCGGCCCCGATAGCGTGCCGGCGAGACCTCGCTGATGTACGCGGGCGACATGACACTCGCCGCGCCGACCGCGAATCCTCCTATGACCCGGTACACCACGAATTCGAGCGACGAGGTCGCGATGCCCGACCCCCAGGCCGAGATCAGGAAGAACACGGCCGACCACAGCAGCATGGTGCGACGTCCATATCGGTCTGCGAGCGTGCCCGCGAACCAGGCGCCTATCGCGCAGCCCAGCAGCATCGATGCGACGTTGAAGCCGGTCACGGCCGCATCGGAGCCGAACGCGGCCTTCAGCCCGTCGACGGTGCCGTTGATGACCCCGCTGTCGAAGCCGAACAGGAACCCGCCGATCGTCGCCACCAGACTGATGAGGATGATGAAGCGGGTGTTCTCACCGGTGCGCAGTGCTGCATGTTCCATCGAAGGTTCCCCTGGTCTTTGATCCAAGCCGGAGCGCCGGCGGAGATCTCCGCCAGGCACCCTCGACTCCATCCCGTTCCTGCTGGATCGTCAGCGCAACAGGTACTGGTTGAGCAGGTTCTCGTAACGCTCCTGCTTGCCACTGGTCTGCTTCGGTTCGCCCTGCGCGGCGGCCAACGCCGCCAGATCGGCCAGACCGAGCTGGCCGGCCTCGAAGTCCTTGCCCTTGCCGCTGTCGAAGCTGGCGTAGCGCTCCTTGCGCCACTGTTCCCACGGCGACTCGGTCAGCAGCGCGTGCGCCACTTCCAGGCCGCGCGCGAACGCGTCCATGCCGCCGATGTGGGCGATGAACAGGTCTTCCAGGTCGGTCGATTCGCGACGCACCTTGGCATCGAAGTTCAACCCGCCCTCCAACCCGCCCTGGCGCAGCACCACCAGCATCGCCCCGACCGTGTCGTACAGATCGGTGGGGAACTGGTCAGTGTCCCAGCCGTTCTGCGCATTGCCGCGATTGGCATCGATGCTGCCGAGCAGCCCGTGGTCGGAGGCCACCTGCAGGTCGTGCTCGAAGGTGTGGCCGGAGAGCGTGGCGTGATTGGCCTCGATGTTGAGCTTGAAGTCCTTCTCCAGCCCGTGCTCCTTCAGGAAGCCGGCCACGGTGGCGCTGTCGAAGTCGTACTGGTGCTTCATCGGCTCCATCGGCTTGGGCTCGATCAGGAAGTTGCCCTTCAGGCCGATGCTGCGGCCGTAGTCGCGAGCCATGGTCAGGAAGCGGGCGAAGTGCGCCACTTCGCGCTTCATGTCGGTGTTGACCAGCGAGGCATAGCCCTCGCGACCGCCCCAGAACACGTAGTGCTCGCCACCCAGTTCGACGGTGGCTTCCAGCGCCGCCTTCACCTGCACGGCGGCACGCGCGACGACAGCGAAGTCCGGATTGGTCGAGGCGCCATTCATGTAGCGCGGATGCGAGAACAGGTTGGCCGTGCCCCACAGCAGCTTGATGCCGGTCGCGTCCTGGCGCGCCTTGGCCAGCCCTACCATGTGCTTGAGGTTCTTCTCGTACTGGCCGATGTCCTCGGCATCCGGGGCCAGGTCGATGTCGTGGAAGCACCAGTACGGCACGCCCAGCTTGGTGAAGAACTCGAACGCCGCATCGACCTTGGCTTCGGCGGTGGCCATCGGCGAGCCGGCTTCCCACGGGAAGTGGCGCGTGCCCGGGCCGAACGGATCATGGCCGGCGTTGCAGAACGTATGCCAGTAGCAGACCGCGAAGCGCAGGTGCTCCTGCATGGTCTTGCCGCCGATGGTCTTGTTTGCGTCGTAGACCTTGAACGCCAGCGGGTTGTCCGAGCCGCGCCCTTCGAAGGGGATGCGGCCGATGCCGGGGAAGTATTCCTGGGCGCCGATGAAGGGCTGCGTGCTCATGGTGCGTGATCCTGTGGGTATGCGAGGGGGGACGTTAGCCGCGTTGCAGCGGGGTGACGGCATCGAGGTACTGGAGGAAGCGGCGGTAGGCCGCCGCATAAGCCGGTGCGCGGGACGCATCGGGCCTGGTGGACAACGCGGGATCGACCGCCACGTGCGTGCGGGCGATGTCCGCGATGGAGGCCGCATCGCCCTCGGCACGGCCGAGGGCCCACAACGCCTGCAGGGCCGCACCGAACGCGGCGCCTTCGGCTTGTACCGGCACATCGACCGGCAGGCCGAACACATCGGCCACCAGTTGGCGCCAGGCCGCGCTGTTGCTGCCGCCACCGGTCAGCACGATGCGCTCGAAGGCCATGCCGGCGCGCACGAAGGCATCGAAGCCGTACTTCAGGCTGTAGGTCGCCCCTTCCATCGCCGCACGGTAGAGGTGCGCCGGGGTCATGTTGGTCGGGTCCATCCCGGCCAGCACGCCCTTGCCGCGGGGCAGGTCCGGGGTGCGCTCACCGTTGAGGAAGGGCAGCATCACCAGCCCGTCCGCGCCGGGCGGGGTGGCCTGCAGGTGGGCATCGCCTTCGCGCGTGCTGAAGCCGAACAGCGTAGCTACCTGTTCGGTCGCCACCGTGCAGTTCATCGTGCAGATCAGCGGCAGCCATCCGCCGGTGGAGGAACAGAACGCGGCCCAGGCACCGTCGGGATCGACGACCGGCACGTCCGAGTAGGCGAACAGCGTGCCCGAGGTGCCCAGGCTCATCGCCAGCCTGCCCTCCTCCACGCAGCCGGTGCCGATGGCCGCCATCATGTTGTCGCCGCCACCGACGGCGACCTTCGCCGTGGCCGGCACCCCCAGTCGCGCCGCCATGGCGGGATCGATGTCGAACAGCGTGTCGGGCGGCGCGATCGGTGGCAGGCACGCGGCCAGGTCGCGGTCCGCATCGGTCGCGCGCAGCAGGTCCTTCGACCACGTGCGCGAGCGCACATCGAGCCAGCCCGTGCCGGAGGCATCGCCCCACTCGCAGAAGCGCTGCCCGGTCAGCACGAAGTTGAGGTAGTCGTGCGGCAGCAGGATCGTCGCCAACCGGGCGTAGGCCTCGGGGCGATGGGTCTTCGTCCACGGCAACTTGGAGGCGGTGTAGCCGGCGAGGATAGGATTGCCGGCCAGCGCGATGGTTTGGGCCGCACCGCCGACCGCGTCCATGATCTGCGCGCACTCGGCCGTGGTGCTGGTGTCGCACCACAGCTTCGCCGGGGCGAGTACGTCACCTTGCGCATCCACCGGCACGAAGCCGTGCTGCTGGCCCGAGACCGCCAGCGCCGCGATGCGCGCACGCACGGCGGGATCGATGCGGTCGAAGCATGCCTGCATCGCCGCGACCCACTCCGCGGGGTGCTGCTCGCGGCTGCCATCGTCGCCGCTGATCAGGCCAAGCGGCGCGCTGGCGCTGGCCACGATCGCCCGCGCCGCGGCGTCGTACACCACCACCTTCACGCTCTGCGTGCCTGCATCGATGCCCGCAACCCATGCCATCCGACACCACCCTCACCCAAGAAAAGTTAGCGCTACCATTTTGCTTGGTAAAAAAAGGGAACACGCACGTGGCCCCTCTTTTCCTGCACGGCCGCGTCCAGCCCGCCGTAGGGCCGCACTGTAACCAGCCTCCGTACAAAAAGCCTGCTGCGCTGCAAAAACCACACGGAGAGCAGCGGTTTGTGATGCCTGTCGCGGGGCCGGCGTTGCATTCGGGCGTCACGGCGCCAGGTCGATGAAGCTGTTGATCGACAGGCGTCCACGCAACGGATCCGACGTAAGCGCTCGGCCGCCGATCCGCCCCGAATGCAGCGAGTTGCGGCGGTACACGACCAGGCGATTGAACACGCCTTCCACCCCCGCGATCCGCTCGAACAACGGCGTATCGCCATCGATGTAACCGGCAGGCGCGCCCTGCTCCTCGCGTGCTTCCTGCGCCAGGCAGTCGAAATAGGCAGCGTGCCGGCCCTCGTCGACGTATTCGAATCCGCTGCGCCGATGCCGATAGAAGTCCGTCCCGCCCCACGACTCGCGGAACAGGTAGTGCACCGTCGCCAGCCCGCGAGCGCTGACGGAATCGATGTGGGGCACGCGCTGCAGGAAGTGAAGGTTCTCCGGTGGCTGGGTCACCAGTGAAAAATGGCACATCGGGAACACGAACTCCGCGGGTTCCAGCGCGAATGCCTCGCGCAGCAGCGGCGTCAGCATCGCCTGCAGGAATCGCTGGTACGACGGGGGCGCCGACGCGCGGATGCCCGGGAACAAGGTCGGCATCTTTTCGAAGCCGCGACTCGCTGCCTTGTGAAGCATGCGCTCGGGATCGGCGAGCAGGTTGTCGATCACCAACAGCGGTGCCCGCTCCCGCCCCACCACGTGATGGCTGATGCGCAAGTCCGGATGGGGCGCCAGCAGCATGCGATCCCGCCCTCGCCCGACTATGCGGTCACGGCGCGCGACGGCCACACGTCGGGCGCGGCCTTGCAATAGCGCTCGATGAACGCCTGCTGCGACGGCATATGCGCGATGGCGCGTTCGATGGGCTGCCGTATGGAGTTCAGCAACGTGCGCAGGTCTTCGTCGGCCAGCGCACGCGCAAGCGGATGCGGCGGTCCCGGCTGGATGCCCTGCCCCAGCAGGACATGCGTCCAGGAATCGACCCGGAACAGTTCGTCGGGATCCTGCCACGCATGCGCGCGTTCCCGCCAGGCGCGCAGCCGTATCGCGAGCGACTCCGGCAACGCCATCTCGCGGCACGCTTTCCACATCGGCTCGTCGCGCTGCGTGGCGTGGTAATGCAGGATGATGAAGTCGCGCACGTGCTCCATCTCGGTGCGGCTGACCTCGTTGTACAGGTCCACCAGCGACGACGAGATCCCGTCGAAAGGAAACAACTGGACCAGCCGCACCACCGCGCTGATCGCCAGATGGATGCTGGTCGACTCGAGCGGCTCGATGAAGCCGCTGGCCAGCCCCAGCGCCACCACGTTCCGGTTCCAGGCCTTCAGGCGCCGACCCGTGCGGAACGGCACCAGCCAGGGTTCGCGGATCGCGGGCGCGCCCACATCGCGCAGCAGCTTGGCACGCGCTTCGTCGTCGGACATGTGGCGGCTGGAAAACACCAGCCCGCAACCCACGCGGTGTTGCAGGGGGATATGCCAACGCCAGCCGGCCTCGTGCGCTATGGCCCGCGTGTAAGGTACGGGTGGCCCCACCGACTCCGTCTGCACGGCCACCGCGCGGTCACTCGGCAGCCAATCGTTCCAGTCTTCGTAGCCGGTATGCAGTGTCTGTTCGATCAGCAAGCCCCGGAACCCGGTGCAATCGATGAACAGGTCACCTTCGATGACCTGGCCGTCCTCCAGGACGAGCGCCGCCACGCCGCCATCGGCAGCGTGCTGCCGGACCTCACGGATCTTGCCTTCCACCCGGCGCAGGCCATGGCCTTCGGCGATGCGCCGGAGGAATTTCGCGTAAAGCCCGGCATCGAAGTGATACGCGTAGTTGACCTGGGGCTGCGTCTGCAGCGAGAACTGGTCGCCCCGCGAAGCGAGGGTTTCCAGGCAGAAGTCGCCGAGCTCGGAGGGCATGCCACGCCGCAGGCTGTCGAGCCAGAAATGATGGAATGCCGCTGCCCAGGTGCCCTGCCCCGTGATGCCGAACGGATGGATGTAGCGCTCGCCCGGGCGGCGCCAGTTCTCGAACGAGATCGACAGCTTGAAGGTGCCCGCGACCGCGCGCAGGAATTCCTGCTCGTCGATCTGCAGGAAGCGGTGGAAGGTCCTGATGGGCGGCACCGTCGATTCGCCCACGCCCACGGTGCCGATCTGCTCCGATTCCACCAGGGTGATCTTGAGCCGGTCCCGGAACTGGTGCGCCAGCGCGCAGCCGGCCAGCCAGCCTGCCGTGCCACCCCCGGCGATGACCACGTTGCGGATACGTCCCTCGGGTGTCGTTGGAGAATCCAATGCAGTTGCTCCCGTCAGCGGTTGAGTCGGCCCAGCAGCATGGCGCGGATGCGCCTGGCCTGTGTTTCATCGATCGGTCCCAGCAGATCCCGGGCTTGCGCCGGAAGATGTTCCCCCGCGCGCTCTCCCGCACCGAACACGTAGTACTCGAACAACCTCGCCCATGCTTCCTTCTCGCGCGCCGGCAGGTCGCGGATCGTCCACAGTGCATGCTGGAGCGCGGGCAGCGGCGACGAGAGGAATGCCGGCGAACGGCGCCACCAGTAGTTCAGCAGCACGTTGAACGGTTCGAGGCTGCGCACGTGGTGCCACCACATGCTGGGAATGAAGATCGCATCGCCCGGCCCGAGCAGCGCCGTCCTCGCCGCCGCCAATGCCGTTCGGAAACGCGGGTGCCGTTCGAAATCCGGCGCATCGAAATCGACCACGCTGACGACCTGCCCGCCGGGCGTGGGATCGAAGGGGCCGGGATAGAGGTTCTCGATCTGTTCGGGCGGGAACAGCGTGAACGCGCGCCTGCCGACCAGACAGCACGCGACGTTGTCGGGCGCGTCGAAATGGCACGACGCCACCACGCGGTTGCCTATCCAGATACTGGCAGGGGCCTCGATGCCGTAGGCCGACAGCGAGAGGTCGTTCGCCTGGGTGAAACCCGGCAGCGCACGGTCCACAAGCAGCGAGGCCACGTAATAGGTGGGCGGCGTGGCGTCGTGCAGATGATCCGCAATACCGTCCAGCACGTCTGCCAGCGCACCCTTCCGCACCTCGAAGTTCAAGCGGGTGAATTCGTCGTTGTAGAACGGCCGCCCCCCGATCTCCGGAGCCCCGAACGAGTACTGGATCGGTGCCCCCGCGTCGAAGCGGCGCAGGTATGCCATGGCCTCATGCAGCGATGACCGGCCGGCGTGCACGAGACCCCACGCCTGCGCGACGCCCTTCAGCACGACCGGCTCGCCTTCTTCCAGCAGCGATGCCAGGGGCAACGCGCCGGGATCCGGATTCTCCAGGGTGCGTATAGCGGCGCCTTGCATCACGCGCGTCAGTTCGTGCTGGTGGAGGTGGCCGCGTCCTGCGCGCGCAGGCGGCGTTGCTTCTCGGCGAGAAGTCGGCGCATGTTGTGCAGCGACGCGAGCATGAGGTACGTGCCTTCCAGGTAGCCGGCGCGGTTGAGGGCGAGCAGGTCGGCGCCATCCAGCGCGGCCAGGCGATCGCGGTCGATCCCGTGCAGACCGTTGACCGCGATCCGGTGCCGCTCGTCCACCTGTACGTCCAGGCTGAAGGGCTGGATCAGGCCTTTCGCATCGAGCGCGGCGAACATGGCCGCGGCATAGGTGCTGCCATCGCGGATGCCGCGCAGGACGCTTGCGACGTGGTCGAGATACGGGGTGTTGCCGCCCTGCGGCAGGAACACCGGCTCACCGTGCGCGGCGTTGACCCGCGGATGCTCGAGGTCCACGTGCATCACCGCCTCCTGCGTGAGCTCGCCGTCGATGCGCTGCTCCTGGAATCCGATGAGGAAGGGGCCTTTCGCCACGGCGCCGGGCAGATACGCGGCATTCCAGCGACCATCGCGCAGGAAGAGATTCTCGCGCTGCTCGAAGCCCAGCAGCACGACGGATTGCCATTCGCCGCTGGCGGCATCCTTTCGCAGGAAGATCGGATACTCGCGCTGCAGTTCTGCAAACTCGCTCGGGAACGCCGGCACCATGGCCACGTCGTCGCCGAACTCGGTGCCGAAGCCTGTCGCCACCCGCAGGTCGCGGTGCGCGATGTTGTTGAGGAGCTCGTAGCGGGCCATCTTCTTGTCCAGGGAAAGCGGAAAGCTCGACTCGGCATGGTACGCCGGTGCAGGGAACGCGTGGCGACAACCTGGGACGACACCCGGAAAAAAGGACCGCTGCTCGCGCAGCGGTCCCTCGGCGACATCCGGAGAGGGCGTCTGCCGCCTAAGTCAGAACTTGTAACGCACGCCGACCATGTAGCGCGGGCTCTGGTCGGCCAGCTTCACGATCATCTGGTCGGTGCGCGCGCGCCAGCGGACATCCTCGCCCGTCAGGTTGATCGCCTCCAGACCGAACGACCAGTGGTCGTCGAGCGTGTAGTTCACGCTCAGGTCCCACTGCTCGTACTCCTCTACGTAGTACGGATTGCGGCTGGCACCCTGGTTGGCGAGGATCAGGTACTCGTCGCGCCAGTTCCACGCCAGGCGCACCGACCAGCCGAACTTCTCGTACATGAGCATGGCGTTGGCCGTATCGCTCAGGCCCGTGAGCGCGAACTGGTCGACGGCCGGATCGCCGCCGTCGTCATAACCCACGTCGCCGCGCACGACGGTGTAGTTGGCCAGAACGCCGAACCCGGTATCCCCGAAGAAGTACTGGCCACCCAGCTCCCAGCCGTGCAGCTTGGACTGGTTCTGGTTGATCGGGCGGTTGACGTTGAACTGGTACAGCGGATCGTCGGCTTCGCCGTAGATGTTGTAAGCCGCTTCGGTCGCCAGCGTTTGCGCGCCGGTGCCGTTGAACGCCGCCAGGCCGGCCGGATCGTTGCGCAACAGCGCCAGGGCCGTGAACAGCGACGTGTCGTTGGCCGAACACGCTGCCGCGTTGGCCGCACCGACCTGGGCGACGCACGCCGCGCTGGTCAGGAACGCCAATGCCGTCTGCGCATCCGGACCGGACGTGGGATCCCGCAGACCGTAGAGGGATTCCTGTCCGACCGTGTTGCCGATGAAGTTGTCGACCGACTTGTTCCAGTAGGTCAACGACACATAGCTCGCGTCGGCGAAGTACCACTCCAGCGCCAGGTCGAGGTTGTCCGATTCCAGCGGCTTCAGGCTCGGGTTCTGTGCGTTGCCGCTTGCGCGGACGGACGGGTCGAGCAGGACCGAGCCGAAGGGTTGCTGTGCACCGGGACCCGCGTAGAGATTGCCGTAGGGGGCACGGGCGATGGTCTTGCCGAACGATGCGCGTCCCTTCAGCTCGTCTGTGAAATCGATGCTGAAGTCGAGGTTGGGCAGGATGTAGCTGTAGCTCGCCTTCTCGCTGAAGGGTTGCTGTTCGTCCGACAGCACGATGCGGAAGTCGTTGTTGGCCTGCCACTCGATGGCTTCGGGAATCGCGATGACGGAGGTCGACACGACATCCGTCGTCTCGTACCTGACGCCTAGCCGGGTGTTGGTGCGCATGCCACCCAGCTCGCCATCCAGTTCCACCTGGAAGTACGCCGAGTTGGTCTTTTCCTCTACCCGGTTGTCGGCTGCACGCTGCGGACTGACCCCGAGTCCCACGCCATACTGGCCCGCGGCCCACTGGGCGAGCTCGGCCGCATTGCCGCGCCATGCCGGCCAGCTGACCGCGCTGTAGTCGTCGAAGAGCCCGACGATGTTGGTCGGGCGCAGCAGATCCACCAGGCCGGCTGCGGTGTCCGAATCGACGTTGGCGACGCCCCAGTCGCCCAGCGTGGAATACGCTTCCGCCGCCTGGATGCGATGGGTCGTGGACTTGTTGGTGTCCACGCCGAACTGGAAGCGACCCTGGTCGAAACTCCATTCGCCGTCGATGCGGGCCTGCTTGATCTCGCTGACCTGCGTCTGCGCATTGACGCGCAGCACCTGGGAACCGATTTCGCCTTCCACGAAACCGGGATTGACCACGCCGTTCGTGCCGGCGACGGCATCGCCATTGGTCGGATACCAGGTCTGCGTGCCGACCGGCAGGCCATTGTTGAACTCCAGCTCCTGTACCCAGGTGCCGCCGCAATGCGGACCGGTGGTGCAGTTGTTGGTACCCGCGATGCTCATGAAGATCGAACCGCCACCGGTGAGCGGATCGTTCGGCCGGCTCTCGTTCTTCGAGTTGTGCGCGTCGAAGGTGAGGCGGAAGCTGTCGTTGACGTCCCACGCCGCATTGAAGCCCAGCGAACCGAGCTTGTACTTCTGCATGCTGCGCTGCTGTTCCAGGCCGAAATCCTTGGTGCCCGCGATCTCGCGGATGTACACCGGCACAGCGACGGCCCCGCTGGTGTCGAACTCGATGTCGGTGTAGTTGCTGTTCTGCAGCCACATCGCCTGCTCACCGCGGTTCTCGGTGATCTCGTTGGTCGAATAGGTGTAGTCCAGCGTGAGGGTCAGGCTGTCGGTCGGCGCGAACTGCACCACGGCCTGGCCATTGACGCGCTCGCGTTCGAACTCCGAGAACGCGTAACGGAGGTCGTTCGGGCGTGCATACAGATCGCCGACCGCGGGCGCATTGACCACGTTCGGATTGCCCGGCATGGTGCCGGTCCAGGGCTGCACGTTCCAGTAGTTCTCGGTCGCCTGCACCGAGCCGCCCTTGCGCTTCTGCTGGCTGGCGCTGAGGCTCACGCCGAACGTCTTGTCGGGATTGGTGTAGCTGAAGATGCCCGACAACTCCGGGGTGATGTCGCTCTCGAAGGGCTGGCTCTGGTCGGACACGATCTTCGCGCCCGCATTGGCCACCACGCCGTCGTAGTTGAACGGACGCGCCGTCAGGATGTTGATGGTGGCGCCGATACCGCCACTCGGCACCTGCGCCTGCCCCGTCTTGTAGACCTCGATGCCGTTGATTGCCTCGGCAGCGAGCTGCGCGAAGTTGAAGGCACGGGTACCCCCGTCCACGCCGCCGATCGCGACCTGTCCGGACGCACCGAACGCGTCCGCGCCCGGCATCTGGCGACCGTTGAGCGTCACCATGTTGAACTGCGGGCCGAAGCCGCGCGCGGTGACCTGCGCGCCCTCGCCATCGCGCCGTTCGATCGAGATGCCGGTGATGCGCTGCAACGACTCGGCGAGGTTGGTATCCGGGAACTTGCCGATGTCTTCGGCACTGATCGCATCGACGACGCCCGCTGCATCGCGCTTGATGTCCATCGCCTGGCTGAGGCTGCTGCGGATGCCCGTCACCACGACCGTGTCCAGATCCGTCGCCTGGGATTGCGTCTGTTCCTGCGCGGTCGGTGCCGGTGCGGGCGTCTGCGCGTCCTGGCCGAAAGCAGGGTTGATGACCAGCACGCCGCCGACGAAGGTGAACATGGCCCTCGATTTGAATCTCGCCAACTTGCGGCTCATTGACGTGCCCTCACGTCTGGAGTGTTACGGAAACTGCACACGTTCATGGATCTCCCCTTTCGCTACGTTCGTATGTGAGGTAACGCCCCTCCCGGGGGCGGCCACGGGCGCAGTGCCCGTCTTCCAGCCCGGAGCACGACGGCGGACCCCCGAAGGTCCTGTTCCGCGATCCGGCTTCAAGCGAGGTAAGACGACGATCGCGCGATGGTGGAGCCTTACGTGACCACAACTGGCCGTGATCTAGTGGTAGCGCTACCATTGCGTTGGAGCGCAGACTAATCATACGTGTTCGCTCTTGTCACCATGCAGCGCAGCAAAGCGATCGCGAGCGCGGCATCCAGCGCCAGGATCGGTTCAAGACCCGCGGAAAACGGCTTGAAGCCGCCACTGCCCCAAGTAATGACGATTTCACCCACGTACTCTCAATCAGGCCAACGGAAGTAACTGCGTGAAGAAGACCAGCAAAGCGGTGCGCAGGAAGGGCGGTGCGGTCACCATCGACGAGGTGGCAGCGCATGCCGGCGTGTCGCCGATGACGGTGTCGCGTGTCGTGAACGGCCATGCGGGCGTGCGCGACACCAACCGTGATCGCGTCATGCGCAGCGTGCGCGAGCTGGGCTATCGCCCCAACCTTGCGGCCAGCTCGCTTGCCGCGGCGCAAAGCACCTGCATCGCGCTGATCTACTCCAACCCCAGCTCGAGCTATCTGCGCGAATTGCTGGTCGGCGCGTTGCGCGGTTCTGCGCGGGCGGCGGCCCAGCTGGTGATCGCCACGTGGGATGGACTGGATGCCGCGCAATCCCGCGCGGCCGCCCGGCAACTCTCGGGCAGCGTGGCGGGGGTGATCCTGCCTCCCCCGCTGTGCGAATCGACCGCCATCGTGTCGGAGTTCTCGCAGGCGGGCGTGCCGGTGGTCTCGATCGCCTCGGGGCATCTGGGCGATACGGTTTCCTGCGTGCGGATCGACGACCATTGCGCCAGCCGGGACGTGGTCTCCCACCTCATCGCGCGCGGGCATACGCGGATCGGCTACATCAAGGGCGATCCCAACCAGACCGCAAGCGCGCATCGCTGGCAGGGCTACCGGGATGCACTGGCGGACGCCGGCATCGCCTACGACGACAAGCTGGTCCAGCCGGGCTACTTCACCTACCGTTCCGGCCTGGAGGCAGCCGAGACGCTACTTGCGTTGCGCCGCCCGCCCAGCGCCATTTTCGCCAGCAACGACGACATGGCATCAGCGGTGGTCTCGGTCGCCCACCGTCGCGGCCTGGACGTGCCACGGGACCTTTCCGTGATCGGCTTCGACGACACGTCCGCGGCGACGATGGTGTGGCCGGAACTGACCACCGTCCATCAACCGGTGGCGGCCATGGCCGATGCCGCCATCGACATCCTGCTGCGCGACATCCGGCGCGATCCCGCCACCCGCGTCATCGTCAATCGCGTGCTGCCGCACCAGCTGGTGAAGCGCTCGTCCGTTGCAGACGGACCGAACGCCGATGGGCGCTCAAGAAAGAGCCATGCGCGGTGACCTGGCGAGGATGAGACCCGTCGAGGACCTCACCCGACCGCGTTCATCCGCTGAGATTCTGGCGATACCACGCGACCGCGCCCAACAGTCCCAACTGTCCATGCTCGACGCGCCATACGGGTACCCGTTCGAGCTGCTCGGTCATCACGCCCTTGTTGAGATAGCGCTGCAGGAACCGTCCGTCGTGCAGGAACTGCGGAATATGCGCGGTCACACCACCGGCCAGGTAGACGACGCGGGCACCGAAGATGATCGCCAGGTCGCCCACCACGCTGCCCAGCCATCCGCAGAACGTCTCGAGCGTTTCCCGCGCCAGTGCATCCGTGTCGGCCGCGGCCACCAGCGCGCTCGCATCCGTGTGCATGGGCGTCGCATCGCGGAGTTCGCAGAGGCACCGATAGAGATTCATGAGGCCCGGGCCCGACAGCACGTGCTCGTTGTGCAGGTAGGGACGGTCCTTCAGCAGTCGGCGCACGATGTCCAGTTCCAGCGCATTGCCGGCAGCGAGCGATGCCTGTCCGACTTCGGTCGGCAGCACGCGTGGCGGCTGGCCTTCGATCCAGACGGCGGCGCCCAGCCCGGTCCCCGGTCCGATCACCAGCGCCGGCGACGACGTGGCGGATGAGTTCAGCGGCGTGAGCGGCGACAGCGTGTCCGGCGACAGCGTCGGCACCGCATTGGCCACCGCTTCGAAATCGTTGATCAGCTGCACCCAGGCCAGCCCGGCACCGACACGCGTCTGTTCGACCGACACCGCCCAGGGCAAATTGGAGTTGATCAGGCGATCGCCTTCCAGCACGCCGGCGATCGCGACGACTGCCCCGTGGCAAGGCGTACCGGCGGCATAGTCGTGAAGGATGGAGGCGAGATCGGCGTGCTCGGCACAGGCGTAACGACGGTAATCGTGGATTTCGTGGCTGCCGTCGGCTTCGATCCATCCGAGACGGGCATACGTGCCCCCCACGTCGGCGACGATGATGCGCGCATCCGACGCCTGTGCTGCGGGAACGCCTCCCGGCGCCTCGTTCCCCGTTCCCGTGCCTGCCATGCGAATGCCACGCTGCCCGATGCCTGAAATACGGCCCAAGGATAACGTGTCCCCGCCCGATCGTGGCAGCGGGCGATGCCCCGACTCACCCTGCGGAAAGGTACGCGCACGTGCCATGGCGTATCATGCCGGCATGCCCCGCTTCGCCGCCCTGCTCCGCGTCCTGCTGTGCTACGTGCTGCTGCTCAACGGCGCTGCGTATGCGCACGCCGCCACGCGGATGGCCATCGGCGACGCGGCGACGGAACAGGCGCACGACGACGTGCCTCCATGCCACGAGGGCATAGACATGGCGGCACCGATGGATCACGAAAGCGCGGGGGCTTCAGACCACCACGACGATGCCACCGGCCTCCCCGACTGTTGCAAAGCGGGCAGCTGCGATGGTTTCTGCACGCACCATGCGCCGGCCTTGACGTGGCGGATACCGCTGGATGCGCACTTGCATCCCCCGATGCTGGCACCGGCCTATCGCGCCGATGCCCATGCTTCGGTGCGTCTGCCGCACCGCCACCGACCTCCCATCCTGGCGGCCTGAGGCCGCCTTCCGCGGCCGGTCGCATGCCGGAGGGCACGTGCCCTCCGGCCCCATGATCACGAAGGACGCCACCGCGGCAGCGGGCGGGCGTACCGACGATGTACAGGATGTTATGCATGAAACACGATGACTCCGGACGCCTCGGCGCGTTCCGACCCACGCGTCGCCAGTTCGTCACCGGCCTTGCGAGCGGCAGTGCAGCGCTCGGGCTTGGCTTGGTCCGCCTGCCCGCCTCCGCCGGCACACCCGCACGCCGTGGTGGCGCCCCCCTCATCACCGGCACCGACTTCGCCCTGAGCATCGGCGCGATGCCGGTCGACATCACCGGCCGCACACGCCCCGCGATCACCGTCAACGACAGCCTGCCCGCCCCGACACTGCGTTGGCGCGAAGGCGATACCGTGACCGTGCGCGTCAGCAATCGCCTGCGCGACATGACCTCCATCCACTGGCACGGCATCCTGCTGCCGTCGAACATGGATGGCGTGCCGGGCCTGAGCTTCAACGGCATCGGGCCGGGCGAGTCCTTCCAGTACCGCTTCCAGGTGAAGCAATCCGGTACGTACTGGTACCACAGCCACTCGCTGTTCCAGGAACAGGCCGGCCTGTACGGTGCGCTCATCATCGATCCTCGCGAGCCGCCGCCGTACCACCACGACCGCGAACACGTGGTGTTGCTGTCGGACTGGACCGACCTGGAGCCGGCCGCGCTGTACCGCCGCATGAAGAAGATGCCGGAACACGACAACTACTACCAGCGCACGCTGGTGGACTTCGTGCGCGACGCGAAGCGCGATGGCCTCAAACAAACGATCGAGGATCGCGGGATGTGGGGCCGGATGCGGATGACGCCCACCGACATCTCCGACATCAACGCGTACACCTATACCTATCTGGTCAACGGCGCAGCGCCTGCGGGCAACTGGACCGGCCTGTTCAAGCCGGGCGAGAAGGTGCTGCTGCGCTTCGTCAACGGCAGTGCGATGACCTACTTCGACGTCCGTATCCCGGGACTGAAGATGACCGTGGTCGCCGCCGACGGCCAGTACATCCATCCGGTCAGCGTGGATGAGTTCCGCATCGCGGTGGCGGAGACCTTCGATGTCCTGGTCGAGCCCAGGGGGCAGGATGCCTTCACGATCTTCGCCCAGGACATGGGACGCACCGGCTACGCACGCGCCACGCTGGCCGTCCTTGACGGACTGGAAGCGACCATCCCCTCGCGGGATCCGCGTCCACTGCTGACCATGGCCGACATGGGCCACGACATGGGCGGACACGGCGCCAGCAAGGGCATGGAAGGCGGCTGCGGCGCGATGATGGGCGAAGGCGGCTGCGGCGCGAACATGGGCGCGATGGATCATGGCGCACACGGCGCGGCGGCAAATGCGCCAAACCATCCGCCCAGCGAATCCGGCAACCCGCTGGTCGACATGCAGTCGTCCGCCAGCGAACCGAAGCTCGACGATCCCGGCATCGGCCTGCGCGACAACGGCCGCCAGGTACTGACCTATGGCGCGATGCGCAGCCTGTTCGACGATCCCGATGGGCGCGAGCCGGGCCGCACCGTCGAACTCCACCTGACCGGACACATGGAGAAATTCGCCTGGTCGTTCGACGGCATTCCGTTCGCCAGCGCCGACCCGCTGCGGCTGAAGTACGGTGAGCGCATGCGCATCGTGCTGGTCAACGACACGATGATGCAGCACCCTATCCACCTGCACGGCGTCTGGAGCGATCTGGAGGATGCAGAGGGCGGCTTCCAGCTGCGCAAGCACACCATCGACATGCCACCGGGCACGCGACGCAGTTACCGCGTCCGCGCCGATGCGCTCGGTCGGTGGGCGTTCCACTGCCACCTGCTGTACCACATGGAAGCCGGCATGATGCGGGAAGTGAGGATCGAAGCATGAAGACCTCCTTCCCCGCCCCACTCCGTCTCGCCTGCGTCGCTGCCCTGTTGGCGGGCACCGGCGTGCCGGCGTTCGCGCAGCACCACGACCATGCGCAGCACGCGCCTCCGGCCAGCGAGCCGGCGGTGGAGCAGGATGAGCATGCGCGACACAGCGCGCATGACCACGCCGCGATGTCGACACCGCACGAGCCTGTGCCACCTGTCACCGCCGAGGACCTGAAGGCTGCATTCCCCGACATCGACCACCACGCGATGGAGCATGCGCCGGCCTTCAACAGCAAGGTGACCTTCAACCGGCTGGAAGCATGGGATGCCGACGAAGGCACCGGCCAGGCCTGGGAAGGCAGCGCCTGGTTCGGCACCGATACCGATCGCCTGTGGCTGCGCAGCGAAGGCGAACGTGTCGGCGGCCATACCGAAAGTGCCGACCTGGAAGTGCTGTACGGACGCAGTGTGTCGCCCTGGTGGGACGTGGTGGCCGGCGTGAAGCAGGACTTCAAACCCGGCGATGCGCGTACGTGGGCGGCCGTCGGGGTGCAGAGCATGGCGCCCTACCGGTTCGAGGTGTCGGCGACGGCGTATGTCGGCGAAGGCGGTCAGGTCGCGGCGAACGTCGAAGCCGAGTACACGCTGCGCATCACCAACAGGCTGATTCTGCAGCCCCTGGTCGAGGTGGACGTCGCCGCGCGCGACGACATCGAATACGGTATCGCCAGCGGCTTCACCGGCATCGAAACGGGCCTGCGCCTGCGCTACGAAGTCACCCGCCGTTTCGCGCCGTACGTCGGTGTGGTGCATGAACGCGCGCTCGGCGACACCGCCGATCTCAAGCGTTCGGCCGGCGAATCCACCCGTGACACGCGCGTCGTGGCGGGCATCCGGGTCTGGTTCTGATGGAGCACACTATGACACAACGCACTCCCCTGCCCCACGCCATCGCCTCGTGCCTGCTCGCCGTCCTCGTCACCGCCTGTTCGCAGACGGTGACGACGCCGATCGAGAGCGCGCATGCCGCGCCGCCCCTAAAGGCCGCAGAAGCGACTGCGCCGAAGATCATCGTCCATCGCGACGCGTACTGCGGCTGTTGCCATCTGTGGGTGGAACACCTGCGCGGACACGGATTCGACGTGGACGATCGCATCGAGGACGACATGGGCGCGGTAAAGAAGCGCCTTGACATCGCCCCGGAACACGCGTCCTGCCACACGGCCGAGATCGGCGGCTATGTGGTGGAAGGCCATGTGCCTGCATCCGATATCCGTCGGCTGCTCAAGGAGCGGCCGCGCATCCACGGTATTGCCCTGCCCGGCATGCCGATAGGGTCGCCGGGAATGGAAGTCGAAGGCATCGACGCCGAGGCGTACACGGTGCTGGCGCTCGGACATGACGGCACGACGTCGACCTACACGCGCCACGGCCCGTAGATGCCTGAAAGACCTGCAGCCGCCGTGGGGCGGCCGCAGTGGAGCTCGAGGTCGCTTACTTGACCTTGGCGTAGGTCGCCTTGAAGGCGACGCCGCTCATGATGCCGCCCGCATGGCACTCATAGCTCGTGTCGCTGCGGAACTCGTTTTTCTTGAAGTAGCTGACGATATCGATGACCGCGTTCGCACCGCGATCCTTCGCGCCCTCCTGCAGGGCCTTCAGTGCCGACAGCGCCACCCAGCGGCAGGATTCGGCATCGGACTTGCCCACGCCATTGGTCTTCCTGTTGGTCACGTCCTCACCGAAACGGGAGATCACTGCCGGCGTCTTCTGGCCGGCGAGATAGAAGCGCACGCTGCCATCGATGCCCGCAGCCTTGGCTTCGGGCGAGTTCACCAATTCCTGCAAGGGCAGTTCGAGGCGGGTATCCGCCGCACTCGCGTGCGGGGCCAGTACAGCCAGGGTAAGCAGGCCTGCGGTCAGGCATCGTTTCATGGTGCTCCTCCTTCCAGGATTACAGTGGCGATAAGGATGTGCGGGAGCATCAACCCTGCCAGCGCTTGAAGATCAGCGAGGTGTTGATGCCACCGAAAGCGAAGTTGTTGTTCATCACGTAGTCGGTCTGCAGTTCGCGGCCCTCTCCGGTGATGTAGTCCAGATCGGCGCAGCGCGGGTCGCGTTCCTCCAGGTTGAGCGTGGGGGCGAACCAGCCCTCCCGCATCATCTGCAGCGTGATCCACGATTCGTATGCGCCGCAGGCGCCCAGCGTGTGGCCGACGTAGCTCTTCAGAGAACTGATGGGCATGCGGTTGCCGAACACGGCTGCCGTGGCCGCGGTTTCCGCGATGTCGCCGTGGTCGGTGGCGGTGCCGTGCGCATTGACGTAGCCGATCGCCTCGGGCGAAAGGCCTGCGTCTTCCAGCGCCAGGCGCATCGCCTGCGCCATCGTGTCCGCACTGGGCTGGGTGACGTGCTGGCCATCGCTGTTGGTGCCGTAGCCGACGATCTCCGCCAGGATCTCGGCGCCACGTGCCTGCGCATGCGTCAGGTCCTCCAGCACGAGGGTGCACGCGCCCTCGCCCAGAACCAGGCCATCGCGGTTGGCATCGAAGGGACGCGGCGTCAGCTCGGGCTGGTGGTTGCGCACGCTGGTGGCGAACAGCGTGTCGAACACCGCCGCGGCGGTCGCATCCAGCTGCTCGGCACCGCCGGCGATCATCGCGACCTGCTTGCCACTGCGGACCGCCTCGTAAGCGCACCCGACGCCCTGACTGCCGGATGTACATGCGCTGGACGTGGTGTACACGCGCCCGGTGAGACCGAAGAACACGCCGATGTTCACCGGCGCGGTATGGCTCATCATCTTCAGGTACGTGGTCGCGTTGATGCCTTCGGTGGTGTACTCGTTGAGCATGCGGCCGAAGTCGCCAACGGCCTCGTGGCTGCCGGCGGACGAGCCATACGACACGCCCATCCGGCCGCTCTTCAGCACGGGATCACCCAGCAGTCCTGCCTGCTCGAGGGCGAGTTCGGTGGCGCGCACGGACATCAGCGCGACCCGCCCCATGCTGCGCGTGGTCTTGCGGTTGTAATGCGCGGGCAGGTCGAAGGGTTCGGCTGGCGCGGCCAACCGGGTGTTCAGGCCCTCGTACTTCGCCCAATCATCCATGTGGCGCACGGCGTTGCGGCATTCGCGCAGGCGAATGTGCACACTGGGCCAGTCGTGTCCCAGGGGACTGATGGTGCCTGCGCCGGTGACCACCACGCGTCGATCATTCCGACTCATCCGACCAGTCCTCCGTTGACCGAAATCACCTGCCGGGTGACGTATGACGCCTCTGGCGACATCAGGAACGCCACGACGGCCGCCACTTCCCCGGGCGTGCCGACACGCTTCATCGGGATCAGCTTCAGCGCCTCGTCGACCACCTCGCCACTGACCATCTCCGTGTCGATCAGGCCCGGGGCGACACAGTTCACGGTGATCGCGCGACTGGCCAGTTCCAGCGCCAGCGCCTTGGTGGCGCCGATGATGCCGGCCTTCGCCGCGCTGTAGTTCACCTGTCCCCGGTTGCCCACCAGGCCGGACACCGACGACAGCGTGACGATGCGGCCCGGCTTGCGCCGCCGCACCATCGGCATGACCAGCGGGTTGAGCACGTTGTAGAACCCGTCGAGGTTCGTCCGCAGCACCGCGTCCCAGTCATCGGCGCTCATCGCCGGGAACGCGGTGTCGCGGGCGATGCCGGCGTTGCAGACCACGCCGTGGTACGCCCCGTGCGCGGTGACGTCGGCCTCCAGTGCCTGCGCGGCCGCGGTGCGGTCGGCCACATCGAAGGCCAGGACGCGCGACGCACGTCCCAGCGCACGGACCTGGCCGGCGACGCCCTCCGCTTCTTCCACACGGCTGCGGCAATGCACGACGATATCGAAACCGTCCTGCGCAAGCCGCAACGCGATGGCCTTGCCGATCCCCCGGCTCCCCCCGGTGACCAGGATCGTGTTGTCTGCACTCATTCCTGCGTACTCTCCAGATAAGCCATCGCGTCCGGTGGTTCGAACACCGACACGTTGGCGGTCGCCAGTTCCTCGCCGTCCCCCAGGATGCGGCAGCGGAACATGCCCAGCCCATTGTCGCCCAGCAACTCGCGGGTCGCCTCCACCTGCAGCACGCTGCCGGCGCGGAACCACGAGGTCCGGCTCTCGTAACGGCGCGTGCCCAGCAGGAACCCGATCGACGGTTCACGCCCCGAGGCCCGCGCGTGGCAGCCGGCCCAGGCGGCGATGGTCTGGGCCATGTATTCGATGCCCACCCAGGCGGGCACGCCCTCCGCATGGCTGAACGGCCCCTCGTCGGGCACCCGCAGTTCGACCACCACGGTGTCCTCGTCCCAGTCCACCAATCGATCGACCATGCGCATCGTGCCGCGATGCGGCACCACGCGCGCGATGTCGTACAGCTCGCGCATCATCCTGCTCCGAATACCAGTACGGCGTTGCTGCCACCGAACGCGAACGACTGGCTCAGCACATGGCGCAGCGGCCCGTTGGCGGTGGCGCCGGGTGCCACGAACGCCAGCGGCGGAAGGTCGCCGTCGACGACGCCATCCCACCAGTGCGGTGGCAGCCGATGGCGGGGATTGTCGGTCATCGCCAGCCAGCAGAGGCCGGCTTCGATCGCGCCCGCGGCACCGAGCGTATGCCCCGTCAACGGCTTGGTGGAACTCGCCGGCACCTCACCGCCGAGCGCCACCGTCACTGCCCGGCTTTCCATCGCGTCGTTCTGCGGCGTGGCGGTTCCGTGCAGGTTGACGTAATCGATCTGCGACGGCGACAGCTGCGCGCGCGCCAGCGCCTGGCCGATGGCGGTGACGGCACCGATGCCCTGCGGCTCGGGCGCCGAGATGTGGTGTGCGTCGGCGGTCTCGCCCCACCCCGCGAGGCGGACGGGGCCTTCCGCACGCGTCATCAGGAACAGTGCCGCCCCTTCGCCGATGTTGATGCCGTGGCGGTTCGCCGAGAATGGGTTGCAGCGCTCGGCCGACACGGACTCCAGCGCCATGAAGCCGCGCACGGTGAACTCGCACAGCGAATCCGATCCCCCTGTGATCACCGCATCGACCAGTCCGCTGCGCAGCAGGCGGGCCGCCGATGCCATGGCCTTCGCGCTGGAAGAGCACGCCGTGGAGATCGTCCAGGCGGGACCGCGGGCGCCCGATTCGGCGGCGAGGAAGCGCGACGGCGCGCCGATCTCCTGCTGCACGTAATGGAAGCCGTCGGGCCATTGCCGGTGATGCTGCCAGTGCGTCATCGCCCGTTCGGCCTCGCCGATGCCGGAGGTACTGGTGCCGACCACGATGGCGACCCGCGCGGGGCCGTGCCGGTCGATGGCCTGCTGCACGGCGTCCCCGATCTGGAGGTAGGCCGCACGCAGCAAGGCATTGTTGCGACCGTGCAACGGGAGCGAATGATGCGCGAGCGACGGCAGGCCGCCCTCGACCGTCCCCAGTGCGAGGCTTCGCCCGGGCATGAACGTGTCGTCGAGCATCACGCCACCCGGCGCGTCATCGCGTAACAGCGCCTCGCGCACGGCCTCCGTCCCCTCGCCGAGCGCACAGACGATGCCGAGCTCGTTCAGGAAGATCGCATCGCCCCTCATGGATCGAGCGCTCCGCCGGCCACGGACTCGATCGTCAGTTCGTAGTCGTCGACGCCATTGCGTACGCGCAGCGTGGTGCCATCGACCTGCTCGCGCTGCAACCAGACCTGTCCGTTCCTGCGCAACTCACGGAACGCCCCTTGCTCGACCAGCGTCCAGTCCGCGGGAAGTACGGCCCGGATCGCATCCGCCGGCCACAGGCTGAACTGCACATCGTCGAGCACCCGCTCGCCGCGCACGGCAGCGGGCAGCCACGCCGCGCGTTGCTCGACGAGCGCTTTGCCATCCCACTGCAGCCGCACGCCGGTCCGGCCCATGGCCTGTACCGCGAGCCGGACATCGGTGGCGTCGACTTCCAGCAGCGCATCCAGTTCGCGCACGTGCGGGCCGAAACGGAACACCAGGCGCTGTTGCACGGCCAGGTCGTGGCCCAGCGCCGCAGGCGCCAGTCGCAACGCGGGAAGTTCCACCGCGGGCTTTTGCGGACGCGTTGCGCATCCCACCAGCAGCACGCCGGCGAGCAGCAGTGCGATCAACCGGTGCACAGCTGCTCCAGCACCTGCAGGCGGCGCTGCGTGTCGGCCACGTACGGATTCTTCTTGTCCCAGGCGTAGCCGGCGAGGATCGAACAGATCATGCGTCGGATGTCCGGCTGCGGATCCGGGTGGAAGATGATCTTCTGGAAACCGCCCGCGTACCACGACTCGACGAAACGGCGGAAGGTCTGCACGCCGCCACGCAGCGGAATGGCGAACTCGGTCTCCCAATCCACCGGTTCGCCGGCATAGTGGCGGCGCAGGCATTCGCTGGCGAGTTGCGCCGACTTGAACGCGATGGTCACGCCCGAGGAAAACACCGGATCGAGGAACTCGCCCGCATTGCCCAGCAGCGCATAACCCGGTCCCCACAGCGAGGCGACGTTGGCGGAGTAGCCGGTGATCTGGCGTACCGGCAGCACCGCCCACTCGGCGTTCTTCAGCAACCGCGTCAGGTTGGGATCTTCGCCGACGATCGCCTGCAGGCGCTCCAGGTCGGTGCCCGCGTAGCGATCGAGGAACGCGGTTTCCGCCACCACGCCGAGCGAGCAGCAGCCGTTGGAGAACGGAATGGTCCAGTACCAGACGTCGACGTGTTCCGGATGCGTGGTGATCAGGATCTTGTTGCGATCGAAGCCCTCGCCGGGGGGGATGTGGTCGCGCACGTGGGTGAAGATGGCGCCGCGGACCGGGAAGTTCGACGGCGACTCGAGCTTCAGCAGGCGCGGCAGCAGTCGGCCGAAGCCGCTGGCGTCGAGCATGAAGTCGGCTTCGATCACGTACTCCTCGCCGTCCGGCGAGCGCACGGTGACGCGCGGAGCATGACCGGGCTCGGCGGACAGCACCTCGTGGCGGTAGCGCACCTCGGCCCCCATGCGCTCGGCGCCCTTCGCCAGGACATGGTCGAAGTCGGCACGCTGCACCTGGTACGTGGTCCCCCAGCCCTCCGAGAACTTGTCGCGGAAATCGAACTCGGTGGTGCGCTCCCCGCGCACGAAAGCGGCGCCGTTCTTGTACTGGAAGCCCGCCTCCACCACGTCCTGCAGGAGTCCGGCAGCCTGGATGTATTCCATGCTCTGCGGGAGGAGGCTCTCGCCGATGGAAAAGCGCGGGAACTGTTCGCGCTCGATGATGAGGACCTTGCGACCTTGCTGCCGCAGCAGGGCGGCCGCCACCGAGCCGGCGGGGCCTGCGCCGATGATCAGGATGTCGGTGCGTTCCGTTTTCATTCCACATCGTGTCCAGGCAAGGGAGAACCATCCGGCGCAGGCCGGAACAGGGGCGACAGCAGCCAGACCAGGCCGATCCCGAACAGCAGGGTCAGGCCGAACGCGCGCAAGGCAGGCGTCGCCGACAGCCCCAGCAGGCCGAACGACAGCCAGGTACTGGCCGCCCCCACGCATACCGCGAGCCACGCGCTGGCATCGCCACGGTGCTCGACCAGGAAGATGCCGTAGTCGATCCCCATGCCGAGCAAGAGCATCAGCGCCAGCACGTTGAACAACTGCAACGGCTGGCCCAGCCAGCCCAGCAATGCCACGGTCAGCACGCCCGCCAGCACCGTCGGCGTGATCACACGCCAGGCCTGTCCGCGATAGCGTACGGCCAGCACCACGAACACCACCGCCACGCCCGCCAGCAGCAGCCAGGACATCATGTGGCGGTAGTGCGTGAGGAGGCGTGAAATGTCGGCCGTGCGATCGACCCAGCGCACACCCTCGAGACCGACCGCCTGCGCCGCGAACGTCGCGAGGGCGTCCGGCCGCGACAGGTCGTTGACCATCACCACCGACGCCACACCCTCGCCCACCTGCCCGAGCCAGAGATGGCGCACCGGCAGCGATGCCGGCGATGCGAGGAAGGCCTCGATGTCCATCGCCGCCGGGGCGAATCCGCCGCGCGCCACCGACTCTCCGGTGACCGCGGACAAGCGCGCCAGTACGTCGCGCTCGATACACGACGTCAGCGCAGCATCTTCGTCCTGTTGGCGCTTCGAGGGCAGCCAATCGCTCAGTGCGCGGTGACCACCGACCTTCCCGTTCGCCTCCGCTTCGCGAAGGCGCGCCACCAGGCGTTCCTCGCGTTGCAGCACCTGTTCGGCATCGCGCCCCTGCACGAGGAAGAACTGCGCCGGGCTGGGCATGCCCAGCAGGCGACCGACATCGCGCTGCTGCGTGATCAGCGCCGGTGGCGACGACTGCAGGCCGCGAAGGTCGTCCTTGCCCTGTACGCGCATCAGGCCGGGCACCGCGATGGCGAGGACGACGACGGCGAGCGCGACACCGCCACGACGACCGGACAGGCGCGGCCATCGCGCCAGCGTGCCGCCCAGCCAGCGCGAGAACCCGGTCGTGCGGACCTGCCCACCATCCAGCCACGGGAAGAAGAAGATCACCGTCAGGAAGGCCGACGCCAGGCCGACCACGGAGAACAGCGCCATCTGCCGCAGGCCGGGAAACGGTGCCAGCCCCAGCGCCAGATACGCCAGGGCGCTGGTCAGCAATGCCAGCCACAGGCCGGGCAGCAGATGGCGCAGCAGCGACCAGCGTCGCTCGCTGGCCACGTCCTGGCGCGATGCGAACCAGTGGATGCCGTAGTCCTCCGCCACGCCAACGAGGCTTGCGCCGAAGATCAGCGTCAGCAGGTGCACCTTTCCGAAAACCAGCACAGTGACCGTCATCGCGACCGCGCAGCCGACCAGCAGCGACATCGCCACCAGCAACAGGGGACGCAGCGAGCGGAACGCCAGCCACACCAGCAGCAGCACGGCCGCCAGCGAGCCCCAGCCGATGGTATTGACCTCGCGGCGGGCCTGCACCGCGGCCGATTCGGCATGCAGGGGCACCCCGGCCTTCAGCACGCGGATGCCGGGCGCCGCCGCCATCGCGGCGCCGGTCGCCGCGTCGAGCAGATCCTGCAGATGGCGTTCGCCGTCCAGCCTGAAGGCCGAGGTGCGCAACGTGTACTGCAGGACCGCCCAGTGGCGGTTCTCGACCTGCAGCAGTCCGTCACCGTCCACTGCCATCCCCGACGCGGCCGCCTGCGCCTGCCACCACTGCGGCCACAGTCCGAGTGGATCGCTGCGCCACTCGGTCAGGCGCGGCGCCCCCATGGGACCGTACAGCGACGCCAGTGCGGACTCGGCCAAGGCTTCGGGCGTCGCCTGCGCCAGCGTGTCCCGCTGGGACGCAGTCAGCAAGCGATCGCGATGCGGTGCCAGCACGTCGCGCGCCTGGGCGAACCAGTCTTCCGGCGACCCAGCCGACGCCAGCATCGCCTGCGCCGCCGGGCGTGCAAGCGACGCCTCGAACGCCGCCCGTGCCTTCAGCGCGTCCTCCACCTCCGTGCCGCCCAGCATGACCACCACGTCGCGCGCACTGTTCTCCGCGATGCGTCGGGTCGCATCGGACACCGTCGGGTCGCCGGCCTCCTGGGGCAGCAGCGCCAGCACGTCGCTGTCGATGCGTGGCGACTGCCAGAACTGCCACTGGTGCGACGCCACGGCGGCCAGTACCACCAACCACGCCACGGCAAGCCAGCGCCAGCCGCGCAACGGTCGCACCCTCGTCACCGCGGGCACAGGATCACTCAAACCGGGCCGCCTCGTCGCGCGACAGGGTCGCGGGCGATTCGCTCATGCCGCTGAAGCGCAGGCGCGTGAGGTCGCCGTTGGCCTCGCGCAACTCCACCTCACGCACATAGCGGTCGCCCGACAGGCGCACCGAGGTGAATGCCTGCGCCACCTGCCGCGAACGTGGCACCAGCGCCATCTTCCAGCCACGCGCCACAGGCTCCGCCTTCACCTCGAAGGTCGACGTCAGCGCCTTCATGTCGCCGCTCATCAGCGCGAACATCATCGCGTTGACACTGCGAAGCCCGGGCTGTTGCCGGCCATCGACTTCCAACCGGCGGCTGCCGTCGCGCTGGCGGCTGAGGATGCGGTCCTGCGTGATGACGGTTTCGGACGGGAACGGCGCCGTCGTCGACCACACCACGCCCTTGTCGCGCACCAGCAGGAAACGGCCATTCGAGCGCAGCGGATTCCTGAAGCCGGCCACCTGCTTTTCCTGGCTGAACTCGCCCCGCAACAGTGGCACCTGTGCCACCTGGGAACGCACTTCCGCCAACGGATCGGCGGACGCCGGGTTGACGATTCCACCCGCCATGAGGGCAAGCGCGAAAGCGGAAACGAGACTGCGGATCTTGTTCATGGCGCAGCGACTCCCAACCGTTCCCACAGGACAGGCGGGCACTGATACCGCATCTCGCCTGAAGCGGCGTCGACCGCCACCTGGATCGTGTGCGCGCGCGTCAGCACCTCGCCACTTCCGGCGTCGCGAATCTCGTAGTCCATCCTCAAGCGGTTCTCCCACTCGCTGATGCGGGCCGTCACGAGCAGGGCCTGCGCGTACCGCAGCGGGCGGATGTACTTCACGCGCGTATCGACGATCGGCCACATGTAGCCGGATGCATGCATCTGCGGGTAGTCGTAGTCGAACCGCTGCAGCAACGCGCAACGGGCGATTTCAAGGTACTTGAAGTAGTGGCCGTGCCAGACCACCTGCATGGCATCGCAATCGTGGAAGGCCGGGCTGAGCGGGATCTCGATCGCCAGGTCGGCGCGAAGGTCAGGCGGCATAGACATCCCAGCGTTCCTCCCGGATGTCGACCAGCAGCTGGCGCAGTTCGCCATCCAGTGCGCGATCCTCCTCGACCAGCGCGATGCGCGCCTGCAGGTCGGCGTACATCGTCGCCGGGCCTTCGCCCAGCGTGGATTGCAGCCCGACGCGCTCGCGCAGCGCCAGTGCCTGGCGTGCGGCGATCAGCATGCCGGCGACCACCTGCTCGGTCAGCTCGATCACGCGCAGACAATCGCGCGCGGCGATCGTGCCCATGCTGACCTTGTCCTGGTTGTGGCATTCGGTGGAACGCGAGAAGACCGAGGCCGGCATCGTCAGCTTCAAGGCCTCGGCGGTCCACGCCGACACGCTGATCTGCAACGCCTTCAGGCCGTGGTTGATCGCCGCGCGCGGCCCCGTCGCGCCGGACAGGTTCGCCGGCAGGCCGTGGTTGTAGCGCGCATCCACGATCAGGGCCAGCTGCCGGTCCAGCAAGTCGGCGACATTGGCCACGGTGTTCTTCAGCGAATCCATCGCGAACGCGATGTGTCCGCCATAGAAGTGGCCTCCGTGCAGGATCTGCTCGCGCTCGGGGTCGATCAGCGGATTGTCGTTGGCGCTGTTGAGTTCGGTCTCGATCAGCTGGCGCAGGAACGGCAATGCGTCTTCCAGCACGCCGATCACGTGCGGCGCGCAACGCAACGAGTAACGGTCCTGCAGGCGCTGCTCATTGCGGGGCGGCCGGTCGCTGTGCAGGTCTTCGCGCAACCGCTGCGCCACGCGCGACTGGCCGGGATGCGGCTTCGCGGCGAACAGCACGGCGTCGAAATGGTGCGCGTTGCCGTCGGCGGCCAGCACGTTGAACGCGGTCAACCGCGTCGCCAGGCGCGACAGGTATTCGGCGCGATGGAACGCCAGGCAGGCAAGCGCGGTCATCACGGCGGTCCCGTTCATGATCGCCAGTCCCTCCTTGGGACGCAGCGTCAGCGGCGCCATGCCGATCTCGGCGAGCGCGTCGCGTGCCGGACGCTGGCGCCCGCCGTGCATGACGTCGCGCTCGCCGCACAGCACGGCGGCCACGTACGACAGCGGCGTCAGGTCGCCGCTCGCACCGACCGATCCTTCCGCGGGAATCAGGGGCAGCACGTCGTGGCGCAGCAGCTTCGCCAACCCTTCCAGCAGCGGCACGCTGACACCTGACATGCCCCGCACCAGCGACGCCAGCCGCGCCGCCAGCACCGCACGTGTCTCGGTTTCGTCCAGGAAGCGGCCGAGGCCGCACCCATGGTAGGTGTACAGGTGGTGCGGCAGTTCCGCGACCAGTGCCGGCGGAATGTTCACCGTGCAGGAATCGCCATACCCGGTGGTGACGCCATAGATGACGCCCTCCTCCTCCAGCAGTCGACTGAGGAAGTCGGCGCCACGCGCGATGCGCGCCCGGAAGGCGGGATCTGCGGACAGCACCGGCGGCACGCGGCGCTGCGCCAGGGCGACGACGTCCTCGATGCGCAGCGGAGCGTCGCCGAAGACCGGCGCCACGGAGTCATTCATTGCGGGGCTCATGCGGTACCTGATCCCAGAAGGGGTAGAAGTTGAACCAGTCGTAGGGCGACAGGTGGACCTGCTGTTCCAGCCACCGCGCGAACTGTGCAGCGTAGCCGGCCAGGGCGGCATCGCGCGAGCCGCGCGGCAACGCGATGCGTTCGGCGAACGCGTCCATGCGCACCCGGTAGCCGTCGCCTTCATGCGTGCACGCCATGGTGAACACCGGGCACTTCAGCGCGGCACCCAGCACGTAGGCTCCGATCGGGAACGGGGCTTCATGGCCCAGGAAGGAGGCCGTCACCGTACGCCCGCCGCGCAGCGGGACACGATCGCCGGCGATGGCGACGAACTCGCCCCGCGCCACGCGCTCGGACAACCTCACCGCATCGGCGGGCCCCAGGTCCGTGACCTGGAGCAGTTCAACGCGCGTGGTCTCGTCCAGGCGACGCATCATGCGGTTGAAGCGCTCGGCGTGCGCCGTGTGCACCAGCGCCGTCAGGCGAAGGCCGGGAACCTGCTCGGCCATCACCTGGCAGAGCTCCAGGCATCCCAGGTGCCCGGTGACGATCAGCCCGCCCTCCCCCGACCTGACCCGCGCCAGCACGCCCTCCCGCTGCATGCGGACGCGTCCGATCGGGTAGCGGTGGCCCAGCGCGAGGATCTTGTCGAGCATCGTCTCGGCGAACATCGCGAAGTGGTGCAGGCTCTGCCACACGCCCGGCCGCGACGGCGGCACGCCCGAATGTGCATGCAGGCGCCGCAGGTACTGCAGCGACGCACGCCGCGCGGTGCCATTGAGCAGCCAATGCACGAGGACCACCGGATAGACGCACAAGCGGAAGGGCCAGCGCCCCAGCCAGCGATGCACCGCGCAGAGCAGCAGGATCCCGCGTACGGAGGTGGATTCGCCGATGTCGGCCCAGTGCTCGCTGCGCCGGCTCATGGCGACGCCACCGACCTGCGGCCGCGCAGCAGGCGCGGCAACCGCCGCACCATGCCGAAGAACAGCCGCGCATGCATGCGGCTGATGCGCACGTTGTCGCGCCATACGTCGAAGTGCGACACGCCATCGAGCGGATAGGTCACGCGCGTCGGCAGGTTGTGCACGCGGATGCCGCGCCAGAACAGGCGCACCAGCACCTCTACGTCGAAGTCCATGCGCCGCCCGATGGTCTCCTCGTCCATCAGTTTCAGCACCGGAGGCAGCGGATAGACTCGGAAGCCGCACATCGAATCGCGGATCGCGAAGGACACGGTATTGATCCACACCCATACGTGGGTGAGGTAGCGGCCGTAAAGCCGGCCCTTCGGCACGCTCTCGTCGTAGACCGGCACGCCACAGATCACGTCGCCCGGATGCGCCTGCGCCAGCGCGAGAAAGCGCGGAATGTCGGCGGGGTCGTGCTGGCCATCGGCATCGATCTGCAGCACATGGGTGTGCCCATGGCGGCTCGCGTCGCGGAACCCCGCCAGCACGGCGCCTCCCTTGCCCTGGTTCACCGGCAGCCGGAGCAGGCGCACCTGCGGCGCATGCAGCGCGGCCAGACGGTCGAGCTCGAGGGCGCACGCCGGGCCCGAGCCGTCATCCACCAGAAGGCAGGCGTTGCCGGTGTGTAGCACGCCCGCCACCATCGTGGCGATGGCGTGCTCGTGGTCGAACACCGGGATCACGACCAGCGGGCGGAAGGCGAGCAGCGGCGCCACGGATTCACCCCTCATGGGCGAACACCATGCGACCACTGGCATGCGGACCCTGCACGGAGGTGTAGCGGAACACGAGCGTGGCGCGATCCGCCTGCCATTCCAGGTCGAGGTGGATCAGGTCGCCGGGACGCGCCACGCGCTGGAACTTCAGCGCTTCCATGCGAAGGAAGCGCGGGGGAATCGCGAAGACCTCACGCGCAAGCTGTACCGCCCAGTCGAGTTGCGCGACCCCCGGCAGGACTGCGGCCTGGTTGAAATGGCCGTCGAAGACGGCGAGCGACGCGTCCAGCGACATGTCGGCGCGTGCGCGCGCCGACTCGCGGAGCGTCCAGCATGTGGCAGGGCGCTCGGGGCGGAACAGGGCGGTCAGTGCCGCCTCGGTGACCTTGCCTTGCGCGTTGGTCGGCAACGCCGTCGCGAAGCGCCAGCGCCGCGGCCGGGTCACCGCATCCTGCATCTCCGCCAGATGCCGCGACAACGACTGCGACAGCGCACGCCGGGCCATCGCGTCTTGCGGCACCGGCACGCCGTCGGCCATCGCGACGACGGCCGCCAGCGCGCTGCGCGCGCCACCGAGCAGCAGCACGCGCGCCTCCCTAACCGCCGGGTGCGCCTGGATCCGGCGCTCCAGCGCATCCAGCGAGACGCGACGCTCTTCCACTTTCACGATACGGTCTGCCCGGCCCAGCAGACGGAATCCGCCCGCACCATCCGCTTCCGCGCGGTCCTGGCTGCGCCACCACGCGTCGCCGGCTAGGTGCGGCGAATGCACTTCGAGCACGCCTTCCTGCAACCGCCAGTCGACGCCGGGCAACGGCGTCCAGACCGGAACTTCCGTCTCCCAGCGGCGCCAGGCGATGCCGCCGGTCTCGCTGCTGCCCAGGATCTCGGTGGGCGGCACGCCCAGCAGCCGGGCCACATCGTGCGCAGCATCGGCGGGCAACGCGCCACCCGACGAGAACACCGCGCGCAGCCGCCCATGCAGCGATGCCCATGACAGCTGCGCCGGCAAGCGCTTGAGGTGCGCCGGACTGGCGACCAGCACCGCGTCCTGGCCGTCCATCGCGGCCAGCAGATCTTCGGGGAAGAACGCACGCGGCACGATGGCGCGGCCCGCGGCCAGCGGCCACAACACCCGGAACAGCAGGCCGTAGATATGCTGGTGCGACACGGTGCCATGCACCGCCACGCCGTCCAGGCCGCGCCCGAGCGCGGCTTCCAGCGCATGCACCTCGGCGTCGAGCTGCCGCAGGCGCTTCTCGATGGCGACCGGCTCGCCCGTGCTTCCGGAAGTGAAGACGACGAGACGCGTGGCGTCCGCGTCCAGCGGGCGCGCCGCGCAGGAGGCGTCCGGCAGATCATCCGGCGACGCGGCATCGCTCTCGAGCCAGTCGCCCGCGAAACCGTCCACGTGCGCGCGCAGGCGGGCCTGGGTGCCTGCCAGCGCGTCGCCCGGCAACACCACGGTCTTGCCCGCATGCCACGCGCCATACAGGGCGGCGGCGAAGCGCGAGGCGTCATCGAAATGCAGCGCCCAACTCGACCCCGGCAGACGGTGGAACGTCGCCTGCCAGCGCAGCGCCTCGTGCTGGAACACCGCATGGTCCGCCGACTCGCTTCCCGCCGCGATGAACGCCCGTCCCGGCAACGGGTGCAGCGCGACCTCGCCCAGCGAGCGCCACTCAGTCATGGCGATGTCCTGCCTTCACCCGCTGGCGCACCAGCCACTCGCCGCCGAACAACAGGCCGATCAGTCCGTAGGCGATCAATCCGTTGTAGAGCGCCCACGTCCGGTCGGACGTCCACAGCGCCGTGACCAGCGCGAGCGCGCCATTGAGCACGAAGAAGCCGCACCACACCTGGGTGACGCGGCGCGTGTAGGCCACGCCGGCGGGCGGGAGGTCGGGCTCGGTCAGCCGCGCGATGCGCTCCACCGCCGACGGCGGAAACGCCAGGCTGCTCGCGAACACGACCAGCATCACCGCATTGATCAGGGTCGGATAGAGCTTGAGCGGCAACGCCTGGTTGAACACGGTGGCCAGGGCCGCAAGCAGTGCGGCGCCCGCGGCCGCCACCAGCCAGACCGCCTGGCGCGTCGCGATGGCGCGCAGCACCGCGAGGGCCAGCAGCAGGACCGCCAGCCAGCGCGGCTCGAAGCGACCCATCGCCCAATAGACCACCAGCGGGTAAGCCACCGACAACGCCACGAAGATGGCCGCGCCTATCCGGGACACGGGCACGCGGCCTGCGCTCAGGCGGCTTGGTCGCGGATCAGGCCGTACAGCACGTCCACGATGTCCTGCACCGTGCGCACCGACTTGAAGGCATCCGGCTGCAGGCTGCGGCCCAGCAGCGGCTTCAGCTGCACGATCAAGTCCACCGCATCGATGCTGTCGATGTCGAGGTCATCGTAGAGCCGGGCGTCGGGCGTGATGCGCGCGGGCTCGATCTCGAAGCTGTCATGCAGGATCGTCACGATCCGGTCGAAAAGTTCGTTCTTGGTCATCTTGCCAGTCCTGCCGTCCCTGCTCAGGCCTTGCCTTGCGAGGCGACGAAGTCCGCCAGGGCACGCACGCTGGCGAAATGCCGGCGGGTTTCCTGCGAATCGGCGGAGAGCGCCACGCCGTAGCGCTTCTGCAGCGCAAGGCCCAGTTCGAGCGCGTCGATCGAATCCAGTCCCAGCCCCTCCACGAACAGCGGGGCGCCGGTATCGATGTCGTCGGGGGTGATGTCCTCCAGCGACAGCGATGAAATGATCAATTCCTTGATCTCGTGCTCAAGTGCCTGCACGCGATGGATCTCCCGCAAAGTAGTTGGCCAGATGTTCCGTGAGCCGCCGGGCTGCCAGCGCCTCTCCCCCCGCCGCTGGATCCGCCCCCTCCATTCCGTTCAGGAACGGGGCGATCGGCAGGTCTTCCTGAACATCGATCACCATGTGGAATCGCACCGGCGGCACACGATACCACTTCTCCCCTTTCCCCAGCGTCAGCGGCGAGCACGTGATCCGCACCGGCGTGATGTCCAGCGCGCCGCGCACCGCGATGTTCGCGGCCCCGCGCTGCAGCTTCAACGGCTGCCCCGGCGTGGTCCGGGTTCCTTCCGGGAAGATCACCAGCGCGCCACCGGCGCGGACCGCGGCAATGCAGTCTTCCACCAGCCCTGCGCCGTCGTCGTTGGCGACGTAGCCTGCGGCACGCACGGGGCCGCGCATGAACGGATTGCGCGCCACCGCCGACTTCACCACGCAATCCGCGTTGGGAAGCAGCGACACCAGCAGGACGACATCGATCAGCGTCGGGTGGTTGGCAAGGACCAGCAGGCCCCTGCGCGCCAGCCGCTCGCGGCCCCGGATCTCGTACGTCATCAGCCCCAGGCGGCGCATCAGTTCGACATGGGCGGCGAAACTGCGCTGGACGATGCGCCGGGACCAGCGGCGGCGGCGCTCGGGGTCACGCACCAGCCACAGCATCGGCGGCAGCACGAACACGCCCAGGAACAACCCGCCGATGCCGAACGCAAGGAAGCTCAGTCCGGTACCTAACACGCGCCAGGCACGGTCGACGCGCTCACGCATCGCGCTGCCACCGCCATGTCATGCCGTCGGCCCGCCATTGCCATGCCGCCTCGCCCGACAGCAGGAAGCGCAGGACCTCCAGACCGTGCGGCAAGGTGGCGGCCGCGAGCTCCGATTCACCCGCCTCGCCCTCCCACGCCAGCCGCAACGCTGGCGCCGAGCCGTCGGCAGGCGCGATACGCCAGCACCAGGCGAAACCGGCGTCCGGCTCGTCCGCGAAGCTGGCGTAGATCCCGGGCAGCGGCGCTTCGTACACCACCAGCAGCACCTCCGGCGCCCCATCCGCCAGCAATACCGCCGCCTCGACGCACGCGGCTTCTACCGTCGCCATGCCACCGGCCAGGGCGATGTAGTTGCCGCGCTCCCGTCGCAGGATCGAGTACAGCGCCGCGATGGCGTTGTGCACCGACAGGCCGAACGTGGTGGGCGACGGTGGTTGCTCAGTCGCTAGGGCTTCCAGCAGTTCCATCGAACGCGCCACGTCGCCGTGCCGCGACGCGAAGATGAGGGGCGTGCCGTTTTCTTCAGCGCGCTGGCACCAGAACGCCGTCTGGATCGCCATCCGCCCGAGCCGTTCGATGCGCCTTCGCTGCATTGCGGGCACCTCGGCCAACGCCGGAGTTTCTTCGCCAACCGGCAGCCACGGGGCGGTGGCCCACGCACGCCAAGCGTCGCGGTCCACCAGACCGGGCGCCCATGCGGACCATTCCTTCACTGAAAACGCGATCATCCGCCTTGCGATGCCTCTCGATGTCCGGTCGCTTATTTCAACCGCATGCACCTTCCACCGCCAGCCGTGAAATTTTTCGTAACGGATGCTTGCGCATCGGAAATTGCCTAGCTATCATTCCGCTCCTGCCAGCACGTGGGGCCATAGCTCAGCTGGGAGAGCGCCTGCATGGCATGCAGGAGGTCGGCGGTTCGATCCCGCCTGGCTCCACCAACTTCCGGACAATAGGCCGTCCGGAGTGAAATCTGGCAACAACTTTCGTGCGTCCCCATCGTCTAGAGGCCTAGGACATTACCCTTTCACGGTAGCGACCGGGGTTCGAATCCCCGTGGGGACGCCAATCTTTCAAGGCCCGGGAAACCGGGCCTTTCTTTTTGCCTTCGCCGAGCGCGAGCGCGGCCCCGAAGACATCCACGCGAACATCACGAGGGCGCGCGTAAAAACCTCGGAGGGCCACCGGACCTCCCACCGCGTGGCGCAGCAGTACCCACCCTCCCCGGTCGCCGCCATGACACACGACACCCTTGTAGACGAGCTGGTTTCCCACGTGCCGCTGCATCGGGACACGCGATGGAGTGCAGGATCGCTGGGACTGGACGAGGCGACGTTCGACGCCATCGCGCTTCGCCTGCTGGCACTGGAAGCGCGGGGTGCGGTCGACGTGACGAATCTTTCCCGCGACAACCGTCACGGCCTGAGCCGGCTCAACGCCATCCGCTTCGTTCGCGTGGCCTGAATCACCGGCAAGGCGATGCGACGTCAGGCGACGTCGCGCGCCGTCGTGACGGGTCGCAATGTCGCCACGCCATGCCCCTGCTCGCCCAGGTACTCGAGCCATTTGCCGAGGAAGGTATTCATGCGCATGCGGTGGCTGATGACTTCCGCCGGCGGGGGATACAGGCCGATGACGTCCTGCCATCGCCGGCCGACATAACAGTGCGTCGCCTCGGCCTGGTGTGCATCGCGATACAGTCGGACGAACGCGGACGGGTCCGGTTCGCCGGTCAGCGGGTCGCAGATGTCGTAGGTCAGGCGCAACTCGACCGTGTACCGATGGGTCTCGATGACATCCAGGCGTACGTCGAGCCCATCGCCGATACGGGAGACGTAAGTACCGACCGCCAGGTGCTCCGGCGCGAACAGGCGCGTCAGCCGTGCGTGGTTTTCCGCGTAGAGCGCCATCAGCCAGCCGAAGCGGCCAAGCCGGGGAATGCGGGCGTTACGTGCGAGTGCCTGGGACATGGTCCGATCCTACACGCGGTTGCGCGCCCGCGGCAGCATTGACGCCTCGCTGGGTGCGGCCTAAGTTAAGGGTTCCCGGGACCACCGCCGGGCCCGGCCTCCCTCAGTACATGTCGCGCTGCAGGCCCAGCGTGGAAAGCACCTTGCTGGAAATCTCCTCGATCGACTTGTTGGTGGTGCTGAGCGTGGGCAGCCGTTCCACCTGGAACATCGCCTCGGCCGCGGCCACCTCGCGCTTGCAGGTTTCCATCTTCGCGTAGCTGGAGTTGGGGCGGCGCTCCTGCCGGATCTGGTGCAGGCGATCAGGATCGATGGTCAACGCGAACAGCTTGCGCCGATAGGGGCGCAGTCGCGGCGGCAGCCTGTCGGTCTCGAGATCGCCATCGGTCAAGGGATAGTTCGCTGCGCGGATGCCGTAATGCAACGCCAGGTAGACGCAGGTGGGCGTCTTGCCCGCACGCGATACGGCCACCAGGATCACGTCGGCCTCGTCGTAGTTCACCGCCATGCCGTCGTCGTGGGTCAGCGCGAAATTCATCGCATTGATTCGCCGGTGGTAGGTCTCGAAATCCACGAGGCCGTGCGCCTGCCCCACGCGCGACTGGCGCTGCTGGCCGAGTTCGCGCTCCAGCGGCTCGATGAAGGGGGCGAACACGTCGAGCATCAGTGCGCCGCTTTCGGCGACCAGTGCGCTCAGCGCCGGATCCACGCACGAGTTGATGACGATGGGCCGGCTGCCGAGCTTCTCGCCCATGCGGCGGATGCGGTCGGCGGCGTCGCGCGCTTTTTCCTCGTCGTCGACGAACGACAGCCGGTCGGTCTGGAAACGCATGCCGGCGAACTGGGTCAGCAGGCTGTGGCCGATGGTCTCGGCGGTGATACCGGTGCCATCGGACACGTAGAACACGGGGCGCAGCTCAGACATGCCCTTTCCTTCCCTGCTTCATCATGGAAACCCCTGTCAGATCAAGCTTGTCTGCAATTGGTATGCACTGCATCATAGCGCCTCTTTCCCCATGGACACGGCACCCCACGCCGATGGTCATCGGCATGGCGCGGCCTGCTTCGGAGCATTGCGCTTGAACGAGAACATCCTGTGGTTGCACGAGCTGCGCCTGGCCGACCTGGCCCGCGTAGGTGGCAAGAATTCGTCACTGGGCGAAATGATCGGCCACCTGGCCAAGCTGGGGGTGTCGGTCCCCGGAGGCTATGCGACCACCGCGGAGGCGTTCAAGGCCTTCATCGCGCACAACGACCTGTCCAAGCGCATCTTCGACAAGCTGGCCACGCTGGATGTCGAGGATGTCGCGGCTTTGACGGCCGCCGGCAAGGAGATCCGCGGCTGGGTCATCGACGCACCGCTGCAGCCCGACCTGGATGCCGACATCCGCGCTGCCTACGCGACGCTGTCCTCCGAAAACGGCGGCGGCGACATCGCCGTGGCCGTGCGCTCGTCGGCTACCGCCGAGGACCTGCCCGACGCGTCGTTCGCCGGCCAGCAGGAAACCTTCCTCAACGTCACCGGCGCCGACGATGTCGTGCACAAGGTGAAGGAAGTCTTCGCCAGCCTCTACAACGACCGCGCCATCGCCTACCGCGTGCACCATGGCTTCAAGCACGAGGACGTGTTCCTGTCGGCCGGCGTGCAGCTGATGGTGCGCTCCGGCGTCGGCGCCTCGGGCGTCCTGTTCACGCTGGACACCGAATCCGGTTTCCGCGACGTGGTGTTCGTGACCTCGAGCTTCGGCCTGGGCGAGATGGTCGTACAGGGCGCTGTGAATCCTGACGAGTTCTACGTGTACAAGCCGACGCTGAAACAGGGCAAGCCGGCCATCCTTCGCCGCGCGCTCGGCAGCAAGGCGCTGCGCATGGTGTATTCGGACGTACCCGGCGAACGCGTCCGCACGGAAGACACGCCGGCAAACCTGCGTGCCACCTTTTCCATCACCGATGAGGATGTGCACGAACTGTCGAAGCAGGCCCTGGTCATCGAGCAGCATTACGGCCGCCCGATGGACATCGAGTGGGCGAAGGACGGCGTCACCGGCAAGCTCTTCATCGTGCAGGCGCGCCCGGAGACCGTGAAGTCGCGCGCCAAGGCCACGCAGATCGAGCGGTATGCGCTGGAGAAGCGTGGCGAGGTGATCGCCGAGGGGCGCGCCATCGGCCAGAAGATCGGCAGCGGCGTCGCTCGCGTGGTGCGCTCGCTGGACGACATGGCCCGCGTGCAGCCGGGTGACGTGCTGGTGGCGGACATGACCGACCCCGACTGGGAGCCGGTGATGAAGCGCGCCAGCGCCATCGTCACCAACCGCGGCGGCCGCACCTGCCACGCGGCGATCATCGCGCGCGAGCTCGGCGTGCCGGCCGTGGTCGGGACAGGCAACGCACTGGACCTGATCGACGACGGCGTCGAGGTCACGGTGAGCTGTGCGGAAGGCGACACTGGCTTCATCTACGCCGGCAACCTTCCCTTCGAGCGCACCACCACCGATCTGGCGGCGATGCCCGAAGCGCCGTTGAAGATCATGATGAACGTGGCCAACCCCGAGCGCGCGTTCGATTTCGGCCAGTTGCCGAATGCCGGCATAGGCCTGGCACGACTTGAAATGATCATCGCCAGCCATATCGGCGTGCATCCGCTCGCGCTGCTGGAATACGATCGCCAGGACCTGGACGTCCGCAGGAAGATCGACGCCAAGACCGCCGGCTACGCCGATCCGGTCAGCTTCTACGTGGAGCGCCTGGCCGAGGGCATCGCGACCATCACCGCGTCGGTCGCGCCGCATCCGGTGATCGTGCGCCTGTCGGACTTCAAGTCCAACGAGTACGCCAACCTGATCGGCGGCAGCCGCTACGAGCCGCATGAAGAAAACCCGATGATCGGCTTCCGCGGCGCGAGCCGTTACGTCGATCCGTCGTTCGAACCGGCCTTCGCGCTGGAATGCCAGGCCGTGCGGCGCGTGCGCGACGAGATGGGGCTGGACAACCTGTGGGTGATGATCCCGTTCGTGCGCACGCTGGAGGAAGGCCGCAAGGTCATCGACGTGCTCGCGAAGCACGGTCTGCGCCAGGGCGAGAACGGACTCAAGATCATCATGATGTGCGAGGTGCCGTCGAACGCGCTGCTCGCCGAGGAATTCCTCGACATCTTCGACGGCTTCTCGATCGGGTCGAACGACCTGACCCAGCTGACACTCGGACTGGATCGCGATTCCAGCATCGTCGCGAACCTGTTCGACGAGCGGAATCCGGCGGTCAAGAAGATGCTCTCGATGGCGATCAAGGCCGCACGCAGCAAGGGCAAGTACGTCGGCATCTGCGGCCAGGGCCCCAGCGACCATCCCGATCTCGCCGAGTGGCTGATGGCTGAAGGCATCGAATCGGTATCGCTGAATCCCGACACAGTCGTCGACACTTGGCTGCGCCTGGCGAAGACCAAGGCGGGCTGACCGCCCGCGCGACCGTCTTCACGCGAACGCGGTTACCATCGTCCGGTAGACACAGCACGCCCCTGATGGGGCGTGCTGCATTTCAGGAGTCCTGCATGTCCGCATCCCCCGCCTCGTCCCCGGCCCTCCCCGCCATTCCCACCCAACCCGACGTCCTGCTCAAGGAGCTGCGCGGCATCGACTGGCTCCAGCTCCTGGAGACCTGGGGCCTGAAGCTGCTGGCCGCGGCCGTCATCTTCCTGATCGGCATGTGGCTGGCGAAACGCCTGAGCGCGGGCCTCGAGCGCGTGCTGGGCCGCACGCATGCGGACGCGACGCTGGGCGGCTTCCTGCGCCGCGCAAGCTACGCGGCCATGATGGTGCTGGTCATCATCACCGCGCTCACCTCGCTGGGCGTAAATCCGACCTCGATGCTCGCGGTGCTCGGTGCCGCCGGCCTGGCGGTGGGCTTGGCATTGAAGGATTCGCTGTCGAACATCGCCTCCGGCGTGATGCTGATCGTGCTGCGCCCTTTCCGCGATGGCGACTTCGTGCAAGCCGGCGGGTTGGAAGGCATCGTCGAGGAGGTGCGCATCTTCCAGACCCGCATGCGCACGCTCGACAACCGCCTGATCGTGCTTCCGAACAGCCTGATCACCACCGCGCCGATCATCAACTTCACCGCCAAGCCACATCGCCGCATCGACATCCCGGTGGGCGTCGGCTACGACGACGATCTCAAGCAGGCCAAGTCCATCCTGCTGAAGATCGCACAGGACCATCCGCTCGTGCTGGATGAGCCGGCGCCCAGCGTGATCGTCAGCAAGCTGAGCGAGAGCAGCGTCGACCTGATCCTGCTGGCGTGGACGAAGACCAAGGATTTCGGCGAGACCAGGAGCGACCTCACCGAGGCCGTACGCACCGAGATCATCGGCCAAGGGCTCAACATCCCCTATCCGCAACGCGACCTGCACGTCTACCACCACAACGGCGATGGGGCGCCGCTGGGCGATATCGTCACCAAGGGCGTGGCCGACGACGGCGATGTGGCGAAGCCGGCCACGTAGCGTGCGCCGTGCGCACGACGCGCGGTGATGGTTCCAGAGCGGCGTGCGCATGGCGCACACCAGGTCACTCGCCGGCGAGCGCCGCCATGTGCTTGCGGTAGTGGCGCAGTTCCTCGATGGAATCGCGCACGTCGCTAAGTGCCGTATGGCTGGCCTGCTTGCGCACCCCTTCCAGCACCTGCGGCGCCCAGCGTCGCGCCAGCTCCTTCAGCGTACTGACGTCCAGGTTGCGGTAGTGGAAGTACTTCTCCAGCCTCGGCATCAGCCGATGCAGGAAGCGGCGGTCCTGGCAGATCGAGTTGCCGCACATCGGCGAAGCGCCCGCCGGCAGCCACTCGGCCAGGAAGGCCACCGTCTGCGCTTCGGCCTGCCCCAGCGACACGTCGCTTTCCACCACGCGCTTCCACAGCCCCGACCGGCCATGCTGGTTCCGGTTCCAGTCGTCCATCGCCTCCAGCACGGAGACCGGATGCGCGATCGCGAACTCGGGACCCTCCGCCAGCACGTTCAACTTCGAATCGGTCACCACGGTGGCGATTTCCAGGATGGAATCGCGATCGGTATCCAATCCTGTCATCTCCAGGTCGATCCAGATCAGGCGGTCATTGTTCGCGTTGTTCGAGGCCATGCGGGAATCCGTGACGGAGAGAAAGCCCGGGAATCCTCACCGGGGATGCGGCAACACCGCTTCATGTCATCATAACGCAGACCACCCCGGCGACCGGCCCATGACCCCCTCCACCGACCATGCCGTGCTCACCGCCATGCTGGCACCGGCATTCTTCCTGACCGCAACGGCATCGCTGCTGCTGTCGGCGAACAACCGTCTGGCGCGCATCATCGACCGGGCACGCACCCTGTTGCGCGAGTTGGCCGACGCGGAAGATGAAGCCGACCGCACGCTGCTCGAGAAGCGCATCGGACTGCAGCGCCTGCGCAGCCTGATCATCCTGCGCGCGGGCCAGCTGCTCTATGGCGCGATCAGCTGCTTCGTCGGCACCAGTCTGGCCGTTGCCGTGGACACGTTCACCGGCCATCGGCTCGGCTCGCTGCCCACGTGGCTGGCCGCCCTAGGCGTAGTGGCCATGCTGGCGGCGAGCCTGCTGCTCGCACGCGAGTCGACACTGGCGGTCACGGCCATCAACGAAGAGATGGACCACCGCAAGGTGAAACGGAAGTTCCCGACACCCTAGACGAGCGGTCGCCCGCGCTTGGCGCGGAAGTAGTTGGTCAGGCGGCGCCCTGCCTCATCGCCCAGTACACCGCCCCGGAGCTCGATGCGGTGGTTGTGCCGCGGATCGGCGATCAGGTCGAACACGCTGCCGCAAGCGCCGGTCTTCGGGTCGCTGGCGCCGTAGACCACGCGCGCGACCCGGGCGTGCACGAGCGCCATGGCGCACATCGCGCACGGCTCCAGGGTCACGTAGAGCGTGCTGTCTATCAGACGGTGATTGCCTGTCGCCTTGCCCGCTTCGCGCATCGCCACGATTTCGGCATGCGCCGTCGGATCGTGGTCGAGGATGTTGCGGTTCCAGCCTTCGCCCAACACCTCGCCGTCGGCACCCACCAGCACGGCGCCGACCGGAATTTCATCGAACTCGCGCTCGGCACGGTCCGCCAGGGCGAACGCGTGCCGCATCCAGTGCTCGTCGTCGTGACCGGCCATCACTCCCACTCGATGGTGGCCGGCGGCTTGCCCGAGATGTCGTAGACCACGCGCGAGACGCCACGCAGCTCATTGATGATGCGGTTGGAGACGGTGCCGAGGAAATCGTACGGCAGGTGCGCCCAATGCGCGGTCATGAAATCGATCGTCTCGACCGCGCGCAGCGCGATCACCCACTCGTACGCACGCGCATCGCCGACGACGCCCACCGACTTCACCGGCAGGAATACGGCGAACGCCTGCGAAGTCTTGTCGTACAGATCGGCCTTGCGCAGCTCGTCGATGAAGATCGCATCGGCCTTGGCCAGCAGTTCGGCGTACTCGGGCTTCACTTCGCCCAGGATGCGCACGCCGAGACCGGGGCCAGGGAACGGATGGCGATAGACCATCGTGCGCGGCAGACCGAGCTCGACGCCGAGGCGGCGCACTTCGTCCTTGAACAGCTCGCGCAGCGGTTCGACCAGGCCCAGCTTCATGTGCTCGGGCAGGCCGCCGACGTTGTGGTGGCTCTTGATGACGTGCGCCTTGCCGGTCTTGCTGCCGGCCGACTCGATCACGTCCGGATAGATCGTGCCCTGCGCCAGCCACTTGGCGTTCTTCAGCTTGTTCGACTCTTCTTCGAAGATCTCGACGAACAGGTTGCCGATGATCTTGCGCTTGGCTTCCGGGTCGGCGACGCCTTCCAGCGCGCTGAAATAGCGGTCGGCCGCGTTGACGCGCACGACCTTCACGCCCATGTGCTCGGCGAACATCGCCATCACCTGGTCGCCTTCCTGCCAGCGCAGCAGGCCGGTATCGACGAACACGCAGGTCAGCTGGTCGCCGATCGCCTTGTGCAGCAGCGCTGCCACGACGGATGAATCCACGCCGCCGGACAGGCCCAGGATCACCTCGTCCGAGCCGACCTGTTCGCGCACGCGGGCGATCTGGTCGTCGATGATGTTCGCGGCCGTCCACAGCGTCTTGCAGCCGCAGATCTCGGCGACGAAGCGGCGGAGCAGCGTCTGACCCTGCTTGGTGTGCGTCACTTCCGGATGGAACTGCACGCCGTACCAGCGCTTTTCTTCCAACGCCATCGCCGCGACCGGGATGCGGTCAGTGGTGGCGGTGATCGTCCAGCCCGGCGGCGCCTTTGCGACGTGGTCGCCATGGCTCATCCACACGTCGATGCGCGGCGCACCCTGGTGGTCGCTCAGGCCACCCAGCAACGCGTCGTGTGCGACCAGCTGCACCTCGGCGTGGCCGAACTCGCGCGCGTCGGCGGCTTCCGTCGCGCCGCCCAGCTGCGCAGCCAGGGTCTGCATACCGTAGCAGATGCCGAGGATGGGCAGGCCGCTGTCGAACACCTGCTGTGGCGCCGCGGGTGCGCCGTGCTGCGTGGTCGACTCCGGCCCACCCGACAGGATGATGCCCTTGGCGCCGAACTTCGCGATTTCGTCCGGGTCGTGGTCCCACGCCCAGATTTCGCAGTAGACGCCGATCTCGCGGATGCGGCGGGCGATCAGCTGCGTGTACTGCGCGCCGAAATCGAGGATGAGGATCTTGTCGGTGTGGATATTCGTCATGGTGTCCTGCGGCTATAAACGAAGAAGGGAAACGCTGGCGTCTCCCTTCTCTGGCAACGATCAGCCCATCCGGTAGTTCGGTGGCTCTTTGGTGATCTGCACGTCGTGCACGTGGCTCTCGCGCTGGCCGGCGCCCGTGATTACCACGAACTTCGGCTTGCTGCGCATGTCCTCAATGGTCGCGCAGCCCACGTAGCCCATCGTGGCGCGCAGGCCGCCGACGAGCTGGTGGATGATGCCGCCGACCGAACCGCGGTACGGCACGCGACCTTCGATGCCTTCCGGCACGAGCTTGTCGGCGTCGCTGGCGTCCTGGAAGTAGCGGTCCTTGGACCCCTTCTCCATCGCGCCCAGGCTGCCCATGCCACGGTAGCTCTTGTAGCTGCGGCCCTGGAACAGCTCGACTTCGCCCGGCGCCTCTTCGGTGCCCGCGAACAGGCCACCGATCATCACCGTCGACGCACCGGCGGCGATCGCCTTGCCGATGTCGCCCGAGTAGCGGATGCCGCCATCGGCGATCAGCGGAATGCGGTCCTGCAATGCTTCGGCGACCATGTCGATCGCGGTGATCTGCGGCACGCCCACGCCGGCCACCATGCGGGTCGTGCAGATGGAACCCGGGCCCACGCCGACCTTCACCGCGTCCGCGCCGGCGTCCATCAATGCGAGCGCAGCATCGCCGGTCACGATGTTGCCGCCGATGACCTGCAGCTGCGGGAAGCGCTTCTTGACCCAGCTGACGCGGTCCAGCACGCCCTGCGAATGACCGTGCGCGGTATCGACGATGATGACGTCCACGCCGGCAGCCACCAGCGCTTCAACGCGCTGGTCGGTATCGCCGCCCACGCCCACTGCAGCGCCGACGACGAGGCGACTGGCGCTGTCCTTGGCGGCGTTGGGGTTGTCGGTCTTCTTCTGGATGTCCTTGACGGTGATCAGCCCGCGCAGGTCGAAGGCATCATTGACCACCAGCACCTTCTCGATGCGGTGCTTGTGCAGCAGCTGCAGCACTTCGCCGTCGCTGGCGCCTTCGCGCACCGTGATCAGGCGATCCTTCTTGGTCATGATGTGGCGGACCGGATCGTCGAGCTTCGTTTCGAAGCGCATGTCGCGGCTGGTGACGATGCCGACCAGCTGGCCGCCGTCCACCACCGGCACGCCGGAAATGTTGCGGGCGCGGGTGAGCTTGAGCACTTCGGCGATGGTCGTTTCGGGCCCGACCGTGAAAGGCTCCTTGATGACGCCGGCTTCGAATTTCTTGACCTTGGCCACTTCGGCGGCCTGCTGCTCGACGGTCAGGTTCTTGTGCAGGATGCCGATGCCGCCCAGCTGGGCCATGGCGATGGCCAGGCGGGCCTCGGTGACCGTATCCATGGCGGCCGAGACGATCGGCAGCTTCAGTCGCAGGTCGCGCGTCAGGCGCGTCTCCAGGCTGACATCCTTGGGCAGGACGGTCGAATGGGCGGGGACGAGGGAGACGTCGTCGTACGTCAGTGCTTCAGCCTGGATGCGCAGCATCGGCGGGCCCGGATAGTTGGGGAAGCGCGGCATTATACCCTGATCGGCGGGGCTTCCGGCTGCCGCCAAAGCCGGAACAATGCTTTCCCGCACACATCATCCGGGCACCTGTGGGAGCGACGTAAGTCGCGATGGGGGAGTCCGGGCACTTCATCGCGACTTACGTCGCTCCCACGACCAGCAAAAAGCGGCGGCTCAGAGGCCCGCTTCGGCCGCTTCCAGCGTGTTCTGCATCAGCGTGGCCACCGTCATGGGCCCCACGCCGCCCGGGACCGGGGTGATCCAACTGGCCCGCTGTGCGGCCGCGTCGAAGCCGACATCGCCAACCAGCCGACCGTCTTCCAGTCGGTTGATGCCCACATCGATCACCACGGCGCCCGGCTTGACCCATTCGCCCGGGATCAGCCCCGGCTTGCCTGCTGCGACCACCAGGATATCGGCATCGCCGACCCTAGCCTGCAGCACGTCGCGGGGGGTGAACTTGTGGCAACTGGTCACGGTGCAGCCGGCGATCAGCAGTTCCAGCGCCATCGGGCGGCCCACATGGTTGCTGACGCCGACGATTGTCGCGTTGCGGCCGCGGACCGGCTGGTCGGTGTAGCCAAGCAAGGTGGTGATGCCGCGTGGCGTGCACGGGCGCAGACCGAACTGGCGCAGCGCCAGGTGGCCCACATTGGCCGGATGGAACCCGTCCACGTCCTTGTGCGGGTCGATGCGCTCGATCAGGCGGCTCGCATCGGGAATCCCCGGCAGCGGCAGTTGCACCAGGATGCCGTGGATCTTCGGGTCCGTATTCAACTCGTCGATCAATGCCAGCAACTGGGCCTCGGAGGTACCTTCCGGCATGTCGTAGTCGTAGGCGGCAATGCCGACCTTTTCAGCGGCACGGCGCTTGTTTCGCACATAGACCGTGGAGGCAGGATCGCCGCCGACCAGCACCACCGCCAGGCCAGGCCGACCCTGCCCTGCGGCAACGCGTGCGTCGACCCTGACCTTCAACTGGTCCAACAGGTTCTCGGCGATGCGGCGGCCATCGAGGATTCGGGCAGTCATGGAGGGGCGCAGTGTAGAGTCGGCGCGTATTGTCCCCGATTAACCCGCCCGAACGCGACCCATGGACACCATGACCGATACCACCGCCCTAGACGCCGCCGCCTTCCGCCGCCTGCTGCAGCACCTCAACCAGGATCGCCCGGAGGTGCAGAACATCGACCTGATGATCCTGGCCGGCTTCTGCCGCAACTGCCTGGCCGACTGGTACCGCGAAGCGGCAGCAGAGGCCGGGGTCGCGATGGACAAGGAGCAGGCGCGCGAACGCGTCTATGGCATGCCGTTCGCGGACTGGAAGGCCCTGCACCAGCGCGATGCCACGCCCGAGCAGCTGGCCGCCTTCAAGGCGGCGCAGGAACGGCATGGCTGACCGCGCACGGCGCGTGCTGGCGTGGTTCGTGGTGCTGGCGCTCGTGGCCTACTTCGGGCTGTGCGCCCTGCTCTACCTGCAGCAGCGCCGCCTGATCTATTACCCCCAGTTCACCCAGACCGATCCGGCGCGGACGACCTTCTCGCTCGCGCGGCCGGATGCGGTGTTGCGGGGCGGGGTCGCAACGCCCGGTCGCGCCGATGCCGTGCTGTATTTCGGCGGCAATGCGGAGCGTGTCGAAGCCAACCGCGAACCCTTCGCGCACTGGCTGCCGTCGCACTCGGTGTATCTGCTGGCCTACCGCGGGTATGGCGCGAGCGACGGGGAGCCGTCGGAAGCCGTACTGTTCGCCGATGCCCTCGCCCTGTACGACGATGTGGCACGCCGGCATCCCGGCGGCAGGATCGCCGTCGTGGGGCGCAGCCTCGGTAGCGGTGTGGCGACCTACGTGGCCTCGCAGCGCGATGTGGCGGCGCTGGTGCTGGTGACGCCGTTCGACAGTCTGGCGGCGGTCGCCCAGTCGCACTATCCGGTGTTGCCGGTCCGATGGCTGCTCACCGACCGCTACGACTCGGCCGCGCGGCTGCCCGGCTACCGCGGTCCCTTGCTGGTGCTTCGCGCCGGTCGCGATGCCGTCGTGCCGCCGCCGCACACCGACCGGCTGCTGACCACCTACGGAGGACAGGCACAGATCGTGGACTTCCCGCGCGCCAGCCACGACGACCTGTCGGCGGACGCGGCCTACTGGCCGGCGATCCGCAACTTCCTGCAGCGCGACGCCGACTAGCGCCGGCTACTCCTCTTCTTCTTCCTCGCCGATGATTTCGGCGGCTTCCTCGTTGAGGGCCTTCGCTTCACGCTTGGGCTTGGTGAACGGCGTCGGTGTGGGTTTGGTGTGCTTCGCATTGCCATACAGCGCCGGGATGCCGGATCGCAGGTCGCCACCGGCGATCTCGAGCTCCAGGCGCTCGGCGTCGCGCCGACGGATCTCCAGGGCAATGGCATCGGCATCCTCGCGTGCGATGCCGACGCTCATCAGCGCCGCCTTGCCGAACTCCACCGCGGACTCGAACGTTTCGCGGATCTGGTAGTCGACGCCTGCGCCGATCAGCGCCAGCGAATGCTCGCGGTCGAACGAGCGCACCAGCACCTGGGCCTGCGGGAACTCGTGCTTGACCAGTTCCACGATGCGGCTCGCGGCGTCCTTGTCGTCGATGCAGATCGCGATGGACTGCGCCGTCTGCGCACCGCAGGCACGCAGCACGTCGAGCCGCGTGCCGTCGCCGTAGTAGATCTTGAAGCCGAACTCCTCGGCGCTGCGGATCATCTCGATGTCGGTATCGATGATGGTCACGTCCACGTCGCGCGCCAGCAGCGACTGGCTCATCACCTGGCCGAAGCGCCCGAAGCCGATGATCAGCACGCTGCCGCTCAGGCCCTTGGCCTCTTCGATCCCCTCCATCGACGGGGCATCGGGATGTGTGAAGCGGCGCAGCAGCAGCACGAACAAGGGCGTGAGCGCCATCGAAAGCACGACGATGGCGGTCAGGTTCGCATTGACGGTGGCATCGATGATCCCGGCCGAGGCCGCGGCGGCGAACAGCACGAACGCGAACTCGCCGCCCTGCGCCATCAGCACAGCGCGATCCAGCGCCTCGGCGTGCGGACTGCGCGTCACCCGCGCCACGACATAGATGCAGGCCGCCTTGACCGCCATCATCGCCAGCACCGCGCCGACGATCAGCGGCCAGTTGCTCGCCACCACGCCGAGGTCCAGCGCCATGCCGACGCCCAGGAAGAACAGGCCCAGCAGGATGCCGCGGAAGGGCTCGATATCGGCTTCGATCTGGTGGCGGAACGTCGATTCGGACAACAGAACGCCGGCGAGGAAGGCACCCATCGCCATCGACAGGCCACCCAACTGCATCAGCAGCGCGGCGCCCAGCACGACCAGCAGCGCGGCTGCGGTCATCACCTCGCGGGCCTTGGCGGCGGCGAGGATGCGGAAGAACGGATTCAGCAGCCAGATGCCGGCGGCGATCAGACCGCCGAGCGACGCAGCCGCGATGCCGATCGACACCCAGCGGGAACCCTCCTCCGGCTGCGCCACCTGCGGCGACATGAAGGCGACCAGCACCAACAGCGGCACGATCAGCAGGTCCTCGAACAGCAGTATCGAGACGACCTTCTGCCCATTCGGCAGCGCGACATCCCCTCGCTCGGCGAGCAACTGCATCACCACCGCCGTGGAGGTCAGCACGAAGCCCATGCCGCCGATGAAGGACACCGGCAGCGAATATCCGAAGACCAGGCCCACCCCTGTCAGCGACAGCGTGCATACCGCGATCTGCAGTGCTCCCAGGCCGAAGATCTGCTTGCGCAGGCTCCACAGGTGGCTCGGCCGCATTTCCAGGCCGATCACGAACAGGAACATCACCACGCCGAGTTCGGCGACGTGCAGGATGGATTGGGGGTCGGAGAACCACTTCAGGCCGAACGGGCCGATCGCCAGCCCGGCGGCCAGGTAACCGAGCACCGAGCCGAGGCCCAGTCGCCGAAAGATAGGCACCGCGACGACGGCGGCACCCAGCAGGGCGACGACACTGACCAGCTGGCTTGCACCGGATTCTGCGCTCATCCGGGAAGTCTACCGGAGGACTCCCGGCCCGCGTCTTCCGTCAGGAATCCGAACGCCGCGTCGCCGCGGCGTCCTGCCGCCGGTGGTAGGCCACCCACATCGTCACGAGCACCATCACCGCCGTGGTGAGTGCGCCTGCGGTCAGCAGGTTGAGGCGCGGCAGCAGCGGCCACAGCGCCAGCAATGCTCCCATCCCGAGGGCATGCGGCCACGGAAAGCGTCCGTGGACGACGCGCGAGAGCCACGCATTGGCCAGCAGGTACACCAGCGGACCGGCAGCCACGACGGCGGCGTACCCGGCCTTCACCGGCTCCAGCGGATGCGCCACCACCAGGTCATCCGCCACTGCGCACACGATGACGCCGGCGATCAGCACCACATGGACGTAGTGGAAGTAGGCACCCAGCCGGCCCGGATCGTCCGAATGCTCGATCACGTGTACGGCGTCGCCGCTTGAGGTGTCGAAGTACATCCACCACATGGCGACGCAACCGATGAACGACACTGGGAATGCGATCCACACCGCCAGTCCGGGATGGGCCGCATGGCCGAAGGATGCGCCCGTCGCCAGTACCGATTCGCCCAGCGCGATGATGACGAACAACTGGCAGCGTTCCGCCAGATGGCCGCCATCGATGGTCCAGTCCGACGTCTGCGAGCGTCCGAGACCCGGTACCGGAAAACTCGCCATCGGCGAGAGGTACTCGCAGCCCACCGCCAGCAACCACAGCACCAGGCGAGAAGATCCCTCGTTCACACCACCGGCGATCCACAGCGCGGCGGACACCAACAACCAGCACAGCATGCGCAGGAAATTGGGGGTCAACGCATGCCCAGGACCCAGGCTGTACAGCACGAACAGGGTGCGCCCCACCTGGATGGCGGCAAAACTGCAGGCGAACAGCAGCCCCCGCTCGCCAAACGCGTCCGGGAGGGCAGCGGACACCAGCAGGGCCAGCGCCATCAGCACCATCAGCATGGTGCGGATGACCAGATGCTCGGGATTGAACCAGTTGGTGACCCACGCGGTGTACTGCCACCCCAACCAGACCGCGAACCACAGCGTCGCTGTCTGCAGGACGCCGGGCCACGACAGGTGCTCCAGCAGGTAGTGGGACAGCTGGGTGATGGCGAACACGTAGACCAGGTCGAAGAAAAGTTCAACGTTGGCCACGCGCGCGGGTTGCCCGAGCGTGCGGAGCAACGGGTGCTGCGAGGTGTTCAAGCAGTCGACTCCCGGCGGGGGAAGATTCAGTGCTTCGTGGCCTTCCACGCCAGCCACGCTCCCGTCGCCACCGGAACCGCGTAGATCAAGGCCTGGATGGGTAGCTCTTCCTGCAGCGAATAGCCGTGCGACATGCCGGTGCGCAGGTTCCACAGGACGGCGACGAGCCAGCCGACGCTGAAGACCGCCGCGACGGCGCGTCGCTTGGCCGGCGTTGCCAGCCACATCGCGATACCCACCAGCAGCAGACCGGCGAGGATGAAGATCAGGGTGCGCATCGATAAGGTCCTGTGCGGTGGCCGAGGGCCCGCTCCTACGTCAACGGAGGGGCGGACCCTCGGCATGGGCGGGCGGTACGGGACCACCCGCCGCAGGGGTCACTTGGTGGTGTACCCGCCATTGATGAGCAGCGTCTGGCCCGTGATCCACCAGCCGTCGCTGACCAGGTGGCGGATGAAGGGCACGACATCCTCGATGTCGGTCAGGCCGGTCTTGCTGAAGGGCGACAGCGCGGCCGCCGACTTGTGGTACGCGACGGCGTCGGCGCCTTCTGCCGGATAGAAGAACGAGGTGTCCATCGGACCAGGGCCGATCGCAGTCACCGAGATGCCGCGCGCCCCGAACTCCTTCGCTGCCGCACGCGTGAAGTGCTCGACCGGTGCCTTCGTGCCCGCGTAGGAGGAATAGAACGGTGTGAACGCTCCGAGCAACGACGTCACCAGGGTGACCACCTTGCCGTTGTCGTTGACATGTCTGCCAGCCTCTTTCAGGAAGAAGAACGCCGCTTTTGCGTTGACCGCCGACATTGCGTCGTACTCGGCTTCCGAGATGTCGGTGATCGGCTTCTTCAATACCTTGCCGACCGTATTGATGGCGATATCCGGCCTGCCCACCATCGCGATGGCGTCGGCGAACAGGCGCTCGACGCCGCCCGCCGTGGTCAGATCGCCCTGGATCGCGACGGCGCGGGCGCCGGCATCGCGGACCGCGGCGATGGTCCTCTCGGCGTCGGCATGGGTCGCGTCGCTGTTGTAGTGGATCGCAACGGCGGCAGCGCCTTGCTGCGCGAGGTCACGGGCGATCAGGCCGCCGAGATTCTTGGCGCCTCCGGCGATCAGGGCGACCTTGCCCCGGATGGAATGATCAGTCATGGAAATGCTCCTGGCTTGGGACGGACCTTCGCGGCGATGCCCATCGACAGGGTGGGCAAGAGCGGCGAGGCGCGCCTAAGATGAGGTGAACGCATTCCGGCGGGCTTTCACGATGTCCCCTGCGCTATCAAATTCTCCGGCCTCGACTCACATTACTGACGCGCACGATGCCCCCGCGACCGCCATCGATCCGGAACCCGGCCAGACGCCGCAGTACCGCGTGCTGGCGCAAGCGCACTGGCCGGGCGTGGAAGTGCTGCTGTGCAAGGAAGACATACGCCAACGCACGCTCTGGTCCATCGACGAGCCGCGTCACACCGTCATCGTCCATCTCGGCGGAACCATGCGCGAACTCGATACCGAGATCGAAGGGGTCGGCGCCACCCACATGCCTCCCTCGCCGGGCGACATCTGGCTGGTGCCTGCCGGAAAGCGCTATGCCAGCCAGGCATCCGGTCAGATCATCACGTACGCGGAGCTGCGCGTTTCGCCCACCGCCGAGGTGGACATGGGGACAGATCGCCGCGCCGCGATCGAGGGACTGATGCCGCGACTCGGCCATCGCGATGAATTCCTGCACTACAGCGTCGCTCGCCTTGTACGGCTCAGCCAGCAGGGCGACGACCTGTCGGCGATGATGGCCGAGCGTCTGCAGCTGCTGCTGCGACAGCACCTCTACGACGCCTACCGGTTGCCGGCCACGCCGGTCACTTCGCCCGTCGTTCTGTCGCCGCACGTTGCCCGGCGACTCAGCGACCACATCGAAACCGTCCTCGGTGAACGCATCGCACTGTCCACGCTCGCGGCACTCGCCGGCATGAGCGTGCACCAGTTGCTCATCGCTTTCCGCCGCACGTTCGGCACCACGCCGGCGCAATACATCCTGGCGCAGCGGTTGCGCCGCGCACGCTGGTACCTGCTCAACCGGAACGATGACATCACCGCCATCGCCCTCGCGTGCGGCTTCGCCAGCCACAGCCACCTGAGCGCCTCGTTCAAGCGCGACGCGGGCATCACGCCCCGCCAGTTCCGCGATGGCCTGCGGATGCGCCCGCTGGACTGATCAGCTCGCCCGGCAGAATGCCGCGTAATCGATATAGCCGGGAAAGGGGCGCCCGGCGGCACACACGGGGCAGTCAGGATCGTGGCGCAGACGGGTCTCGCGGAAGCGCATGGCCAGCGCATCGAAGTGCAGCAGCCGGCCCGCCAGCGTGTCACCGACGCCCAGCAGCAACTTGATCACTTCCGTGGCCTGCAGCAGGCCGATCACGCCGGGCAGCACGCCCAGCACGCCGGCTTCAGCGCAGTTCGGTGCGAATTCGGGCGACGGAGGCTCGGGGAACAGACAGCGATAGCAAGGTTGTTCGCCGCGATGGCGTCCCGCGTCGAACACGCTCACCTGGCCCTCGAAACGCTGCACGGCGCCATACACCAGCGGCTTGCCGAGCTTCACGCAGGCATCGTTGAGCAGGTAGCGGGCCGGGAAGTTGTCGGCGCCATCCAGCACGACGTCCACCCCTTCCAGCAGCCGTTCGACGTTGTCGGCGGTGACACGCTCCGCCACCGCGTCCACCTGCGTGCGCGGGTTGAGCGCCGCGAGCGTTGCCCGTGCCGAGGCGACCTTCGGCTCGCCGATGCGCGCCTCGGTGTGCAGGATCTGCCGCTGCAGGTTGCTGCGGTCGACCACATCATCGTCCGCGATCCGCAACTGCCCTACCCCGGCAGCCGCCAGGTAGAACGCGGCTGGCGAACCCAGACCGCCGGCACCGATCATAAGGACCCGCGACTGCTGCAGGCGTCGCTGGCCGGCGTCGCCGACCTCGGGCAGCAGCAGGTGCCGCGAATAGCGCTCGTTGAAATCACGCGCGTCCGCAGACATCGCAGGCACGACCATGGGACGCTGCTCGTCCATCCAGCGCGACGTTCCGCCCGCGACGGAGGCCAGTCGGGTATAGCCCGCCGCTTCGAGTACGCGTGCCGTCTCCAGCGAACGGGCGCCTTTCTGGCAGATCAGCACGATGCTGGCAGCGCGGTCCGGAAGGTGCGCGGCAGGATCGCCTTCGAGTGCGGCTTTGGCGATGCCGCGCGCGCCCTCGGCCTGCCCGCCGGCGCGCTCGTGCTCCTCGCGCACGTCGATGAACACACTGCCCTGCGCAAGCAGCGCGGCAACGTCCCGGGGATCGATTTCACGGATGGCCATGCGGCGATTATCGCGCAAGTCGCGGCGCGGTCGGCCTCAGCAGGCGATCACCTCGACGATGTCGCCGGCGCGATAGTCGCGCGCGCCTTCCGGCAGCACGATCAGGGCATTGCTGTCGGCAGCGCCCCGCAAGTGATGCGATGCATCGGCCGCATTGGGCATGACCTGCAAGCGGCCATCCGCCGTGCTGGCCAGCCAACCGCGCAGGAACTCCAGGCGCTCGTGCGATTTCCGCCAGTGTGCTCCCAATACCGCCGTCCACTGCGTCCGGGGTTCGCGGCGACGTTGCATGCCGTCCAGCAGGCCGCGGCCGAGCGTCAGGAAGGTCGCCAGCACGGACACCGGATTTCCCGGCAGTGCCAGGAACAGTGCGCGATCCATTTCGCCGAACAAGACCGGCATGCCCGGCTTCATCCGCACCTTCCAGAAGTGGATGCGGCCATGCGCGGCAAGCAAGCCGGGCAGATGGTCCTTCTCGCCCGCGGACACGCCACCGCAGGTGATGACCACGTCGAACGCCGCCGCGGCATCGGCCAACAAGGTCTTCATGCGCTCCGGATCGTCAGGCAGCGACGGCCACGCGGTCGGCTCAAGACCTTCCGCCCGCAACAGCCCCATCAGCAGCTCGCGATTGCTGTTGTAGATCTGGCCGGGTGCCAACGCCAGGCCTGGCTCGACCAGTTCGTCGCCGGTGGTGAACACCGCAACGGTCGGGCGCTGGGCGACGGTTAGCGATGCGATGCCGAGGGCGGCGGCGAGCGACGCCCGCGCCGGCGTCAGCCATTGCCCGTGCTCGAGGACGCGTACCCCCGCATGAACATCTTCGCCACTTGGACGGACGTCTGCGCCGCGGGCGATACCTGCCGGCACGCGGACAGCCCCACCTTCCTCGACGCAGTCTTCCTTGAGCGCGACCGTATCGACGCCCGCCGGCAACGGTGCGCCGGTGGTGATGCGGATGCATTCGCCGATGCCGACCACCAGGCTCTGCAGGCGACCCGCGAACTGTTCACCGATCAAGCGCAGCGACGTCGTGCCATCCCCGGCCAGACTGGCATGTGCGAACGCAAAGCCGTCCATGCGACTGTTGTCGAACGGGGGCAGCGCGATCGGCGAGATGATGTCTTCGGCCAGTATGCGGCCGCTGGCGCGCGTGACGGGTACGCGCTCGGCCTTCAGCATGCGGTTGGCTGCGACGCTGCGGACGATCTCCGCAGCGGTGGCGAAATCGATGCGGGTCGGGTAGCCCGTCACTTGCCGCGCTTGACGTGCCGGATCAGGCGGCGCTTCTTGGCGATCTGCTTCTCGGTCAGCACGTTCTTCTTGCCTTCGTAGGGGTTCGCGCCCTCGCGGAAGACAAAACGCACGGGCGTGCCCACCAATTTGAAGCGCTTGCGGAAGAAGTTCTCCAGGTACCGCTTGTACGACTCCGGCAGCACCTTGAGGCGCGTGCCGTGCACGATGAAGGTCGGCGGGTTCGCCCCGCCCGGATGCACATAGCGCAACTTGGAGACATGCCCGCGGATGCTGGGCGGCGGATTGGTCTCGTAGGCGATCTCGAGCGCCTTGTTGACTTCACTGGTGCCGAATTCCTTCGTGGCCGACGCATGCGCGCGATGGATGGCCTTGAACAGCTCGCGCAGCCCCGAACCGTGCAGCGCGGAGATGCGCACCACCTCGGCCCATTCCACGAACCCCAGCTTGCGGGCGAGCAAGGCTTCGGCCTGTTCGCGCTGGTAGGCGGTCAGCCCGTCCCACTTGTTGATCGCCACCACCAGTGCGCGTCCGGCATCGAGCACCGCGCCAAGCACGCTGGCGTCCTGGTCGGTCACGCCTTCGGTCGCATCCAGCAGCAGTACGGCCACCTGGCATTGTTCGATGGCCTGCAGCGTCTTGACCACGCTGAACTTCTCGACCGCTTCTTCCACCTTGCCCTTGCGGCGCAGGCCCGCGGTATCGATGAGCCGGTACTGGCGACCGTCGCGCTCCATGTCCACGGCGATCGAATCGCGCGTGGTCCCCGGCACTTCGGAGGCGATCATGCGCTCCTCGCCCAGCAGCCGGTTCACCAGCGTGGACTTGCCGACGTTGGGACGGCCGACGAAGGCGATGCGCATGCGGTTCGGATCGTTGTCCAGTCCTGCCGTCGCGCCTTCCTCCGGCAGCCGCTCGTGCACCTCCTCCAGCAGGTCGTCGATACCCTGTCGGTGCGAGGCGGAAATGGTGATGGCATCGGCGAAACCGTAGCGCGCGAAATCCGCGAGCGCGGTGGTCTCATTGATGCCATCGATCTTGTTGATGACCAGCAAGGTCGGACGGGCCGTCTTGCGGAGCCAGGCGAGGATCTCGTCGTCGAGCGCGGAAGCGCCTTCACGACCATCGACGATGAACAGGACCAGGTCGGCCTCTTCCGCCGCCGCACGCGCCTGTCGTGCCGTGGCGCCGGCCAGCCCCTCTTCTTCGCCGGCGATGCCGCCGGTATCGACGACCAGGAACGGGACGTCCTCGTCCAGGCGGCAGACGCCGTAATTGCGGTCGCGGGTCACGCCCGGCTGGTCGTGCACCAGCGCGTCACGACTGCGCGTCAGCGCATTGAACAGGGTGGATTTGCCAACGTTGGGACGGCCCACCAGGGCGACGAGGGGCAACATGCAGGGAGCAACCGTGAGGAATGAGGGGCGCCGGGCGCCCGGCATCGCGCGGAAGGCGCGACCGGTCCGGTCAGGCAAGGGGCGGCCATGGTATCGGAATACGCCCCCCTCCGCGAAAAAGGGCCGCAATGCGGCCCTTTTCGTCAACAAGGGGGAGGTGGCGTGGCCACTCCCCCTGATGGATCACTTGAAGCCGAAGGCCGTCAGCCCGCCTTCCACGTCCTGGACCACCAGGATACCGTCTGCGGCGACCGGCTTGCCTCGGATGGCCTTGCCGCCTACGCGCGCGCGCGCGGCCACTTCGCCGTTGTCCGTCTTCAGCCAGTGAAGATAACCGTCGTAATCGCCTACCACGGCGTAGTCGCCGTGCATCGTCGGGGCGGTGAGCGAGCGGCGTGCCAGCGTGGTGTTGGACCACAGGGCACTGCCGCTGTATTTGTCGAGCGCCCATACCGTTCCGGCAGGATCCGACACGAGGACGGCGCTGCTGGTCACTGCCAGCCCGCCGACGCCGCCGTTGTCGCGCGTCCAGAGCGGACGGCCGGAGGGCCCTTCGATCGCGACCGTTTCCTTCTTGTAGCTGGTCGCGTACAGCGTGGTGCCTTCGAGCACCGGCGCACCATCGACATCCGCCATGCGCTCAAGTTCGCTGCGCCCTTCCGGCGTGCCGACCGTCTGGGTCCACATCGACCGGCCATCGCTCGCCGAAAGCGCGGTGACCGTGCCGTCGTCGCCCGCCGTGAACACGATGCCAGGGCCGACGACCACCGGCGCATTGCCGCGCACGGTCAGGCTGGGAAGTTCGTTCGTCCAGAACCAGCGGCGTTCACCCGTATCCGCCGCCAACGCCGTCACGCGCCCATCGTTGCTGCGGACGAACACCACGCCGTCGCCGACGACGGGCGCCGCGATGACTTCGTTCGGCACCTTGGCCTGCCACTTCTCGGCGCCCGTGGCCGCATCCAGTGCGATCACCTGGCCATCGAGGGTGCCCACGACGACCAGGCCATTCCCCGCACCGGGCCCGCCGGACAGGCGCAGGTCGGACTTGTACTGCCACGCCTGCTTGCCGGACTGCAGATCGAAGGCGCGTACGCCCCCCTCCACGGCGGCGGCATAGACGCGGCCACCATCGACCACGGGGGCCTGCTGCAGGCCAAGGCGTTTTTCGCCCTTGCCCACGTTGGCGCTCCACAGTTTCGCGACCGTCACGGTGGAGGTCACGTCAACGAGTTCAGCCGGCTCGACCGGCTTCTCGCCTTCCTTGTCCTTGCCGGAGAACCAGCCCTTGACGGTGCTGCAGCCACCGAGTGCCGCAACGAGCGCGGCGGCGGCGGCCAGACGGACGACCGGGGAAATCGGGCGCATCATGCCGCACCCCCCGACTTCGGCGGCGTGCCGCCGGCGTCGATCAGCTTGAGTTCGACCAGCCTGCGCTGCGGAGACACCGCATCCAGCGTCGTGAGCGCGCGGGTATAGGCCTCCTGCGCCTCTTTCACCTTGCCCGTCGCAAGCAGCGCATCGCCGCGCACTTCCAGACTCGAGGCATCGTCTGCCTTGGCGAGCAAGGTCAGTGCTTCATCATGTTTGCCGGCGTCGATCAGCAGCCGCGCCAGGCGCAGGTTGACCAACGGACGGAGCGCCTCATCGGGCGTCAGCGCGCGCAGGGTGGCGATGGCGGCATCGCGCTCACCCGCCTGGAGCTGCGCCTTCGCCAATTGAAGGCCGGCCGCGTCCGCATAAAGTTCGTCTGCCTTGACCAGCGCATCCACCGCGCCCGCCGCCTGCTTCAGATCTCCCTTGGCGAGACCTTCGACGGCCGTCTGGTAACCCTGGTAGGCCTGTTCCTGCTTGGCGGCCCGATCCTTCTGCCACCACTGCCAGCCCAGAATCACGCCGAGGCCGAGGACCACGCCGCCCAGCAGGCCGGCACCGTTGCTCCTCAGCCAGCTGCGGACACGTTCGCTTTGTTCGTGCTCGTCGAGCAGATCATCAATCGCCATGCGCTCTCTTGCCCCGTCTCATGCGGGGTCTCGGTCTAGGTTGGACAGACCCGCACGCGGGTCAGTCAACGACCGGCGCCAGGGAACCCTCAGAGGATACCGTAAAGCGTGCAACGTTCGCTCGCTGGTACGGCGCCAAGTCCACCGTACTCCCGGCTTGCTGAACCTCGACCGCCGTCGCGTCGCCCAGTTTTACGCGCCCGACTTCGCCCTGCGCATAACGACGCTCTTCGCCTGCACGCAGCAATGCGTGCTCGACCTTGCGACCGTCGGGTGCGTTCACTTCCACCCAGCTGTCGCCCTTGAACGTCAAGGTCAACCATGACGGCGTAGCGCGCGGCACCGGAGTCAGGGACGCGACATAAGGCGCAGCCTGCGGCCGACTGGCGGGCGCAGAAACCTCTGCGCCTGCTCCACCGGAGCGGTTGGATGCCGGAACGACCTCCAGCGAGGCCGTTGCCGCATCGGGGCCAGGCCCCGCAGTGGGTCGCAGCGCCATCCACACCGGGGTGGCGATCACCAGGGTCAACACGACATAGACGGCACGCCGCTTGAAACTCTCGAACATGTACTGGACGCGGGGCGTGTGCGAATGGCTGACCAGTTCGGCCGGCCTGGACACGACGGCGTCCGCCTGCTGCAGGAACGGCTCGACGTCCACCTTCAGAAGTCGGCCATAGCTGCGCAATTGCCCGCGCACGAACACCGCGCCACCGGACTGCTCCCACTGGCCGGCCTCGAGCGCCTGAAGCACCTTCACCGGCATCTTGAGCCGCGTACTGGCCTCCTGAACCGACAGGCCGGCCTGCTCGCGTGCCTGCTTCAACGCCTCGCCGCACCCCTGCGACGGAGACACATCCCCGACTACCGATTGCATCATGGCCCTGCATTTCCCCCAGAATTGACGTCCTGCGCGTCGGGGAACTCCGCCCGAATCCGCTGAACATATCGACTGGCAGCGGCCTTGTCGCCGAGTCTTTCTTCAATTTGTGATGCGAGTTTCAACACCGCCGGGCTGGCCGGGCCAGCCGCAAGCCTGCGCTCCACGAACGCGCGGGCCGACAGGTACTGCTGGCGACGGAACTCGAGCTCGGCCATGGCTTCCAGCGACACGGCGTTCGCGGAATCCATGGCCAGCGATTGACGCAGGTCACGCGACGCGCGCTCCACTTGGCCCGCCTTCAGCGCGCAGCTTCCGGCGTTCGCCAGTGCGGCGGCCGGTGTCGCATAGCCGGGCGCCTGGACCGCACGATCGAACCAGACGAGCGACTCCGCCGCAAATCCGTTCGCGCACAGCCAAGTGCCATAGTTGTTCTGTGTCGACCCATCGCGGGGCGCCACGTCAGCCGCACGCCGATAGAGCTCCCCTGCACTCTGCAGGCGCCCCTGGCGATCCTCGCTCACGGCCAGGAGGGTAAGCGCATCCGCCGAACCCGGATCGAGCTTCAGCGCGGCGCGGGCTTCCTTCCCGGCAGCCTCGAACTCGCCTGCCTGCAACCGTTGCATCGAACGGGCAAGGATCGTGTGAACTGCCTGCCGGCGCTTGACCTCGGGACTGTCCCGAACCGCGTAGTCCTCTACCTCTTCCTGACCCGCCAACTGGCCCATCTTGCCTTTCGGGCGAACGAAGGTCAGGCGGCTGCAGGCGGTCGCCAGCAGGATGGGAATCAGCAGCAGGCAGAGCGCCTTATGCCGCATCGTCGATGCCCTGTTCCTGCAGCTGGCGCCGGAACTCGGCCTGGCGGCGCGTGCGATCCATCACCTGTCCCTTCAGCTGACCGCAGGCGGCATCGATGTCGTCGCCGCGCGTCCTGCGCACCATCGTAAGCACCTGCGCGTCGAGCAGCAGCTTCTGGAACGCACGGATGTCTTCTTCCGGCGCGCGCTCGTAGCGCGTTCCGGGGAATGGATTGAACGGGATGAGATTGACCTTGCCGGCGTCCTTCAACTGCGCCGCGTTGCTGAACTTGCGCATCAGCTGCGCGAGCTGGCGCGCGTGTTCGGGCTGGTCGTTCACGCCTTTCATCAGGGTGTATTCGAACGTCACCGAATCGCGCTTCTTGTTCGCAAGCAGGTAGCGCACACAGGACGCCATCAGCTCGGCGATCGGGTACTTCCTGTTGAGCGGCACCAGTTGTTCACGCAGCGCGTCGTTCGGCGCATGCAGCGAGACGGCCAGCGACACGTCGGTTTCGGTGGACAGACGATCGATCATCGGCACCAGGCCGGACGTCGAGAGCGTAACGCGCTTGCTCGCCAAGCCATAACCCAGGTCGTCGCGCATGATGTTCATCGCGCGCACGACGTTGTCGAAGTTGAGCAGCGGTTCGCCCATCCCCATCATCACCACATTGGTGAGGCGACGGTTCTGCGCAGGCACGTTGCCCAGATGCCGCGCCGTCACCCATACCTGGCCGATGATCTCGGCGGTGGTGAGGTTGCGGTTGAATCCCTGCGTGGCCGTCGAGCAGAACGTACAGTTGAGGCCACAACCCACCTGCGACGACACGCACAGCGTGCCGCGGTTCTTGTCGGGGATATAGACGGTTTCGACGGCGTTCTTGCCGTCCACGCCCATACCCAGCAGCCACTTGTGGGTGCCATCCGACGAGGGCTTGTCGAACACCACCTGCGGTACGACGACCTCGGCATGTTCCTGCAGTTTCGCGCGCAGCTTCTTGCCGAGATCGGTCATCTGATCGAAATCGGTGACGTACCGATGGTGGATCCATTTCATCACCTGGTGCGCGCGGAACTTCTGCTCGCCGAGCTTGCCGACGAAGAACTGCTCCAGTCCTTCGCGGTCAAGGTCCATCAGGTTCTGCTTCGCAGACACGGGCACGCCGATGGCCACGGACGGAGCGTCCGTGGCCAGTTTCAACTCGATCGGCGGAAGTTCGTGGCTGCTCATCGCATGTCGCTCAGCGCGAGAACACTTCAGTAGCGGCGAAGAAGTATGCGATCTCGATGTTGGCGTTCTCGACCGAGTCCGAACCGTGCGCGGCATTGGCGTCGATCGAATCGGCGAAGTCGGCGCGGATCGTGCCCGGCGCAGCTTCCTTCGGATTGGTCGCGCCGAGGATGTCGCGATGCTTCAGAACGGCGTTCTCGCCTTCCAGCACCTGGATGGCGACCGGGCCGGAGATCATGAACTCGACCAGCGCGTTGAAGAACGGACGCTCGCGGTGGACGGCGTAGAAGCCTTCCGCTTCACGACGCGACAGGTGCTTCATCTTCGAGGCGACGATCTTCAGGCCGTTCTTTTCGAAACGGGCATAGATTTCGCCGATGACGTTCTTGGCGACGGCATCGGGCTTGACGATCGACAGGGTGCGCTCCAGCGCCATGGGGATTATCTCCGTTGGGCGGGCCACTGAAGACCCGAGGTTAACATGAAAAACCCGCGTCGAAACGCGGGCTTAGACCAGAAAGCGTAGCGAGATTCTAACGTATCCGGCCGCGGCTTGCAGCCGCCCGGGGAGGAATTGCTGCCGCGCAGCATGACAGGCCCGGTCGTCCCACCGACAATGAGTCAAACAAGCGTTTGATTCAGTCCCGGAGGCGTCATGGGCGGCACCACGCATTTTTCCACCAAGGAGCGGATCCTGGGCGCAGCGGAAGAGCTGTTCGCCCAGCACGGGTTCGCAGGCACGTCCCTGCGGCAGGTCACCAGCCGCGCGGACGTCAATATCGCCGCGGTCAACTACCATTTCGGCAGCAAGGAGAACCTGGTCAATGAGGTCTTCCGCCGCCGCATGGACGACATGACCGCTGCGCGCCTGACGCTGCTGGAAAAAGCGCTCGTCGAACACCCGGGTGCACTGGAGCCCATCCTGGCGGCGTTCGTCGAACCGGCCCTGGCCCTCGCCCAGGACCGCCACGGCGGCGGGGCCTTCGTGCGCGTGATCGCCCGCGCCTACGCCGAGAAGAACGATGGCCTGCGGAAGTTCCTTTCCGATCATTACGGCCACGTGTTGCGTGAATTCGGCAAGGCCATCGCCGCCTGCGTGCCGGGCCTGAGCAAGGAAGAGCTGTACTGGAGATTGGACTTCTTCTCCGGCGCCCTGACCTACGCCATGGCCGATTTCGGCCTGATCAAGCGCCCCACGGGCGTGACCGAGGCGGCGCATCGTGAACGCGCCGCCCGCGAACTCATCCGCTTCGCCGAGGCCGGCCTGCGCGCCGACCACACCTGACACCCCCGCAATCCGAGGAAATTCCATGTCCAACCCCCTGCTAGTTCGCAAGGCGGCCGTGCTGGGCGCCGGCGTGATGGGCGCCCAGATCGCCGCGCACCTGACCAATGCCGGCGTCGACACCGTGCTGTTCGACCTGCCCGCCAAGGACGGCCATCCCGACGGCATCGTGCATAAAGCCATCGCCAACCTGGCCAAGCTCAGCCCCGCGCCTCTCGCCAGCAAGTCGCTGGCGGAAGCGATCACCCCTGCGAACTATGAGACCGGCCTGGAGCACCTCAAGGGCTGCGACCTGATCATCGAAGCGATCGCCGAACGCATGGACTGGAAGCAGGACCTGTACAGGAAGATCGCGCCGTTCGTGGCCGACCACGCCGTCCTGGCCAGCAACACCTCGGGCCTGGGCATCAACAAGCTGGCGGAAGTCCTTCCCGAACAACTCCGCCATCGCTTCTGTGGCGTGCATTTCTTCAACCCGCCCCGCTACATGCACCTGGCCGAGCTGATCCCGGCGAAGTCCACCGACGCCTCGGTGCTGGAAGGCCTCGAGACCTTCCTCACCACCACCCTCGGCAAGGGCGTCGTGTACGCCAAGGACACCCCGAACTTCATCGGCAACCGCATTGGCGTGTTCTCGATTCTGGCCACGGCCCACCACACCGGTGAGTTCAAGCTGGGCTTCGACGAAGTGGACGCAGTCACCGGTCCGCTGATCGGCCGGCCGAAGTCGGCGACCTATCGCACCTCGGATGTCGTCGGACTGGACACCATGGCCCACGTCATCAAGACGATGGCCGACACCCTGCCGGACGATCCGTGGCACGCCTACTTCAAGTCCCCGAAGTGGCTCGAGGCCCTTATCGCCAAGGGCGCGCTGGGCCAGAAGACCGGTGCCGGCATCTTCCGCAAGGTCGGCAAGGACATCGTGGTCCTCGACCTGGAGAAGCAGGACTACCGCGCGTCCGACCGCACCGCGGCGCCGGAGGTGGTCGAGATCCTGAAGATCAAGAACCCGGCCGAGAAGTTCGCGAAGCTGCGCGAGAGCCAGCACCCGCAGGCGCAGTTCCTTTGGGCGGTGTTCCGGGACCTGTTCCACTACAGCGCCTACCACCTCGCCGACATTGCCGAGACTGCGCGCGACGTCGACCTGGCCATCCGCTGGGGCTACGGCTGGTCGCTGGGGCCGTTCGAGACCTGGCAGGCCGCCGGTTGGAAACAGATCGCCCAGTGGATCGCCGACGACATCGTGGCCGGCAAGGCCATGAGCAGCGCCCCGCTGCCGAACTGGGTGTTCGACGGCCGCGAGGGCGTGCATGCCCCCGAAGGCAGCTACAGCCCCGCGAAGAATGCCAAGCTTCCGCGCTCCGCCCTGCCGGTGTACCAGCGCCAGCGTTTCCCGGATCCGCTGCTGGGCGAAGTGTTCCCGCAGGGCGAGACCGTCTTCGAGAATGACGGTGTCCGCCTCTGGACCGACGGCGACGGCATCGGCGTGATCAGCTTCAAGACCAAGATGCACACAGTGTCCGACGCGGTGCTGGCCGGTGTGCAGGAATCGGTCGCGATCGCCGAGCGTCGCTTCAAGGGCCTGGTGATCTGGCAGCCGAAGGAGCCCTTCTCCGCCGGCGCCGATCTGGCCGGTGCGCTGGGCGCGCTGCAGGCCGGCAAGATCGCCGAGTTCGAAGCGATGGTGGCCAACTTCCAGGCCACCAGCCAGGCCATCAAGTACTCGCTGGTGCCGGTCGTGGCCGCCGTGCGTGGTCTCGCCCTGGGCGGTGGCTGCGAATTCCAGATGCACAGTGCGCGCACCGTGGCGCACCTCGAAAGCTACATCGGCCTGGTCGAAGCGGGCGTGGGTCTGCTGCCCGCCGGCGGTGGCCTGAAGGAACTCGCCGTACGGGCGTCGCAAGCCGCCGGTCCGGGCGGCGACGTCTTCGCCGAATTGAAGAAGACCTTCGAAACCATCGCAATGGCCAAGGTCTCCGCCTCCGCCGTCGAGGCCAAGGAACTGGGCCTGATGCGCGCGGGCGACAAGGTCGCCTTCAATGCCTACGAGCTGCTCCACATCGCCAAGCAGGAAGCGCTGGCGCTGGCCGAGACCGGCTACCGCCCGCCCCTGCCCGCCCGCCGCATCCAGGTGGCCGGCGACGTCGGCATCGCCACCTTCAAGATGATGCTGGTGAACATGCTGGAAGGCCGCTTCATCAGCCCGTACGACTACGAGATCGCGGTTCGCATCGCCACCGTGCTGTGCGGGGGCGAAGTGGATCGCGGCGCTGTGGTCGACGAGGAGTGGCTGCTCACGCTGGAACGCAAGCACTTCGTCGAACTGGCCCAGCAGGAAAAGACCCAGGCCCGCATCGCGCACATGCTGAAGACCGGCAAGCCGCTGCGTAACTGACCGACGACGACACAGGACACCGAGACATGAGCAAGCAAGTACAAGAAGCCTATATCGTCGCCGCCACCCGCACACCGGTCGGCAAGGCGCCCAAGGGCGTGTTCCGCAACACCCGCCCGGACGACATGCTGGCGCACGTGCTGAAGTCGGTCGTGGCGCAGGCCCCGGGCATCGACGTCAATCGCATCGACGACGCGATCATCGGCTGCGCGATGCCGGAAGCGGAGCAAGGCATGAACGTGGCGCGCATCGGCCTGCTGTTGGCCGGCCTGCCGAACACGATCGCTGCGCAGACCATCAACCGCTTCTGCTCGTCCGGCCTGCAGGCCGTGGCGATGGCGGCGGACCAGATCCGGCTCGGCAATGCCGACCTGATGCTCGCCGGCGGTACCGAGAGCATGAGCATGGTGCCGATGATGGGCAACAAGATCGCCATGGCGCCCAGCGTGTTCGACAACGACCACGTGGCCATCGCCTACGGCATGGGCATCACCGCCGAGAAAGTGGCGGAAGAGTGGAAGATCTCGCGCGAAGACCAGGATGCGTTTGCCGTGGCTTCGCACCAGAAGGCCCTGGCAGCGCAGGCCGCGGGCGAGTTCCGGGACGAGATCAGCGCCTATGAAGTGATCTCGCGCCAGCCAGACCTCGCCGGCAACACGGTGCGCCTGAAGAAGCTGCTGGTCGAACAGGACGAGGGCCCGCGCGCCGATACTTCGCTGGAGGGCCTGGCGAAGCTGCGTACCGTGTTCCGCAACCCGCAGTTCGGCGGCACCGTCACCGCGGGCACGTCGTCGCAGATGAGCGACGGTGCAGCCGGCGTGCTGCTCGCCTCCGAGCAGGCGATCAAGGATTACGGTCTGACTCCGCTGGCACGCTTCGTCAGCTTCTCGGTCGCCGGCGTGCGCCCGGAAGTGATGGGCATCGGCCCGATTGCGGCGATTCCGAAGGCCCTGAAGCAGGCAGGCCTGACGAAGGACCAGTTGGACTGGATCGAACTCAACGAAGCCTTTGCCGCGCAGGCACTGGCCGTGATCCGTGACAGCGAACTGGATGCCTCGAAGATCAACCCGCTCGGCGGCGCGATCGCCCTGGGCCACCCGCTGGGTGCCACCGGCGCCATCCGCACCGCAACGATCGTGCACGGCATGCGTCGCCACCAGAAGAAGTACGGCATGGTCACCATGTGCATCGGTACGGGCATGGGTGCAGCAGGGATCTTCGAATCGCTGTAAGCCGCGTCTTCAAGGCAGAAATGGAAATGGCGCCGCAAGGCGCCATTTCTTTGCCGTGAAGCACGCTCACGCCATTCGGGTTCCATCCGGCACCGGGCGCTCGATCGTCGTCACCACCACACCCTCGTCGGTCGGGAATCCCGTCAACAGGAATTCCGAGAAGAACGGCCCGATCTGCTTGGGCGGGAAATTGATGACACCGACGATCTGTCGTCCCGCGAGGTCTTCTGGCGCATACAGACCCCTGATCTGCGCGCTGGTCTTCTTCACACCGTGGGGGCCGAAGTCGACCCATACCTTCCACGCGGGTTTGCGCGCTTCGGGAAACGGCTCGACCCGCAGCACGGTTCCCGCGCACAGGTGCACACGCATGAAGTCATCCCAGCCGATGACGTCTTCCGGCGCACTCATGCCTTTGTCCCCTTTTCACGGCGGGCCTTCCAGGCGTCCTTCGCCTCCGCCCACCAGTAACTCAGCTGGGCTCCCAGGAAGCCGGCGGGCTTCATGGCCGACACGAGTCCGTAGCCGGAGAACGAGCGCCAGCGCTCGTCGCCTTCCGCGATGGCAGCGGCAATAAGCTCGCCTGCGAGCGTGGTGGGCGCCACACCATGCCCCCCGAAGGCCTGCGCGACCCACAGACCGGGTTCCACCTGACCGATCTGCGGCATCTCGTGACGGGCGTAGCTCATCAGCCCCGACCACGCGTAGTCGACCTCGACGCCATCGAGCTGTGGGAACACCTTGAGCATGTCGCGGTACAGCAGGCGTTTCACCGCGTGGGGCGAACGGTCCAGGACCGAGATGCGGCCTCCCCACAACAGGCGCGAGTCCGGCAACGGCCGGTAGTAGTCGAATGCGAAACGGGTGTCGTAGACCGCGGCGCGCGTGCGCATCGCCTCGCCCATGCGCGCGCCCAACGGCGTGGTGACCATCACGTACGTGGCGATCGGCAGCACGCCGGCATCGACCCGACGATGCAGGCCCGCGAGATAACCACCGCATGCCAGCACGACATGCCGGGCCTCGACGCTGCCCGACGGCGTGGTGATGCGCCAACCCTCACCGGCGCGCTCAAGCGATGTCGCGGGCGACCGGGCGAAGATCGAGACGCCTTGCGCCGTCGCCACCCGTACGAGCCCGTTCGCGTACTTCAACGGATGGAAGTGGAACGCCTGCGGTTCGAACAGGGCATCGTGGTACCGATCCGTCAAAAGGTCGCGGCGTACCTGGTCACGATCCCGCCATTGCCAGTCACGTCCGAACGCCTGCGCCAGCAATGCCTGACGCTGCTTCAGTACATTCTGGTCGCGGAACCAGTTCGCCCAGATGATGCCGGCCTGCGTGTCGTCGCATTCGATCCCGTGGCGCACCATGCGTCTGCGAACCAGCTCCACCGCCCCGGTGGTGCCGGCGTAGAGCGCTTTAGCGCGTGCCTGGCCCAGGTCGCGCACCAGTGAGGCTTCGCCACGGGAAAAGCCTGCGAACACAAAGCCGCCGTTGCGCCCGGACGCGCCAAAGGCCGGGGTGTCCGCTTCCAGCAACACGACATTCTCCGTGCCGCGCTCGGCAAGGCCCAGGGCCGTGTTGAGTCCTGCGAAGCCGGCCCCGATCACGCAGACCGAGGCCTCGGTGCGCGAACCCAACGTCGGCAACGGCGGGGGCGAGCCCGCGGTCGCCGCGTAGTAATTGCCGGCCGAAAGCACCTTGCCCGTCTCCCGACGCCCCTTGAGTACGGTCAGCCCAGATCCCGAACGCCGAGCTCGTTCAATGCGCGCTGCATGGTGTCACGCGCCGCGTCGCTGAGCTTTTCGTGGTCGAGCGCATAACGGATGGTGGCTTCGATAAGGCCGATGTGCGTACCGCAATCGAATCGCGTGCCCTGGAAGCGGTACGCATGGACCGGCTTCTCGGCCAGCAGCGCGGCGATGGCGTCGGTCAGCTGTATTTCGCCACCCGCGCCGGGCGTCGTGCTCTCCAGCAGGGAGAAGATGCGCGCATCGAGCACATACCGGCCCACGACGGCCAGCGTACTGGGCGCGACATCGGGCTTGGGCTTCTCGACAATGGCGCTGATGCGCCCCTCCCGTCCCGAGAAGGCGTCGGTCGCCACGATGCCATAGCTGCCGGTCTGTTCCCGCGGCACGTCCTGCACCGCGATGACGCTGCTTCCGCTCGCCTCCGCGGCATCGGCCATCTGCTTGAGCGCGCCCGGGCCGCGATTCCAGATCAGATCGTCCGGCAGCAGCACGGCGAAAGGCTCGTCGCCGATGATGGGCTTGGCACACAACACCGCATGCCCCAGTCCCAGCGCTTCGGCCTGCGTGACGAAGACGGCGCGGACGTGCGGCGGCAGCACGTTGCGCACCAGCTCCAGTTGCTCGGCCTTGCCTGCGCGCTCCAGCTTCTGCTCGAGTTCGTAGGCCTTGTCGAAGTAATCGGCGACCGCATGCTTGTAACGGTTCGTGACGAAGACCAGCGTGTCGCACCCGGCCTCGATCGCTTCGTCCACGGCGTACTGGATCAACGGCCGATCGATGATCGGCAGCATTTCCTTGGGCACCGTCTTGGTGGCGGGCAGGAAGCGGGTGCCGAGCCCCGCCACGGGGAACACGGCCTTTCGGATTCGGGCTCGGGTCATCGGGTCCTGCGCGCGTCGCGGCCTGGGAAGACCACGATATTAGCCGACGCTTCGTCCTGTTCGTTTGACAGCGGGGCGAACTCGGGCACGGCCACGCGCAGCACTTCACCCAGCTCGGTTGTGTCGTAGCGTGCATGCGCGGCGCGCAGGCGCTGTATCGCCAGATCGAGGAATTCCGGCGACACGTCGCGCGCCAGCGCCTTCATGATCTTCGAGTGGGAGGTGGGCTGGTAGCGCTCATCCGCGTGGAACAGCGTCTCGTGCAGCTTCTCGCCCGGACGCAGGCCGGTGTAGACGATGGCGATATCCCGTCCCGGCTGCTTGCCCGCCAGTCGGATCATCTGTTCGGCCAGCAGGCGAATCGGCACCGGATCGCCCATGTCCAGGGTATAGATGGATGCATGCGCCGCACCCGACGCCGCCTGCAGGATCAGCTGGCAGGCCTCCGGGATCGTCATGAAATAGCGCGTGACGTCGGGATCGGTCACGGTGACCGGCCCGCCCTTGCGGATCTGCTCGCGGAACAGGGGCACCACGCTGCCGGCGGAATCCAGCACGTTGCCGAAGCGGACGGTGACGTAGCGCGTGGTGGAACGCGCATCATCCAGCGCCTGGCAGGCCATCTCGGCCAGCCGTTTGGTCGCGCCGAGCACGTTGACCGGGTCCACCGCCTTGTCCGTCGAGATCAGCACGAAGGTGCCCACGCCCGCCTCGCGGCAGGCGCGCGCCACGGTTTCCGTCGCCAGCACATTGTTGCCGATGGCTTCCCGCAGATGCCCTTCCAGCAAGGGCACTTGCTTGTAGGCTGCGGCATGGAAGACCGCATCGGGTTCCGCCACGCGCAAGGCGTGCGCGATGACCGCGGGATCTCCGCAGTTGCCGAGCACCGGCAACACTTCGAGATCGGGAAAGGCGCGCCGCAGATCGCCCTGGATGGTGATGAGCGCGAGTTCGTCGATCTCGACCAGCGCAATCCGCTGGGCACCGTGTCGGGCGCACTGGCGGCAGAGCTCCGAACCGATGGAGCCACCGGCGCCGGTCACCATGACCGTCCGTCCCCCCAGCCAGCCCCGGATCAGCTTCCAGTCGGGCGTGACGGACTTGCGGCCCAGCAGGTCCTCGATCGCCACTTCCTTGAGGTCACCCGGCATGGACTGCCCTTCCAGGACATTCACCAGGCGGGGCACCATGCGGAACGGCAAACCGGTGCTCTCGCAGATCGCGACCACGCGCTGCATGGACGGTGCATCCAGGGACGGCATGGCGATCACCAGCATCCGCGCCGCCGTTTCCCGCGCGACCGCCGCTGCATTCTCCAGGCCACCCAGTACCGGGATGCCGAGCAATTTGGAGCCATGGAGCCGCGCTGCATCATCCAGGAACGCCACCGGATGGTAGACACCGGTCCGGCGGAGTTCGCGGACCAGCGCCTCGCCGGCCCGCCCCGCCCCCAGGACCAGAACGCGCGAGGCGCTCTCGTTGCTGCGCTGGACCTGGCTGTCCTTCCAGGCGCGATAGGCCAGGCGGGGCAGACCGAGGAATCCCACGAGGGCAAAAGGATAGAAGCCCAGCACGGCACGCGGCGTGGAGCCGAAACGGTTGTAGAAGAACAGGCCAAGCACCACGCCCAGGAACCCCAGCGCGCACGCCTTCACGATGTTCCAGAGGTCCGGCAGGCTGGCAAAACGCCACAGGCCCCGGTACAGCCCCATCCACCAGAAAACGGCACCCTGAGCCAGCAGGACGACCGCGATTTCGTTGGACCACAGCGGGAAGTCGGGGGCGTGCGCCAGCATGGCGTAACGGAATCGATGCAGGACCTGCCAGCACAGCCACACCATGGCCAGGTCATGTGCCGCCACGAGGGCGCGCGGCATGAAGCCGCTCAGTCGGTCCCGCCAGGATTCCATCAGTTCCCTCTCCTGATACTAATCGCGCCATCCCCGGCGCAATGAAAACCAAAGTGCCCCGCCCAGCGCGTACAGCATGATGAAGGCGAGGACAGGCGCCGAAGTGACCGACCCTGACAGCGCACAGCTTAACAATAAGCTAACGCCACCGAACGCCATGTAAACCGTGGTGACAGCCGAATGTCCATATCGCCGCGCCGCCTGTTGATACAGGTGCCCGACATGCGGTGTCCACCACCGCTCGCCGCGCAGCATGCGCCCCATCAGCGTGAAGCCCGCGTCGACGAGAAAGGCGCACAGCGGCAGTAGCAGGAGGGGGGCGTTCACAGGGGGCAATGCGATCAGCGCCGCCGCGGCCAGCCCGGCCAACGCGTACCCCAACGCACCGCTGCCCACATCCCCTAGAAAAATGCGGGCGCGGGGGAAGTTGAAAGGCAGGAAGCCCAGACAACCCGCGAGCAGGGCCAGCGCCAGCCACCGCCATTCCCCTGCCAACAGCCCGGCGTACGCCACAGCGGCAATGGCGGCCTGACTCGCCGCCAGGCCATTGATGCCGTCCATGAAGTTCCAGACGTTGACCAGCACCATCGCCGAACCGAACACGATCACCGCAGGAAGCCAATGGCCGGACTGCCACGCCACGCCAACCGCGAGCATCGCGGCCGCAATCGCCTGAACCGCTAGGCGCAACCAGGGCGACAGCGGACGATGGTCGTCCCACCACCCGATACCGGCCACGATCAGCAACCCCGGCAGGAAGCCGATCCACAACGCGCCCAGGGACGCCGACTGCCAGGCCAGATAGACACCCGCGGCGAACACGACCAGCACGATCGCGATGCCACCCCCGCGAGGCGTGGCCACCGCATGGCTGCGACGCTCTCCCGGCTGGTCCATCAGGTTGCCACGCAGCGCATAACGGCGCGCCCACCACGTGGCGACGGCCGCACCCAGCGCGGGCAAGGCCAGCCAGACGAACAGGTCCCGCATCAGACCACCGCGTAATTCAACAAGGGCTTGACCGTGCCCCATTCCTTGCAGCTGGGGCACTGCCAGTGGTGCGTGCGGGCGCCGAACCCGCAGCGCGTGCAGCGGTAGCTCGGATTGCGTACCAGCAACTGGTCGGTGATGTGCTTCAGGTCGTGCAACGTGGCTGCGGGGTCGGCGCCCTCGGCCAGCGTCAGGTCGATCAGCGACGCCTCGCCGCGGACCGACGGCCGATCCTTCAGCTGGCGCGCCAGGTAGGCGCGCGCGGCGGCAACGCCCTCCTGGCGTTCGACGAGCTTCGTCAATGCGAGGACCGGCGCGATGCCACGGTAGTGCTCGCACATCTCCGAGAGGAAAGCGCGCGCGCCGGACAGGTCGCCTACCTGGTCGTAACTTTCCAGCAGGCTGGGCAGGACCTCCGGCAGGTAATCGGCGTCATGGCGGGCGGCACGCTCGAACGCGCGGATGGCGGCTTCGGCATTGCCTGCATCGGCTTCGATACGCCCTTCGATGATGCCGGCACGCACGCTGCCCGCATCGGCCTGGTACGCGCGGGCGACCGCGGCCCGGGCATCGTCGATGTTGTTTGCCGTGCGATGCCGCTCGGCGAGTTCGCACTCGAACTGGGCGACCAGCTTTCCCATCGGTTCCGCAGTGACTTCCTCGTAGCGGCGCGCGTTGTCGATCGCCTTCTCCCAGTCGCGTTCTGCCTGGTAGATGCCGATCAGGTGCTTGAGCGCCTGAGGCGCGCGCTGGTCGATCCGGGCCAGGTCGGTAAAGACGGTTTCAGCACGATCCAGCAGGCCGGACCGCATGTAGTCCTCACCCAGGGCCAGCAACGCCTGGACGCGCTGCGCATCACTCAGGTCGGCACGCTGTACGAGTCCCTGGTGAAGGCGGATGGCGCGATCGACTTCGCCCCGCCTGCGGAACAGGTGCCCCAATGCGACCTGGGTCTCGAACGTTTCCTTGTCCAGCTCAGCGATGTGCAGGAACAGCTCAATCGCCTTGTCGGGCTGTTCGTTGAGCAGGTAATTGAGGCCGCGGAAATAGGTGCTGGACAGGCGGCTGACCTGGGTGTCGCCATGCCGCTGGCCACCGCGTCGACCGATGATCCAGCCGCTGAGCGCGGCCAGCGGCAGGAAGAGGAAGAACCAGAACCATTCGGTGAGGAACGCCATGGGCTCAGGCACCGCCATCCGGGGGCAACGACGTTCCCGCTGCATTCGTCACGGGGGGCTGGGCGCGGGTCGCCTTCCTGAGCTTCGCGTACAGCGGCCATACCAGGGTGGCGAGCACGATGAGCCCGCCCACCACGACGCCGAGCAGGAGGGACAGCATGATGCCCACGCCGGACGACGTATGGAATTCTGTGAACAGGAGTTTCAGCGTGATCGGCTGTGTATTGAGCACACCGATGATGAGTCCGTAGGCCAGGAACAACAGAGCGACGACCAGGCGGAACATGTTCATCAGGCGACTCCTTGCAGGACGGCGCCTAGCTTAACGGAGTCGGCAGGCCACGACACGTGCCCGGCGACGTGCTACTCCCCCGCCTCTTCGATCGGGGTGACGTCGCTGACGCGTTCGCGCAGCTCCTTGCCCGGCTTGAAGTGGGGAACGTGCTTGGCCGGCAGCGCGACCGATTCTCCCGTCTTGGGGTTGCGGCCCATGCGCGGCGGACGGTAGTGCAGCGAAAAGCTTCCGAAGCCGCGGATCTCGATGCGGTCGCCCTGCGACAGGGCGCCACCCATCATCTCCAGCAGTGCCTTGACGGCCAGATCCACATCCTCGGCCTTGAGGTGCGGCTGGCGGCGGCTGAGGATCTCGATGAGTTCGGATTTGGTCATCGCGTGCGGAATTCGGGCGGATGTGCCCGCGCCGGCCCGGGATTTCCGGGCCGGCGGGGAACGTTACTGCTGAGGGCCGTGCAACGGCGCGAGCCGTTTACTCGGATTTGCCACCGTCCAGCTGTGCACGCAGCAGCGCGCCCAGGCTGGTGGTACCGGTGGAGGCTTCGGCGGCCGACTTGTTGTACTCGGCCAGCGCTTCGGCCGTCTCGGCTTCGTCCTTCGCCTTGATCGACAGCTGCAGCGTGCGGCCCTTGCGGTCCATGCCGATGAACTTGGCTTCGACCTTGTCGCCGACCTTCAGGTGCTGGCTGGCGTCGTCCACGCGGTCGTAGCTGATGTCGCGCGCCATCACGTAGCCTTCGATGCCGTCGGCCAGCTCGACCGTGGCGCCCTTGGCGTCCACTTCCTTCACTGTACCTTCGACCTTCGAGCCCTTCGGATGCGCCGCCATGTACTGGCCGAACGGATCCTGCTCCAGCTGCTTCACGCCCAGGCTGATTCGCTCGCGCTCCGGATCAACGGCCAGCACGACGGCTTCCAGCGTGTCGCCCTTCTTGAAGTTGCGCACGATGTCTTCGCCGGTGGTGTTCCAGCTGATGTCCGACAGGTGGATCAGGCCGTCGATGCCGCCGTCCAGGCCGATGAAGATGCCGAAGTCGGTGATCGACTTGATCTGGCCGGACACCTTGTCGTTCTTCTTGTGGGTGGCCGCGAAGGTCTCCCACGGATTGGCGGCGACCTGCTTCATGCCCAGCGAGATGCGGCGACGCTCTTCATCCACGTCCAGCACCATCACTTCGACTTCGTCACCGACCTGCACGACCTTGGACGGGTTGACGTTCTTGTTGGTCCAATCCATCTCGGACACGTGCACCAGGCCTTCGACGCCCGGCTCGATCTCGACGAACGCGCCGTAATCGGTGACGTTGGAGACCTTGCCGAACACGCGGCTGTTGGCCGGGTAACGACGCGCGATGTTGTCCCACGGATCCTCGCCCAGCTGCTTCAGGCCCAGCGAGACGCGATTGCGCTCACGGTCGTACTTCAGCACGCGGACATCCAGCTCCTGGCCGACTTCCACGACTTCGGACGGATGACGCACGCGCTTCCATGCCATGTCGGTGATGTGCAGCAGGCCATCGATGCCGCCCAGGTCGACGAACGCGCCGTAGTCGGTGAGGTTCTTGACCACACCCTTCAGCACCACGCCTTCCTGCAGCTTGTCCATCAGCTGCTCGCGCTCTTCCGAATGCTCGCTCTCGACCACCGCACGGCGGGAGACGACCACATTGTTGCGCTTGCGATCCAGCTTGATGAGCTTGAACTCCAGCTCCTTGCCTTCCAGGTAGCCCGGGTCGCGCACGGGGCGCACGTCGACCAGCGAGCCCGGCAGGAATGCGCGGACGTCCTTGATGTCGACGGTGAAACCACCCTTGACCTTGCCGCTGATGCGGCCGGTGATGGTCTCGTTCTTCTCCAGCGCCTGCTCCAGCTCGTCCCACACCATGGCGCGCTTGGCCTTCTCGCGCGAGAGGACGGTTTCGCCGAAGCCGTTCTCGATCGAGTCGAGGGCCACCTTCACTTCGTCGCCCACGCCCACGTCGATTTCGCCGGCGTCGTTCCGGAACTGTTCGATCGGCACGATGCCTTCGGACTTCAGGCCGGCGTTGATCACCACGACGTCGTTGCGGACTTCCACGACGACGCCGGTGACGATCGCGCCCGGCTTCAGCTTGGCCAGTTGGGTCTGGCTCTGTTCAAACAGTTCGGCAAATGATTCGGTCATTGAAAAAATACTCGGTTGATGAAACAGACCTGCGCACGGACGTGCACAAGGTCCACCCGTTGTCGGCCGGCGCGGGATTGCGTATGGCCGTGAGTGTTGTGGTTGGAAAAACGCGCCACGGATGCGGCGCGAGCCTTCTGCAGCGCGGGACCTAACCTGCGCGTGCAGGCACCAGGGCCAGCACGCGCTCGACGACCGCGTCGATGCCGAGGCCGGTGGTGTCGATGAGGACGGCGTCGTCGGCCGGCCTCAGGGGCGCCACCGTGCGCTGGGCGTCACGGGCGTCACGGGCGAGGATCTCGCGAAGCAGACCGTCGATTGTGACGGAAACCCCTTTGTCTTTCAACTGCTTATACCGCCTTTCCGCCCGTTCGTCGGCACTGGCCGTCAGGAAGACCTTGTAGGGAGCATCCGGGAAGATCACCGTTCCCATGTCCCGGCCATCGGCGACCAGCCCCGGCATCTGCCGGAACGCCCGCTGCCGCTCCTTCAGGGCCGAGCGGACCTCGGGAATGGCGGCGATGGCGGACGCGAGGGCGCCCGTGGTTTCAAGACGAAGCTCGTCGGTGGCATCCAGATCGTCGACGATCACCCTCAATCCCTGCTCCGACTCCCGGAAGCTCACCCGGGTATCGAAGGCGCACCTGACCAGGGCCGCCGGATCCGAAATATCGAGGTCCGCCCAACTGGCCGCCACGCCGACGGCGCGATACAGCGCGCCCGAATCGAGATAGTGCCAGCCAAGCCGGGCCGCGGCGAGCCGGCTCACGGTACCCTTGCCGGCCCCGGAGGGGCCATCGATGGTGAGGACGGGAGCGGTATCGGACATGGGAACTCCAGGCGGTTTCCGCTCATTATGGCGCCCCCTGGAACGCCCCGGAACGCACGGCACGCCGGCACCCTCCGCAACCGCTTGATAAGCCAGCGGAATTGCCGCTAGAATAGCGGGCTTCGCTTTACCCCATATTCTTTTACGCCGAGGTTTCAACTCATGAAGGTCCTGTCCTCCCTGAAGTCGGCGAAGGCCCGTCACCGCGACTGCAAGGTGGTCCGCCGCCGCGGCAAGGTCTTCGTGATCTGCAAGTCCAACCCCCGTTTCAAGGCGCGCCAGCGCTGAGAACGGCGCTGCCGGCTCCGGCCGGCAATGCACGGAAAGCCGCCTTCGGGCGGTTTTTTGTTACCTGCCTTTTGTTATAAAAGGCAGATCATCCAGGGGAGTTCCACCATGAGCCGTCGCGCCCTCGCACTTCCGTTGATCGCCCTGCTCGGCCTCGCAGGCCCGGTGTCCGCCGATACGCTGCTGATCGAACGCGCCCAGGAACAACCTGCCGCCGCGCCCGTGCGGGGGCAGTCGGCCGCTGACGTCGAAGCCCGCTTCGGCACGCCCCAGCAGAAGCTGGAGCCCCGGGGCGGACAGAAGCGCCAGTGGCCGGTGATCCATCGCTGGGTCTATCCGGGTTTCACCGTGTACTTCGAGAAGAGCCGCGTCATCGACGTGGTGCTCAACAAGGCGTCCGCCGAAGAAGTCGGCCCGAAGCCTCCCATCCGCTGACCGGTGCCCGCGCACCCTGCAATCCGATGACAGATGCCTATCGCTTCCCTGCGGAGTGGGAGCCCCAGTCCGCGATCCTGATCGCCTGGCCGCATGCCGAGACCGACTGGGCCGACCGCCTCGCCGACGTGGAGGAAACCTACGTCGCCCTGGTGGCCGCGATCACCCGTTTCCAGCCCGTGCTGATCTGCGTCGCAGACGACGACCTGCAGACCTATGCCGAAGCCCGGCTGCGTTCCGCGCGCGTGGAGATGGCGAACGTGCGCTTCGTGCCGGCCGAGTACGACGATACCTGGCTGCGCGATTCCGGCCCCATCACGCTGCGGGACGGGGGCCGTTTCAAGCTGCTCGACTTCCGCTTCACCGGCTGGGGCGGGAAGTACGAAGCCCGTCGCGATGATCGCCTGGTCGGCGAGTTGTCCGGCATGCAGCTATTTCACAACTATTTCGTCCAAAGTATTGATTTTGCTTTGGAAGGTGGCGCTATCGAAACGGATGGCGCAGGCACCCTGCTCACGACTTGGCAATGCCTGCACGAACGCCACCCTGCCGCGTCTCGGGATGAGCTGACCGCCAAGTTGACGGGCTGGCTGCGACAGGACCGCGTGCTGTGGCTGGACCATGGCTATCTGGAGGGCGATGACACCGACGCCCACATCGATACCCTCGCCCGCTTCGCACCGGGCGACGCCATCGTCTACCAGGCGTGCGACGATGCCGGCGACGTGCATTTCGCCGAGCTGCAGGCCATGGCAACCGACATCGCCGCGCTGCGCACGGCGGATGGCCATGCCTATCGCACGTTCCCGCTTCCTTGGGCACAGCCCGTGATCGACGGTGGGCGTCGCCTGGCGGCGTCGTACGCGAACTATCTGATCATCAATGGCGCGGTGTTGATGCCGGCCTACGGCGACCCCGCCGACGATATCGCCGCCGAAGTCCTGGCGCAGGCGTATCCGGACCGTGAGATCGTGCAGGTGCCGTGCCGCGCGCTGATCTGGCAGAACGGCAGCCTGCACTGCATCACCATGCAGTTGCCTTCAGGACTGATCGGCTGACTGAGCGAAGGCGCCACGGTTCGTGGCACCGTGACATCAGTTGGGCGCAGATTGAACGCTTCGTTTACATCTCGCCTCACACGATCCCGGATAACCACCGTTTCCCCTTGAGCGAGGAGACGGCCGTGTATTCACGACGCAAGTTCCTGACAAGCACCGCGCTGGCCACGGCAGGCATGGGCCTGGCCGCCTGCCGCGATACGGCACAGGCCGGCGGCGTGGGCGGGGCCAAGCCGGCATCGGCCACGACGCCGACCGCACCAGCACCCCTGAACACCCGTGCCATCCCGTCGACCGGCGAGCGCATCCCCGTCATCGGCATGGGCACCTCCGGCAGCTTTGAAGTGGGCCAGAGCGCCGCGGAACTGGACCCGCTGCGCGAGGTACTGAAGCGGTTCTTCGCCGCCGGCGCCACCCTGATCGATACCGCGCCCACCTACAGCGTCGCCGAGGACGTGATGGGGGCGCTGCTGGCGGAGCAGAACCTGACCGGCAGGGCCTGGCTGGCCACCAAATTGTCCGGCGTGAGCGGGCGCGCGGCGGGTATCGCGCAGTTCCAGGACACGCTGCGTCGCCTGAAGACCGACAAGGTCGCGCTGCTGCAGGTCCACAACCTGGGCGACCTGAAGACGCAGATGGCCGTGGCACGCGAGTTGAAGGCGCAGGGCAAGGTGAAGTACGTGGGTGTCACCCATTACGTCGAGCGCGCGCAGGACGAGCTCGCCAACGTCGTGCAGGCGGAGAAGCCTGACTTCCTCCAGATCAACTACTCGGTCGCCAGCCGCGGTGCGGAGACGCGCGTGCTGCCGCTGGCGCAGGACCTGGGCGTGGCCGTCCTCATCAACCGTGCGTTCGAGGACGGAAAGCTGTTTGCGCAGGTGAAGGACAAGCCCGTCCCCGCGGCCCTGGTCGACGCAGGCGTCGGCTCGTGGGCACAGGCGTTCCTGAAGTTCGCGCTCAGCCCCCCTGCCGTGACGGCCGTCATTCCCGCCACCGGCAAACCGGACCGGCAAACCGACAACCTGAGGGCAGGCATCGGTCCCGACCTGACCGCGGCCCAGCGCGACGCCCTGATCGCTGCCGTGGCCTGAGCGCATGCCTTCGCCTCCCGCGCAAGGCATCTCCGCCTGGCTTGCCCGCGTCTTCAACGTCCGCGACCACGAAGCACCCGTGGTCGGCGCGGGGCTGGCGATGTTCTTCCTGCTGTTCGCCGGCTACTTCATGCTGCGGCCGATCCGCGAAACGATGGGCGTCGCGGGCGGCGTCGACAACCTGCAGTGGCTGTTCACCGGCACCTTCGTCGCCACCCTCGCGGTACTTCCGTTGTACGGGTGGATCGCATCGAAGGTTTCCCGCCGGCGCATCGTGCCGTGGGTATTCGGCATGGTCGTGGCCAGCCTGCTCGGCTATGGCGCGGCGATGCTGGCGCAGCCGGAGGACGTCTGGCTGGCGCGCACCTTCTACATCTGGGTGTCGGTCATCAACCTGCTGATGATCTCGCTGGCGTGGAGCGTGCTCGCCGACGTGATGGAGAGCCACGAAGCCAAGCGCCTGTTCGCCCTGATCGCCACCGGCGCGAGCCTGGGCGGCCTGGTGGGTCCGCTGATGACCACGCTGATGGTGAAGCCGCTGGGACACGGCGGCCTGATGCTGCTGTCTGCGCTGCTGATCGGCGCCAGCGCAGCCACTGCGACCTGGCTGCACCGCTGGCGCGATCGCCACCCGTTGCCCGCAGGCATCAGTTCGGCGGAACACCGGCGCCAGCCGCTCGGTGGAAATCCCTTCGCCGGCGCGACCGCGGTGTTCCGCTCGCCCTACCTGGCGGGTATTGCACTGTTCGTGCTGTTGCTGGCGACCGTGACCACGTTCCTCTATTTCGAACAGGCCAAGCTGGTCGCCGAGCGTTTCGCCGACAAGGAGGAGCAGACCCAGGTCTTCGGCCTGATCGACACCGTCGTGCAGACGCTGGCCATTCTCAGCCAGTTGTTCATCACCGGGCGTGTTGCGCAGAAGCTGGGGGTCGGTGTGCTGCTGGTGGCCGTGCCCGTCGTGGTCGCGGCGGGCTTCCTGTGGCTGGCGCTGGCACCGGTATTCGCGGTCTTCGTGGTGGTGATGGTGGTGCGGCGCGCGGGCGAATATGCCTTCGTGCGTCCCGGACGCGAGATGCTCTATACCGTCGTGCCCGCCGAGCAGAAATACAAGGCGAAGAACTTCATCGACACCGTCGTCTACCGCGGCGGCGATGCGCTGAGCGGCTGGCTGAAGCGCGCGCTGGACGTACTGGCCGACCATCCGGCCGCCGCGATGTTCATCGGTGCGGGAGTTGCCATGGCATGGGCGATCACCGGGGTGGCGCTTGGCCGGCGGCAGAAGCAACGGGAAGCGGCGGGCGGCACCCCCTGAGCGCGCGTATTCACGCCCGGGACGCCTGCCGTCACGGTGGACGCGTTACCATGCGGCCTCCCCCGCATCCGCCCTGTCCTCACGATGAGCCGCACCACCCTGCCCGTTGCCCTGATCCAGGAAGAGAACCACGGCGATGCCGACGCCAACCTGGCGGTGATCGAGGCGCGCGTCGCCGAGGCGGCCCGGCGTGGTGCGCGGCTGGTCCTGCTGCAGGAGCTGCATAACGGTGCGTACTTCTGCCAGCACGAATCGGTCCACGAATTCGACCTGGCCGAGCCGATTCCCGGCCCGAGCACCGAGCGCCTCGGCGCACTGGCGAAGCAGCATGGCGTGGTGCTGGTGTCGTCGCTGTTCGAACGCCGCGCCGCCGGTCTGTACCACAACACCGCCGTCGTCTACGAAAAGGACGGCAGCATCGCCGGCAAGTACCGCAAGATGCACATCCCGGACGATCCGGGTTTCTACGAGAAGTTCTACTTCACGCCGGGCGATATGGGTTTCACGCCGATCGACACGTCGGTCGGCCGCCTCGGCGTGCTGGTGTGCTGGGACCAGTGGTATCCGGAAGCCGCGCGCCTGATGGCGCTGGCCGGCGCCGACCTGTTGCTGTATCCCACCGCGATCGGTTGGGACCCGGACGACGAGCAGGCGGAGAAGGATCGCCAGCGCGACGCATGGGTGTTGAGCCACCGCGGCCATGCCGTCGCGAACGGTCTTCCGGTGCTGAGCTGCAACCGCGTCGGCCATGAGCCTTCTCCCATGGGTGCGTCCGGCATCCAGTTCTGGGGTAACAGCCACGTGCTCGGTCCGCAGGGCGAGTTCATTGCGGAAGCGGGGGGCGACGCGACCGTCCTCATGGCCGAGGTCGACCTGCAGCGCAGCGAACACGTGCGCCGCATCTGGCCGTTCCTGCGTGACCGTCGCATCGATGCGTACGGCGACCTGCTCAAGCGCTATATCGACTGAGGGCAGCACGTGCCGCTGATCGTCCGTGACGCCACGCCGGCCGACGTGCCGACCATCACCGCCCTGTATGCGGACGAAGTCCGCCATCACGTCAATACCTACGAGTACGACGCGCCCGACGCCGATGAAATGGCGCGCCGCATGCGGAGCGTGCTCGACGCCGGCTATCCGTACCTGGTGGCCGAGCTGGACGGAGAGTTCGTCGGTTACGCCTACGCCAGCAGCTATCGCGCCCGCACGGGCTATCGCAAGACCGTCGAGAACTCGGTCTACGTGGTCCCGGGCCGACAGGGCCAGGGCATCGGCGCTGCGTTGATGCAGGCACTGATCCACGCCTGCGAGGCACGTGGTTATCGCCAGATGATCGCGGTGATCGGCGAACCCACCAACACCGCGTCCATCCGTTTGCACGAGAAATTCGGCTTCGTCCTGGTGGGTGTGTTCCGCGGCATCGCCTGGAAACACGACCGCTGGCTGGACACCGTGCAGATGCAACGCACCCTCGGCGATGGCACCGCCACGCCTCCGCAAGACGAATGACACGATGACCGAACCCCTTGCCGCCGTCGCCCCGCTGCACGGCCAGCCCCACGAGATCGTCGAACGCGACGGCGTGCACTACACCCTGCTGGGTACCGCCCACGTCTCGCGCGCCAGCGTAGACGCCGTGCGCGCGGCCGTCGCCAGCGGCGAGTACGACAGCGTGGCCGTGGAACTGGATCCTGGCCGCCTGCAGTCGCTCACTGACCCGGATACGCTCGCCAGGCTGGACCTGGTCAAGGTGATCCGCGAAGGCAAGACACACCTGTTCGCCGCCAACCTGGCACTGGCCGCCTACCAGCGGCGCCTCGCCGAACAGTTGGACGTCGAGCCCGGAGAAGAACTGAAGGCCGGCGCGCTGGATGCGCAGGCGCTCGGACTGCCGGTGCATCTGATCGACCGCGAGGTCGGACTGACCTTCAAGCGCGCCCTGCAGTCCCTGGGCTGGTGGCAGCGGACCAAGGTAGGTGCCGGCATCCTGGCCAGCATGTTCGGCGACGAGGAAGTCGGCGACGACGAAATCGAGAAGCTCAAGCAGGGCGACATGATGGAGTCCAGCTTCGGCGAATTCGCAGCGGAGAGCCCGCAGCTTTACCAGGCCATCATCGCCGAGCGCGACCAGTACATGGCGGCCGCCCTGCGCCAGGTGGCGACCAGCAAGCCGGCCGGCACCCCGTCACCCTACCGCGTGCTCGCGGTGGTCGGTGCGGGCCACCTGCCCGGCCTGACCCGACATCTGCAGGAGGACACCGCGGATCCCGCCGAGACCCGGCGATCGCTGGAGATCGTGAAAGCCAAGTCGCGCTTCCCGTGGATGGAAGTGGTGATCGGCGTATTCCTCGTGGGCGGCTTCGCCTGGGGTTTCTGGCAGGGCGGCGTCGACGTCGGCTCCGACCTGCTGCTGCAATGGGTGCTGGCCACCGGCGTGCTGGGTGCCATCGGCTGCGCGATCGCGGGCGGCCATCCGCTGAGCATCCTCGCCGCGTTCATTTCCTCTCCCCTGACCCCGCTGCATCCGGCGCTCGCCTCGGGCACGGTCAGCGCCTTCGTGGAGGCCACGCTGCGCAAGCCGACGTACGCGGACTTCATGGCGTTGCGCGACGATGTACAGACGATGCGCGGCTGGTGGAAGAACCGCGTGGCCCGCGTGCTGCTGAACTTCTTCCTGACCAGCCTCGGGACGGCCATCGGCGTGTGGACGGGGGGACTGCGGATGCTGGGCAAGCTGGTCGGCTGATCGCAGCCTCAGGCAGAAAAAAGGGGGTGCAATGCCCGACTCTTGCGCATCATCCGACGCGCGGTCCCGCCATCTTCGCCGCGAAACACATCCCCCGGCAGATCCGCATCATGCGATCAACAGGATGCAATCGTCCGCTGGCTCGTTGTGGCCGTCAGGGCGCGTAATAAGCTTGAGAGCGAGAGAATTTCTGGTCCTCGCTCGGGAATGAGACAGTCAATACGCGTGTCAGACCGCGACCTACGTGTCCACGCCGAATCCCGCGGTGGGCACGTGTCGCGTGCAACATGGATCGTTTCGCGCCAGGCACACCCAATGGCATGAGTGTTCCAGCCAAAGACGCATGAAGCCGGATCAGGACTCCATGCGCCAATCAACAAGGACTCTTACAGTCCCCACAACTCACAAAACGCAGGTGCCGCGTCGCAGATCTTTTCGAGTATTTCACTGCGTTCCTCTGCCACCGCCGTACCGCTCATCACGCACAGCAGTACCGCGACAAAAGCCACATAACGGGTCTTGATCTTACGCATTCGATGTCCTTTTCGTTCTTGGCGACCGCCACCACAATCAGCGGCCCTAGCACTCTAATGATGCCCCACGAGTGAATCAAGCCATATGCCGCTCGCTCGAAGCCACTGCATTTGGGCGGCATGGCGATCGATCCGCCACCTACCCTCTTACGCCTGCTTGACCATCCTCGAGAACGCTAAACCTCTCGCGATCACTGGCGCCATCGGCGAATGGGCTTGGCCTCAGAGCGACATGATGGATTCCAGCTTCAGCGAATCCGCGACCGAAGTCCGCTGTGTTGCCAGGCCTTCATCGCCGAGCGCGACTACTACTTGGCATCTGCGCTACGCCAAATCGCCACCAGCAACCGAACCAGCACCACGGCGATCTACCGCATGCTCGCGCTGTTCTGTGCGGACCGCCTTCCCTGCCTGACCCTTCACTTGAGGGAAGAGAATGACGCCCCCCGCTGAAACGATGCCGGCTTCGACCGGCTGTCACAATCGGCGCTGACTACCAGCGTACTAGGCGCGATTGGCGGTGCTTGCATCCTCGGCATCTGCTTCCCGCTCATTTCGCGTCCGCTCACTCGCCTGCATCCGGCGCCTGTCTCGGTGCGCTGAGGGCCTTCGTGCAAGCGACGCTTCGCAAACCCACGTGACCTGGCTTCATGACGCTGCGCAACGGAGTGCGAACGATGCGTGGTTGGTGGAATCGCGTGCTGCGCGTGCCACTGAACTTCTTTGCGATCAGCTGGGCACGGCAATCGGCGGCTGCGGATGCTGGGCAAGTTGGACGACCGAGTCCTACTCCGCAGTCCGAGCCAAAGGAGAGAAGCCCAGCTTTGCCCGGCCTCTCTTATGCAATCAGCGTCAGTCTTCGTGCAGACGGGGGTCGCTTGCCACCGCAGGCGACACGCCTCCGCGGTCGCGGGCGCGCTTGATCGAACGGGCTGTCGCGCTCCGCAGGTCATCCAGCAGTGCGTAGATGGTCGGCAGGAACAGCAGGCTGACCACGGTGGAGAACGCCAGGCCACCGGCGATGGCGCGCGCCATCGGGTGGTAAGGCGGCATGCCGTCGGCCGTCTGCGTGTTCAGCGCGATCGGAATCATCGCCAGGATCGCGGTGCCCATGGTCATCATGATCGGGCGCAGGCGTTCGCGACTGCCCTCTACCAGCGCATCCGTCCGCGCCACACCGCGTCGCCGGAGGTTGTTGATGTGCTCGATCATCACGATGCCGTTGTTCACCACCACGCCCATCAGCACCAGGATGCCGATCACGGCCATGATGTTCATCTCCGTTCCCGTCAACCAGAACAGCCAGTACACGCCGAAGATCGAGAACAGCACGCAGGACATGATGGCGACCGGGAACAGCAGCGACTCGAACACCGCCGCCATGATCACCAGCATCAACACCAGCGCGATCATGATGGCGGTCATCATCTGGTCCATGCCGTCGAAGTTGATGTTGAATCCGGCGCCATTGAACGTGTAGCCATACCCCGGCGGGAACTCCATGCCGTCCAGCGTGGCTTCCACGGACTTGCGCGCGTCCTCCATCGACACATCCTTGGCCAGTCCCGCCTCGATCCGCAACATGGTCTGCCGGTTCAGGCGCTGGATGGACGTTGCAGCGGGGGTGACGTTGACGTCGACCATCGCCAGCAGGGGGACTTCCTGGCCCGAGGCGCTGCGCACCATGAACGAGGACAGATCCTCGATGCCGTAGTGATCCGACCCGGCGAAGCGCACGTTGACCGGGATTTCCACGTCGTCGCGATGGAAATCGCGCAGCGATGAGCCGCGCAATGCCATGCCGACGAACTGCGCCACCTGTTGTGCGCTGAAGCCGTAGGACGCCGCACGCTCGCGATTCACCTGCACCGCCAGTTCGGAGTTGGCGTCGCCGACATCCACCCGCACGTCGCGCAGCTTCGGATCGCGCGCGAGGATCGGCATGATGTCCTCGGCCAGCTCTTGCAGGGTCTGGCTGGAGTCGCCGATCAGGCTGAAGCGTATACCCTGGCCTTCGCTGCCCATGCCACCCGGCCAGCCAATGCCGAGCTTGGCCCTCGCCGATTGCGGAAGACCCTTTCGGACTTCCTCTTCGATCTTCTTGCTGACCTCGCGGTCATCGATGTCCAGGTAGAGCCGCGTCTGCGCCCAGCCCTGCTCGGAATATCGGCTGTACACCCGCTTGATGTGGAACGCCTTGCGATTGGCGTTGACGAAATCTTCGACGCGCTGCACTTCCTTGCCCATCTCCTCCTTTGAATAGGATCCCTTCCACTGGTAGAAGATGTTGATCTCGTCCGGATCGTTCTCATCGCCACCGCCGGTGGTGTTCATCATCGGGAATACACTTATCGCCGAGATCAGCAGGATGCCCGCGACACTCCAGCCGCGGTTCACCAGCGTCCAGCGCAGGACGCGCGCATAGCGGTCCTGCAGGCGGCTGATCAGCGGCGACTTCACTGCAGGCGGCGTCTTCATCCGTGCCGACAGCATCGGGATCAGGCTCACCGCCACCAGCCACGAGGCAAGGAGCGATACCGAGATAGTGACCGCCAGCTGCGACAGGTAGATCGTGATGATGTTCTTCTCGCCGAACATCATCGGCAGGAACACCACGCAGTGGCACAGGGTGCCCGCCGACAGCGCGATGGCCACGTGGCGGGTGCCGATGATCGAAGCGACCTCGGGCTGGTTTGGGAACTTCTCACGCTCCTGGTAGATGCTCTCAACCACCACGACGGCGTTGTCGACCAGCATGCCGACCGCAAGCAGCAGGCCCATCATCGAGATGATGTTCAGGCTGATGCCGGTGAAGTACATGAAGCCCAGGGTCATGATGAAGCAGATCGGGATGGCCATGGACACCATCAGCGTCGACGGCCAGTGGCGCAGGAAGGCGTACAGCACGATCACCGACAACACCAGGCCGATCGCCCCCGCTTCCGCCAGCGCCAGCAGCGAACTGGTCACCGCCTTGCCGGAATCCCAGGCGACCTCGATGTCGACCCCGTGCATCGCCGGGTCCTGACGCAGCGCCTCCACCTCCTTGCCCACCGTCCTCGACAGGTCCACGAGGTTCGCCGAACGTTCCTTGTAGATGTCCACACCCACGCTGGGCTTGCCCTCCATCTTGCGCACGTAGCTCATGCGCTGAGGTTGCAGGCTGACATCGGCGATATCGGACAGGCGCGTTCCGCGGCCATCGATAGGCAGGTCACGCAACGCCTGCAGTTCGAGCAATTCGCCGCGCGGCTGCACGCGCAGGCGGCGGCCATCTTCGGTGATCTGACCGGCGGAAACGGAGAAGTTGGCCGCTTGCAACTTGCTGACCAGCTCGTTGAGCGCGACCCCGTGAGCACTGATGCGGTCCTTGTCCAGCGCGACCAGCACTTCCTGCCTTGCCACGCCCTCGACCTCGACGCGCGCCACACCCGGCAACCGCTCCAGATGCTGCTTGATGCTGCGCTCCAGCATGTCGGCGCGGGCCGTCAGGTCTTCCTGGCTACTGAGGCGAAGGCTGATCGCCTCCTGGTCGCTGGTGCTCCAGCGCTGCACGTAATAGCGGCGGAAATCATCCGGCAACTCGTCCCGCACCGCATCGATGCGTTCGCGCGCCTCGGAGGCGGCCATCGCGATGTCCCGATCCCAATCGCTGAACTCGACCTGGATCTGGCCGCCTTCGGCATTGGCGCGCGAGTTCATCGTCTTGATGCCCGGCATCGTGGCAATGGCTTCCTCCACCGGGCGCAGCAGATTGCGCTCGACCTCTTCCGGGGTCGATCCGGGATACGGCAACGAAACGAAGAAGAATGGAATGGTGGCTTCCGGCTCGGCCTCCAGTGGCAACCGGAACGAGGCGATCAGGCCGATCACCACCATCGACACGAACAGCATGATGGTGGTGACGGGACGGCGGATGGACAGCTCGGTGATGTTCATCCGGATCAGCCCTTGACGCCGCCCAGCGGATCGTCTTCGTGCGCGATCAGCTGCTCGGCCTGCGCAGCGACCAGTCGCGCGCGACGACCGCGTTCGGCGTAGAACTCATCCGGCTTGCGGTCCAGCAGGTCGTACACCACCGGGATCACCAGCAGCGTCAGCAGCGTGGACACCAGCAGGCCACCGATCACCGTGATCGCCATCGGCGAGCGCACCTCGGCACCCTGGCCGAAGGCGAGCGCCAGCGGCAGGAAGCCGAACACCGCGCACAGGGTGGTCATCATGATCGGGCGGAGGCGCGAGCGCGCACCCTCCACCAACGCGACACGCTTGGCCACGCCCTCTTCGCGCAGCTGGTTGACCTTGTCGATCAGGATGATGGCGTTCTTCACAACCAGGCCGACCAGCAGGATCAGGCCGATGAATACCACCACCGACACCGGCGAACGGGACAGCAGCAGCGCTGCCACCGCGCCGACGAGCGCGAGCGGGATGGTGAACAGGATGACGAACGGATGCAGCAGCGATTCGAACTGCGACGCCATGACCAGGTAGACCAGGAAGATCGCCAGACCGAACGCGAACAGCAGCGACTTGATCGACTCGCCCAGCTCCTCGCCCTGCCCACCCATGCGCATGCCCACGTCCGTGCCCAGCGGGTTTTCCGCCACCATGTTCCGCACTTCCGTGATGGCCTTGCCCAGGTCGATATCGCGCAGGTTGGCCGACACGATGGCCACGCGACGCTGGTCGGCGCGGTGGATCTCGCTCGGACCGGTGGTGGCGACGACGTCGGCCACCGAGATCAGTTCCACCGGCTTGTTGCCGCTGGGATTGACGATGAGGCGGCGGATATCGTCGACCGAGGCGCGCTCGGATTCCTGCACGCGCACCAGCACGTCGATCTTGCGGTCGCGGAAGCTGTAGCGCGTGGCGACATTGCCGCGCACCTTGTTGACCACGGCATCGGCGATCTGTCGCGTGGTCAGGCCCAGCGCAGCCGCCCGGTCCTGGTCGAACACGATCTGGATTTCCGGAAAGCCCTGCTCCACCGTCGATTTCACGTCGGCGTAGTGCGGGCTCTGCCGCAGCAGCTCGGCCAGGCGATTGCCTGCAACGCGGATCGATTCCAGGTTGTTGCCCTCGATCTCGATCTCCAGCGGGGCAGCCAAAGCGAACAGCTCCGGGCGGGCGAAGTCGACCTGGGCCTCCGGCCACTGCTTCATGGTCGCGCGCAGGCTTTCGATCAGACCCTGCTCGCGCGCGTTGTCGGTCATCACCACCGACAGCTTGCCGATGTTTTCGCCGCTTTCGGTGGGGCTGGCGTCCAGCCGCGTGCCGGTGCCCGACACGCCGTACAGAAGGCGCACGCCATCCTCACCTGCATGCGCACGCTGCACCTCGCGCACCAGGGCGTCGGTCTGCGCGAGCGGCGTGCCGGGCGGCAGCTTGGCGGTCATCTCGAAACGGTCCTGCGCCAGCTGCGGGATCAGGTCCACGCCCAGCAGCGGTAGTGCCGCCAGGGTCAGCGCGAACGCCAGCGCCGCGCCGCCCAGCACCGGGACGGGTCGCTTCAACGCAGCCGGCAGGATCCGCAGGTAACCCGCTTCGGCCCGGCCATACGGCGCCATCGCCAGGTCGCTTGCCTTGCGCATCACCGGTCCGATCACCGCAGCGAGGCCACGGAAGATCCGCACCACCAGCCACACCAGCGAGAAAAAACCATAACGGAACAGTGCACCGATGCCGCGCCCCGCGTAGGCCGCCGGCTTCTTCCAGCGGCTCTCGGGACGCCACGGCTCGCGCGGCGCTTCGGCCGGAAACTCCAGCGGCGGACGGCCCTTCAGCGCGCTCAGCATCGGGATCAGCGTCATCGACACCACCAGTGACACCGCGATGGCAATCGACACCGTCAGCGCCTGGTCGCGGAACAGCTGGCCGGCGATGCCTTCGACGAACACCAGCGGCAGGAAAACCGCGATCGTGGTCAGTGTCGATGCCACCACCGCCATGAACACTTCACGCGTGCCCTTGATCGCCGCTTCCAGAATGCCCATGCCTCGTTCGCGGGCCTTGGCGATGGACTCCAGCACGACGATAGAATCGTCGACGACCAGGCCCGTGGCCAATGCCAGGCCGCCCAGCGACATGACGTTCAAGCTCAGGCCCAGCTGGCCCATGAAGAAGAACGTGGCGATGATCGAGATCGGCAGCGACAGCGAGATGACGAAGGTGCTCCAGCCATCACGCAAGAACAGGAAGATGATCAGGATCGACAACAGGCCACCGATCACCGCATCGACCTTGACGTCCTTGATGGCGTGGCGGATGAAGACCGACTGGTCCTCCACGGCCGTCATCTCGATGTCTTTGGGCATCTCCTTGCGGATGATTTCTAGGCGCTGTTCCAGCGCATCGGCGGTCGACACGGTGTTGGCGTCGCCTTCCTTGTAGATCGCCAGCTCCACCGCCTCGTGGCCGGCGCTGCGGATCACCGCTTCGCGCTCCTTGTAACCCTGGCGCACGTCGGCCACATCCTTCAGGCGCACGCTGGGCGCGCCGCCGCTGGTGTCGCTGCGCAGCGCGGCGATCACATTCGGATCGCTGCTGCCCAGGATCGCCGTCATCAGTTGCTGGTTGGTGCCGGTCGAGCTGCTGGACGAAGCACCTGCCGCGGTGGTCAACAACATTTCCCGCATCTGTTCGACCGTGGCGAACTGGTTGACAGTTCGCACAAGATAGCGCTGCGAACCCTCCTCCAGGCGACCGCCGGAGAGGTTCACGTTTTCCTGCTGCAGGCGCTGGATCACGGCATCCAGTGACAGGCCCAACTGCGCCAGCTTGCGCTGGTCGATGTCGACCTGGATTTCGTCTTCCAGGCCACCGCCGACCTTGACGGCGGCGACGCCTGCAACGGGTTCGAGCTTGCGCTTGAGGTCCTCGTCGGCGTAACGACGCAGCTCCATCAGTCGGCGGATCGCGTCGGCGTCGTTGCCGGCCTCCTGCTTCGACGATAGCGCGAGGCGCATGATCGGCTGGGTGGACGGATTGAAACGCAGCAGCACCGGGGCCTTGGCCTCCAGCGGCAGTTGCAGCGTTTCCATCTTGTCGCGCACGTCCAGGCCGGCCTGTTGCATGTCGGTGCCCCATGCGAACTCGAGCACCACGTCGCTCTGCCCGGTGCGCGAGATCGACTTGAGCTTGCGCAGACCCTTGACGATGCCCAGGGCCTCTTCCGCCGGTTGCGAAATCAGCGTTTCCACTTCCGCAGGTGCCGCACCCTCATAGTCGGTGCGCACCGTCAGCGTCGGATAGCTCAGGTCCGGCAGCAGCTCGACCTTCAGGCTGGACAGCGATATCAGGCCGAACAGCACCAGGGTGAGCGTCATCATCGCGATGGTGACGCGGCGGCGCGTGGAGAACTCGATCAGGTCGAAGCCACCGCCGGACGAAGGTCCGTGCGCACTCATTGCTTGCTCGCCTCTGCGGCCGGCGCCTTGGCCACCGTGGCGGCCTTCTTGTCCTGCCCGATCACCTGCACGGCGCTGCCTTCGCGCAACGCGGCCTTGCCCGCGATCACAACCTGATCGCCGGGCTTCAGCCCTTCGCGCACTTCGACCCAACCGGCATCGTTGTACCCCAGCTTCAGCACGGTGCGCTGGGCCTTGCCATCACGGACCACATACACGGCAGGCTCGCCACCGTCTTCCAGCAGCGCGGTGCGCGGCACCACCAACGCGTCGGCACGCTGGTCGTAGTTGATGTCGAGGCGACTGAACATGCCGGGCTGCAATTCGCCGTTGCCGGGGAACGAGGCCACCACGCGGAACGTACCTGTTCCGTTGTCGACCACGGGGGCGACGCGATCCACCGTGCCGGAGAACTGCTTGCCCGGCAAGGCATCCACCGCCAGCCCGACGGCCTGCCCGGGCTTGAGCTTGGCGATCTCGCGCTCGGGCACGTTCAAGGTGGCTTCCAGCCGCGAGGCGTCGACGATGCGGATGATCGGCGAGTTGATCTGCACGAAGTTGCCGGACTTGATTGAACGCGAGGCAACGACGCCGGAGATCGGCGCGGTGATCGTGGTGTAGGACAGTTCCAGCGACGCGGCGCGGTAAACGGCGCGCGCGTTCTCCAGGTCGTATTTGATCTGGTCCACGTCGTTGGCGCTGATCATCCGCTGTTCGACCAGCTGCTGGGCGCGCCTGTAGTTGTTCTCCAGCTTGTGCATCTGCGCTGCGGCCTGGGCGACCTGCAGGCGCGGACGATCAGGGTCCAGCCGCACCAAGGCCTGGCCGGCGCGGACAACCTGCCCTTCCTCGACCAGCACGGCCAGCGCGACGCCGGATGTCTTGGCAACGACCTGGGACTCGCCCAGCGCTTCCAGCGTGGTGGTGCCGCTATAGCTGGCAGCCACCGCGCGCCGGGTGGCCTTAGCCACTTCGACCGGGACGGCCTCCGACTCCTTCTTTTCCTCTCCGTTCTTGGCCTGGGCTTCGGGCGTCGGGCCGCCTCCCTTGCAGGCGGACAGGACCAGCAGGCTGCACAGGACGGGAATCAGTGCCAGGCGCAGGTACGAACGGCCGGAATGGGGGCGGGGTCGGGACATGGAGGCGGTACCGTGGTGGTGTTGTGGTGGTGTTGTATCAAGGTATATCACCCCTGAACGACTTCCATGCGCCGAAGGTCATGGTGACTTGCGTCGGCGTTCGTGCCCGGGGCGATGGTGCTCGAGCCAGGATGCAATGGCGGGTTGCTTCGTCGGAGATGCGACATGCCGGACACCGGCGCGTCTTTGTATCCCATCGCGGCCGTCGCGTGCGAAACGCCCTGAGTACGCACGCGCGCCGCGCAGGAGGGAACACGGCGCATCCTGGCGCGCCTGTGCGTGACATTCTGTCGCAGGCTATACTTGCGTTCAGCCAAGCGCCGCGGTGGTACGTGGCGCGCGCAACCTGAGAGTTTCACGAGAATGATGCGACTGCTGCCGCTCGCTGCTTGCCTTGCCTTGGCCGCCCTTCCGCTGGCCGCCCTGACCGCCCAACAGGAAACGCCGGTCACTCCGCCGGTCGCCGAAGCCGCCGCGCCGGTCGCTGCGCCCAAGCCGCTGGTCGGCAACGCCGACACCGGCCGCACCCTGACCTACACCTGTCAGGGCTGCCACGGCATCGTCGGCTACAAGAACGCATACCCGAGCTTCAAGGTGCCGAAGATCGGTGGCCAGTCGGCGGAGTACCTGGCCAATGCGCTGACCGAATACCGTACCGGCAACCGCAAGCACCCCACGATGCAGGCCCAGGCGCAGAGCTTCTCCGACCAGGACATCGCCGACATCGCCGCTTTCCTTTCCACCGTCAAGTAATCCCACCATGCCCAACGCCAAGCACGCCCAGCGTCTAGCCATCGTCCTGTTCGCGGCCCTCACCCTGGTGGCTTGCTCGAAGGAAAGCACCGAGGCTTCGGCCGAAAACCCGGGCCACGCCAGTGGCGAACACGGTTCCAGTTCGTCGGCAGGCCTGCCGAAGGGGCATATCGCCAAGGGCGAGGAACTGGCCAAGGCCAAGGGCAAGGCCACCGGGCAGAGCTGCATCGACTGCCACGGCGCGGACGGCAATGCGCCGATCGACGACACCTATCCCAAGCTGGGCGGCCAGTACGGCGACTACCTGGCGCATGCGCTGCAGGCGTACCGGGGCGGCGATCGCCAGCACGCCCTGATGTCGCCCCAGGCCGCCAACCTGAGCGACCAGGACATCTCCGACCTGGCGGCCTACTTCGGTTCGCGCCCCTCGCAGCTGCGCGATCTGCACCGCGTCCACGAGTAAGTCTTTCCCGCATCGGGTACGCGAGAACGGCGCCCTTGGGCTCCGTTTTCGTTTGTGGGGACGGCAGGTGTCCTCGGGGGCAAAGTCGCGCGCGACGACCCTTCCAAATGCTTCATCGCAACTGACCTCGCTTCCTGGGGCGACGCGCGCGTCGACCTAATCAGCTGTCCGTCGGGATCGGCGTGCGCTTGACCGGGATCTCCGGTGGCGGGCGGGCCTTGGGCGGCTCGGGGAACAGGCTGCCGAGGCCACAGCCTCCGCCCAGTTGCAGGACGGAAATCGAACACTTGAGCTTCATGTTGGTGCCCGGGATGGGAATGTCGACTTCGCGGACATTCCGCCGCACCCATTCGGCCAGCAGCGACTCGCTCGGCACCCAGTATTTGTCGAAGCTGGTCGGCTCGTAGTCGTACGGCGGCCGCTGCAGCCACGTACCCGCCTCCGCCAGCCGTTCGCGGGTCCACTGATCGTTGCCGCCGCCGGGAGCGCCCCGCTCCGCCGCCGCGTCGCCCGCATTGCCGGGCACGCGCAGACTGCCATCGGCGTTGTAGAGACCCGCGTTGCCGCGTCCATCCGCGACGCTGTCGCCGGCGACCTCGCGCCGCGCGTTGCCCCAGTCGTCGGCGCGCGCGGGAGTGTCCCAGCCACCGGCACGGGGGGTCGGCATGGGTCCGCGCGCACCCGACGCCGGGGCCGTCGTGCCCCGGGGCGCGGTAGATGCGTTGGCGTTGGCGTTGGCGTTGGCGCTGGCGGCCGGCGCCGGTGCTGCCCGGGGAGAGGGCTCATTGATCTCCGCCTGGCGCACGCTGGGCTCACGTGTCGCGAGGGCACGCGGTGCAATATCGCGTGTCGGTACCGGCACGTTCCGCACCGCTGGAGCAGGCACCGCCATTTCGCGTTCGCGGACTTCCGCTTCCCGCGTGGCGACAGCCGGCACGTCGACAGCTCGCATCGGTATCTTGCGGCGCACGACGGGCGCGGTGACGGGCACGGGAATGTCGCGCGTGGGCACGCCGATTTCCCGCATCGCCGGCGGTCGGATCTCCGGCTGCCGGGGCGTGGGCGGCAGCAAGACGAACGCGCGCGTGGGTTCGGCCACCTCGGTCACCTGCAGCGGCTGTTCCGCAATCTCCGGCAACGGCACCTCGCGCAGCGGTAAGGGCGGCATGTCCACCGCAACCTCCGGTGCATCAGCGTCCGAAGGCGGCGGCGTTTCGGTCGGCTGCGGAGGAGTCGAGGTCAGTGACGGCGCAGCGGCGGGCGACGCCGTCGCCGCTGCGCTCTGCTCACTGGCGGTCTCGCCCGCCTCCACGGCACCGCCCACGTCATCCGGGCTGCCGTCGCCGACCATCTCCAGCCTCACGCGACTGCTGTCGCCGGCATCGGGCCGCGGTGGCGGAATCTGCACCAGCGCCACCCACAGCAGGAACAGGAAGAACATCAGGTGCAGCAGGCTGCTGCTGAAACCCGCGAGCCAGCGCATCCAGCGCTCTTCGCGCGGCGGCGGACCCCAGCCCTGATAGAACAGCGACCGTAACGCAGTCAGCCGGCTGGGCAGGAACGGTGGCGCGGTCCGGGCGCGCGGCGCACGCAGCGCGACGGCATCGACGATGCCATCGGCCTTCTCGCGGGTGATGCGGCCCAGTCGCTCCGGCAAGGCACGCAACCACAGGCCCCAGCCAAACGGCAGGCCGGTCTGGCGCTCGACGATGGTGGCCGCCTTGCGCGGCAGCAGGTGTGCGATGACGTCGGTGGCGTTCGTCACCGGCGCAGGACCCCGTCAGGCCGCGTTGCCGCGCGGGATGTAGGGCGCGTCGCCCGTTTCATGGTCGGTGGCATCGCGCACGGCGGTGACGCCGGGTACGCGTGCCATCAACGTCTTCTCGATGCCTTGCTTGAGCGTGACGTCCGCCATGCCACAGCCGTGGCAGCCGCCACCGAACCGCAGCCACACCACGCCATCGCCGCCGACTTCTTCGACCGCCACACGGCCCTTGTGCGACGCCAGTTGCGGATTGATCTCGTTGTCGACGACCCAGCGCACGCGCTCGACCAGCGACGCCGCATCGCCGGGCGCTTCGCCCTTGATGCGCGGCGCCTTGATGGTCAGCTGGGTGCTGGCGCCTTTCAGCACGTAGTCGATGTCGGCGCCGTCGAGCCAATGCACGCTGGCGGCATCGACATACAAGGTGAACCCGTCGCAATCCACGGCCCATTCATCGCCTGCCAGGTCGCTCGGCTCGGCGAACTCCAGCCGCGCATCGGCCTGCGCCGTGCCCGGATGCACGGCACTCAGCCTGACGCCCAGGCCAGGCAAGGCTTCGCGTTCGATCAACTTGCGGAAGTGCGCCTGTGCGCTGTCGGAAATCTGGATCATGGCGCTATTCTAGCCCCCTGCCCGAGGGGCATTCACATCCACAGGCCGGTCGTCGTGGTTCATTCAGACTGGTCCCAGCAGGAGCCGCGCCATGTCCGATCTCATCCCCCTGGCCCGCGCGCACTGCGTGCCGCTGCGTGGCAGCGAGCATCGCCTGCCGCCTGCCCGCATCGCCGAGCTGCTGCCGCAGATCCCTGGATGGGAGCTGGTCGAGGACGGCCACGCACTGCTGCGGACGTTCGCCTTCGCGGATTACTACGAGACGATGGCGTTCGTGAACGCCCTCGCCTTCGTTGCGCATGCCGAAGACCACCACCCCGATCTCGGCGTGCACTACAACCGCGCCGTCGTGCGCTACTCGACGCACGACGTCGGCGGCCTGAGCGAGAACGACTTCATCTGCGCCGCCAAGGCCGGCGCCCTGCTGGGAGAATCCTGATGCGACTTCGCCTCGTCCCGCCCGCCTTCTCCATGCTCGCGGGCATCCTCGTGCTGTCGGCCTGCGCCAAGCAGCAGGAAGAATCCGCCGCGCCCCTGGTCGCGCCTACCGAACTGGCCGCCATCGACACGCCGCCCCCCGTCTACCCCGTCGATGCCGAGTGCGATGGTGCCGGTGGCACCACCGTGCTGCGGGTGACGGTCGAACAGGACGGCGTGCCGGCACGTGTCGCGCAGGTGCAGGGCAGCGGCAACGCCTCGCTCGACAAGGCGGCGCTCGACGCGGTGCAGACCTGGAAATTCCGCGCCGCCACGCGCAACGGCAAACCGGTCAGCCACACCATCAACGTCCCGGTGACGTTCCCGCCGGTGCTGGAGAAGCCGACCCGGTGCTTCGCGCAGGGCGCGGGCTGAATCAGCCCAGTCGTTCCAGCGCGTCCGCGAGATCCTCCGACAGCGGCGCGCTGAGCACGTACGGCGTCCTGCCGCCGTCCAGGGCGAACTGCAGCGACGCCGCGTGCAGGAACAGGCGTTTCAAGCCCACCTGCTCCCGCAGCCGCCTGTTCACGGCCGGATCGCCGTACTTGTCGTCGCCGGCCACGGGATGGCCGATGTGCTGCGCATGCACGCGGATCTGGTGGGTGCGGCCGGTATCGATGCGGACCTCGCAGTACGAATGCCCGCCACGACGCTCCAGCACACGGAAGTGGCTCAGCGACGCCTTGCCATCGCGATGCACCTGTACATGGCGCTCGCCACCCTGGCGCAGGCCGATGTGCAGCGGGGCGTCCACGCTCATCACCCCGTCGGGCATGCGGCCGACCAGCAGCGTCAGGTAGCGCTTCTCGATCCCGCGCGCTCCGTCCTCGCTGTCCTCGCGCAGCAGCGCCTGCAGTTCGGACAGCGCGGAGCGCTTCTTGGCCATCACCAGCAGGCCGGAGGTGTCGCGGTCCAGCCGGTGCACCAGTTCCAGCGTCTGGTTCGGCCGCAGGGCGCGCATCGTCTCGATGGCGCCGTGGCTGATCCCGCTGCCGCCATGGCTGGCCACGCCGGTCGGCTTGTTGATCACCAGCAGGCGCTCGTCCTCGAACACGATGGCGGCCTCCATCCGCTTCAGGAAGCCTGAGGGAGGCGCGACCTTCTCTCCCACTTCCGTGAGACTGACGGGCGGAATGCGGACCTCGTCCCCGCCCTCCAGCTTCCGCTCCGCCTTGGCCCGCCCCCCGTTCACCCGCACTTGGCCGCTCCGCACCAGCTTGTAGACCAAGCTGCGCGGGGCACCCTTCAGTTGCCCCAGCAGGAAGTTGTCCAGCCGCTGGCCGCCCCGGTCCGCCGGCACCGTGACCGTCCGCACCGTGCTCTTGGCGGCGGCGGCAGGCTTGGCGGTGGGGGGGCTGGGGTTGGAGCCATTCATTCTGTTACACTCGGAGGGCGAGATAAGGGTTTGATTTCGCAGGGAGTTGCAGTTGGGCCAGAAGCCCGTCTCCCCGCGATTCCGGCAAGTGCGCGGCCACCGCCCCAGGGGCGGCCATGTTAGCGGCTGATCGGCAGGCCCGGATACCGCCGGGTGCGTGACGGCACCTGATGCTGAACATGTCCCGCGTGGCGCCACCTCTTGGGGGAAGCTGCCGCCGGCCCCGCAACACCTATTAGAAAGAAAAGCGCTCCCGCGGCCTGCCGTGGTGTCGTAGCGCTGGAAACCCGATCCGCCCCGCTGCGCCTGCGCAAGGGGCGGTGCAACGTTCCAGAGGCGAAACCCCATGGCGTTCCGCGCGGTAGCAGCGCGCGAGGAACGCACAATGAAACGCATGTTGATCAATGCCACGCAGGCCGAAGAGCTGCGCGTGGCCATCGTCGACGGTCAGACCCTGTACGACATCGATATCGAACAGCCGTCGAAGGAACAGAAGAAGTCCAACATCTACAAGGGCCGCATCACCCGGCTCGAGCCCTCCCTGGAAGCCGCCTTCGTCGATTACGGCGCTGACCGCCATGGCTTCCTGCCGCTGAAGGAAATCTCCCGCGACTACTTCCAGGCCGGTGTCGACCACAACAAGGCCGGCATCCGCGAGCTGCTGAAGGAAGGCCAGGAAGTCGTCGTCCAGGTGGACAAGGACGAGCGCGGCAACAAGGGCGCCGCCCTGACCACGTTCATCTCCCTTGCCGGCCGCTACATGGTGCTGATGCCGAACTCGCCCACCGCCGGTGGCGTGTCGCGCCGCATCGAGGGCGACGACCGCGCCGAGCTGAAGAAGGCGATGGACGCGCTGGCCATTCCCGACGACATGGGCGTGATCATCCGCACCGCCGGCGTCGGCCGCGACGCCGAAGAGCTGCAGTGGGACCTGGACTACCTGCTCAGCGTGTGGAAGGCGATCGCCGAAGCCGCGCTGACCAAGCCGGCTCCGTTCCTGATCTACCAGGAAAGCCGCCTGATCGTGCGCGCCCTGCGCGACTACCTGCGCAGCGACGTGGGCGAGATCCTGGTCGACACCGACGAGCTGTACGAGACCGCGCGCGAGTTCATGCAGCAGGTCATGCCGCACAACCTGCGCAAGCTGAAGCCGTACAAGGACGACATCCCGCTGTTCAACCGCTTCCAGATCGAATCGCAGATCGAAGGCGCGTATGAGCGCAACGTCCGCCTGCCCTCCGGCGGCTCCATCGTGGTCGACCAGACCGAGGCGCTGACCGCCATCGACGTCAACTCGGCGCGCGCCACCAAGGGCGGCGACATCGAGGAAACCGCGTTCCACACCAACATGGAGGCGGCCGAGGAAGTGGCCCGCCAGCTGCGCCTGCGCGACCTGGGCGGTCTTGTGGTGATCGACTTCATCGACATGTCCAGCAACAAGCACCAGCGCGAAGTCGAGAACAAGCTGCAGAACGCGCTGAAGTACGACCGCGCCCGCGTGCAGATCGGCCGCATCTCGCGCTTCGGCCTGCTCGAGATGAGCCGCCAGCGCCTGCGTCCGTCGCTGGGCGAATCCAGCCAGATCGTCTGCCCGCGCTGCGAAGGCCATGGCCGCATGCGCAGCGTCGAATCGCTGTCGCTGTCGATCATCCGCGTGGCCGAAGAGCATGCGATGAAGGACAACACGGGGCAGGTGCTGATCCAGGCCCCGCTCGAGATCGCCAACTTCCTGCTCAACGAGAAGCGCAGCGCGCTGCGCGAGATCGAGCAGCGCCACGATGCGCCCGTCATCATCGTGGCCGACGAGGCGCTGCACACGCCGCACTACGAAGTCACCCGCATCCGCGAGAACGAACTGGGCGAAGAAAGCAGCAAGCCCAGCTACCACCGCGGCACCCAGCGCAAGCTGCCCGTGCATGCCCTGACCAAGGCGCAGCTCAATATCCCGGCTGCGCCCGCCGTCACCCACGTCAAGCACACGCAGCCGGCCCCGGTGCGTGAAGAGCGTGAGGCGCCGGCACCGGTGGCGCCCGCTCCTGCTCCGGTCGCGGCACCCGTCGCCGTGGCCGCACCCGCATCGGGCGGCGTGGTCGGCTTCTTCAAGCGCCTGTTCGGTGGCGGCGAAGCCGCGGCACCGGCCCCGCAGGCGCGTCCGCAGCAGGACAGCCGCCCGCGCAACGACCGCAATGGCAATGCCCGTCGCGAGAACCGCGACAACCGGGGCCAGCAGAACCAGGGCCGTGGCGGCAAGCAGGACAACAACCGCCGCGACGAGCGCGGCAAGGGCGACAAGGTGCAGGGCGGCAACGCCCAGCAGCAGAAGCCGCGCAACGAGCAACAGGGCCAGAAGCAGCAGAAGCCGCAAGGCGGCCAGCCGCAGAACGGCCAGGGCCCTGCACAGCAGCCGAAGGCACCCCGGCAGCCCCAGGGCCAGCAGGGAGGCAACAAGCCGCAGGGGCAGGAAAGCCAGCGCCCGCAGGCCCCGCGCACGCCGCAGCAGGATGCGCAGAAGCCGACCGGCACGACCCCTGTCGAGACGGTGACCGCCGCCGCGGCCGTGGCCGCCACGCCGGATATCGCGCGCTTCACCCCCCCGGCCGACGCGCCCGTGGCGACCCCGCTGCCCGACGCACCGGCAACCGAACTCGAGGCGAAGCAGATCGCTGCCATCGACGGCGATGCGGTCCCGTCCGCCGACGCCGGCGACACGGGCGAAGGTGGCCGTCGCCGCCGCGGCCGTCGTGGTGGCCGCCGCCGCCGTCGCGGCAACGGCGAAACCGGTGCCATCGGCGAAGAAGGCGTGTCGGTCGATGAGCTCGGTAGCGATGACGACACCCCGGTCGCGGACCGCTCGCAGCCGGAGTTCGATTTCGACGACGAAGAGCCGGCCGTCGCCGCACCGCGTGCACCGAAACCGAATGCGCCCGCACCCGTCGCCGCTGCCGCACCGGTCGTGGCGACTGCGGCCACTGCATCCGACGCCCAAGCGGACGTCGCCCCCGCTCCCGCGAGCGTGCCTGCACCGGTCGTGCCCGAGGCGGTCGCAGCCGTCGAGGTCATCGACGCAGTGAAGGCAGAAGCCGCGCGCATCCAGCCCGAGGTGAACGCCACCGTGCAGCATGAGACCCCGGCCGCGGTCGCCATCGTCGAGACGGTGAAGGCCGAGATCGGCGCGGAACCGGCCTCCGCGGTCATCGAGGCGGTCGCGACGGTTGCGCCGGTCGCCGCCGTCGAGACGGCGGACACGCAGGTGGAGACCCCGGCGATCGCCGCCGTGCGTAGCGAGCCCGTGCAGATCGATCTGGTCGATGCCGTGAACGAGGCCACCGTCGCCGATACCGAAGCAACGGTGGTGCCCGCAGCACCGACGACGCCCCCGGTCGTGCCGAAGCCCATCAGCGCGCCGGCCACCGGCTCGCTGTTCTTCGTCGCCGATGCAGACACGCCGCCGTCGGTCACGCGCAGCCTGTTCGAACCGGTGGTCACACCGGCCAAGCCTGCCGACGGGATCGCGGCGGCCGACGGTCAGGACGATGACGGCACGGAAGAGCGCAGCGCCTGACGCGCCGCGTTTCCTGGCGTGAACACACACTGGCCGCGCAAGCGGCCAGTGTCGTTTCAGGGCGCCGGACACCAGCGGGTGGCAGTCACGCAATGATGCGACTACAGTCATTCCATGTTCCCAGTGCATGGATGCCTGTCATGAAGCGACCCTCCCTGCCCGCAGGCGCGGCGCGTGTCATGATCACCGTCGCGGCGGCCACCCTCCTGTCCACGCAGCCGCTCACGGCGGACGCCCAGCAGCGCAGCGTCGGGGGATGGACCGAGGGGCCCTATCAGATGAAGGGCACGGGCGGCGCGCAGTCGCTCCTGTTCGAGTGGACCTTCCTCGATGTGTACTGCATCGACATGCCCCCCATCCGACCGGCCCGGGATGTCGTGCACGGCACGTTGGGCGGCGGCGCGATCTCGTTCTACCGCCTGCGTTACGAGAACGATATGAGCGCCTACGTGGTCACCTCCACCTTGCCGAGAGACCGCAGTGCCGCCGACGAGTACCGCGGGCTGCTGCAGCGCGAATACAACAACTCGCGCGCCGTCACTGCGGTCGCGTCGGCCGACCGCTACCGCGTGGATACCGGCACATCCTCGTTCGGGCCCACGGTGCGGCTGCGGCTGCTGAATATCGGCGACGATGACCCGGACGCACCCTTCCCGGTTGCACGTCCCCTGTTGAACGCACCCGACGAACCGCTCCATTCGCTCTCCGTGCACCGCCTGTTCGTGCACGGCGGCAGCCGTTACGAGATCGCGGTGCTGGGTGTGCCCGCCGAAGGCGAAGCGCGCGCCGCGCTGGAGACACGCGCCACGGAGCTTGCCGACGCCATGGTGGACTCGCTGCAGACCTGCACCGCGGCGATGGAAGAAAGAACAGAGGCGCAGCCTGCGCGCTAGCGCCCATCCTCACGCACGCCTGGCATTCCATGCGTGCGCCGGAATGACGGCGTCGTGGTCGAACCGGTTAGTCCACCGCCGACCTGCGGACGCCAAGCCCCGTTGCTGCCTGCGTGGCGTATCGCGGCTCGAACAGGTCATGGAGTCCCTCCTGCGCGGGAGTGACCTCCGAGGACGATCCAATGCACGCCCGCTCCGTCCACGCGTTGCCGGTCGCTCAGAGCGACCGTGTCGGGTCCATCAGGCCCCACTGGGCGGCCAAGCGCGCCAGGGCGATGTTGTCCTGCACGCCGGTCTTCTCGAACAGGCGCGTCTTGTGCGTGTTGACCGTCTTCGCGCTGAGGTTGAGCCGGCGCGCGATCTCTTCCTGGCGCATGCCCTGCGTGAGCAGCATGGCGACTTCCAGTTCGCGCGGCGAGAGCGCATCGAATGGCGACGCGTCGCCGCCCACGGTGTGCAGCGCCAGGTTCTGCGCCACGTTGCTGCCCAGGTAGCGCTTGCCGCGGGCGACATCGCGCACGGCGCGGATCAGCTCGGTGGCGTCGCCGGCCTTGCCCAGGTAGCCGGATGCACCGGCTTCCAGCAGGCGCTTCGGCAGCGGGCCGTCTTCGAGCACCGACACGATGATGACCCGCACGCCGATATCGGCGCGCACGATGCGCTCGGTCACCTCCAGTCCGCTGTAGCCCGGCAGGTGCAGGTCGCACAGCACCACGTCTGGCTTCAGCTGGCGAACCAGCGGCAGGGCGGCCTCGCCGGTTTCCGCCTCGCCCACCACCTCGATGTCGGTCTCCGTACCGAGGATCAGGCGCATGCCGGTGCGCACCAGCGCGTGGTCGTCGATCAGGAAAACACGGATGGTCATGGAGACGGATGCCTTGGGGGATACGGGTGGAGCGTAGGGGTGGCGTCCATCGCCGCGCAATTAACATTGTATCGACGCACGCCGGCGGCGGGCGCCCCGGCCGGTCGAGACCGCCGCGGGCCTGCGGCATACTCGCGCTTTCCACCGGAATTCCGCCATGACCTCTCTGCGCCGCTGCGCCCGCCACGCCCTCCTGTTGTCCCTCCTCACCAGCGTGCCCGCTTGGGCCGACGACGTCTCCGATCGCTGGCTGCAGCAAGTCGAAGCGGTCAGTGCGCGCAGCGACACTGCCGCACGCGGCGATGCCATCGGCCAGCGCCTGACGGCGCTCGGCATCGAATGGAAGCGTGAGGCGTTCGAGCAGGACGGACAGTCCGGGCAGAACCTGGTCGCCGACCTGGGCGGCCCCGGCAAGGCGCCGCTGCTGCTGATCGGCGCACACTACGACAAGGTCGACGTCGGCCACGGAGCCACGGACAACGCGTCCGGCGTCGCGGCCGTGCTGGAGCTGGCGCAGGCATTGAAAGCGAAGCCCCTGGCACACCACCGCGTGCGGGTCGTGTTCTGGGACCTGGAGGAGAAGGGCCTGCTCGGCTCGCGCGCGTGGGTCGCTACGCCGGGACGCGAGAAACCGGCGCTCTACGTCAACTTCGACGTATTCGGCTGGGGCGACACGCTGTGGATGATGCAGCCCGCCAGCGACAGTGGCGACAGCCTGCTGGTCGCCGCCCTGCGGGCATCCAGCAAGCACGAGAAACTCGGCTTCCAGCCCGGCGACAAGTACCCGCCCACCGACCACCTCGCCTTCCTCAAGGCGGGTTGGCCGGCGGTGTCGTTCTCGCTGGTCGGTGGCGATGAGATTGACCCGATCCTGGCGGTCTTCGGCGGCGGCAAGCCGGCGCAGATGCCGAAGGTGATGCAGGTGATCCACAGCGCCCGCGATACGGCCGCAGAACTGGACAGCGGTCGCGTGGACGATGCCCTGCGCGTCGTGGAACACGGGCTACGCGCCTGGGATGCCGCTCCCGCACACTGAGCCTGCACCGCGCCGGACACACAAACGGGCCCTTTCGGGCCCGTTTGCATTGGGGGGCGAGAACACGCCTGGCTCTCCGGGCGGCGACGGTGTCGGACTCGCGGTCCACCGCCAGGCGCAGCTAAGGAACAGGGGGTGTCCGGTGCGCTGCGTTCGGTTCTCTCGTGGTGCCCTGGGTGTCAGCCTTGCGGCTCGGTAGCAGGGGGTCGCGGGAGGCAGAAGGGGTGGATCCGCCGGCCCGACCACTGCGCGCTGTTTTACGGACGCGGATGCGAAGACCGCGTGCATGGCGTTCAGCCTGACTGCACAGTTTTCTCACGCCATTTCCACATGACTTAATCGCGTGGAACCAGATTGCCCGCGTATGCGTCCGCATCACGCGTCGCGCCGTACGTTGCACCACAGGCAACGCATTCCGCATCCCCATGATGACGTTCGATCTCTTCCACGCTCCCGCCGACGATGGCTCGTACGAGCTGTCGATCAACGAATCCCCTCCCCTGCACTTCAGCAGCCCGGGCGCGGCCTTGGGTTATGCCGTCAAGCTGGCCAACCAGCGCCACCAGCAGGGGCTGGAGTACGCCATCAATATCGAAGGCGGCGACGGTCGCTGGCGCCTGTTCGAGGGCTGGCGTCTCTGCGCCTGATCCACGGGCACGCGACGGTTATTGCTGTCCGCAAGCGGTGAGTCCTGAAGTGACGCGCGTGGCACTCTGTGCGCCCGTTTCTTCCGACGACCTGCCATGACGCATCTTTCCGCGGTCTCGCGCTTCCGAAATCTGCATTCCAAGGGTCTGCTGCGCCTCGCCAATGCCTGGGACGCGGGAACGGCCCGTCTGATCGAACACCTGGGCGCACCTGCCGTCGCCACCACCAGTGCGGGACTTGCGTGGGCACAAGGCTATCCCGACGGTGACTCACTGGACAAGGACGCGTTGCTGCACGCCGTCGCCGGCATCGCGCGCGCCATCCATGTGCCGCTGACCGTTGACATGGAAGGCGGCTACTCCGACGATCCCGCCGCCGTAGCGGATACCGTGGTCCAAGCCGTGCAAGCGGCCGCGGCAGGCATCAATCTGGAAGACGGCGCACGCGACCCCGCGCTGCTCGCCACGAAGATCCGTGCCATCCGCGCGGCGTGCGTGCGCCATGGGCTGGATGTCTTCATCAACGCGCGCACCGACGTATATCTTCGCGGCCTGGTGGTAGAAGGCGCACGCCTCGAGGAAACCGTGGCGCGCCGATCTGTATCGCGATGCTGGCGCCGACGGCCTGTTCGCGCCGGGGCTGGTCGATGCGGACGCGATCCGCACGCTGGTCGCGCGCTGCGGCCTGCCGCTCAACCTGATGGTGCGCCCGCAGCTGCAGGACCTGGCCGCGCTGCAGGCGTGGGGCGTACGACGCATCAGCACGGGTTCGGCGCTGGCCGAATCGATGTACGGTCGCCTGGCGGCGCAGGTCAGCGCGTTCCTGCACGAGGATGCGACGTCACTGCCCGATCCGCAGGCGATGGGCTACGGTGCGGTCAACGGGTTGTTCGCTGCATCCGATCACGGATGAGGGTAGGAATTTCCCTACAGCACGGCGGGGCTACACCCGACTGCGAAGGTGAGCGCCATCCACGACCATGGACGCGTCCCCGGCAGCACGCCCTGCGCAGGCCACGAATGGCCGCTCTGCAACGGAAACGGGCGCTGCCTTGAGCAAGCAGCACTGCCGGAGCCGGGGACTCCCCCTTTCAGACCCGACCGACCTGGTCGGGTTTTCTTTTGGCCGCGGCGCTCAGCGCGCCCACAGCTCCGGTACCTGGGCCAGGCCGAACAACACGAGCGCCGTGGCCGCGATCAGCAGCCACGCCATGCTCCTCACGACCATCATCCGCATCGCGGCGTCCCCCCTCCGTCTGTGAGGCGACTATCGCGGCCCACGGGGGACGCGTCAAACGTAAATGCGTTACGCGGCGATCGCAGTGTGCGCTCCGGCCGTGGGCGTGTCGTCCACGCCACGCGCAGCGGCGAGGAACTCGCGCCCCCAGCGCGACAGGTCGTAGTGCCGCACGATGTCGAACAGCCGACGCTGACGGTCCTCGCGCTCGCCCGGCGTCATCCCCAGTGCCTGCCGCAGCGTGCGCGCCAGGTCGGCCGGGTCGTGCGGATTGGTCAGCACCGCACCCTTCAGCTCCGCGGCCGCGCCGGCGAACTCGGACAGCACCAGCACGCCATCGCCACCGTCCAGTCCCTGCACGGCGACGAACTCCTTCGCCACCAGGTTCAGGCCATCGCGCAACGGCGTGATCCACATGACGTCGGCGGCCGCGTAGTGCGCCACCACGTCGGCGAAGGGCAGCACGCGGGCGAAGAAGCGCACCGGCGTCCAGTCCAGCTGCGACAGCCGACCGTTGATGCGCCCCACCGCCTGTTCGATCTGCTGCTGCAGCGGGCGATAGATGGTCATCTCCTTCGCGGCGGGCACGCAGACCAGCACCAGCGTCACTTCGCCGCGCAGCTCGGGCGACTCGTCCAGCAGGCGTTCGAAGGCCTGCAGCTTCTGCAGGATCCCCTTGGTGTAGTCCAGCCGTTCGATCGACAGCACCAGCTTGCGCCGGCCGATCTCGTCGCGGATGCGCGCGATGTCGTCCGCCACCTGCTCCGTCTCGAGACAGGCCCGGATGCGCCCCACGTCGGTGCCGATCGGGTGCGCACCGATGCGCACCGTGCGTCCGTCAATACGCAACTCCGTGGCCATGTCCTCCACGCCGACCGCGCAGCCGAAGGTCATGAAGCGCGGCGCGCACGACGCGCGCCGCGTAACCTCGACCGGGAACGTGCTGCGCACCGCGTCGGTGAAGTTCTCGGCATGGCGCGGGATGTGGAAGCCCACGTAGTCGCAGGCCAGCAGGCTGCCGAGGATCTCGCGGCGCCACGGCAGGACCGCGAAGATGTCCGCCGAGGGAAACTGCGTGTGGTGGAAGAAGGCGATCTTCACGTCCGGCCGCAGTTCGCGCAGCACCGACGGCACCATCCACAGGTTGTAGTCGTGCAACCAGACGGTCGCACCCGGCGCGGCCTCGGCGGCGGCAGCCTCGGCGAAGCGGCGGTTGACGCGCTTGAACAGGTCCCAGTCGTCCTCGCTGAAACGCGCGCGCTCCCAGAAGCTGTTGATCACCGGCCAGAACGCCTCCTTCGAGAAGCGGTTGTAGAACACGTCCACCTCATGCTTGGTCAGCGGCACGTGGGTGGCGGTAAGGCCCGGATAGCGTTCGGCGTCCACCGGCGCGCGCGGCTCGATGGGGGGTGCCTTCGGATCGTCCACCGTCCACGCCACCCACGAACCGGGCTGGCCATCGCCGAAGAAACTCAACAGGCTCGGGATGATGCCGTTCGGCGAACTGTGCGGGCGGCGCACGCGCTGTCCATCGACGATGTGTTCCTCGTACGGCAGGCGGTGGTAGACCATCACCAGTTCCGCCTTGCCGGGCGGATGCAGCGTGGGCCGGTAGTCGTCCGCCTCCAGCAGCGCGAAGTGCGCCATCGCCTGCAGGATGCCGCCGCAGCCCGGCGCATCGGCATGCAGCACGTTGTCCATGTCGGCCGTGGCGGCGATCAGCGCCGGCTCGGATTCGCCCACGCACACGCCGGGGAAGCCCTCGCCATACATCGACAGGTCGTTGAGCGTGTCGCCGGCCACCAGCACGCGCGACGGGTCGAGTGCCAGCTCGTCCACCAGCGCGGTCAGCGTGCTGCCCTTGCGCGTGTCGCGCGGCAGGATGTCCAGGTAGCGGTCGGCCGAATACAGTACTTCGCAGCCCAGCGAGGCGGCGACGGTCTCCACGTCGGCCTGGATCGTGGAGAGCTGTTCGGGATGGCAGTAATAGGAGCAGCGCCGCTCCTGCGGCACTTCCTGCCGCACCAGCATGGGAAAGCGGCGCATGGCCTCGGCCACCACATGCTCGCCCGGCCAGCGCGCTTCGATGGCCGACTGCAGCGGCTGGATCGGCTGCATGTCGGCGGTGCGCAGAACGGTCGCGCCGACGTCGCAGATCACGTAGTCCGGCGTGGGCAGTCCGGGATCGGCCAACAGCGGCAGGATCGCTTCACGGCCGCGACCGGTGACCCACGCCAGCTTGACGTCCGGATGCGCGTCGACGAGGTGGTACAGGCGCTTGCGCGCCTCCGCGTCGCCGGCCAGGAAGGTGCCGTCGAGATCGGTGGCGAGAAGGACAGGTTGCGAAGGATGTTTCAACAGGGTCATGAGGTGCACTCCATGGTCGCGAGGGAAGCCGCGCACACGGCACGACGCGGATGCGTCACAGGACGCAGGCGGGGAATCACGCATCGGAGGGGCACCGCTAGGCGGGTGCGGAAAGAAGGTGTGTCGCGTGCGAGGCACGCTGCGCGCAGAAGCGCGGCAGATGCGCGTCCGTCCCCGGACATGGACGCGGACATCGACTGATGCGATGCAGCATTGTAGTCCGCATCGTCATCGCGCAGGTCAACGCGATGTTAAGAACGTTAAATGCATGCGTGAATATGCGTAATTTCCGGCGATTTCCTGCACATTCCACTATCGACGGCAGAGCACCGGCGTCGCGATCGAACGGCGATCCAACAGGGATCCGCGTCGAATGCACGTCGCCGCATCAGTCGATGAAGCCCTTGCCGGCGCCGTACTCCCATCTCCACGGCACGCCGGTGTCGCCCAGCACGAACGACACCAGCCGAGGAAATGCGCGCTCCGCGCGCACATCGTTGCCCAGGATCACGACGCAGCGCTTGCGCTGTTTCACGCACACCCAGGTATTGCCGGTGGAGTCGTTGTGCCCGCCCTTGTAGAAGCCCGCGCCTTGCGGGCCGTCGAACACCACCACCCCCAGGCCCGCAGCGAGATCCTTGCGTCGCTGTGGGGCGGGCAGTTCGTCCTGCAATGAGGGGAATTGCGAGGCCGTGGTGATGGGCAATTGCGGCGACGTCATCGCGGCGAACGTATCCGCACGCAGGCCTTCTCCGTTGATGTAGGCCGCAGCGAAGTCCGCCATGTCCGTGATGGTGGTGTCCATCGACCCGGCCGCGCGCACGCGACCGCGCTCGTCGTGCGGCTCGACCGTGCCGTCTTCCATCCAGCCATCGGCCAGGTTGGCGGCGAAATCGGCACGCCAGATCATGCTGGTGTTCGGCATGCCGAAGCGGTCGAACACGCGCCGCTGCATCTCCGCGCCCAGGTCCAGGCCCAGCCCGCGTTCGATCACGTATTGCAGCAGGATCAACCCTTCACCGGAGTAGGCATAGCGCGTGCCGGGGTCGAAGTGAATGCGCAGCTTGCCGTCGGGTTCGAGGAAGGCAAAGTTGGCGAAGCCGCTGCTGTGGGTCAGCAGGTGGCGTGCGGTGATGCCTTTCCAGCGAGAGTCGCCGGCCAAGTCGGGCCAGGGGCCGTAGGCGTCTTCGGCGGGATAGTCGGTCAGCGGCTGGTCGAAGTACTCGCCGATGGGGCGGTCCAGGTCCAGTCGGCCCTCCTCCACCAGCTGCATCACGGTGTAGGCGAACACTGCCTTGGTCAGCGACGCACCATACATGACGGTGTCCGCTTGCAGGGGATCGCCTTTCGCATTGCGCTTGCCGTAAGCGGCAACGTGGACCACCTTGCCTTCGTCGATGATCGCGATGGCCAGACCGTTGGCCTGCGCGGCCTTCATGGCCGCCGCGACTTCCGCGTCCAGAGCGACACGGGTGGGAATGGCATGGGCAGCCGGACCAGCCGCCGGGGCGGCGAACGGCAGCAGGGCGAGCAGGCAGATTCCGATCAGTGAGCGCATGACCCCTCCTATGTGAGTTGAATCATACGGGCCATGGAGAACCGCTTGAGCGCCAGAGGTCATGGACCGGCCGGGCGCCTCCTCTTGTCCCTCTACTCACACATAGGCGGTCGCGAGAGGCAAAAAGCCTCGCGCCTCTCTCACCAAGGGTCTCGCGAGGGCCTGAAAGGGCATCTCTTCTCTCACTAACGGTCTCGCGAGGACCTGAAAGGCTCTCTCTTCTCTCACTAACGGTCTCGCGAGGACCTGA
>NZ_CANMLQ010000008.1:0-141722 GCF_947498795.1 uncultured Pseudoxanthomonas sp. | reverse complement strand
GGGGTAAGGGCGAAGTACGCGTTCATGCAGGCGCATCTGGACCAGTTCCGCGTGGTAAGCATGTGTCGTGTGCTGGGTGTGCAGCGCAGCGGGTTCTATGCGTGGCAGCGCCAGCCGCAGAGCGATCGCCATCGCGAGGATCAACGTCTTCTGGGCATGATCAAGCAGGCATGGCTGGAGAGCGGCACGGTCTACGGCTACCGCAAGGTCACCGACGACTTGCGCGACCTGGGCGAGGCTTGCGGCAAGCATCGCGTGGCACGGCTGATGAAGCAGCAAGGTCTGCAGGCGCAAGTGGGTTACGGGCGTCGTCCGCGGCCTCGTGGTGGCCGGGTCTCGACGGTCGCGCCAAACCACCTGGATCGGCAGTTCGACGTGGTCGCGCCCAACACGCACTGGGTCACCGACATCACCTACATCCGCACGCACGAGGGCTGGCTGTACCTGGCGGTGGTGCTGGATCTGTACTCACGCCAGGTCGTGGGTTGGGCGATGCAAGGCCAGATGCACGCCGATCTGGTGTTGCAGGCGCTGCTGGCAGCGGTGTGGCGTCGGAAACCGGTGCCCGGACTGATGCTGCACTCGGACCAGGGCAGTCAGTTCACTGGTGCCGAGTGGCAGGCGTTCCTGAAGGCCCACGGAATCGTCTGCAGCATGAGCCGGCGCGGCAACTGCCACGACAACGCCGTAGCCGAGAGCTTCTTCCAGCTGCTCAAGCGAGAGCGGATCAGGCGAAAGATATACCTGACCCGGGATGCGGCGCGTAGTGACGTGTTCGACTACATCGAGATGTTCTACAACCCCAAACGCCGGCACGGCTCCAATGGAGGCATCTCTCCGGTAGAGTTCGAACGGCAGGCGGGACTATCAGGCTTGTAGTTGTCTATGAAACCCGGGGCGATTCAAAGTAAGAGATCACGGCATGAAAAAAGGTTTGTGCATCATTCTATGGTTGGCCTGCGCCATGGCGGCAATTGAGCCGGCCATCGCGGCAAAACGCATACCGCTGACCGATGCGCGCTACTCGGGCGTCGTCAGTGGCGGGTCGTCTTCCTCCGTCGCCGTTGAAGCCGTCACGTTTACGCCTGACGAGCAGACCTGGTCGGATATGGCGATGGTGGGCGGTGTGTACATCCCCGTCTTCGGGAAGACCAAGACGGAGTTCTTCTTCAATCCCCCGGATCAGCAAGCCCTGGCCGAGATCCTTGCAGCGGAACTGGAGCGAGTTGGTATTTTCGCTGCGCCGAATGCCTCCGATCAGGCGGTAATGCCGATCAGACTTGTCTTCAAAAAGGGCACGTACCGGCATGCCGACAATACCTACACCTTGGACGTCACGATGGCGTGGACAGACGCGCAAGGCGCGCCTATCGAGAAGGACTACACCCTCAACTCCCATGCGCGTCTGACCCGCTGGCAGAAGCTCAACACCAGCGTGTGGCAAGGCAAGATGTATCTTGTGCAGGAAGCGCTGGACGTCATGATTCCCGACATCCAGCAGTCGTTGAGTGGCGAAGCGCCCGAGTAGGAGATGGGTGAAGCGGCCAGCGCGCCGACGAGCCAGAATTAACGCAACTCGGGAACGAGTGCGTCCGCATGGCGGGCCTCGGCCCGCCACCCCACGCCGAACGGCGGGCCCAGGCCCGCCATCGCATGCCATCCGTCACCGTCGAACGGCGGGTCGAGGCCCGTCCTATGCGCCCATGCAGCAGCGTTAGGCTCAACGCTGGCGCGTCTCCCCACTCGGGCCCTCGGCGGAGCCGAAAATCTTCCTGCAATTTTCCTCGTTGGCGGGGAATTCGCACCATTTCCGGCAATACTCGAGATTGCCCTTGTAGTCGTCCCAAGCCGCCTTGCAATAGTTGTAGTAGCGCTCTTCGTCGACGGTCGCGGCCGTCTGGGCGGTGTCCCGCGTGATGAACGTAGCGAGCGCAAGGACAGCCGCTCCGGCCAGCGCGACCAACGACAGCCATGCCTTGAATCGTGCCATCCATCCACGATCACGCTGCTTAACCAGATGATCGTAGGATTCGAATTCCTGGACGCCGGCCGCATTCGTGCGGTCGAATGCCTCGCGATCCATGGTCTTGGCGGTCCTGCTTGCGCCCACCATCAGATACACCGCGAATACCACTAGCGCGACAGCGCCGAGATAACCGAGCATTTCCCCCTCCCGCTACCCGTTGATGGAAGCCGCAGCCCCACACGCATACGTGGATTCTGCGCCTTGAACGGAAGATTCCACATCCCAATAGGTGGTGCAAGCGATCCGCCGCAGGCGAACCGCCTTTCGCCCAACAACGTAGCAACGTAGGGCAGGCTCAAGCCCGCCATCGCACGCGATCGATGACTGTCGTACGGCGGGCCGAGGCCCGCCCTACGGGGTGCTGCGCAACGCGGCCAACTGAGCTTCCAGCTCGGCGATGCGCGCGTCGCGTTCGGCGAGGGCGCGCTGCACGTCCTCCGCCTCGAAGCGCATGGGGATGTACTTCGGGCAGTTCCAGTCGAAGGCTTCGACGTGAATCGTCATGGTGCGTTCGGTGCGTGCTTCGCCTGGCGACTCTTCCACGCTCAGTCTTCCCAGCAGCTTCAATCGCTGCCCGTGCGTATAGTCCATCAGGATCAACGCCACGCGGTCGTCGTTGGCCACGTTGCCCACGCTGATGAACTGGCGGTTGCCGGGCAGGTCGGTGAAGATCAGCGTCTTCGCATCGACCACGCGCAGGAAACCCGGCGCGCCTCCCCGGTGCTGCACGTACGGCCAGCCGGTTTCCGACACCGTCGCCATGTAGAAACTGCGCTGCGCATGGATGAAGGCGGCTTCGTCTGCGCCGAGTTCAGCATTGCGCACCTCGTCGCCGGACTCGAAAGCGCGTGCGTACTGCGCGCGGCTGCCGTCGCGCGCCTGCGCGTCGCGGACCGCGGGGGTGAAGGCGATGTTCGCGAAGGCGTGTCTCATCTCGTTCTCCAAAGACGGACTGCGTTGGCGTAGCCCGGGTAAGCGCAGCGCACCCGGTGCGCTCTACACGTGACGGTTCTGATATCCGGTGCGGCCTTCGACCTTGCCCTGGCCACGCAGGCTCACGGCACCGGCAGCACCTGCGCTGGCCCACCCGTGACGCGCGCGCCTGCGGTCTTCGCCGTCTCGCCGAGGTACGCCAGGGCGAACTGCGCGAACTTGACGCTGTGCTGCGCCGATTCGCCCATCGTCGCCAGCGTGTCCTGCGGGGTGTGGATGTAGGGGAAGCTGCCGCCCGGACCCCCGGCTTCGAACATCATCGCCGCCGGATAGCCCGCGTTGGTCCACGATGCGTGGTCCGAACAGGCATAACCGCACGCGGTGCTGCTGCGGGTCAGGCCCATCGGCGCCAGGTAGGCGTCGAACAGCGTGATGAAGAAATTCTTCAGGTCCGCATTGGAGTAGTCGCTGATCAGCTTCATGTCGGTGACGGCGCCGGACTTGTAGTTGGTCATGTCCACCTGCAGCACGCTGACGACGTTGACGCCGCCGGCACGGAACGACTGTGCGATGGCATTGGAACCGCGCAGGCCGACTTCTTCCGCCGCATAGCCCATGAACTTCACCGTGCGCCGCGGCTTCCAGCCGTCCGCCAGCGCGATGCGCAAGGTCTCGGTGAGCGTGGCGATGCCGGACGCATCGTCGTCGGCGCCCGGCGCCAGTTGGTTGGGGTCGGTGTAGGTGTTGGCGTTGATCGAGTCCAGGTGCGCACCGAGCACCACCACTTCATTGGGCAGTTCAGCACCGCGGATCGTGAGGATGACCGAGGGCTGGGTGCTGCAGTTCGCGCAGGCGGTGAACAGCTCGGTGGTCACGTCGTCGCGGCCAGCGGCGATCGACTGCCAGTGGCTGCGGATCCATTCGGCCGACGTCTTGCCATGCGTGCTGGCGTAGTAGCGGTTGCGGTAGCTGGAGAGGTGGTTGATCGTGTCGTACAGGCGACGTTCCTGCACCTGCGGCAGCCAGCGGTCGACCGTGGCCTGGTTGTCGAGCGTGTAGCGGGCGAGCATCGCCTTCGTCATCGCCTGCTTCGCGCGATCCGCGCCGACGAACGCCTCGGCCTCGGCGCGCGTGGCAAAGGCGAAGTACCCGCCACAGCGGCGCTCACGCGTGTGCACGTAGTGACTGATCTCGCCCAGGCGATCAGCCCGCGTTTCGGCGACCACCAGCGTCTTGCCGGTGCTGTCGCCGCGCGCGACCGCTGCGCGGACCAGGCCACGGATGCCTTGGTGCGTCTCGCGCGAGGTCACGATGTAGACCGGGGCGTAGGGATCGGCCTGCGACAGGGCGGCCGATGCGGCCAGGCCGGTGGTGCCGGCGCGCCGCGAGGTGGCGGTATCGACATCGCGGCCATGAGGCGCAGTGCCGCGCTGGCCGGGGGCGGCCGCCTGCGTGCGTGGGGCGAAAGCCGACGCGTCCCGTTGCGTGTCAGCGCGTACCAGCATTGCGCCGATCATCAGCAGGACGAAGATCGCGTTCGTGCCCGGCAAGCGTGGTCTCATCGTGGCGTCCCCGGATGGCAGCCTGCAGGTGGCCGAAGCCAAGCTACCACTTCCATCCGGTATCCTCGCGTGCCGCGGTGGCACGCAGCCGGCTTCACATCGTGGCCGGTAGGCTGGTGTTCTTCCCCGCGAGGCCACGCCATGGAACCCACCATCCATCCTTTCTCCGAGCTCTTCGCCCAGCTCGGCCTGCCCAACGACACCGCCAGCATCCAGCGGTTCATCGCCACGCATTCGCCGCTGCCCAACGGTATGCGCCTGGAGGAGGCGCCGTTCTGGTCGCCGGCGCAGTCGCAACTGCTGCGCGAGGAGCGGCTGGACGATGCCGACTGGGCGATGGTGGTGGATCGCCTGAACGTGGCGCTGCACGACGACGGCACGTCGCCCGCCGCATGATGCCGGCGGGCAGAACGGCGGTGACCGCTCAGTCCGGCTGACCGGCCCGCTTGCGCGCGTCGGCGGGCAGGGCATGCAGTACCGGTTCGCCGACTATCTCGCGCACGTGCGCCTGGCATGTCGCGCTGCTCAGGAAGCGCGCGTACGGCATGGCGTTTCCGCCGTAGGACGCGCGCGTCCCGGTGTCACGGGAGAAACGCAGGCGTGTGGCAGCTCGTTCGACTACGTGGTGTTCCTCGCCGCGCGTCGCCCGGTACATGGGCGCCGGTTGCGCCGCGCCGGGCGAGGGTCCGTCCGGCTCGCCGTCATCCCGCGCTCCACCCGTTCGCCCTGGCCAGCGCGATGGCGGCGTTCTCGGCGGCCTCGCGGGTGGCATGTCGGCTGCGCGTGACCACGTCGGCGCGGGCGCGCCCCTCGGCGATGCGGAACATGGCGCGGCCCTGCCAGTAGGACGCGCCCAGCGCGTCGGTGCGTTGCAGGGTCTGTACGGTCAGCTGGCGCCCGTCCTCGGTGATGGTCTTCACGCTCATGACGGGACTTTACCCCCGCCGGGTCGCTGGCCGCACGTCTTGCACCTGGTCTGCCAGAGCGCCAACGCGCAGCGGCATGACGGTAAAGTGCGAGCTGACGGTGGTGACACAGGACGAGTGATATCGCCGTTACCGTTCGGTGTGCCCGCCGTACCGTCCGTCGCTCCGCGTGCAGGGAAGGGGTGGGGCAGCGCCCCATCGATGTGACACCATGGCCTGAAACGCGTATTACGTCACAGATCGGAGTAGGCATGGGGTGCGGCTCAGGGGGAGGGAACGAGGGACGCGTCCCGTTGGCAGCGACGGTGGCAGGCAGCACGGCGTCATCGCGGCTGGACGCGGACAGGGCACGCGGTCGGGGCTGTGCGGGCCGCCGGGTCGCCGCACTGCTGGTACTGGCGATGGCGGTCGTGCCGATGGCGCAGGCGCAGGTGTTCCGTGCGTTCGAGCAGCGCTACACCACCACGCTCAATGGTGACCTGGTGTTCCTGGCCAACAGCAGCATGACGTGCAACAGCACGAGCGGCAGCTGCACCGGCGCCACCAACGATGCGCAGACGATGGTGGCGACCAAGCTGGCGGCCGATGCGGCCGACAGCACCATCTCCAATTCCAGCAGCGCGAACCTGGCGGCCACCGACCTGCCGGCCGGCGCGCAGGTGGTCCGCGCCATGCTGTACTGGGGTGGTCTGGTCGCCAGCAATGCGGGCAGCCAGCCCACTCCCTCGCCGGCCGCGACCCCGATCCGCTTCGGCCGCCCTGGGCTGGGCTACCAGACCCTCGTCCCGGCCAGCTGCGACGTATCGCCGCGCTCCACCATCTGGGGTACCGCACAGTCGCACCATGTGTACGGATGCCGCGCGGATGTCACCGCGGCCGTGCAGGCCAGCGGTACCGGCACCTACCGCGTGGCCAACCTGCCGTTGCAGGCCGGCCTGGTGAACCGCTTCGGCGGGTGGACGCTGGTGCTGGTGGTGCAGAACCCGTCGCGCCCGCTGCGCAACTTCACCATCAACGATGGCCTGGCGGCCATCGCGACCACCGGCTCGAATCCGGTCAACCAGGTGTCGCTGACCGTGTCGGGGTTCCGCACGCCGTTGAGCGGCACCGTGTCCGCGCAGCTGGGCTGGATGGCGATGGACGGCGACCGCGGTGCGGCGGATGGCTTCACCTTCCAGGGGCAGGGATCGTCCACCGTCAACGTGTCCGACGCCTGCAACCCGGCGGGCGACGTGTTCAATTCCAGCATCTGCCGGCTGGGCACCACGGTGACGCAGCGCAGTGTCGCCAACAACAACCTGGCCAACACGCTGGGTTTCGACGCCGACATCGTGCAACTGGCGAACACCGGCAACACGGCGTTGGCCAACGGCGCCACCTCGGCCACGCTGACGGCGCGCACCAGCAGCGAGGGCTATGCGATCTCGCTGCTGACCACGGCGATCGACGTGTTCCAGCCGGCGGTCGATGCGGCCACGGCGAAAAGCCAGGCGAACCTGACCAACCCCGGATTGCCGGCCGGGCAGGCGCGCGCGGGCGACCGCATCCGCTACACGATCACCCTGCAGAACACCGGGCAGGACAACGCCGTGGACGTGTCGATCCGCGATGCCATCCCGGCGAACACCGAGTACGAGGCCGGCAGCCTGCAGGTGACGGCGGGCGCCGACGCCGGTGCGCGCACGGACAGCAGCGGCGACGATGCGGCGGAAGTGGCGTCGGGCACGGGCGTGTTCCGCGTCGGCACGGGCGCCAGCGCGAGCCAGGGCGGCGTGCTGCGCTGCCTCACCTGCGTAGGCACCCAGCCGACCTCGACCACGGTGACGTTCGTCGTGCGCGTGCGCGCCGATGCGCCCGACGGTACCGTGGTGCGCAACGCGGCGCAGGTGCGCTACACCGGCGCGTCCAGCGGTGAGGTCTTCAACGACACCACCAACACCACCGAACTGCGCGTGCAGGCGCCGCCGCGGCTGACGCTGGTGAAGACGATCGCAGGGCGCGCGGTGGCGACCGACCAGTTCACCGTCGCGATCGACAACGGCGGGCCCAGCGCGACCACCAGCGGTACGGCCGCGACGGTATCGACGACGACGTTCGTGGCGACGGCGGGCACTACCTACACGCTGTCGGAAAGCGCCGCCGGTTCGCCCGTCGCCGATCTGGCGCTGTACGACACCCGCTACAGCTGCGTGAACAGCATCGCCGGCACCACCGATGTTCCGCCGGGTCAGGGACGCAGCTTCCAGGTGACGCCGGTAGCGGGCGACGAACTGACCTGCACCTTCGTCAACACGCCGCGCGCCGTCGACGTTGCGGTCACCAAGACCAGCGCGGTCACCGAGGTGGTGCAGGGCAGCGTCATCGACTACACGGTGACCGTGGCGCACCTGAGCGGCAGCATCGCGGCCGATGGCGCCGTGGTGCACGACACGCCGGGTGCGGGACTGAGCGCCTGCCTGGTCACCGGATGCACGCCGAGTGGCGGTGGAACCTGCCCGGCGACGCCGGGGGACTTGCTGGGCGCGGCAGGCGCGGCGATTCCGTTGTTGCCGCCGGGCGGACGGGTGGCGTTCGCGGTGCGCTGCACGGCGGACTGAGCACGCGCACGACGGCGTCCGCGCCGACGCGTCGTCGGGCGGTCCCTGCCTGCGCGTTCGCGGCACCTGGCGTCCGCCTATCCGTGCATGTGTCCCGCGGGTGGCGCGGGTCGCGGGTTGGTGCTACACAGGCAGCGGGGCCCGCGACGCGGTCGCGGTGCCGCCGCCCGTCGCGTGTCGACGGTCCCCGTGTCGCGGGGGCTGGCGCGGCGGCCACCACGAGGGAACGGCATGACGATCAGTGGACGCGGCTGGGTGCTGGCGGGATGGGCGTGCATGGCGCCGGTGACGGCGCTGGCGCAGCAGGCGCACGATGCGGATGCCTGGACGTTCCGGTTGACGCCGTACGTGTGTGGTCCTGACCCTGCAATGCCGCGTCACTGCGAGTGGCGTGCCGTAACGGAGCGAACACACGGGCGCGGGTAGGGTGCCGACTCTCTCCCCATCGAGCCGTATCCATGACCCAGTCCACCCGCGAGGACGTCATCCTGCAACTCGACCGCGTCGACACGGCGCTGGAAGCCCCGGAAGCCGACAAGGCGTCCATCCTGCGCGATGCACTGGACTGGCTTGCGTCGCATCCGCCCGCCAAGGCGGCGGATGCGCTGTATTACCGCGAACGCCTGCAGGTGATCCGCGAGCGCCACGGCGTGGCATGACGCGTCGTGGCGTCGTCGGCACGGTACGCGTGGCATGATGCCGCGGGATCCATCGGACTTCGTGGAGAATGCATGCACGCGCGATTGACCGGCAGCCTGGTCACGATCCTGTCCCTCGCCGGGTTGGCGCCATTGCCGGCGATTGCCGAATCCCCCTCGCAGGTCCGTATCGTCCACGAAGCCGGCCGCTATCGCCTGCTCGTCGACGGACAGCCCTACGTGGTGAAGGGCGCCGGCATGGCGGACGGCGGCCAGGAAACGCTGGCCGCGCGCGGCGGCAACTCCTTCCGCACCTGGAGCACCGGGACCGACGAGGCGAACGTGCGCGCCATGCTCGACCGCGCGCAGCGCAACGGGTTGAAGGTGGCGATGGGGATCGAGGTCGGCAACGAACGCCATGGCTTCGATTACGACGATGTCGCCGCCGTCGCGAAGCAGCGCGAACGCATCCGCCGCGAAGTGCGCCTGTACAAGGATCATCCCGCCCTGCTGATGTGGGTGGCCGGCAACGAGCTGAACCTGCATTACAGGAATCCGAACGTATGGAACGCGATCGGCGACATCGCCGACGCGATCCATGCCGAAGACCCTCACCATCCCGTCATGACCACGCTGGCCGGCTTCGACAGGGCACTGATCGACCTGCTCAAGGCGCGCGCGCCGTCGCTCGACCTGATCGGCATCCAGTTGTACGGTGACATCGGCGCGCTGCCGCAGAAGCTCGTGGACAGTGGGTGGACCGGTCCTTACGTCGTCACCGAGTGGGGTCCGACCGGTCACTGGGAGAGTCCGCTGACGGCGTGGAAGGCGCCCATCGAAGACGATGCTTCACGCAAGGCGGCACTGTTGCGGCAACGCTACGAGGAAGTGATCGCCGCCGACATGAAACAGGGGCTGGGCTCCTACGTGTTCCTGTGGGGCGACAAGCAGGAGCGCACGCCGACGTGGTACGGGTTGTTCCTGCCGACCGGCGAAAGCACCCCGTCCGTGGATGCGATGGAGTTCGTGTGGACGGGTCGTTGGCCGGCCAACCGTGCGCCTTCGATCCAGCCCCTGACGCTGGCCGGGCGAACCGCTCTGGAGAGCGTGGTGCTGAAGACGGGTCAAGCCACGGTCGCGCGCGTCGATGCGCACGATCCGGACGGCGACGCGCTGCGCTTCCGGTGGACGATGCTGCCGGAGAGCACGGCCACCAGCATCGGCGGTGACCGCGAAGACGTGCCGCCGTCGCTGGACGTGGCGATGGAGAACGACGGCGAGGGCGGCGTGCGCTTCGTTGCGCCGGCGACCCCCGGTGCGTATCGCCTGTTCGTGGAGGCGCACGACGGCAAGGGTCATGCCGCCTACGCCAACGTGCCGTTCCGAGTCGATCCGTACTGATCGCGGCCGCGAGCCGTCGGTCGGATCAGGCCTGGTACTGCTTTTCCTCGATGAAGCGCGAACCGGCCTGCCGGTTGATCGCATTCTTCACCCCGATGCGCTCGCCGTTGTGCCTGGCCACCGAACGCGCGAGTTCGACGAATCCGGCATCGAAGGACTTCGCGGCCTCTTTGGCGCGCAGCGCATCCTGCACGTCCCACATGCGCTCGTTGATCCGGCGCAATTCGTCCTTCAGCGACTCGAGCTCCGGTTGTGTCGCGACCAGTCCCTGCCACAGCGCCAGCAGGCCGTCGCGCTCGACCTCGACATGGGTGCGCTTGGCCGCATCGTCGATGCGCTCGGCCTTGATCTCGAGGATGGAGAGCTTGTCGGCCAGCTCGCCGACGGCGACGGGGATCAGGATTGTGTTCATGGCGGCATTCTACGCCCCGCCGATCGCCTCCCGCGGCCCTGCGGTATTCAATCCTCACGGAAATCACCTTTGGTCCTCAGGTTCTCGAGTGCGCGCTTGGCCGTCACCACGAACCGGTGCTCGGGTGGATAGTCCTTCGAGGCGATGGCGAGTGCTTCCTCGAGGATCTGGCGCGCGCGTGGGCGCTCGCCCCGGTCGCTCGCAATCGTCGCGCGGATCATCAGGACGGCGTTCAAACGGGAATGGGCTTTCGGCTTGGGCAGTTGCGGCCGATTGCGCCGGTCCACCCAGTCCAGGATGCGCTCGGCTTCGTCGAACCTCCTGTTTGCGACCAGCAGGTCGGCCAACACGATCTGCACGAAGTCGTGGTGGCTGTGCTGCGGCGGATAGTGCTGCGCCAGGAACCGGGCATCCTCCCGGATGAGCTGTTCCGCCGGTCCGTCGTCCTCGCTCGAAGGCGAATCGATCAGCCGGCGCGCGAGGAGCGTCCGTGTCATTGCCGGAGGCGGCAGACGCACCCGCGCGGAGACGGCCAGCACGTCCTCCAGCAGGGCCTTCGACTCGCGCAGGTAGAACGCACGGTCCTGCCTGCCGCGGGGCGTCAGGGTCAGGAAGTTCGCGAGCTGCACGCGTGCATCCAGCACGACATCGTTGCCGGGCGGGTAGTGGCGCTCCAGAATGGCCAATGCGCGTCGCGATCGCGCGAGCAGTTCCTGCCACTTCGACTGGTTGGCCTCGAGGCGCAACAGGCCCGCGTGTGCAAGCAGTGCTTCACCGTAGGCCGGATGGTTCTCGCCGTAGGCAGCGAGGATCAGCGCTTCGCCTTGTTCGATCGCCCGGCGGCACCCGGGCAGATCGCCCGCCAGGCAACGTGCATTGCCGAGCGTCGTCAGCGCGCTGCCGGTCTTGGGATGGGTCGGGCCCAGGAACTGCATCGTGTGCTGCCATTGCGCCACGGCGAAAGGCAGGGCCTCGTCGAAGCGTTCCTGCGCCAGAAGGCTGGTGGCCAGCGCACGCTCGGCATCCGCGGCCTGCAGGGGATAGGCCCCCAACGCCATGCCGACCGCCTTCCGCAGGTCCGCATCGGCGGTCGTGAAGTCCTGCAGCCGCATCCCCCACTGGCCACGCAGGAGCAGCAGGGCGATCACGTCGCCGGGATCGCTGTCCAGTTGCGCCATGGCGTAGCCCAGGCTGCGGTCGAGCGTGCGAACGGCTTCTTCGCGCCGTGCGAGGTTCCATTGCGCTTCGGCCACGTGGGCGAGCAGTTGCACGCGCACGCGCGGTGCGCTGCCGTCGTCGACCTCGTCCAGCGCCGCCAGCGCGGCCTGCGCCGTCGCCAGCGCTCGTTCCGGCTCGCCGGCGACGGTCTGCATCGCGGCCAGCGTCGCTTGCACGTCCAGTCGCGTGCCCATGTCGGTATCCGGGAGCCGCGCTGCTTCGTCCGTCAACGCCTGCGCCTGACGGTAGTCGCCGATCACGGCGTGGTTGCGCGCGAGCATGAGCAGGCCGCGCGCCAGGACATCGGGGTGCTCCTGCAACGGCAGTGCGCGCACCTGCGCTTCGGCCCGTGCGAGCAGGTCCCTGGACGAGAACCCCTGCTGTCCCAGCCCCGACAGCGTCGCATTGCCAAGCGTCTGTTCGAAGAGGGTCGACAGCGCGGTGTAGGCCTCGGCCTCCTTTGTGGCCTTCTGCGATTGCAGATGTGCCGCCGTCGCGGCGGCCCCCAGCGAGACGACCAGCAATGCCGCCAGCGCGCAGGCGTTGCGGTGGCGCCGCATGAAGGTGAGCGCCCTGTAACCTGGCAGTCCCTCGCGGGCAGCGACCGGTTGGCGACGCAGCCAGTGACGCAGGTCGTCACGCAGCTCATTGGCGGAGGGGTAGCGTTTGGCGGGGTCGGCCGCGCAGCAGCGGGCGAGGATGGCATCCAGGTCGCCGCGCAACTGGCGCGACAGCGCGCGGCCGTCGGGCGCGCCCCGGGACCGCGCCGCCTCCGACGTCGCGTCTCGCGCAAGGCGCGACGCCGGCTCGGCGTGGACATGCGCCGTTGCGCTTTTCGATCGCAGAGAGGTCGGCGCCTGCGGCAGGCGTCCGCACAGCAGCTGGTACATCACCGCACCGAGCGAATAGACATCCGCCGCCCGTGTCGGCCGCTCCGGCGCCAGCGATTCCGGCGCAGCGTAGCCTTGGGAGACCGCGATGCGGCGCAATGGCCGATCACCCGCCAGCGTGGCGGCCAGGCCGAAGTCGACGATCTGGACCTGTCCCTCCACGGTCACCAGCAGGTTGGACGGCTTGATGTCCTGGTGCACCACGCCACGCTGGTGGGCGAAGGCCAGCGCCTCGCAGGCCTGCGACATGAGCTCGACACGCTCACGGACGGTGCTGCGATGGTGCTCGCACCACCGGTCGATGGTCTCGCCTTCCACGTAGCGCAGGGCGAACCACGGCACACCGTGGTCATCGATGCCGCCGTCCAGCAGATGGGCGATGCCGGGATGGTCGAGCTGGGCGAGCGTGTTGCGCTCGTTAAGGAACGCATCGACGAGGCGGGGCGAGGTCAGTTCTGGACGGATGCACTTGATGGCGACGCGCTGGCGGTACTGGCCGTCGTCGCGCTGCGCTTCGTAGACCGTGCCCATGCCGCCGCTGGCGAGGACAGCCGTGATGCGCCAAGGGCCGATGCGGCTGCCGACCCGCAGGTCGAGTGCGGAGGCGGCGGCCGACGGGATCTCCTCCAGCAGGCGGTCGGGAGGTGCGTGGTCGACCCACTGTGTACGCGCATCCGCGGCCAACATCGCTTCCAGCACGGCGTGCACGGCGGGCTCGTCCGCGCGCAGGCCTTCCATCGCGCGTTCGCGCGACGGCTGATCGAGGGTCACGAAGTCCTCGAACAGCGACAGTGCCCGGAGTTTGGCGGCGTGGGTCGTCATGGCAGGGTAGTCGGGGCGATCAAGCGGGAGACGCCGCGTGCGCCGGGGTCGGAAACCGCTGGGGCCGCGGTTGCGGAGTCCGTTTCCGCGCGCGGTCGCCTGACACGTTCTTGTACCGCATGGCGTACACATTTGTGAACGCATTGGGCTCGACTCACAGTCGAGCGTAACGAGGATTCGCAGACACCCGACGCAGCGTTCCATGCCCGGCTGCACGGCGGCGTGTTGCCATGCAGCATAATGAGACATGACCACGTCTTCTCCTCTGCCGTCCAGGGCGCCGAGCGATCTTCCGCTGCCGCCACGACAGGCCGGACTCATCCTGTTCGCGCTGACGCTCGGTGGTTTCGCCATCGGCACCAGCGAATTCGCCAGCATGGGCCTGATGCCGAACATGGTGGCGTCGCTGGGCGTGACCGAGCCGCAGGTGGGGCACCTCATCAGTGCCTACGCACTGGGCGTCGTCGTCGGCGCGCCGCTGCTCGCCATCCTCGGTGCCGGCTGGAAGCGCAAGACCCTGTTGCTGGCCCTGATGGGGTTCTACGCACTGGGCAACCTCGCCAGCGCACTCGGACCGACCTATGAAAGCCTGCTGGTGTTCCGCTTCGTCGCGGGCCTGCCGCACGGCGCGTACTTCGGTGTCGCCGCCCTGACGGCCGTGGCGATCAGTCCGCCGAACAGGCGCGGCCGTGCGATCAGCCTGGTGATGCTGGGCCTGACGCTGGCCATCTTGATCGGCAATCCGCTCGCCACGTGGCTGGGGCAGGTGATCGACTGGCGATGGGTGTTCGCCGTGGTCGCGCTGGTCGCGCTGGGCACGATGCTGCTGCTCGCCATCTGGCTGCCGGCCGGCATCGACGGCGCCAAGCCCAGGCCCCTCGATGAACTGCGCGCGTTCAACCGCCTGCCGGTGTGGCAGGCGCTCGCCATCGGGGCGATCGGCTTCGCCGGCATGTTCTCGGTCTTCAGCTACCTGGCGCCGACGATGCTGGACGTGACGCAGGTGTCGCCGGCGTGGATACCGCTGGGGCTGGCGGGTTTCGGCGTGGGCGGGGTGGTGGGCAACTTCGTCGGGGGCTGGCTGTCCGACCGGTTCCGCCTTCGCGGTGCGTGGATGGTGCTGGCATGGGCGACGGTCGCATTGCTGCTGTTCCCGCTGCTCGCGAACACCTTGCCGACGATCCTGCTGGCGACCGTGATGATCGGGCTGATGGGGGCGCTCGGTCCGCTGCTCCAGTCGCATCTGATGGACGTGGCGGGCGACGCGCAGACGCTCGCGGCCGCCTCGCACCATGCCGCCTTCAACACCGCCAACGCGCTGGGTCCGTGGCTGGGTGGCATGGCGATCACGGCGGGATACGGCTGGACGTCGACAGGATATGTGGGTGCGGCCATGGCCGTCGCCGGCCTGCTGCTCTACCTGTGGGCGCAGCGGACGTTGCGGGGCAGGGCCACGACGCCTGCCGTCGCATGCGAAACCGCGGGCTGACGCAGGCGTTATTCGGGCGCGGAGGGCGACGGCGGCGAGCCCGAGCGCCAGCGCCGCGTCGTCCGCTGGAAGAACTGGCTGTTGGGAATCTGCAGCACGGTGTCGCCACGCAACGCGTCTTCTTCCAGCAGCGTGGTGTAGAGCAGGTTGATGTCGATCACGCGGCCCCGCAGGCCGGGCTTGTCGCCGTTCTCCAGCACTTCGATGTGGTCGTGCACGCGGAACGGCCGCGTGGTCAGGATCAGCACGCTGCAGAAGATGTTGGACAGCACGCTCCACGCAGCGAAGAACGCGACCGCCGCCACCGCGGTGAACCCGGTCAGCGCGGTCCACAGCACGCCGCCGGAAACACCCAGCCGGCCCAATGCCACCATGAAGGCGGACGCGTAGACCAGCACGCCCAGCAGCCGGCGTGCGCTGACGGCGACCTGCGCGGGCAGGCGGTAGTGATCGCAGATGCGCCGGACCACGATGCGCAGCACGCGCAGCAGCAGCCAGGCGCCCAGCAGGATCGCCAGTGCCTGCGCTACGGGAATGGCGAAGCCGGCCCACTCCTGGAGCAGGGAAGGTATGCGCAGCGACGTCATCGGACGTGGCATCCGGAAACAGGGAGCACCGGCGATGCCGCCGACATGCCGAGGATCAGGTTCATGCCGGAAGGGTGGCGCGGCGGCGCGCGATGGTCAACCGCACGCCGACGTCACGGATCGAAAGGATGTGCCTTGCCGCAGGCGACGACATGGTTGTGGTCGCTGGACATGCACTGGTAGAAATCGCGCCGCGGACCGTGGGCGGCCTCGCAGTCCTGCACGGTCAGCACGTCCAGCAGTGACCGGAGCGAAGGTGTCACGGCATCGTAGGCGGCCTGCGTCATGTAGCCCCCAAGCAGGTTCCTTTCGCCGACCTCGAGCATGGTCTCCACGCCGTAGCGGGCATTGTCGACCGCCTTGTCGCACGCCAGCGCCACGTCCGTGTCGCCGACCCGCGCCAGCTGCGCGGCGATCGCGTCGACATCGGCCTGAACGTCCACAGGCAGGGTGCGCGGCGTCGGCGTGCCCTGCCCGTATGCGCTTGCCGGCAACAGCAGCAGGCACGCGATGGCGGCGAACGCGTGGCGTCGTCGGCGTCGAGGCGCCATGCAGCGAGGGGTCATGGATTTGACATGGGTTTGAAGGAAAGCCGCGATTCTAGGGTGCTTGGCGCTTGTGGTGCGCTGCCCGGGCTTGCCAGAATGCCGCGGGGACGGATCGGGCGCGGGCGGACATCGCCGCGTGATGTCCGGGATGCCCGCTACTTCCACTATGTGAGGACCACATGACCTACAAGCTACTTGCCGCCATCGCGCTCGTCCTGTCGAGCGTGGCGCCCGCCGCCATCGCGGGTGAATGCGAGGACAACTTCAGCAAGTCCGGCAGCATCTTCTCAGGCAACGACTTCTCCAGCCGTGTCACCGTGCCTGACCTGTCGCTCAAGGATGCGATGGGGCAGATGCGCGGCATCATGATCGCCGAGAAGATGGACGTGATCACCGAGGATGCCGAGACCGGCACGATGCTCGTCGAGCAGCGCTCCACCGGTACCACGCGGGCAATCCCGACGCTGATCAACATCAGTGCCGAGGGAACGGGCGCCGTCGTGCAGATGACGGTGAAGACCGAGAAGGGCCAGATCGCGAAGGCGGACGCGATGCGTCCCTACATGTGCCAGCTGCTGGGCAAGGTGAAGGGCGGCAAGGAAGGCCGCACCGCCGCGGCGCAGGGGGCGAAGACGCAGAACAACGCCGACGTGACGGTCAAGGACGTCTACGTCTTCTCGCGCGAGATCGCGCGCGAGGCCAAGGGCAACGCCTTGGCCGTGACGGCGCGCCACAAGGGCCGGAACTATGCGCTGCGTGGGCGCGTGGACTACATCCAGGAAGACGGCGAGGACTACAACGTCTCGTTCGACATTCCCCAGCCCGGTTCCGGCCTGCTGCAGGTACCGGGCGACAACGAGCCGCGGGTGGGCGTGGCCTGCCTGTTCAAGCCGAACCAGCTGGCGAACGTGCTGACGTTCCGCAAGGGCGACAAGGTGACGTTCAAGGGGCAGTTCCTGCGCTACGACGACGTCAAGCGCGTGTTGTGGCTGCAGAACTGCGTACAGACACGTTGAGGAAACCGTACAAGGACCGAAGGTTCTTGCACGGCAGGAATGAAAAGGGCGCCGCGAGGCGCCCTTTTCGTGTCCGTCCGCGGGAAGCGATCGGTCGCGCGTCAGCTGTCCTGGCGGCGGAAGACACCGACATTGGTGTAACTGCGGCCGTCGCTCAGGTGGCCGCGCATGCGGATCACCAGCGTGTCCGCGTCGACCAGTTCGCGTTCCGACCACTGGACCTCCTTGCCCTCGTGCCAGGTGGTCGAATGTAGCTGCGTGGGTGACACCGACTCGAAGCTGAGCGCGTCGGCATGGGGCGTGCCCCGGTACGGATAGGGCGTGCCGTCGGCGCGACCATCGAACGCGGCGCGATGGCGCTTGCCGTTGCGGCCCAGCCACTCCGACGCGATCGACAGGGCGCCGTCCTCTGCGCAGGCGAGGTGATAGTGCGCGCTGCGGGGCGCGCGACCGAGCTGGTAATCGCACTGATCGGGCAGCAAATCCCAACTGCCTTCGAAGGCGGCGGCGGCATGGATCGTCATCTGCACTCCTTGTGCGCGGGGACCGGTCGGAAGGAGTGGTCATGCTAGCGAGACCCCCCGGTATGGCGGCTGCCAACACGGTCCCAATTCCGCATGCGGCGCTCACGCCGGGACGGGAAATGACAGTGGTTGAAGCGAGAAATGCGATGGCGGCCACATCGTGCAGGCACCGCACGTCGGCGTATGCCGCAAGGCCCGCGCCGGACAGAAGCCGGTCACCTATTGTGAGATGAAAAATCCGCCACGCCGGCGATCAGCGGTGCGCGCGGTCCGGCGCGGTAAACGGAACCTGCAGGTCGCGAAGCGCTTCCTGCACATCGGCTTGGCGGAGCCAGGGCGGCGCATCCAGGTCGTGGGCCAGGGCATCCGCGACCAGCAACTGCACCAGCGCATCGTGGAGCGCGGCATCAGAGTGCTTCAGCAGCGCCAGCGCACGCGCCTGTTCGTCATCCGCCATGTCCGAATAAAGGTCGAACAGGCACATCGCGCGCGCGCGGGAACGTTTCATCTGCGCAGGCCACGTTTGCGGATGACCGCGACGGCGGGCTGCCTGGCGCGCGACGCGGTCCGGTGCGGGGCTTCTTCGAGGCGAGGTCGGGGGTCCACACCAGGAGCTTTCGACACGCGGGAAGGATTCCGGACGTGCGTCCCACGGCAGGCCGATCGCCCGCTGGCTCACAGAGGCTCGGGGAGCTCGCCGTCGCCCAGGTGACTGAACAGGAAAGCGCGGGCCTTGCGCCAGTCGCGCCGCACGGTGCGCTCGGTCACCTTGAGCACGTCGGCGATCTCCAGCTCGCTGAGACCGCCGAAATAACGCATCTCCACCACCTGGGCGAGCCGTGCGTCGAGCTTGGCAAGATCGTTCAGCGCCTGATCGAGGATCAGCAGCTGTTCCAGTCGCGGGCTCTGGCCCGGCTCCGTGCTCTCGTCCAGCGGCAGCAGGTCCATGCCCTCGCCGCGCTTTTCGGCCAATGCGCGGCGTACCTCGTCCAGCAGGACGAAGCGCATCGCGCGCGCGACCAGGGCGACCAGATGGGCGCGGTTCTCCACACTGAAATCGGCACTCGCCAGCTTCAGCCACGTCTCGCTGATCAGCGAGGTCGGCGACCGCACGTGGCCGCGGCGCTGCTGCCGGATCTGCGATCGCGCGATCTGGTGCAGGTCCCGGTACAGCAGGGCATAGATGCGGTTCCAGGCCTCGGGCTGTCCATTCTCGACCTCCCCCAGCAACTGGGTGACGGAGTCGGGGTCCGGCGGCGGAATCGTCGCGATGTCCAGTGCCCCAGGCATGCCGGTCCCCGCAGGCGGTGATCCGTCGATGTCTGGTTGTTGTGCCATGTCCGGACTGTGTCCTTCATCACGATCTCGTCCCTTGCATATATGAACCGCCGCGGGGCGAACGTGCAAGCCGTAATGCCGGCTTCGCAGCTGTTTGCCCATCAGAACCGGAGTTGCGCGGAGGCAGGGCCTGGACGGCAGGGATACATCGATAGAACGGGATCCACAAGGGGATGTCATGCGGAGTGTGAAGAGGGTCGGGCAAGCGGTAATCGGAATGTACGAACCGACGGCGACAGGCATCGCCGCGGTGGCGATGGGGGATCGCGCATGACGCACGACGGAACCACGACCACGCCTCCTGTCGCAGGCGACACCACGCGCGACGAACCGGCCGTAGTCGTGCCACAGGCCCCCAATCTTTCGGTCCCGCAGGGCGTGGGACCGCGTGCGATCAGCCAGTGGCCCATCATGCAGCGCCTGACCGCCGAAGAGTGGAAGCTGGTGATGCAGGCACTGCCGGGCCGCGTAGGCGCACGCGCCCGCCATGGCGGCAATGCGCGCCGTTTCATCGAGGCCGTGCTGTGGGTCGCCCAGACGGGCGCGTACTGGTCGGACCTGCCGCGCGACTACGGTTCCTGGCATGGCATCTATGTGCGTTTCATCCGGTGGTCGCAGGACGGCAACTGGAATGAGGTGCTCGCGCGCTTCGATCCGAAAGACCAGCGCGCCATCGACCTGCACGCGCTGGTTGAGCGCTACCTCCACCGAAACAACACCAAGCATCTCAGCCGCGCGATGCGGGCGTCCTGAAGGCATGCCACGCGGCCCATGCCGCGATGGAGACCAAGGAAGAATGAATCAGCGAAACACGCGGTGCCGGCCGAGGTCAGTGAAGCAAGCGCCCTTGGCCCGTCACACGCGCCCCGCTAACCGCCGACGATCCCCTGTCGGCGGCTAGGCGACCCGCTTCGATCCCCAAGAAGCGGCTCGTGGCCGTCCATGCCCGACACATGGCCGGCATCGCGCTACGGCGCCGGAGGGGGAGGTGCAATGCCTCCCCCTCTTTCTTTGGCGCCACACACAGGCACTGCTCCCTTGCTCGCATGTCCTGCCGCCGCGGAACGGCGTACGGCGAGCCTCACGGCGCCGCCGCATCGGGGTGAAGGGAAAGAAGATGACGGCAAGGTAGAGCGGTTTCAGTACACCGCCGACGCATGCAGCGGTGCGGCGTGGCGCCACCCCGCGCGTGCGTTGAGAAATCCGAGCTCCACCAGCACGGCCGTCCCCGCCACCACGCCGCCCTGCTGCTCGACCAGTTGCACGGCCGCCTTCAGCGTGCCGCCGGTGGCGAGCACGTCGTCGACCACCAGGACGCGCGCACCCGCCGGCATCGCATCGGCGTGAATCTCCAGGCGATCGCGTCCGTATTCCAGCCCGTAGTCGAGCGACAGGGTGTGGGCGGGCAACTTGCCCGGCTTGCGCACCGGCACGAAGCCCACCCCGAGTTCGCGCGCCAGTGCGGCGCCGAGGATGAAGCCGCGCGCTTCCACTCCGACGACCGCAGCGAGCGATGCCGCGCGCCATGGCGCGGCCATCGCATCGACGGCATCGGCGAAGGCGCCGGCGTCGGCCAGCACCGGCGTGATGTCCTTGAACAGGATGCCCGGCTTGGGGAAATCGGGGACATCGCGGATCAGGTCGGTCCAGGCGGGCATGGGGGCAGGGTGTGGGAAGGGCAGGCGATGCTAGCGCATGCGCGGTGACCGCACCGGAACGCGACACCCCGGGTGCCACGTCATGGGATGCAGTCTCCCGCGTCGACCGGCTAATCGGGGTGCAGGCGCGCGCGTATCCTCGCGTTTTCACTGCCCGGAACCCCTGATGAGCGCCGTCCTGTCGATGTACGAAGCCTCCGTCCCCGTCTTCCTGCGTGCCCTGAGCAACCTGCGTCACTCGCTGGCGAAGGGCGAAGCGCACGCCCTTGCCCGGGGATACGAACCGGCGGTGCTGCTGCAGTCGCGGCTGTATCCCGACATGTTGCCGCTGGTGCGACAGGTACAGATCGCGGCCGACACCGCCAAGTTCGCGCCGGCGCGGCTGGCCGGCGTGGAGTCGCCGCGCTTCGAGGACGTGGAGTCGACCTTCGCCGAGCTGTATGCGCGACTGGACGCGGTGAGCGACTATCTGCGCACGTTCGACGAAGCCGCCCTGGAGGGCAGCGAAGCACGCACCGTCACGCTGTCCACGCGCACGCGCGGCGACATGACCTTCGACGGGCGCAGCTACCTGTTCGGGTTCGCCCTGCCGAACCTGTTCTTCCATGTGGCGACATCGCACGCCATCCTGCGCCACAACGGCGTGCCTCTCGGCAAGCGCGACTACCTGGGCGGATGAGGCCTACGCCAGCGACTGCGCCGGCAATGGCCACGCGGGCGGCGGCGCGGTGACGGCGATCAGGTCAGCGCGCCACTTGCGCATCGCGGTGTCCGCCATCGCGTAGCCCCAGTTGACCAGGCGCTCGTCCACGCCGCTGTCGAACGGTGCCAGGCGCGTGGCGATGCGCCGCAACGGCTGCGACTTGGCGTGCTTCACCGGCATAGCGTCCGTTAGTCCGTAGTCTTCCACGTCGCTCGCGATGCCCCAGTACGTGCCGCGTGCATGGCCGGGTGTTCCGGGTGCCTGGTTGAAGCGCGAAATCAGCCAGCGCTTCCGCAGCCCCCGCGACTGGTCCGTGGCGATTTCCATCGCCGCATTGACCAGCGAGAACCAGTCGGTCTTCACCTCGGTGTCCTCGAGATAGGGCGCGCCGGCATCGCTGACCAGCACGTAGTCGTACCCCTTCATCCAGACCGGCTCCAGGCCGAGGTTGTCGTACGCGCCGCCGTCGGTCAGGTGCAGGGTGGGCGGAGCGCCGAAGCCGCTGGCCCGACGATGCGACGACAGGCGCCACAACGCCGGATCCAGCACGAGGTCCATCGGTGAAAGGAAGGGCGGGAACGCACTGGATGCCGCCACGGCTTCGCACAGCGTGGCGACATAGGGATGCTCGCCGACGCGATAGTCGCGGATGCCGTCGCGTTCCAGGTAGACCTGCCGTCCGGTCGACAGGTTGGTGGCGCAGAAGGTGAAGCGCGGCGCGGGAGGTAGCTGGTCGAGCCGCGGATCGTCGCGGAAAAGATGCTTGCGGTAGGCACCGATCAGCGTTTTGTTGACGCTCTTGAACGGGTTGAGCATGCCGCCGATGATCGTGCCCGTATCGATCTTCTCCTTGCAGAAAGCCAGGATGCGCGCTTCGATGCGCCGTGCGCGATCCCGCGCATCGCCGCCGGGATGCGTGCGCAGATCGTCGGCCCATACGCCGGCGGCAATGGCCCCACCGGATACCGCGGAGACATGGATGATGCGGTCCAGCACGCCCAGTTCCGCCAGGCGACGCAGCGCGCCCGCGTGGAACAGGGTGGCGCGGTAGCCGCCTCCGGAAAGGCTCAATGCGATCGATGCGGACATGGTGGGGCGCTCGGCAGGGACGGGAGACAAGGATCGCGCGGCGAGGTCTCGCACCTTGCGATCCTTCATGGCAACGCGGCCACGCGCAAGAGACGGACAGGCTGCACCGCCAGTACATGCATGTATGTCGTGAGCGGTTGGCCGTTGCGTGCGTGGCCGCGCGTTGGCAGGAGTGCAGTGGCGGGCATCGGTTGGTGTGACCCGTTCGATGGTGGCGTCCGTCATGCAGGGAGTGCGCAGTGAGCATCCTGACCGAACAGATCCAGAAGGCACTCGAGCGCGACGCGGGCGTCGATGTCAGGAAGATCGCGTCCAGCAGTCGCGATGCGCCGCCCGATGAGATCGCCACCGCCCGCCAGAAGGCCGAACGGTTGCGGTTCCTGCGCGACAGCCTGGGCGATGCGGGCGAGGCCAGGCGCGTCTACGAACGCATCATCCACGGCAACGAGATCCAGCCGGTCAACTATCTCGCCAAGGGTGTCCGGGTCGCCGAGGCGGTCGCCCGCATCGCCATCCGTGATGGCGCCGGCCGGCTGCGCGGCTGGGGCACCGGCTTCCTGGTGGCGCCCGGCGTGCTGATCACCAATCACCACGTCGTGCCGGATTCCACCACGGCAGCGACCTCGCAGGCGCACTTCCGCTACGAAACCGACCTGTACGACCAGCCGATGGCGCCGCAGGTCTTCGCGCTGGAGCCGCAGCGCCTGTTCTTCGCCGATGAAGCCCTGGATTTCGCCGTGGTGGCGGTGGCGCCGCGGTCCGACAACGCCGACAGCACGCTGGATGCCTTCGGGTTCCTGCCGTTGATCGGCGTCACCGGCAAGGTGGCCGATGGCGAATGGCTGACGGTGGTGCAGCATCCGAACGGCGAGCGCAAGCAACTCTGCGTGCGCGAGAACAAGCTGCTCAAGCGCACCGACGACGTGCTCTGGTATTCGACCGACACGCTGGGCGGATCGTCCGGATCGCCGGTGTTCAACAACGACTGGCACGTGGTGGCGCTGCACCACTCCGGCATCCCGGAGACGCGCGACGGCCAGATGCTGACCCACGACGGACAGCCGTTCGACCCTGCGCGCCATGCCGAGTCGGACATCAAGTGGATCGCAAACGAAGGCATCCGCGTGTCGCGCATCGTCGACACCTTGCGCGGCGCACTGCCCGCGCATCCACTGCTGCAGCCCATGCTGCGCGCCGATCCCGATTACACCCGGCTGCAGCTCGATGCCGCCGCGCCCAGACCCTTTTCTTCCGCCGAACCGCCGGAGTCCGCCATGAGCACGCCGTCATCCCGCTACGTCACCGTGACCCTGGCAGTGGATCCACGCGGCTCGGTCAGCATCGCCCGGCAGGGTACCGGTGCCGACGAATCCACCTTCGCGCTGCGCGAGGCCAGCCGTGCGCCGGGGACGCCGGTCTCGGAAAGGGAACTCCCCTTCGATGATGCCTATGCCGATCGCAAGGGATACCGCGCCGATTTCCTCGGTCGCGAGGAACGCCTCGTTCCGCTCCCGCGCCTGTCGCCCGCGTTGCAGGCGGCCGCCGCCAGGCTGATCGTGCAGAAGGGTGCCGGCAAGGACGACTGCGTCCTGAAGTACCACAACTTCAGCGTGGTGATGCATGCCGAACGCCGCTTCGCCATCTACACCGCGGCCAACCTCGACGCCGCCCATCGCTACCACATGACCCGGCCGGCCGATGTGTGGCGGTTCGATCCGCGCATCGCCGAGAAAGCGCAGGTCGGCAACTTCTACTACCGCAACAACCGCTTCGACCGCGGTCACCTGACCCGTCGCGAAGACCTGGAGTACGGCGCCACCCGCAAGGCCGCGCTGCTGTCGGCGGCCGACACCTGCCACTGGACCAACTGCACGCCGCAGCACGAGCGTTTCAACAAGAATCCTGCACTCTGGCACGGCCTGGAGCGCTACATCCTGGAACAGACCGCTGGCGAGGATGACGAACTGCGCGTGCAGGTCTTCACCGGTCCGCTGCTGGAGGAAGACGACCCGGTCCACGACGCTTTCCCGACCATCCAGTATCCGGTGCGTTTCTGGAAGGTGGTGGTCGCCAAGCGCAGCGATGGCCAGCTCTCCGCCACGGCTTACCTGCTGGACCAGAGCGACGTCATCGCCGAGCACGGCATCGAGGCCGCGCCGCAGGCGCCGTACGGTGCTTACGGCACCTTCCAGGTAAAGATCTCGGAGATCGAGCGCCTGACCGACCTGCAGTTCGGGTACGGCAAGGCGGGCCTGCTGCGCAACCTGGATCCGCTGGAATCGCCACGCCGTCGCGGATCGCGCAGCCGGGTGCGCATGCAGGAGTCGGCCGTCGCGGGCGGACAGCCCGCCGGCTACCACGCGCTGGACGGACTGCCGTCCATCATCCTGGACGCGTGACCGCGCAGCCGGGGCGCGCGGATCCGCGCGCAGTCACGCCATGCAGTCCCGCGCACGCGCCAGCAGCAGCGCCTGCTCGCGTGCGTTGCGCGTCAGCGTGGCGGCGCGCTCGAACTCCCTGCGCGCTTCGTCGCGACGATCCAGCTTGAACAGCAGGTCGCCCCGCACGCTGGGCAGCAGGTGGTACTGCTTCATCGCCGGCTCGTCCAGCAGACGGTCAACCAGCGGCAATGCGCTCGCGGGCCCGGTCGCCATCGATACCGCCACCGCGCGGTTGAGCTCGACCACGGGCGATGGACTGACCTGGGCCAATACGGCATACAGGGTCGCGATGCGGACCCAGTCCGTCGCGTCGGCCGTGCGTGCCCGCGCGTGGCAGGCGGCGATGGCGGCCTGCAGCGCATACGGGCCGAATGCACCGCCCAACCGCTCCGCACGCGCCAGCGCGTCCAGGGCGCGCTGGATCAGCAGGTAGTCCCACCGGCTGCGGTCCTGGTCCAGCAGCAGCACCGGCGCGCCGTCCTTGCCGGTGCGCGCATGCAGGCGCGACGCCTGGATTTCCATCAGCGCGACCAGGCCGTGCACCTCGGGCTCGCGCGGGGACAGCGCGGCCAGCATGCGGCCCAGCCGCAGGGCTTCCTCGCACAGCGTAGGCCGTGTCCAGCCATCGCCGCTGGTGGCCGAATACCCCTCGTTGAAGACCAGATAGACCACGCCCAGCACGGACGACAGCCGTTCCTCCAGTTCCTCGCCGCGGGGCACCTCGAAGGCGACATCGGCATCGGCCAGCGTGCGTTTCGCGCGGACGATGCGTTGCGCGACGGTGGGCTCGGACGTCAGGAAGGCCCGCGCGATCTCGTCGGTCGTCAACCCGCACAGCAGGCGCAGTGTCAGCGCCACGCGCGCGTCCATCGACAGCAGCGGATGGCACGACACGAACACCAGCCGCAGCAGGTCGTCGTCGATGTCGTGATCCAGCGCATCCTCTTCGCGCGCGCGCCGGTCCTCGTGCGCGTCGTCCAGTTCCCGCGCCAGTTCCTCGTGCTTGCGATCCAGCAACTGCACCCGGCGCAGGCGGTCGATCGCGCGGCGCTTCGCGGTGGTCATCAGCCACGCCCCCGGGTTGTCGGGCACGCCGTCACGGGGCCAGGTCTCCAGCGCGGCGACCAGCGCGTCCTGCGCCAGTTCCTCGGCGAGGTCCAGGTCGCGCAGCATGCGTGCGAGACCGGCGATGACGCGCGCGGATTCGATGCGCCAGACGGCATCGATGGCGCGATGGGTGGGGGAATCGGACATGCCGTGCATCAGACCACGGCGCCGCAGCGGGTGAAAGCCGCGGCGCAGCGAAGGAGGGCGTCACGGTGTCCACGACACGCCTCCGCCGCCATCACGCATCCTTTTCGCAGTTGATCATCCACGGCACGCCGAACTTGTCGACCAGCATGCCGAACCGCACCGCCCAGAACGTCTGCGCCAGCGGCATGTTCACCTGCCCACCGTCCGACAGCGCGGCGAAGATGCGCTCGGCATCGGCGATGCTGTCCACCGACAGCGACACCGAAAAGCCCTTGATCGCTTCGCACGGGTAGTCGGGATGGTTGTCCGAGCCCATCAGCACCGTCTGCCCGAACGTGATGTTGGTATGCATGCTCCGTGAGGTAGGCGCTGGGCACGGAGGACACGTCCACGACCGTGACCCAGCGGTGGTGCCCCAGCCAGCGCGCCGGCTTGATGCGGGGCTGGTCGGTCAGCTCCAGGAAGCGCTCCGGCGAGACCTTGACGCTGAAGCGCCAGCGCTCCGGTTCACTGGTCTTGAAGTAGGCGAAGCGCTTGCCGCCGACGGCATACACCAGGATGTTGGCGGGCGGTGCGTGCAATTCCTCCACGGAGCCGGGAAGGGAACGGCAGTGGCGTTTGAGGGCGGCGACGTCCATGCATGGATGCTAGCGCCGCGATGGTGTGCGGACGGTGTGGGTCGAGGGCGGCGGGTGTCCTAGAGCGGATGCCGCCGTTGCAGCCCGCGGAGTACACCGTCGCTTGCGCCTGAATTCTGGCGACGTGTGGCGACATGGAAAAGGTACTCTGAGCCCTGTTTCGGTTTCGGAAAATCGGGAGCATTCAAGATGAGTGCAGTGAGAAAAAGTGTCGCTTCGCAGTCGACGGTGTTGTGTTTTCTTATGGCGTTGGCGTGTGTCGCATCTCTTCTTTCCTGTAAGCGATATGGCACGGACGTCGAAGTTGATACTGTCGAAGGAAAAGAGTTCATAGTAACTGTCAGTAACAGATCTGAAGATGCGCTGGTGATTGATGACCGCTTGTTTAGTCTGAGTGCGGAGTCTTCTGTCAAGGTGGAAGTTGCGCGTCCTGGCGGAGTGGTTGTCGCGCCGTGCGGTTACCTTGACTACGTAGGCACCGGATCTCGTTTGTCATTGTCGCCTGGCGACGAAGTAGTCCTGCGCGTTCAGTTGACGGCGCTGACAGCCACGCGCTGCCTTACTCCAGAAGAGGAGTACCTGTTCAGAGCTTTGCTGGTTGCAGGCAATGAAGTTGTATCTCGAACTGATTGGGTGCCTTTTAAGGCGGCATCTCTCGACTGACTCCGAGACAGGGGTCAGAGTAGTTTTTTCCTTCTTCTCTAAAGCATAAGGCCCGCATCAGCGGGCCTTGTTGTGATCAGTCAGCCGGAAGCGAAAGGCACGGTGCGGTTCTGAAGATGCATGGCGATCTGGAAAAGGTACTCTGAGCCCTGTTTCGGTTTCACACGGAGCCCGTCATGACTGCCCCATCCGCCTTCACCCGCCTCGCCAAGAAGGCCTCCACGTTCACCGGCCGACCGGCCTGCTTTGCGCTGGCGCTGGGCATCATCGCGGTGTGGGCGGTCACCGGACCGCTGTTCAAGTTCAGCGATACCTGGCAGCTGGTGATCAATACCGGCACGACCATCATCACCTTCCTCATGGTCTTCCTGATCCAGAACACCCAGAACCGCGACACCGAGGCGATGCAGATCAAGCTGGATGAACTGATCCGTGTTTCGCGCAGTGCGAACAACGCGCTACTCGACCTGGAAGAACTGGAAGAGAAGGAACTCGACGCGCTGCGCGAACGCTATGAACGGATGGCACGCGAAGCACGCGATGCGCAGCAGGCACGTCGGCTGCGTTGAGGATGTGCGTCTGGACCGAACTGCGGAGTGGGACTGACATGAAGCGTATCGCCTGCCTGATGCTGTCACTGCTGCCTTGCTGGGCGGCGGCACAGCCGATTGCGAAGACCGCGACCTTCCGCTTCGCCGACGGGGGCGAAGCACGTGTGCACGAGATCGTGGTCGGCGACGCCGCCAAGGTGGACACGCTGGTGGCCACCTACGGCGGATCGGGCTGCACGGATCTGGGACAGCAGTGGCTTCCCCGCCTGGCAGACGGCTTGGGCATCGATGCACGCTACGTGGCGCTCGACAAACGGCATGTCGCTCCGGGAGCGATCGGCGATGGCGGCGTTGCGACCTGCTCGTCCCTGTTCAATGTCCACGATACTCCCCGCCAGTGGATGTCCGACTACATGGACTTCCTGTCGCGGACACTGGAGGCGCAGCCCGGGCGCTGGAAGCAGGTGGTCCTGGTCGGCGGTTCGGAAGGTGGCGCGCTGGCCGCCCGGGTCGCGCGTGCGCGCGCCGATGTGACGCATCTGATCGTGGTCGGCGATGGCGGCTGGAGCATGCGCGAGAACCTGTCCGCGCTGATGGGCGCCGACGTCGTCGAGGCTGCATGGAGGGCCATCGCGCGCACACCGGACAGCACAGATTCTTTCTGGCTGGGTCATGCGCACCGCTACTGGTTCGATACGTTCGATCACGCGCCGCAGGGCGACTACCTGGCTCTTCGGATTCCTGTCCTGATCGGCGTCGGCGAACGCGACCGCAGCGTGCCGGCCGCCTCTGCGCAGGACCTGCTGCGCGCCGCGCATGCGGCGGGGAAGCAGAACATCGGGCTGGTCGTTTATCCCGGAGCCGACCACGGCCTGCGGGCGGATGGACACGATCACCTGCATGAATTCCTGCGGGGCGCCGGGCAAGGCATTGCGAGTGGGGAGCTGGACTAGGCGTCAGCGTGTGGGGATCGCGATGCATCGTTGTCCGGGCCGCATCACCATCCATGGATGCTTGGATTACGCTTCGCTTCGTCCCAGCCTACGACGGGGCGGGGCGATGGCGGTGGTTTCATCGCGGCGCCAACCGCTTTTCCATCCGGTAGTTGTGGATGTCCACGCCTGCCAGCACCCGATCATTCCGGCCGAGGAGGGTGAAACCCTGCCGTTCGAACAGGGGGCGGGCGAGTTCGCTGGCCTCGACGAACAGGCGGTGCAGGCCAAGATCGCGCGCCTGTGTTTCGAGGGCGGTGTAAAGCAGGGTACCGAGGCGCAGCCCTTCCGCATCCGGTGCGACGTACAGCATGTCCAGGTGGCCGTCGGTTTCCAGTTCGGCAAAGCCGAGCACGGTGCCGGCCTGGTCCTGTGCGACCACCACGATGCGCCCGTCGCTGCAGCGTGCTGCCGTGCGCGCGCTGTCGGCGGTGGCTGCCCATGCGTCGACCTGTTCGGGCGTGTACGCGCGGGGTCCGTAGTGCCGCACTGAACGGACGTAGAGGTCGGTCAGCGCGGTCGCGTCAGCGGGTCGGTAGCGACGGAGCATGGGCATGCGATGGGGTACTGAGGGCGTGTGTTGGCCGCCATTCTGCCTGCCTCTACTCACACATGGCCCGACGCAAGCGCTGAAAAGGTCCGCTCTTCTCTCATTAAAGGTGTCGCGAGGACGGAGGAGGTCCGTTCTTCTCTCACTAGGGATGTCGCGAGGACCAAAGAGGTCCGTTCTTCTCTCACTAAGGGTGTCGCGAGGACCAGAGAGGTCCGTTCTTCTCTCACTAAGGGTGTCGCGAGGACCAGAGAGGTCCGTTCTTCTCTCACCAAGGGTGTCGCGAGGACCAGAGAGGTCCGTTCTTCTCTCACCAAGCCTGACGCGAGCGCCGGAAAGCCTCGCGCATCCCGTGATCAGTCGACCGGGTCATGCAGCAGGTCGTCCAGCGCTGCGTCCAGCGTCGGAAACCGGAACGTGAATCCCTCGGCCAGCGCGTGTGCGGGCAGCACGCGTTGGCCGGTCAGCAGCAGCTGCGACATTTCGCCGAATCCCGCCTTCAGCGCGAACGCCGGGGTCGGCAACACGGCGGGGCGATGCAGCGCCTTGCCCAGGGTGCGGGCGAAGTCGCGGTTGGTCACCGGCTCGGGTGCGGTGCCGTTGTAGGCACCGCCGGTCTGGTCGCGTTCCAGCAGCCATCGGATCATGCCGACCAGATCGTCGCGATGGATCCAGCTCATCCACTGCCGGCCGTCGCCCATCGGTCCACCGACGCCCAGCCGGAAAGGCGGCAGCATCTTCGCCAGGGCGCCGCCGTCGGTGCCGAGCACGATGCCGGTTCGCACGCGGCAGGTGCGCACGTCCAGACCTTCGGCCTGCATGGCCTCTGTTTCCCAGTCGCGGCACAGGTGGGCCGCGAAGTCGTCGCCCGGGGTGGCCGACTCGTCCAGCGCTTCATCGCCGCGCGGGCCGTAGTAGCCGATGGCCGAACCCGACACCAGCACGCGCGGTCGTACAGACTGGCGCGCCATCCAGGCGATCAGGCTGCGTGTGGTGTCTAGGCGGGACGCGCGGAAGATGGCCTTGCGCGACGCATTCCAGCGGCCGGCCATCAGCGGTTCGCCGGCCAGGTTGACCACCGCTTCCACGTCGCGCGCGTCTTCCAGCGTGCCCAGCGTCCGCACCGGTGCCGGCAGTGTGCCGCGCGCACGGGCGGAGTCGCGCGTAAGCACGCTCAGAGTGTGGCCGGCCTGCAGCAGCCGGGCACAGAGCGCCTGGCCGATGAAGCCGGTACCGCCGGTGATCAGGACATGCATGCGCGGTCTCGCGGGGAATCCGGGCCAGCATACGCAGGAGCGTGTGTTGCGGATGTGGAACGGACCGTGGAGGGCGGGCGACGGTCCTGCCCGGGCGTGGTCACTACACTAGGCACATGTCACCGCTTCCCCTGCTCCTGCTGCCCGGCCTGTTGTGCGACGCGCGCCTGTGGCGCGACCCCGCCGAGGCGCTGGCCGACATCGCCCCGGTGCACCAGGCCGACCTGACCCGGGACTACAGCGTGGCCGGCATGGCCGCCCGCGTGCTGGCGACCGCGCCGCCCGTGTTCGCGCTGGCGGCGTTGTCGATGGGGGGCTACGTCGCGTTCGAGATCCTGCGGCAGGCACCGGAGCGCGTCGCGCGGCTGGCGCTGCTGGACACCAGCGCGCGGCTGGATCCCCCCAAGCGCCGGCTGGTGCGCCAGGCCGGGCTGGCGCTGGCGGAGGCCGGGCGCTTCGCCGGCGTCACCCGCAAGCTGCTGCCGCAGCTGGTGCACGAAAGCCGCGTGGACAGCGACGTGGGCGAGGACGTGATGGCGATGGCGCAGCGCGTCGGGCGCGAGGCCTTCCTGCGCCAGCAGCGCGCCATCCTCGACCGCCCCGATTCGGAACCGCTGCTGCCCACCATCGCCGTGCCCACCCTGCTCGGCGTGGGCGAGGACGATCGCATGACGCTGCCGGAGGAAACCCGGCTGATGCATGCCCGCATTCCCGGCGCACGCCTGCACGTGTTCCCGCGCTGCGGCCACCTGCCGCCGATGGAAGTGCCTCAGGACACCACGGCCGTACTGCGCGAGTGGCTGACGGCATGACCCCTTTCTTTCCTTCTGCAGATACCCGGGAGTACACATGGAACTGGCGATGATCGGACTCGGGCGCATGGGCGCCAACATGGCCGAACGGCTGGTGCGCGGCGGCCATGCCGTGCGCGGCTACGATCCTGGCGAGGCGGCGCGCCAGCAGGCCGAAGCGCGCGGCATCGTGCCGCATGCCAGCCTGCAGAACGCCGTGGCCGCGCTGCCTTCGCCGCGCGTGGTGTGGCTGATGGTGCCCGCCGGACCGGTGGTGGACGACACGCTGGCGCAGCTGCGCCCGCTGCTCGGCGCGGGCGACGTCGTCATCGACGGTGGCAACTCCCACTACAAGGACAGCCAGCGCCGCGCGCTGGAACTCGGCGCCGCCGGCATCCACTACCTCGATTGCGGCACCAGCGGCGGCGTGTGGGGGCTGGCCGAAGGCTACAGCCTGATGATCGGCGGCGACGTGGATGCGGCGCATGCGCTGGCGCCGGTATTCGCCACGCTCGCGCCCACGCCGCAGACCGGTTGGGGACGGGTGGGGCCGAGCGGCGCGGGCCACTTCGCCAAGATGATCCACAACGGCATCGAGTACGGAATGATGCAGGCCTACGCCGAAGGCTTCGCCATCCTCGAGAAGAAGGAGGCGATGGAGTTCGACCTGGCGGGACTGGCGGAAATCTGGCGGCACGGGAGCGTGGTGCGCTCGTGGCTGCTCGACCTGACCGCCGATGCCTTGAAGAAGAACCCGGCGATGGACGGTATCGCCCCGTATGTGGCGGACTCCGGCGAGGGCCGCTGGACGGTGGCCGAGGCGATCGACCTGGACGTGTCCGCGCCGGTGATCACGATGTCGCTGCTGGAGCGCCTGCGCTCGCGCGAACACGACGCCTATGCCGACAAGCTGCTGTCGGCGATGCGCAACGAGTTCGGCGGCCATGCCGTGAAGAAGGCGGACTGATCACCCGGTCTTATCGCATCCGGCGCTAGCCTGTGCGCCCGATTGCAGGAGATGCCGATGAAGATCCTGATGGTGCTGACCTCGCACGACCGCCTGGGCGAGACCGGGCAGAAGACCGGCTTCTGGCTGGAGGAATTCGCCGCGCCGTACTACGTGTTCAAGGAAGCCGGTGCCGACATCGTGCTGGCCTCGCCGAAGGGCGGCCAGCCGCCGCTGGACCCGAAGAGCGATGCCCCCGACGCGCAGACGGCTGCCACCGTGCGCTTCAACGAAGATGCCGAGGCGCTCTCGGCGCTGGCCAACACACGGCCATTGAAGGACGTGGTGGACGCGGAATTCGACGCGGTGTTCTATCCCGGCGGACACGGCCCGATGTGGGACCTCGCCGAGGATGCGGATTCCATCCGCCTGATCGAACAGACCTTCTCCGCCGGCAAGCCGGTGGCGGCGGTGTGCCACGGCCCCGCCGTGTTCCGCCACCCGCGTGGCGCCCTGGGCGAGCCGCTGGTGAAGGACAAGCGCGTGACCGGGTTTTCCGATGAAGAGGAAGCGGCGGTAGGCTTGACCGACATCGTGCCGTTCTCGCTGGAAGACGCGTTGAAGCGGAACGGGGCACGCTATGAGCGCGGGGCAGTGTGGCAGTCGTACGTGGTGACCGATGGCCGGCTGGTGACGGGGCAGAACCCCGCTTCGTCGGAAGCAGCGGCCCACGAGGTGCTGCGGCTGCTGCGCTGACGCCATTCACGGCGCCTTACTCCGGAAGGACTAGGGTGCGTCACCGATCGCAGGAGCACGACATGACGGATGGGCCAGGGCACCTCTACACGCAGCAGGCCGACATCGCGCGCATGGAGGCGCTGATAGGCCAACTGCCGGACGAAGCGAGGGTGGAGATCGTGCTCACCGATGGCGGCACGATCACCGGCGTGGTGCCCGCGCGTCCGACGGTGCAGGTCTTCCGCGATGCGCAGGGCGGAGAGGGATTCAACGCGGTCGTCCGCATCGAGGACCACACGCGGCCCGACGTCACCCATTACCTGTGGCTGGACCGCATCGCGTCCGTCACCGCGCTGGGATCGGCCTGATGCCGCACCTGCCCGCCTTCGACATCGACTGCCCTTACTGCGGCGAGACCATCACGCTGGTGGTGGACGATTCGGGCGGCGACCAGCAGTACATCGAAGACTGCCACGTGTGCTGCAAGCCGATCGAGGTGCGCGTGCGTGTCGACGATGACGGCGCGGTCGAGGTCGATGCGTGGGGGCAGGACGACGCCTGAGCCGGCAGGCAGGTTGACGCCGCGTTCGCACCGGCGCGCCTAGGCTCGCCGCTTCCTCCCGGGAGTGCGTGCGATGACGATGATCCGCTGCCTGTTGCCGTGGTTGCTGCTGGGCTGCCTGTCGTGTTCCAGCCATGCGCAGGCGCCCAGCGAGACCGGGCCGCAGCCCGCCTTGCCCGCACCGTCGCAGCGCTGGATTCCCACCGTCAACGTGGCGCCCGCCGTGGGTTGGCCGGAGGGGACCGCCCCCACGCCGGCCCCTGGCCTGCGGGTCACCGCCTTCGCCCGCGGACTGGACCATCCGCGCTGGCTGTACGTGTTGCCGAACGGCGACGTGCTGGTCGCCGAAACGAACGCGCCACCGAAGCCGGCCGAAAAGAAAGGGCTGCGCACCTGGTTCATGAAACGCACGATGAAGAAGGCCGGCGCCGCCGTGCCCAGCGCCAATCGCATCACGCTGCTGCGGGACGCGGACAGGGATGGCGTGGCGGAGGTGCGTGACGTATTCCTCGCCAACCTGATGTCGCCGTTCGGCATGTCGCTGGTCGACGGCCGCCTGTACATCGCCAATGCCGATGCCATCGTCAGCGTTCCGTATCGCGACGGACAGACCCGCAGTGACGCCATGCCGGTGAAACTGGTCGACCTGCCGGGTGGCCCGCTCAACCATCACTGGACCAAGAGCCTGCTGGCCAGCGCGGACGGCAGGTTCCTCTATGTCGGTGTCGGGTCCAACAGCAACGTCGGCGAAAACGGCATGGGTATGGAGGTCGACCGGGCGGCGGTGCTGCAGGTGGAGATCGCGACCGGCGCGCGTCGCGTGTTCGCGGGTGGCCTGCGCAATCCGGTCGGACTGGCATGGGAACCGCAGACCGGTGCGCTGTGGACCGTGGTCAACGAGCGGGACGAACTCGGCGACGCACTGGTGCCCGACTACCTGACTTCGGTGCGCGAAGGCGCGTTCTACGGGTGGCCGTACAGCTACTACGGCCAGCATGTGGATACGCGCGTCGAACCGCCGCGTCCGGATCTGGTGGCGCGCGCCACCGCGCCGGACTATGCACTGGGGGCGCATGTCGCGGCGCTCGGGCTGGCCTTCCATGACGGCGCGGGCTGGCCGGCGGCGCTGCAGGGTGGCGCCTTCATCGGCGAGCACGGATCCTGGAACCGGCGCGATCCCGCCGGCTACACGCTGGTGTTCGTGCGCTTTGCCGGTGGCCGTCCGCAGGGGATGCCGGTGGACGTGCTGACCGGCTTCCTCGACGCCGACGGCAACGCGCGTGGACGGCCGGTGGGCGTGGCGGTGGACGCGCGCAATGGCGTGCTGCTGGCCGATGACGTGGGCAATGTCGTGTGGCGGGTAGCGCCGACCGGCGGACCGTAACGGCGGTATCGCATGTCCCGGCGCTATGCTCATCCCCGGTTCCGACAACGACCCTGGGGAGGGCAATGATGACGACGACAGCGACGAAACGCTCGGTGGGTTACTGGATTGTCGCGGTGTTCGCGCTGGTCTGGAATCTGATCGGCGTGGCCATGTGGTACCTGCAGGTCAGCATGACGCCCGACCAGCTGGCGGCGATGCCGGAGGCGCAGCGGCAGGTGTACGAGGGCACGCCCGGCTGGATCAACATCGTGTTCGCGGTGGCGGTACTCGGTGGCGTGCTGGGTGCGCTGGGGCTGCTGATGAAGAAGCGCTGGGCGTGCACCATGTTTGCGTTGTCGCTGATCGCACTGCTGGTGCAGATGATCGGTGCCTACGTGGTGACGCCGGCATGGGCCGCGTATGGTCCCGTCGGACTGGTGATGCCGGTGGTGCTACTGCTGATCGCGCTGTTCCTGCTGTGGTACGCCAACAAGGCGAAGGCGCGCGGCTGGTTGTCCTGAGCGTCGCTGGATAAAGAAAAAGCCGCCGGGAAGCCGGCGGCTTTTTTGTTCCCTTCTCCCCGCGCGGCGGGGAGTAGGTGGCCGGAGGCCGGATGAGGGGCGCGCGCGATGACGGACCGGGAAAGCACTGCGCTTTGGGATCGCGAGGTCGGAAGTGGCGATGCCGCGTCGACGCCGCTGGCTTCGTCACCCCTCACCCGCCTTCGGCACCCTCTCCCCGTTGCACGGGGAGAGGGAAAGACATCATGCCTCGACGTCTTCCAGATCCACGCCGATGAAGCCGCCGGACTGCCGGCGCCACAACGCCGCGTACAAACCGTCCTGTTGCAGCAACGCCTCGTGGCTGCCGCTTTCGATCACGCGGCCGCCGTCCATCACGATCAGGCGGTCGAGCACGGCGATGGTGCACAGGCGGTGCGCGATGGCGATGACGGTCTTGCCTGCCATCAGCGCGTAGAGCTGTTCCTGGATGGCGGCCTCGACTTCCGAATCCAGCGCGGAGGTCGCTTCGTCCAGCACCAAGATCGGGGCGTCCTTCAACAGCACGCGCGCGATCGCCACGCGCTGGCGCTGGCCGCCGGAGAGCTTCACGCCGCGCTCGCCCACCTGGGTGTCGTAGCCGCTGCGGCCCTTGGCATCGGTGAGCCCGCGGATGAACTCGTCGGCATGCGCGCGCTCGGAGGCCTGCAGCAGTTCCTTTTCGGTGGCGTCGGGACGGCCGTAGCGGATGTTGTCGCGGATCGAGCGGTGCAGCAGCGAGGTATCCTGGGTGACCATGCCGATGTTCCGGCGCAGCGATTCCTGGGTGACATGCGCCACGTCCTGGCCGTCGATCAGGATGCGGCCGCCTTCCACGTCGTAGAAGCGCAGCAGCAGGTTCACCAGCGTCGACTTGCCGGCACCGGAGCGGCCGACGATGCCGACCTTCTCGCCCGGCTTGATGACCAGCGACAGGTCGTCGATCACCTTGGCCTCGCGGCCGTAGTGGAACTTCACGTGGTCGAAGCGGATCTCGCCATGCGCGACGTCCAGGTCCTTCGCGTCCTTGGTATCGGCGATGGCCAGCGGCTGCGCCAGCGTGCCCATGCCGTCCTCGACCGTGCCGATGTTCTCGAACAGCCCGGCCACTTCCCACAGGATCCAGTCCGACATCGAGCGGATGCGCATCACCAGGGCGATGGCCACGGCGATCGCGCCCATCGAGATCGACGACTGCAGCCAGGCCCAGATCGCCACACCGGCCACGCTGGCCAGCAGGAACGCATTGAGCGTGTGCAGGCTGACGGTCAGCTGGGTGACCAGCCGCATCTGCGCGTGCACGGTGACCATGAATTCGTCCATGGCGCCACGGGCGTAGTCCTGCTCGCGCATGGTGTGGGCGAACAGCTTGATGGTCTGGATGTTGGTGTAGCTGTCGACGATGCGGCCGGTCATCTGCGCGCGCGCGTCCGACTGCGCCATCGACACCTTCTGCAGGCGCGGCACGAAATGGAACACCAGCAGCAGGTAGCTGACCAGCCAGACCACCAGCGGCAGCACCAGCCACACATCGGCCTGCGCCACCAGCACCACGGTGCCGACGAAGTAGACGACGACGTAGACGAACACGTCCATCAGCTTCATCACCGTCTCGCGGATCGACAGCGCGGTCTGCATGACCTTCTGCGAAATGCGGCCGGCGAACTCGTCCTGGAAGAAGCCCACGCTCTGCCGCAGCAGGTAACGGTGCGACAGCCAGCGGGCGATCATCGGGTAGTTGCCGAAGATGGTCTGGTGGATGATCAGCGACTGCACCAGCACCAGCAGCGGGTAGGCCACCAGCACCAGCACGCCCATCCACAGCAGCTTCTGGCCATGCACCTGCAGGAAACTGTCGCGACCGGTGCTGCCCATCCAGTCGACCAGCTGGCCCATGTAGTCGAAGAAGGTGATCTCCAGCGCGGAGATCACGCCGGTCAGCACCGACATCACCACCAGCCACGGCAGCAACGGCCGCGAGTAGTGCAGCAGGAACGGCAGCAGCTTCCGCGGCGGCGTGGTGGGCTCGCCCTTCGGATACGGATTGATGCGGGTTTCGAAGAATCGGAACATCGGGTCGGTCCATCGTGGGCGCGCATCGGCGCGCCGGGGAAAACGTACCGGCTCAGCCGGCGGGATAGGGCCAGGCCGCGCGCGCCTGGCGGAGCGCGTGGCCGTACCAGGCGAGCTGGTCCAGCATGCGGCGGGCGGCGCGTTCGCTGGCGTCGCCGTCGCGCGGCCTGCCTCCGGTGTCGAAGCGGTCCCACGCCTGGGTGAAATACACGCCATCGCGGACCGGCACCGCATGCAGGCCGGAGAACACCTGCCGCAACTGTTCCGCCGCGCGGACGCCGCCGCTGTGGCCCCCATAGGCGACGAACGCGACCGGTTTGGCCTGCCAGTGGGCCTGGACCGAATCGATCACGAATTTCAACGCGGATGGATAACCATGATTGTACTCCGGCACCACCACCACGAAGGCGTCGGCGCGCCAGACGCGTTGTTGCAGATTCACCAGGTCGGCGCTCGGTGCGCCGCCGTGGCGGTGCGGAAGGTCGAGCAGGGCAGGATCGATGGCGTCGACAGTGTAGTCGCGCCGCAGGGCCAGCTGTGTGCGCAACCAGTCGGCGACGGTGTCGCAGAAGCGGCCTTCGCGCGTGCTGCCATACAGCAGGGCCAGGTGGAGAGGGGCGGACATGGACGCTGCGCTTGCCAGGACGGGGAAACGCAGGGTAGAACCTCAAGCATTCTTGAGGTCAATGCACCATGTCCGGAAAACAGCATTCCCTGAAGCATCCCCCCATCGAAGCGGAGCTCACGGTCGGCCAGGTCGCCGCGCGCGCGGGCGTCGCCGTCTCCACGCTGCACTTCTACGAATCCAAGGGCCTGATCCACAGTTGGCGCAACGCCGGCAACCAGCGCCGCTATCCGCGCGAAGTGCTGCGCCGCGTGGCCGTCATCAAGGTGGCACAGCGCACCGGCATTCCGCTGGCGGAGATCCAGGCCGCGCTGTCGTCGCTGCCGGAGAGCCGCACGCCGACCGCCGCCGACTGGAAGAAACTCTCCGCGCGCTGGCACGCCGCGCTCGATGCGCGCATCGCCAGCCTCACCCGCCTGCGCGACCAGCTCGATGGCTGCATCGGCTGCGGCTGTCTGTCGTTGAAGGCCTGCCCGCTGCGCAATCCGTGGGACGAACTGGGCGAGGACGGCCCCGGGGCGCGGTTGCTGGAAGCGGAGGGCTGACGCAATGGATCTGGCCCTTTTCGACTTCGACGGCACGCTGACCACGCGCGAGACGTTTCCGGATTTCATGCGGCACGCCGTCGCGCGGCCGCGACTGCTGGTCGGCGGCGTGCTGCTGGCGCCGGTGGTGTTCGGCTACCGGCGCGGTTGGGTGGCCGGCAATCTCACCCGCGCCAGCATCGTGCAGGTGGGATTGCGCGGGGTGGACGCCTCGCGCCTGCGTGCGCAGGGCGACGCCTTCGCGCGCGAGGTGCTGCCGGACGTGCTGCGGCCGGAGGCGATGGCGCGACTGGCGTGGCACCGCGAGCGCGGCGATCGCATCGTCGTGGTGTCGGGCGGGCTGGATGTCTACCTCGCGCCGTGGTGCGCGACGCAGGGCGTCGAACTGCTGTGTTCGGTGCTGGCCGAACGCGATGGGCGCATCACCGGCTATGCCGGGGCGCAATGCGTCGGCGAGGAGAAGGTGCGCCGCGTACGCGCGCTGTGCGACCCGCAGGCCTACGCCGCCATCCACGCCTACGGCGATACGCACGAAGACAACGCGATGCTGGCGATGGCGCATCATCGGACCTATCGCGGGCAGGCGGTGGCTTGAGGGAATTGTTGTTGTGGGAGCGACGTAAGTCGCGAGAGCCGGAAGCGGTAGACGTTCGGTGCAAAAATGCATATCGGTCGCGACTCACGTCGCTCCCACATCGACCACCATCTCGCGCCGCTCCTCACTGCTCCGCACGCCCAGCTCGATCAGCCGCATGACATCCAGCGCCTGCTGCGGCGTGACCGGCGGCGCGCTGCCCTGCAGCACGGCATCGCGGACCGCGGCGTAGTAGCGGCGATAGTCGCCGGCCTCGGGATGGGCGACTTCCGCGACGAGTCGTCCTTCGCGCTCACACACGAGTTCACCCGCACGCGTGTCCACGCCCCAGCCCGGCGCGCCGGGTACCACGCCCGCGCGCAACTGGTCTTCCTGCACGTCCAGGCCGTGCTTGAGGTAGCTGCCGCGCGTACCATGCACGGCAAAGCGCAGTCCGTTGCCGGCCACCAGCGTGCCCGCATGCAGGTGCACGCGCAGCGTCGGGTAGCGCAGCGTCGCGTGGACGTAATCCGGCGCTTGCGCACCATCGCGCAGCCGGGCGACGTCGACGCTGATCGCTTCCGGCATGCCGAACAGCTGGAGGGCCTGGTCGAGCAGATGCGGTCCCAGGTCGTACCAGAGGCCACCACCGGGCTCGTCGCGTTCACGCCAGCGGTCCTGCACGACGGGGCGGAAACGGTCGAAGTGCGAATGGAATTCCGCGACGCGGCCGAGCGTGCCGTCGCCGACCAGGCGCTGCACGGTCAGGAAGTCCGCGTCCCAGCGCCGGTTCTGGAACACGCTGACGATGCGGCCGGCGCGCGATGCAGCCGCTACCACGCCGTGCGCTTCGTGCAGCGTGATCGTGAAGGGCTTGTCCACCACCACGTGCTTGCCTTCGCCCAGGGCAGCCATCGCGAGCGGCGCATGCGACGCGTTGGGCGATGCGATCACCACCACGTCCACTGCCGGATCGGCAAAGGCCATCAGCGGGTCTGCCACGACAACCGCATCGGGCCAGTCGCGATGCACCTTGGTGGCGTCGCGCGATACCACGGCATGCAGCCGCAGACCGGGTGTGGCGTGGATCAGCGGTGCATGAAAAACCTTGCCGACGAAGCCGTACCCGACTAGCGCCACATTCAGATGACTGCCCATGCGCGATGCTCCCGTGTCTGCGCGCATGGTAAGCGAAGGTGAGCGTTGACCTCACGTGCACGAGCATGAACCCCCCGCAACACCTTTCAGGATCCGCGTGCGTTTTTCACGCGTGTTGTACGGGATGGCGCCGGTACTGCGAGCGCACCACGACCAAGGAGACGATCATGACCCATGCACGTGCCCGCTCGATGTTGGCCGCCGCGCTGTCCGCCGCCCTGCTGTTCTCCGCGGCGCAGGCCATGGCCGCCAACCCGCCGAATGAGCCGGAAGAGAACACCCAGAACGATTCCAACCAGCCGGTGACCGACACCTGGATCACCACCAAGGTGAAGGCCGATCTGCTGGCAACCGAGAACGTGTCGGGCCTGGACATCAAGGTCGAGACCGTCGACGGCACCGTGATGCTGTCGGGCGCTGTCGCCAGCCAGGCGCAGAAGGACAAGGCGATCGCCGTCGCCAAGCAGATCAAGGGCGTGAAGAAGGTCGAAGCCAGTGGCCTGACCCTGGTTACGAAGTAATCCCTTTCTGCACGACCGGTGTGGCACGAAGCGGGTGCATCCCAGCGAAGGATGCATCCGCTTCTCTGTCTGTGCCGTAAGCCGCTCTTATTTCCCACGACAGGGGACATCCGCATGACACATCGCTCCCTGGCCGCACGCGCAGCGCTGGCCCTGTGCCTGGCCGCAGGCATGACCGCCGCGCACGCCGCTGAACCCGTCACCTCGGTGCCGCACCTCGACATTGCCCGCTATGCGGGTCAATGGCACGAGATCGCACACCTGCCCATGTTCTTCCAGCGCCAGTGCGTGGGCGACATTACCGCGCGTTACGGCGTCGAGAAGGCCGGCACCATCAGCGTGGTGAACGCATGCCGCACGAAGGACGGCAGCATGGACCAGTCGACCGGGGAGGCACGTCCGGTCGAGGGCCATCCCGGCAGGCTGGAGGTGCGCTTCGCGCCCGAATGGCTGTCGTGGCTGCCCATGGTGTGGGCGGACTACTGGGTGATCGCGCTCGATCCGGACTACCAGTGGGCGATGGTCGGCGAACCGGACCGCAAGTACCTGTGGATCCTGTCGCGCGAGCCGTCGATGGACCGTGCGCAGTTCGAACAGCTCAAGGCGAAAGCCGAGGCCATGGGGTACGACCTGTCGCCGCTGATCGTGGCGGCGCCGCTGAAGTAGGTCGCATCCAGGCGGCGTCGGCATCTGTGGGAGCGACGTAAGTCGCGATTGATCGCACCGGAAGGATCGGTGGTACGTGCGTCTCGCGGTCGCGACTTACGTCGCTCCTACAGGGGAGCAGTCCGCCCTCAGAACCGCTGCGTGTAGCGGAACTGCAGGAAGTTCTCGCCCGGGTTCGGATTCTTGATCCGGCCGTTGGAGAAATGCTGGAACCGCAGCGACCACTCGTGTTGCTGGTCGGCGCCGAAGCGCTTGCCAACGGCGATGTGGTCGCCGAAGTTGAAGGTGGTGCTGAATTCTTTCTTCCGCGTGTCGTACTTGGGGAAGATGACGTTCACGCCGATGCCGCCTTCGACGAACCAACCGTTGTCCCAGCCGTTCGGGCGCCAGCGCAGCGCCGGGGTCACGCCTAGTTGCGTGCTGTTCTGGCTGTCGCTGTGCCAGCGCGCGACTTCGCCCTGCCACTGGCCGCTGATGTGACCGTAGCGGTACTGCTTCTCCCACTGCCAGTCGCGGCTCATGCCGACGGTCAGCGATTGCGCATCCTCGGCGACACCGCCCTGCACGTACCACGCGCTGCGCGGCTCGGCGGCGAATGCCTGCGTCGTCGCGGCGGCCAGCAGCAACCCGAACACCGGGCGGAGCACGGAGCGACGGAGAAAGGGCGAGGGGATCGAAGCAGGAGTTGCGGCGTTACGGTGTGCAGCGGACACGGATGACACTCGGAAGGGTGGGAAGGACCGCGCCCGGGGGCGCGGCATTCGGTGGATTGTCGGGAAGGCGGCGTGACGGCCCGCTCAGGGCTGCGCCGCGAGCGCGGGCGCGACATCCTGTTCGCCCCAGCCGCCCAGCGACTTGTAGATCGCCACCACCCCGACGTTGACGCCGGCTTCGGCTTGCGCGAGCGCATCGTCCGCAGCGAGCTGCGTGCGCTGGGCGTCCAGCAGGGTGAGGAAGTCCGACGAGCCGGCACGATACCGGACTTCGGCCAGCTCTGCTGCACGGCGCGCGGCAACGGATTGTTCCAGCCGGAATTTCAGCTGGGCCTGCTGCTTGGCATAGGACAGCAGTGCGTTTTCCGTATCTTCCAGCGCGCCCAGCACGGTCTTCTCGTACTGCGCGGCCACGCCGTCGGCCTGGGCTTCGCTCGCGCGCAGGCGTGCACGCACGCTGCCCATGTCGAACGCGGCCCAGCTGATCGAGGGCGTTACCTGCCAGGCACGGTTGTCGCCGTTGAACAGGTTGCCCCAGCCGCCGGACAGGAAACCGACGAAGCCGCGCAGGCTGACCCGAGGGAACAGGTCTGCGGTGGCGACGCCCACGCGCGCCGTGGCCGCGGCCAGGCGACGTTCGGCGGCGCGCACGTCCGGCCGCTGGCGCAGCAGTTCAGTGGTGTCGCCGATCGGCAAGGCCTTGGCGAACGCCGGGGGTTCGCGCGGAGCGAGCAACGCATCGAGCTCACCCGGGCGCTTGCCGACCAGCACCGCGAGGCGATGGCGCGACTGCCCTTCGGCGGTCTCCAGCAGCGGCACCTCGGCCTCGACCGCCTTCACGCGGGCAAGGCTGCTCTGCACTTCCAGTTGGCTGCCGGCGCCAAGGTCGAAGCGCGACTCGGTCAGGCGTTGGGTCTCGCCCAGGCTGACCAGGATCCGCCGCGCGACGTCCAGCCGCTTCTGCGTGCCGCGCAACTCGAAATAGTTGCGCGCCACTTCCGCGGCCACGGTCACCTGTGCCGCCTGCAGATCGTTGCGCTGCGCCTGCAGGTCCGCATGCGCGGCCTCGGCACTGCGGCGCACGCGGCCGAACAGGTCCAGTTCCCAGGCCGCATCGAAGCCGGCGGAGTAGCTGTCGGTCTCCACGCGGCCCTGGCCCTCGACGGGCTGCTTGGTGCGGGTGCCTTCCACGCCGGCGGTCACGTGCGGCGCCAGGTCCCAGCGCCGTTCGGAGAACACCGCGCGTGCTTCGTCCACGCGCGAGACTGCGATGCGCACGTCGGGGTTGGCGAGCAGCGATTCGCGTACCAGCTGGTCGAGCACCGGGTCGTCGAACTGGCTCCACCACGCGGCGACCGGATGGTCGGCCACGTAGTCGGCGGAGCCCGCGTGCTGCAGCGTGGCCGGCGCGGTCTGCGGCGCCACGTAGTCGGGACCCACGGTGACGCAGCCGGCCAGCACCACCGACGCGACGGCGATGACGAGCGGACGGATCACCATGGCAGCACCTGGTCGAAGTAGTAGTAACCACCGGTCGGACCGTCGTTGCCGATCAGCGCGAGCTGCACGCTGGTGCGCGCGCCCTCCGGCACGGACAGCTCGCCGTTCTGCTGGTCGCCGGCCTTGTTCATGTCGGTCTGCACGTAACCCGGGTGGATGGTGTTGACCTTGATGCCGGTGTCCTTGAGTTCGTGCGCCAGGTGGATGGTCCACGCGTTCACCGCGCTCTTGGAGACGTTGTAGGCCGGCACGCCCTTGAAGTCGTAGATGAAGGACGCCGGGTTCTGGTGCTCCGACAGCGAGCCCAGCAGGCTGGACACGTTGACGATGCGGCCGGCGTCGGACTTGCGCAGCAGCGGCAGGAACGCCTGCGTGGTTTCGATCAGGCCGAACAGGTTGGTGTCGAACGTGGTGCGCCAGGTGTCCAGCGCCTGGCCCGAGACGCCCCGGGTGGGATCGTCGACCAGGATGCCGGCATTGTTGACCAGGATGTCGAGCCTGCCGTGGCGCTGCTCGATCTCCTTCACGGCGGCGGCGATGCTGGCGCTGTCGGTGACGTCCAGCGCGATCGCTTCCACCGGGAGGCCCTGCGACTGCAGGTCCAGCGCGGCTTCCATGGCCCTGTCGCGATTGCGGCCGGCCAGCAGCGTGTGCACGCCGGCTTCGGCCAGTTGGCGGACGGTCTCACGGCCGATGCCGCGGGTGGCGCCGGTGACCAGCGCGATCTTGGATGACGTGTTCATGGCTTTGCCTCGTGATGTAGGGATGGATCAGGAATGGACATGCGCGTCGGCGGTGGCCGGGGCATGGGAAACGAGCGGACGATGGGCGAGCTTGCGCAGGGCCACGTAGAACCCCGGGGTCAGGAACAGACCGAACAGGGTGACGCCCAGCATGCCGGCGAACACGGTGATGCCGGTGACCGAGCGTACCTCCGCACCGGCACCCGACGACAGCACCAGCGGCACGGTGCCGGCGATGAAGGCGACCGAGGTCATGACGATGGGGCGCAGGCGCAGGCGGCAGGCTTCCAGGGCGGACTCCACGATGCCCTTGCCCTGCAGCTCCAGTTCGCGGGCGAACTCGACGATCAGGATCGCGTTCTTGCACGCCAGGCCCATCAGCACCACCAGGCCCACCTGCACGAACACGTTGTTGTCGCCGCCCATCACCCACACGCCGAACAGCGCCGACAGCAGGGTCATCGGCACGATCAGGATCACCGCCAACGGCAGCGTCCAGCTCTCGTACAGGGCGGCCAGCACCAGGAAAGCCAGCAGGACGGCCAGCGGGAACACCACCAGCGCCGCCTTGCCCTGGGTCGCCTGCTGGTAGCTCAGGTCGCTCCAGTCGATGCCCATGCCGGGCGGCAGCACCTGCTGCGCCAATTCGGTGACCTTGACCATCGCTTCGCCGGACGACAGCACGCGCGGATCGGCTTCGCCCAGCAGGTCGGCGGCCGGATAGCCGTTGAAGCGGATCACCGGGTCGGGGCCGTAGGTCTGCTTGATGTTCACCATGCTGCCCACCGGCACCATCTCGCCGTTGGCGTTGCGGGTGCGGAGGTTGGCGATGTCCTCGACGTTGTCGCGGAACGGACCGTCGGCCTGCGCGATGACCTGCCAGGTACGGCCGAACATGTTGAAGTCGTTGACGTACGCCGACCCCAGGTAGGTCTGCAGTGTGTCGAACAGCTCGGTGAGCGGCACGCCCTGCGCCTTCGCCTTCACGCGGTCGACGTCGGCATCCAGCTGCGGCACGTTGGCCTGGTAGCTGCTGATCGGGAAGCCCAGGCCGGGCGTCTGCGACGCCGCGCCCTGGAACGCCTGCACCGCATTCTGCAACTCGCCGTAACCCAGGCGGGTGCGGTCCTCGACGAACAGCGACCAGCCCGACCCGTTGCCCAGGCCTTGGATCGGTGGCGGCATGAAGGCGAAGGTGAAGCCTTCCTGGATGCCGGCGAACTTCTGGTTGAGCTCGGCGGTGATCTCGGCCGCGCTGCGCGAGCGCTCGCTGAAGGGCTTCAGGGTGAAGAACACCACGCCGTTGTTCGGGGTGTTGGTGAACTGCAACGGGTTGAGGCCCGGGAACGCGACTTCGTTCGACACGCCGTCCACGTCCTTGGCGATCGCAGCCATCTTCTTCAGTACCGCGTCGGTGCGTTCGATCGATGCGCCTTCCGGCATCTTCACGCCGGCGATCAGGTACAGCTTGTCCTGCACCGGGATGAAGCCGGCCGGCACCGTCCGGAACATCAGGCCTGCGCCGATCAGCAACACCACGTACACCGCGAACACCGCGCCGCGCTTGCCGAGGGCGCGCGACACCGCGCCTTCATAACGCTCGGAGTTGCGCTTGAAGAAGCGGTTGAACGGACGGAACAGCCAGCCGAACAGGCGGTCGATCAGACGCGACGGCGCGTCCTTCGCGGCATCGTGCGGTTTCAGCAGCTTGGCGGCCAGAGCCGGCGACAGGGTCAGCGAGTTGATCGCCGAGATGACGGTGGAAATGGCGATGGTGACGGCGAACTGCTTGTAGAACTGGCCGGTCACGCCGGTCAGGAACGCCATCGGCACGAACACCGCGCACAGCACCAGCGCGATCGCGATGATCGGGCCCGACACTTCCTTCATGGCCAGGTGCGCCGCCTGCAGCGGCGTGGCGCCGTGCTCGATGTGGCGCTCGACGTTCTCCACCACCACGATGGCGTCGTCCACCACGATGCCGATCGCCAGCACCAGGCCGAACAGGGTCAGCGTATTGATCGAATAGCCCAGCAGGTACAGCACCGCGAACGTGCCGACCACCGACACCGGTACCGCCAGCAGCGGGATGATCGAGGCACGCCAGGTCTGCAGGAACAGGATCACCACCAGCACCACCAGCAGGGTGGCTTCCAGCAGCGTGCTGACCACGGACTTGATCGAATCGCGGACGAAGATCGTGGTGTCGTAGATCGACTGGATTTCCACGCCCGGCGGCAGGGTGGGGCGGATCTCGTCCATCTTCGCCACCACGGCGTCGCGGATTTCCAGCGCATTGGCGCCGGGTGCCTGGAAGATGCCGATCGCCGAGGCGTTCTTGCCGTCCAGGCGCGCGCGCAGCGTGTAGTCGCCGGCGGCCAGCTCGATGCGGGCCACGTCGGCCAAGCGCACGATCTCGCCGTCGGTGCCGCTCTTCAGCACGATGTTGCCGAATTCCTCGACGGTCTCCAGGCGGCCCTTGGCGTTGATCGGCAGCAGGAAGTCGCTGCCGTTCGGCATCGGTTCGGCGCCCAGCTGGCCGGCCGAGACCTGCACGTTCTGCTCGCGCACGGCGCGCAGCACGTCGCCGGCCGTCATGCCGCGCGAGGCGACCTTGTCCGGGTCCAGCCACAGGCGCATGGCGTAGTCGCCGCCGCCGAACTGCTGCGCGTCGCCGACGCCGGGGATGCGCGCCAGTTCGTCTTTCACGTGCAGGCGCATGTAGTTGCGCAGGTACAGCGAGTCGTACCTGCCGTCCTTGGAGGTCAGGTGCACGACCATCAGGAACACCGGCGACTGCTTCTGCGTGGTCACGCCCTGCCGGCGCACGTCCTCGGGCAGGCGTGCCTGTGCCTGCGCCACGCGGTTCTGCACGCGCACGGCGGCCTCGTCCGGATCGGTGCCCGGCTTGAAGGTCACGGTCAGCGAGAGCACGCCGTCGGAGCCGGCGACGGACTTGATGTACATCATGTCCTCGACGCCGTTGATCGCTTCCTCGAGCGGCGTGGCGACGGTCTCGGCGATGACCTTGGGGTTGGCGCCCGGATACACCGTGCGCACGACGACCGACGGCGGCACCACTTCGGGGTACTCGCCGATCGGCAGCAGCGGAATCGAGATCAGGCCGGCGGCGAAGATCACGATCGACAGCACGGCGGCGAAGATCGGCCGGTCGATGAAGAAACGGGAGAAGTCCATGGGTGGATTTCCTGGAAATGAAGATGCAAGGGACTGGCCACCGCCGAGGGGCGGTGGTCGGAAACGGTTCGACGCGGCATGTCAGCCGATCCGCGCACCCGTGGGCGACGCGGATCCGCCTGCGCGGGTGATGCGGTTACTTCATCGCCACGGTGGTGGCGGGCGCCTGCGCTGCGCCCATCGCCACCGCCTTGGCCTGCACCGGCATGCCGGGGAAGAAGACCTTCTGCACCCCGCTGACGATCACCTTGTCGCCAGCGGCCAGGCCCTGTTCGACGATGCGCAGGCCATCGGCCATGCGGCCGATCTTCACGTCGCGGCGCTGCGCCTTGCCTTCCTTGTCGACCACGTAGACGTACTTGCGGTCCTGGTCGGTCAGCACGGCCTTGTCGTCGACCAGCGCGGCCTTGAACTCGCCGCTGCCGAGCAGGCGAACGCGGGCGTACAGGCCCGGCGTGAACGTGCGGTCGGCATTGTCGAGCAGCGCGCGGGCGCGGATGGTGCCCGTGCTGCGGTCGACCTGGTTGTCGAGGAAGTCGACCACGCCCGCATGCGGGAAGTCGGTTTCGTCGGCCAGCGCCACCTGCACCGGCACCTTGCCGTCGCGCTCGCTGGGACGTTCGCCCTTGCGGGCCATCTCGGCGTAACGAAGGAACGCGCGTTCGTCGGCATCGAAGTGCACGTGCACCTTGTCCAGTGAAACGACCGTGGTCAGCACGCTGGCGGCGTCGCCCGCGCTGACCAGGTTGCCGGCGGTGACCAGCGCGCGGCCGGCGCGACCGTCGATGGGAGCGCGCACCTGGGTCCATTCCAGATTGAGCCGGGCGCTTTCAACGGCAGCCTGGGCGGCGGCGACGTTCGCCTGCGCCTGGTCGGCATTGGCGCGGCGCTGCTCGTACTCTTCGGTCGACAACGCCTGCACGTCGGACAGGCGCTTGGCGCGCGCCGCTTCGCTGCGGCCGAGGTCGGCCTGGGTGCGGGCGCGTGCGAGTTCGGCCTGCGCGCGCGCCAGTTCGGCGCGATAACTGCGCGCGTCGATGGTGAAGAGGACGTCGCCCTTCTTCACTTCCTGGCCTTCGGTGTAGTTGACGCGGTCGATGTACCCCGAGACGCGCGGGCGCAGGTCGACGTGTTCGATGGCTTCGACGCGGCCGCTGAATTCGTCCCACTGGCTGATCGACTTGACCGGGACGGCCGCCACGCTGACCTCTGGCGGTGGCGGCGCGCCCTGTTCGGCGGCCTGGCCACTGCAACCGGCCAGCACGGCGAGGGCGAGGGCACTGAAGGCGGCGAGCGCGAGCTGGCGCTGCGTACGCGTAGAAGAAGGGGAAGGCGTGTTCATGGGTGGTGGTCTCTTTGGGGGAGAGGAGGAATCGGGCGGGAAGGGTGCGACCTGAAGTCAGGTTGAGGTCAAGCGGTGGATCGGGGTCGGCATGGCAGGGACGGGCGAGGGCTCGATGGCGTGACGCTCAGGCGGAGGCGCGGCCATTGCGTGGAGCGCCGGCCACCGCCCACAGCGCGTCTTCGAAGTCGCGCGCGAGCGTCTGCGCCGGCGGCTTCGCGTCCTGCGCGGACCAGGTGACGATGGACTGCGTCGCACGCCCGCCACGCGCCAACAGCGCGACGGCACTGCGTCCGACCGCCAGCGCATCCGGCCATTCCGCGCAGGCGTTGATCGCGTTCTCCGGCGTGCACACCGGCTTGTCGACCGACAGCAGCTGCACGCGTACGCCCAGGGTCTGCGCTTCCTCATGCAGCACCTGGGTCAGCATGCGCACCGCCGCACCGGTCACTGAGGCGTGGCCGTAGCCGGACCAGCCGCGCTCCGCGTAGGGACCGCCGATCAGCACGTAGTTCGCGGCGGTCTGGCTTTCGGAGAGCAGGGGAATCAGGTGGCGGGCGGCGGCCAGGTGCGGGATGAGATCGGCCTCCAGCTTCTCCAGCAGGAACGACGCCGGACGGTCGAGCAGGCGCCCGCTCTGCAGTGGCGTGCCCATGCTCGCGAACACGGCGCGCAGGGGGCGGCCACGTTCGCGTATTTCGTCGGCCAGGCGCGCGGCGCCGCGATCGTCGTGCACGCAGGGCGAATACAGCAGCTGCAGTCCCGGCTCGTCCTCGAAGTGCTCGGCCAGCGCGCTCATGCGCGGGCCTTCGCGGCCCACCGCCAGCACCGGGCTGCCGGCCTCCAGCAACGCGCCGACCACGCCGAAGCCGACGTTGCCGCTGGCGCCCATCACGAGCGCGCCCGGGGTCAGCGTGTCCGTCATGGCGTTCACCGCGCGCTCCGCGTGAGCGGTGCCGCAATGCGCCCGCTCACGCCCGCCGATTTCACCTGCAGGCGTTGCCGCACGTCATCCGCCTGCGGACGCGGCAGGGTGAATTCGCGGAAGCCGGCGCGCTGGCCGGCCAGCGGCAGGCGTGCCACCGGCCGACCCGTCGTGGGGGAGGGCGTCGACGGATCGGCCGGCGCGTGGAGGCGCGCGACCAGCGCACGTGCAACGGCACGCAGCCAACGCATGGCGGCATTCGGGAAGGAAACGGGCATGGCGGCCAGTGTGGCCAGCATCGTCGTGGCCGCGATATCCGGATCCTGCTGTGCGATTGCCTGATCCTGCGCGTCATCGCCCCTGGGGGCGACGAAGGCGCGGCAGGTCGCCAGCCGCAATGCGACCGGCGCTTCGCAGGGGGTGCCGCTCGTCGGCGCACGTCGGGCAAGTGTCCCGCTCATGGGATGAATCCTCCCGTGATCGGGATAATCCCGGAAGCCGACATCACCTTGCCGATCCGGCGACCACCTCCCACCGTGCCGCCCCGCTGGGAGCGCGGCGCGGCGACATGACCGGAAATGTCCTGTAACAGAAGGCTTTTGCTACGACGGAAAGCCCGAGGGTACGGGGATTCCGAGACGTCTTCACGGTGTTCCAGCGATTGGAAGAGGCGGGCGAACAGCATGGGGGCGATACCCGGTGGAGGACGATGGACGCCACGTTACGCCGCCAATGAGGACTTGATTAGTCCTGATTTAGGGGAATAATCATCCCGTCAGCGGGCCAATTCGCCCATCGCCTACCGGAGTCTCTCGATGACCCACGATCTCAACGACACCCTGATCTTCGTCAAGGTGGTGGAGCAGGGCAGCTTCATTGCGGCCGCCAACGTGCTGCGCCTTCCCAAGACCACGGTCAGCCGCAAGGTGCAGGAACTGGAGACGCGCCTCGGCGCGCAACTGCTGCACCGGACCACGCGCAAGCTCGGCCTGACCGAAGCCGGCAACGTCTACTACGAACACTGCCAGCGCATCGCGCGCGAATTGAACGAAGCCGCCAGTGCGGTGGGCCAGCTGCACGCCGGGCCTCGCGGCTGGTTGCGGTTCACCGCGCCGTATTCGATCGGCATCGACAAGATCGCGCCGCTGCTCGGCGAGTTCCATGCGCAATACCCCGAGATCCGCGTGGAGATGCTGCTCGCCAACGACACCCTGGACCTGATCTCCGGCGAGATCGACGTAGCGCTTCGGATCGGCAGCCTGCCGGATTCCAACCTCGTCGCGCGACGCCTCAGCACGCTGCGCACGCAGGTGTATGCCAGCCCGAAGTACCTGGCGCGTTACGGCGAACCCCTGCACCCGGACGACCTGCAGCACCATCGCGTGCTGGCGATGCAGAAGCATCGTCGCGGCAACGGCTGGGCGATGACCCTGCACGGCGCCGAGGGCGAGCACGACTATCCGATCAATCCCATCCTGGTGGCCAACGATCCCGCGGCGCTGAAGGGCGCCTTGCTGTGCGGCGAAGGGCTGATGCTGGGCGCCGACGTGATGGTCAAGCCGTATCTAGAGCAGGGCCGCCTGCAGCGCGTGCTGGCGGGATGGACGGGGCCGGAATACGAGTTCAATGCCGTGTTCCCGCGTGGCCACGTGCAGTCGCCGAAGGTGCGTGCGTTCGTCGACTTCCTGGTCGAGCGCATGAAGTTCGACGTCGACTACATGATGCAGCACTGCCCGGTATACCTGCAGCAGCAGGCCGAAGCGCGTGCGGCCGCCGAGACGGCACCCGAAGTGGAAGCCGCCGCGGCGGTCGGGCGCAAGGTATTGGCTGACGTGCTGAGTTGAGCCGGTGCCGTCGTCCCGCGCACGCGGGGACGACGGCAACGACAGTGGCTTGCCGCCCAGATGGGAGCGACGGGAAACGTGTGGCCTAACGATTCCCGAACGCAAGCCGGCGCAGGGCTGGCTAGGATGGGCCCGCATCGCCGGAGTTGGGTTGTCCGCCATGGATGGACGTCCGCACCGCGTCTCCACCTGACCAGGAATCCGCACGATGAAGACACCGATCGCCGCGCTCGCGGTGTTGTGGCTGGCGGCTTGCGCGCCGGCCACGCCTGATACCGCCGCTTCCGCTGCCGATACGGCGCCAGCCGCGGCTGCCGCAGACGCAGCACCCACGGTTCCTGCCGCCGCCCCATCGGAAGGCGAGGCCGTCGATGATCCGCGTGCAGTCAACCAGGCCATCGACGAAGTACTGGGCGATCACGCCCGCTACGAGACGGTGATCCGGCAACTGCAACAGGCCGTGACGGCGAACGACACCGAGGCCGTCGCGGGGTTGGTGGCCTACCCGTTCGTCACCGTTCGCGACGGCGAGTCGTTGAAGGTTGCCGATGCCGCCGCCTTCGTGCGCGAGTACGACCGCATCATGACCCCGGCCATCGCCGACACGATCAAGCGGCAGAAGTATTCGCAGCTGATGGTCAACTACAAGGGCGTGATGTTTGGCAACGGCGAGGCCTGGGTGAACGGCATCTGCCAGGACGCCGCCTGCAAGGATGTCGACGTGCGCGTGGTGGCGCTGCAGCCGACGTCGTGATGTATACGGAGTCACTGTAGGAGCGACGTGAGTCGCGACCGCCCGGCCTCGCACGTCATGAAGCGTTGGAAAGGCGCACACGCTGGAGGCCAGGGGCCTTCCTGCTCATCCAGGGGTGAGGCTTCCGTACGCGGATGGCGTGCGGTCGCGACTCACGTCGCTCCTACAGAATCGCAAAAAGAAGGGCGGCCAATGGCCGCCCTTGTTCTGACGCATCGTGCGTACGCTTACTCCACCCGTACATCCACGCGGCGCGCCTCATCCGCGTCGCCGCTACCTGTGGTCTGCGCGGGCTTGTCCAGCGAGATGCGCTCCGCGGCCACGCCGTTGACCACCAGCCACTGCTGGATGGCCTCGGCGCGCTGCTTCGCCAGCGCTTCGTTGGCGGCGGCATTGCCGCTGGCATCGTGGAAGCCCGAGACGCGGACCGTACTGTCGGGATCCGCGCCCAGCGTCCCCAGCACGCCCGCCATCCGTGCGGTGGTGTCCGAGGGCACCACCGCGGAGCCGCTGTCGAACAAGATGCGGGCGCGGCGTCCGTCGACGACGTGATCGGCCGCAGCGGCAACGTGGGACGCGGCCTCCGCCGGCGCGGCACTGCCCAGCCATCCATTGACCGGCAGCACCGGCACCAGCAGCAGCGCGACGATGTTGATGATCTTGATCAGCGGGTTGATCGCCGGGCCGGCCGTGTCCTTGTAGGGATCGCCCACGGTGTCGCCGGTGACCGCGGCCTTGTGCGCTTCGCTGCCCTTACCGCCGTGATGGCCGTCCTCGATGTACTTCTTGGCGTTGTCCCACGCGCCGCCGCCGGTGGTCATCGAGATGGCCACGAACAGCCCGGTGACGATGGTGCCGATCAGCAGGCCGCCGAGCGCCTGCGGGCCCAGCAGCAGGCCCACGATGATCGGCACCACGACGGGAAGCAGCGAAGGCACCACCATTTCCTTGATTGCCGACTTGGTCAGCATGTCGACGGCCTTGCTGTAGTCCGGCTTGGCGGTGCCGGCCATGATCCCGGGGATCTCGCGGAACTGGCGCCGCACTTCCTCCACCACGCTGCCTGCCGCGCGGCCCACGGCTTCCATCGCCATTGCGCCGAACAGGTAGGGAATCAGGCCGCCGATCAGCAGGCCGACGATCACCAGATGGTTGGACAGGTCGAAGGTGAACACCGTCCCCGGATGTGCGGTCTGCAGGTTGTGCGTGTAGTCGGCGAACAGCACCAGCGCCGCCAGCGCGGCGGATCCGATCGCATAGCCCTTGGTCACCGCCTTGGTGGTGTTGCCCACGGCGTCCAGCGGATCGGTGATGTTGCGGATCTCCGGCGGCAGTTCCGCCATTTCCGCGATGCCGCCGGCGTTGTCGGTGATCGGGCCGTACGCGTCCAGCGCGACGATCATGCCGGCCATCGACAGCATCGCGGTCGCCGCGATGGCGATGCCGTACAGGCCGCCCAGCGCGTAGGCGCCGAGGATCGCGATGCACACCGCCACCACCGGCCACGCGGTCGAGCGCATCGACACGCCGAGGCCCGCGATGATGTTGGTGCCGTGCCCCGTCGTGGATGCTGCGGCGACGTGTTTCACCGGCGCGTACTGGGTGCCGGTGTAGTACTCGGTGATCCACACGATCACCCCGGTCAGCACCAGGCCGACCAGCGCGCAGAAGTAGAGGTTCATCGCCCCGTAGGACGAATCCGCCATCAGCTGCGTGGTGATCGGATAGAACGCGATGGCGGCCAGCACGCCCGACACGATCACGCCCTTGTAGAGCGCGCCCATGATCGAGCCGCCCGCCTTCACTTTCACGAACATCGCGCCGATGATCGAGGCGATGATCGATACGCCGCCGAGCACCAGCGGGTAGAGCACCGCGTGTTCGCCCGCCTGCGCCATCATCAGGCTGCCGAGCAGCATCGTCGCGATGATGGTGACCGCATAGGTTTCGAACAGGTCGGCCGCCATGCCGGCGCAGTCGCCGACGTTGTCGCCCACGTTGTCGGCGATCACCGCCGGGTTGCGCGGGTCGTCTTCGGGAATGCCGGCTTCCACCTTGCCCACCAGGTCCGCGCCGACGTCGGCACCCTTGGTGAAGATGCCGCCGCCCAGGCGCGCGAAGATCGAGATCAGCGAGGAGCCGAACGCCAGGCCGACCAGCGCGTGCAGCGCGTCGGCGGTGCCGTAGCCGAGATGCAGATGAAGCACGGCGTAGTAGCCGGCCACGCCCAGCAGGCCCAGGCCGACGACCAGCATGCCGGTGATGGCGCCGCCCTTGAAGGCCACGTCCATCGCCGCGCTCATGCCCTTGGTGGCGGCCTCTGCCGTGCGCACGTTGGCGCGGACCGATACATTCATGCCGATGTAGCCGGCGGCACCGGACAGTACCGCGCCGATCAGGAAGCCGATGGCGCTGGCCCACGACACGAAGAAGCCGATCAGCGCGAGCAGCACGATGCCGGCGATGCCGATGGTGGTGTACTGGCGGTTGAGGTAGGCGCTGGCGCCTTCCTGCACGGCCGCCGCGATTTCCTGCATGCGGGCGTTGCCCGCAGGCTGTTTCAGGATCCAGCGCGCTGCCACCACGCCGTAGATGATCGCCACGCCGGCGCAGATCAGCGCCAGCGTCAAACCGTGTTGTTCCAGCATGACCCCTCCCAAGGTTGATGGATGTCGTCCAGCAGAACGCTTGAACACGCAACCCAATCCCGGTGGAGCCTGTTGAACGATTGAGCGCACTCGACCGCTGCGATGGACTGCAGCACGAAACCCTTGTTCAGACATCCCTGGAGCTGGCCCGAGTATGACCGGATGCGCTGCGGGCCGCCAGCGGTGACGCGGCCGTTCAGCCGCTCCGTGCCAGCCTTGCGGCCCGCATCCCGTTTTCGTACCGGCTCCAAGGAGTTGCCATGCGCCAGACCGTCGCACTTCCGCTGCTCGCCGCTTGCCTGGCGATCGCAACGCCGGCCCGCGCCGCCGATCCCGCACCCGAGATCCAGCGCCCGGCGGGCACGCCGCAGGCCGTCGGCACCGTGCACACGCTGCGACAGATTCCCGAGGCCTGCGCGCGCCTGGAGGGCGCCTTCACGGGCGATGCCGCGCAGCCTTATCGCTTCGCGCCCGTGCGCACCAGTCCGCAGTGCCAGCCCCGCGCGCGCTTCGTCGATATCGAGAAGGCAAAGCCTTCCCTGGCCGCAGGCTGGAAACTCAACGACATCATCCGCGTCCCGGACGCGGCCTGCCCGTCGCGGCAGGCCGTCGTGCGCGTGTGGCGCAAGCCGGGCAGTGCGACACCGCCGGCCGCCGATGGCCAGGGCCAGTCGCGCATCTACCTGCAGGAGGCGAAGCAGCAGGCCGCGGGAGCCGCGCAGGCGCCGTCGCTCACGCTGTTCGCGGCCCGTCTCGACATCGAAGGCAAAGGCTGCAAATGAAAACGGTGACGGCCTCTTGCGAGGCCGTCACCGCGGGACCGTTGCCTTCTCTTACTTCTTGGCGGGCTTCAGGTCTTTCGCCATGCCGTTGAAGGCGGCCTCGTCGGAGGGCGACAGGTTCGGGCGGCCCGCCATGAAGCCCATCGTGATCGAACCCAGCACGTAGTAGGTTTCGCCTGCCTCCACTTCCAGCGTCAGCACGTCCTTGGCCTCGGAGTGCACGGTGTACTGGTGGGTACCCGGCGCAACGGAAGCGATGAAGTAGGTACCACTGCTCAGCTTGCCCAACTCGGTCTCGCCTTCACGCACTTTGTACTTGACGGCCGCACCCGCGAATTTTTTCTCGCGGAAGAACACGACCTGGCCCATCCCATCCGCAGGAGCACCCACCAGACCGCCCGTGGGCGCTGCGGGTGCTTCGGCGGCAGGAGCGGCAGTCTCTGCGGCAGCCGGGGCGTCCTGCGATTGGGCATGGACGGCGACGGCCGGCAGCAGCAAGAGGGTCAAGCACAGCAGGGCACGGTTGAGCGGATAACGCATGCGGGATCACTCCGGTTGATGGGATGGGATGGTGCTGGGGGGTAGGGTCGCGCGTTCCGGCGCCGCGGGGTCGGCTGTCGCCCCGGATGCATCGGACGTGGGTGCCGCCTGCAAGGGCTCGGCCAACTTGGCCGTGCCGGTGGTCAGGGCAGGAATCTCGATTTCCTTGCCGTGGATGAAGTGTGCGAACGGGCCGATGCCGACCGCGACGCCCAACGCTACGCCGCTCGTGTCCTTGCCGGCACCGCCGAGCTTGAGGCCGCGCAGCCTCACCTCGCGGTCGCCCAGCTGCAGCCGCCGTGCAGCGAGGATCAGTTCCCCAGGCTTGCCCCCACCGCGCGATGGCTCCGCGTGGACGATCTCGCCGACGCCCTCCGTCCCTGCAGGCAGCACGACGATGCCCTCGATGCCGATGTCCTCCTGCACGCGCACCCGGAAGGCATCGCCGCGTTTGGCGCGGGCAGAGCTGATGGGGTCGAGGATTTCGAGCCGCACGGGAGTGCCCTCCGGCAGCTCGCAGCACGCGAGCGGCGTGGGCGTGATGAAGGAACTCGTTTCCGTCGTCGGCGCGTCTGTCGGGGACGGTACATCCTGTGCACCGCAGGCCAGGACCCACATGCCAGCCAGCAGGCCGATGCCCGCGCGTTTCCTTGCTGTCGCCATGCTCCCTCCCCTGGGCGGCTACGCTAACGCAGCGCGGGCGCGCCGCCAAGCGGGGCGTCGCAAGGGAATGGAGTCGGGTCCGGGCGCCGACGATGCCTGCGGATCAGGTGTCGGCCGGGGTGCCCTGGTGGTAGTGAAGCTGCCAGCCCAGCGGTGTTCGCCGCCAGACGGACATCCGCAACGCCGCGTGGCGGTGCGTGCCGTCCACGGCCACTTCATGCGACGCGAAGTGCAGCAGCGCGACGTCGTCGGCAAGACGTTCGACGCGGTGGTCGCATGCGACCACGGGCGGCAACGGAGCACGATCCGCCAGGAAGTCGATCACCCTCTGGCGGATGTAGCGCGTGCCGGAGCGACCGACTTCGTGGAACTCCGGATGCAGCAGGCGCTCCAGCCGCTCGCGCGTGCAGGTCGCGCCGGGGTGGTGGAGCTCGGTTTCGAGGGCCGTCAGTGTGGCGAGCAGGTCATCCATGGCGCCATGCTAGCGCGGTGGACGTGCGCGATCAGGACGTTGCGCGTGCCGGTGAAGCCGCATCGTCCTTCTGCGCCAGGTACTGCCCGAAGCGGTAGCCCGCACCTGCGATGGCGAGGCCGATGGCGACGGCCAGCAAGCCGATCAGCACTTTGCGGAACATGGCAGTCTCCTCTCGCGTGATGGTGGGCGCACGCTAGCACTGCCGATGTCGCCGCGACGGTGCCTGAAGTCACTCCCCTGCGATGGCCGCGCCACGTTCGGCCAGCAGCCCGCGCAGCACCGACCGATGGCAGCGTGCCTCGTCTTCGCAATAGCAGCCCAGCGAAAACGCACTGGCCAGCGACAGCGCAGCAAGCAGGTCCAACGTACGGGCGTTCTCCGGCGTGGCCATCTCCGCGCGGTACTTCTTCACGAAGGCGGCCCACGCCTGGGGCGTGGCGGCACCCTGTGCTTCCTTCACCAGCCCGGCGCTGGGCGCGAGATTGGGATACCACACGTCGTACCAGTCCTGCGACGCGAACGCCGCCTTCGGCACGCCACGCGGCGGCCGGCGCACCGTGCCGATGCGCAGGCCTTCGTCCTTCGCGCGCGGCGCGCCAAGGCGGACGATGCGGATCATGGCGCCCGGTGCGCGGCGTCCAGGGACGCATGACGCGCGAGGGCGGCGTCGTGGATCTCGAACAGATCGGCACGCGCTTCCCAGAGGGCAGCGCATGCGACCATCGTCAGGAAAAGCCAGGCGCGACGCGGCAATGCCTGCTTCATCGCGTGATTCCGAGCAGCGGGGTAGCCAGAGGGTTCATCCTTCCCATGCAGGCAGCTTCTTCTTCACCGCCACATTCCTCAGCGCGACGTACTTGGGCAGGCCATCGTTGCCGTAAGGCGGATAGGCTTCGCCACGGATCAGCGGCTGCAGATAGGCGCGCGCCTTGTCGGTGATGCCGTAGCCGTCCTTGCGGATGAAGGTGGGCGGGAACTTCTTCTCGTGGTTCGCCACCTTCGACAACGGCGCGGCCTCGATCTTCCAGCGGAACGGCGCATCGGACGTGCGCACGATCACCGGCATCACCGCGTTCTGTCCCTTCAGAGCGAACTGCACCGCGGCCTTGCCGACGGCCTGCGCCTGTTCCCAATCGGTCTTCGAGGCGATGTGGCGCGCCGAGCGCTGCAGGTAGTCGGGCAGGGTCCAGTGCACCTTGAGGCCCAACTGGTCCTTCACGCGCCCGGCCAGGTACGACGCGACGCCACCCAGCTGGGTGTGGCCGAACGAGTCCTTGCCGCCGCCCGCATCCGCGACGAAGCGGCCATCGGCATGCTGGATGCCCTCGCTGGCCACCACGACGCACCAGCCGACCCTGTCGACGACCTTCTTCACCTGCGCGAGGAACTGCGTCTCGTCGTAAGCGCGCTCGGGGAACAGGATGATGTGCGGCGCCTCGTCAGGCGACTGCCCGGCCAGGCCAGCGGCGGCCGCCAGCCAGCCGGCGTGGCGACCCATGGCCTCGTAGACGAACACCTTGGTGGAGGTTTCCGCCATTGCGGCCACGTCGAGCGCGGCTTCGCGCACGGAGACGGCGGTGTACTTCGCCGCCGAGCCGAAGCCGGGGCAGGTGTCGGTGACGGCGAGGTCGTTGTCCACCGTCTTCGGCACGCCGATGCAGGTCAGCGGGTAATCGAAGGCCTGGGCCAGCTGCGAGACTTTCCAGGCGGTGTCAGCGGAGTCGTTGCCGCCGTTGTAGAGGAAGTAGCGCACGTCGTGCGCTTTCAGCACGGCGAGCAGGCGCTCGTACTTGGCGCGGTCGGCCTCCAGCGACTTCAGCTTGACCCGGCAGCTGCCGAAGGCGCCGCCGGGTGTATGGGCGAGGGCGCGGATGGCCGCGGCCGACTCCTTGCTGGTATCGATCAATTCTTCGCGCAGCGCACCGAGGATGCCGTTGCGCGCGGCCAAGACCTTGATTTTGCGGGCCCGCGCTTCGGTGATGACCGCTGAGGCAGAGGCATTGATGACGGCGGTGACACCGCCGGACTGCGCATAAAGTAGGGTGCCAGGCGCCATGTGGGGTTCGTTCCGGGGTGCGGGGATGCGGTAAGCTTCACACAGATGACGCGGTGCAGCGCGGCGCCCGGCGCCCGGCGCGGTCCACCGCCCGCAGGATTCCAGCTTCGGGAGTGACAGCATGCGATTGGTTCTACTGGGCCCACCCGGGTCGGGCAAGGGCACTCAGGCGGCGCGCCTGAAGGACTACCTGCAGGTGCCGCATATTTCGACCGGCGACCTGCTGCGCGCCGAAGTCGCCGCCGGCAGCCCGCTGGGCCTGCAGGCGAAGGAAGTGATGGCGCGCGGCGAACTGGTCAGCGACGACATCCTGCTCGGCATGCTGGAAGACCGCTTCTCCCGCGATGACACGAAAGCCGGCTTCATCCTCGACGGCTACCCGCGCAATCTGGTGCAGGCCGCCGCACTGGGCCAGCTGCTGGCCAAGCTGGGGCAGAAGTTCGACTTCGCCGTGCAGCTGGAGGTGCCTACCGAACTGCTGGTGGAGCGCATCGCCGGCCGCGCCAAGGCCGAAGGCCGCGCCGACGACAATCCGGAATCGGTGCGCAAGCGCCTGCAGGTCTACACCGACCAGACCGCGCCCGTCATCGACTTCTATCGCCAGCAGGGCGAGCTGACCGTCGTCGACGGCGTCGGCTCGCTGGACGAGGTGTTCACCCGCATCACCGAGGCGCTGGCGCCGGCCAAGGAAGTGGGCTGAGGCCCGCCTCTCCGCACTGGCACGCGTCCGGAAAGGCCCCGCATCGTCGGGGCCTTTTCGATGGCGCGGCGGCACCTCGCGCCGCCCTCGTGCCGAACCCCGTCCGCTCGGCTAAAGTCTGCGGAGTTTCCACGGAATTCCTGTCTTGAAGATCCACATCCTCGGCATCGCCGGCACCTTCATGGGCGGCGTCGCCGCGCTGGCGCGCGAACTCGGCCATACGGTCGAAGGCAGCGACCAGGCCATCTATCCACCCATGTCGACGCAGCTCGAGACGCTCGGCATCGCACTGGCGCAGGGTTACCAGCCGCAGAACATCGCGCCGGACTGCGACGAGATCGTCATCGGCAACGCGCTGTCGCGCGGCAACCCTGCAGTGGAAGCCGTCCTCGATCAGGGACGTCGCTACATCTCCGGTGCGCAATGGCTGTCGGAACGCGTACTGCCCGGCCGCGACACGCTTGCGGTCGCCGGCACGCACGGCAAGACCACCACCACGACCATCCTGACTTACCTGCTGGAAGCCGCCGGCCGCTCGCCGGGCTTCCTGATCGGCGGCGTGGCAGAGGATTTCGGCGCATCCGCGCGCATCGGGGGTGGTCGAGAGTTCGTCGTCGAGGCGGACGAGTACGACACCGCGTTCTTCGACAAGCGCAGCAAGTTCGTCCACTACCGGCCGCTGGTGGCCATCCTCAACAATCTGGAATACGACCACGCCGACATCTTCCCGGACGTGGCCGCGATCCAGCGCCAGTTCCACCATCTCGTGCGTACCGTGCCGCGCCGTGGCCGCCTGATCGTCAATGGCGAGGACGCACGCCTGGCCGAGGTGCTGGCGATGGGATGCTGGACGCCCGTCGAACGCTTCGGCTTCGACGCGACGCTGGAATGGAGTGCGCGCCTGATCCGCGACGACGGAAGCGCGTTCGCGGTGCGCCACCATGGCATCGAGATCGGCGAGGTGCACTGGCCGATGCTGGGTCGCCACAACGTGCTCAACGGCCTGGCCGCGCTCGCCGCCTGCAATGCCGTTGGCGTGGACGTGTCCACCGTGCTGCAGGCGCTGGCGGCTTTCCGCAGCGTGAAGCGCCGGCTCGAGGTGATCGGCCAGCACGACGGCATCACCCTCTACGACGACTTCGCCCATCACCCCACCGCGATCCATACGACGCTCGAAGGCCTGCGCGCGCGCGTCGGCGAGGCGCGCATCCTGGTGGCCATGGAGCCGCGCAGCAATTCGATGCGTTCGGGCGCGCATGCCGATGCGCTGGCGCCCTCGCTCGACATCGCCGATGTGGTGGTGTTCCTGCATCGTCCCGAACTGGCGTGGGATGCGGGCAAGGTAGTGGCCGCGATCCGGGGCGAGGCGCGGACCGTGCCCGACGTCGATGCGCTGATCGCCGCGTTGAAGGCGCAGGCACGTCCTGGCGACCACGTGGTGTTCATGTCGAACGGTGGCTTCGACGGGGCGCCGCGCCGCTTCCTGGCGGCCCTGCAGGGCTGAGGCAGCGATCGTGGCGCACGAATCGTTGCCGCTGTTCCCGTTGCACAACGTGCTGCTGCCGGGTGCGGGGTTGGACCTGCGCATCTTCGAGCGACGCTATCTGGATCTGGTACGCGACTGCGGACGCTCCGGGAGCGGTTTCGGTGTGTGCCTGATCCTGGAGGGCAGCGAAGCGGGTGCGCCCGCCACGCCGGCCGCCTACGGTGTCGAAGCGCGCATCGAGGACTTCGACACCGGCAGCGACGGATTGCTGGCGCTGCGGGTACGCGGCCACCGGCGGTTCCATGTGGTGCGTACGCGCGTACGCGACAACGGGCTGGTGATGGCGGATGTCGACTGGCTCGCCGCCGACAGCGCCGACGCGCTGCGTCCCGAACATGCGCTGCTGGGCACCCTGCTGCAGACCATGATGGAAAAGGCCGGCAGCGACCTGGCAGGCCTGCCGCCGCGCATCTTCGAACAGGCGGCGTGGGTCGGATGGCGACTGGCGCAGGTGCTGCCGATCACCGCCGAACAGCGGGTATCGATCCTGCAGGAAGACGATGTGCATGCGCGCCTGCAGCGGCTGCTGGAGTGGATCGACTGACCCTGTCGCCGCAGGGTCGAGCGTGCTCGCTCTGCGAGCCTTCGTCACGGCGGACTGCTGGCGGGGACCCGCGGAGCAAGCGGCGCTCTGCGTTTCCCCTGCAAGACTCAGCGAGGCGTGGCCTGCCCGTCGTCGGTGCGCAACCGCACTACCGGCAGTCCGGATTCCGGGTGCGGCGCGATCGCGTGGTCGAGTCCGGTGGTGGCCTGCGTCACCGCCTCCAGCGCCGTCTGGGCCTCGGACAGCGGACGCCACACGCGCACCAGGTTGAATGCGCGGTGCTGCCGCAGTACCTGCGCACTGCCGATCCACAGCGGCACGTCGCCGGGCTGCAAGCGGGTGTCCGCCGGCCACAGGCGCAGCACGAACACCTCGCCCGGCTGCGCGCCCTGGCGCAGCATCAGCAGGCTCTCTGCGCGCGTATCGAGCGTGGCGGGCAGGACGGGCTGCGCGTCGTCCGGCAGGTCGCTGTCCAGCAGGTTCAGCGCCTCTTCCCAACCTGCCTGCGGCTGCTCGCGCCAGCCGTCGGCCACCAGGCTCGCTTTCAGCGGTGCCAGCGGGCCGGCGACCTGCACGTCCAGCGGCCAGCGCTGTTCGTCGTCGAATTCGTTGCGGCGCGCGGGCAGCGATTGCCATCCCTCGGCCCACCAGGCCTGCAAGGCGACGCTGCGTTCGATCACCGGCGCCTGGAACTGCGCCAGCATGTGCTCGACGTTGCGCGGCGCATGCCACAGCCCGGCCAGCACGAAGCTGCCGTAGAACAGCCACGCGATCGGCTTGATCCAGAACGAGCGGACCATGCGGCGCCGGTAGGCGATGCCCAGTACCAGCAGCCACACCAGGCCGAACAACATGCCGCCGATGATGTCGCTGATCCAGTGCGCACCCAGGTAGATGCGCGCGAACCCGATGAGCGCCACCACGATGCCCGAGACCAGATAGGGCCACACGCGCGTGCGGCCCGGCAGCTCGCGTGCGATCAGCACGGCGAAGAAGCCGAAGGTGATCGTCGACATCGTGACCGCGATGGACGGGAAACCGAACCCGCTGCTGACGCTCGGCGGCTTCGGGATATCCACCGACGCGCCCAGCCACGCCGTCAGCGCCAGGCCGAAGGCGATGGCCGCCAGCCAATGCGCGGCCGCCATCCAGCGCTTGCGCCAGCACAGGTAACCGAGCACCAGCAACGATGCCGGCGCCAGCACCTGCTCGTCGCCCAGGGACGCGATGGCCGCCAGCGGATAGTCCGCGAGCGGGTTGCGCAGGGCGCGCATCAGCTCGTACACCCACAGGTCGATCGCCAACGGTTCGCCGTGGCCGATCACGATCACCAGGAAGGCAAACCACACCCAGACGATCGCCAATAGCAGGATCGCGAGCAGCGCCAGCGGCACCGATTCGCGCCGTGTCGGCTCGAACACGGCCGCGGTATACCGCCCCAGCACCGGATGCGCGTGCGACCACGCCAGGGCGCGTGCCAACAATGCGTCGGCATGCGCAGCGAACCATCGATAGGTGTACAGCACCAGCGCCCATGCCAGCGCGATCACCAGCACCAGCAGCCCGAGCACCAGCGCCAGTCGGCCGGCCACGGCGGCCACGGCATCGTAGGCATGCCCCAGCACCCAGCCCGGCAGCAGGAATCCGACGGCCCACGCGACGCACGCCGCGCCACTGGCCACGAGGTAGCGGCGCATCGGCATGCGCGAGATGCCGGCGACGGCCGGCACGAACGGCCGGATCGGGCCGACGAAGCGCGCGATGAAGAGGCTCTTCCACGCATTGCGGCGGAACAGCAGTTCGCCCCGGTCCAGGAGCTGCGGATACCGGCGGAATGGCCACACGGTGCGCAGCTGCTGGCCCCAGCGATGGCCGACCCAATAGCTGGTCGCATCACCGATGAGCGCGCCCAGCGTGGCGCAGGCAACGGCATAGGGGCCGGAAATCTCACCCAGGCCGATCAGCACGCCCACCGCGAACAGCAACGGCAGGGCCGGCACGATGGCGCCCAGGATGATGACCGCATCGCAGAACGCGATAGCGAAGATCACCAGCCCTGCGGCCACGGGATGCGCGCTGATCCAGGCCAGCAGGTTGTCGAACCAGGAGGCTTCCATCGGCGGATTATAGGCGGCGCTACATGACCCGCGTCTGCGACCTATGGACGTAGAATGACGGTGTGGACTTGCACTCGCCTTCCGAAATCGCCGCCCTCAAGGCCGACAGCTTCGGCCGCATCTCGTTGATGCAGGGAGCGGAGGGGCCCTTCGTGCGCCGCGACCTCGCGCACGTCCCGCTCTGGCTGCGCTTGCCGGCGTGGTGGCTGGCGCGACGCGAGGCGCTCGCGCTTCGGCGGGTCGCCGGCATGGCCGATGTCCCGCAACTGCTCGACTGGACCGGGGGGCGGCTGGATCGCAGCTACATGGACGGCGCGGCTATGTACCAGCGCCCGCCACGCGGCGACGTCGCCTATTTCCGGCGCGCACGCAGGCTGCTGCAACAACTGCATCGCCGCGGCATCGCGCACAACGACCTGGCCAAGGAAGCCAACTGGCTGGTGCTGGCCGATGGCCGTCCGGGCATCATCGATTTCCAGCTCGCCACGCGCGGACAGCCGCGCTCGCGCTGGATGCGCCTGCTGGCACGGCAGGACCTGCGCCACCTGCTCAAGCACAAGCGCATGTATTGCCCGGCCTCGATCACGCCGGTCGAGCGGCGCGTGCTCAAGCGCACCTCCTGGGTGCGCGACCTGTGGTTCCGTACCGGCAAGCCGGTCTATCGCTTTATCACGCGCCGGCTGCTGAAGTGGGAAGACAACGAAGGGCAGGGGCCGAAGCCGTGATGTCTGCCCTGTCCCGATCTGCAGGAGCGCCCCGCGGGCGCAATGCTCCCTCTCCGTGCGGAACGGACACCATCGCGTCCATGGGGCGCTCCCGCAGTGAGCATTGACCGCGCACGACACACGCCACAAGGACATGCCATGACACTCGCCGGCAAGACCCTCTTCATCACCGGTGCCTCGCGTGGCATCGGCCTGGCCATCGCGCTGCGCGCCGCGCGCGATGGCGCCAACGTGGCGATCGCAGCCAAATCCTCGGTACCTAACCCGAAGCTGCCTGGCACCATCCACACCGCCACGCAGGCGGTCAATGAAGCGGGGGGGCGCGGACTGGCGCTGAAGTGCGACATCCGCGAAGAGGACGACGTGAAGGCGGCGATGGCGGCGACCGCCGATGCCTTCGGCGGCATCGACATCCTGGTCAACAATGCCAGCGCCATCTGGCTGGCCGGCGCGCTGGACACGCCGATGAAGCGCTTCGACCTGATGCAGCAAGTGAATGCGCGCGGCAGTTTCCTTTGCGCGCAGGCCTGCCTGCCGTATCTGACGCAGGCGGCGAATCCGCACATCCTGACGCTGGCGCCGCCGCCGTCGCTCGATCCGAAATGGTGGGCGCCGCATACCGGCTACACGCTGGCGAAGATGGGCATGAGTTTCGTGACGCTGGGGCTGGCCGGGGAATTCGGTCCCCGGGGGATCGCCGTCAATGCCCTGTGGCCACGCACCATCATCGCCACCGATGCGCTGAACATGATCCCCGGTGTCGAAATCCCGCGCTGCCGCACGCCACGGATCGTGGCCGATGCCGCGCATGCCGTGCTGGTGCGCGAAGCGCGGGGCTTCCATGGCCACTTCCTCATCGACGAGGACGTGCTGCGCGAGGCAGGTACGACCGATTTCTCCGGCTATGCCGTCGATGCGTCGTTGTCGCCGCTTCCCGATCTCTTCCTCGACTGATCCCGCGAGACGTCCCCATGAAATACCTGCACGCCATGATCCGTGTCCACGACCTGGACGCCACCGGCCGCTTCCTCACCGACGGTCTGGGCCTGCGCGAAACCCGCCGCATGGACAGCCCGCAGGGCCGGTTCACGCTGGTGTATTTCGGCGCACCGGCGAATCCGGAGGCGGAAATCGAGCTGACCTACAACTGGCCGCCGGAAGACGGCACGCCGCCGGAGGACTACGGCAGCGCGCGCAACTTCGGGCATCTCGCCTTCGAGGTCGAGGACATCTATGCGCTCTGTGCGCACTTGCAGTCGCGCGGCGTCACCATCAACCGCCCGCCGCGCGACGGCCGCATGGCCTTCGTGCGCACGCCGGACCTGATCTCCATCGAACTGCTGCAGAAGGGAGCGGCGCTGCCGCCGCAGGAACCTTGGCTTTCGATGCCGAATACGGGAAGCTGGTAACCCGCCGAGCCCGGAGTCCGCAAGATGAATCTCGCCCTGGTGGTGATCGATGTGCAGCGTGGCCTGTTCGAGCCGCAGCCAGCCCCGGCCGAGGCCGACGCAGTGATCGGGCGCATCAATGCGCTGGCCGACAGGGCACGCGACGCCGCCGCGCCGGTGATCTTCGTGCAGCACGAGCGCGCGGGCGACCTGGAGGCCGGATCGCCGGGTTGGGACCTGCATCCGGCGCTGCGCGTGGTGGAAGGCGACCATCGCATCCGCAAGGCCACGCCGGATGCCTTCCTTCGCACGGGGCTCGACGAAGTGCTGTCGTTCTGCGGCGTGGAAGGCGTGGTGCTGTGCGGTTACGCCACCGAGTTCTGCGTGGACACCACGGCCCGCAGCGCCGCCGCGCACGGCTACCACGTCGTGCTGGCCGCCGACGCGCACACCACCCACGACAAGGCGCATGCCGACGCCGCGCAGATCCGCGCCCACCACAACGCCACGTTGCCGGCGATCCGCAGCTTCGGTGTCGGCATCCGCGCGCTGCAGGCGGACGAGATTGCGTTCACCGGCTGAACCACCGCGTCACCCCATCGGCACGGGCAGTTGCGAGCCGCAATGGCGGCAGTGAAGAGCGTCGGGGTCGTGCCCCTCCAGTCCGCATTCCGTGCATCCGCGGCGATCCAGGTGGCCGCGCTCGTGCGAGGCTTCGCGCAGGCTGCTGGCGAGCTCCGCCGTGTAGATGCCGGTGGGCACCGCGATGATGCTGTAGCCGATCAGGATCAGCACCGAGGTGATCGCCCTGCCTGCCGTGGTTTGCGGTGCGATGTCGCCGAAGCCGACGGTGGCCATGGTCACGATGGCCCAGTACATGCTGGTGGGAATGCTGGTGAAGCCGTTGTCCGGGCCTTCGACCACGTACATCAGCGCGCCGAAGATGACGACCAGCGTCAGCACCGCGCAGACGAAGACGAAGATCTTGCGGCGGCTTCGCCATAGCGCGCCCACCAGTTGCCCGCTCTCTTCGACGTACTGGGTCAGTTTCAGGATGCGGAACAGGCGCAGGATGCGCAGGATGCGTACCACCAGCAGGCTTTGCGCGCCCGGCACCAGCACCGACAGGTATGTCGGCAGGATGGACAGCAGGTCGATGATGCCCCAGATGCTGACGGCGTAGCGCAGGGGTCGACGCACGGTCGCCAGCCTCAACGCGTATTCGGCCGTGAACAGCAGGGTGAACGCCCATTCCAGGGCGTAGAGGACTCCCGCGTGGCGCGCGTGGAACGATTGCACGCTGTCGAGCATGATGACGATGACACTGGCGAGGATCGCCAGCACCAGCGCCAGGTCGAAGTTGCGCGACGGCGGCGTGTCGTGCCGGTAGATGATGTCGAACCAGCGACGTCGCCAGCCGTCCTCCGTGGCGGGATTGAGCTGGGGATCGGAGAAAAAGCGTGGCTGGAACTTCATGGGAGGCCATGATGCACCAACGCAAGCCGCTGGCGCCCCTGCCGACCTGTCGCACGGGTCTGCATGGGTGACAATATGGGCCTCCGTCCCGCCTGCCGCCTGCCCATGAGCGCCACGACCCCCGACCTGCTGTCGAACGGACAGCGCTATTACTTGCCCGTCTATCGTCCGCGCGACGTCATCCTGGCGCGCGGCCAGGGCGCACGCGTATGGGACAGCGAAGGACGCGAGTACCTGGACTTGTCCGCGGGCATCGCGGTCTGCGGCCTGGGCCACAACGATCCCGACCTGGTCGCGGCGCTGACCGAACAGGCCGGCAAGCTGTGGCACACCAGCAACGTGTTCTACAGCGAGCCGCCGCTGCGGTTGGCCGAAGAATTGGTCACCGCCTCGCGCTTCGCCGAACGCGTGTTCCTGTGCAACTCCGGTGCGGAAGCGAACGAGGCCGCGATCAAGCTGGTGCGCAAATGGGCGGCCTCGCAGGGGCGCGCGCCGGACCAGCGCGTCATCGTGACCTTCCGCGGCAGTTTCCACGGCCGCACGCTCGCCACGGTCACCGCGACCGCACAGCCCAAGTACCAGGAAGGCTACGAACCGCTGCCGGGCGGCTTCCGCTATGTCGACTTCAACGACCTGACCCAACTCGAGATCGCGATGTCGTGCGGTGACGTGGCGGCGGTGATGCTGGAGCCGGTGCAGGGCGAGGGCGGCGTGATGCCGGCGGCATCCGGGTTCCTGCGCGGCGTGCGCGAGCTGTGCGACCACCACGGCGCGCTGCTGGTGCTGGACGAGATCCAGGCCGGCATGGGCCGCACCGGCACGCTGTTCGCGCACTGGCAGGACGGCGTGGTGCCTGACATCATCACGCTGGCGAAGGCGCTGGGTGGCGGATTCCCGATTGGCGCGATGCTGGCCGGGCCGAAGGTGGCCGAGGTGATGCAGTTCGGTGCGCATGGCACCACGTTCGGCGGCAACCCGCTGGCGGCGGCCGTGGCGCGCGTGGCGCTGCGCAAGCTGGCATCGCCACAGATCGCCAACAACGTGGCGCGCCAGTCCGCCGCCCTGCGCAAAGGCCTGGACACGATCAACGCGGAACTCGGGCTGTTCGCCCAGGTGCGTGGCCGCGGCCTGATGCTGGGGGCGGTGCTCAACGCGAAGTACGCAGGCCGTGCAGGCGAGGTACTGGACCTCGCTGCCGCGCAGGGCCTGCTGATGCTGCAGGCCGGTCCGGACGTGCTGCGCTTCGTGCCGGCGCTGAACATCACCGACGAGGAAGTCGGAGAGGGCCTTAAGCGCCTGAACGCCGCGCTCAGGGCGTTCGCGATGCCGGGCTGAGCTATCCGGAAGCGTCCTGGCGGAGACGAAGGCGGGCGGTGCTGCCGTCCGCACTGCTTTCGAAGCGCAGGTCGATGGCGTGCCGTTCGCACAGCCGTCGCACGATCGACAGACCGAGCCCGAAGCCTGTGCTGTCCTCGCCTTTCACGAATGGCGCGAAATCGCCCTCGCGGACCGCGTGCCCGGGATTGCTGACGCAGAGGGTGTCGCCGTCGGCCACGATGACAACGTCGCCTTCGCGGGTGTGCGCGAACGCATTCCCGATCAGGTTGGCCAACAGCACCTGCAGCACGGGCGCCGTCAACGTACTGGTGAGGTCCGCGGGCACCTCGACCGCCACCTGTACGTGCTTGCCTTCCAGCAAGGGCGACTGCTCTACCACGACGCGCTCCAGCAGCGGGATTACGCGCGTCACTGGTGTCGACGCCGTTGGAGGCGCGGGCTGTTCGCGCGCCAGCGCCAGCAGCAGGGCGACGGTCTGCTCCAGGTGCGAAGCGGACTGCCCGATATGTTCGACGCTGGCGCGCGCGTCGGCACTCAGCGTCGTGTCGGCGGAAAGTCGCTCGCTGGCGGCACGGATGACGGTCAACGGCGTGCGCAGTTCATGGCTCGCGTCGCGGGTGAATTCGCGCTCCCGATCGATAAAGGCGCGGACGCGGCCGATCAGATCGTCCAGGCGCCTTGCGAGCAGCCCGACCTCGTCATCGGGAAAGCCTGCAGCGAAGTGCGGCGGCAGTCGTTCCGGCGTCGCTTCGCCGACGGCGTCCGCCAATCGCGAGAGCGGTGCCGTCGTCCGTCGCGCCAGCCAGCCGCCGAGGAGCAGCGCAAGCACCACGGCGATGGCGCCGGTCCAGGCCAGCAGCTGCAGCATTTCCCCACGCATCGGCCGCACCGCGAGCAGGCCGCTGACTTCGGCGACCAGCCAGGCGCGCGTGGCGGGTGCGGGTGGATCCAGCGCAAGCAGGTGGTAGTGGCGCCCGTCCGCGCCGGCGAACTCCCTTCGTGCGGGCTCCTCGCGCAGCACGCGGCCGATCCCGTCGGGCAGATCATCGCGCCGCTCGACCACGCTCATGAAGCCGTTCCGCGGCGGAGACCAGCGTCCGTGCGCGGCGTAGTGATCCTGTTGCGTCGCGGCCTCGCGCTCGAGCAGCGTGTCGAACAGCTGGTCCTCGACCGTGTAGACGAAGAGCAGCGTGTAAAGGCCGAACAGCGCGGCCAGCACCAGCGTGAACGCCGCGAACACCAGCATCATGCGGTTGCGAAGCCGCCGGCGCGGCAGGATCGATGCGCTCATGCGTCGGCTTCCAGCCGGAAGCCCACGCCATGCACGGTTTTCAGCATCGGCGTGGCAAACGGCTTGTCCAGCGCCTGGCGGAGCAGGTAGAGATGCGTACGCAGCGGATCCGACTCCGGCGGCGCATCGCCCCACAGGCGCTGGATCAATTCGCTGCGCGTCAGAGTCCGTGGCCACGCCTCGGCCAGGGCGAGCAGGATCTGGTAAGCCGTCTGGTGAAGGTCGAGCGGAAGCTCGTGTCGTGTCGCCAGCGCGTGCCGGCGATCGACGCGCAGCGTGCCGATCCGCACGACATGGGTCTCGCCACTGCGGTGTCGCTGCGTGAGCGCCAGGCAGCGCGCGATCAGTTCCGCGCCCGCGAACGGCTTGACCAGATAGTCGTCGGCGCCAGCGCGGAAGCCTTGAAGCTTGTCCTCCAGCGCGTCGCGTGCGGTCAGCATCAGTACCGGGACGTGGCGATCGGCCTCCGCCCGAAGGCGCTCGCACAGGCGCAGGCCATCGAGTGCGGGCAAGCCCACGTCGAGCACCAGCACGTCGGGCGGCGCGTCGAGCGCCATCTGCAATCCGCTGAGGCCATCCGAAGCGAACTCGACGGTCATGCCAGCATCGGTGAAAAGGTGTTGCAACTGCACCCGCAGCAGCGCGTTGTCTTCGATCACCAAGATGCGGGCAGCAGGTGCCGTCATCGTTCAACCATCGATGCGTTGCAGGAGGGCCTTAGCTTCGGCCATGTCCGGCTTGCCCGCCAGCACCTGCTGCACCAGCGATTTCGCCTGTTCTCGTTCGCCCAGGCGGAGATGGGCCTCGGCGGCACCGAGCTTCAGCTGCGGCTGCGCCATGTAGGGCATCGCCAACTGCATCAGGGTCAGTGCATGCCGCAGGTCGTCGTCGCCACCCGCCGCCTGCGCCTGGTAATAGCCCAGCATGCCCAGCAGGTCCACGTGATAGCGCTCGCGACCCTGCGCCAGCGCGTCCGCTGCGCCACGCACATCGCCACTGCGGGCCCGGGCCGCGAGCGCCATCGTCAGCTCGTCGCGCCATGTCGTGCGCACCACGGGCGTGCGGCCGGTCGCGCGCACGATGGCGTCGGCGACGCCGGGCGTGGAGTAAGGATTCTGCCCGGTGACCAGGCGCCCGTCCACGACGACCTTCGCCATCATCAGTGGTGCTTCCTGCCACCGCGCCCCGCGCCCGCGCAACGCGTCCTCGAGCTGCCACGGGAACTCCTTCGCCCAGCGCTTGCCGAACACCGCTTCCTCTTCATTCGTGAAGCCCGTCATCGCCTTGCCTGCAACCAACATCGTTCCGTCGCCGAGCTTCACGTCCACCAGCGCGGCCGGCCCATGGCAGACCGCGCCGATCACGGCGCCCTGCATGTAGGCTTCGGCCAGCAGCGACGCCAGCGCGTTGTCGCGCGGCAGATCGAACATCGCGCCCTTGCCGCCGACGACGTAGATCGCCGCGTAGTCCGCCGCCTTCACGTCGCGCGTCGAACGCGTCGCCCCCAGCGTACGCATGGCCTCTGCATCACCGAGCAACGCCGCGTTGAAAGGTTCCTTCGCGTTGTACTTGTCGGCTTCCACGGCACCGCCCTGCGGACTGGCGACGTCCACCTGCAGTCCATTGGCCTTGAAGATCAACCAAGCTTGCGACAGTTCGTCGAACTCGTAGCCGGGACGGGTCTTGCCTTGGTCGCGTCCCTCGCCGCTGACGACGATCAGCACCTTGCCCGGCACGGCGGCGTGCGCGGGCAGTACCACGGCGAAGCAAAGCAGTGCGCCCAGCCGGCGCAGGGCGTTGGGAATCAGGGACATGGGACGGATCTCCGAGGGAAGGCCGCCAGTCTCCCGCGCCCGGATCAACCAAGCTTCAAACGCACGCTACCAGCCCGTCTGCGGGCCGAACACGTAACGCTTCAGCGCCTTGCCGAAGCTGCGCGCATCGGTGACGGTTTCGGCATGCATGCCGGCGTCGCGTGCGCCCCGCACGTTGTTGAACTTGTCGTCGACGAACAGCGTGCTGCCGGCGTCCCAGCCCAGCACGTCTAGCGCACGCGTGAACGTCGCTGTCGCCGGCTTGCGCATCTGCAGTCCGCCGCTGGTCAGCACGCGGCCTTCGATCCTGGACGCCATCGGCGCAACGATGCGGGGGATCGCGTGCGTCATCATCACGCCGTTGTTGGTCAGCACGCCCAGGGAAAGGGCGGGGTGCAGCGCTGCGATGCGCTCCAGCACGCCGTCGATGGCCGTACTGCCCGCCATGCGCGAAGCCAGCCACGTGTCTTCATCCACCACCGCGCCCAAGCCCTCGCCCAGTCGGCCGAGATAGGCGGCGGTGTCGATCGCGCCGCTGTCGTACTCGGTTTCCAGGCCCGAGACGAACAACACCTCGCGCACCCGTTCGGAGGCGCAACCCGCATGCGCGGCGAGGTGCGCGATGCGCACGTCGTGCCGGTAGTGGGCCAGGACGCCGTCGAAATCAAACAGCACCTGGTGGATGCGGGGCTTCATCCCGCGGCGACGACCTTGAAGGCCTCGCGGGCAGCGGCGATCGTCGCGTCAATGACGTCGGGCGTGTGCGCGCTGGACATGAAGCCGGCTTCGAACGCCGACGGCGCCAGGTACACGCCGCGTTCCAGCATCGCGTGGAAGAAGCGGTTGAACGCCGCCGTGTCGCAGGCCACGGCCTGCGCATACGTGTCCACTTGCTGGTCGGTGAAGAACAGCCCGAACATCGCGCCGACGCGCGTGGTGGTCAGCGCCACGCCGGCATCGCGTGCGGCGGCTTCCAGGCCATCGCAGAGCGTCGCTGTCGCCGCGGCGAGGCGGTCGTGGAAACCCGGCGCCTGGATGAGCTCCAGCATTGCCAGACCCGCGGCCATCGCCACCGGATTGCCGCTCAGCGTGCCGGCCTGGTAAATCGGGCCGGCCGGTGCGATCCGCTGCATCAGGTCGCGACGGCCACCATAGGCGCCCACCGGCATGCCACCGCCGATGATCTTGCCGAAGGTGGTCAGGTCCGGCGTGATGCCGTAGTGCGCCTGCGCGCCGCCCAGCGCCACGCGGAAGCCGGTCATCACTTCGTCGAAGATCAGCAGCGTGCCATGCTGTGTGCACAGGGCGCGCAGGTGCTGCAGGTAGCCTTCGCGCGGCGGCAGGCAGTTGGCGTTGCCGACGACGGGTTCGATGATCAGGCAGGCGATCTCGCTGCCGTACTGTTCGAACAGCTGCGTGGCGCCTTCGACGTCGTTGTAGCTCAGCGTCAGCGTCAGTTCGCTAAGCCCCACCGGCACGCCGGGCGAGGTCGGCACGCCCAGCGTCAGCATGCCGCTGCCGGCCTTCACCAGGAACGAATCGCCGTGGCCGTGGTAGCAGCCTTCGAACTTGACGATGCGGTTGCGCCCGGTCGCGCCGCGCGCCAGGCGGATCGCCGACAGCGTGGCTTCGGTGCCGGAGTTGACCATGCGCACCATCTCGCACGATGGCACCAGGCGCGTGATCGTTTCGGCCATCGTCACTTCCGCCGGACAGGGCGCGCCGTACGACAGGCCGTCCTGGATCGCCGCCTGCACCGCCTCGCGCACTGTCGGATGGTTGTGGCCGACGATCATCGGGCCCCACGAACCGACGTAGTCGATGTAGCGATTGCCATCGACGTCGTGCAGGTACGCGCCATCGGCGCGCTGCACGAAGAACGGTTCGCCCCCGACCGACTTGAACGCGCGCACCGGCGAATTGACGCCGCCGGGCAGCAACTGCTGGGCGCGGGCGAAGAGGGCGTGGGACTGGTCGTGATTCATGGGATTCCAGAAAATGGGAGGTCGTCTTGTGGGAGCGATGTAAGTCGCGATGAACCACCATCGGCCCATCATCGCGACTTACGTCGCTCCCACAGGAGCATCAGGCTCGGTCGAATCCTGCTCGGTAGGCCCGCGCCGCGGCCACCGGATCGGCGGCCTCGAACACGCCGCCGATCACGGCGACCAGGTCGGCGCCGGCCACCACCAGCGGGCCCATATTGTCAGGGGTAATGCCGCCTATCGCCACCCGCGGAACGCCCAGGGCAGCAGCCTCGGACAGCAGCGAGGCCGTCGCACGTCGCGTGGTGACCTTGCTGGTGGTGGGAAAGAAGGCGCCAAAGGCCACGTAACTGGCGCCCGCGGCCACCGCGCGTTCGGCCAGGGCGACGTCGTCGTAGCAGGAGGCACCGATAATGGCCTGAGGTCCCAGCAAGGCGCGCGCGGCGGCGATGTCGCCGTCGTCTTCGCCAAGATGGACGCCTGCAGCGCCCACGTCGGCAGCGAGGGCCGCATCGTCGTTGATGATCAGCGGTACCCCGGCCTGCGTGCATGACGCCTGCAAGGCTGCGGCTTGCGCCTGGCGAAGAGCGGCATCTGCGCCCTTCTGGCGGTACTGTAGCCAGGTGGCGTGTGGAAGCACGGCCGCCACGCGCGCTAGCAGGCGCGCCGTCTCCGGCTCCTCCGGCGTGATCAGGTACAGCCCGCGGACAGGGCGGACGGACGGCGGCAGCGAGGTCATCGATGAACTTCCGGTGCGCGGGCGGCGATGGGACAATGGCCGCTCCTTCCAGCCGGCATTATCCCGTGACCGACGCCACCACCACCACCTTCCGCACCTGGATGTGCGTGGTTTGCGGTTTCATCTACGACGAGGCTGATGGTCTGCCCGAAGAGGGCATCGCCCCCGGCACGCGCTGGGAAGACATCCCGGACGACTGGACCTGCCCGGACTGCGGCGTGGGCAAGGAGGATTTCGAGATGGTGGAGCGGGACTGAGGAGTCTAGTGGGAGCGACGTAAGTCGCGATGATGGGCCGATGGTGGTTCATCGCGACTTACGTCGCTCCCACGCCGGCAACATCAATGCATCCGCGACGTACGCGCCGCGTTGAGCTCGATCAGCTGTTCGCGCATCGCCGCGGCATCGTTCGCTTCCGGCGACAGGTGCAGGTAGCGGGCCAGGTCGCGCTGCGCGCCGGCCTTGTAGTCCATCTTCAGGTAGGCGAGGCCGCGGTCGCGCAGGGCGTCGGGCTGGTCGGGCGTGAGTTTCAGCACGCGGTCGGCGCTGCGGGCGGCGCGGTCCCATTCCTCCCGCTCGGCATACAGCCCATGCAGGTTGCGCAGCGTGCGCACGAGGATGGCGCGCGGCGAGGCGGGATTGAGGATGTGCAGCAGCGCGGCATCGTCCGGAACGTCGCCGCCCAGATGGGGTTTGGCGCGTTCGCGCAGCTCGTCCACACCGAGCGGCCGCCCGCCATTGAACGGGTCCATCACCAGCAGGCCGTCGTCCACCGGCAGGCGGACCAGGAAATGACCGGGGAAGGACACACCATCCAGCGGCACGCCGAGCCGGCGGGCGACTTCGATCTGCACCATCGCCAGCGACACCGGATTGCCGAGCCGGCGTTCGAACACCTGGTTGAGGTAGCTGTTGCGGGGGTCGTAATACTCGTCGTGGTTGCCGGTGTAGCCCAGCTCGTCGAACAGGTGCCGGTTGATGGCCGCCATCTTCAGCGGCCACGGCTCGATCGTGTCGATCTCGTGGCGCAGGTGTTCGGCATGGCTCTGGACGAGCGTGTCGTAGAGATCGGCGTCCAGGTCGGGGTACTCGTCGCGCGCAATCAGAAGCGCGGTTTCCAGCAGCGGTACGGTGTCGTCCGCCTGGCTGGCCAACGCATTCCATTCCGGCAATGTCAGTCGATCCCCCATGGCCACAGACTGCGGCCAATCGTCGCGACAATCAAGCCTCAGCGGACAGGCGGAATGCCTTTGCCCAACTCCATTTCCGCACCGTCCCTGAGCTTCAGCCGCTCGGCTTCGCCGGCATTCAGTTCCAGCACGTAGCGGGCGGGCTGGTCGCTGGGATAGGAGGGGCAGCTGTCGCCGCCGGAGCAGGGCGGGACGTTGCGTTGCTGGGTGACCAGCTTGCGGGCATCGTCGAAGTACAGGATGTCCAGCGGGATGCGCGTGTTCTTCATCCAGTAGGCCTGCGGTTCTTCGGCGTCGTGGATGAAGAGCATGCCGGTGCCGGCGGCCAGCTCGTCGCGGAACATCAGGCCGCGTGCGCGCTCGGCGTCATCGTCGGCGATCTCCACCGTGAAGCGTTCGCCGCCGACTTCGACCCAGGGGCCGCCGTTGGCACAGGCGCTGAGCAGCAGGGCGGGGGCGAGAACGGACCACGGGGGCAGGCGCATGTCGACATCCGGCGTCATCAGGGAGCCGCCAGTGTAGCGCCGACCGCCGCGGGGACCGCGTCACCCGCACGCCAGCCGCTCGGCCACGCGCTCCGCGACCCGACGGTTGTCGCGGTAGTAGGCGGCGTTGTCGGCGAGCGCCTGCCAGCGGTGCTGGTCCTCCACGTGGTGTCGCAGCTGGCGGACGACCCGGGGCATCAGTCGTCGATGCGTCGTGGCGTCCGCCGGCTGGGAGAGCTGCAGCAGGTCGAGCAGCAACAGGATGCTGTCGTGGTTGCGTTCGGCCTGGCGACGCGCGGCGAGGAACAGGCGATCGAGACCGCCGGGTGTCAGCCGCGCGAGACCGGGGTCGGCCAGGCTGTGGCCCGGTGCGGCCTGCAGCACGTACAGGGCATCGTCGAGCGGTGGTGCTACGGCTTCGAACATCGTGTGCGGAACGTCGCCGGTATCGGTGCGCGGCGGGATGTCGTGCGTGTTGCGATCCTTCGGTGTCATCGGAAGCTCCTTGTGTCCGTTGTCGCGCATGCGTGTCGTGACTGTCATCCGACGTGCGCGGTGCGCCGCACTGTATGAACTCAAAAAGTGCGCGTCAATTCACGTGGATAGTGAATATGTGTGACTTCACGCCGCTAACGTGGCCGGCATGGGCAACGAGCGCGAAAAATTCTCGCAACGACTGGCGAACGCCATGCAGCAGGCGGGGTACGAAGCGCGGCCGAAAGTGTTGTTCCATCTGTTCAACAGCCACTACCGAGGTCGTTCCGTCACATTCCAGACGGTGTCACGTTGGCTGAGGGCGGGCGCGATCCCGGCGCAGGACAAGCTGCAGGTGATCGCGGACCTGCTGGGAGTAGAGCCGCATGCGCTTCGCTTCGGCTCACCCTCGCGTTCGCGCGTGGCGGAGACGCGATCGCCATGGCCGTCCGGTGTCGGCAGTCGCGAGCGCCAGGTCATCGATACGTTCCTGAAGTTGTCGCCGAAGAAGCGCGACCTCGTCGGCGATCTGGTCAGGGCGCTGTCCGACAACAGCTGAAGAACCCGGCGCGCTCAGTCGCCGGCGACGAAATACTGTAACGCCCACCCGCGCGCGCCTTCGCGGACCAGGGAGATGCGGTAGTCGATCGGGCTACGCAGCAGACGAGTGGCGATGTAGCCCTCCTGGCCCGATGCCAGGCGAACACGCATCCACGCGGAATCGCCGGCGCCGTCGACCGCGTCGTCGACGCGCGTCAGCACGGCGTGACTGACCCGCGTGACGACGGGTGCCGCGAGATCGGGTTTCGCCCGTACGGCGACATCGCGGCCGACCACCACCTGCGCTTCGAAGACGTCCAGATCGCCCGGGTAGGGCAGGCAGTACACATACGGCGCGCAGTACACCGCCTCGCCATCCTCCTGCCTTGCCACACCGGGCAGGGCGAGGACCTCCTCGAGTATCCGCCACAGCTCGCGCGTGGCATCGGCATCGCGCAGCCACAAGGCATCGAAGCCCTGGGGCCCGGTATCGCCACCGAAGCTCAGCGTGGTGGCATCGCGGACGTGGGCGCGCAACGCCTGCACGTCGCGCGCCGCGACGATGCGTTGCAGATCGTCGCGCATCGCCTGTACCGAGGGCGGCAAGGCCTGGCTCGGTGGCGCAAGCACGGGATCACGGGCCGTCGCCATGCCGGCCGCGACCATCAGGCCGGCTAACGACAGGGTGCGCGCGACGGACACGGCGGTCCTTTTCCTCAGCCCAGCACGATCGGTGGTTCGCCACCGACGATCACGATGTCCGCGGGGCGGCGGGCGAACAGCCCCACGCTGACCACGCCGGGAATCTGGTTGATCTCGCGCTCCATCGCCACCGGATCGGTGATCGACAGATTGTGGATGTCGAGCACCACGTTGCCGTTGTCGGTGGTCACGCCATCGCGCCATACGGGCTGGCCGCCGGTCATCGCCAGGATTTCGCGCGCGACCAGGCTGCGTGCCATCGGGATGACTTCCACCGGCAGCGGGAAACGGCCGAGGACGGGCACCTGCTTGCTGGGGTCGATGATGCAGACGAACTGCTTGCTGGCTTCGGCGATGATCTTCTCGCGCGTTAGCGCCGCGCCGCCACCCTTGATCAGCCGCTTGTGCGGATCGCACTCATCGGCACCGTCGACATACAGCGACAGCGTGCCGGTGTGGTTGAGGTCGAGCACATCGATGCCATGCTGCTTCAGGCGTGCCGTGCTCTGCTCCGAGCTGGAGACGGCGCCCTTGATGCGGTCCTTGATGCCGGCCAGCGCATCGATGAAGTAGGCGACGGTGGAACCGGTGCCGACACCGACGATCATGCCGTCCTCGACGAACTCGATGGCCTTTTCGCCAGCCAGGCGCTTTGCTTCGCTCATGGTGTCTTCTCAACAGGAAAATGATGTCTGCGGGAGCGCACGCGGACCGCGCCCGAGGGTATGCGCATTACTCCAGCGCCAGCAGGAACTTCCACTGCGCGGCGGTCACCGGCAGCACGGAGAGTCGGCTGCCGCGCTGGATCAGCGCGAAACCTTCGCCAAGGTCGTCGGCATGCCGCTTGATTTCGTCCAGCGTGATGGTGCGCTTCAACGCACGATCGAACTTCACGTCCACCAACGACCAGCGCGGTTCCTCGCGCGTGCTCTTGGGGTCGTAGTAGTCGGACGTGGGATCGAACTGGGTGTCGTCCGGATACGCCGTCGTCGCGATGGTCGCCGTGCCGACGATGCCCGGTTCCTTGCAGTTGGAGTGGTAGAACAGCACCCCGTCGCCGACTTTCATTGCGCGCATGAAGTTGCGCGCCTGGTAGTTGCGCACGCCGTTCCACGGCTCGATGCCGACCTTCTTCAGGTCGTCGATGGAGAACGTGTCCGGCTCGGACTTCATCAGCCAATAGTGCTTGCGGGAGGTCATGGCGAAGGGTCCGGCAGGGGAGAGGGGAACAGCGTGTCGCGTTCGGTGCAGACGGCGTCTAGCGGCACGTCCCAGGGCTGCGCGCCCAGCGTGTCGATCCGCTGCGCCTCGAAACCGACGCCGACCAGCCAGGGCGGCGCAGGGCGTTCCAGGCGCGGCGCCAGCGTGCGGTCGTACCAGCCGCCGCCCATGCCCAGGCGATGCCCCGCCTTGTCGAAACCGACCAGCGGCACGACGATCAGGGACATGTCCGTCGCGGGCAAGCCCGAGCGCGGATCGACGTCCGGCTCCGGGATGCCATAACGGTTGGTCACCAGGGCATCGCCCGGTCGCCAGGGCGCGAAACGCAGCGTCGCGTCGTCCGACAGCATGGGCAGGCAGTACACCAGCCCCTTCGGCAGCCGCATCTGCCAGCTGTGCAGCCCGATTTCACCATCCATCGCCCAGTAACCGGCGACATAGCCGGTCGTCGGGAAGAATGGCAGGGCGAACAGGCGTGCGGCGAGCGCATCCGCACCGGCGATGCGCTCGGCAGCGGGCAGGGCGCGACGTCGCGCACGCAGGTCGCGTCGCAGCGCATCGCGCTCGACGGTCATGGCAAGGAAGGGGACGGTACAGGCATGCGCGAATTTTACGGCATGCGCACCAGCGTTGCCGGTGGGACCGCGGGAGCGGCCTCAGTCACGGCCCTGTGCGTCGGATCCCTAGTGCAGTCGGCTTCGTTTCGAAGTCATCCCGCTCAAGGGCGGGTGCAACAGGACCGGCCGGGTCGCGGCTGATGCCGCTGCCGCGGGAAAAATACGTCCTCCGCCATGCACGATGTTCGCGAAACGACCTTGAACCCGGGGTTCAAGTGGGAAGGTTGGGTAACCATCGGGCTTTCCGCTGCGAGGCAGACTTGCACTCCCGGTAACCGTCACCCCCCCGTGGTCGTCATTAAGGGACAAGGCGAATGTTTGCGCTCACTGTCGAGTACAGCAGAGGACGCGAGGCCAGTATAGCGAGCGAAGATTTTTTGCCTAGCCCGTTCGTCGGCGGATTCAGTCCGCAGTCGGCGACGTCGCAGCGCCGTTACGAAGTGCCCAGCGCGCTGTCCAGCTTGCGGTGCAGATCCTGCAGCGTGCGCTCGACGTCACGGTTGCGCGCGTGCTGCTCGTCGCGCAACTGCTGCAATTCGTGTGCCAGATTGAGCGCCGCCAGTACTGCGATGCGGTCTACCGCCGCCATGCGATTGCTGCCGCGTACTTCGCGCATGCGGCTGTCGAGCAGCTTGGCGGCTGCCATCAGGCTGGAACGTTCGTCCGGGGCCACGCCCACGGTGTATTCGCGATCCAGCAGATGCACGCTGACCGGTTCGTTGGCGCTCACGTGTGCTGCTCCAGGGACTTGAGGCGGCTGATCATCGCTTCGACGCGCGACCGCGCCTGCTCGTTCTTGGCCAGCAACTGCGAGCGCTCGCCGACCAGTTGCTCCTGTTGCTGGCGCAGGCTGCGGTTTTCGTCCGCCAGGCGCTGGCACCGGTCGGCCAGGTCCTGGATGCGCGTACTGAGCGCGCGGAGCTGGTCGAGGAGGTCGGCGGTGTCCATGCCGGTCACGATAGGCGTGCGCTTGCCGGGCGGTCAAGCGGCCGAACGCCGGATGTCAGCAGGAGCGGGCCATGCCTCCGATGCTCTTGCGTGGTCAGATCGAAAAGCATCGCGGGCATGGCCCACTCCCGCAGGGTTTCCCGCCAGGGTCGCCGGGGTCAGGAGGCCACGCGCATGCCCGAGCCGGGGTAGTAGTCCCGGATGAAGCGCAGGCACTGGTCCGCCACCAGTGCCTGCGAGACCCAGTGGCCCTGCACTTCGTCGCAGCCGTGGTTGCGCAGGAACTCGTACTGGTCCCACGTCTCCACGCCCTCGGCGACGACTTTCAGCGCCAGCGACTGTCCCATCGTGATGATGGTGCTGGTGATGGCCTCGTCATCGGTGTCGTGGGTGAAGTCGCTGATGAATTCGCGGTCGATCTTCAGCGTGGTCAACGGCAGCCGCTTCAGGTACGCCAGCGATGAATAGCCGGTGCCGAAGTCGTCGATCGCCAGCGAAATGCCGAGGCGCCGGCAGGCGCGCAGCGTGTCGGCGTTCTGCTCGGGACTGGCCATCACCACGCTCTCGGTCAGTTCCAACTCCAGCCGGTTGGCGGGGACGCCGGTTTCCTGCAGCGTGCGCGCGACCACCGTCTGCAGGTCGCCGCGCTGCAACTGGGTGGCGGACACATTCACCGCCACACTGAGTTCTTCCAGGCCGGCGTCGTGCCAGTCGCGCAGGGTCAGGCAGGCGTGGCGCAGTGCCCAGGCGCCGAGTTCGAGGATCATCCCCGACTCTTCCGCCAGCGGGATGAACTGGCCCGGCGACACGGTGCCGAATTCCTTGCTCTCCCACCGCAGCAGGGCCTCGACGCCGGTGATCCGCTGCCGCGAGATCGACAGGCGCGGCTGGAACACCAGCGACAGTTCGTTGCGGTCGATCGCGCGGCGCAGGGCGCTGGCGAGGATGGCGCGATGGCGGTTCTTCTCGTCCATCGATTCCGAATACACCTGATAGGTGTGCCGCCCCATCGCCTTGGCCTGGTACATGGCGGTGTCGGCGTGCTTCAGCAGCTCCGTCGGTACCTGGGCGTGCTCCGGATACAGGCTGATGCCGATCGAGGGCGATACCGCCAGTTCCAGCCGTTCGCCGAAGTTCAGCGGCGTACGGAAGGCCTGGATGATGCGCTGGGCCACCTCTTCGGCATCGGGCATGCCGTTGATGTCCTCCAGCACCACGGTGAATTCGTCGCCACTCAGGCGCGCGACCGTGTGCTGCGTCCCGACTGTCTGCTGCACGCGCGCGGCCGCCGAGCGCAGGATGCGGTCGCCGGTGGCGTGGCCGAGCGAATCGTTGATGTCCTTGAAGCGGTCCAGGTCGATGAACAGGACGGCGACGTGGCCGTGCTCGCGACGCGCCCGCACGATGGCGCGCGACAGCCGCTCGGACAGCAGCGAGCGGTTGGGCAGGCTGGTCAGGGTGTCGTAGTTGGCCAGGTAGCGCAGTTCCTGCTCGGCGCGCTTTTGCTCGGTGATGTCGGTCAATACCTGCACGTACAACGGACGCTCGCCGGTGGCGTCCGGCACCACGTTGGTCTCGATGCGGCAGAGGATTTCCTCGCCATCCTTGCGGACCTTCCAGATCTCACCGGACCAGCGCCCGGTCAGGCGCAATTCGCGGTTCATCCGTTCGAAGAAGGCATCCTCGTGCTGGTCGCTGTCCAGCATCGTCATCGGCTGGCCGATGATTTCCTCTTCCGCATAGCCGGTGATGCGGGTGAAGGCGGGATTGATGGTGATGAACTGGTGCGCCCAGTCCAGCACGGCCACCGCTTCGTTCATGCTGCGCATCACCTCGCCGGCGATGCGGTGCTCGTACTCGGCATTGCGGCTGGCGGTGATGTCGCGGGCGGTGCCGGCGATCCGGATGGGTTGTCCCTCACCGTCGCGCTCGACGACGCGGCCACGGGCGCGCACCCATACCCAAGTGCCGTTGCCCAGCATGTCCATCCGGTGTTCCGACATGAAGAGCGGGGTCTTGCCCTGCAGGTGCAGGCGCAGGCGCTCCTGCACCAGTGGCATGTCTTCCTCGTGGATGGTCGGGACTTCGCCCTGCCGCGTCAGCACGGTGATGTCGGCGGTCTGCACGGCGGTTTCGTCCGCCCGCATCCGGTAGAGCCGGCGCTGCACCAGGTCGTAATCCCAGAACTGCTCGCCCGAGGCCCACAGCGCCAGCTTCAGTCGCTCGTCGCGGTTGCGCAGGGACTCGCTGCGCAGCGGCTCCTGCGGAACCTGCCGGCTCGCCAGCCATGCCTGCCACCAGCGCCGCGTCCCGATCAGCACGACGCCCAGCAACACCAGGCCCGCGAGGCCCATGGCCAGCCGGGACGACAGGGGGGAAGCCGTTGCCAGGACTGCAGCGACAGGGGAGGCGTGCATGGAGGGGCGAGGGGCCAATGCGTAGGCAATATGTGAGTGTAGGCATGCGTACACACGCACAACAAGGAGGGAAGCGGCTTTTGATTGCTACACTTGCAAGGTTGTCCGAAACCCCTGACGGATTGCGTTCTTCTATGCCCGACCTTCCCGATATCGCCGACGTGGCGGCCGCTTCCCGCCAGTCCGGCCTGGCCATGGACGCGTCGGAACTGCACGGTGCGCTGTGCGGCTGGCTCGCCGGTGGCGGCACGGCCGACGACACCTGGCTGGCCCGCGCGCTGGCCGACGACCAGTTGCCGGCGCCTGCGACCGGCAGCGCGCTTGACCAGTTGCGCGAGTGCGCCGTCGCCCAGCTGGAAGACCGCAGCTTCGCCTTCGACCTGTTGCTGCCCCCCGCCGACCGTCCGCTCGACGAGCGCGCGGAAGCGCTGTTTGCCTGGTGCCAGGGATTCCTGGGCGCCTTCGGACTGGCCGCGGGCGCCGCGCCGCCGCTGTCCGAAGAGGGGCAGGAGGCGTTGCAGGACCTCGCGCGACTGGCCCAGGCATCGCCCGAGAGCAGCGACGACCAGGAAGACGAGGATGCGCTGGCGGAACTGGAGGAGTTCGTCCGGGTGGCCGTCCTGCTGCTGCATGGCGACTGCGTGCTCGGGCCCCGGCATCGCCGGAGCCTGAACTGATGAAGGCCGTCGCCGGCATCGGCGCGGCGGAGTTCGCCCGCCGGCGCAAGCAGATGATGCGGCTGGCCGGCAACGACGCGATCCTGGTGCTGCCCGCCGCCGCCGAGCGCGTGCGCAGCCACGATACGCATTATCCGTTCCGGCAGGACTCTGACTTCTGGTATCTCAGCGGCTTTCCGGAGCCGGAGGCGGTGCTGGTACTGGTACCCGGTCGCAAGCACGGCGAAACCATCCTGTTCTGCCGCGAGCGCGATCCCGAGCGTGAAGGCTGGGACGGCCCGCGCGCCGGCCAGGACGGCGCGGTCAACGACTACGGCATGGACGATGCCTACCCGATCGACGATCTCGACGAGATCCTGCCGGGCTTGCTGGAAGGGCGTTCCCGCGTCTACTACCACTTCGGGCGCGACGCCGACTTCGATCTCAAGCTGATCGGCTGGGTGCGCCACGTGCGCGCTCACGTGAAGCAAGGCGCGCAGCCGCCGCACGAGTTCCTCGAACTCGGCCACCTGCTGCACGACCTGCGGCTGTTCAAGTCGAAGGACGAAGTGAAGCTGATGCAGCGCGCCGCCGACATCAGCGTCCAGGCCCACCTCGCTGCGATGCGCGCGGCGCGCCCCGGCATCCGCGAGTACGAGCTGCAGGCCGACGTGGAGCGCGTGTTCCGTGCCAATGATGCATGGCCCGCCTACAACAGCATCGTCGGCGCCGGCCGCAACGCCTGCGTTCTGCACTACCGAGCGAATACCGCGCAGGCGCGCGACGGCGACCTGGTGCTGATCGATGCGGGTGCCGAATACCGCGGCTACGCCGCCGACATCACCCGCACGTTCCCGGTCAACGGCCGCTTCACCCCCGCGCAGCGCGCGCTGCACGACCTGGTCGGCGAGGCCCAGCGTGCCGCGTTGGACTGCGCCCGCGTCGGCGTGCCGTACGAGGCCGGGCACGTGGCCGCGGTCGAGACGCTGACCGAAGGCCTGCTGAAGCTCGGCCTGTTGAAAGGCAAGCTCGAGAAGAACCTCGCCGAAGGCACGTACCGCCGCTTCTACCGCCACAAGACCGGCCACTGGCTGGGCCTGGACGTGCACGACGTGGGCGACTACCGCATCGACGGCGAATCGCGCCTGCTGGAAGCCGGCATGGCGTTCACCATCGAGCCGGGCCTGTACGTGGGCCACGATGACGAGACGGTGGACCCCAAGTGGCGCGGCATCGGCATCCGCACGGAGGACGACGTGCTGGTCACCGATGGCGAGCCGCGTGTGCTTACCGATGCGCTGGCGCGCAGCGCGGACGAGATCGAAGCGGTGATGGCGGCGGGCTGACCACGCCTCAGGGGCTATCCACCCGCACGTCGCGGATCCACAGCTGCCGCCACCGTGCGGCTTTCTCCTCGGGCGCCAACCGTTGCGGTGAGGCGGGCACGGGCGGCGCGAAGCCGTCGCGTGCATCCAGGCATCCGGCGTTGACCGCGGCGTGGCGCTGGTCGCCCTCTTCGAACACGACCGCCACCAGCACGCCGCAGTCGCCGCACAGCAGGAACTGCGCGGCCTCCGATCCCTGCCGATAACGGCGCAGGCGGTCCGGCCGTTGCACGCGGACGACCAGCTGCGCGTCGGTATCGGAAAGCCATGCGGCGCCGTGCGCGCGGCAGAAGCTGCAGTCGCACGCGCGGGGCGCCGTCGCGGCCGGCACCAGACGCGTGGAGAAGGCAAGCGTCAGCGCGCCGCAGTGGCAGCCGCCATCCAGCACCGAGGGAAGCGCATGCATCGGCAGACCTCAGCCTTCGCCGGAACGCCACGCCGACGGTGTTTCGTTGGCCACGACATCAACACGTGCGCGCGCCGCCTCCAGTGGCCGGATTTCCAGCGTCAGCCCGAAGGCCAGGCAGGGGTTCTCGGACGCGATCCGCGCGGCGTGGTCCAGCGACTCGGCGACGATGAACCAGTAGCCGCCGACCAGCTCCTTGGCTTCGGCGAACGGTCCGTCGGTGATGCCGGTGCGAGATACCTGTCTGCCTCGGTTCTCAAGGCGGCTGCCGGGCTTGAGCACGCCGTCGGCCACGCCTTTTTCGTACCAGGTGTAGAAGCGATCGATGGCGTCCTGCACGTCTTCTTTCGATGCGCTTTCGTCCCATTGGCCGCGGGAGATGAGGAGGTAGTCGGAGGTCGTCATGAGGGGTCCAGGAGGAAGGGCGGATTACGCGTGCGCCAGCGCTGCCTGCAGCAGCAGGCCCCACAGGCCCAGCACCGCCACGAAATTCGCGGTGAAGACGAGCCCCCGCAGGCGTACGTTCGTGGTCGCGACCTGCACGACGCTATGCAGGACACGACCGGCGACGAACAGCCACGCGAGGGCGATGGCAGCGTGGTTCGCGCCAAGCAACATCAGCACGACGCAGGCGACATGGAAGAACAGCGGCCACTCGAACTGGTTGGACAGGTTGGCGTTGATCCGCGGCTCGACCTTCGCCCACGGATTGCTGCCATCCGCGCGGCGGCCGATGCCCCAGATCGCCGGCGCCCGCGCGATCGTCAGCAGCACGTAGAGGCACGCGGCGAGCGCGACATGCGCCGTCATCGGTAGCAGCAGGGCGGTATCGAGGGGCGTGAGCGCGGTCATGGCAGCGACGGATTCGCCAGGTAGGCCGCACCCAAGGCGGCGACCAGGCCGAGGAGGACGAAAAGACCGTAGCGCAGGCGGAACGGGATATCCGGCTTGCCATAACGCCGTTCGGCCTGCAACCGATCCAGTCGCCAGCCATGGTGGCATTCCGGACAGGCCAGCTGGTAGCGCCGACCGTAGACGAAGCCGAACAGCAGGTCGAACTCACCGTACTTGTAGGCCAGCTGCGGCTGGAAGTCGCGCTCCTGATCGCAACGCGGGCAATGCTGCGGCTCCGGTTCGCCCACCGGCACCACGCGTTCGCCCTGGCCGATCATGAACATCATGCGTGCCGTCCGCTTGCGTGCATGCGAATCCTCCGTAGGCGTCAGAGTGGATGAAAGGCGTGGCGCCCGCTCCACGGATTATGTATCGAGGGTGATCGCGCCAGTAAGATCGGCTTGGCGAGGCCGGTAGCCACGGTCGATCAGTGCGCAGGCTAGCGCTGCTAAGCGCTCCTCTTGGCGAGCGCCCTGTCCGGTGAAGTTCGCCAATGGACCTTCGCTTAAAGACTCTGCGATATCCGGGCCTGAGAGGCCCGAGACAAGTTGCGAGGCCTCGTTGATTTCCTGTAGCTCAGGGAGCGAGGGCATATTGGCGAAGGCAGCGGGATTAGTGAAAACGAACTCGTGAGCGCGGTTCGCCGAAAGCGATGCATCAATGGCAGTCGTGCCGGCGCGGTCGTGAGCGACTCCCGTCTCGAGGTGCAGAGCGCCCCTCAGGAGATTGGCTGTCACGCAGGTATCTCTGGTGATCCCGCGTGTAGGGTCCACCAGTCTTATCTTGACGTAGTGAGGCGAAGTGGACATCGTGCGCATCGCCTCCATAAAGGCGTCGTGTGCCTGCACGCCTACGTCCTGACGCGCGCAGGACGCGAACAAAAAGGCGTATAACCCGAATTTCACGCGCTGTCCGACCATGAATAACCCCGTTGCGCACGTCTAGCGACCGTAGCCCGGGTAAGCGTAACGCACCCGGGATGCGTTACGCGGCACGTCCCCGCTTGCGGCCTTCGATCCGTTCCGGACTACGACGCTGTCGCACAGCGCGCCAAGCGTCCGCTGCTACGCATCCGCGTCGCGCTGGAGCGCGGGTGAGGCGGGGCCGTCCGCGACAGCGGACGTGATCGCGGGCCAATGCCTGCGCAGCCTGAGAGGAATGACGACAGCGGCGACCAAGGCTGCGGTACAGGAGACGATAGGCGTACCGTGTTCGGCGGCCACGAAGATTCCATTGGCGAGCGCCCGGTAGCCGCGTGCGTGCAGGTCGGAGGCGATGAATGTCTTGAGGACTTCTAGCGGCAGCAGCAACGCGGCCGCGAACACCATCACGCCATAGCTCAACAGCAGGCATGCGAAAGCGAACGACCGTCTGCAGGACCGTGGCATGCCGGACCGCCAGGCAATCGCCCATGCGATCCACGCCGGCAGCAGTACGGCGGCCACCAGGCCCGCGGCCGCCAGCAGGACTATCGTTGCCATCACGATCAGGTCGCTATCCATGGAGATACCTGATGACGTCGAGCGGTGAGTGGCCGGGATCGCGTTGCGAATCGCCGCCTCAGCCCGCTTTCGCGAACGCCGGCCGCGTCAGGTTGTCGGCATCGCCTTCGGTGCACAGCACTTCGTCCTCGATGCGGATGCCGCCGTACGGGCGGAATGCGTCGACGCGCGTCCAGTCGACGCTGGCGGCGTGGCCGTTCTTCTTGACCTCGTCCAGCAGCAGGTCGATGAAGTACAGGCCGGGTTCGATGGTCACCACCATGCCCGGTTCCAGCACGCGGGTCATGCGCAGGTAGGGATGGCCGGCGGGCCGTTCGATGCGGCCGCCACGATCGCTCGCGGCGAAGCCGGCCACGTCGTGCACCTGCAGGCCGATCGGATGGCCCAGCCCGTGCGGGAAGAACGCCGCGCTGACGCCGGTGGCAACCGCGGCCTCGGGCGATACCGTGATCACGCCGAAGTCCTTCAGGATGCCCATCAGCGTGTGGTGCGCATCCACGTGCAACTGCCGGTAATCCACGTCCGCCCGCACCCCGGCGCACATGCGCTGCTGCGCCGCATCCACCGCGTCGATCAGCGCCTGGAATTCGCCACCGGTGTCGTAGGCGTAGGTGCGGGTGATGTCGCTGGCGTAGCCATGGAAACTGGCGCCGGCGTCGATCAGGAAGCTGCGCAGCGGATCGGGCGCCACGCGCTGCAGTTCCATGTAGTGCAGGATCGCTGCGTGTTCGTTGAGGCCGATGATGTTGCCGTAGGGCAGGTCATTGGCGTCCTGGCCCACCGCCGTGCAGTAGGCCATGTGGATGCCGAACTCGCTCTCCCCCGCGCGGAAGGCAGCTTCGGCGGCGCGGTGTCCGCGCACGGCCAGGCGCTGCGCCTGCCGCATCAGCGCGATCTCGTAGGGCGTCTTGTAAGAGCGCTGGTATTCCATGTACTGGATCACCGGCTCGGGATTGTTCGGCGCGTAGTCGCCGAGCGTGCTCTGCGGCTCGCCGAGGATCGCACTGCGGGCCGCAGGCGGCAGCAGCGCCGCCGCTTCGTCCGGCTTGCGGATGATGTGGACATCGACGTGGTCCACCCACCAGCCGCTCGGTGCCCCTGGCACGACATGCCAGTAGTCGAACGGCTGGTAGAAGATCACCTGCGGCCGCTGGCCGGGCGTGTACACCAGCCAGCTGTAGGGCAGCCGCGTGAGCGGCAGCCAGGCCTTGAACTGCGGGTTCACCGCGTACGGATAGTCGCGGTCGTCGAAGACCTGCCAATGCTGGGTCCCACTGGGCACGACCAAGTGGTCGAAGCCGCCGCGCGCCAACGCTTCGTCCGCCCGCCGCTTCATCGTGGCCAGATGATCGGCGTACAGCGGGACGAGGTCGGTATCGAAGGAAGCGGGGGCATTCATGGCGTCGGCTCGTACTGAAGAGCCGCCATTCTGCCGCAATCGACCGGACCCGGCCGCAGCGGTGCGATCAATCGGCTTCGGGTCCGGCGTTGACCCACTGGCGCAGCCGTTCCAGCGGCTCGCGGTCGATGGTGAGGAAGCGCAGGCCGGCGAAGGCCTGCCCGGGCGTGTTCGCGGCGGCGGACCAGATCAGGTGCGCGCCCACATCGATCGGCTGATCCTGGCCGCGCGCGTCCTGCAAGTGGAAACGCAGCTGGTACAGCGCATCGTCGACCATCGGTTCGGTGGCGACCAGCAGCATGCCGGATTCGGAGAGGTTGCCGAGCCGGCCGATCACCTGTTCCGTCATCAGGTCGAAGACCGGCACCGGCTTCGGGACGTTGCGCCGGCGGGCGCGGCGGAACTCGCGCATCATGCGATGTCTCCTGCGGGTTCGCCGCCACGGCCCGTCAGGCTGCGCAGCGCGCTGAGGGTGGCGTTCCAGGCACGGTCGATCAGGCGGCCGCGATCTTCGGTGACCACCTGCGCCTGGCCCTTGGCCATCAGGTGCGCCAGCGTGTCCAGCGAATGCTCGCCCACGCGCTGGCCGCGCTGGTTGACGAACAGGGCGTTGCCGGTCACCGGACTGAACCACGACAGGCGCTGGCGCTGCACGTCGCCCTGCTGGTTGCGGGTGAATTCGAACCAGGTGCCGAACGGCAGCGTGCGCAGGTAGTCGTAGCACTCCTGCTCTTGCGGCGTACGTGGCTGCACCGGTTTCTTCTTGACCTCGCCCTGTCCGCCCAGCCGCGCGCGCGCCTTCAGCCGCGCGGTCAGCTCGGTGCGCGACGTGGTCTCGTCTTCCTCCGCACTGGAGAGCCGGCGCGAGATCGCGGCGGCCTCGTCCTCGTGGTAGCCCACCTGCACCAGCGACTTCTCGATCTTCGTCGCGAGCGCCGGATCGGCGGGCTGCGCCGAGGTCGTGGCGGCCACGATCTCCAGCGTGGTCTGCAGCTGGTCGGCCCATTCGGTGGAGGATTCGCCATTGCGCAGCTGGGTGAGCGTCAGCACGTCCGCCCACGCCTGGCTGAGCAGCGCCTGCACGAACTTCTGCGGTTTGGCATCGGCCATCGCCGACTCGATGGTGTCCGCGGCGCGCTGCTTGGCCACCTCCAGCCGGTCCTTGCCGCGTGCGGCTTCGATCTGCCGACGCTCGGCCAGCTCCGCCTTGCGCGCGGCCGCCTGCAGGTGCTGCTGCACGTCGCGGTTGGCGTCTTCGAAGACAGCCTCATCGCCCTCGTAGGTCTCGACGACGGTCTCCACCGCCTTGTGCAAGCGTTGCACCAGGTGGGGATCGACATCGTCGTCGCCGAGCCAGGTGGCGCCGGACTCGGCGACCGTGTTGAGCAGGTCGCGCGCCGGGTGCTGCGGCCGCAGGAAGAAATTGCGGTCGCGCAGGGCCGCCTGCACCACGGGTACCTGCAGGCGCACCAGCATGTCGGCGGCCGGCGCGTCGTGCTGCACTTCGCGCTCGATCTCGTTGTAGAGCAGGTCGAGCAGCTCGAACGTGTCGGAATCGGCGCTGGCCAGCGTGGCGCCGGGGCCGTGCTTGGCGCGGACTTCGGCGAGCATGGTCTGCTGGAGGTCCGCCACGGTGCGGCGCGGCTGGTCCGGTGTCCGTGCGGGCAGCGGTGCGCTCTGCAGCATCCGCAGCGTGTCGAGGACGTCCGGCGTCGGCAGCAGGCGGCGTGGCGCCGCATCGCGCGTCGCGCTGCCCCCGTTGGTCGAGGGCATTGCGGCAGCACCGCCCGTGCCTCCTTGTGCCTGGGGCAGACCGCCGCCGTCGCCCATGGATGCAGGGTGCGCGCCAACCCCCCCGTCGCGGGTCATCGCTGCGCCGTCGCCCGCCTGTCCCCCGAGCGACGCGATGTCACCGGCCTGCGCGAGTGCATCGGCCTGGAGTCCGCCGCGGCGGATGGCCAGCAGCTTCTGCAGGACGTCGAATGAGCCCGCCGTCTCCTTCGGCGCGTCCGCAGCGGTCGCGGCATCGGCTGCGGTGGGCGCAGACATTGCCGCCGGCGGGAAGGCGTCTCCACTTGCCTTGCCACCGGTCAGCGCACCCGCCACCGCATGCAGTTGCTCCGGCGTCAGCGTGGCCCAATGCGATCCGGCCGGCTGGCCCTGCCAGCCGGTCATGGGCCGGGCGCCGCCGCCCGCCTCGTCGCGGGGCGGCCGCACGATCTCGAGATTGCGTGCGCGCCGCGGCATGTAGACCAGGCCGGGCAGGATGCCCTCGCGCGCCAGGAACTGGTTCACCGTGTTCGCCCACTCGGTGTAGTTCAGCATCACCTTGTGGTCGAAACTGCGGTACAGCACGAGCTGCGCATCGATGGACAACTCGAGGCAGGCGGCGGCTTCCTTCAGCAGCTGGCACAGGCGGTAAGGGCCCAGCGGCAGCGTCTCGGCCTCGTAGGCCGGTTGGCCGGCGATGACGCCCATCCGCTGGCCCAGCATCAGGATCTGCGCGTTGCCGCGCTGCTCATGCCGGCGCGCGACTTCGCGCAGCACGATTTCCTGGTCCATCACCGCGTCTTCGACCAGGGTCATGGTCTGGAAATCCAGGCGGGCGGGGGCCTGTTCGCCGCCACCGCGCGTGCTGCGGATCGCGGCCAGCTCGGACTCCAGTGCGAACATGTACTGCGGCACCAGGTCCACACGGTTCTTCTGCAGCGACCGCAGGTCGACGAAGATCTGCGTCTGCATGTGGTTGCTGCGGGCCTGCTCGGCCTGCTTGAAGAGCTGCTGCTCGAACTCCACCAGCATGCCGTTCAGCGCGGAAACGAAATCCGGCGCGATGTGGTCGAACAGGTTCTGCAGCAGTCGCCGCACGCGCGGCGGCAGCGCCGACGATGCAATCGTGGTCGGCGCGGCAGCGGACGTCGGCGGTCGTGTCGCGGTCATCGGTGCAGTGGGCTCCCCCGTGGCGGCATCATTATCACACCCTGTGTCGCCTGCGCACCCATCCATCGCCATCTCACGGCAGGCGGGTGCCTAGCTGTCCAGGAACAGTTCGACCACATCGTTGGTGAACCGGCGTCCCAGCGCCGTGGGGCGCACATGGGTCTGCGAGACGTCCAGCCAGTCCCGTTGCAAGGCGTGTTCCAGCGGACCGGCGATGTTCGATACCGGCAGGCCGGTGGTCGCGGTGAAGTCCGCCAGTGCGAAGCCTTCCTGCAGCCTCAACGCGTTCAGCATGAACTCGAACGGCCGGCGATCCGGCGTGATGTCGTCGTCACCGCCGATCGCCGCCGGCGTGCCCGCGGCGGCGAGATAGGCGGCAGGGTGCTTGATCTTCCAGCGGCGCAGGATCCGCTGCGTCGCCCCCGCGGTGATCTTGCCGTGCGCGCCGGCGCCGATCCCGATGTAATCGCCGTAACGCCAATAATTGAGGTTGTGCGCACAGCGGCGTTGCGGACGGGCGTATGCACTGACCTCGTAGTGCGCGTACCCCGCGTCGGCCAACAGCGCCTGGCAATGCTCCTGCATGTCCCATGCGTGATCGTCGTCGGGGATGCCCTGCGGTGGCCGCGCGAAGAACACGGTGTTCGGTTCCAGCGTCAACTGGTAATGCGAGATGTGTGCGGGCTGCAAGGCGAACGCGCGCTGCAGGTCGTGCTCGGCCATGGCCAGGGTCTGGCCGGGCAGGGCATACATCAGGTCGAGGTTGAGGTTGTCGAAGCCGGCATCCTGCGCCAGCCTGACCGCGTGCTCGGCCTCGCGGCTGTCGTGGATGCGGCCGAGTTTTTCCAGGCTCGCGTCATCGAAGCTCTGGATGCCAAAGCTGATCCGGTTGACGCCCGCCGCCCGATAGCGGTCGAAACGCCCGTGCTCGGCCGTGCCCGGGTTGGTCTCCAGCGTGATCTCCAGCCCCGGCGCGAAACGCAGCCGACTGCTCGCACCCTGCAGGAAGCGGTCGATCGCATCCGGCGGGAACAGGCTGGGCGTCCCGCCGCCGAAGAACACGCTGTGCACGGTACGGCCCCATACGAGCGGCAGGTCGTGGTCCAGGTCGCGCAGCAGCGCATCCACGTAGTCGTCGAACGGCAGTGCGCCGTTGCCCTGGTGCGAATTGAAGTCGCAGTACGGACATTTGCGCACGCACCACGGCAGGTGCACGTAGAGCGAGAGGGGCGGGGGAATCAGCATGTCGGGTAAGCCAGTCTTGTCGTCCGTTCAAGCATCGGCAGGAGCGCCCGGTGGGCGCGATGCTTCGTCTCGCGGGGTCTGCGGAAAAGCATCGCGGGCATGGCCCGCGCCTACCAGGTCTCGAGCAGGCGCTGCTTCAGGCCGGCCAGCGCCTTGCCGCGATGGCTGATGCGGTTCTTGTCTTCGAGCGGCATTTCCGCGGCGGATTGTCCGCGCTGCGGATCGAAGAACACCGGATCGTAGCCGTGGCCCCCGTTGCCGCGACGCTCGCGCAGGATCTCGCCGCGCCACTCGCCCTCGACGATCAGGGGCTGCGGATCGTCCGCGTGGCGAAGCAGCACCAGCACGCAGTAGAAGTGCGCGCCGCGACGTTCGCCGTCGACGTCGTCCAGCGCTTCCAGCAGCTTGTCGATGTTGCGCTCGGCGTTGCCGTGTTCGCCGGCGTAGCGCGCCGAATACAGGCCCGGTGCGCCGTCCAACGCATCCACGCAGATGCCGGAATCGTCGGCCAGTGCGGGCAGGCCGGTCTGCAGGCTGGCGTGGCGTGCCTTGATCAGCGCGTTCTCCACGAACGTGGTGCCGGTTTCCTCGGCGTCATCCACGCCCAGGTCGGACTGCGCGACCAGTTCGATGCCGGTATCGGCCAGCAGGCCATGGAGTTCTTCCAGCTTGCCGTGGTTGGAGGAGGCGAGGACGAGTTTCATGGCGGATCAGCCCTTGGGTTGCAGCAGGTCCCAGCGATTGCCGTAGGCATCGCGGAACACGACGACGGTGGCGTAGCCTTCCTCGCGCGGCGTCTCCAGGAATTCGACCCCGGCGGCGACCATGCGCGCATGGTCGCGCCAGAAGTCGTCCGTCTGAAGGAAAAAAGGCCACGCGGCCGCCGGTCTGGTCGCCGATGCGCGCGCGCTGTTCGGCGGTGCTGGCCACGGCGAGCAGCAGGCCGGTGCCGCCATCGCCGGCCGGTGCCACGCGCACCCAGCGCTTGCCGCCGCCGAGGTCGGTGTCCTCGCGCACCTCGAAGCCCAGCGCATCGCGGTAGTGAGCGATGGCGTGGTCGTAGTCGTCGACGACCAGGGTGACCAGGCTGAGGGTCTGGGACATGCGGGGAATCCGTCGAAAGGGACCGACCAGGGTAGGGGTCAGCCCGCCAGCGCCGCACGCTGGGCGGCGAACAGCTCGCCGATGCCCTTCTCGCCCAGCGCCAACAGCGCATCCAGTTCATCGCGGCGGAACGCATGGCCTTCGGCGGTGCCCTGCAGTTCGATGAAACCGCCGCCGTCGTTCATCACCAGGTTCATGTCGGTGTCGCAGTCGCTGTCTTCGGGGTAGTCCAGGTCCAGTACCGGCACGCCGCGGTAGATCCCGACCGACACGGCGGCCACCGCGCCGTGCACCACGTCGCGCTTGATCTCGTTGCGCGATTTCAGCCAGTTCACCGCATCCACAAGCGCGACGTAGGCACCCGTGATCGCCGCGGTGCGCGTGCCGCCGTCGGCCTGCAGCACGTCGCAATCCAGGGTGATGGTGCGCTCGCCCAGCGCGCCGCGGTCGACGCAGGCTCGCAGCGTGCGTCCGATCAGCCGCTGGATCTCCAGCGTGCGACCGCCCTGCTTGCCGCGCGAGGCCTCACGATCGCTGCGGGTATGCGTGGAACGCGGCAGCATGCCGTACTCCGCCGTCACCCAGCCCTCGCCCTTGCCGCGCAGGAAGCCCGGCACCTTGTTTTCCACCGTCGCGGTGCACAGCACGCGGGTGTGGCCGAAGCTCACCAGCACCGAGCCCTCCGCATGGCGGGTGTAGTTGCGCAGGATGCCGACGTCGCGCATCTGGTCGGGCAGGCGGCCGCTGGGGCGGGAGAAGGACATGGGGACATCCGCGATGAGGGGGGGGAAGTTTAGCAGTCGCGTTCCGCCCGCCCCGGCGGCCGCCGTGCGGGCTGCTAAGATGCGCCGCTCACTGGTCCGATGGGCAACCGCATGATCCGCAGCATGACGGCGTTCGCCACCGCCGAACGCGCCACCGACGGCGGCACGCTGGCGGCTGAACTGCGCGCGGTCAACCACCGTTTCCTGGAACTGGGCGTGCGTCTGCCGGACGAACTGCGCGCGCTGGAACCCGCGCTGCGCGAGCGCGTGGCGTCGCGCGTGTCGCGCGGCAAGCTCGACCTGACCCTGCGCCTGCGTGCGCCTGAAGGCGGTGGCGCGCTGCAGCTCAATCCGCGCGTCGTCGCGCAGTTGGCGGACCTGGCCTCGGACCTGTCCGACCGGATGCCCAACCTGCGCACCCAGCTCACCGACCTGTTGCAGTTCCCGGGCGTGCTGCAGACCAGGGGTGTGGACATGGAGGCGCTGCAGGCCGAGGCGCTGTCGCTGCTGGATGCGGTACTCGACCAGTTCGTCGCCGCGCGCGAGCGCGAGGGCGGCAAGCTGGTGGCCGCGATCCTGGAGCGCGTGGACGGCATCGCCTCGCTGGCCGCGGAAGTGCGCACGCTGATCCCGCAGATCCGCGCCGGCCAGCGGCAGAAGCTGGAAGCCCGGCTGGCCGACGTGGCGCAGAACATGGAGCAGGGACGGCTGGAACAGGAACTGGTGCTGTGGCTGCAGAAGCTCGACGTGGACGAGGAGCTCGACCGCCTCGACAGCCACGTCAAGGAAATCCGCCGCGTCTTCACCCAGAAGGAGCCGCAGGGCCGCCGGCTGGACTTCCTGCTGCAGGAGTTCAACCGCGAGGCGAACACGCTGGGCTCCAAGTCCGTCGACATCCGCACCACCAACATCGCGGTGGAACTGAAGGTGCTGATCGACCAGATCCGCGAACAGGCGCAGAACATCGAATGAAGCGCGGAACCCTCTATATCGTCGCGGCGCCGTCGGGCGCGGGCAAGAGCAGCATCGTCAACGCCGTGCTGGCGCGCGATGCCGACATCGCGCTGTCCATCTCGTTCACCTCGCGCGCGGCGCGACCGGGCGAACGGCATGCGCAGCACTACCACTTCATCAGCGCCGACGAATTCAAGGCGATGATCCGGGCCGGCGATTTCTTCGAGTACGCCGAAGTGCACGGTGACTGGAAGGGGACGGCGCGCCAGTCCGTCGAGCCGCAGCTCGACGCCGGCAAGGACGTGCTGCTGGAGATCGACTGGCAGGGTGCCCGCCAGGTACGGGAGAAAGTGCCGGACGCGGTGAGCGTGTTCATCCTGCCCCCGTCGCGCGCCGCGCTGGAGCAGCGCATGCGCAACCGCGGGCAGGACAGCGAAGAAGTGATCCAGCGTCGTCTGGCGGCGGCCCGCGAGGAGATGTCGCACTACGACGAGTTCGACTATGTCATCGTCAACGACGTGTTCGACACCGCGGTCGAGCAGATGCACACCATCTTCACCGCCAGCCGCCTGCGCCGGGAGGCGCAGGACGTGCGCCACGCCGATCTGATCGCCGCGTTGCTGGCGGAGTAGCGCCAGGCTTTCGCAGAGCCTCGCTTGCCAGGCTCCGCGCGTACCGAGGTCCGGCGGGATGCCTACAGCCAGCGGAGCCAGCTCAGCTCTATGACGGCAGGGACCCGTAGCGGCGCCTTAAATCCTTGATTTTCAAGGAAAGGCTTGCATTGCCAGGCCTGTCTGCCTACAATCCCGGCCCCTTTCCGTATTCACTGGGCGGCCAGCCGGTCGCCGGGAGCCCGCATGGCCCGCATCACCGTCGAAGATTGCCTGGAAGTCGTAGATAACCGTTTCGATCTGGTCACGATGGCCGCCAAGCGCGCCCGTCAGCTCGCGAACGGCGTGGAACCGCAGATCGACAACAACGAAGCACAGGACAAGCCCACCGTGCTGGCGCTGCGCGAGATCGCCGCGCGCAAGATCGACAACGAGCTGATCGACCGCGTCGAGAAGGCCGAGCGCGAGCGCGCCGAACGCGAAGCGCTGGAATGGGCCGCAGCCGAAGTGGTGGCCGACGACGACCTGTCGAAGGGCGACGACTGATCGACGGCGTCTGACGTTCCCATCGGGACGGACGATCACCGGAAAGCCCGCGCAAGCGGGCTTTCCGCGTTTCCGGGGTCCGGTTCCGCGTTGCCGTGGAGACGCGACTGGCATAGTCTGGCGGCATGAATTCCGGCCGTACCGCCAAGGCGCTCCGCAGCCCTGCTTCGTCCCGTGACGAAAGCGTGCCGGAGTATGTCGCCCAGTTCGAGAAGTTGGTGGCATACCTGCCGAAGGCGCAGCTGCCGTTGCTGCGGCGCGCGTGGGAAGTCGGCGCGGCCGCGCATGCCGGACAGACCCGCAAGTCCGGCGAGCCCTACATCACCCATCCTGTGGCGGTGGCCGGAGTGCTGGCCGAGCTGGGGATGGATGCCGAAACGCTGATCGCCGCGATCCTGCACGACACCATCGAGGATACGCCGCTGACCGGCGCCGACATCGCCGCCGAGTTCGGCGAATCGGTCGCCGAGCTGGTCGAAGGCGTCACCAAGCTGGACAAGCTGAAGTTCCGCGATCGCCAGGAAGCGGCGGCCGAGAGTTTCCGCAAGATGCTGCTGGCGATGTCGCGCGACCTGCGCGTCATCATGATCAAGCTGGCCGACCGCCTGCACAACATGCGGACGCTGGGCGCGCAGAGTGCCGAGGCGCGCGGGCGCATCGCGCGCGAAACGCTGGAGATCTACGCGCCCATCGCGCAGCGGCTGGGCATGAACCTGGTCAAGTCGGAACTGCAGGACCTGGGGTTCCGCGCGCTGCATCCGTGGCGGCACGCGGTGATCGAGAAGCACATCCGCAGCCAGCCGGTGATGCGTCGCGAATCGATGGCCCAGATCGAGGCGCACCTCTCGCAGCGCCTGGCGAAGGAAGGCATCGAGCATCGCCTGGTCAGCAGGGTGAAGACGCCCTGGAGCATCTACCAGAAGATGCGCGGCGAAGGCAAAAGCTTCGATCGGGTGATGGATGTGTTCGGCTTCCGCGTCGTCGTGGATTCCGTGCCGTCGTGCTACCACGCACTGGGTGCGGTGCATGCGCAGTACAAGCCGCTGGACGGCCGGTTCCGCGATTTCATCGCCATTCCCAAGGCCAACGGCTACCAGTCGCTGCATACGGTGCTGTTCGGTCCCTACGGGTCGCCGATCGAGGTACAGATCCGCACCACCGAGATGGACCTGGTCGCCGAGCGCGGCATCGCGGCCCACTGGACCTACAAGTTCGGCACCGATGCCCCGAACAGCGCGCAGAACCGTGCGCATGCGTGGATCGTGGAGCTGATCGACAACCAGCGCGCGGCGGGCTCGTCGCTGGAGTTCCTCGACAACGTGAAGGTGGACCTGTTCCCGGACGAGGTCTATCTGTTCACGCCGAAGGGCAAGATCCTGTCGCTGCCGCGCAATGCCACCGCGCTCGACTTCGCCTACGCGGTGCACACCGATGTCGGCAACCAGGCGGTCGCATCGCGCGTGGACAAGAAGCTGGTGCCCTTGCGTACGAAGCTGGCCAGCGGGCAGAGCGTGGAGATCATCACCGCCAAGTCCGCGGCGCCGAAGCCGCAGTGGCTCGAGTTCGTCGTCACCAGCAAGGCGCGGACCGCCATCCGCCACCAGCTGAAGCAGCTCGAACACGAGGACGCCGTGCAGCTGGGCCACCGGATGCTCGACCGCGCGCTGGAGGACCTCGACAGCTCGCTGGAGCGGCTGCCGCAGCAGCGCCTGGAGGCCTTCCTCAGTGAGCACAAGTACCCGCGCCTGGAGGCCTTCCTGGCCGATGTCGCGCTGGGCAACTGGATGCCGTCGCAGGCGGCGCAGGCGCTGACCGCGTTCGCCGAGCTGCGCGGTGGCGGGCATTCCAAGCATTCGCAGGAAAAGATCCTGATCACCGGCGGCGAACGCGGCGTGGTCAGCTTCGCGCAGTGCTGCCAGCCGATTCCGGGCGACGAGATCATGGGTTACCACACCGCCGGCAAGGGCATCGTGGTGCATCGGCTCGACTGCCCCAACGTCACCGAGTTCCGCAAGTCGCCGGAGCGCTGGGTGCCGATCGCATGGGACGCGAAGGTCACCGGCGACTACGACGCCGCGTTGCTCATCGACGTGGAGAACCGTCCCGGCGTGCTGGCGCAGGTCGCCGCCGCGGTGGCCAAGAGCCAATCCAACATCGAGCGCGTCGAATACCTCGAGCGCGACATCAACGTCGCCGTGCTGCGCTTCTCGATCCAGGTGCGCGACCGCAACCACCTGGCGGAAGTGATGCGCCGGTTGCGGCGCCTCAATGTCGTGCACGGCGTCCGTCGCCAGTAAGGCATCCACGAGCGTATGCGACCCGCCCACGAGATTGTCGGCGTCGAGTTCGACTGGCTCGCAATCGATCGGGAGGGGCGCTTGGCGCTATTCGCTACTGCGGGCTCGGGGATGGCGCCAGGATTCGCCATGGAGGCAATGGAATCGCTGGATGCCGTGCTGTCACTGATCGAGACACCCAACTGGGGGTCGGCGCAGGTGTGGGATGACTATGCGTCCGTTGGTCTGTATGTGTACGACTGGGATGTCTCGATTGGCGCCTTCCGTCGTCTGAGAACGCCCGAAGGCGCGCCCGACCCCATGTTGCTGGCATCGATGGGAGCGATGGGCGACAGGGTTCGTATCGATTGGGACTTCACGCTTGGGGATGACATTCGCCCCGAGATTCTGCGTTGACGCTGCCAAACCTTTCATCATCGAGGACGAACCATGACCAAGCAGATCATCCACACCGAGCAGGCACCCGCCGCCATCGGCCCGTATTCGCAGGCGGTTCGCGCGGGCAGCACGGTGTACTTCTCCGGCCAGATCCCGCTGGATCCGGCGACCGGCAATCTGGTGGATGGCGACATCACCGCGCAGGCGCGCCGTGCGTTCGACAACCTCAAGGCGGTGGCGGAAGCGGCCGGTGGTTCGCTCGATCGCACCGTGCGCCTCGGCCTGTACCTGACCGACCTGTCGCAGTTCGCTGCAGTCAATGCGGTGATGCAGGATTATTTCGCCGCGCCGTATCCGGCACGCTCGACGATCGAAGTATCCGGCCTGCCGAAGGGCGCGGCGTTCGAGGTCGATGCCGTGATGGTGCTCGACTGAGTCCTGCCGGGCGTGCGTGCTTCAGGCCGTGCCGCGGGATGAGGGCGGCCGCCGGGTTTCGCTGGGCGTATGCCCGGTCCAGCGTTTGAACGCGCGCCGGAACTCGCGCACGTCGTTGAACCCGATCTGGGTGCCCACCGTGGCGATGGTCATTTCCGCGTCCTGCAGCAGTTCCAGTGCGCGCTCCGTGCGCACGCGGTCGTGCACGGCGCTGAAGCTGGTACCTTCCTCGGCGAGCTGCCGACGCAGCGTGCGCTCGCTGAGGTGGAGTGCTGCCGCCACGTCGGTCATCTGCGGGTTGTCGCGCAGCCGTGGACGCAGTTGCCGTTCGACGGCGGCGGTGGTCTCGCCGCGCAGCGACATCGCCGTCAGTTGTGCACGGCACAGGGCCAGCGCCTGGCCCGAGGTCACCGGGTTGTAGCTGGCGAAGGGCAGCTCCAGCCAGCGCCGGTCGACCACCATCGCGTGCTGCGCTTGGTTGAAGCGGACGTCGCACCCGAACAGGTCGGTGTAACGCGCGGCGTAGCGCGGCGCCGGATAACCGAGTTCGAGACGCAATGGCCGGAACTCCGGCCCGACCAGTTCACGGGCCAGCATCAGCGTGCTGGCGAACATCTCCTCGCACAGGAACGGCAGCAGGTCCGCGGCCTCCTCCGGCGCGGTCGCGACCACGGCCAGGCTGCCGTCGTTGCGGTCCTGCATGTCCAGGTCCATCAGGGGGCCGAGGTTGCGCTGGTACTCCAGGCCGATCTGCACGGCGTCGCCGAACGTGGGTGCCGTCTTCATCGCCAGGCCCAGCAGGCCGAAGTTGCCGCCGTTCTGCTTCTCGCCCATGGCCAGCCCCACGCCGTCGATGGGCAGGGTCGGCAGCGCGCGGCGGATGATCTCGCTGGCCTGGCGGTAGGACACGCGCGCCTGCGGGTCGTGGATCTCCTGCACGTTCAACCGCATGCCGGCGAACCAGCTCTCCGCTTTCACGCCGAATTCGCCGGCCAGCAGCACCAGGCCGCACAGCATGTTGGTGGGCAGGTTGGCGATCGACAGGCGATTGCCCAGTCCGGTTTTCCAGCGCATCGGAGCTCCTCCAGCTTGTCCGCTTTGCCCCCCGTAGTATGCCGCTCCCGCCCTCCGCGTCACATAGGCCGGCGCACCAGACTGACCGGCACTACGCAGGCGTATGGGAGGGGAGACTCATGCAGCGCACCATTTCCGTGGCAGTGGCGGGCGCGCTGGCGCTCCTGGCGGGAGCCTGCCAGCAGAAGGCTTCCGACGCTGCCGCCGTGGCGGCGGCCGATACCGCGTTCGCTGCCACCCTGCAGGAGCGCCTGCTTGACGCCAAGCCGGGCGATGTCATCGAGATCCCGGCCGGCCGACATGCGTTTGATCGCAGCCTCAGCCTGCGCGCGGACGGGGTGACGATCCGCGGGGCCGGCATGGACAAGACGGTGCTCAGCTTCAAGGGACAGAAAGCCGGTGCCGAGGGCCTGCTGGTCAACGGCGACGACTTCACCATCGAGAACCTCACCATCGAGGACTCCAGGGGCGACGGCCTGAAGATCAGCGAGTCGTCCAACATCACCATCCGCGGCGTCAAGGTGCAATGGACGGGCGGACCCAGCACGAAGAACGGCGCCTACGGCATCTATCCGGTGCTGACGAAGAACGTGCTGATCGAAGACACGGTCTCCATCGGTGCGTCCGATGCCGGCATCTACGTGGGCCAGTCGGACGGCGTGATCGTGCGCCGCAGCCGCGCGGAGCAGAACGTCGCGGGCATCGAGATCGAGAACACCATCAACGCCGACGTCTACGAGAACGTCGCCACTGGCAACACCGGCGGCATCCTGGTGTTCAACATGCCGGGCCTGTCGCAACAGGGCGGCAACATCCGCGTCTACGCCAACAAGGTGATCGCCAACAACCACGAGAACTTCGGTGCCAAGGGCACCCCCGTGGCCAGCGTGCCGGCGGGATCCGGCATCGTCATCAATTCCAACGACGACATCGAAGTGTTCGGCAACGAGATCCGCGACAACGCGACCGCCAACATCATCGTCTCCAGCGTGTACTCGACCGGTTACAAGGACAGCAGCGCGTCGCCGAACTTCGATCCTTATCCGGAGCGCATCCATGTCCATGGCAACACCCTGTCGGGTGGCGGCGACTCGCCGGACGGCTTCGACCTGAAGGCGCTGAAGGTGGCCACGTACGGCCTGCGCGGCAACTTCCCCGACGTGCTGTGGGATGGTTACTTCAACAAGGAGCGCGTGGTGGACGGGAAGAAGGTGGGTCCGCAGATATGCCTCCGCAACGTCAATGGCGTGGTCAACGCGGACGGTCCCGGCGGATACAAGGCGCCCAGCAAGGACGCGAAGATCCACGAGTGCGAACTGCCGCGCTTGCCGGCCGTCGACCTGAAACGCGGCTGAGACGACGCATGCGGTCGCGCACGGCGGCAGGGATGATCGTGCTGGTGGCCTGCATGGCGGTCGCCGCGTGCCGGCCGGCGCATCGCGTGCACTTCTTCGCCACAGGGCAGCCGGCGACGCTGGAGGAATGGGGCGTGGTGCGCATCGAGGACGGACGCCTGCGCCTCAGCGAGGGCGTGGTGCCTTACGACCTCAACACGCCGTTGTTCAGCGACTACGCCCACAAGCTGCGCACCGTCTGGATGCCGGCAGGCACGTCGGCCACCTACCAGGCCGAGCGGAGCTTCGACTTCCCCGTCGGCACCATCCTCAGCAAGACGTTCTACTACCCGTTGCCGGAGGGAACGACATGGGACGGCACCTCGGTGGCGCGCACGCCGCCTGCACAGTCGTCCCTGCAGGGCGAGGCGCTGGACCTGGCCAAGGTGCGCCTGATCGAAACGCGCCTGCTGGTCCATCGGGCCGAAGGATGGGTGGCGCTGCCCTATGTCTGGAATGCGGCGCAGACCCAGGCCACGCTCAAGCGCACGGGCGACCTGGTGCCGCTTGCGCTGGTGGATGCGCAGGGTATGCGCGAAGCCGCCGACTACCAGGTCCCCGACCAGAACCAGTGCGGCGGTTGCCACATCACCGACAACAGGTCGCGCAAGCTGTTGCCGATCGGGCCGAAGGCACGACACCTGAACCGGGATTTCGACTACGCGGGCGGCACGGAGAACCAGTTGGCGCATCTCGTGCGTGTGGGCTATCTGACCGGCGTACCGGCCGCTCCCCCCCGGCTGGCCGACGCGATGGATCCGCAGGCATCGCTGGATGCGCGTGCGCGCGCCTACCTGGACATCAATTGCGGTCACTGCCACAGCGCCACCGGCCCGGCGATCACGTCCGGCCTGTGGCTGGACGCGCACACGCAGGACCGGTTGAAACTGGGCTTCTGCAAGCAGCCGATCGCGGCGGGCAAGGGCACGGGCAACCGGCGATACGACATCGTGCCGGGCCACGCCGCCGATTCCATCTTCGACTACAGGCTGGACAGCGACGACCCCGCGATCATGATGCCGGAGGTCGGGCGCTCGGTCGTCCATCGCGAAGGCGTGGCGCTGATCCGCGCCTGGATCGATGCGCAGTCCGGCAGTTGCGATACGGGGATGACTACGGGCAATGAAACACCGCCGGCCATCTGAGGCCGGTATCCGCACAACGCTTCCGGGAGGGCGTGATGAAAGTGATGCAACGGAATCTGGTGGTGGGGCTTCGGCGCGCGCTGTTCGGCGGCTGCGTGGCACTGGGTGCCAGCGGGACGGCGTGGGGGCAGGCGACGCCCGAGGGCGAACAGCAGGCCACCAATCTCGACACCATCACCGTCACCGCGCAAAGCCGACAGCAGGAGCTGCAGGACGTGCCGATCGCGCTGCAGGTCGTGGACCAGCAGCTGCTGGATGACGTGGCGGCGGAGAACCTGGGCGACATCGATGCGTTCGTGCCCGGCCTAGTGGTGGACGCCGCCCAGCCCACGCAGCCTTCGTTCCGCTTGCGTGGCGTGGAGACCAACGATTTCGGCATCGGTACCGATCCGGCGGTGGGCATCTTCGTCGACGGTGTCTACGGCGGCCGGGGCGGCGGCGTGCTGCTGCCATTCCTGGATGTCGAGCGCATCGAAGTGCTGAAGGGACCGCAGGGCACGCTGTTCGGGCGCAATACCGCGGCAGGCGCGATCTCGCTGGTCACGCGGCGGCCGCAGGACGAAACCGAGGCGAGGCTGCGCTTGCGGCTGGGCAACTACGGCAAGCAGTACGCCTACGCGATGTGGAACATCCCGACCGGCGACACCTCGGCGCTGCGGGTCAACGCGCTGTTCAACCACAGCGACGGCTGGTTCCAGGATGGCACCACCGGCAAGGACCTGGGGGGCGAGAACGTCTGGGCGGCGCGCGCGGCATGGCAGGTGCGCGTTGGCGACAACACCACGGCCCTGCTGAGCTGGGACCACGAAAGTCTGGACCAGAATGGCCGCGTCACTACCGGCATCGTGCCATTGCCTGCGTACCCGCTGCGGCCGCCCGTACCCGTGGATCCGGACGACTACCTCGATCCCCGCGACGTGCCGACCTACAGCGACGCGGACAACGCCGAGTGGCGCACGTTCGATGGCGTCACCCTGATCGTCGACCACGCCTTCACCTGGGGCAACCTCACTTCGACCTCGTCATGGCGACAGTACGATGCGCTCAACCAGACCGAAGAGGACGGCACCAACCGCGCCGACCTGTACATCGATTCGGTGAACACCGAGAGCAACGAGACCTTCTACCAGGAGTTCAAGTTCGCCGGCAGCAATGCGCGGCTGGACTGGGTGGCCGGGGCCAGCTTCTTCAAGGAGGATGCGCGGCAGACCAGCGAAGTGAACACCAATACCGAAGCGGTCGACAATATCGTGCGCAATCTCGGCATCGCGCCGACGCCGGACGGCAGCCTGTTCGGTTTCACCTCTCTGCTGGCGCAGATGAGCGGCATACCGGTGTCGCTGGTGGGCGACCGCTGGAACGAGCGCTTCAACAACACCTTGTCGACCACGGCGTACGCGGCATTCGGCGACGTCATCTGGCGCGCGACCGACAGGCTCAACCTCACCTTCGGCCTGCGCTACACGCGCGACGAGAAGGACTTCACCTGGCTCAATACGCCCCGCAACGCGCCCGAGCTGGAAGCCAAGCTGGCATTGCTGGAATCCCTGGGCTTCTTCGCCGCGCTGGGCCAGATGGGCATCCCGATCAGTCGAGAGACCCTCACGTTCGACATGGCCTTCATCGATCCGCCGGCGATGGTGAACAAGGGCGTGCTGGTACGCGACAAGCGCAGCTGGAGCGACGTCAGCCCGCGCTTCGTCGTCGACTACCACCTGGATGACCGCACCATGGTGTTCGGTTCGCTGGCGAAGGGCTACAAGGCGGGCGGCTTCAACGCGCTGCAGATCGGGCCGGCGTTCGAGAACGAGGACGTCTGGAACCTGGAAGCCGGCATCAAGCAGTCGTTCGGGCGCTTCGCCTGGAACGCGTCGCTGTTCCACTACCGCTACGACAACCGTCAGTCGGTGCGCCTGATCGATCCTGACCCGAACAATCCGGTCGACATCCCGCGCTTCGTGTTCGACACCGGCGACCTGGAAGCCACCGGCCTCGACGTGGACCTGCGCTGGAAGGTGACCGATGGCCTGACACTGGATGCGCAGGCGGAATGGATCGACTCCAAGTACAAGGATTACGTGACCCCGGAGGGCGTGGACCTGGACGGTGAGCCGACGGGCGAGCCGCGCTTCACCGCGTCACTGGGCGCGGCTTACCAGGTCGATCTGGCCGGCCATGGCGCGCTGCGCGTCTCCGCGCGGCATGCCTACCGCGGACGCAGCCGCTGCAACGCGGGCTCGGACCTGCAGGGCGATTGCGGCGTCAACGCGCTGCTCGACATCGGCGAGGCGCGCGATCGTACCGACGTGCGCATCGGCTGGACCGCGCCACAGGGTCACTGGAGTTGGGCGATCTACGGCAACAACGTCTTCGACAACCAGTATGTGAAAGGGCTGAATACCTATGGTCGCGGTCCGCTGGGGGTGGTAGGTGCCACCATCACCGAGCCACGCACGTACGGGATGGAAGTCGCCGTGAAGTTCTGATCCACGCGAAGACGCGGCGGGCACGATCCCCGGCATCGCGCGATGCCGGGGTTTTTGTTTTGCGTGGTTCCCGGCATCCTTGTGCGATGCCCGCACGTCGCGACACGCCGTCCATCGATCTCTCCGCCGAACCCCTCAGTCGCCTGCCCGGCGTCGGTCCGCGCGTGGCGGAGAAGCTCGCCGCGCGCGGGCTGCAGACGATGCAGGATCTGTGGCTGCACCTGCCGCTGCGCTATGAAGACCGCACGGCAATCACCCCGATCCGCCTGCTGCAACCGGGCGTGCCGGCGCAGGTGGAAGGACGCGTCGAGGCCGTCGAACGTGGATTCCGGTATCGCCCGGTGCTGAGGGTGGCGGTGGGCGATGCATCGACCGGGTCGCTGGTGCTGCGTTTCTTCCACTTCCGCGCCGCCCAGGTCGCGCAGTTCGCCGTGGGTGCGCGCATCCGGTGCTACGGCACGCCGAAGCCCGGCCAGCACGGATTGGAAATCGTCCACCCGAGCTATCGGATCCTGGGCGACGACGATGACGCGGCGCTCGGTGACGCCCTGGATCCGGTCTATCCGGCCATCGAAGGGCTCGGACCGGCGAGCATCCGCAAGCTGGTCGGGCAGGCGCTGGAGCGGCTGCCGGACAACGCGCGCCTGGAGCTGTTGCCGGCCACGCTGCTCGACGGGCTTGGGTTGCCGTCGCTGCGCGAGGCGCTGCTCACCATGCATCGGCCGCCGCGCGATGCGGACGTCGCCGCGCTCGCCCTCGGTACGCATCCGGCGCAGCGACGCTTGGCGCTCGAGGAGCTGCTGGCCCACCACCTGAGCCTGCGCCGGCAGCGGCTGGCCCTGCAGCGGCACGGAGCACCGGCGCTGAAGGGCAAGGGCCGGCTGGTGAAAGCACTCCTGAAGGCGCTGCCCTTCACGCTGACCGGCGCGCAAAAGCGGGTATTCACGCAGATCCGCGACGACATCGCCAAACCGTCGCCGATGCTGCGGCTGGTGCAGGGTGACGTAGGCACCGGAATGTTAGCATCGATGGGCGTACACAGAAGACCTTTTCGATGCAGAAGAGCTCCAATAGGCTACCAAAGCCTGAAGGAAAGAGGGCGGGGCTTACCTTAAGCGCTCAGAGTAAGCGGGGTGCCCTTCGATGGCATGTCAAGTTGTTCCTGGCGTACTTACTAGATGCCATCCAGGAGTCCTGGCGGGAAGGCGCTCGGGCGCGCCGTCCAAAAGACATCAAGGCAACGGTGGCTGTCCACACCAAATGTGGCGCGATCCAAATCCCCTTGCTTCGGCCAGCAGGTGGATGGACTGAAAAGCTTCTGGAGCGCATTCAATCCACATTGAAAGAGCAGGCTGATCTCGTGTGGGTCGGAGCTACACAGTGTTTGGAAAGCGAAGCGTTTCCCCGCTCTTCACTGAAAGCCCTGGTGACGCGTCTAGTGGGGCGGGTTTATCCGCCCTCTAGAATGGAAGCGGTGATTAAGAAGATGGAAGCATTCCTCGCAGACTATGCAATCTGCGAGAAGCGTAACGAAGCGAAAGTCTGCCATGCCAGCGCAATCATCGAACAAGCCGAAGCCCGCGGCTTCTCTAGCAGCGCGATAAGCGTAACGCCAAAGGGGCCACGAGCGCGCCTGGTTGTCATCTTCTCGCAGCTACGGCTGCGACTTCCCGGCGGCCCTGGAACCGGGGAGTGGGCGGCACTTCAAGAGAGAATGAACGCGGCCGCCGTCAAATTCAAAGCGTGCCAAGGCAACTTAGTCTTCCTCCCGACAGAGAACAACCCCCACGGACGTAGGACATACCCAGGGTACGTTGTGGACTTCGAACAACTGGGAGTTCGGCAGGGCGGCCTCTTGACGGAAGTGTTGGATGCGATGCCAACTCCCGTAAGTCATCAGTACTTCCAAAGGCTGATGCGTCACGTTGAATGGATCTGCGCGACGTCGTGCATTTCGCAAGCTAGGGTTCGTGCAATCCTAAGCTCACGATCTGACATTCTTCAGGAAGATGATCTCCAAGTTCTCACCAATGCACTGATCTCATGTTGTGATGCCCGCCCTCTAGAGCCGCGGTCAAGAAGCGGCTACCTGAGCGCGTTCCAAGAGGCCTTTCATGGCGCATTTCAATCGCTAGGAACTCGTGCGAGCAAGGTTCAACTGGATAGCACGAAGCACTGGGCGAGAAGAAGTCGCGGACTCATCAGTGAGGTTGCCGATCCTGGAGCGATATCGCCGGAGAACCGCCCTCCAATCATTCACGTCGTAGGAGGTGATGGCGCACTGAGTAGAGAGCGTGCTGCGGAACACTTGGAAGATAGGCTGAAGCGTATCGAGAATGCGTGTGACCATGCATTAGCAGAGTTCATCAACTGGCGGAAATTCATGCTTCGCGCCGGTGAGATGGGCGTTGATGACTCTTTCCGGTCCTACGTGGATCAAATGAAGGGGCTTGGTGACGGGCGAGAGGATTTCCGGCAATGGCTGAGAGGTGCTGCCACTGAGGACATTGCAAGAGTCACCTTCTTTGCCGCTCAGAAGCACGAGCTTTATCGAGAGGCTCGCGATAGGGAGCTTCGTTCGAATGTCCACCAAGGTCGCTTCAACCGCGCATTCGGACGGATCAGCGAAGAGTACCCAGAACTGGTGAACTGGTGCGGAGGTCGTTCATCACCATTCTACTCTTTTGCCATTCAAATGATCTGGTGGGTGCCACGCTGGGTTCAGTTGGCAATTGAAATGAAGATACAGATAGTCACTTCATGGAATCGCGACACGGTGAAGCATCTGGAGGCTAATGGGGTTCGTCGCGAGGGGGCGCGATTGGAGTTCCAGTCATTGAAGGGAAAAAATGGAGAGATGGAAAACGCCAGTGTGGAGCCGGTCGATAAGCTCCTTCAGGCTGGCATCGATCTTATGATTGAGCACAACGCCAACGTCGATCGCTACTGGTCTCGCGAATCGCCAGGCTTGTTTGTTACCTTCATCGAGAAAGGGGTGGGCCGTCGAGTCTTTGGGCGAGGTACAGACCATAAAATTCTGTCGAGATTCATTGCCTACTACGAGCTTCCGCACTTTACACGGGAGCAGCTTCGAAATCAGAGCGCGGGTGCTGACTATCTTAGCCATGACGATCCACATGCGACACAAGGACGCCTGGGGCACACAAGCATCAGGACAACTGCGGGCTATCTTGACGGTACCGTATTTCGGGTATTGAACTCAGCCAACATTGCGAAGTTCCAGAAGGTGCTAAGCGCCTCGATTGTGTGGGCCGCTGGTGGCGAGGATGCGGTGACAAAGAGCGGGATGCCTCTTTCGTACGTGGACAAGAGGCTGCTATTTCCCGTGAGTGACAGTGCGGTGACGGATCGTCTGATGCCGCCGGAGTGTGACGTCTGGATGGTTGACCCAGAGCAGCCTTTGGTACTGGACAAGATCAGGGTCATGCATCTCATTCGACAGAGGGCCTACTACGCACAGAACTGGCAAAGATTACGCGCTGAATCATCGGAGAGATTCTCCAAGGTCCATCTTCCACGGATCGAGTTTACAGCCGCACTCTGGGCACTCATCTCGGACTCCGAGTATGCGTGTTTGCTGGAGCAGAGGGTATGAAAAAAGGCGTGAAAGTTGACGCTGGTTTGATTGCGCCATCGCCAAACCGAGATTCAGATGAGGGCGCTTGGCCCACGGGAGTTGCACGAGATAGAAGGATTCTAAGCGATTGGAATGACCCGGTTCTACGGGTGGCCAACGGTGACAAGATTAGGCTCATCGACCTCTCCCGAATTCCGCTGCCAGCCAATGGTCCTGACGGACCCTTCTCGGAAAGCTTCACTCTTGGGAAATTTCCGCACTGGGTAGATGTTGCGCGCGCGCAATTTTGCAACGTTCTGTCAGCCGGGACCGGGCATGACGCTCTAGGTAAAGCGGTCAACTCGCTCAATCATACGTCCAGGTTTTTCGCATGGTGCGTGAAGAATCGGATCTACAAGTTGGCCGATGTGACCTTGGACGATATGAGGAGGCTGGCGCTCGAGTTGCAACCCAAGGGGTGGTTCAGCGCCCTAAACACGGAGGCCGAGCTGAGGGAGCTAGTCAGGCGCTGCGAAGACGATAAAGCCCTACTTCTGCAGGTTGCTTCATCTCATGATGGGGCGACTTGCAGCATCTCTTCGGAGCGACTCTCCTCTTACCTTGGATACGTAGTCACATCGCGGGAGTATCCGATGTTCCTCCGTAAGGAAATAGCTGGTCTGATGCAGAAGGTGACAGTCGGGGCGGAACGGAGAAGCGACGATATGCAGCCCTGGTCCGAGGCGTCGTTCAAGAACTGCTTCGGTGCACTGAATGGACTTTGCATTCTTCCCGCGACGCTTGACAGGCTGAGCTTTGAACCCTTCGCTAACGCCCGGCTTCATGCGCGCCTTGCCAACGGGATTCCGGATGGGCGGACCGCCAACTTGACGGTGGAGGATGCTGCTAAGTTGCTAGCGGAGTCGCTTGAGTGGCTTTACAACAAGGCTGATGCAGTTATCGAGCTCGTGGCGTTCTGGCGAGAGACGCTTGTTGGGACAGCATCTGAGTACAAAGGCGAGGCGAACGTCAGCACGCGCGTGAATGCAGCGATACGTGAACGATACGCAGAGCTAAAGTCGCGTGTGGACTTTCCCTATGAAGTGGCCTCGTTCACCACTGCAACCGGTGAGAGCATCTCCCTGCTGGTGAAGAATCTCTTGACGGCGGCTTTCGTCCTGATTGCCATTACGCAAGCAAGAAGAAAGAATGAGGTAGTCGGAGAGGGGAGTCGGCCATGGGGCATCTACGCGGCGTGCCTTGAGAAGATTGATCCCGATATCGATGCATATGCCCTGGACATCTACATCGAGAAGACCTGGAATGCCTGGATGAAGATGCCGGCATCAGCGCTGACGGTGCATGCAGTGGACGTGCTGACAAGATTGAGGGCCGCCGCTCTTCCCGGCGAGGAGGTCGGAACCTCGGATCAGGATAGGCGTGCCCAGAAGCTGTTCTCCTTCCCCGGCAGCGCGGCGCTTCTCGGGGATGCGAGCGCCATGTTTGGTTTTTCCTTTGACGAACACAGCGGGGAACTGTATTCGCTGGCGGGAGTTGCTGATTCTGAACGCAAGACTCACATGTTCCGACGTTTCTTTGCGCTGGTGTACTTCTATCGATGGGAACACCCCAAGTTGCAGGCCTTGTCGGAGTTCCTTGCACACTTTGATCTCGAAACGACCAGGGTCTACATCACCGACCCAGCCATGCGAGACAAGGCAGATCGAATTGAGGCACTACATCGGCACAGAGCGGATTGTTTCCCAGAGCAAGAGATGTCAGAAGCCCAGCGCCACTACGCGGATGCGCAGTTGGATGCGATGCTAACTTCCGACGGTGCCGGGGGGCCAATGACGAGGCGTGTACATCGTTGGATTCAGCGCATCTGGCGGCACGTCGAGTTTCCTGATCGCGACCCAGCGACCCTGAAAAGCGAAATCCGAAAGCAGTTTAAGAGCAGGGGGTACGCGCCAACCCCGATGTCTCATGGGGTCTGTTGGGCGGAAGAATCTGGCGCGCGGGTCGGCTTGAGAGGGCGTTGTAGCAAGGAGGGGACAATTCGTAGGGAGCTGGCAGGAGTGGATATCTGCGGCGCCTGTGTATTTCACAGTACATCGAGCTCCTTTTTGCTGAACGTGGAGCAGGATGCCAAGCGCCTGGATGAGCAGGCAGCTCTGGCAACCGACCCGCGAGAAGCGCAAGTTCTTCGCGCCACCGCCTCGTGCTCTCGAGAGCTTGTAGAGTTGGAACTGTCGCTTATCCAACGTCAGCGATGCCCACTGACCAAGCCACCAGGAAAGAAGGTGCCGGAATGAGTGTCTCTGATCAGCATGTTTCACGTCGCTTGCGTGCTCAGGCAGATCTTGCCATGAGTGCAAAGAAGGATCTCATGACGCGCTGGGCGCGTGATGGAGTTCCCGTGTGCGTCGGCTCGGAGCATCCAAAACAGCTTGAGTGGTATCCGACCAGTCTTCGGAGCTTCAGTGCCTGGGATGGTAGTCAGAACTCTGCGGCGGTCCGTGAGTCCGAACCGCTTCTTCGCAAGACGGCGTTCCAAACGCTCAAATCTAATGCCTCGCTGCATCTGGCTATCAACCAGTTGCTTCGCCAGTTGGAGGTCACAGCCGAAGCTTGTCGGAGAGCCTTGAATCCTGAGCTTGCTGTGGAAGATGCAAAGGAGAAGGCGGAGGTCGAGCGCGCTAAGCGCGCCGGAGCACTACTGGGGTATCGTCAGGCAAGAGCCGAAGTCCGCACGGCCCGGAGAGATCTCGGTGCCGAGAAGAGGGCGCACCAGGGAACCTTGGGGCTGCTAAGGGAGAAAGAGCGCGAACTGGCTCAGGCACATGAGCAAATCGCAGCGCTAACTAAGACCTTGCGTAAGACGACGAGCCTCAAGTCGGTTCGATAGATGATGCCGCCAGAACAGAGACAGCAAATCACCGCCATGTATCACCATCATGACCTCGCTCCTGGCCTGGCACTTGCTGTGGCTCTGGGTGCGGGTATAGAGCCCGCGAAGGGCTTTAAAAAGCTCCAGTCCACGGGCCTGGTGGAGCGGTGGCAGGTACCGCTCTACCTTCCGTCGCGCTATCTAGATGCGCGAGTACCCATTGAGCGCTTCTTTGGCCTTACCGGCCAGGGACAGGAAGTTGTAGTTGTGGGACGTTACGCAGGCAACATGCGTACGAAGTGGGGTGCAGGGCGCTGGGGAGGCAAGCGCAGCCCGCAAGCGCAAGGGGCACTCCTTGATGAGGAGGGGATGCAGCTACGTTTCTCGGTCTTCGGCGATGCGCGAACGCTGCAGAAGACACTCGAAGAGTCCGAGGGGCCGATCGCACTCGCGGGTACGCTTACCCAGGTGGGCGCGCATGTCTATTTGAACAATCCGACATTGCTGGATCAGAGTCTGATTGGTGCGGTAGTGCCCCACTACCCAGGCAAGGCGCGGGTGCTGTCCCTGGCCATGGCCCGTCGAGTCATGGCAGCTCTACTGCCGTCTACCATCCCCCTGTGTGCTGCAGAACTCCGAGCAAGGGCACGAGCCTTTGTGAGCGACGGGCAACTGAGAAGACTGCTGGGAAGGCCCGAAGGAACCCTAGAGGACTTGCTGGTTAGAGCCCACTTCCCTTCGTCGCCGGACGTGGGAGAGCGCGCGCAATGGCACCTTGAGCGTTTGTCAGCGCTCATCACGGTGGGGGATCTTAGGGCAGCCAAGCAGTGTCCAGTCGCGGTGAGAAAGCCGCTGGCCCTCTCGCCTTGGCAGGATCTCGCATCGCGTGCGCCTTTTGTCCTCACGCACGAGCAGGCTAGGGCGGTCGATCGCCTGACAGAGCGCTTTGGTGGGACAGAGGCGTCCTCTACCTTAATCAATGCCGATGTCGGCATGGGGAAGTCGATCGTCTACCAAATGGCGGTTGCCTCCGCTGTCCGTTCGGCTGCACGCGCGGCCGTTCTCCTGCCCAACGAACGACTGGCTGTGCAGGCTCATCAGGAGATCTGTCGTCTATTTCCTGAGTTCGATGCCGCCCTGGTTACCGGGAAGACGAATGATCGAGCGATGACGAACGCGCGTTGGCTCGTCGGAACAACGGCCCTACTGTTTCGTGACATTGGCCACTTGGATGTGTGCGTCATCGATGAGCAGCATCGCTTCTCGGTGGAGCAGCGACGTGCCTTGGTAAAGGATGGAACGCATGTTGTCGAGATCAGCGCCACTCCTATTCCTCGCACACAGGCCATGCTGCTGTACGGGAAGTTGGATGTGCTGCGATTGACGGAACGCCACAGTCCGCAAGACATCCGTACCCAGATTGTGCATCGAAACGGCACATCGGACATGGTTGAGCATCTCAGGAGCCTGCTGAATGCAGGCGCTCGAGTTCTGATCGTGTGTCCTCGGAGGGAGGAGGGGGAGGACGATGAAGGGCCTGACCTTCCATCGGTGGCGCGCGTGGCACATAAGTGGAGCACCATGTTCCCTGGATTAGTGCGCGCCCTGCATGGGGCCTCGGGTGAGGCGGATGTACACCAGGCTTTCGAAGACATGGCAACGGGCGCTGCCCGCATCTTAGTCGCCACAACCGTGGTTGAGGTGGGCTTGAACATTGCCAATCTGCGAGGCGTCGTTATCGTCCATGCAGAACGCTTTGGTCTGTCGCAGCTACACCAGTTGCGTGGGCGCTTGGCACGGGAGGGGGGAGAGGGTCACTGCTACTTGTACCTGCCCCGCGCGGTGGGTTTAGATGCAGATGTAAGGCTACAGGCGCTGGTTGATACCAACGATGGATTCGTTCTTGCCGAACACGACATGAGAATACGCGGCATTGGGGATGTCTCAGACGCCGGTGCTCGCCAGCATGGCAGCGCCGGTAGCCTTCTGATGAATCGCCAAGTAGGTATGTCCACTGTCATGGAGATCATGGAGATGCTCGGTGACGAGGACTGAAGCTTTGGTGGAGTGGGTAGGAGTCGGCACTGAGCGTTTGCCAGTCTTCTACAACGCGAAGCTACGTCTCATGGACGAGTTTCATGACTACGTGTGCTATGTCGCCGAGACCGAGGCCAAGAGTGGATCGAGCCAAGCGTACACATCCAAGGTGCAAGCAGTGTCATACGCGTTGCTGGCGTGGCTGCGATTTCTGGACGGCACAAGCGCCAGTTGGAAGGATGCCGACAATGCCAAGCTACGGGGATTCAAAGATCTTGCGCTTAAGCGGGTGAAAGCATCGGTGCGTGGCAAGGGGAATGAGAACGCAGCAAAGCGAACGGTCAATATCCAGCTCAAGTGGATCTACCGCTACTACGCTTGGGCAGAGCGGACGGAGCGATGCGGAACGATTCTTGGGCCCGGCGAAGACGCGCCGATCAAATCGACACTCAACATGCCCTCGGCTAACAGTAAACGGAAAAGTGGTCTGGACAAGAATGCCTATCCGCTGCTGTTCGGGAGATTGGGGAATCGATCGGGTGCTCAGTACTTTGCGAGCGGCCAAGACAAAAGGAAGGTCGCGGAAGTCCTGTCCGAGGCAAACGACCCTTTCATCGCTGAGCGAAACCTCATCATTCTTGAGCTCGCATCACGTGTAGGTTGGCGTGCCGGCACAATGACGTTTCTGGAGAGCGGTGACTTTCCAACGCATCCGAATGAGAAAATGCCTGGCGATGGCGTTCCGATCCGACCCGCGATTCAGAAAGGCGGACACTCTGACTCATTTGGCGTTCCTCTAACGCTTGCTCTACGCATCTCACGATTCATTCAATGGCGAGAGCGCTGGCTGATTCAGGGGGGATGGAGTGAGAAAGAAGCGAAGGGTCGACTCTTCGTGAGTGGGAAAACCGGCACGCCCCTGGGCAACAAGACGATAACGCAGATGATTGGCTCTGCTTTCAGGAAAATTGGGGTTGAGGCCGGTCGCGGCGCGGGCGTTCACTCGTTTCGTCGCAAGTATGCAGAGGATTCCACGCGCGACGATCTTTCCTCGCGGCGCGCGGGCGGCTACTCGACCGCGATGGAGGATGTCATGCACGGCACCGCTCATAGGCTGGGGCACAGGAGCTTGTCCTCTCAAGTGGCCTATCAGCGAGCAGTCCATGCCAGTACGCATAAAGACCACACACATGAGCTGCGAACGAGCTTGGAAGAAGCCGAATCAGAGCTCGCAGTAGCCAAGGCGGAGAACGCTGCGCTGCGGGCGGAGCTATCTCGACGAGGCGCTCCTGCTAACCCGAAAGGCGGAAAGAAGAAGTTGCGATAGGGCGCACGGCGCCAGCGACTACTCGGAATTCATGGGCCGCAGCACTTCTTCCACTTTCGTCCGCTACCGCATGGGCAAGGATCATTTCGACCGATTTTTTGGTTGCCTTCTCCGCCTCGAAGCACTTGCCTCATGGCGGCATTCCGTGACACTGGCGGGACCTGTTCCTCTCGGGCCACAGCGGCATCGAGTTGATCATCCTGATGCCAAGGTTCTGCCAGTCGCATGCCGAATCTTAGCCGGGCCTGGTCTGGGGCCAGGCACAGGCCGAACCATAGGTCGGCCTTCTGCAGGTATTTTCGGCGCGTCGTCAGCACGGCCAGCCTCTGAGACGCCTCTAGGTCATTTTCCGCACTGATCAGCACCGTGAGTCCACTCTTATCCGCGAACATGAGCGCGAGGCTGTGCGGCTTGCCATCACGGGCGGCCTGCTGCGCCTGCCCGTCAATCAGCCGGTTGAGATCGTCCCGCGTTGGGCCATCTAACTCCAACAGTTGGAATCCCTGATCAAGAACCGCAGGCTCAGGTCTGACTTGAATCTCTTGCAAGATGCGGCTTAGCGTCGTTCCTTCATGGTGGGTCAGTAGCCCTGGTGGCGTCGCGGCGCCAGGTAGTGCGCGTCGTCGCGCGGCCATAGCGATGTCAATGCCGAGCGAGAACCCCTCATCCATGTGCACCAGTTTCTGCTCGTCATCAAACCAGAGGTTGTGCCGAAGGTGATAGCCCAGGATGGTCATCTCCTGAGCAGCCATCAGTCGATCTCCGTACCGCGTCCGGCGGGCGATGTAGCTCAGCAAATGCAAGGGACTGGTGAGTAGCTCTGTCAGTACATCAATGAGAAATACGTCGGTGATGAACGCAGCGCGCACGCGCGGTACATCGCGCGTTTTCAGGAACTGACGAGATTGGAAGGTAAGAGCGGGGTAGTGGTCACTGACGACACAGAAAACGAAGATCTCGTTAATCTGAGGGGGTAGTACGACTTCTGACCCATCCGATAGCGTGACTTGATACTTCGCGTCTCCCAAGCACTCCGCGCATAGCAAGCCTTGGTCATAAGCATCCTGAACGCCCTTCTGAAAGTCGTCTCGGATGACTTGGTCATTCCCCTTGCGGGCTTCGATGGTCAGTCTCTTTGACTTGGCCTGGACGATGATGGCTCTGTCAGCCCACAGCACCAGTACGTCGATCTCGCCAGCCTTCTTGCCTTTGGCTTCCCAAAGATCAACGTTGAGAAAGACGTTCTCTGCTCCGAATACGCTTGCAAGGCGCTCGGCTACAAAGTTCTCGGTGAATGCTCCGCGGTTCTTGTCCTGCTGTGCGCGGTAGGACTTGTCTGTCAGCATCCAATGAAATGGTGAATCGTATATTGCCTCTGCAAGCGCGTAGTTTTGCAGTGACATGTACTGGCCATCGGGCTGTCGAATCAAAGGCGTTGCTGTGACGTGATTGAAGTCCTGTAGGCTTGAAAAGGAGGCATTGTTTGCGCTATCGGGAAGTGTGAACGCGTCTAGGACCCGCTCGACCAAGCCTGTGTCTAGGCCGCAGTGCGCCGCGATGTCCGAAGCTGTGAAGGAAAAGCCGGGCACCATGGTCCACTGGTCGGCCGGGCGATCGCGCATTTCCTCACGCAAGGACTCAAAGCGCACCTGGCACTGGAGGCTGATGCTATCGGCCACCTGGCAGGCCTGACCGATCGTGAAGCCGCGGTTTCGCTGGAGCCAATCGTTGTCGGCCTCATAGCGCCGGACTGCTAAATCCAAGTACTGAAAGTCGTACGCCGACTCGGCTGCGTAGAAGATGGGCTCTCGCATGACGGCACCCGAATCGAAGGGATTGACGTCCTTTCCTTGCTTGAGTGCTTCGGCTACCTCGCCGATATCAAAGGCAGCCGATAGCACATGATGTAGCTCCAGGAGTAGGCTTTCAGCGTGGTCTACGTACCGCTGCTGAAGTTCCCGTGATGGCAACGTCCAATCAATGGGTGCCTTGACCATCAGGCCGTGCAAGGTGGTGAGCTCAGTCCGCATCAATCTGTCGGGACCAGAAACCTCACGCAGGTCATCGACCGTGACATCCTTCTCATACAGAATCATGTTGTCTCTGAAGCAAAGGTAGGCCAGCGCATGGACAAAGCCGGGCTGTAGGCAAAGCGCCTCTAAGTCAGCAAAGATCTCTCGTTCGGTGCGCGTTGTGTTTTTCATAGGACGCATCAAGAAGCGCTCTGTGTGTTCTCGTCAATCGGACTGGAGCGGGTTGCTATCGAACGAGCTTCTGTTTCGACCATAGCGTCGTGCAGAAACGTGCGCTTTCTTACGCGATAGATGCAAGGCAGCCCTGTTTCGTCGTAGATGTCCAGCCGTGCGAGCCAGTCTTGGCCGAAATCTATGTAGACGGGGCAGGTCGCATCTAGCCAGGTGCGTCGCGGTCGGATCCATACGTACTGGTGATGGCCACGGTAGACCTGAGAAACTTCTCTCTCGATGTCGCGTAGGGGGTGTATGAATCCTCCGCCTGGCGCTTTCTTGGTGGCCAGCGGGTTTTGTTTCAGGCACTCAGACAGGCGCAGGAAGATTCCCCGGTTTGCACCTTCCATGCGCGGCGCAGCGGGATACCAGATCAGGTCCTGGGCAATGTCTGAAGTTGGGTCGGGCAGCATGTGGTGGATCTGGAAGTTATCCACGAACGTACTGCCGTTGATCACCCAAACCAGATTTCCATAGAAGCGCTCACGTGAAAGACGCTCTCCATCCGTCATCGACGAGTGTTGAACTTCGATCACGATTCCGGCAGGCGTCTTGATGTCCGCGCGATGAATTTCGCCGTTGGGCGCGACATGGCTGATCTCGCGGCACGACTCAGGGAAGAGCGCCTTCCAGGCACGGTGCCAAGGAGTCTCGTTCTCCCACCACGGATCGCAGTCACGTCGGCTGGCGTGCGCCCAGTGGTGCATTAGCCGCGGGCCGCACTTGGCGACCATGGCGGAGCCGCAGGTTTCGCACACGCCGGGAGCGCCGGGCGAGGGCTCCTGGCGGCGGCCGTCAACGAGGGCGTACTGCATGTGCGTCCGAGCGAAGGAAATACACGTAGTTTATGGCTTGCTGCGGGAAACAATCGCTGGGTGCTTGACCGTCGGACCTTGTGCTCCGGACATGCCACACTACTCGGCAGTGTTTCCGAAGGACCGGGTAGCGCTTTGCAAAAGGTCTTCTTGAACAGTGGATGGTATGACGCCGGACAACTGGACGGGCGGCTGTCCCAAGTAGTGCGCGGCGGGCAGGGGCTGGCGCTACATTTCGGCCAAGAAACGAAGCTGACGATCGCTGCGTGTGTACGCCTGCGTGCCTATCTCGACGCACTCGGCGATCAGGGGCTACCTGTCGAGTTGCACGATCTGGCTACCTGGGGTCTGGGCGCGTACCTGGACCGGGTAGGCGTGTTCGAGCAACTGACCCCTTCAGTGTCTGTCGTTGGGCTGGAGCCTGCAGGGCAGTCGCAAGCTCGTCGCGGTCAGAGCGAGGCACTGGAGGAGATTGTTCGGATCCCGATCAGTGGTCCCATGGACCGAAGCGTCGCTGAGCGTTTGTCCGGGAAACTGGCGGCGTGCGCGTTGCCCCAGGTGCGGGAGGCTTTAGCCAACACGGCCTTTACGTGCTTTGCTGAGTTGATCGGCAATGTCCGCACGCACAGTGCTTCGCCTATCCAAGGGCGTCATTTCCCAGTTTCTGCGCACCAACTGTCGACGCCAGTTGTACCTGTCCATCTACGCGCCCCTGCATGCGCACCCCACCATGCAGGCGTTGGGCATGCCCCCACCGGCCAAGTGGCGGCCAGGTATCGTGGCGTTGACGCGATCTGGGCGGGATCTGGAAGGTCAGCGGTTCGAAGAGCTCGAGCACGCGTTCCCCGGAGCCATGCGCAACTTTGCGCCCAAGGGCAAAGCTAAGGCCAAGGCCGGCGGCAAAACCGCCTTCCGGGATCACGCGCCAGCGCGGCGGCGAAGCCATTGTCGAAGGCGGCCGACATCGCCGTCGCACGCTCGGCCGTGGACTGGCCGCGGGTCTGCTCGTGGACCTCCATGAAGCGGTCGTAGCGCCCATCAAGCGTTTGGCCAGCCAAGGTGTTGGCCGGCCAAGCGCTCAAGGCGCCGATGCCGATGAGAAACAGTGCGCAGAACTGCTGCTGGATCCTGTGCATGGATCTTCCTGAGCATCCGGTAGCCGAAAGACTAGCAATTTCTCATGCAGATCGTGTTGATGTTGTAGGAACAGGTCGCCTTCTTGGCGCACTCGTAGCCTTCGTAGTCACAAGGCTGAGAAGGGCACACGGGACCTGGCGGGCCGCCCAATGGACGCATGATTTGCTCATCGACTGCGTTCTGGATGCGCACATTCCGCATCATGGCCACGGTGTGCTGGGCACCAAACAGGCTCATCACCTGATAGATCTGCGAGGCGTTGAGTTCAGTCTGCAGGTCGCCGTAACTGAAGCTCGTGATGCCGCTTTCATTGAACTTCAGACTGGCGATGAAGCGACGCTTGCCCGATTCCGAGAGCGCGGCCAGTGGCGAAGCGCTTCCCGAGTTGCGTAGATATTGCTCGAGATCCTGGCGCGATTTGATCGAGGCCAATTGCAAGGCCACGTCCTGTTGCAGCATCTCCTGCTGTTGTGCGGCGCCGTTGACATGCGTGGATTCGACACTGGCATTCTGTGCGTGTAATGACGTACTAGCGGCCAAGACTGCGAGTAGACCAACTAGTACCGTAGTGAATCGGCCCATCGTTAGTTCCTCCATGCGACGTCGGAAGTAGTTGCTGGAGCCCGCCGCCTGCTCAGCACGCAGCACGCTAGTTCGCTGATGTTAGTGATGTGTGGTAGGCCAGACACCTACATGAACGCATGATCGCCATCTAGTGCCTGCTTAGCCGCGAATGTGCCAGTAGGCGGTAGCTTGCGGCCCGCGCAGGAGTAGAGCCGTTAGAGCGAAGAGAAGTCCTCTAGCAAGCTCATTGCAACATAAATGCGTGAATTCAGATCGCAAGCAGACAAATGCGACAGAACATCAGTACCCGTCACCCTTGCTCACGGGGTGCATGACGCAACTGAGCGACCGAAACGGTGCTGCGCTGGGCAAGGCCAGACTCACCTGCATCGGTTGTCACGTTCAAGTCGGACAACACCGCACTCGTAGCTGAGAGAACTCCTACAAAAAGTCAGAACATGCCACTCTCGGGCGCCACTGATCGTGGGCTATGCTGTCAGTCAACAGAGACTGTATTCCCAGGCCCATCGATTGCTGACCTGATGATCTACTTGGGTTTATTCTTGGCTGCGTTCTTGGCCGCCACGCTAGTGCCGGCACAGTCCGAAGCCGTGCTGGTGAGTTTGCTGGTCGCCGGCTATCCGGTGTGGGCACTATTGCTTGTCGCAAGCGCCGGCAATGTGCTCGGTTCGGTGGTGAACTGGTGGTTGGGCGAGCAACTGCTGCGCTTTCGCACCAGTCGCTGGTTTCCGGTATCGGCCTCGGCCCTGGAGCGCGCCCAGCGCCGCTACCAGCGCTATGGCAGTTGGTCGTTGCTGCTGAGCTGGGTGCCGATCATTGGTGATCCGCTGACCTTGGCCGCCGGGGTCATGAAAGAGCCGCTCTGGCGCTTCCTGCTGCTGGTGACGCTGGCCAAGGTGGGCCGTTACCTCGTGCTGACGCTGATTACCCTGCAGGTGCTGTAGCCGTCGCTGCGCTCGTGCGCAAAGCTATGACGGCTGGCCGCGACGTGCCTGGATCTTGGCCCGCCGCCGCGGCACGTGCGACAGAATGCTGCGTCGCTTGTGCTCGGTGTACTTGCGCCAACTGCGGATCTCCTCGGTGGTGCGAAAGCAGCCCACGCATACGTCGGTCTTCCGATCGAACTGGCAGATGTCCGTGCAAGGGGAGGGGCGGCTCATCGCGGCGTTTCACTGAGCGCGGTCCGCGCCTCGATGGTCACGTGCACGATCTCCTCGTGAATGGCCAAGGCATGCTTGAAATGATCCGGATGCACGGGATCTTCGGTCACGACCTCGGCCACACAGGCGAACTTGCCACGGCCTACCTGCCAGACGTGCAGATCGCTGATACGCGCCGGCACCGAGCCTTGCTCGATGGCTTCGCGGATTTCTTCCACTACGGGAGCATCCATCTGCGCATCGAGCAAGACCTTGCTGGTCTGGCGAATCAGGCCCCAGGCCCACACCGAGACCAGGGCCGCGCCCACTAGCCCCATCACCGGGTCCAGCCAGGCCGCACCGAAGTACATGCCACCCAGCAGCGCGATGATCGCCAACACGGAGGTCGCCGCATCGGCGATGACATGCAGGTAAGCCGAGCGCTGGTTCAGATCGTGATGGGCGCTGTGTCCGTGATCGCCATGATGCTCATGGTGATGGTGATGGTGATGGTGATGGTGATCGTCGTGCCCGTGCCCGTGCCCGTGATCATGGTGATCCCGCAGCCACCAGGCGCACAGCAGGTTGACCGCCAGGCCCACGATGGCAATGGCAATGGCCTGCTCGTAGTGGATGGTGCTGGGGCGGAACAGGCGCTCGATGGACTGGAAGGCCATCAGGCCTGCCACACCCAGCAGCAGGATTGCGCTGGTGTAACCGCCCAGGATTTCGATCTTCCACGTGCCGAAGGCAAAGCGACGGTCCTGCGCGAAGCGGCGCGCACAGGCGTAGGCGAAGACCGACAGGCCCAGTGCCAACGCGTGGGAGCTCATGTGCCATCCATCGGCCAACACGGCCATCGAGTTGTACCACCAGCCTCCGGTGATCTCCACGACCATCATGATCAGGGTCAGGATCATGGCCCGACGCGTGTTGCGCTCGGCGAGCGGGTTGCCTTGGTCGAAGGCGTGGGAATGGCGCCGCGTAGCGGCCAGGGCATCGAGGTTCATGACGGGGCAGGGATGGGTTGCTGGATACCCCCATAGGGTATATGATCGCTTCCATGGCGCATACCCACCGCGACAAAAAGAAGCTGCTCACCCGCGTTCGCCGCATCGGCGGTCAGGTCGCGGCATTGGAGCGCGCACTGGAAGCCGAAGGCGACTGCGGTGATCTGCTGATCCAGATTGCCGCGGCTAAGGGCGCCATGCATGCGCTGATGATGGAAGTGCTCGCCGGTCATCTGAGCGAGCATGTGGTGACCGCCGAAACCGAGGCCGAGCGGGCCAAGGAAGCCGGCGCCATCATGGACTTGCTGACCCGTTATGCCCGTTGATCGCAGACCGTTGGTGGGTGCTGCTTTCCCGAACGTCTGTGCTGGACAGGCCCGTCCTTAACCCCGTAGGCTAATGCAGTGATCCGGTTTTCCGCCCGCGCCAAGAGTGTCTTGCACGTCAGCATGCTGTTGCTGCTGGTGCTGGGCGTTCTCGTGCGGCCGGCACTGAATTTCGTGGGTGAAATCCACGGGGCCGCGCATGCGGCCGAAGTCGCGAGCGAGCACGGCCACGGCCATCCTGGCGATGCCCTCGATGCCGATCACGACCAAGACCACGCCTCGGGCACGCACCTGCTGATGCACCAGGCCGATTCGGGTTCTTCCTCCGGCCTGCTCACCAGTTTCCGCCTGCCGCCCGTCGAAGTGGCTGCCTCTCAGCGTCTGCAGTGGACGCCGGCTTCTTCGCTTCCCCAGCGACTCTCTTCGCCGTTTAGACCTCCGATTGCCTGATGACAGGGCCGGCCGCCGTTAGCGCGGCCTGAGTACGTCTGTCCATCAACCAATCGGAGATGTTCCGTGAACTTGTGTTATGCATGGGTTCTGGCCTTGGCCGGAGCCTGTGGTGTTGTGCCATGGGCACACGCCACTGAACCTCTGCGCCTGCAGGAGGCGGTTTCCCGCGCCTTAGGTGCAAATCCGGCCCTAGCGGCCGAAGCAGCTCAACTCGATGCCGTCCGTGCCCGCGCCGAGCGCGAGGGCTTGGCCCCGCAGTACTTCGTCACCGGCGAACTGGAGAACGTGGGCGGTACCGGTTCACTCAGCGGAGTGAATTCGGCCGAAAGCACCTTGCGGATCGGCCGTCTGATCGAGTTGGGCGGCAAGCGCGCCGCTCGCCAGGCCTTGGGCGCTGCCGAGATCGATCAGCAGCAAACCGCTGCCGACGCCACGCGTATCGAACTGACCAGTCGCACGGCGGCCCGCTTCATCGAAGTCGCAGTGGATCAGCAGCGCCTGGACTTTGCCAACGAACGCGTTCGCCAAGCCGAGCGTACGCGCCGCGAGGTAGCAGGCTGGGTCTGGGCCGCACGCAACCCCGAGTCGGATCTGCGTGCGGCTGAAATCGTCGTGGCCAACGCAGAGCTGGATCGTGAGCATGCCGAGCACGAGCTCAGCAGCGCCCGCACCACCTTGGCCGCGACCTGGGGCGACACGATCCCGGACTTCGACACGGTGGCTGCTGATCTGACCGATCTGCCCGAGGTCGAACCGCTGGACACGCTGCTGGCGCGCTTGCCGAACACGATCGATCAGCAAGCCTTCTCGCGTGAGGCTCGCCTGGCCGAAGCCCGTCGTCGTATCGCTGAGGCGGCTCGCAAACCCGATCTGAACTTCAACGTCGGCGTGCGTCGTCTGGAAGGGCCCAGTGATCAAGGTCTGGTGATGTCGGTGTCCGTACCGTTGGGCAGCCGCACGCGGGCGGGGTACTCCATCGCCGAAGCCGACGCGCAACTGGCGGCCATCGAAGCGCGCCGAAAAGCCGAGCAGTTCGAGCGCCATCAACTGGTCTTTGAGAAGTACCAGGAACTGGGCCATGCACGCACCGAGGTGGAGTCGTTGCGCGGACGTGTGGTGCCCAAAGCCGAGCAAGCCCTGGCCTTTACCCGGCGCGGCTTCGAAGCAGGGCGGTTCTCATTTCTCTCGCTCTCCCAGGCGCAGACCACGCTCTTTGAACTGCGCGAGCGCCTCGTCGAGGCCTATGCGCGCTATCACACCTTGCTGGTGGAGCTCGATCGGCTCACCGCAACCACCCAGGACACCTTTCCATGAGTCGTCATCTCACTCTCTTGCTGTTGCCTTTGCTGTTGGTGGCGTGCGGCGGTGAACCGGCATCCAAGGCCGGTGAAGCCGCCGCTGAAGCGGCCCCGGCCAGCGGCGACTACGAGCGCGGTCCCAATCGCGGCCGCATGCTGCGTGATGGGGATTTCGCCATCGAAGTCACGATCTTCGAAACTAACGTTCCACCTCAGTATCGTTTGTATGCCTACAAAGATGGAAAGCTGATCAAGCCAAGCGAAGTGGTTCCCACCGTGACGCTCAAGCGATTGGACGGGGAAACCAATATCTTCACCTTCACGCCTGAAGACCAGTACCTGACCGGCAGCGGCCAGGTGACCGAGCCGCATTCCTTCGATGTGGAAGTCAAAGCCCAGTACGCGGGGAAAACCCATACTTGGACTTACGACTCCTATGAAGGCCGCACGACGATCCCGGCCCAAGCCGCCAAAGACGGCGGCGTGGTCGTCGAGAACGCCGGACCGGTGGTGATCCGCGAGACCATCCAGGTGATGGGCAATGTGGCCGTGGATGACAACCGGCGCGCGCAGGTCAAGGCACGCTTCCCCGGCATCGTGCGCTCGGTCCAGGTCCAGCAGGGCGATCGCGTCAAGCGTGGCCAGACGCTGGTCACGGTCGAGGGCAACGACAGCATGCGCACCTACGCCGTCACCGCGCCCTTCGATGGCATTGTGTTGCAACGCCCGACCAACGTGGGCGATGTGGCCGATACCAACACGCTGGTGGAGATCGCCAACATGTCGGATGTGTGGGTCGACTTGCGCGCCATTGGTCCGGATGCGGAAAAGATCACGCCCGGCCAGCAGGTCAAGGTCTCCTCGGCCACGGGCGGTACCAGTGCCGAAGGCACGATCGAGACGCTGCTGCCGCTGGCCACCGGCCAGACGGTGGTGGCACGCGTGACCCTGCCCAACGCCGAAGGGCGCTGGCGCCCGGGCATGGCGGTCTCGGCAGAGGTGACGGTGGCCTCGCGCGAGGTCCCGCTGGCGGTCAAAGAGTCGGGCCTTCAACGCTTTCGCGATTTCACCGTGGTCTTTGCCCAGGTAGGGGAGACCTACGAGGTGCGCATGCTCGAACTGGGCGCACGCGATGGTGAGTTTGTCGAAGTGCTTGGGGGTCTGAAACCCAACACGCCCTACGTCAGTGAGCAGAGCTTTCTGATCAAGGCGGACGTCGACAAGTCTGGCGCCAGCCACGACCACTGAGGACAGGACAATGCTAGAACGCGTCATAAGAGCCGCGATCGCGCATCGCTGGCTGGTCCTGCTGTTGGTGTTAGCCGTCAGTGCGCTGGGCGTCTGGAACTATGGGCGTCTGCCCATCGACGCCGTGCCTGACATCACCAATGTGCAGGTCCAGGTCAACAGCGAGGCGCCCGGCTACTCACCGCTTGAAGCCGAGCAACGGGTAACGTTTCCCGTTGAGACCGCCTTGGCCGGCATGGCCGGCATGCAATACACCCGCTCGATTTCCCGCTATGGCCTGTCCCAGGTCACGGTGGTGTTCGAAGACGGTACCAACATCTACTTCGCCCGACAGCAGGTCAGCGAACGGCTCCAACAAGCCGCCTCGCAATTACCCGCTGACGTGAAGCCCACGCTCGGTCCGGTCGCCACCGGTCTGGGTGAGATCTTCATGTACACGGTCGAGGCCGATGCCGGCGCCAGGAAGCCCGATGGCACCGAGTGGACATCGACCGATCTACGTACGTTGCAGGACTGGGTCATTCGCCCGCAGCTGCGTAATCTGAAAGGCGTCACCGAGGTCAACACCATCGGCGGCAATGTCCAGCAGTTCCACATCACGCCGGATCCTGCCAAGTTGCTGGCCTTCGATTTGAGTATCGATGACCTGCTCACGGCGGTGGAGCGCAACAACGCCAGTACCGGCGCCGGCTATATCGAGCGGGGCGGTGAGCAGAACCTGATCCGCATCCCCGGTCAGATCGGCGATGAGGCCGGCCTGCGTCAGGTGGTGGTGGCGACCCGCGAAGGACTGCCGCTCAAGGTGCAGGACGTGGCCGATGTGCATATCGGCTCGGAACTGCGCACCGGTGCGGCGACCAAGGACGGCCATGAGGTCGTGCTGGGTACGGTATTCATGCTGGTAGGCGAGAACAGTCGCGAAGTGGCCCAGCGCGCTGGCGAGAAGCTCAAGCAGATCGAAGCCGGCCTGCCCAAGGGCGTGACTGCCAAGGCGATCTACGATCGCACCAACCTGGTCGATCGCAGTATCGCCACCGTGCAGAAGAACCTGCTCGAGGGCGCGCTGCTGGTCATCGCGGTGCTGTTCCTGCTGTTGGGCAATATCCGCGCGGCGCTGATCACCGCGGCGGTCATTCCGGTGGCGATGCTGCTGACCATCACCGGCATGGTGCAGAACCGGGTCTCGGCCAACCTGATGAGCCTGGGTGCACTGGACTTCGGTCTGATCGTGGACGGTGCGGTGATCATCGTGGAGAACTGCCTGCGTCGCTTCGGCGAACGGCAGCACCAGTTGGGCCGTCTGCTCACCCGTGAGGAGCGATTCGATCTGGCCGCCGTGGCCAGTGCCGAGGTCATCAAGCCCAGCCTGTTCGGCTTGTTCATCATCGCGGCGGTGTATCTGCCGATCTTCGCCCTGACCGGTGTGGAAGGTAAGACGTTCCACCCGATGGCGATTACCGTGGTGATGGCGCTGACCGCGGCGATGGCCTTGTCGCTGACCTTCGTTCCGGCCGCGGTGGCCCAGTTCGTCACCGGCAAGGTCGAGGAGAAGGAAACCAAGATCATGCGCGGTATGTCGCGCCTGTACGGCCCATTGCTGGAAAAGGCATTGGCTATGCGGGTGGCGGTGGTCTCGGCGGCAGCAGTGTTGGTGGTGCTGTGCGGTGTGCTGGCCACGCGACTGGGCACGGAGTTCATTCCGAACCTGGACGAGGGTGATATCGCCTTGCACGCCTTGCGCATTCCCGGCACCAGCCTGACCCAGGCCGTGGGCATGCAGGAGCAGTTGGAGACGGTCATCAAGGCCTTCCCGGAGGTCGACAAGGTCGTGGCCAAGCTCGGTACGGCCGAGGTGGCCACCGATCCGATGCCACCCTCGGTGGCCGACACCTTCATCATGCTCAAGGATCGGGATGAGTGGCCCAATCCGCGCAAGCCCAAGGCCGAGCTGGTAGCCGAGCTGGAGAAGGCCGTTCGCGCCATCCCCGGCAACAACTATGAGTTCACCCAGCCGGTGCAGATGCGCATGAACGAGCTCATCGCCGGCGTGCGCGCGGAAGTGGCGGTCAAGGTCTTCGGCGATGACATGGCGCAGCTGGAAGCCCTGGGCTCGCAGGTCGAAGACGTGGCCAGTCGAATCGAAGGCAATGCCGACGTGAAGCTGGAGCAGGTCACCGGCCTGCCGCTGTTGGTCATCGACCCGGACCGTGCCGCCTTGGCGCGCTACGGCTTGGCCGTGGCCGACATCCAGGACACGGTGGCTGCCGCCCTGGGCGGCGCCAACGCGGGCCAGCTGTTCCAGGGTGATCGACGCTTTGACATCGTCGTGCGACTGCCCGAAGGCAAGCGCCAGGATCTGAAGGTGCTCGCTGCACTGCCGATCATGGTGCCGGCACAGCGTGATGCCAGTACTCAAGGCATGGCGTTGCCATCCTCGGTCCCGTTGGGTGCGGTAGCCAAGATCGCCATTGAGCTGGGGCCCAACCAGGTCAGTCGCGAGAACGGCAAGCGCCGCGTAGTGATCACCTCCAATGTGCGGGGTCGCGATCTGGGCTCCTTTGTCGAAGAGCTGCGCGGCAAGGTAGCCAGCGAAGTGGAGCTGCCTGACGGTTATTGGATCGAGTACGGCGGTACGTTCGAGCAGTTGATCTCGGCCAGTGAGCGTTTGACGGTCGTGGTACCCGTGGTGCTGGTCATGATCTTCGGCCTGCTGTTCATGGCCTTTGGATCGGCCAAGGACTCGGCGATCGTCTTCAGCGGTGTGCCACTGGCGCTGACCGGCGGTGTGATGGCATTGGTGCTACGCGGCATCCCGTTCTCCATCTCGGCAGGCGTGGGCTTTATCGCCCTGTCCGGTGTGGCGGTGCTCAACGGCCTGGTGATGATCACCTTCATCCGCAAGTTGCGTGAGGACGGCAAGTCCTTGCACGAGGCGGTGGTCGAAGGAGCGTTGACGCGCCTGCGGCCGGTGTTGATGACTGCGCTGGTGGCCAGCCTGGGCTTCGTGCCGATGGCGCTCAACGTCGGCACCGGTGCCGAGGTGCAGCGTCCGCTGGCCACGGTGGTCATCGGCGGCATCATCTCCTCCACCTTGCTCACCTTGCTGGTCCTGCCGGCGTTGTACCGCATGGTCCATCGCAAGGAAGAGCCGCGCGCCGAGGCGCCGCCGAAAGTCGAGCACGTTCCGAGCGCCCCGTAATCCAGTGGGGTGGGGCGCGCGTGCGCTCCACCCCCTCCTGATCCCTTCCACATACCTATAGATGCGAATGAACTCACTTCTCTACAAACCCTCCGGATGGGGCGGCATGATCTCCGCCTCCACCACGCGCACGCTGGTTCTGTTGGCGGGCCTGCTGCTGTTGTTGTTCACCGCCAACGGCGCGCTGGCCCATGCCGTAGCCGAAGGTGATAAGGGCTACATCCAGGAAATCAGCGGGGTGCACCTGCTGTCGTTTGCCTACCTGGGCGCCAAGCACATGGCCACCGGGTACGACCACATCCTGTTCCTGCTGGGCGTGATCTTCTTCCTGTACCGCATGAAGCAGATCGCCTTGTACGTCACGCTGTTCGCGGTGGGTCACTCCACCACGATGCTGTTGGGCGTGTACTTCAACGTGGGCATCAACAGCTTCCTGATCGACGCGATCATCGGCCTGTCGGTGGTCTACAAGGCGCTGGACAACATGGGCGCCTACCAACGCTGGCTGGGTTTTCAACCCAACACCAAGGCGGCCACGTTGATCTTCGGTCTGTTCCACGGCTTTGGCCTGTCGACCAAGATCATCGAGTACGACATCTCTCCCGATGGTCTGGTGCCCAACCTGTTGGCCTTCAACGTCGGCGTGGAAATCGGCCAGCTGCTGGCCTTGGGCGCAATCCTGATTGTGATGGGCTACTGGCGCCGCTCGCGCGGCTTCTGGAAGCACGCCTATACCGCCAACGTCGCGATGATGTGCGCCGGTTTCATCCTGATCGGCATGCAGCTCACTGGCTACTTCGTTTCCTAATTCAAGACATTGCGAGAACACACCATGTACAACAGCAAGCCTCTCAACACCGATCTGCCGTCCTCGCGCCAGTTGCTGCGCTCGACCATCATCGCCTTCATCGTGGCCGTCGTCCTGTTGGTCACCGTCGTGCTGCCGTCCGAGTACGCCATCGACCCCACCGGTGTCGGCCGCATGCTCGGGCTAACCGAGATGGGTGAGATCAAGGGTCAGTTGGCTGAAGAAGCCGCCGCCGATGCCGCACGTGATGCGGCCGCGGCCGCGGCAGGCGCGCCGATCTCATCGGCCGCCTCATCCGCCAGCCCCGCAGCACCGGCAGCGGCGGCAGCACCGGCCGTGGACACCACGCAATGGCGCGATCAGATGCAGGTCGTTCTGGCGCCAGGAGAAGGCGCGGAGGTCAAGTTGGCGATGACAGCCGGTCAAAAGGCGAACTTCACCTGGACCGCGCAGGGCGGTGTCGTGAACTTCGACACCCATGGCGATGGCGGTACCGGCGGCGAATCCACCAGCTACGAAAAAGGACGCGGCGTGGCCGCCGACGAAGGCGTGCTGGAAGCGGCCTTCAACGGCAGCCACGGCTGGTTCTGGCGTAACCGCAGCGAGGCCACGGTGACGATCACCCTGCGTACGGCCGGCGACTACGCCCAGATCAAGCGCGTGATGTAACCCCGTGGCGGCCAGGCGCCTTAAGCGGGTCGTGGCATCGCCTCGACCCACCGTCGCGAGCCTGGGTCCTCGCGACACCTACCCATCCTCGGCCACGCGCCGATCACGAAGGAACTGAAGATGAAAGCTCGTTCACTGTCCATTGCCGGCCTGGTTGCGCTGTCGCTGGTCTCGCTGTCGGCCCTGGCCCATCCGGGCGCGCACGACGAAGAGAAGGAAATCCCCAAGACCTGTGAGGATCTGAAGGACACCAAGCGTTTCACCGACGACTCCGCCTTCCCTGAAGTCAAGGCGCTCAAGCAGAAGTGCGGCGTGCCGGAAAAGCCGGCCAAGGCCGACGGCGCCAAGAAGCCGGCCCCGGAAGCCAAGAAGACCAACTGATCGTTCGCCGTCCCAGGCGGTCGGCTTCCCGATCGCCTTGGGACACCTTCTCTGTCGAGGTGAGGTATGTCCGCTCAATCTAGCGCAGACCAAGGGCGCATCAAGCACGCCGTGGTTCGCCTGGCACGCGAGGTGATGGAGCTGCCCGGACTCCGGCGTGTCGGCAAACCGATGTATCGACGGTATTTCTCCAAGCCCTACGAGCACGGCAATCTGTACTACGGCATCTACCGCAGCTACGAGGACGCGCTGCTCGATGCCGAGCGCCTGTCCTCGGAGGTCTTGCCCGCCAGCTACGACCTGGATCAGGTCACGATCATGTACCGCCAGCAGCTCAACCGGCTGCGTGCCTGCGACTACCCGGCGCTGTACTGGATCCATCAGCTCATTGCTGATGGCGCCAGGCGCATCTTCGATCTGGGCGGACACGTAGGCTTGGCCTACTACGGCTTTGGTCGCTACATCGACTATCCGGCCGGACTGATCTGGAACGTCCATGACCTGGACAAGGTGCTGCAGGCTGGTCGGCTGTTGTCCGCGCGACGGGATCGGTCGGGTCAGTTGCGCTTCGTCCACATTCCTGAGGTCGCCGACGGCTGCGATGTCCTGATCAGTACCGGCGCACTGCAGTACCTGGAGTACAGCCTGCCCGAGTTGCTGGACCGGCTGATCGCGCCGCCGCGCCATGTCCTGTTCAACCTCACGCCGCTGCATGCCACCCGCGAGTTCTTCACCTTGCAGAACCTGGGTGTGGCGGTGTGTCCGTATCGGGTCCAGTCCGATGCCGCGCTGGTGCAACAGATGGCCGAACGCGGCTATCAGATACGCGATCGCTGGGAGCTACCCGAGCGCCATCTGCGCGTGCCCTTCGAGCCGGACTACGAAGTGAATGCCTACTCCGGCATCTATTTCGAACGTCAGAGGCTGTAGCGATACCCGTACTGCCGCCACCACTGCTGAGGTCTTCCCATGTTGGATGTCCTGACCAACCTCACTTTCCGTAAGCTCTTTGCCGCCCAGGTCATCGCCTTGCTGGGCACGGGCTTGGCGACCGTGGCGCTGGCCTTGCTGGCCTACGACCTGGCCGGCGATCAGGCCGGGCAGGTGCTCGGCCTGGCCCTGGCCATCAAGATGATCGTGTACGTGCTGCTCTCGCCGGTCTCCGGTGCGGTGGTGCCGCCGCACCGGCGCAAGATCGTGCTGATCGGGCTGGACGTGATCCGGGCCCTGGTCGCACTGGCGCTGCCGTTCGTCACCGAGATCTGGCAGATCTACGTGCTGATCGCCGTGCTGCAGTCGGCCTCGGCGTGCTTTACGCCCCTGTTCCAGTCGGTCATCCCGCAGATCCTGCCCGATGAGGCCAAGTACACCCGGGCCTTGTCGCTCTCGCGGCTGGCCTACGACCTGGAGAGTCTGCTCAGTCCGGCCCTGGCCGCCGCGCTGCTGACGGTAATCGCGTTCCAAGGATTGTTCGTGGGCACCTCGGCCGGCTTCCTGCTGTCGGCGCTGCTGGTGATGTGGACGACGTTCCCTGTCGGTACGCGCAGCGCCAGCGCCGGTGGTCCCTACGCGCGGGCCATCCGCGGCATGAAGATCTACCTGCGCACGCCACGCCTGCGCGGCTTGCTGCTGCTCAATCTCTGCGCCGCCGCCGGCGGGGCGATGGTGTTCGTCAACACGGTCGTGGTCGCGCGCACGGTGTTGCAAGGCGGCGAGCGGGAGGTGGCCTGGCTGTTGGCCGCCTTCGGCGTGGGCTCGATGCTGGTGGCTCTGTGCCTGCCGCGCCTGCTCGATCGCATCGCCGATCGCCGCATCATGCTCTCGGCCGCCACGGCGATGACGGTGGTGCTGAGCGCGGCCACCGTGTACTGGTTCAGTGTCGGCGGCAAGCCTGCCTGGCCGGTCGTGGCGGGCATCTGGCTGCTGCTGGGCATGTCGTACGCGGGCCTGGTAACGCCCGGTGGCCGACTCATCCGTCGTTCCGGCGCCGAAGAGGATCTGCCGTTCCTGTTCGCCGCACAGTTTTCCCTCTCGCACGTGTGTTGGCTGCTGGCGTACCCGATCGCAGGTTTCCTGGGCGCCAAGCTGGGATTTGCAGCAGCGTTGGGGATTTTGTCCATGGTGGCCTTGCTGAGCGCAGTGCTGGCCCGCTGGGTGTGGAGCTCTCGTGATCCCGAACAGATCACACATACCCACGAGGAGCTGCCCGAGGGTCACGCCCATCTGGGGCAGGGCGGAAAGCAGCATGCCCACCGCTATGTCATCGACGACCTGCATTCGCGGTGGCCGCAGTGAAGGCGTACGCACGCGTCCTGTCAGGAACCGCGACGTGATCTACGCGCTGTCGGCCATCTTCATGCTGGGCGTGGGCCTGGGCACGGTCGGTGCCTTCGTGATGCCCTGGAGCGGGATGCACTTCGCGCTGGCGTGGCTGGGATCGGTGATCGGGGCGGTCTTCCTTACCTTGCTCGCGCTGCACGGATGGGACGTCAGGCTCGCGGCCACGCAGGGGGATCTGGCCTCCCTGAAACGCTTCTGGCACGCGCTGCGTCCTTCGCTAGCCGACATGCTATTAGCGGGGGTCCTGACAATCGCCGGCCTCTGGCTGGCAGGTACAGCCACCTCGCTCTCGCTGCTGCAGATCGCCGTGTCGGGTCTGCCGGTGTATCTGCTGGCCGTGGCGCGGATCGCGACCAAGCTCGGACGCCCCCATGTGGCGGCGCCCAAGACACGGGCCCTTGTTTTGTGTGCCGCGCTGCTGCTGATGAGCGTGGGCAGCCTGTACATGATTTGGCTGGTCGTCGCCGGCGATGTACCGGTGCTGGCGCAGGCCTGGGTGATCGCTCTGCAGCTGGTGAGCGCGCTGTGCTGTTACATCGCTGCCTCCAACTATCAAGTGGCGATGGCCACCGGTGAGATTCGGCGATCTCCCACCGTGATGCTGATGCTCAAGGAGCTGTCCGCGGTGGGCATGGGCGATATCGCCACGCCCGATCCCAAGGGCAAGCGGGTCACGCAGGACGCGTTGCCAACCTTCAGGAAGCGGCCGAACAAACGACCGCGACGATCGCGCAACCGATAGGCCGCATCCACGCTCCAGCGTGCTGCCGCCTCGCCAGAGCACCTTGCATCACTACGAGGAAAGGGCCAGCCAAGTAGGCCCGGCCCCAATCAAGAATGAGTCTCAGTTGACGTTTGCGGCTGTGGCCGTCATCCTAATATTTCATCATATGTTGAAATATTGAAATGAACGAGACCGCGGCGCTACGGGGATTCGGGGCCATCGCCCATGCGGATCGTCTGCGCATCGTTCGCATGCTCGTCGTGGCCGGCGCGGACGGCATGTCTGCAGGCGCGATCGCCGCCGCGCTCGATGGCGCACAACCCTCCCGGGTGTCATTTCACCTCAAGGAACTGGAGCAGGCTGGGTTAACGCTGGCTCGCCGAGAGGGCAAATCGATCATCTACAGCGCGGACTTCCCCGCGCTCTCGGATCTTGTCGCGTTCTTGATGCACGACTGTTGCCATGGGCACTGCATCTACTGCGACAAGGCGATCAAGTTGTTCGCGCAATGCACTGGACGTCCCACGGGACCTGACGAACTGCCGTGATCAGCCGCCGCCATCACGCATAGCCGCCAGCCGGCCCCTCTCCCTACTGTTGATACCTACATGACCTTTCGATCGATCGTCCTCGTGCTTGCAGGCCTGGCGGCGCTCCTGCATAGCAATGTCTCCTTTGCGTCCGAGAAGAACGTGCCCACGACGTGGCGGCTACTGGACTACATCGCCGTCGACTATCGGGAGGCCGTCCGCGAGGGCGAGGTGGTCAACGAGGTTGAGTACGCCGAGATGAAGGAATTCTCGGCGACCGCTGCCGAGGCCATCGGTCAGCTGCCCGCTAAAGCCGAATCCGCGCAGTTGAAGCAAGATGCGACTGCACTGCAGGGGGCAATCCAGGCAAAAGCTGCGCCTGAGCAGATCGCAGAGCAAGCGCGTGCGCTGGCTGCGCTCCTGGTGAAGGCCTATCCGATTCCCCTGCTTCCAATGCAATCGCCCAATTACGGACGTGGCAAGGTTCTCTACGCGCAGCTGTGTGCGGCCTGCCATGGCCCCTCGGGTGCAGGTGATGGACCCGCCGGTGCAGGCTTGGATCCCCCACCGATTGATTTCACCGATCGCGCGCGCGCCGAGGAGCGCAGCGTCTTTGCCCTTTACCAGGTCATCGACCAAGGCCTGGAAGGCACCTCGATGGTGAGCTACGCGAGCTTGCCGGTCGAGGATCGCTGGGCACTGGCGACCTACGTAGGGGCCATGGCGTATCCGGAAGATCAGGTCGATGCCGGAAAGAAGCTGATTGAAGGCGATGCGGCGCTGCGCGCCAAGCTCAACTTCGATGCCTACGTCAGCACTACGCCCGCCGCATTGGGCACAACGGTGGGATCGGCAGAACAGGCCTCAGCCATCGTGGCGTACTTGCGTCGTCATCCGGACGCCTCACAGGCACAGGATGTCAGCTCGGCGTTGGCGACCTCGCGCAAATTGCTTGAGGAGGCGATGACGGCCTACCGCGCCGGACAACCTACACAGGCCAAGGATTTGGCACTGTCTGCGTATCTGGACGGATTTGAGCCAGTGGAGCCGCTGCTGGCGGCACGCGACAACGCCTTGATGGTGAAGATCGAAGCGGCCATGGCGCGCGTGCGATCGGGTATTGCGGCCAATGTGGCTGCCGATGAACTCCAAGGCCAGGTCACGGCCCTGGACGATCTCTTCGCCCTAGCCGAACAGGTGCTAGATCAGGGCCAGACATCGGCCGTAGCCAGCTTCGTGGCGGCTTTCACCATCCTGCTCCGCGAAGGGCTGGAGGCGTTGCTGATTGTTATCGCGATGATCGCACTGCTGCGCAAAGCCGAGCGGACCGAAATGCTGCCATGGGTCCATGCAGGCTGGGTGTCGGCATTAGGGGCCGGCATCGTGACGTGGGTGCTGGCCACTTGGGTCATCTCCATCAGCGGGGCCAGCCGAGAACTGTCCGAGGGGTTCGGATCGTTGCTGGCGGCGGTGGTGCTGGTGTGGGTGGGCATTTGGATGCACGGCAAGAGCCATGCGGAGAACTGGCAACGCTACGTACGCGATAAGTTGGGTCAGGCGCTGAGCCGGAAGTCGGGTCTGTTCCTGCTGGGTCTGATCTTCGTGGTGGTCTATCGGGAAGTGTTTGAGACCATCTTGTTCTATGCCGCCATCTGGAGCCAAGGCAATGCCAGCAGCGTTATCGCTGGCGGCCTTTCGGCATCCATCGTTCTGGTCGTCATTGCCTGGTTGATGATGCGATACAGCCGGCGCTTGCCGATCGGCCAGTTCTTCCGGTACAGCTCGCTGCTGATTGCCGTGCTGGCTGTAGTGCTCATCGGCAAGGCCGTCTCGGCGCTGCAGGAAGCAGGCTACTTGCCCATCTCTTGGCTCGACGGTGGTCCGCGGGTCGAGTTGCTGGGCTTGTATCCGACAGTTGAGGGCATCGGCGCGCAGATCACCACCGCGTTGATTCTGGCTGTCGGCTTCTGGCTGGCTAATCGGCCCGCCAAATCCGAGGTAGCTGCCCCATGAATCGGGAGCTGACGCGCGAGCGGCTTGAGCACGTCCAGACGCCCATCTACTTTGTGGCGCTGGTGCTCGGATTCGTACTGGCGATGCTGGTGCCTGGCACAGAGGCGCTTGAGTCGGCGATCAACCCTGCACTGGGCGTCATGCTCTTCGTGACCTTCCTCCAGGTTCCCCTGTCGCGCATCCGGGACTCGCTGCGGAACGTACGCTTCATGGGCGCCTTGCTGGTGGCCAACTTCATCGTGATACCGATGTTGGTGGCCTTGGCCTTGCCGTTGTTCCCTGGGGATCCTCTGATCCGCATCGCGATGCTGTTCGTGCTGCTTTGTCCGTGCATCGACTATGTCGTGACGTTCTCGCACCTTGGGAAGTCTGATTCCTCGTTACTGCTGGCCGCCACACCCGTGCTGTTGATTGTGCAGATGCTGCTGTTGCCGGTGTATCTGAATCTGCTGCTAGGGGCTGAGTCCTCGAGCTTGGTAAAACCAGGACCGTTCCTGCACGCGTTCGTCATCTTGATCGTCATGCCGATGGCGCTGGCTGCCACCCTGCAAGCGCTATCTCCAAAGTTCAGCGGCATTGCGACGCTCACACGTGTAGGTGGGCTTCTTCCTGTGCCAGCCACGGCACTTGTGCTACTGATCGTCATTGCGGCTGTGACGCCCCAACTGAGCTTAGCAGTAAGCGCTGCTATGGACGCGCTACCTTTCTATCTAGCCTTCGCGATCATCGCGCCCATCTTGGGACTGGTCGTGGCACGCGCATTCAAGCTGCCAGCACCAGCAGGCCGAGCGGTCGGCTTTGCAGCAGCAACTCGCAACTCGTTGGTAGTTTTGCCGTTGGCGCTCGCCGTGCCCGACGCCTTACCGATCATCCCAGCCGTCATCGTGACCCAAACCATTGTCGAACTGGCCGCGATGCTTCTGTATATCCGTGCGATACCCCTCCTAGCCAAGAACTAGACTCGTATCGGTATCGATATCCCCGCTTCTGGACGAGAGTTGACATTCATTGAGAGTCGATATTCTTTATCCGGAATTGGCTGACATAACGTCGAAAAAGTCGTGCACTCAGCCCGCTGCACCCCGTGGTGGCTGACGATGACGCGCTCGCAGCATGAATAGACTCGCAGGCACGACCCAGCAGATCAGCGCGGTCACGACATCGTGCGAGAGAAAGTGCGCTCCCCGTAGTTGCTGACCAATGCCAAACAGAAGTCCTACAGTCATGCCCACCGCCAGCCCTGTCCATCTATGCTTGACGCGGACCTCGGCAAAGAAGAAGTACAAGGCAAGCCACGCGTATCCACTGCTAGCGTGTCCGGAGGGGAAACAGCCGCTCTTCAATGGCCTGAAGTCGAAGAGGGTGAGATAGGGGTTGCTTCCCCCCAAGCCTGCAATGCTCCACGGACAGTCCAACCCCGAGTATCGCTTCAGGATGGACACCAGCGCCGTAGAAATCGCGATCGCGGTGAACAGCCTGATCGCCGGTCCTCGCCAGCCCCGAAGGCGCGGGCGAAGGTAGGTCATGGCGATCAGGACAAGGACCGTCAGCACACCGACAGTGGTAACAGCTCGTCCGGCCTTGTGGATGATCTGCTCCGTCCAGAACCCGTTCTTGTAGCTCCACGCGTTGTCGCCCCAGGCGTAGACCCAAGAGGCCACGCGCATGTCCCACTCACCAGTCAGGACGACGGTGAGCGTCATCAGGGTGGCGGCCGGTAACAGTAGGCCCCACCAGACGTTGAAGTGAGCGGGCAGAGAGATGGGAGTGTTGGGCGGACTTGCCGCCTCTGGGACAGGCCTAGGGCGCGTGTCGAATGCGGAGACCTCCTCAGTCATTGAGGCGATCCAGCGCGCCCGCTTCACCCGGTGCTTGCTGGCCCTGGCGACCAGCCCGGTCGTGCCTTCGGTGCACGCGGATATCCAAATACAGGCTGTAGGCGGCGGTAAAGGCGGGCAGCAGGTTCTGCACGACGCCCACGGCATCTTGCTTGGAAGAGAACAGGAAGTAGCTCAAGGCCATCAGGCTGCCGCACAAGCTCATGTACCAGAACAAGCGCGGGATCACCGGCCGGCCGGCGCGTCTGGACGCCACGAACTGGACCAGCCAGCGCACGCCGAACAAGGCCGCGCCAGTCAGGCCAATGAGCTTCCAGGGCGTGGTGTGCAAGCCCGTCCAGCTCAGCCACAGGATTTCCTGGTCCATGACGCTCATGACTTGGAGCCGGCACTGAGCTCGCTGGTGGCGGTCACGTGGCTGCGCTGGATCAGCCAAGCCACGCCCATCAGGTCACGGATGCCCACCAGGGCACGGCCTAGGTTGGTGTACTTGGACTGGCCCGATCCCCGCGATCGGTGGGAGACCGGCACACTGAGGGTCTTCCAGCCGGCGCGCTGCATCAGTGCCGGCAGGTAGCGGTGCATGTGGTCGAAGTAGGGCAGGTCCAAGAAGGCAGCGCGGTCGAACAGCTTGATGCCACAGCCGGTATCGGGCGTGTCATCCCGCAGCAGCGATTGCCGGATGCGATTAGCCCATCGCGAAGCCCAGCGCTTGCTGGCCGTGTCCTTGCGCTCGGTGCGCCAGCCGGCGAACAGCCGCACCTGCGGTGACGCGGCTTGGCGAGCCGCTAGCAGTTTGAGGATATCGGCTGGATCGTTCTGGCCATCGCCATCGAGCGTGGCGATCCAGGGCGAGAACGCGTGCTTGACGCCATTGCGGATGGCGGTGCTTTGCCCACTGCGTTGATGGTGCAGCAACACCCGCAGTTCGGGCACCTCGGCTTTTAGCCAGCCGAGCACCTCGCGTGTGTCATCGTCGGAGCGATCGTCCACACAGATGATGTCGAAGGCGATCTTGCCGCGCAGGTGGTGCACCACCTCCTGCACGAGCGGGCCGATGTTGCCGCGTTCATTGAAGACGGGAATGACGACCGACAGACTGGGCATCCGGGGCAGCGACGGGCTTTGCATGGCGAAGGACTCAGTAGAAGGGCGTGCGGGAAAGGAGAAGGAGGGGTGAGTTCAACCCGTCGACGCAACGGCTTGGCTCAGCTTAGCGGCTGGCGTCTGGAAGCCCAAGGTCTTACGAGGT
>NZ_CANMLQ010000007.1:0-163120 GCF_947498795.1 uncultured Pseudoxanthomonas sp. | reverse complement strand
CCGTCCCATCCTTGCCATATCGTTCGCTCCTATCAGTGCAACTGTTGATCATGTTGCATTGACGGGTTGAACTCACCGGACTCAGTCTTCACTGACATCGGCTGACCACGTGGCCGGAACCTCGCAGTCCGGGATCCAGGCCGTACCCGGTGCCAGAATCCAGGCGCGTCGATTGGAGGCGCCGATGTCGATGACCTGCGTTGGATCCAGGCAAGGCCCGATGGCTTCCTTGCGCAGGAACAGCCAGCGTCGTGTGGGGTCCTGCAGGAGCCAGGCGTGCGCCTGCTGCCACTGCTCCACCCAGGGCTTCTTGAAGCCGAACTCGGTAACCGATCGCTCGGCCTGGAGCAGGTGCTGTTCGCGCCAGCCGAGCATGGCCAGCTCGGCATCCAGATCGATGGTCGTTTCCACGCGCTGCATCAGTGCTTTGGCAGAACTGTCCGGACTGAGCGCCGGCATGAGCCCCACGCCATAGGTGATCCACAGCGAGGCGGTGACGGCCACCAGCGCAAGCACCACGCACCGGCGTGCGGCGAGCATCACAACCAGGCTCACGACGGTGAAGCCCAGCAGCCATCCACTGACCTGCTTGACCGTGCCCATGTCCATGCCGCGGCCGTCGAGCAGGCCATGCACGCGCTCGGGTGAGGCGGTCAGCAACCACAGCCCCAGGGCAGCGGTAACGGTGACCACTACCGACAAGTAGGACCACAGCACGGCGCGAACGCCGCGACGACGCAGCAAACCCGCCAACAAGGGAGCGGCCGCGATGGCCAGGGCGGGCAGCATCGGGAAGATGTAGACCTCGCGCTTGCCCGGGCTGGCACTGAAGAAGACCAGCACCAGCAGCGCCCAACCGAGCAGTAGCGCGTAACGCGGGTCCACGCGACGCACACGCCGCCACCACGCCGGCAGCAACCACGGCGCGAGCAGCACGCCTGGCAGCCACAGCGTGAGCATGGTCTGTAGGTAGTACCAAGCGGGTTTTACGTGGTGCCAGGCATTGGCGTAGCGGGTGCCGGTCTGCTTGAACAGCATTTCCCGCGCGTAGGTGTGCAGGGCCGGATCCGATGAGGCCGCCACCGTGGCCAGCATCGGTACCAGCCACACACCCGCGCCCAGCACAAAACCCGCAATGCCGGCCAGCACATGCACCCCTCGGTGCGAGGGCAGGAGGTGGGGCGACTTCCACCGCACCCACAGCCAAGGCACGAACACCAACAACGGCAGAAAGCCCACGCCCTTGGTGACCGTGCCCAAGCCAGCGGCGAAGGTGCCCACCATCAGCAGCCAGGGGCTGGGCTTTTCAAGCAGGTAGCGCACCAGCGCCCATAGCGAGAGCGTGGTCATGCCCACCAGCACCATGTCGATCTGCGCGCGCTTGGCTTGCAGCACGAACTGCAGGCAGACGAACAGGCCCAACACGGTGTAGTCGGTCGTGCGCTTGCCCCACAGGCGCCGGGCAATGTCGCCCGTCAGCCACAACGTCAGCAGCGCCGCCAGCAGGGAGGGCAGCAGGAACGCCACATCCCAGCTGCGCACCAAGACATAACTGGCCGCCTGCAGCCACATGAAGGTGGGCGGCTTCTCGGCGTAGAGCTCAATACCTCGGTAGGGGAACAGCCATTGGCCGGTTTCCACCATGGTCTTGGCCGCCAGCACAAAGCGGGGCTCATCCGCGGGCATCGGCTCGCGTAGCCCCAGGCCCGCCAACAGCGCCGTGATGACCAGCAGGATCAAGAGCCAGGTTTGGCCGGGAGAAAGGTCGCTAAGGGAATGACGCATCGGCGTATCGCTCGTGCAAACAGATGAAAAGGACTCAAGAACTTCAGTGCGGGATCGCGCGATCTAGAAGCGGCGTCGACGCTTTCGCCCGCCATGCGGCGGGGACGGACCTTTGCGCAAACGCGACGATGGGCTGTCGGGAGAGGACGGCCCGTTCTGATGACTGGGAAAGGGATTGCCGAGGCTCTCGATCACCGGCGATGACAGAGCGCGTGCCTGCTCGATCGAGGATCTGAACTTGGCCGCCGACACAAAGGCCGCGATCGCGGCCAGGGCCGACGTCACCCCCAGCCACGGCGCGGCGCCCTGCATGCCCGTACGGGTGGCCACGACTGATTGCAAGACAGCCGTGATCGCGAACAGGGCGCCGTAAATCACGCTCAGCACGATGCCCGTGCGTCGCCGACGCACGGGCGTGGCCTGCAGGGGTCTGGCCATCAGCGCCGACGCGATGGCGAGCGCGTAGAACGGCGCCTCCAAAGCGGCGACCACGGTGCCGGCGGTGCCCACGGATCGATAGGCGATGAGCAAGCCGAGCAACATCACCGGCGTTGCCACCAGCAACTCACGCAGTCGTGGCCGCATCGCCGCAGCGAACTCAGACAGGTACCGGCGATCGTCGCGTCTGAACGCCACCAGCAGATCCAGCGCGTGCAGCGTCACTACTACCCAGAACAGCGAGCCCACCAGCACGACGGTGCTGCTGAGGATGACGGTCAGGCCATCAGGGTGTGGAACCGACATCGCCGATTTCAGGCCCCAGCCCACAGCAAAGAGCAGTGCTCCAAAAAGTATGTACGCCATATCAACCTCCAGCCCGGTGACATCAGCTGGCCAAGATGGCCAGCCATGTCAGGGCGGTAACCGCCAACGTCATGAAAACCGCAGCCGAGCCCATGTCTTTGGCGCGGCCGGCCAGTTCGTGGTGCTCGGGGCCGTAGCGCTCGATGACTGCTTCGATCGCTGAGTTAAGTAGTTCGACCGGTAGCACCAGCAAGACCGTGGTGGCCAGCAGTGCACGCTCTACACCGGTCTCGCCCAGCAGCAGGCCCAAAGGCGCAAGCACCAGGGCGAGCACTACCTCGAGACGAAAAGAAGACTCATGCAGCCAAGCCGCACGCAGTCCTTGAGCAGACCAACGTGCCGCCATCATCAAACGCTTGGGGCCACGCGGCAGGTGGCCATAACCGTCAGCCATGGGAGACTCCTTGAGAAGAAGTGAGTGACTGCTTCAAGCGCGTGGTTCGAAGCGGCCGAAGGCCTGGCAACAGGTGCCGGGCGAGAGGTGAGGGGCAATACGGGAGCCTCATGGCGAGGCTCCTGCCGTGGTCTGGCATCCCGAAAACACATCGAGCTTCGGGTCGTAAGCCGTAGTGCTGACCTGCATCAGACCGAGCACGGAATGGAACAGGTTGTCGTGACTGATCGGCTGGCTTGCCCGACTACGCACGCACGCGGTGTTGACGCCTTTACCGCTGGCCATGCCCGGTGAAAGCCAGGCCACCATCGGCACCTTGATCTGGGTGTCCGGCGCAATGGAGTAGGGCAAGCCGTGCAGATAGACGTTGCCTTCGCCCAGCGACTCGCCGTGATCGGAGACATAGATCATCGCCGTGTCGTGCGTGGTGTCTTGCGAGAGCATCTGGATCGTCTTGGACAGGAAGTCATCCGTTTCCAGGATGGCGTTGTCGTAGGCGTTGACGATCTCTTGCCGCGTGCAGCTGCCCAGATCCGAGGAACGACAGTCAGGCCGAAACTGACGGAGTGCTTCCGGATAGCGTTTGAAGTACGCCGGCCCGTGATTGCCCAGTTGATGCAGAACCACCACCGTGTCGCCGGGGTTGTCATCGATCACATCGTGCAAACCTTGCAGCATCACCGCATCACGGCAGGCCTGGTCATCGCACAGCGAGCTCTCCGGCGGCTTGCGGTAGGACTCGAAGGACAAACCATCGCAGACGCCCTTGCAGCCGGTCTGGTTGTCCCGCCACAACGTCTTGACGCCGGCCCGCTCCAGCACGTGTAGCAGCGACTCGGAACCCACGATGTTCTCGCGGTCGTAGTTGCGCCGGCCAGCAAGGGAGAACATGCAGGGCACGGAGACTTCCGTGTTGGACCCGCACGCAGTGACGTCGCTGAAGTTGATGACGTTCAACTTCGACAGCTGAGGCGTGGTCTGCCGTTCGTAGCCGTTTAAGCCCCAGTTCTGGGCGCGCACGGTCTCGCCAACCACGACCACCAACAGGTGGGACTTGGTCGAGGGCGCGTGCGCCTGCTGCCGGGCATCGGCCGCCACGACCTGGCGCGGCAGCTTTGGGCTCCCGGCCTCTTGGCTGAGCACGCGCGTGATGGACGCCAGGTAGTTGCCCGGCGCGATCAGGTAGCGCAGCGCTTTGTCATTGCGCATCAGCGATGACAGATCCTGGAACGTCGCCATCACCCCGACGCATGCAATCAGAAACATCGCGCCCAGGAACAACGTCCGCCGCAACAACGCTCGCTTGATCGACACCCGAGGAAAGTGCACCAGCCACAACGCGGCAGCAGGCAGCACGCCCATCAACAGGACGGTTCCCAGCATGTCCCACGTCAGTAACTCGCGCGCCTCCTGCGTATCGGTTCTGATCACGTTCCGGACCATGCTCGGATCCAGATAGACCGCATACGTGCTAGCGAAGTAGGCCGCCGAAGCGGTGGCCACCAGCAGGACCGCCAGAACAGGTCGGGCAATCCAACGGTTGAGCACCAAGCCGAACAGCAACGCATGCAAGCCGACCAGGGCGGCGGTCACCCCGATGTAGAAACGCAGTTCTCTCGCGCCGCTCAGGACGCCTGATTCTTTGACACTGGCCCAGAAGGCGCCGTTTGCGGTGAACGCAAAGAAGACGGCAACCATCAGGATGACCAGCTCCAGGCTCAGCGCCACCCGCCAACGCGGACGGTGTGCGCTTGTTGAACCTCGGAGCGATGTGTCTTGGAATCGGGCGAACACCTTGCGGAAACTCGCTCGATTCCGGTCAGGCATGGCCCACCTCGCTTCTGCACGAAGTGCGTTCCACCTGCAAAGTCACATCATGGATATCGAACTGCTGCTCGATCACCCGGGAGAGTTCGACTTGGATCGTGTCCGGATCGGGCACTCCCGCCGCCAGAACGATGTGAGCCGTCAGCACGACCTGCCCAGTCCCCAGCGACCACACGTGCAGATCATGGACCTCCTGCACGGCCGGCATCTCGATAAGCCGCTTACGGATGGCCGCTACGTCCATGCCTTCCGGCACACCCTGCATCAGGATATGGCCGGCCTGCTTGAGCAGGGTCCAGGTACGGGGTAGCACCCACAGGCCGATCAACACCGCAATGATCGGATCGACCAGCGTCCAGCCCGTGACCTTGATGACAATCGCACCAATGATCACACCCACCGATCCGAGCATGTCGCTCCAGACCTCCAGGTAGGCACCCTTCACATTCAGGCTGGTGCCACTGCCGGCCCGTAGCAGACGCATAGAGATCAGGTTGACGATCAGACCCAGGGTGGCGATGACCAACATGCCCGTGGACGCAACTTCAGGCGGCTCACGAAAGCGCCCGACCGCCTCCCACAGGATGTAACCGGCAACCACGAACAACAGACCGCCGTTGATGATCGCGCCGATGGCTTCCATACGGGCATAGCCATAGGTGCGGCGAGCATCAGCCGGACGTCGACTCATACGCACCGCGATCAGCGACACGGTGAGGGCGATGACATCGGTCATCATGTGCGCCGCATCGGATAGCAGCGCCAAGCTATTTGTTACCAGACCGCCGATGATCTCGGCGATGAGGAACGTGGAAGTCAGGCCGAGCGCCCACCATAGGGGCTTCTCGTACCGGATCTCGGACGTTCCATGATCATGCCCTGTGCTCATGCGTGTTCTCCTAAGAACAGATGCAAAAGAGCGGCTAGGAACGGGGTATGGCGGCGGTGCGTACACCGCCGCCGTGCCCTGTCACGATTTCATGTGCGCCGGGGTGCGATTGAAGCGGGTGTGCACCCACCGGTAGAACACCGGCAGTACCACCAGCGTCAGCAACGTGGAGGAGATGATTCCGCCAATGACCACGGTGGCCAGCGGACGCTGCACTTCCGAACCCGCACCGACATTGAGCGCCATCGGGACGAAGCCCAACGATGCGACCAATGCCGTCATCAGGACGGGGCGCAGACGTGTGAGCGCACCTTCCCGAATGGCTTCGGCCATGGGTTGTCCGCTCTCGCGCAAGCTTCGGATGAAGCTGATCATCACTAGGCCGTTGAGCACCGCCACACCGGACAGGGCGATAAAGCCCACGCCTGCCGAGATCGACAGCGGAATTCCGCGCAGTGCCAGCGCCAGTACGCCACCGGTCAAGGCCAGCGGGACCCCGCTGAAGACGATGAGCGCGTCCTTGGCCGAACCAAAGGCCATGAACAGCAAGGCGAAGATCAGCACCAGGGTCACCGGCACGACGATGGACAGACGCTTACTGGCCGAGATCAACTGCTCGAAGCTGCCGCCGTACTCGATCCAGTACCCGGTCGGTACCGTGACCTGCTTGTCGATAGTCGACTGCAGTTCCGAGACGAAGCTACCCAGGTCTCGATCGCGAACGTTGGCGGTCACGATGATGCGTCGCTTGCCGTTTTCGCGGTTGATCTGGTTGGCGCCCTCGGAGATCTCTACGCGCGCCACTGAACTCAGCGGGACGACCTGCGCCTGCGCGGCGTTGGCCTGCGTACCCACCGACTCATCAGCCTGGTTGGCCGCGATGGCCGCCGTCAGCGAGATGGGCAATGCCGAGAGCGCGGTGGGATCCAGGCGCTGCTGTTCCGGCAGACGCACGACAATGTCGAAGCGTCGATCGCCTTCAAACAGCTGGCCCGCCACCTCACCACCGATGGCCGTGGCCACGTTGCGCTGCACGTCAGCCGGATTCAGGCCATAGCGTGCCAAGGCATCCCGATCGGGCAGCACCGAGAGCATGGGCAGGCCAGCAGCCTGTTCCAGGCGAACGTCAGCTGCACCGGGTACCTTGCGGGCGGCGGCCTCGATCTTCTGGCCCACTTCCAGCAACGTATCCAGGTCATCGCCGTACAGGTTGATCGCCACGTCCGCGCGCACGCCCGAAATCAGCTCGTTGGTACGCATTTGGATCGGCTGGGTGAACTCGTAGTTGTTGCCGGGGATCTTCTTCATCTCCGCCTCAACTTCCGCCACCAGGTCCGCCTTGAGCTTGCGCGGGTTGGGCCACTGATCACGCGGCTTGACCATCACGAAGGTGTCAGCCACCGACGGCGGCATCGGGTCGGAGGCGACCTCAGCCGTACCAATCTTCGACCACACTCGCTCCACTTCTGGGAACTGCAGCAAACGTTCTTCCACGATGCGTTGCATGCCCAAGGACTGGGTCATGCTGGTGCCGGGAATACGCATGGCCTGAAGCGCGAAGTCGCCCTCATCCAAGCTGGGAACAAACTCGCTACCCATGCGAGAGGCGAGCAGCCCACTGCCAACCAGCAGGGCGATCGCACCGATGGCCACCAGCTTGCCGCTACGCAGGCTCAGATCCAGCAAAGGTTCGTAGCGCCCACGGAACCAGCGCATCAGCCAGTTCTCTTTCTCTTCGACCTTGCCACCGAGCAACATCGCCACGGCAGCGGGCACGAAGGTCAGGGACAGGATCATCGCGCCCGTCAGCGCCAGCACCACGGTGATGGCCATCGGGTGGAACATCTTTCCTTCCACACCGGTCAGGGCAAAGATCGGCAGGTAGACGGCGGTGATGATGCCCAGACCGAACAAGCTCGGTCGGATCACTTCGGCCGATGCGCTGGAGGCCACTTCAAAACGCTCTTCCAGCGTCATCTCACGCCCGAGTTCATGCTGACGTTCGCCAAAGCGACGCAGGCAGTTCTCGATGATGATGACCGCGCCGTCGACGATCAGACCGAAGTCCAGTGCGCCCAGGCTCATCAGGTTGGCCGACACGCCACCGCGCTCCATACCGGTCAAGGTGAACAGCATCGACAGTGGAATCACCGCAGCCGTGATCAGAGCAGCTCGGAAGTTGCCTAGCAGCAGGAACAGGATGACGATGACCAGCAACGCGCCTTCGATCAGGTTCTTGGCGACCGTGGTAATCGTGCGATCCACCAGCGAGGTACGGTCGTACACCGGCGTGGCAGTAACGCCCTTGGGCAGACTCTTGGCCGCTTCCTGAAGCTTGGCGGCCGCGGCTTGGGAGACGTCACGGCTGTTGGAGCCCACGAGCATGACCACCGAGCCGAGCACGACCTCGTGGCCGTTCTGGGTTGCCGCACCAGTACGCAGTTCTTCACCGTCGGCCACATTGGCCAGATCACGAACCCGAATGGGCACACCGTCACGACGGGTGACGACGATCTTCTGAATGGCAGGAATGTCCGAGACCTGTGCCGGCACACGCACCAGGAACTGCTGGCCGTTACGTTCGATGTAGCCGGCGCCCACGTTCTGGTTGTTGGCCTGCAGGGCCGTCACTACATCTTCAAAGGTCAGGTCCAGCGAGCGCAGCTTGGCAGGATCAGGCGTGACGTGAACCTCACGCTTGAAGCCGCCCATGGTGTTGACTTCGGTCACACCCGGAACGTTGCGTAGTTGCGGACGAATCACCCAGTCTTGCAGCGTACGCAGATCGGTGGCGGTGTAGGGCGTGCCATCGGGTTTGCGGGCTTTGGGATCGGCATCGATGGTGTAGGAGAAGATCTCGCCCATACCGGTGGCAATCGGACCCAGGGTGGGTTCGATACCTTCGGGCATTTGCGCCTTCACTTGCGCCACGCGCTCGGAGACCTGCTGACGCGCAAAGTAAATGTCCGTCCCGTCCTTGAACACGACGGTGACCTGGGACAGCCCGTAGCGGGAGATCGAGCGGAAGTACTCCATCTTCGGCAGACCGGCCATGGCCGTCTCGATGGGGAACGTGACGCGTTGCTCGGCCTCCAGTGGCGAGTAACCGGCCGCTTCGGTGTTGATCTGAACCTGGACGTTGGTGATGTCGGGGGTGACATCGATAGGGATCTGACGGGCACTCCAGATGCCGATGGCGATCAAGGCCACCGTCAACGTCATGACCAGCCAGCGATGATTAATCGCGACTTTTATGATTTTTTCGAGCATGACGGTCTCCTTTAGTGCGCGTGTGTCGCGCCGGACTTTTCGATGTCCGCCTTGACCAGGTAGCTCTGGGTCACCACGATGTCCTCGCCGGCCTTCACGCCTTCCAGCACGGCCACTTGCGTGGAGTCACGATCACCCAGCTTCACCGGCCGCGCCGTGTAGGTATCGCCGTCACGCACAAACACCACGTCCTTGCCGTCCATGCTCTGGATGGCCGACTGCGGAATCACGACGCCCGCATCGCTGGTGGACATCGTGATTTGCGCCTTGACCGCGGTGCCTGGACGCCAGAAGCCATCCTCGTTGGGCAGTGCGGCACGGGCGACCAGGCTCTGGCTCGCCGTTGACGTGCTGGGCAGCACGCGTTCGATGGTCGTCGTAGCGCTGACGTTGTCGTACAGGCGACTGACCGTGACGGCCACGCCCGGACGCAGGTACTGCGCATCGGCCCCGAACACATGCAGGTCGACCCACACCTTGGACAGATCGCCGATCTCAAACAGCGGCTGGCCTTCGGCGGCTACGCCACCGACACTTCCTTGTCGACTGAGGACGACGCCGCTGATCGGTGCGGTGATGGTGTAGGTGGTGAGGCTGAGATTGCTGTGAACCACGGCCAGCGCTTGGCCTTGACGCACGGTATCGCCCACATTGGCGCGCAGGGCACGCACCACACCGGGATAGCGCGCAGTGACCTGGGCCACGCCGCCTTCCATCGGCGTCAGCACGCCTTGGACTTCCAACTCGTTCTTGATGGCACCCTCACTGACCTTGGCCACTTTCACGCCACTCTTGTCAGCTTCTTCCTGCGGGATCGTGGTCTTCTCGGCACCTTCTTCTGCATGACCGCCGGCTTCCTCACCGTGGCCAGCTTCCCCTTCCTCGTGCCCGGCTTCGCCTTCGGCGCCGTGATCATCACCCTCTGCGCTGGCCTCTTTGGCAGGCGCCGTTTTCTCTTCCGCGGCGTCCTTGGAACCACCGCAAGCGGCCAGCATCAGGACAGCGCCCAGCAGCAACGTCGGAGCTGCAATCTTTGCAACGTTCTTCATTTGGAAATCCTTATGGGGTGGTGGTGCCGCTGGCGACGATCGGCTGCCCGGTCAGGCGCTGGATCTCGATCAGGGCAGCTTGTGCGTCGACGGCCACTTGCAGTTGGCGCACGCTGGCTTCCACGCGTTGCGCCTGCAGCTGCGACCACTCCAGATAGCTGATCGCACCGGCTTTCCACGCGTACTCGGCGGCCTTCTCAGCCTTCTCCAAGCGTGGAATCACGTCGGTACGCAGGCGGCCGACTTCCAACCGTGCCGTGGAGTAATTGCCGTAGGCGTTGGTGAGCGCGGAGTACAGATCGATGCGCAGGGACTCGCGTTCGATCGGCGTCATCGCCAGTTCGGCTTCAGCAGCACGGATGCCCGGTGCGGCGCGGCGTGCCGACCCCAGCGGAATGCTGATGCCGGCCATGAACCCCACATCGCTCGTAGCACGGTTGTAGCGTCCACCGGCCTGCCACTGCAGATCAGGCGTAGCTTGCGTACGAGCCAGACGTAGTTGGGCTTCACGTACACGCTCCACGCCCGCCAACTCAGCAAGCTCGGGTGTGTTCTGCAGATACTCACTCAGTGCATCGAAGCTCTGCAGTTCCGGCAGCACCAAGGGATTGCCCGCCGCCACGGTGAAGCTGGGCGTACGCTCATTCCACAGGGCCGCCAGGTTCTGGCGCGTGGCCGCTTCATCGGCAATGGCACGATCCCGATCCAGCTCGGCCGTGGCCAAGGCCGCCTGTGCGGTGAGCACGACGGACTCAGGTGACGCACCTGCGGTCAGGCGGGTACGTGCTGCATCGACAGCGCGCCTACGTTGAACAATGTCCAACTCGGCGATGCTCTTGCGCTTGGTCGCCGCGGTGACCGCCAGATAACGCTGCGCCGTCTCGGCCAGCAGGTCCAGCCTTGCCATCTCACGCTGCGGCGCCAACGTATCAATGTTGGCCAGCGCCAGGGCTTGCCGGGCGTTGAGCTTGCCGCCGCGCTCGATCACCCCAGCCAGGGTGACCGTGAGCTCGGCCTCGCTGAAACCGCGATAGTTGCCGGTGCCGAGCGTGTTTTCGATGGTTGCGCCGAGGGTCATCGGGGGCTTGAGGGCCGCCGATGCCAGATTGGCATCCAGGACCTGACGACGTCCGTCGAAGATGCGCAGGTCAGGGTGTGTCGTGGCAACGCGCGCAATGGCGTCGTCCAACGAAAGGGTAGAAGAGGGCGCCGTCCCCGTCTGCGCGTACGCAACGGGCACGACCAAAAAGGCAGCGCACGCTGCCAGTCGCAACCACATGAGGTATCTCCGATTAGGCGAAAGAACGATGCACCGGCAAGCCGGCGTGCAGCGTTAGGCCGTAATCGGGGGACGGGTTAGGGACAGCGGCTGCAGGGAATCCAGCGGCTGGATCTCGTGCACAGGCGCGATCGCCTGAGGAGCGAGCGGATCGACCACAAGGGCGGGCGAGGGAATAGCCACCGGGTGGCCGCACGCATGGGCGCCATGGACCAGCGCGTGCAGCAGATCGCCGGCCGAACCCTCGTCCTGATCGCCGGCATCCTGATCAACCACCGCGCTGGTGGCGTCATCGCTGACATCGCAGTGCTCCGGATCGGCATGATCGGCCACGGCCTGGGCCGACTCGTGGATATCGCCCACGGCCGCCAGCACCGGATTGGCCACCACCGCGAACAACAGCAGTGCCAGCGCCGGGAGGCGCAGGAGACGGCTGAGTTGGCGCAGGGCGCGTTTCATAGTGGGGGTATGGTAGTCAGCCCATTGCGCGTTAGACAATCACGTAATTCAGAAAACAGCGCTTCTTGTTAAGGCGTTACGGTGTAACAGCGCTTGGCGGACGCGAGGGTGTTCGGTATCGTCGGGTCATTCGTGCAAGCCGGGGCCACCGAGTGCGCATCCTGACCGCCAACGCCAAAACCTGGCTCGCCTTGGGCGTGTTGTGGCTGGTCGCGGTGGCAGTGCAGGCCCATCCGGTCTTGACCCAGCTCGGGCAGTTGCATGGCCTTGAGCACCAAACCACTCATCTCAGCGCCACTCAGCACGCGCACGACGCCAGCGGCGATGTGCCCGGTGAAGACGCCAAAGGCGCACACAGCCTGTTCCATCATTCGGACGTATGCGCACACGCGGTGATTCTGCCGGACTTCCCGGCACCTGGGCCGCTCATCCCCGGTCAGGCCTATACGCCCATCGCTGCGGTCCTGGCGCTGGCCCAGCGCTCTACGCACCCCTTACGCCCACCCATCGCGTGATCGCGCGGGCGCACGCCGCCTTGGCGTAGCCCCTACTTTGGGATCGCGTGCGCCGGTCGCAACGACCGTGCTGTCGCGTGGCACTCACCTGCGCTGTGGACACTCAGGTTCATCTGCGCAGCACTGACGAGATCGATATGGATACCTCCCCTGGCAAGTTGCGCCTGGACATTCCCGTTGTGCTTCCCCACGTGCGGGATGCCGCCGATGCGTGCATCGAGCGCCTGCAGAGCGAACTGCTCGCGCGGCCCGGCGTTGACCGCGTCCACATTCGACCTGCCGAGGGGGAGGGGCCGGGCCAACTGTGCGTGCACTTCGATCCGCAGGTGATGTCGCTGGCTCGCATTCGCGAGCTGGCCCAGGCCGCGGGTGCACGCGTCACGGAAAGCTTCGGTCACGTGACCTGGACGGTCACCGGCATCGGGCATGAGCGACGCGCCCGCAACGTGGCCGAACAGATGAGCTCGGTGTTTGGCGTACTGGAAGCTCGCGCTAGCTCGGCCGGTACGGTGTACCTGGAGTTCGAGCGCGAAAAGATCGACGAGGGCGGACTGGAAGCCTCCTTGAAGCGCATGGGCGTTGCACGCGTGGCGACGGGCAAGCCGTCCCAGCATGAGGATCACGCCGGTCATACGCATGACGGCAAAGAGGGCGAGCACGGGGGGGAGAAGCACGACCACGACCACGCCGGCGGCTTGCTCGGCCCCAACGCCGAGCTGATCTTCGCCCTGACGTGCGGTGCATTGCTGCTGGCGGGCTTTCTGATCGAGAAGTTCGCCGCCTCATTGCCGGGGTGGTTGTCCACGGCCTGCTACATCGGTGCGTACGTCTTTGGCGGTGCCTACACGCTGCTCGAGGCCTACGACAACCTCAAGCTCAAGCGCTTTGAAATCGACACCTTGATGCTGGTCGCCGCCGCCGGCGCCGCCGCGCTAGGCTCCTGGGCCGAAGGTGCGTTGCTGCTGTTCCTTTTCAGCTTGGGTCATGCGTTGGAGCACTACGCGATGGGACGCGCCAAGCGCGCCATCGAGGCGCTAGCCGAACTCGCACCCGACACGGCGATCGTCATCCGCGGCGAGACCACCACCGAGATTCCGGTCGGCGACCTGCAACTTGGTGATCGGGTACTGGTGCGTCCCAATGAGCGTCTGCCGGCCGATGGGTTCCTGCTGAAGGGCAACTCCAGCATCAACCAGGCACCGGTGACCGGCGAGTCCATCCCGGTGGACAAGCGGCCGGTGGAGGATGCCGCGCTGGCACGAAGCCGGCCCGACAGCGTCGATGCGGCCAGTCGGGTCTTCGCAGGCACCATCAATGGGGCCGGCGCGATCGAAGTGGAAGTGACCAAGCGCGCCGAGGATTCCGCGCTGGCGCGGGTGGTGAAGATGGTGAGCGAGGCCGAGACACGCAAGTCGGCCACCCAGCGCTTCACCGATCGCTTCGAGCGGATCTTCGTACCTGCGGTACTGGTGCTGGCGTTCCTACTGCTGTTTGCCTGGGTGGTGGTGGATGAGCCGTTCCGCGACAGCTTCTATCGCGCCATGGCCGTGCTGGTGGCCGCCAGTCCGTGCGCGTTGGCCATCGCCACCCCGAGCGCGGTCCTGTCCGGTATCGCCCGCGCGGCGCGTGGGGGCGTGCTGATCAAGGGCGGCGCGCCGCTAGAGGATCTGGGTTCGTTGAAGGCGATGGCCTTCGACAAGACCGGCACCCTGACCGAAGGGCGCCCGCGCATCATCGATGTGGTGCCGGTGGACGGCGCCTCGGAGACCGAGCTGCTGCAGGTAGCCGTTGCGGTGGAGTCGCTGAGTGATCATCCGCTGGCGGCCGCGATCGCGCGTGATGGTCGCAGCCGGTTGGATGCGGGCAAGTTGCCGACAGCCTCGGATCTGGAAAACCTGATCGGCCGCGGCGTCAAAGCCCGTCTGGGCGATCAGCCGGTATGGATCGGCAAGGCCGAGATGTTCGGCGCGGATGGAGTTCCCGCCCTGGGCGCCGCCGCGGCGGCGGCCATCGCCGCGTTACGCGAGCAGGGCAGGACGACCATGGTCGTGCGGTTGGGGGATCGGGAGCTCGGCGCGATCGGCTTGATGGACACGCCGCGCGAGGCGGCCAAGCAGGCGCTGGTGCGCCTGAAGGCCATGGGCATCGAGCGCATGATCATGATCTCTGGCGATCACCAGAAGGTGGCCCAGGCCGTGGCCAAGGAGGTCGGTCTGGATGAGGCGTGGGGCGACCTGATGCCCGAAGACAAGGTCGAGGCGATCCGCAAGCTGCGCGATCAGGACAAGGTCGCCATGGTCGGCGACGGCGTCAACGATGCGCCCGCGATGGCCAACGCCACCGTCGGCATCGCCATGGGCGCGGCCGGCTCGGACGTTGCCCTGGAAACGGCCGATGTGGCGTTGATGGCCGATGACCTGAAGCACCTGCCATTCGCCGTGGGCTTGAGTCGTCACACGCGCGGCATCATCCGGCAGAACGTCTTCGTCAGCCTCGGCATCGTCGCCTTCCTCGTGCCGGCCACGATCTTCGGTCTCGGTATCGGTCCGGCGGTGGCCGTGCACGAAGGCTCCACATTGTTGGTGGTCTTCAACGCGCTGCGTCTGCTGGCCTACAGGGACAGGTCATAACGCCACAGCCTCAAGCTGATGACATCACGGTCGCGGCGGCACCACGTCGTGATCCTTCTCTACGTCGTCACGGCCTGCCGAATACCTCGGCAGGCCGCGCCAAGATCAGGGCTTCTTACGGGTGCGCTGGAGTTCGGTTGCCACGAGCGCGCTCAATTGCTGAGGACCCAGTTCGGACAGCAGCTTGCCGTTGACGAAGAATGTCGGCGTGCCGCGAATGTCGGCCGCTTCCACGGCGGCCACTTCGCGTTTGATCAGGGTCTCGACGGCTCCGGTCGCCAGATAGCGCTGTGCGCGTGCGCGGTCCAGGCCCGCGGCGAGAGCGAACTCCCACACCTTCTTCGGATCCGACGCGCCATGGCTGGCCCACACAGGCTGGTTTCGCATCAAGGTCTCCAGCACCGGCTCAAACTTCTTCTGTTCCCGGGCTGCTTCCAGCACACCAATCGCCTCCTTGGATACCTGCCCATGGAAGGGTACGTAGCGGATCACCAGGCGCACGTCCTTGGGATGGGCGGCCAGCAGTTGCTTCACGTGGGGATACATCGCGCGGCAGGACTCGCAGGCCGGGTCGAAGAACTCCACGATCGTGACCGGCGCCGTTACCGGTCCCAGAGCCGGTGCGCCGGCAGGCGCCAAGGCGGCAGCGCGGGTAGGGGTTTGAGCCATCACCGGGCCTACCGCAACGAGCAGACTGAATCCAAGCGCGATCAGGACGGATTTGAACGACATCAGCTGGCATCTCCAGGGCAAGGAAGTCGCATTGTCGCAGATGCATCAACGCCGCCGCGCAGGCCCTGAGTGCCGTTGCGATCCTCTTCCGGCAAAGCCGAATGCATGCAGCTAGCGGGAGCCCCGCCGGCTGATATTATCGAGTCAGGGGTGGGCGTCCCTGCCTGTGGTTCAGGGCGCGAGTCGCGTCCGCCATCGCGGTATCACTTGCTTCTCCAGCACGGCGCCCACCCCTGCTATGAGCCTTGATGACTACATCCCGCAGTTGGCTCGACCGGCCAACGTTGAGCAACTGGCCAAAGCGCTGGGCGTTGCGACGCAGATCTTCACGTTCATCGCAGACAACAGCGAGCCTGAGCGCATCTATCGCCGGCATCTGATCCCCAAGCGGGCCGTCCGTGCATTGCCCTCGGTGCCTGTTGAGGACGCTCGGGGGATCGTCACGCTCTCGCTCGATAGCTTTGATCTGAGCAAGTACCGCGTCGTGTGGGAAGCGCACAGCCCGGTCATCAAGCATGCCCACAAGTCTGCCGCACGGGTACTGGAGCGTTACCTCTCCCGGCCCGGCTCCCTGTTTCCCCATGAGGCCGCCTTTGGCTACGTCAAAGGCCGATCCACACGACACAACGCAAGACGCCACGTGGGTGCCAAGCGGCTACTTAGCGCAGATATTCAGGACTTCTTTCCCTCCATCACGTTGGCGCGCGTCGAGCTCGCCCTGGAAGCGGCAGGCTTGCAGCCGGCAGTGACCAACGCTTTGGGGCGCTTCCTGACCATCGAAGGCACGCTTCCTTTGGGACTTAACGCCAGCCCGATGATCGCCAACCTGGTGGCAACACCCCTGGACCACGATTTGAATGCGTTGGCCAAGGAGTGGGGGCTCACCTACACACGCTATGCCGATGACATTACGTTGTCCGGCGATGGCGAACTGCCCACACGAGAGATCATCGAAACGGTACTCAAGCGTCACTTCTTCCGACTGAACAAGAGCAAGTTCCGCACCTCAAAGCTCGGCCAGAAGCACTACGTCACCGGCCTGAGCGTGGCCGACAAGGCCGCGCCCCACGCCCCGCGCGCGATGAAGCACAAGCTCAGGCAGGAGCTCTACTACATCGAGAAGTTCGGCTTCCTGGAGCATCTATCGCGGGGCGGCGAGGGGGGCACCGAACAGCACAACGTCAATCGTCTGGATGGCACGGTCAACTATGTATCCAGCATCGAACCGCGTCTGGCGCATCGACTGCGCGCTGCCTGGCAGAAGGTATGCGACGAGAATGACATCGCCAAATCATTTGAGCCTAGGCCCGTCATCCAGCTGCGACCTGCTTCGTGGTTCGTTGATGAGGCCGAGATCGTCCATCCGGATGGCACACGGCTTCTCGCGCTCTGCCTTGCCGACGTTCTGGAGCCTGGCCGGTTGGATACAGAACTACGGACGCTGTTCGCCGAAGAGGCCGGAGATGCGTTCGGGACAGCCGATCCGCTGTCTATCATCCAGAAGGGGTTGCATTGGAGTGATGCGACATGGTCCCAGCGTGAGGCCGTGGTCAAGCTTATCGCCGCCTCACCTGTCAGGGTCATGGTCGCCCTGGCGCCGCTGACTAGCCCGAGCGAGTACGCCAAGACCTACACCGACCTGCTTTGCGAGATTCTCGAGACGGCCCTGAAGATTGCTGATGACGCAGAGATCGCGATACATGTTGAGGAGAACCGTTCAAAGGTTTCGAGGGCGGACGTACAGGAGGCGGTGACCCGCGCCTACACCGAGCTGGAAGCCAAGAACCAGCGTCGACCGTTACAGGCACCAGAGGTCAACATCGTGTCCAAGGGAGCGACGCCCTGCTGCTGTGTACCCGATACCGTATTGGGCGCACTGCATCGCTATGCGGTTTCTCGCAAAGACGGAAAGGAGGGCTCACTAGCGGTCACCCTTTTCGAAAGACTGCGTAACCATTACTCAGTCATCTTCGACCGACATGCCAACAAGATGTATCACCATCGGTCGCCCTTCAAGCGTTGGTGAGAACGGCGTTTGAAGTATTCCATTTTTGCCCATTGACCGAGCCAAGAAGCAAGCCGTCGGCCGGGTTGCCATGGCCATTCCCGATGGTGCCGACTGGTCCATCTGTGGGGCCTAGTTGGCCTGGTAACGCTTACTGCAGTCGCCGCGTCCAGCCCGGAGGGGGACCCCAACTGCATTCTTGCTCGTTCGCGAAACTAGGGATTGCGCGGCTTGTTAGTCGCATCGCACAGCCCTAAGATCAATTTGTGTCGAGGGGCGCCCAACATATGTGTTTGGGTAAGCCGGGAGCGGGTAGTTTGGCCAGACTGGAGAGTGCATTGATATTTGAGCAAGCATTCATGGCTATGCCGGAGTTTCTAACGGGAACTCCATTTTCTGAATACCAGTTCGAGGCGACTATAGCCAATGCTTTTTCTCTTGCAATTCTTCAAGAACTGAACTCCCGCAATGTGCAGAACCCCATATCTCTGCTGCGAAGCGAGGTTCTTTATCACGGCACATCAAAGCACGCAGATGTTCACATCAATCTTTCATCGTTGAACATTTTCAATGAGAACTTTGCGTCGTATGGCTTCTACCAAGACAATTGGCTAGAGGCGAAGTTTTTCAGGCTATCAAATAGCGGTCAGCCGAACATACCGCCGCTTCACTCAACTTACTTGCTCTTAAAGGATGTTCTCAGGCTATGTATGTTGGTGCAGGATGCACCGCCTGGCGCAGACTCATCTTCCGGTAGATACCTTCTTCATGCCTATCAAGACAGCCCCAGCCAATACCTCGTCTACAAGCGGAACTCTGGCGGCTCTAGAACGGAGAGAGCTTGGCTGTCGCCCTTGATAACGCCAGGCGAACAACGCCTCGTCATTTCGGATCTTGGCAAAGAGCGAACCAAATCATTTGAGTCAAATGTTGGGAAGAAGGCTGCGCTCTACGAAGTTGACGCGCAGATTACGAACTTTGTTCATAAACCGCGAACAAGTAGCCCTAATGTCTACTACATCGTTCTGACAAGAATTAACGACTTTAAAATCTCAAAGGGGAATCTTTCATATGGAAGAAACAATGGAAGAACTTTTGGGAACTTGAGGTTCTTTCAGAATCTGGCTCTATCAGCGGATCGGCGTCTAGCCTGAGTATTCAGGCCGGGGCTCCGGTCAGCTCAGTCCTGTAATTTGCCTTCCGAGCGTCGTTGGTCGCCCCCAGCGCTCGGCCCCGGGCTTGCGGCAGCGCAGCAGGCTCGATATCCTGCGCCCCGATCTTCCTCCATGAGGAACGATCATTCCCTTGGGGAGTAGCCAGCTACCACGGACCGTGGGAGCCCGCACGTCAACATGATTGGCTTCACTAGGCCATGGCGCGCGGACCGATTGGGTGGCGAGACCAACGGATATCGACGTGACCCCGGTCGGGCGCGGCGATGTTCGTTCGTCCGCAAAGTCCCGACCGCAGGTGCTCGTCCCCCATGAATCCCGTTTCCATCCTTCTGCTCGGTCTGGCCATGTCCACCGATGCATTCGCTGCTGCGTTGGCCAAAGGCGCCGGCATGGTCAAGCCGACCTGGCCGCAAGCGCTGCGCATCGGCCTCATCTTCGGCGTCGTCGAAGCCATCACGCCGATGATCGGCTGGCTGCTGGGCTCGGCGGCGGCGAAATTCATCGAGCAATGGGATCACTGGGTCGCCTTCGCGTTGCTGTTCGCGCTGGGCCTGCACATGCTCTACAAGGCCTTCTTCGCCAAGGACGAGAAAGAAGACGCGGCGCCCTCCGGCTCGATGTGGAGCATCGCGCTTACTGGCCTGGCGACCAGCATCGATGCGATGGCGGTCGGCGTGGGCCTGGCCTTCGTGCAGGTGAACATCCTGGTAGTCAGCACGGTCATTGGCTTGTGTACGTTTGCGCTCGTCACCATCGGGATCATGGCCGGTCGCGTTCTCAGCACGCTGATCGGCAAGTGGGCCGAAGCGCTGGGCGGCCTGGTACTGATCGCGGTGGGCGCCACCATCCTCTACGAGCACTTGTCCGCCGGAGTCGCGCCATGAGTACCGAATCCACACGCGACGCCATCGTTATCACCGCTGCACCGACATACTACTCGCGCCTCGCCCGTCGGCTGCACTGGACGACGTTCGCGCTGGTGGTCATCGCCTACGCCAGCATCAATGCAAGGAAGCTGTTCGAACGCGGCTCGGACGAGCGCATCCTGGCCGTCGAGTCCCACTTCCTGGTCGGCATGGTCATCCTGATGCTCACGCTTCCCCGGTTGGTCCATCGCATGAAGGCGCCGTTGCCGCCGATCGTGCCGCCGCCATCCGCGTGGTCTGCGCTGCTGTCGAAGACGACCCACGTGCTGCTGTACGCGTTCCTGATCGTGCAACCGTTGACCGGCATCGTGGCGCGGCTCGCAGAAGGGAAGGGCATCGGACTGCCTTTCACCGAGCGTGTCATCCCGTCGTTCTTCGGACCGCACGAAGCCTTGGCCGCCTTCCTCGAATCGGCCCACGTCTGGATCGGCGAGGCCTTCTACTGGGTCATCGGGCTGCACATCCTGGCGGCGCTGTTCCATCTGCTTGCAGGCAGGGACAACGTCATGCAGCGGATGACAGGCAGGAGCTGAGCGCAGCCTTCACTCACCGCAACAGTATTCCGGTCTCGTCAATGTTCGCTTCCAATCCAGAGTGGACATCATCCATCTCCGTAGCTGTTGACCTCTTCGGTTGCAGCTAGGCTTGTTAGTACGACCAGACTGGCCCTAAGATCGCGCAGCACGAAGTGACTAATCCAACGTTCGGTAGGCTGTGAGTTGCTGACGTAAACCGACCCAGAGCTCAACTGTTGGGCATGTAGACCTCTATGCCAGTTAACCAGAGAAACTTGCGGGACTCCTTTACGAAACAGAGGTCACCTGCGTGGCCCTGCCCAACATGCAAAGCAGGTCACTTAAGGATTGACAAAGACTCCATATCAGCCAAGGCAACGGCCGAGTCAGTTGCCGCACAAGATCATCCTGCGTGGGATCCGGACTGGACAACCTTAAGGTTTGTCGCGCTCGCAGTTTGCGATAACACCGACTGCCTTGAGGTAGCAACGATAAAGGGTAGGGGTGGATTGCAGCCGATAGGGCAGAGTTACGACTATCAGGAGTTCTATACTCCTGAGTACTTCGATCCATCACCTGCGCTTATCATCGTTCCGGAGCAATGCAAATCTGAAGTAAGATCAGAGCTAAAGATGGCATTTGCGCATGCGTGGGGAGATCCTACTTCCTCTTCTGCACACATTCGTACAGCAACCGAAAGACTCTTGGATCAACTCAGAATCCAAAAGTCTGTTACGGCCAAGGGCAAGCGACAGCGCCTGACGCTGCATCGAAGAATTGAGCTTCTCTCGGTTAAGAATCCCGAAGCTAGCGAGCTTCTATTGGCTGTCAAATGGATAGGTAATGCGGGAGTCCATTCGGGCGCTTTGACACAGCAAGAAGTGATTGATGCACTGGATTTGCTGGAGGGTGCGCTAAGTTCCTTGTTCGATCCTCACGCTAATCGTGTGAAAGTGTTGGCGAAGCGGATCAACAAGCGAAGGGGTCCATGAAGAGTTCTATAGAACAATTCATCGCCGGTCGCGCAAGTGGAATGCTGGGTTTGGGGTAGGGTACTTTGCCGGGCTCATGCGCAGTCAATGGCGCGATCGGCTGGGCGAGGCGTTCGGATATTGACTGTTTCTAATGGAATTTGAAGGATGCGTTGCTGTGCGGACCTCGTGCCGCCACCTGCGGTCTTTTTTTGCTCCATGTCCTGGGTGCTGATTGCATGAACTACCAGAACCGACTCAAAGGTGCTGTAACGCAATCTCTTGTGCGATCGTTGTTTGCACAGGCGGGACTTACAGTCGTGCCCCTTGGCATTGAGGAGACCGTTAGGGAGGTGGCGGATCTTCCCATGGATCAGTACGTTGGTTTGGGCCTACCTATAGCACTACGCAAATTGCCAGACTTCTTTGCGGCCAATAGGGAGCGGACAACTCATTGGCTGGTCGAGGTTAAGTACCGCCGCCAGTGGAGCGATGCGGTACGTGATGAGCTTGGGCAGACTTTGGCCCAGCAAGTTTCTACGTGGGACCCTCTTGTGGTCTTCATCTTCGTGGGGGAAACACCCTCACAGTTCGATCAGCCAAGCTCATGGGTTAGAGCGGCGCAGGTGAAGATGGATGGTGACGTGTTGAAGTTTAGGCCTCACGGCGGAGGCGACTACCTCCCTTGGGGGCAGGCGACATTCTTCAGCCTTCAACGCGTGCAAGACGTTTTTCCTCAGCTTAACGATGCGCAGCTTTGGGAGTCTTCCGCACTCAGGCTAACGCTTGAAATGTCGCGTGGACTAACTCGGCTATAGATAGGCGCGACGAGTTTGTACGTTGGAGCTCGTAGGACTTCGCCATGTCCATAATTGCTTATCTATTTGGCGACAGCATGCAGATCGCGCCTACCTGGTTGATAAACTCAGGCTTCGGACCAGCTGCATCGTAGACCGCCACATCAATGATCTGGTCGATTCTAGGATTCATGTTATGGATCGCCGAGATGACAGCTCGGGCGCCGCGCTCCATATGCTTAAGCTCTACGCCTAGGTATAGAAGTAGCGTCATGGGTGCGGAGCTTCCATCGATCGGCCGCTTCTCTAAAACAAACATGGTTTTGATGAACGGGCTTTGGGCGACACCCATACGGAGCGTCTCCACGAGCGCGCTAGGTAAATTCTCTGCTGGACGAACAGCAAAGCCATTTTCTGATTCCACCTTCTCGAAGGTGTCAAGAGTTCCCGTTCTCAACAGTACGCGGACTTCCTCCGGATATAGCACTGCGCCACCATCGTTTGGGTTGACCATGAGAGTTGCGCCGAGGGTTGCCTTGAGAAGTTCTGCGCAAGGCAGGTGAATTGTTCTTACGGCACGGGAGGCGGCCCGTTCGGATCGATGCGCCGATGTAAAGAAGGGAATGGCGTCGAATCCGTCTGGATGGCGGAACTGGATTAGTCGAACATTCTTGGAGTCATCCGAGACGGGAGCATGTACGTAGACCATGGCGTTCAGTAGGCAAGTGAAGAACTGAGCCTCATTGACGAAGCTCTTGAGCCCGAGCTCGAAACAGCGCTCCAACTGTTGTTCGCTGACCATTGCCACGTCTCTAGCCTCCAATGTGCGGGCCTGACATGTATCCCCGCACCCATTCAGGGTCAAAGTCGGCTACGAGGTAGTTCTGCAAGAGGTGAGACTTCGCTACTTCTAGGAGACGCGCCTCGTTTTCGGCGATCGCGGCAACGTCCGACACTGAAGGAAAGTGACGGAGCAATCTATATGCTTCTGTTCGAATCTCTCTGGGTACATGTTGGTTGGCGGAAAGATCCCGAAGGAATGCACCGGCTTGGATGAGGTTTCTTGTGCGTTCCACTGGCATAGTCATAGCTGAGCGCTCCGCTCTCCTATTCGCAGCACCTAGCGTTGAGTCAGTCGCGAAGCCGCTGCGAGTTGAACTCGATGAATCTATGCATCTCTCCACGCATCGTGGCGGCATCAGTGGGTAGTGAAATTCCCAACTGGCGGCATAGTGTTCGAGCGAAAGCTTGCTGGGCTTTGGTAGGTGGCTTGAACTTCCAATCGATCACTTCCGGAAGTCCTCGACTTATCTCCTCCGCAAGGCGCTTGCAGAAGTTCTCGTGTTCCCAGCCGTCTTTCACTGCCGACAAGTAGCGGGACACCGCGTCGAGAGAGTCGGGTGCTATGGAGAGCTCTAGAGTGAGGTCCAGATCCGGCGCGACAAGGAACAGGTTCATTTGGTTCACCTGGATATCGTTGCTCCCAGAATGCTACCGTAAATACTGTAGACCGAAAATGCTACGAGTCGGACCCTTCGCGCCATGGCAGGCGCGGGAATTCAGGTCAGGCTGGGCAGGGCAGTGAAGGCTGCAAGGATGCGTTTGGGCTATTCTCAGGAAGCCTTGGCCGATGAATTGGGTATGCATCGCACCCAACTGGGCCATATCGAGCAAGGGCTCAAGGATTGCCGGCTTTCAACGATCGTCAGGATCTCAACGGCGCTCGGGCTCCCACTGAGCCAGTTGTTCGAGCAAATCGAGGCTAGTGAATAGTGGGCTACCTGCCCTGTCGGGACCGGCGCCGCTAGTCTGAACGATTTCCTTGATATGGGCTTGCTAACATAAGCAGCGGAAAGACCGTGGTCGCCGCGCTGGCCGGCATGCTGGCAGTGGAGTCGGGCAAGCAGGTGGCGCTGGCCGCGCCCACCGAGCTGCTGGCCGAGCAACACCTCGCCAACCTGCGCGCGTGGCTGGAACCGCTCGGCGTGCGCGTGGCATGGCTGGCCGGCAAGGTCACCGGCAAGGCCCGCGCGACCGTGCTGGCACAGGTGGCGTCGGGCGAGGCGCAGGTGGTGGTGGGCACCCACGCCTTGATGCAGGAAGCCGTGACCTTCCACGACCTCGGCCTGGCCATCGTCGACGAGCAGCATCGTTTCGGTGTGCACCAGCGTCTGGCACTTCGCGACAAGGGTGCGGGACACGACCGCGTACCGCACCAGTTGGTGATGACCGCCACGCCAATTCCACGCACGCTGGCGATGGCGGCCTATGCCGATCTGGATGTATCCGCTATCGACGAACTGCCCCCGGGACGCACGCCGGTGCAGACCGTGGCCTTGAGTGCCGAGCGCAGGCCCGAGCTGGTCGACCGCATCCGCACGGCGTGTGCGGAAGGACGACAGGCCTACTGGGTCTGCACTCTGATCGACGACAGTGACGAGGTGGTCGCGCAGGCGGCGCAGACGACCTTCGAGGCGTTGTCCTCCTCCTTGTCGGAGGCCCGCGTCGCCCTGGTGCACGGACGCATGAAGGCGGCGGACAAGCAGGCGACGATGCGGCGCTTCAAGCAAGGCGAGATCGACCTGCTGGTCGCCACGACAGTGATCGAAGTCGGCGTCGACGTGCCCAATGCCTCGCTGATGATCATCGAGAACGCGGAGCGGCTGGGTCTCGCGCAGCTGCACCAGCTGCGTGGGCGGGTTGGTCGTGGCGCGACGGCATCGACCTGCGTGCTGATGTATCAGCCGCCACTGTCGATGATGGCCAAGCACCGGCTGGCGACGATGCGGGCCACCAACGATGGCTTCGTCATCGCCGAAAAGGACCTGGAGCTGCGCGGCCCGGGTGAGTTGCTGGGAACGCGGCAGACCGGGCTTGCCGCGTTCCGCGTCGCCGACCTCGCGCGCGATGCGGGCCTGCTGCCGCAGGTGCACGCACTGGCGGAACGTCTTCTGTCGGATGATCCTGCGGCGGCAGACCGCGTGATCCTGCGCTGGGTGGGTGGCGCGGCGCGATACGCCTCTGCGTGACTTGCGTAGAGCCGAGCTTGCTCGGCTGAACATGTTCGTCGCAGCGGAGCGAGCTTCGCCCTACAGGACCCGCCGTGCGCTTCCATGGCGTCGCCTGCAATGCGAGACTCGGCGACCTGAAAGACGAAGGGCAGAAGATGAGCGAAAAGATACCCCTGCTGATCGACACCGATCCCGGCGTCGACGACGCGCTGGCCTTGTTGATGGCGTTCAACGATGCGCGCCACGACATCGTCGGCCTGACCATCGCGGCCGGCAACGTGGGCCTGCAGCACACCGTGCGCAATGCGCTGAAGCTGTGCGAAGTCGCGGGTCGCGACGATATCCCCGTGTTCGCGGGCGCGCCTGCGCCGCTGCTGCACCCGTCGCCGGATGCCGGTTACGTGCACGGACAGGACGGCTTCGGCGATGTGGGTTTCCCGCCCGCAGCGCGCCAGGCAGAAGCCGAGCACGCGGTGCTGGCCATCCTGCGGCTGTCGCATGAGCACGCGGGCCGACTGGTGCTGGTCGCACTCGGGCCGCTGACCAATGTCGCGCTCGCGCTCAAGCTGGACCCGACGCTGCCGCAGAGGATCGCCCGGTTCGTGGTGATGGGAGGGGCGGTGACCTGCCACGGCAACATTACGCCGGCAGCGGAGTTCAACTTCTATTTCGACCCCGAAGCTGCGCACCTGGTGCTGGAAGCGTTCGACCGCTACGACCTGGCCGACTGGGAGGCGACCATCGCCCATGGCCTGCACCACGAGCGCGTGGCCGCCTGGCTGCGCGCCGATTCCGCGCGCGCCCGGTTCTACGACCGCATCTCGGAGAAGACGCGCTCGTGGTCCGCCGACCGCCGCGGCGACCACTGGTTCGCCGCCGATGCCCTCGCCATGGCTTTCGTGCTGGCGCCGGAGGGCGCGCGGGAGCTGGCCCAACGGCCGCTCGCCATCGAGCTGCAGGGTGCCCACGCCCGGGGCGCCTCGATCGTGGATTGGCGCCGGGAGGGCGGGCAGCCCGACAAGGCCAATATCCTGCTGCGCTACGACCAGGACCGCTTCGAGGCCCTCATCGAGGCGGCACTGGCGGCCGGGTGAGGGGCGGGTTGCGCTGGGCAGGGAGGGCGGGCTAAAATGCCGCTCTTCCATTCCCGTGACACGGTGTTACCGCCATGAAGGCCGACATCCACCCGAATTACCGCGAAGTCGTCTTCCACGACGTGACCTCCGATTTCAAGTTCCTGACCCGCTCCACGCTGGGCAGCAAGGAAACGACGAAGTGGGAAGACGGCAACGAGTACCCGCTCATCAAGGTCGAAATCTCCTCGGCTTCGCATCCGTTCTACACGGGCAAGCACAAGGTCATCGACACCAGCGGCCGTATCGACAAGTTCCAGAAGCGCTACGCGCGCTGATCGAAACGTCGTTCGCCTGACCCGCTGCGGCCGCGCCTCGTGCGCGGCCGTTCGCGTTTGCGCGCACTGCATACGGCGCCATTCCGGAATGTTCGGTTGCGTCCGCCGCCTTAGCCTTTGGTCTGACTTTGGTGCGGTATCGAGCGACGGCTCCAGAGGGCGTGTGCGATAATTCGGGTCATCCAAGGTTCACTCCCTGGACTCCCGTCACGCGCCGTCCGGACCCCTGGCCGGCGTTACCCCACGAAGGAGCGCACACTGTGTCCGAACTTGACCAGGTCACGCTGAATGCCGGCGACAAATCCGTCGTCCTGCCCGTCCTGAAGCCCACGCTGGGCAACGACTGCGTCGACATTTCCAAGCTGACCAAGGAAACGGGTCTTTTCACCTACGACTCCGGTTTCACCGCTACCGCCAGCTGCAAGTCGGCCATCACCTACATCGATGGCGACAACGGCGTACTGCTGTACCGCGGCTACCCCATCGAGCAGCTGGCCAAGCATTCGAGCTTCCTGGAAGTCTCGTACCTGCTGATGAACGGCGAACTGCCGACCCCGCAGGAGTTCGCCAAGTTCGAACACGAGGTCACGCATCACACGATGATGCATGAGTCGCTCAAGAACTTCCTGCACGGCTTCCATTACGACGCGCACCCGATGGCCATGCTGGCCGGCACGGTCGCCTCGCTGTCGGCGTTCTACCACGACACGCTGGACCTGGAAGACCCGGAGCAGCGCCGCCTGGCCGCGATCCGCCTGCTCGCGAAGATGCCGACCCTGGCCGCCGCTGCCTATCGCTACTCGATCGGCTGGCCGATCCGCTATCCGCGCAACAACCTCGAGTACGTCGATCGCTTCCTGCACATGATGTTCGAGGTGCCGAGCGAGCCGCTGGAACTGAACCCGGTCGTCGCCAAGGCGCTGGACCTGCTGTTCATCCTGCACGCCGACCACGAGCAGAACGCCTCGACCTCGACGGTGCGCCTGGTCGGTTCGACCGGCGCCAATCCGTATGCATCGGTCGCCGCCGGCATCACTGCCCTCTGGGGCCCGGCGCACGGCGGCGCCAACGAAGCCGTGCTGAAGATGCTGGAAGAGATCGGCACGCCGGACAAGGTCGAGACCGCCGTGGCGAAGGCCAAGGACAAGGAATCGGGCTTCCGCCTGATGGGCTTCGGCCACCGCGTGTACAAGAACTTCGACCCGCGCGCCAAGATCATCCGCGAGATGACCCACAAGGTGCTGGGCGAGCTGGGCGTCGACGATCCGCTGCTCGAAGTGGCGATGAAGCTGGAAGAGGCCGCGCTGAAGGACGAGTACTTCATCCAGCGCAAGCTCTACCCGAACGTCGACTTCTACAGCGGCATCATCTACAAGGCGCTGAAGATCCCGACCGAGATGTTCACCGTCATGTTCGCCATCGGCCGCACCGCGGGCTGGGTGTCGCACTGGCTGGAACAGCAGATCGATCCGGAAGCCAAGATCGGCCGTCCGCGCCAGATCTACACCGGCTACGCGCCGCGCGACTACGTGCCGACCGGCAAGCGCTGATCTCGCAAGAAGCAAAAAGGCCCCGCAAGGGGCCTTTTCTTTTGGCATGGGGACGCAGGGCGTCGGCTCAGCGACGCGTGGCATCCCGTTCGTAGCCGGCGATGTCTTCTTCGATGAGCATCTGGCGCAGTTGCGTGGCGGATGCACGCCGCATGGGCTTCTCGTCGATGCTGGAGAGCGGCGCCTGGCGTAGTGCGTCGTGGGGCAGCACCGTCAGGTCGAAGCCCAGTTCCTCGGCGCTGAACACCCAGACCGGCAGGTCGGCCACGCGTTCCCGGTCGATGCGCAGCCGGCGTTCGCGCGGCTCGGCGGGGATGCGATGTTCCTCCAGGAAACGCGTGACGGCATCCGGATCGTCGCTGTGGAGATGCATGTGCACGGGCGTGTTCCCGTCCGCCGTGCCCTCCAGCACGGGGCCGACGAGGCGGGGCGAGAAGTCGGCGAGGAACGCCATCGCGCGTAACGCAGCTTCGCGCCGCCGCCGCAGTCCCGCCACATGCGCGTCGCCAGCGAACAGGCGCTGGTACTCGCGCAGTGCGTCTTCGATTTCGCGATTGCGGGGCAGGGAAGCATCGTCGTGGATGCCCAGCCGGCTGGCGGCCTTGAGCTTGGCCTGGTGGTAGTCGCGGATGCCGCCCTCGGCCATCAGCCGGGCGGCCTCGTGCGCCAGTCGCTGGCGGCGTTCGCGGGTGCGGGTTTCGGCGTGTTGACGGGCGTGGTGCATGACAGGCCTCCGCGTCGAAACAGAGCCGAATGTACACCATGCTCCCGCGTTGGCGATGACGGCGCATGCGCGCCGTCAGGGAGCCTTCACGCCATGGCGTCAGAAGATGTCGAACGCCTCTTCGTCCGGCACGGCGTCTTCCGGGCCGTACAGGTCGTAGTCCTGGATGCGCTCCATGTCCTCGACCTTGACCCATTCGGTCACGCCATTGAGCGTGGCCTGCACCATGCCCTCGGGCAGGTCGTTCGATGCGACCGGTGTGTCCTTCAGCGCCGCGCGCATGTATTCGATCCAGATCGGCAGCGCCGCCTTGCCGCCGTACTCGCGGTAGCCGAGCGACTGGAAGTTGTCGCGGCCCACCCATACCACGGTGGCGTACGTACCGCCGAAACCGCCGAACCAGGCGTCGCGGTGATCGTTGGTCGAGCCGGTCTTGCCGCCCACGTCCTCGCGCCCCAGCACCTTGGCTGCGGTGCCGGTCCCGCGCTGGACCACGTCGCGCATCATGGACACCAGCTGGTAGGCGGTGCGCTCATCGATCGCACGCGGTGCGGTGACCATGTTCGGGTCGGCCGGTTTCGGCTCGGGCTCGGCCTTCTGCGCTTCGACCGCTGCCGGCTTGGGGGCATCGGCGGGGCCGAAGTTGAAGCCGTCCACCACTTGGGCGGCCGCCGCGCTGGCGCCGTGCTGGCCGCTGCCGCATCCGCGACATGCGACGGCGGGGTTCTCCTTGAACACCACGTTGCCTTCGCGATCCTTGACCTGATCGATGAACCATGGCGTCACTCGCGAACCGCCGTTCGCGAACACCGCGTAGCCGCGCGCCACGGACAGGGGCGTCAGCGAGGCGGTACCCAGCGACATCGACAGGTTGGGCGGCAGTTCGGCCTCTTCGAATCCGAACTGGCTGATGTAGGTGCGTGCGAACGGTACACCGATGCCGTCCAGCAGGCGCACCGACACGAGGTTGCGCGACTGCACGAGCGCCTCGCGCAGCCGCATCGGGCCGCGGAAGCCGCCGCCATCGTTCTGGGGCCGCCACATGTGGCCGCGGCGGTCGCGGAACACCACCGGCGCATCCAGCACGATGGAGGCCGGATTGAAGCCCTTTTCGAACGCGGCGGCGTAGAGGAACGGCTTGAAGCTGGAGCCCGGCTGGCGGCGTGCCTGCGTGGCGCGGTTGAACTTGTTGCCGGCGAAGCTGTAACCGCCCACGAGTGCACGCAATGCGCCCGTGTTGGCGTCGAGCGAGACGAGCGCGGCCTGCGCACGCGGGATCTGCTCGAGCGCGTAGCTGCCCTCTTCCTTGCCGGCCTTGATACGCGCCAGATCGCCGCGCTTCAGCAGTCTGGCGGGCGAGCGGCCGGTCCACTTGCTGGCGGCGACGGGCAGGGTGATCTCGCGGCCATCGGCCATGACCACGGTCGCGCTGCCGTCATCCGCGGTGCGGGCGACCATGACCGGGATGAGGCCGTTCTGTGCGGGAATGCCGCGCAGATGGGTAGCCAGCGTCGCGGCGTCCGCGTCGGCGGCCACGTCGACATGCTGTTCGACGCCGTTCCAGCCATGACGGCGGTCGTACAGGCCCAGGCCATCGCGGACGGCCTCGTTGGCGGCGGTCTGCAGCGCGGCATCGAGCGTGGTGGTGACGTGGTAGCCCTTCGTCAACGCCTCGGGTCCGAAGCGCGCGATCATTTCCTGGCGCACCATCTCGGCCACGTAGGGGGCATTGACCTCGATCGGCCGCTCGTGCGGCTTGGCGTGCATCGGCTCGGCCTTCGCCTGCGCGGCCTCGGCGGCGGTCACGTAGCCGTCCTCACGCATGCGCTCGACCACGTAGGCGCTGCGCTGCTGGTTGCGGCCGGGGTTGCTGATCGGATTGCCGCTGGACGGGAACTTGAGTGCGCTGACCAGGGTGGCGGTCTCGGCCAGGGTGAGCTGGTCCAGGGTCTTGCCGTAGTAGTACTCGGCGGCCGCGGCGACGCCGTAGGAGCGGTTCCCGAAGAAGCTCTTGTTGAGGTAAAGCTCCAGGATCTCGTCCTTTGTCAGCATCTCCTCGATGCGGAACGCCAGCATCATTTCCCGGATCTTGCGGCTGTAGCTCACCTCGGAACTCAGGAAGAACTGCCGGGCGACCTGCTGGGTGATGGTGCTGCCGCCGGCCACGCGGCCTTCCTTGCGGCTGACGATCTGCCAGACCGCGCGGGCCACGCCGGTGGGGTCCACGCCCCGGTGCTCATAGAACTTGCTGTCTTCCGCAGCGATGAACGCCTGCTTCACCCGGGCCGGGACCTGGCCGATCTGCACGGGATAGCGGCGGATCTCGCCGTACAGGCCGATCAGGCGGCCGTCGTTGGCGTAGATGTAGAGCGGCTCCTGCAGTTCGACGTTCCGGAGGGACTGGACGTCCGGCACCTTCGACGAGACCGTGTAGTACAGGACCCCCAGCCCGACCGCGCCGGCCAGGCCAAGTATCAGGAACGTGATGAGGGTCCAACGGAGAAGACGACGGAAACGGGACATCCAGTGCTTTCCGATTGCAGAATTCGTAGCGGCAGAGTATAGATGACCGCCGGGATCGCCACAGGTGATCCCATGGGGAACAGGGACTTGGGGAACAACCCTCGTGAAACGTGACAAGCCGCACAGCCACGTGATCGTCGGTTGCCAAGCGTAAAAACTTGGTTATTAATGTCGGCGCAAGTTGCGCCCAGTGCCCGTCGGAAGGGGAAAGACCGTGGGGCTAATCCCAAAAAGCCAGTCGCCGCTCATCGGCGTCGACATCAGTTCGACTGCGGTAAAGCTGCTGCAGCTCTCGCGCGTGGGCAACCGTTTCCGGGTTGAACACTATGCCGTCGAGCCGCTGCCGCCGAACGCCGTGGTCGAGAAGAACATCGTCGAAGTCGAGGCGGTCGGCGAGGCCATCCGCCGCGCCGTGAACCGTGCAGGCAGCAAGGCCAAGCACGCCGCGGCCGCGGTGTCCGGCTCCGCGGTGATCACCAAGATCATCCCGATGCCGGCCGACCTGGACGAGAGCGACCTGGAAGCCCAGGTCGAGCTCGAGGCCGTCAACTACATCCCGTATCCGATCGAGGAAGTGAACATCGACTTCGAGGTGCTGGGCCCGATGCCCAACAACCCGGAGATGGTGCAGGTCCTCCTCGCCGCCTCGCGCTCCGAGAACGTCGAGCTGCGCCAGTCCGCGCTCGAACTGGGCGGACTGACGGCGCGCGTCATGGACGTCGAAGCCTTCGCTGTCGAGAACGCGTTCGCGCTGATGGCGTCCGACCTGCCGATCCCGCAGGACGGTGTCGTGGCGCTGGTCGACATCGGCGCCACCATGACCACCCTCAACGTGCTCCGGCGCGGACGCAGCCTCTACAGCCGCGAGCAGGTCTTCGGCGGCAAGCAGCTGACCGATGAGGTCATGCGTCGCTACGGCCTGACGTACGAAGAGGCGGGCCTGGCCAAGCGCCAGGGTGGCCTGCCGGAAAGCTACGAAGTCGAAGTGCTGGAACCCTTCAAGGAGGCGACCGTCCAGCAGATCAGCCGCCTGTTGCAGTTCTTCTATGCCGGTAGCGAGTTCAACCGCGTCGACCAGATCGTGCTGGCCGGCGGTTGCGCCGCGCTGCCCGGCCTGCCGGAGATGGTCGAGGAGCAACTGGGCGTGCCGACCGTGGTCGCCAACCCGCTGGCGCAGATGACCCTCGGCCCGCGCGTGCAGGCGCATGCGCTGGCGCAGGATGCGCCCGCGCTGATGATCGCCACCGGCCTGGCTTTGAGGAGCTTCGACTGATGGCAAGAATCAACCTACTTCCATGGCGTGCCGAACGTCGTGTGCAGCGCCAGCGCGAGTTCTACGTCATGCTGGGCGCCGCCGCGATCGCCGGCCTGCTGCTCTCCTTCCTGTTGTGGTTCCACTACGACCGCCAGGTGTCCGGACAGACCGCGCGCAACGATTTCCTTAAGGACGAGATAGCGAAGGTCCAGGCACAGAACAAGGAAATCGAAAAGCTCGACGAGCAGAAGCGCCGCCTGCTGGCCCGCAAGGACGTCATCGAGAAGCTGCAGGCCAACCGCTCGCAGATGGTCCACCTGTTCGACTCGCTGGTCCGCACCATTCCCGATGGCGTGATGTTGTCCAACATCAAGCAGGAAGGCGAAGTGCTGACGCTGGAAGGTCGCGCGCAATCCAACGCGCGGGTCAGCGCCTACATGCGCAACCTCGAGACCTCCGGCTGGATGACCAAGCCCGAGCTGTCGATCATCGAAGCCAAGCCGGAAGAGTCCAAGACGCTGACCAACCCGGGAGCCGGCAGCGCGCTGCCTTACGTGTTCACGCTGCAGGTGCGGCTCGCCAACCCGACCGCCGAGCAGGAAGCCGAGACCGCCGCCGCCGGCGCATCGCCGGCCGTCCCGGGTGCCCCGGCAACCACGCCGGCACCGACCACCGCGCCGCTTGAAGGCCAGCCTGCCGCCCCGTCACCCGCAGCGCCACCTGCACCCGCAGCGCCGGCACCCTCCGCTCCTGCAGGCGATACCCCTCCGGCTTCCGGGAGCAACGCATGAGCCAGAAGACATCGCTCAAGAACCTGGACATCAACAACATCGGTGCCTGGCCGCAGAACGCCAAGATGGGCTTCTGCGTGGTGCTGGCGATCTTCATCCTTGCGCTCTCCTACTTCCTCTTCGTCAGGGGCAAGGCACAGACCCTGGATTCGCTGGAACAGGAAGAAGTACGCCTGCGGCAGGATTTCGAGAAGGAGCAGGCCAAGGCCGCGAACCTGGAGCCGCTGAAGCAGCAACTGGCGCAGATGGAGCAAGTGCTGCAGCAGATGCTCCGCCAGTTGCCCAGCAAGACGGAAATGCCGGATCTCATCATCGACATCTCGCAGACGGCGCTGTCCAGTGGCCTCACCAACGAGCTGTTCCAGCCGGAGCCGGAGACGCTTAAGGAGTTCTACGCCGAGAAGCCGATCCAGTTGCGCATGGTGGGCAACTACCACCAGTTCGGTGCCTTCGTCAGCGGCGTCGCTTCGTTGCCGCGCGTCGTCATCCTGACGATGCACGACATTTCGCTGCAGCCGAAGGAAGGCAAGGACGGGATCAATCGCGGCGCGCTCGAACTGTCGGGCACGGTCAAGACATATCGTTACCTCGACGAGACCGAGGTGGCGGAACAGGAGGCTGCGGCGGCTGAGGCAGCCAAGGCGGATGGAAAGAACAAGGCGGCCAAGGCAGGAGGGTCACCATGATGCGCGGCACCTGGCATTTCATGGTCCTCGCGGCCGTCCTGACGGCGTCGGGTTGCGCGCGGGGGGTCACCAGCACCCCCGGCGACGCGCCCAACCTGCAGAAATGGGTCGAAGACGTGCGTGCGCGTCCCGCGCCCCCGCTCGACCCGCTGCCTGTGATGCAGCAGTTCGAAACGTTCGAGTATGCCGCGCAGACGTTGCGGGATCCTTTCAGCAATGCGTGGAGCAACACCGATGGGGGCGGGCTGCGTCCCGACCCCAACCGGCGCAAGGAAACACTGGAGCAGTACCCGCTGGACAGCCTGGACATGGTCGGTACGATCGGCAAGGGGGCGGGTCTGGTGGCACTGGTGATGGGGCCCGACAAGGTCACCTACCGGGTACGTCCGGGGAACTACCTGGGCCAGAGCGATGGCCGGGTCACCTCGGTCCGCGAAGATGGCGTGGAACTTGTCGAACTAGTGCCGGATGGCGCGGGCGGTTGGCTGGAACGGCCGGCGTCCATCGCGCTTGAAGATCAATGATTGGGGGATACACGATGACCGCTACGAATGCCCACCGCCTGCGGCCGTCCCGGCGCCTGGCTACCTTCCGGGTCTGCTCTTTGGGGCTGGCCATCGGCCTGCTTGCCGCGGCAAGTGCGGCGGGTGCCGTCTCGCCGACGGCGCAGGCCACGTCCCCCGTCGCCGTTACCCAGCCCGCGTCTGCGGTGTCGGTGTCGAACATCGATTTCCGCCGGGGTGAGGACGGGGCCGGTCGCCTTGTCATCAAGTTCGATGGCCAGGGGGCGACGCCCGACCTTCGCAACCAGGGCGATAGCGTAGTCGTGAACGTCGGCAACGCGACGCTGCCTGCATCCCTGCAGCGAGCGCTGAACGTCACCGACTTCGCCACGCCCGTGCAGCGCGTCGATGCGCAGAGCAAGGGAGCGGGCACGCAGCTGGTGCTCAGCACGCGCGGCAACTTCGAGTCCCTGGCTTACCAGACCGGCAACGAATACGTCGTCGAGATCGTGCCCAGCGCGGGTCAGAAGGCAATGGGAGCCCCGGGCGCTGTCGGCGGTACCAGTGCCTCGGCGGTTGTCGCAGCGGCGCAGCGGGTGGCAGCCGAGGCCCGTCGTTACAGCGGTCGCCCCGTCACCTTCAACTTCCAGGACGTCCCGGTGCGGACGGTACTGCAGCTGATCGCGGAAGAGTCCAACCTCAACATCGTTGCGTCGGATACCGTACAGGGCAACGTCACGCTGCGCTTGGTCAACGTACCGTGGGACCAGGCGTTGGACATCGTCCTGCGGGCGAAAGGCCTGGACAAACGCCGTGACGGCGCGGTCGTCTGGGTTGCGCCGCAGCCCGAGCTGGCCAAGTTCGAGCAGGACAAGGAAGACGCCCGCATCGCGATCGAGAATCGCGAGGACATGGTCACGGATTACGTCCAGATCAACTACCACAGCGCCGCCGCGATCTTCAAGGCACTGACCGAGGCCAAGGGCATCGGCAACCAGGGCAACAGCGGCAGTGGCGGGGGTGGCAATGGCGGGCGCGACCAGGAGAACGGCTTCCTGTCGCCGCGCGGTCGCATCGTCGCTGACGAACGCACCAACATGCTGATGATCAGCGACATTCCGAAGAAGGTCGCGCAGATGCGCGAGCTGATTTCGACGATCGACCGTCCCGTCGATCAGGTTCTGATCGAAGGTCGCATCGTGATCGCAACCGACACGTTTGCCCGCGACCTGGGCGCACGCTTCGGTATCAATGCCCGCCGTACTGGCGATCGCACGCAAATCATCGGCGGCAACATCACCGACAATGTGAACGTGGGCAACGGTGATGACCGCATCCTGCCGCGTGATCTGAATGTCAATCTGCCGGCGGGCGGATTCACCCAGTCGGCCGCCGGAGCGATCGCGTACACGCTTCTGGGTCGCAACTTCGACCTAGACCTCGAACTGTCCGCCATGCAGGAAGAAGGTCGCGGCGAAGTCATCTCGAACCCGCGCCTCGTGACCGCCAACCAGCGCGAGGGCGTCATCCGCCAAGGCAAGGAGGTCGGTTATGTCACGATCACCGCCGGCCAGGGTGGCGTAGCCACGCCGAACGTGCAGTTCAAGGAGGCGTTGCTGGAGATGAAGGTGATGCCCACCATCACCAACGACAACCGTGTCTTCCTTAATCTCAACGTCAAGAAGGACGAAGTGAACCGCTACATCACGCTGGAAGGCTACGGCAGCGTGCCGGAGTTGGACAAGCGCGAGATCAACACGGCGGTCCTAGTGGAAGATGGCCAGACCGTGGTGATCGGCGGCGTGTACGAGTTCACCGATCGCAGCAGCGTCTCCAAGGTGCCGTTCCTGGGCGACATCCCCTTCCTGGGCAACCTGTTCAAGAAGAAGGGCCGCAGCAAGCAGAAGGCAGAGCTGCTGATCTTCATCACCCCGAAGGTGTTGTCGGTCAACAAGCGCTGATCCCTCGTTCTGCACGGATCGGAGAGGGCCGCGGAAGCGGCCCTTTTTCGTTCTGATCCGTCGAGCCGCCGCGAACTTCCGCTGAATCCGCTTCGGTACCGGCAGCGGGGTCGGGAACCCGCGTGGCAGACTGTGGGTCCCACACGCACCCTCCGCCATCCAACGCTCATGGACCTCCCGTCTCCCCCCGGATTGTTCGATCGCTTCGTTACCCTGCGCGACGACCTCTCGCAGGCCATCGTCGGCCAGGCCGCGCTGGTGGAGCGCCTGCTGATCGCCTTGTTGGCGGACGGTCACCTGCTGGTCGAGGGCGCCCCGGGACTGGCGAAGACCACCGCGATCCGCGCGCTGGCGTCGCGGTTGCATGCGGACTTCGCCCGCGTGCAGTTCACCCCGGATCTGCTGCCGGCGGACCTGACGGGGACGGAAGTGTGGCGGCCGCAGGAGGCGCGCTTCGAATTCCAGGCCGGGCCGATCTTCCATCCCCTCCTGCTGGCCGATGAGATCAACCGCGCGCCCGCGAAGGTGCAGTCCGCGCTGCTGGAGGCGATGGGCGAGCGCCAGGTGACCGTGGGTCGGCACACGTACCCGCTGCCGGCCCTGTTCCTGGTGATGGCGACCCAGAACCCGATCGAGCAGGAGGGCACCTTCCCGTTGCCGGAGGCGCAGCTTGACCGGTTCCTGATGCACGTGAAGATCGGATATCCCGAGGCCGCGGCCGAAGCGGAAATCCTGCGCTTGGCGCGTGACCGGGCGCGTGAGCAGATGCAGTCGGTGCACGCGGCGGTCGAGCGCATGCCGCTGGATGATGTCTTCCAGGCGCGCGCGCAGGTACTCGACCTGCATCTGGCGCCGGCGCTCGAGCGCTATCTGATCGAACTGGTGCTCGCCTCGCGCGACGCCTCCCGCTACGACGCTGCGCTGGCGCGGCGCATCGCCTGGGGCGCGAGTCCCCGCGGTTCCATCGCGCTCGAGCGGTGCGCGCGCGCGCGCGCGTGGTTGTCGGGCCGCGACTACGTCACGCCCGACGACATCCGTGCGATCGCACCGGACGTGCTGCGTCATCGCGTGCTGCCGAGTTACGAGGCGACCGCGGAGGGCTGGGACGGCGATCGCCTGGTGAAGGCGTTGCTCGACGCGGTTCCGTTGCCCTGAATCCGGGATTGCACTCGCGCGTGTCCTGCCGATGAACGAAGGCATCCAGCCCACCCTGGCCGAGTTGATCGCGCTGCGTGCGAGCGCGCAGCGTCGCCCGCCCGCCCGGCGGGGCCGGCATTCGGTGAGTGGCCCGTCCGCCTCGCCGATGCGGGGTCGTGGCATGGAGTATGCGGAGTCGCGCGAGTATGTCGCGGGCGACGACGTGCGCCACATCGACTGGCGCTTGACCGCGCGCAGCGGCCGTACCCACACCAAGCTGTTCCAGGCCGAACGCGAACGGCTGACGCTGATCGTGGCCGATACCTCGCCGCTGCTCTATTTCGGTACGCGAACACGCTTCAAGTCCGTGCAGGCGGCGCGCGCTGGCGCAGTCGCGGCGTGGCAGGCTGCGCGCGACGGGGATCGCCTCGCCATCCTCCGCGGCAGCCTGGCGGAAGCACCCGTTCCGCCGGCGTCCGGCACCCGCGGTGCGCTGCGCGTGCTCGATGCGTTGGTGCGCTGGTATGCCGCGCCGCCGCCCGATGATCTCGGGCTCGCCTTCGCGCTGGACCACGCCGCACGGCTGCTGCGGCCCGGCTCACGGCTACTGGTGCTGGCCGATCCGCACAGCCTGGCGTACATTCCGGAATCGCGCTGGCCTGCGCTGGCCGCTCACCACGATGTCGTCGTCCTGTTGCTGACCGATCCGCTCGAAACGGCGCCGCCTTCCCGGCGCCTGCCGTTCGTCGTGGGCCACCAGCGCGTGGAGCTCGACCTGGCCAGCCCCTCGCAACGCGAGGCCTGGCGCATGGAGTTCCAGCAGCCTCTGGAGCGCGCGCTGGATCGCCTGCCTGCACGTGGCGTCCAGGTGCGCACGCTGTCGACCGATGCACCCAGCGACGCCTGGCTGGCGGCGCTGGGCCGCGCCCAGCCGCAGGTGGCATGACCATGGGATTGGCAACGCTGGTGCTGCGCGATGTCCATGTACCGGCTTCGCCGCCGTGGTGGCCGCTGGCGCCGGGATGGTGGCTGGTCGCGGGCGTCGTCGCCTTGCTGGTGGCGGGCGTTGTTGCATGGCGTTGGCATCGACGTCGCACGCGGCAGGCGTGGCTGCACTGGTTCGACGCCGCGATCGCAGGCGGCTCGCCCGCAGAGCAGGTCGCCGCCATGTCCGAACGGCTGCGCCGCGCCGCACGACGGTGTGATCCGTCTGCCGATCGCCTGCAGGGTGATGCGTGGCTGGCGTTCCTCGACGGTACGCAGGGCCGTGCGTTTTCGCAGGGGCCGGGTCGCCTGCTGCTCGAGGGAGGCTTCCGTCGCGAGGTGGCGCCTGCGGAACTGTCGGCCGCCACGGACGTGGCGCGCAAGCGATTCCTCGACCTGATGGCGGGCCGGCGATGAGCGCGTCCCTGCCGGTGCTGCAGTGGCTGCAGGATGGGTACGCGGGCTTCGCGTGGCCGTGGCTGTGGCTGGCGTTTCCGTTGCCGTGGCTGGTGCGCTGGCTGCTGCCGCCGCGGCAGACCCAGACCGATGCGCTGCAGGTGCCGTACGGGCCCGCAGTGCAGGCGATCGCCCGGCAGGGAGGGCGCGGTCTGCCCAAGCGCGGGGCTGCGCTGGCGTGGCTGGCGTGGTTCCTGCTGTGTGCCGCCGCTGCACGACCCCAGCAGTTCGGCGACGCCGTGACGCCACCCGTGAGTGGACGCGACCTGATGCTCGCAGTCGATTTGTCCGGCAGCATGACCGAGCCGGACATGGAGCTGGGCGGCGCCGTCGTCGATCGCCTGACGGCTGCCAAGGCCGTGCTTGCGGATTTCCTCGATCGACGCGACGGCGACCGCGTCGGCCTGCTGGTCTTCGGCCAGCGGGCGTATGCCATGACGCCGCTGACGCGCGACCTGCAGACGGTGCGCGACCAATTGCGCGATGCCGTCGCGGGCCTTGCCGGTCGCGAAACCGCCATCGGCGATGCCATCGCACTCGCCGTGCGTCGCCTGCGCACGCAGCAGGATGGCCAGCGCGTGCTGATCCTGCTCACCGACGGCGTCAACTCCGCCGGCGTGCTGACGCCCGCCAAAGCCGCGGAACTGGCAAAGGAAGAGCGCGTGCGCATCCATACCATCGCCTTTGGTGGCGATGGCGGCATCAGCGTGTTCGGCATCCCCTTGCCGATGCCGGCGAGTTCGGCCGAGGCCATCGATGAAGCCACCCTGCGCGATGTCGCCTCGCAGACCGGCGGGCGCTTCTTCCGCGCGCGCGATACGCGCGAGCTGGCAGGCATCTACGCCGAACTGGACCGGCTGGAGCCGGTGGAGCAGCCGGGCAGGGCGGTGCGCCCCCGCATCGAGCGCTACGCGTGGCCGCTCGCCGCGGCGTTGCTGGTGTCGCTGCTCGCGTTCGTGCTGCCGCGGAGGCATGCATGAGCATGGACTGGACGGCGTTGCACTTCCTCCGTCCCCACTGGTTGTGGGCACTGACGGCATTGCCCGTGTTGATGTGGGTCTGGCGCGTGCAGCGACAGCGCCGCAGTGCATGGCGGGGGCATGTCGATGCGCACCTCCTGCCGCACCTGCTGGTGCAGGGCGGCGTGCGGGTACGCGCTGGCCTGGCGGTGGCAAGCATCGCCTACGTACTGGCGGTACTGGCGCTGGCGGGCCCGAGTTGGCGCCAGGTCGACCAACCCCTCTGGCAGGTGCAGCGGCCTCTGGTGGTCGTGTTCGATCTTTCCAGCCGTACCACCGCGAGCGATCTGCCGCCATCGCGAGTGTTGCAGGCGCGGGCAAAGCTCGGACAGATCCTGGCTGCGCGCGCGGGAAGCCCCGTCGCGGTGGTCGCCTATGCCGACGACGCGTTCACCGTAGCGCCGCTGACCGACGACGTGGCCAACATCGGCCTGTTCCTCGACGACCTGTCGCCGGACATCATGCCGGTGGATGGCCAGCGCACCGACCGTGGCATCGCCTGGGCCGCCCGCTTGATGACGCAGGCGGATGTCCGGGGCGGCGACATCCTGGTGCTCACCGATCGCGCGGACGCCGACGCAACGGCCGCCGCCGCCGCCGCGCACGCGCAGGGCTACACCGTCTCCGTACTGGGATTGGGCACGGCGTCCGGCGCCGCCTACCGCGGCGGCGACGGAGTGATCGGGCGCGCGGCGCTGGATGCGACATCGCTGCGTCGCCTTGCCCGCGATGGCGGCGGTCGTTACGCGACGCTCACCACCGACGAGGCCGACATCGCCGCGCTGGCGCTGCGGTCCCCGCGCATGGCGGAGCAAGGCGGCGCGTCGTCCGGCGTCGGCAAGGCGTGGCGTGACGAAGGCTACTGGTTGCTGGTTCCACTGATGGCGCTCGCGTTGCTGGGGTTCCGCCGCGGCGCGCCCTTGGTCTTGTTGGGTGCGTTGTGGCTGCCGATGGCGCAACCCGCATCGGCCGCCGGCCTGGACTGGTGGCAGCGCAGCGACCAGGCCGAACACGCGCGCCTGGTGCACGGCGCCGACGCCTATCGGAAAGGTGATTACGTCGCCGCTGAAAAGGCGTTCAGCGGCATCTCCTCGGCGGAGGGTTGGTACAACCTCGGCAATGCGTTGGCGAAGCAGCAACGGTACGACGACGCCATCGCCGCCTACGATCGTGCGCTGCGCGCGAGGCCGGGCATGCCCGATGCGGTGGCGAACCGGGCCGCGGTCGATGCGGCCCGCAAGCGCCCGCCGTCCCCTCGAGACAACGACGGGAAGTCTGGGCAGCAGGGTGCGGGCCAGCAGGGCTCCCAAGGATCGCAAGGCCCGGCCAACGCAGGTGCGGATACGCCCGACAAGCCCTCGCGCTCGTCCTCTTCGGGGGCGCCGTCGACGCAGCAGGCAAAGGCGCCACCGGCTGGACGCCCCTCTTCCCGCGCACCTCCCGCATCGCCTCCCGATGCCGCCACGCAGTCCGCCGCTGATGCGGCACAACGCGAGCGCATGCGCCAGGCGATGTCGCAAGCGGCGGCACAGCGCGCCGGGCCGCCCGGTGGGGACACGCCCGCCGTGCAGGTCGAATCCGCGGAAGCGCGCGAACGCCGGCAAGCGGTCGACGCATGGTTGAAACGCGTGCCGGACGAACCCGGCTCGCTGCTGAAGGCGAAGTTCCGGCTTGAACAGGAACGCCGCCAGAGAGAAGGACGATGAGATACCGGGCGTGGTTGTGGATGTGCCTGTTGGTGGCGTGGCCGCTGTCCTCGCTGGCGGCCACGCGCGCGTGGCTGGAACAGTCGCAGGTGGCGTTGGGGCAGGCGGTCACCTTGAACGTGGAGACCGATGCGGTGTCCGCCACGCCGGACCTGACGCCACTGATGCGCGACTTCGACGTGGAAGGCCAGTCGGACAGTCGCAGCGTGCGCTGGGTGAACGGACGCATGGGCAGCAACACCACCTTCGCGCTCACCCTGCGACCGCGCCGCGCGGGCTCGCTCGAGATCCCCGCCCTTCAGGTGGGCAACGACCGTACCGCACCGCTGGTGCTGGAAGTGACGGCCACGCCGACCGCCAGTGCCGCCGCCAACGGGCTGGTGTTCGTCGAAACCGAGATCGACGACGCGGATCCCTACGTGCAGCAATCGGTCGGCATCACGGTGCGACTGTTCTACGCCACGCCGCTGTCCGGCGAGCTGGATCTCGATCCTCCCGACGGCGCCCTGCTGCAACGCGTGGGCGAGATCGTGCAATCCAGCCGCGAGATCGATGGGCGGCGCTACAGCACGGCCGAGCGCAGGTACCTGCTCGTGCCCGAGCGTAGCGGCCCCCTGATCCTGCCTGGCGCGCGCTTTCGCGGAAGGACGGCGGGCGGCTGGATGGACGACCTGTTCGGCGGGAGCGGCCGCGACGTCAACATCACAGGATCGCCGCGCACGCTGCAGGTACGGCCGCAACCTGCCACCGCGCCGCAACCCTGGCTGCCCGTGCGCGACGTGCGCCTGCGCTATACCGCGGTGCCCGAGCAGCTGCGCGCCGGCGAGGCCGCGACGCTGGCGATCGAAGCCACGGTCGTCGGCGCCACGCAGGCGCAGCTGCCGGAATTCCCCGCACCGGCGGTGCCGGGCGCACAGGTCCTTGCGGAGCCGGCGCAGTACGACGAGACCTTCGTCGGTGGAACGCCGCAGGTGAAGCTGACGCGGCGCTACTCCCTCATCCCGGCCCGGCCCGGTGCGCTCGCCGTGCCGGGAATGGCGATGGCGTGGTGGGACGTGCGCGCGGGAACGGCGAAGCGCGCGACGCTTCCCGACCTGACCCTGCCGGTTGCCGCGGGAATCGCGCCGGCCGCAGCAGGCAACCTTGCTCTGGCCTCGCAGGGCGGGGAAGAAGGGGAACTGGTCGCCACCGGTGGTGAACGGCGCATGCCCCCGCATCTGTGGCCATGGGTGGCTGCCGGCTTCGCGCTGCTGTGGCTCGCGACGCTGGTATGGGCACTGTCGCGTCGCCAGCCGGGTACGCGCGTCGTGCGCGAGTTCCCCCCCGCGCCACTGGACCTGCCCCACGCAGCGGCTTCGCGCGCCACCCACACCGCCGCCGACTTGAAGCGTGTGCTCGACGCCGGCGATCTGGACGACATCGAACACGTGCTCTGTGGCATGGCGCATCCCGTCGCGGGCGACCTCGACGAGCTGCAGCGTCGCCTCGTCGCACCGGCGCAGCGGAACGCGGTGGATCTGCTGCGGCGTGCCCGCTGGGCGGGGGGCGATGCCGCGCAGGCGCGTGCCGCATTGCGCGAAGCGTTCCGCGGAGGTCCGCAGTGGTCTGCGCCGCTCATGCGCGCGGAGGAAGAGCCGTTGCCGCCCCTGTATCCAAGATAGGGGACATCGTGCCCATGTTCGTCATCGTCAGGAGAAGGGAGACGACTCACGCCGCCACGCCCGACGTTGCACATGAGGCGCGCCGGGGCCTTGCACCGGGTTTGCTAAGCTCCCGCCTTTGCCCCTGCAGGAACTGCCGATGACCGACGCCACGCCCGCCAAGCGCGCCAGACTCCCTCTGCACTGGAAGATGGCCATCGGCTTCGGCGTCGGCCTGATCGTCGGACTCATCGTGCATGCCACCGGCCAGGGCGATGCCGGCTGGGTGCAGGACGTGACAAAGTACGTCACCACGCCTTTCAGCAAGATCTTCCTCAACCTGATCTTCATGCTGATCGTGCCCTTGCTTTTCTCTGCGCTGGTCTGCGGTATCGCGGAGATGGGCGATATCCGCGCGCTGGGCCGGATCGGCTGGAAGACGCTCGCCTATACCATCTTGCTGTCGGCGGTCGCCGTGCTGCTGGGCCTGCTGCTGGTCAACGTGTTCAAGCCCGGCGTCGGCGTCGATCCTGCGCTGGCGCAGCAGCTGATCGCCGAGAACGCCGAGCGCACCAAGGAAATCGTCGCCAGCGTCGGCAGTCAGCCGACCGGCATGGACATGCTGCTGTCGATCGTGCCCGACAACGTCATAGGCGCGGCGTCGAGCAACGCGGCGATCCTGTCGCTGATGTTCTTCGCGGTGATGTTCGGCATTGGCCTGGTGCTGACCCCGTCGGAGAACACCGGCATCCTGAAGCGCGGCATCGAGGGTGTGTTCGAGATCTCGATGACGCTGATCGGCCTGGTGATCCGCCTCGCCCCGTACGCGGTGGCCTGCTTCATGTTCAACCTGGCCGCAATCTTCGGCTTCGACCTGCTGCTGAGGTTGGGGCAGTATGTGTTCGTGGTCGTGCTCGCGCTGGCACTGCATCTGCTGGTCAGCTACTCCGTCGCATTGAAGCTCGCCGGCTATTCGCCGCTGACGTTCTTCCGTGGCGCGCAGGAAGCGATGGTGATGGCGTTCTCCACCGCGTCGAGCAACGCCACCCTGCCCACCGCACTGCGCGTGGCCGACGAGAAGCTGGGCCTGCCGCGCACGGTGTCGCGCTTCGTGCTGACCGTGGGTGCCACCGCCAACCAGAACGGCACCGCGCTGTTCGAGGGCGTGACGGTGATCTTCCTGGCCCAGTTCTTCGGCGTGGACCTGTCGCTGGGCCAGCAGTTCATGGTGATGCTGGTGTGCATCCTGGGCGGCATCGGCACGGCCGGCGTGCCGTCCGGTTCGCTGCCGGTGGTGGCGCTGATCTGCGCCATGGTCGGCGTGAACCCCATCGGCATCGGCCTGATCCTGGGCGTGAACCACTTCCTCGACATGTGCCGGACCACGCTGAACGTCACCGGCGACCTGACCCTGGCCTCGTTGGTGGCCAAGGGCGAGCGCACCGACGTGAAACTGCCGGGGCAGCGGGGCTAACACCGCGGAAAGCACGCTGCAACCGCGACAGGGCGGGCAGGGGGTGGGACAATGGGCGGCCCGCAGCCCGCCGGGCGCCGCCCCCTGTTCCGACTCCCCATGACGACGCCCACCCGCCGCCAGCTCGCCAACGCCATCCGTTTCCTCGCCGCCGACGCGGTGCAGGCCGCCAACTCCGGTCACCCCGGCATGCCCATGGGCATGGCCGACATCGCCGAAGTGCTGTGGAACGACTACTACCGCCACAGCCCGTCGAACCCGCACTGGTTCAACCGCGACCGTTTCGTGCTGTCCAACGGCCACGGCTCGATGCTGCACTACGCGCTGCTGCACCTGGCAGGTTACGACCTGCCGCTGCAGGAACTGAAGAACTTCCGCCAACTGCACAGCAAGACCGCCGGCCACCCGGAGCGCCACGAGACCCCGGGCGTGGAAACCACCACCGGTCCGCTCGGCCAGGGCTTCGCCAACGCGGTCGGTTTCGCGCTGGCCGAGAAGCTGCTGGCGCAGCGCTTCAACCGCGAGGGCCACGATCTCATCGATCACCGCACCTTCGTGTTCATGGGCGACGGCTGCCTGATGGAAGGCGTGTCGCATGAAGCCGCCTCGCTCGCCGGCACCTGGGGCCTGGGCAAGCTGGTCTGTTTCTGGGACGACAACAAGATTTCCATCGACGGCAACACCGATGGCTGGTTCACCGACGACACGCCGGCCCGCTTCGAAGCATATGGCTGGCAGGTCGTGCGCAACGTCAACGGCCATGACCCGGTCGAGATCAAGACCGCGATCGATACCGCGCTGAAGGCCACCGACAAGCCCACGCTGATCTGCTGCCGCACCACGATCGGTTTCGGTTCGCCGAACAAGGCCGGCAAGGAATCCAGCCACGGCGCACCGCTGGGCAAGGACGAACTGGAAGCCACGCGCGCCGCGCTGGAATGGCCGTACGGTCCGTTCGAAGTTCCGGCAGATATTTACGCAGGCTGGAACAAGGTCGAGGCCGGCAGGGCGCTGGAAGCCGACTGGAACGCCCTGCTCGACGCGTACGCCGCGCAGTACCCGGAGCAGGCCGCCGAACTCAAGCGCCGTGCCTCGGGCGAACTGCCCGCCGACTTCGTTGCCCAGGCCGATGCCTACATCGCCAAGGTGCAGGCCGAGGGCCCGGTGATCGCCTCGCGCAAGGCTTCGCAGAACGCCATCGAAGCGTTCGCGCCGCTGCTGCCGGAACTGGTCGGCGGCTCGGCCGATCTGGCGCACTCCAACCTCACGCTGTGGAAGGCCAGCAAGTCGGTCTCCACCACCGATCCGAACGCCAACTACGTGTACTACGGCGTGCGCGAGTTCGGCATGACCGCGATCGCGAACGGCCTGGCGCTGCACGGCGGCTTCGTGCCGTTCGACGCCACCTTCCTGGTGTTCAGCGACTACGCCCGCAACGGCGTGCGCATGAGCGCGCTGATCCCGGCGCACGCCATCCACGTGTACACGCACGACTCCATCGGCCTGGGCGAAGACGGCCCCACGCACCAGCCGGTCGAGCACTTGGCCTCGCTGCGCTACATCCCGAACAACGACGTGTGGCGTCCGTGCGACGCGGTGGAATCGGCAGTGGCGTGGAAGCAGGCCATCGTCCGCCAGGACGGCCCGAGCTGCCTGGTGTTCTCGCGCCAGAACCTGCCGCACCAGCCGCGCACCGAGGCGCAGGTGGGCGATATCGCGCGCGGCGGCTACGTGCTGGCCGATGCCGATGGCACGCCGGACGTCATCCTGATAGCCACCGGTTCTGAAGTCGGCCTGGCCACGCAGGCCAAGGCCACGCTGGATGCGCAGGGCATCAAGACGCGCGTGGTGTCGATGCCGTCGACCGACGTGTTCGATCGCCAAGACGCGGCTTACCGCGAGGCCGTGCTGCCCAAGGCCGTGCGCAAGCGCGTCGCCGTCGAAGCCGCGATCAGCGACTTCTGGGGCAAGTACGTGGGTCTGGATGGTGCGGTCATCGGCATGACCACGTTCGGCGCCTCCGCGCCGGCCGACGCGCTGTACAAGCACTTCGGCATCACCGCGGACGCAGTGGTCGAGGCGGCGAAGTCGCTCTGAGCGGGACGTGCTGCGAGACTGAGAAAAGCCGGGCAGTGCCCGGCTTTTCTTTTGGGGTCGAGTGAAAGATCTAGGCAGGGTGATCTTGGTTCAGCGTGGCCTTCCGGTATCAGTGCGGCTACCCGCATCTCGATGAGAAGTCGTCGTCGCTTCGCTTCCTTGGGCCTTTGCTGGCTTTGCCGGACTGAACGGCCCCACTCCTGTTGCCACCGCATCGCAATGACTTCGCGGACAGGTTGCGTCCTGTCACAAACTTTGCCGCCCTCCAGTGTGACTTGATCACATGCAAGTGGGGTGCAGCGGGCTCCCACGTTTTGTGGCTAGCCGAATTTCCAATTCCTGATGCGCGGTGATAGGTTTGGCGCGAAGCCCATGCGATGGAACGCAATGATGATGCCACCTCTGCGAAGTGCACATTTCCGCCGTGTCGCATCACTGCTTCTAGCGACTGCTACCGTGATTTCTGCCGGTTGCGCCACCTCATCCGAGACATCCGTACTTGCGAAGGAGATCGCTGCCATGGCCGCGTCAGACACCAGCCCCGCGACTGAGAGTCCAGCACTTTCTGCCGAAGAAATCGGCAGGCGGTTCCTGAAGCTGATCGAGGGCTTAGAGTCACGGGAAGATCTGAATCTTGAGCGCGTCCAGAGAGTGTTGGGCGTCCCGCTGAAGCGCTTTGATGGCACGCCAGAATACCTGTACGGGTATAGCCAGCCATTAGGTGAAGGGTGGTACTTCAGCCTCGACTACATCTCCGGTTCGCCTTCCTTGCTCCGTGGAGTGAGCTTGGCGTTCGGGAAGCCAGGTGAGCGTTTTCCCGATTTCCCTGCTTTCGCGTGCAACTTGGATTTCGAGGATTACCACAATGCGTTGCTAGCGGTGGGTTTTCGTGATGCTCCGATCTACGGAGAGATTGGTGAGTTGCGAAGCTGGCGCTATTACAAGGGCGATATCACGCTTTCGATCATTCCGCAAAACGTGGTAGCAGGAACGCCGGGCAGACTGTGCGTCAAGTCCATCAGTACATTGAACTGACGCAGGAGCATGAGGATGGTCAAGCCAAATCCGCAACTTGAGGCCGCACTTTCGCGGTTTGCCGCTCAGCCCGGTGCCACGCCGGTCCAGGAGGCCCAATTGCGGGCAGCGGTCCTCGCCGATCCCAACCGGCTAAACGTGCTCAACCAGCAGGCCGTCACCCGTCAGCTTCAGGGCTTTGCCTTGGAGATGTCGAGTACATCACCCAGTTTGATCGGCACGTACGACAAGCAGGCCGGTGTGATCACGTTGCCGGCGACTAGCTTTCGGCCCGTCGGCACGACGGCAAGCGATGACTTGAAGGCAGTGATCGGGCTACAGGCGATCACCGTCGATTTCGCCTACAAGACTTGGCAGGACCATGCCGGGAAGATCCACGCCGTTGATCAGGACATGGTTACCAACCTGCAGTCTGCACCTAAAGGATCGTCCGTGCTGGCGGATCAGATGAAAGACGCGATAAGACAGGGGCACGTGCAGCATTTCAGTCTGTTGGGGCACGGAATGGCGGCAGGAGCCACTATGACGGAAATACGGTGCGACAGGACGGCACGCCGAAAGGCATCAATCTGTCTCCGTCGGGTTTGCAAACCAATACACCCGCAAATCCCCTTGGCAGATACGATGTTCGAGATATGACTTTCGTCTTAGGTCACGAGATCCGGCATGGCTTTAACAATGCCGCTAAGGATAATGCGACTGGGATATTCGTCCGGAGCATAACCGTTCAAGCTAAGGCGCAAGGGCACATACACGACTATACGGACGAGTTGCGGGCTTACATCCAAGCAGGGCGGGAGGATGAGGCGAAAGCAGAGATCGCAGGCTGGAACGCGCTGTTGAGTCGCGAGCGACAGCTTAATCCTTCCATGCCAGGCTTGGACATGATGGCAGACGCAGGTAATGACAGGACGTTGGACTTTGTCCAGCGCGACCCTGTTACCAAGGCGCTCAATATCAATCAGGGCCTCACCTTCAACCAAGACGGCAGCCTGTCGCAGAACCCCGCCAACATCGCGGCGATGGGCCAGCACTACTTCGATCGCCCATCCCATGTGCATGCGCAGCCCGGCCAACGCCCCGTGGGCATCGGCGAACACAAACCCCACCCCACCGCCGACTATCCCAACTACTACGGCACTTGGGCGCTTGAGCAGATCGTCGCCGCAGAAGACCGGGCCAATGTGTCATATAAAGGGGCGCGCCCGCAGATCGCCATCGACATGGCGGCCCTCGGCTTGAAGGAAAACCTGATCGAAATGGAAGGGCTGGACCTTGGCGCTAACAAAGCGCCGCGCCCTTATCTGGACACGAGCCAAGTCCCGGCGAAGCCCGGCCATTTCCACCACACCCAGGACGCAAGCATGGGGCACGACCATCAGCACGTGCCGATCGCGGTTGCAGGGCGGATCCGCGCCAGCGGCGACCCGGTGGTCGATCGCTGGATCGACGCGCTGCAGGTGGGTGACCAGGCCGCTGCCAAAGTCCTGCAGAAGGAGTTCACCGAATCGCCTGATGGTCGACGTTTGTGGGCCGAGTCACTGGCCGATGCTCAGGCCTGGGAGGCCCGGCAGAAGCCATGGCTAGCGCAAGCCCGGGATACTCCGCTGTTCAATCAGGCGATGGATCACCTGGAACGGTTGGAGCCGCAGATGGATGCCCACTGGACGCAGCAACAGCGCGAACAACTCGCCGGCACGATCGCACTGGAGGCGCGGCGCGATCACCTGCCGGAAATCAGCGCTCTCGTCCAGACCCACGACGGTGGCCTGATGGCGGTGTGGAACCACCCACACAATCCGATCCTGGATCGGCGGACGGATACGATCAACCCAGCGCAGGCGTCTGAGCAACCGCTGCGGCAGAGCATGCAGGCGTTCAACGAGGAAACGCAGCGGCAGGAACAGCAGACCATCATTGACGCGCAGCAACGGCAAGTGCAGGAACAGCAGCAGGGAATGGCAAGGTAGCCGAGGGGAACGCAATGAACGACACGGATGCCATCCGCCGTTTGATGTTGGCGGTAGAACGGCTCGAGGATGCCGCCGACAAGCAGGCGCGACAGATGGCCGAAGGCCTGCAGCACGCGCATGTGGCCAATGCTGAACTGGCGACCGCGCGTGAGGCCGAGGAGGCCAAGCTGAGGCAGGCGATGGTTCGTCTGTTCCAGGAGCAGCAGCAGAAGACCGAGGTCGCCCTTCGGCCCGTGATTGGCAAGGCGTGGCGGGGCCTGATCGGCGTCGCCGCGGGCTTCGCGTTGTTGTACGCCGGCCTGCTTCTGCTGCTCCGTCACGAGTACCAACGGCTGAAGGATGCCCAACTGCGCGCAGATGCGGCCGAGGTGTCGGCTGAAGTCCGGCACGCCTCCCAGCATGTCGAAATCACCTCCTGCGGAGGTCGTCCGTGCATCGCCATCGATCCGGAGTCGGCAACGTGGAAGAGTCGCGGCAAGGAATACATTCTGGTGGACGGCAGGTCAGGCAAGTAGCAGAAGCGGCAAGGAGTGGCAACTCCGCCTTGCCATGTCGCCGTGCAAGCCCCTGTCTTGACCCAGCCCGTCGTCCCGGCTTCTGCCGGAATGATGCCGTTATGGATTGCTTGGCGTGATTATGAAGACTGCCGCGTTTCCCGCAAGCCGAGTGCCAGCAGCTTCGCTTCCAGGCGTTCGCCCAACGTCCCGGGCGTCGCCAGCGCCATGCGCGCCATCGCCTCGGCATCGTTTGATGGGGCACTTAGCGCGCGCATGACTGTACCGATCTTCTTCCAGGGCGTCGCCGTATTTGCCTTCAGCCAGCCGAGTGCACTGACGATGCGCTGCTCGACCTCGGTGAAGTCGCTGCCGAGCGGGTAGTCCGGCAGCGTGCCGTCGTGACGGAAGGCGCGCAGGCGCGCGGACAGGTGCACCGGCGTGTTGTCGATCCAGTGGCCGGGCGCATGGAAGCCGCTGCGCAGCTTGCCTTCGTGCTTCGCGCGCTCGACAAGTGCCGGCTGGAAGCGCGCGTCGGTGATGCCGCCCATCGCGATCACGCAATCCTCGTCGTTCTTGCCGCGCAGGTCCGCGATGCCGTATTCGTTGACGTACAGGTCGCGCAGGTGGCGGGGAATGGTGGTGTGGCCGTAATTCCAGCGGACGTTGGAGGCGGGCGCGCCGGCATCGTCGCGCACTGCGCGGAACATCAACGCGCTGCGCGCGTTGTCCAAGGTGTTGGACATGTCGACGAAGTTGTACTGGCCGCCGACGCCCGAAACCACCCGACCGTCTTCCAGTCCGTCCGAGACGGCCGCACCGAGCGCCGTGACCATCATGCAGGAGTTGAAGAAGCGGGCGTCGTGGCGTTGCAGGCGGGCGAGCGATTCATGGTCGCGTTGCAGTTCGTTGATCAGGCTGATGCGGCGCATGCCGATGGCACGGCGCTGGTCGTCCGGCAGGTCGCGCAACCACTGGTAGAACGCGGGCGACCCCAGGTAGAACGCGCCATGCAGGTACTCGCCGTCGCGCTCCAGCCGCGCCTGGTCGCCCAGGTTGGCCGTGCCGTCGGCGACGCGCCGCATCAGCGCTTCGTCATCCACCACCTTGCGCCGGATCACGCCGGTCTCGACCAGTCGCTTGAAGCCCTCGTTGACCATCTCGCTGCAGCCGTACAGGCCGATAGCGAACGGGTCGAGGCCACCGCTGGCGAGCACGGCGGGATGTTGCTCCAGCGCGGGATCGAGGGCGGCCAGGATGCGCCGGTAGGTGGCGTTGTCGGTGTGGCGCAGCACCAGTGCGTGGCACAGCGCATCGGCGAGCGCACCGATGCCGATCTGCAGCGTGCCGCCATCGCGGACCAGCGCACTGGCATACAGGCCGATGGCGTAATCGACGTCGGATACCGGCTGGCGCGGCAACCCGAACAGGGACGGATAAGGGCCAGGTGGGGTGATGACGATGTCGAAGTAGGCCTCGTCCACCGCCGCGGTGCCGCCGATCCAGGGCAACTGCGGATCGACTTCCGCCACCAGCAAGGGGCGCGGCAGGCCGCGCGCCACGATGGCATCGACGGCATCCTGGGTCAGGTCGTTGTTGCACGAGAACGACAGCCGCGTGCCGCCCGGTTCGCGCGCGACCTTCTGCACGATCACGTTGAGCGCGCGGTCGGCGAGTGCCCGGGCAACGTGCGTGTAGTTGAGGCTGGCGTACAGGCGTTGTGCGGTGGTGGAGCGCAGCAGCGCGCCGCCCTGCATGTAGAACTCCTCCACCTCCATGTGCGCGGGCAGCGCGTCGCGCTTCATCGCCTGCACGTAATCCAGCCGCGGGAAGTCCTCGCCGAAATGCCGCGCGGCGAACGGCTTCACGAATCGTCCCTCCAGTCCGCTGCCACCCGCAGGCGGATCGAGCGACAGCGCGGTGTAGAGCGACCACGGGCGCGACGGGTCCGCTACGCCGCGCCGGTAAAGCGCATTGAGCAGGCGGTGCGGCTTGCCGATGCCGAGCGGTGCGCCCATGCGCAGCGGCCCGTCGGTGTGGGCAAGGATCAGGTCGACGGCTTCGTCGAGATCGGTCAGGTGGCGTGGGGTCATGTGTGCAGCTTAGCGAAGCCGGGTGATCCGCCGACGAATGGGGGCGCGGGAGGCCTTGACACGGGTTTCGTTTACGGGCGTAATCAATAAAAATTACAGGCGTAAACGTATGTCGATCAGCGATGCGGAAGCTGTGGTGATGGACGTGTTGTGGCGGCGCCATCCCTCCAGTGCGGAAGACGTGGTCGCGGCCTTGGCCGGCCGCGCGGAATGGGCGGAGCCGACGGTGAAGACCCTGCTCAACCGCCTGCTCAACAAGGGCGCGATCCAGGCCGAGAAGGAGGGGCGTCGCTATCTGTATTCGCCCGTGCTCAGCCGCGATGCCTGGCTGGCGGAGCAGAGCGCGGGGCTGGTGGACCGCCTGTTCGGGGGGCGTGTGGCGCCGCTGGTCGCGCATTTCAGCGAGCAGCGCAAACTCTCCTCGGCCGATATCGCCGAACTGAAACGCCTGATCGCGGAGCTCGACGATGGCGAATGACGCGATGATGGCCCTGCTCGAAGCGACCATCGCCAGCACGCTGGCCATCCTGCTGGTGATGATCCTCCGTGTCCCGCTGCGTCGTCATCTCGGCGCCGCGACTGCGCACGCGCTGTGGATCTGCGTACCACTGGCCTGCGTGGCGGTACTGGTGCCGGCCCGTCACGCCGAGACGCAGTGGGTGCTGCCGCAGGCTGTCGTACTGCAGCCTGCATCGGTGGCGGCCGTCGAAGCAAACGCGTCATGGCCCGCGCTGCCGGCGTTGCTGCTTGCGTTCTGGGGCGCCGGCGCCTTCATCATGGTTGCGCGATTGGCCGCGCAACAGCGGCGCTTCATCCGTGCCGTGGGGCCGATGACGGAAGTCGCGCCGGGCGTGCTGCGAGCGAGCGACAGCGCGGGCCTTCCGGCGGCTTACGGCGTGCTGCGGCCCAAAATCCTGCTGCCGGCGGACTTCGACAAACGCTACACGGACGCTGAGCGCGCGCTGGTGCTGTGCCACGAGCGCCTGCACATCCGCCGCGGCGACTTGTTCGGCAACCTGCTCGCCGCGCTGCTGCGCAGCGTGTTCTGGTTCAACCCGCTGATACACATCGCGTCGCGCCTGCACCGCCTGGACCAGGAGTTCGCCTGCGATGCGGCCGTGGTCGCACGCCATCCCGGCGAGCGCCGCACCTACGGCGAAGCGATGCTGAAGGCGCATCTGGCTGGCATCCCGCTGCCCGCGGGCTGCCACTGGACGCACCACCACCCCCTCAAGGAGAGGATCGCCATGCTGAAGCACCCTTTGCGCAGCCGCACCCGCCGGTTCGCCGCCGCCGCCCTGGTCATGCTGCTGGTCGCTGGCACCGGCATCGCCGCGTGGGCCGCGCAGCCCGCTGCACAGGCGCAGGGCGCACACGACTTCCACTACCGGATTGGTGCGACGCTTGAGGTCGATGGCGAACGCCAGGACGTTGTCCTGCGCGACTGGCCGGGCCAGAAGGTGGGTTTCGCATCGACGACGAAAGCCGGCCGCGCGTGGCGCATCGAGCTGGTCGTCGATCCTGCGGCAGAAGGCCAGGTGAGGCTCGCCGGGGACATCAGCGTGGACGGCAAGCCTGTGTCCAAACCGGTACTGATGGGTCTGCTCGACAAGGCGATGCGTATCGAGGTTACCCCGCCGGATGGCAGCTCGACGTTCGCGCTGTCGATGATCGTCAGCCGGCACGACGGCGCGCCCGGGCCGGACGCGGCCAGCGTGCCTAAGCAGCCCGCACCTGCTTATCCGGCCGAGGCGAAGGCGCGCGGCCAGAGTGGGCTGGTGGTGCTGAAACTGCGCGTGGGACCGGACGGCCGCGTTCGCGAGGCGATCGTGGAATCCTCCGAGCCCGCCGGACTGTTCGATGAAGCGTCGCTCGCCGCCGCCCGGCAGTGGACGTTCGAGCCGCCCATGGAGAATGGCATGCGCGGCGAAGGCTGGGTACGCGTGCCGATTCGCTACGACGTCGGCGGCGATCCGGACGGACGCGAAGGATCGTCGGAGACTGATCCGCCCACGGCGTGGAGCACGCTCGACATGGCGCAGTCGACGTCCCTCAGGACGTTGGAATGCGATGAGATGAAGTTCGATGGCGAAGACGGTCGCAAGGTGTCCTGCGGGCAGCGCGTTGCCAACAAGCCCTAATGCGTTTCTTCGCATGTGCCATCGCAGTGTGGCTGGTCAGCGGCTGCGCGCACCGTATCGACAGCATCGGGCAGCGCCTGTTGCTGCCTGAAGCGGCCGGGCGTTACGAAATGGCGGCACACCAGGCCTTCGTCTACCCGGTACCCATCGATACGGCCGGCCCCGCGTTCCCGTCGGCGGGCATGCCGCGCGAACTGACGGCGCTCACCTTGTGCGTGGCGTTCGTGGTGGATGACAAGGGCAAGGCGACGCAAGTCGTGCCGCTGCGTCAGGCAGGCTGCGCGGATGGCGCCGCGCAGCCACTGTTGCGCGATGCGGCGCTATCCGCGGTGTCGGGATGGACCTTCGAACCCGCGATGTTCTGCGACTATCCGGACGCCACGAGTCGTGATCGGGACTGGAACGGATACGGCTGCGCCGGCGAACGCGTGCAGGCGCGTATCGTGCCGGTCACGCTGGCCTATGCCTTCACCTTCGAAATCCGCGAAGGCAGGCAGCGCTTGGCAGCGCGAAAACGCTGACGCTCACTGCGCCAGCATGTCCGGTCGGAACAGGCGGCGTCGGGAAACCTCGTGGCCGGCGACCATGAAGCGGCCTTCGCCTCGGTAATGCACCGTGCGGGGCACGCGCGGCGAGGGCGCGACGTGTGCTGCCAGCACGCGCCATACGAATAGCGGGTAGTCGGCGGTGATGCGGGTTTCGTGCAAGCGACACTCGAACTGTGCGTGGCATTCGGCGATCCGCGGCGCGTCCACCTCGCGCGAGCGCAGCGCGGTGAGGCCGAAGCGCTCGAACTTGTCCTGCTCGGTGCTGCTGCAGTTGCCGATGCGTACGACGGTGTCCAGCAGGCCCTCGGTCGGCAAGTTGATCACGCAGGCGCGGCTCGCGCGCGCCAGCGCGTGGCTGCGATTCGCGTCCCAGATATAGGTGCCGACCAGGTCGTAACCCAGCATCATGTGCCAGCCCAGCGTCATGATCGCGCGTTCGCCGTTGTGTGCGGTGCTCACCAGCACGACGGGCCCCGGCTCCAGGTAGTGACGGGTCTGGTCAACAGGCAGGGACTTCCAGCGCTTGGGGTGTGTCATGCGGGGCGCTCCTGGGGCGTCGCCGCATCCTACGACGACGTCAGTCGAGAACGTGTGTGGAGTCGGCCACGCGGCGTACTTCGTCCGGATGATGGCTGACGTAGACGATGGGCAGGCGGATCTCGTCGCGCACACGCTGCAGGTAGGGGATGAGTTCCTCGCGCCGGGCCTGGTCAAGCGACGACAGCGGCTCGTCGAACAGCAGCAGCGAGGGCTGCGACAGCAACGCGCGACCGATCGCGACGCGCTGCGCCTCGCCACCGGACAGGTTGCGCGTGCGGCGACCGAGCAGCGGTGCGATGCCAAGCAGGTCCACGACGGCATCGAATCCGAAGCGGGGCGCGCCCCGCCCGCCGTGGCGCCCGTAGAGCAGGTTGCGGCGCACGTCCAGGTGCGGGAACAACCGCGCATCCTGGAAGACATAACCGATGCGGCGCTGGTGCACCGGCACGTCGATGCGCTGCGCACTGTCGAACAGGCGATGGCCGTCCACGTCGATGCGCCCGGCCACGGGCGTCACCAGTCCGGCGATGGCATTGAGGACGGAGGTCTTGCCCGCGCCGGACGGCCCCACCAGGGCGATCACGCGCGCGTCATCCTGGATGCGCACGTGGCGATGAAAGTGTCCTCGCCGCAGTTCGATGTCTAGGTGCAGCATCAGCTGTCCTCGCCCTGGCGCGTGTGGTGCCGGCGCACCAGCCACTCCGAGAACAGCAGCGCGGCCAGCGAGATCGCCACGGCGACCGCGGCGAGGCGCCAGATGCCGGCTTCGCCACCGGGCACCTGCATCAGGCCATAGATCGCGGCGGACAGCGTCTGCGTCTCGCCGGGGATGTTGGAGACGAAGGTGATGGTGGCGCCGAATTCGCCAAGCGCTTTCGCGAATGCCAGCACGCTGCCAGCCACCAGGCCGGGCCAGGCCAGCGGCAAGGTGACGGTGAAGAAGACGCGCCACGGGCCGGCGCCCAGGGTGGACGCGGCCTGTTCCAGACGGCGGTCGGTGGCTTCGAGCGACAAGCGGATCGCGCGCACCATCAGCGGGAAGCCCATCACCGCGCACGCAAGTGCCGCGCCGGTCCAGCGGAACGCGAACACGAGGCCCAGGTGATCCTTCAGGAAAGCGCCGATGGCGCCCTGCGTGCCCAACGTCACCAGCAATCCGTAACCCATCACCACCGGTGGCAACACCAGCGGCAGGTGCACCACGGCATCCAGCAGCGCCTTGCCCGGGAAGCGCGTGCGCGCCAGCACCCAGCCGACCAGCACGCCGAACGGCAGGCTGGCGAGCGCGGCCACCAGTGCCACCTTCAGGCTGAGCCGGATCGCGGTGAGTTCTTCCGCGGTGAACGCATCGAGCATGAAGGCGTCAGTCCTTCACCGCGAATCCGCGCCGCGTGAAGATCGCATCGGCGGCCGGGGAGGCCAGCCATTGCACGAACTGCGTCGCCTGCGCCGATCGCGGGCTTCGCAGGGCGGCGACCGGATAGATGATCGGCGGATGGCTTTCTTCGGGGAACGTCGCGCCCACGCGCACGGCCGGTTCCGCTTTCGCATCGGAGGCGTACACGATACCCAACGGTGCTTCGCCGCGCGCCACCAGCATCAGCGCCGCGCGCACGCTCTCCGATTCGGCGAGCCGTGCCTTGACACCGTTCCACAGCGACAGCGATTCCAGCGAGGCCTTGGCGTACTTGCCCGCGGGCACGGTCTGGGTCTGGCCTACCGCCAGGCGACCGTCGCCGAGCGCGGCGAGGAAGGTGGCGGGCCGCTTCAGGTCGACGCGCGCCTTGCTTGCCTTCGGTGCGACCAGCACCAACTGGTTGCCCAGCAGATTGCGTCGCGTGGTCGCGTCGAGCTTGCCGCGCTGTTGCAGATAGTCCATCCACTCCAGATCCGCGGAGAAGAACACGTCCGCCGGCGCACCCTGTTCGATCTGGCGCGCCAGCGCCGAGCTCGCGGCATACGACACGCGTACCGGAACGCCGGTCTGCTTCTGGTAGGCCGACGCGGCCGCATCCAGCGACTCCTTCAGACTGGCCGCGGCGAAGACAGTGAGGCCTGCGTCGTCCTGCGCGCGTGCGCCCGGCGGCGCCAGCGAAGCGACGATCAGCAAGAGGGCAGAGAAGGGGCGGAGCAAAGAAGGAAGCTTCATGCGGACGACTCCTCTGGGGGATGCCACGAGCGTATCGAGGGGCGGGGAGGGGGCTGCCGGCGTCAGCGGCCACCCAGCGCCTTGTTCAGCACCGCCGCCAGCGCCACGCCGCCAGCGCGCAACTGGCGTTCGGCGATCGGCAGGTGCGTATCGACATACGCCTGTTCCAGCTTCGCGCGACGCGGATAGAAGCCCGGCTGGGTGACCACCCGGCATGACTGCTCTGCCCAGGTGGCGGCAGGCGGTGGCAGGGTCATGGCAGCGAGCGCGGGTCGCGGCAGGGTACGCAGGTGCTGCAGATAGGCCTGCTCGCTGCGCCCGGTGGATACCAGCATGCGGCTGTCCCACAGCGTGTGCATGTTCGTGCCCCGCCCGTTCCAGTTGATCTGCGCGTCGTTGCCACCCTTGTCGCGCGCATATCCGGCATGCAGGGGCTGGTGGGCGTCGCCGACGAAATGCACGACGAACTTCAACGCCTGCAATCGTTCGGCGCGTGTCCGCCGCGTGTCGGCCAGAATCGCGGTCTGTTTGCGGATCGCTTCGATCACGCAGTTGCCATCCGGACAGTCACGTCTCTGCAGATAGACGCAGTCGTGTTCGCCGATGTTGACGAAGTGCCAGTTCGCGGTCTGGCGGCCGAGCACGGGATCGTTCTTGCGCAGGTCGTCTGCCCAGCCTGCGATACCGGCCAGTGTGGGATCGGCTTCTCCCGTCAGCAGGGCGTCGATCTGCAGGCGTGTCGCGGGGGTCAGGTCGTCCCAGGCGAGCAATGCGACCAGGCGATGCCCCAACAGGCCCCATGCCTGCGCGGGGACCGGCAGCAGCGCAAGCGCACAGGCACTGGCGAGGGCGAGAACGAAGAGGAAGGGACGGACCATGCCGGTACTTTAACCGACACGGGCCGTCCCCATTGCGCGTTGGCGACGTTATGCAGTGCTCAGAACGTCAGGACATAAGCCACGCCGTACACCAGCGGGTCGATGTTCGCGGTACCCAGCTTGGCGCCATCCACCTTGACCTCGGTATCGATGTCGATCCAGCGCGCATCCACGCGCACGGCGCCGCGCTCGCTCACCTTGATGTCGATGCCCGCATGCGCGGCCAGGCCCCAGGAATCGTCCAGCTTCAGATCGGAGCCTTCCAGCGCGCCCTGGGTGTCTTCGCTGAAGAACGTGGTGTAGTTCAGGCCGGCGCCGAGGAAGGGCGAGACCTTGCCCTTGCTGTTGAAGTGGTACTGCAGCGAGAAAGTCGGCGGCAGGTGCTTGGTGCTGCCCACGGTCCCGACGCCGTCGATGGCGATGTCGTGCTTGAACGGCAGCGCGGCCAGCACTTCCAGGCCCAGGTTGTCGCGCAGGAAGTACTCGAAGGTGATGGTCGGCTTGACGTCGCTGTCGATGTCGAGCGGCAGCGTACCGCCGGCCAGGGTGCCGTTGTCGGACTTCGGGTTCACTTGGTGTGCGCCGACGCCCAGGGTCCAGTCGCCCTTGGACTGGGCGAAGGCGGGCACGGCGGCGCCGAAGGCGAGGGCGATGGCAATCGGGATCAGGGTCTTTTTCATGAGGGAGACGCTCGTTGGAATGTGGCGCCAGTCTCTGCCCGCCGTTTCCCTGCCGCCTTGATCCTGATCAATACCCGTACGGACGTGCCGAGAGGGCGGCCTGTTAGAATGACGGCCCCCGTCAACCCCGCCGCGCCGCGCGCGTGGCCGCAGGAGTCCTGAGCAATGTCGATCAAGGTGGGTATCAACGGCTTCGGCCGCATCGGGCGCAACGTGCTGCGTTCCGCCGTGCAGAACTTCGGCAGCGACATCGAGATCGTCGCCATCAATGATCTGCTGGAGCCGGACTACCTGGCATACATGCTGCAGTACGACTCCGTGCACGGTCGTTTCGACGGCGACGTGAAGGTCGAGGACGGCGCGCTGTTCGTCAACGGCAAGAAGATCCGCCTGACCCAGGAGCGCGATCCGGCCAACCTGAAGTGGGACGACGTCGGTGCAGAGGTCGTCATCGAGTCCACCGGCCTGTTCCTCGACAAGGCCACTGCGCAGAAGCACCTCGATGCCGGCGCGAAGAAGGTCATCCTGTCGGCCCCGTCGAAGGACGACACGCCGATGTTCGTCTATGGCGTCAACGACAAGACCTACAACGGCGAAGCGATCATCTCCAACGCGTCGTGCACGACCAACTGCCTGGCGCCGATCGCCAAGGTGCTGCACGACAAGTGGGGCATCAAGCGCGGCCTGATGACCACCGTGCACGCGGCGACCGCGACGCAGAAGACCGTCGACGGCCCGAGCAACAAGGACTGGCGCGGTGGCCGCGGCATCCTGGAGAACATCATTCCGTCCAGCACCGGCGCGGCGAAGGCCGTCGGCGTGGTGATCCCGTCGCTCAACAAGAAGCTCACGGGCATGTCGTTCCGCGTGCCGACCAGCGACGTGTCGGTGGTCGACCTGACCGCCGAACTCGAGAACCCGGCCACGTACGAAGAGATCAAGGCCGAGATGAAGGCGCAGAGCCAGGGGGCGCTGAAGGGCATCCTGGGCTACACCGAGGACAAGGTGGTCGCCACCGATTTCCGCGGCGACACTCGCACCTCGATCTTCGATGCCGAGGCCGGCATCGCGCTGGACCCGACCTTCGTCAAGATCGTCAGCTGGTACGACAACGAGTGGGGCTACTCCAACAAGTGCCTGGAAATGGTCCGCGTGGTCGCCGGCAAGTAAGCCCCGTCACCGGCACTTGACGCACGGGCGCCTCGGGGCGCCCGTGTCGTTTCCGGGTATCGCCAAGCGATACCGGGTGCGCCGTCCGCGGCCACCGGCGGATCGGAATCTTGCAAATCCCGGGGCCATGCCCGAGGCTGCGGACGCGGCTGCACGGACGGCCGGAGGACGCGGCATTCCGCGTCCTTGCACCGGAAACACGCACAGGCGAGGTCGGGGAATGGATGACGTGGTCGGGTTGTTGGTCCTGGTGGGGCTGGCCGTGTTGGCCATGCCTGTCCTGCTCATCGTCGCGCTGGTGTCGGTCGGCGGCCTGAAGCGCCGCGTCGCGACGCTGGAGGCACAGGTCACGCAGCTGCGTGCCGCACGCGCTGCCGATGCCTCGCCTGCGCCTGCGGGCACGGTCGCCGCGCCTGCGGCAACTCCCGTGGATGACGGTCCCACCCTGTCGGACCTGATGCGCGACGCCGCGCCGGTCGCACCGCCGCGGCCGGCGCCCGAACCCGCCTCCCCCCCCCCGAGCCGCCCGGCCGGACCGCCACCGATCCCCCCGGCCACCGCGCCGACATCCCCGTCCGCTGCATCGCCGATGCCGCCGCGTCCGCCGCGTGCCGACGCGCCCTCGCGACCGGCCACCCCGGACGTGGTCAGCGTGGCGCTGCGCGCGGTGCAACGCTGGTTCACGGTGGGCAACGTGCCGGTGAAGATCGGTGTGCTGGTGCTGTTCGCCGGCGTGGCCGCGTTGTTGAAATACGGCGCCGACCAGGGTTGGTTCTCGCTGCCGCCCGAATTGCGCCTCGCCGGCATTGCCGCTGCGGCAATGGGGGCGCTCGTGTTCGCCTGGCGCAAGCGCGAAAGCAACCGCACGTTCGCGCTGAGCCTGCAAGGCGGCGCCATAGGCGTGCTGCTGCTGGTGGTGTTCGCTGCGTTCAAGATCTTCGGCGTGATGCCGGCGGGTGCCGCCTTCGCGCTCAGCATCGTGCTGGTGGCCGGCGCCGGCATGCTGGCGGTGCTGCAGGATGCCAGATCGTTGGCCGTGTTCGCGCTGCTGGCCGGCTTCCTCGCGCCGATCTGGTTGTCCACCGGCAGCGGCAACCATGTCGCCCTGTTCTCGTACTACGCCGTGCTCAACGCGGCCATCGTCGGCATCGCCTGGTACAAGTCCTGGCGGCTGCTCAACCTGCTGGGATTCGTCTTCACCTTCGGTATCGGGACGGCCTGGGGCGTGTTCGATTACGCGCCGGAAAAATACGGCTCCACGCAACCGTTCCTGGCGCTGTTCTTCGTGTTCTACCTGCTCATCCCGCTGTTGTTCGCGCGCCGCCAGCCGGCCGGCCGTCGGGACTTCATCGATGGCTGCCTGGTGTTCGGCATGCCGCTGGTGGCTTTCTCGCTGCAGGCCGGCCTGATGCAGGGCGGCACGTTCGACGACAGCCGCCTGCCGCTGGCGTTCTGCGCGCTGGGGCTGGGCGTGCTGTACGCCGGGCTGTCGTGGCGGCTGCGGCATCGCGACGGTTACGACGTGCTGGCGCAGTCTTACGCGCTGCTTGCGGTCGGCTTCGCCACATTGGCCGTGCCGCTGGCGTTGTCTGCAGAGGCGACGGCATGCGTGTTCGCACTGGAGGGCGCGGCGTTGGCGTGGCTGGGCCTCCGTCAGTCGCGGCTGCTGCCACAGCTGACAGGCGCCGGGCTGCAGATGGCGGCGGCGGTGGCGTTCCTGATCGCGCAGTCCGACGTGACCGCATGGCGCGATCCGCACGCGACGGCACCGATGTTCGCCAATGCCGCGTTCATGAGCGCGCTGTTGATCGCCGTCGGCGGATTCGCCAGTGCGTGGGCGTATCGCGGACGTAGCGCCGCGGTGGGCGTGGTCTATTACGTATGGGCGCTTGCCTGGTGGCTGGGCAATGGCATGACGGAGATCGACGCCCACATCGACGCGCGCAGCGAGCCGGATGCCATGCTGGCCTTCATCGCGTTGACCGGTTGGCTGGCGGCCGAAGTGCATCGCCGGCGTCCTGCTGCTGCGCTGGCGTGGACCACGCTGGCCGGATTGGCGTCGGCCGGCCTGTTCGCGCTGTGGCAGTCCGACGTGCACCAGCAGCCGTTCGCCGGATATGGCGTGTGGGCCTGGCTGGCGTATGCGGTGATGGGTGTTCGCAGCCTGATGTGCCTGCGCGACAGCGCGCACCGGTTGGCCGGTGCAGCGCAGTTCGTGTGGTGGCTGGTGTGGCCGCTGGTAGGCAGCCTGCTGCTGGCATGGTTGCCGGGACATCTGCAGGGCATGGGCGGCGGCTGGCAGGCCGGCCTCGTGGCGCTGCCGTGGCTGGTCGTCGTGGCGCTGGCGTTGTTCCGCTGGGGCTGGCTGGCGGCGCCGCTGGGCGAGCGCTTCGATGGCTGGCGCATGCCGCTCTTGGGCGTGCTGTTTGCCGCGCTGGGCCTGTGGTGGCTGGTGTCGCTGTTCCTGCCGGGTGGCGCGCGGCCGCTGCCGTGGATGCCGGTGCTGAATCCTATGGAACTGGCGCAGCTCGCCGCGCTGGTCCTGCTGTTGCGCTGGTGGATGCCGGCCACGCGCGTCCTGCCCCCGTCACGCATCGTGCTGCTGTCGTCGCTGGCCTTTGTCTGGATCACGTCCGTCGTGCTGCATGCCGTGCACCACTGGGGCGGCGTGCCCTGGAGCGAGGGCCTGGTGTCCGGGAGCCTGGCGCAGACCAGCCTGACCATCACGTGGAGCGTGCTGGGCGTGTTGGGCTGGGTGATCGGCTCGCGGCGCGGACAGCGCATGCTGTGGCTGGGCGGTGCCGTGCTGATGGGCGTGGTGCTGGTCAAACTGATGACGATCGACCGGCAGCACCTGGGCAACCTGCTCGGCATCGGATCCTTCATCGGCTATGGCTTGCTGTGCACGGTCGTGGGATATCTGGCGCCGGCCCCGCCGCGCCGCATCGACAACGAGGAAGCCTCCGCATGAAGAAGTTCCTGCTCGCGCTCTGCCTGCTGCCGGCGATCGCTGCTGCGCAAGTGCCTGCGCCGTATGCGAAGCGATGGCCGCTGGTGCTGTCGGCCGAGCAGGCCGGCGCGTATCGGGTGGTGCTGGATCGCGAGGTCTATGCCACCACGGCATGGCCCGACCTGCACGACATCGACGTACTGGATGCGCGCGGCAAGCCAGTGGCCGCGGCCCTGTTCGGGCCGGAGCAACCGACGGCGTTGCCTGCGCGACGCATCGTGGTGCCGTGGTTTCCGCTGCCCGAAACGGAACAGGGGACGGAGGCGTCGTCGCGCGTTTCGGCGCAGTTCGGCGAGAACGGGCGCATCGTCCGCATCGAGGCCGAGAGTGGCAGCCCCGGCACCAGCCGACCGGCGCGCGCCTTCCTGGTCGACCTCAGCGGCATCCGCGACAACGCAGAAGCGCTGGAGTTCAGTTGGGACGCCGGTACGCCGCGCGAGTCCCGCTATCGCGTGGAAGGCAGCCAGGACCTGCAGGCCTGGGAGGTGGTGCAGGACCGGGTGACGCTGGTGGAACTGCAGCGCGGCCCGCAGCGCCTGCTGCGCGACGAGGCGCCGATCCGCAGCGGACTGCGCTATGTTCGTTTCGTGCCGCTCGATGCCTCGCCGGCGTTGCCGATCCGGGAAGTGCGCGTGCGACTGGACGCTGCCCACCAGCGGCAGGTCGTGGAATGGTCGGAACGGACCGGGCGTCGTGTATCGGAACAGGGCGTCGACGCGTTCACTTACGAAACCGACGGTCGCTATCCCGCCGCGTTGGCCGATCTGGCGATGGACGACTACGCGGTCGGGGAGTGGACGCTGGAAAGCCGGGATGCGCTGGATGCGCCGTGGCGCCTGCGCGCGGGTCCCTGGGTGGCCTACCGCGTGGCGGGGGATCGACCCAGCGCGTCACCGCCGCAGCCATTGTCCAGCGGTCCGGCGCGCGACCGCTATTGGCGACTGCGCAACCGGGGCGCATTGCCGGACCAGGCGCCGACGTTGCGGCTGGGCTATCGGCCGGAGGTCATGGTCTTCCTGGCGCAGGGGACGCCGCCTTACGCCCTGGTGGCGGGCAGCGCGAGCGCCCGCCGCGCGACCGTGCCGATGCCGGAACTGGTGGACGCGCTGCGCCGTGACCGTGGCGAGGATTGGCAGCCCGCACCCGCCTATCTGTCGCCGTCATCGGCGCTCGCAGGCAACGCCGCCCTGGTGCCGCCGCCGACGCCGCGCGACTGGAAGACCTGGCTGCTGTGGGGCCTGCTGGTGCTCGGCGCCGCGTTGGTCGCCGCCTTTGCCTTCAGCTTGCTGCGCGCGCGTCCCCCGGCCTGAGTCTCGCGGGTTTGCGGCAGGAAAGGGCAGGCCGGACAATACGTGTCTCTCCCGCTGCCAGGACTTCCCATGCCCATCGTCCGCATGACCGACCTCGACCTCGCCGGCAAGCGCGTGTTGATCCGCCAGGATCTGAACGTGCCCATCGACGCTGGACGCATCACGTCCGAGCAGCGCATCACCGCGTCGCTGCCCACGTTGAAGCTGGCGCTGCAGAAGGGCGCGGCGGTCATGGTCACCTCGCACCTGGGCCGACCGAAGGAAGGCGTCTGGAGCGAGGCCGATTCGCTGGCGCCCGTCGCCGCGCGCCTGTCCGAACTGCTGGGCATCGACGTGCCGCTGGTGAAGGACTGGGTGGATGGCGTGGACGTATCGCCCGGCCGGATCGTCCTGCTTGAGAACTGCCGCATGAATGTCGGTGAAGGCAAGGACGACGAAGCGCTCTCGAAGAAGTACGCCGCGCTCTGCGACGTCTTCGTGATGGACGCGTTCGGCACCGCTCACCGCGCGCAGGCGTCGACGCATGGCGTGATCCGCTTCGCGCCGGTCGCCGCCGGCGGTCCGCTGCTGATGGCGGAACTGGATGCCCTGGACAAGGCGCTGGCGAAGCCGGCGCGCCCGCTGCTGGCCATCGTGGCCGGCAGCAAGGTGTCCACCAAGCTGGAGCTGCTCACCAGCCTGGTCGGCAAGGTCGACCAGTTGATCGTCGGCGGCGGCATCGCCAACACGTTCATCGCGGCGGAAGGCCATGCCGTCGGCAAGTCGCTGTACGAAGCGGACCTGATCGATACCGCGAAGAAGATCGATGCCGACGCGAAGGCGCGCGGTGCCGAGATCCCGCTGCCGACCGACGTGGTGGTCGCCACGGCGTTCGCGGCCGATGCGCCGGCGACGGTGAAGGCCGTCGATGCCGTGGCGGAAGACGAACTGATCCTCGACATCGGCCCGCAGACCGCGCGTCGCTACGCCGAGCTGATCGCGTCGGCCGGGACGGTGGTGTGGAACGGCCCGGTGGGCGTGTTCGAGTTCGACGCGTTCGGCAAGGGCACCGAAACGCTGGCGCGCGCGATCGCGCAGTCGAAGGCGTTCTCGATCGCCGGCGGCGGGGATACGCTCGCGGCGGTGGACAAGTACGGCATCGCCGATGACGTCAGCTACATTTCCACCGGCGGCGGCGCGTTCCTGGAATTCCTGGAAGGCAAGACCCTGCCGGCCGTCGCGGCCCTGGAGGCGCGCGGCCAGTGAGCCGCGCCACCCTGTTCTTCGATCTCGACGGCACGCTGATCGACTCCGCCGTCGGCATCACCCGCTGCATCGCGCATGCGCTGACGCAGCTCGATCACCCGATCCCTTCGGACGCCGAGCTGCGCCAGTGGATCGGGCCCTCGTTGCGCACGAGCTTCCTGCCGCTGCTGGGCGATCCGGCGAAGGTGGAGGCCGCCGTCGACCACTACCGGGAGCGCTTCGAGTCCCACGGCTGGCGGGAGCACCAGGTGTACCCCGGCATCGGCGAGACGATCGAGGCGCTGGATGCGGACGGTCACCGTCTCGCCGTGGTCACGGCGAAGAACGAGCCGCACGCGCGCAAGATCCTGGCGCATCTTCCGTTCGGTCATCGTTTCGAGGACATCATCGGCGCGACCGCGGACGGGCGACTCAGCCACAAGAAGGATCTGATCGGCGAAGCCCTGCGGCGGCTCGCCGTGGCGCCCGATGCATGCTGGATGATCGGTGACCGCCACATGGACATCGACGGCGCGAACCACCACCGGATGCGCAACGTCGGCGTGCTGTGGGGATTCGGTGGCGAAGAGGAGTTGCGCGGGGCAGGCGCGACGCGTCTCGCCGCGACGCCCGGACAATTGCGGGCAGTGCTCGCCTGAGCGGAAACGCATGCGATCAAACGCGCGTTTCATCTTCGCTCTTTTTGCGCACTCGGGTGTGCGTGCGCAGCATCCGGTGCACGTGCAGAGACCAAAAAAATACCAGTCGTGCGATGTCGGCCGCCTACGCGAAACCGCTTGAAAACAGCGCGTTTCCGGCTTCGCGAAGCATGTGCTGCAACCTGTCCCGGGACAGCATCGCGCGTCCACGCACAGCGGCCGATACGGTGCCGTTTCGCTGTGGTAGCGTTTGCGCGATCACAGGGAATCCGCACCATGACCGAACGCCAGCGCCGCACCAAGATCCTCGCCACCCTCGGACCGGCGACCGACCCGCCCGGCGTGCTGGAGGACCTGTTCCGCGCCGGCGTCAACGTGGTGCGACTGAACTTCTCGCACGGCGATCCGTCCGGACAGGCCAAGCGCGCGGCGGCGGTGCGTCTGGCCGCGCAGCGTGTCGGTGCGGAAGTCGGCATCCTGGCCGACCTGCCGGGACCGAAGATCCGCGTCGAGCGCTTCGCCGAAGGCAAGGTGGTGCTGAAGACCGGCGACCGCTTCGACCTGGTGGCCAGCGTCAGCGCGCCTCCCGGCGATACCTCGCAGGTGGGTGTCAGCTACCTGGGCCTGCCGGGCGATGTGGAAGCGGGCGACGTGCTGCTGCTCGACGACGGCCTGATGCAGCTGAAGGTGGTGTCGGTCGAAGGCGAGCGCATCGTCTGCACCGTGCTCAACGACGGCGTGCTGTCCGACCGCAAGGGACTGAACAAGCAGGGCGGCGGCCTGTCGCTGGGCGCGCTGACCGAGCGCGACCGCGAGCTGATCGCCTACGTGGCGGAAAACATCGGCGTGGACTTCATCGCCGTGTCGTTCTGCCGCAATGCAGACGACATGAACGAGGCCCGTCGCATCGCGCGCGAACACGGCTGCGACGCCGCGCTGGTCTCCAAGATCGAGCGCACCGAGGCCATCGAGAACCTAGCCGAGATCGTCGATGCCAGCGACGTGGTGATGGTGGCGCGCGGCGACCTGGGCGTGGAGATCGGCGATGCCGAGCTGCCCGGCCTGCAGAAGAAGATCATCAGGGAGTCGCTGGCACGCAACAAGGTGGTGATCACCGCCACCCAGATGCTGCAGTCGATGGTCGACAGTCCGATTCCCACGCGCGCCGAAGTGCTTGACGTGGCGAATGCCGTCATCGACGGTACCGACGCCGTGATGCTGTCTGCCGAGACCGCGGCCGGCAGCTATCCGGTCCGTGCGGTGGAAGCGATGGCGCGCATCTGCCTCGGCGCCGAGAAACAGTTCGAGATGGACACCGATTTCGAGAAGGCGCCGCGCAACCTCGAGCGCGCCGACCAGGCGATCGCCATGGCGACCATGTTCCTGTCCGAGCACATCGGCGTGCGCGCGATCGTGGCGATGACCGAATCCGGCGGCACCGCGCGCTTCCTGTCGCGCTTCCGTTCCAATGCGCCGATCTACGCGTTCTCGCGCCACGACGGCGCCCGTCGCAAGATGGCGATGATCCGCGACGTGTTCCCGATCGCCTTCGACAGCCGCGGCCTGGCGCCACGCGAGGCCGCGCGCGATGCGATGCGCGTGCTTCACGACCGTGAACTGCTGGCAGAGGGTGATCGCGTCATCTTCACCAGCGGCGACCACATGGAGAAGCACGGCGCCACCAATACGCTGCGCCTGCTGCAGATGGGCGAGCGCGGCAAGGCCGAGGGCGTGGGCGAGCTGTAACCGGTTTCGCCCGGGGCCTCGTGCCTCGCGATCGTCCCCGGATGCGTGCCTTGGCGCGCCGATGGCCCGATGTCGCCCGCTGCCGGCGCGGTGCGGGCTACAATTGGTATCTTTCCCGCCGCTTCCCCAGGAACCCCATGAGCATCGAACAGCTTGCCGAAACCGCCCAGGCCATGGTGGCCGCAGGCAAGGGCATCATCGCGATCGACGAGTCCACCACCACCATCGCCAAGCGGTTCCAGGGCGTGGGCATCGAGAACACGGAAGAGAACCGTCGCGCCTACCGCGAGCTGCTGCTCACCACGCCGAAGCTGTCGGACTACATTTCCGGCGCGATCCTGTTCGACGAGACCCTGCGCCAGTCCACCAAGGACGGCGTGCCGTTCGCCAAGTACATGAGCGACCACGGCATCATCCCCGGCATCAAGGTCGACAAGGGCACGCATGCGCTGGCCGGCTGCCCGGGTGAAGTGGTCACCGAAGGCCTGGACGGCCTGCGCGACCGCCTTAAGGAGTACTACAAGCTCGGCGCCCGCTTCGCCAAGTGGCGCGCGGTGATCACCATCGGCGAGGACATCCCGTCCGGCACCTGCATCGAAGCCAACGCCCACGCGCTGGCCCGGTATGCCGCGCTGTGCCAGGAATGCGGGCTGGTCCCGATGGTGGAGCCGGAAGTGCTGATGGACGGCGACCACAACATCGAGGTCTGCTACGAAGTGACCGAGGCCGTGCTGCGTTCGCTGTTCGGCGCGCTGTACGAGCAGAACGTGCTGCTGGAAGGCACCATCCTCAAGGCCTCGATGGTCATCGCCGGCAAGGACTGCGAAGAGCAGGCCGATGTCGACGAAGTGGCCGAGTCCACCGTCATGTGCCTGAAGAGCACGGTGCCGGCGATCCTGCCGGGCGTGGTGTTCCTGTCCGGCGGCCAGACCGACGAGCAGTCCACCGCGCACCTGAATGCCATGAACCAGCTGGGCAGCCTGCCGTGGCCGCTGAGCTTCTCGTATGGCCGCGCCATGCAGCAGGCTGCGCTGAAGCTGTGGTCGCAGGACCTGGTGGGCAATTTCGCCAAGGCCCAGGCCGTGGTGTACGAGCGTGCGAAGGAAAACGGCCTCGCCGCACTGGGCAAGTGGGAAGGCTGATCGCCTCCGCCCGCTGAAGTGATTCCGACGCCGGCCTTGTGCCGGCGTCGTCGTTTCCGGCGTCGGAATCCCGGCCTGCCGTGCGGGACCCGGCACCGCCTCGATCCAACCGAGGTGGCCGTCTGCCCGTAACGAAAGCGGGGCTGAACACAAATTCTTCGCCTTGAATATAATTGCCTAAGCATCTATATCATAGGCACCCATGAAGACACCCGCCGGCCAGAGCACCATCGGTTACCTCATTGCGGACCTGAGCCGGTTGTTCGGCCGGGTCTTCGACCGCCGGGCGGCGCATCTCGGCCTCACCCGCGTGCAATGGCGCGCGCTCAAGCGCATCCACCAGAGCGAAGGCATCACCCAGTCCGAACTCGCGGACCTGCTCGACATGGAGCCCATCGCCGTCGGCCGCGTCATCGACCGCCTGCAGAAGGCCGGCTTCGTCGAGCGCCGCAGCGATCCGGATGACCGACGGGTGTGGCGCCTGCACCTGCTACCGCAGTCCGATGCGGTGATGCACGACATCGAGGCCGTCGCCACCTCCGTCCGCGAGGACTGCCTGGCGGGCATCGACCCGGATGAACTGGCGACGGCGATGAAGGTGCTCGGCCAGGTCCGCGAAAACCTCTCCCTGCTCGATCGCGCCAGTCGCGCCGAGTCCTCCCTCCGCAAGAGCTGACCCCCACCATGACCAGCAAGATCAACGAGGCCGCCGAGAACGCGGCCCAAGCCCCCGCTCCCAAGCGCCGCCGCGTGCCCGTATGGCTGTGGATCGCCGGCCCGCTCGCCGTCGCCGGCTTCTTCGGCTGGGAATACGTCGCCTCGCAGCGCGAAGTCAGCACGGACAACGCCTACATCAAGGCCGAACGCATCCTGATCGCGCCGCAGGTCGGCGGCCGCGTGGTCGAAGTGGCCGTGCAGCAGAACCAGCCGGTCAGGAAGGGTGATCTGCTGTTCCGCATCGATGCCGATCCGCTGACGATCGCGGTCGCACAGAACGAAGCGCTGGTCGCGCGCATGGCGAACTCCGCCAGCGCGAGCCGCGCCAAGGTGGTCGGCACCGGTACGTCGATCCAGGCCGCGCGCGAAACGTTGACCTGGGCGCAGCGCGACCTGCAGCGCATGCAGCAGCTCGCCAGCCAGCAGCTGGTCTCGCGCAAGATGCTGGACGACGCGCGCCACGCGGTCGCCGAAGCGCGCACCGATCTGGCCGACGCCATTGCCAGCCAGTCCGAAGCGACCGCGTCGCTGAGCGGCAGTCCGGGCACGCCCACGCAGGACCTGCCCGAGTACCGTGCCGCCGCCGCGATGCTGGCCAAGGCCCGACTTGACCTGGACCACGCCGAAGTGCGCGCACCGGTCGACGGCATCGTCGGCCTGCACGACCTGCAGGTGGGCGAGTACATCAACGTCGGCCAGACGGCGATGCCACTGGTGGCCACCTCGCCGATCTGGGTGGAGGCCAACTTCAAGGAAACCGAGCTGGAGAAGATGAAGGTCGGCCAGCACGCGACGATCGAAGTGGACAGCTATCCGGGCGTGACGTGGAAGGCGCACGTGGCGTCCATCGCGCCGGCATCGGGCGCCGAGTTCAGCGTGCTGCCGCCGCAGAACGCCACCGGCAACTGGGTGAAGATCGTGCAGCGCATTCCCGTGCGCCTCGAGATCGATGGCGCCGCCAGCGATGCACCGCAGCTGCGCGCCGGCATGAGTGCCGACGTGCATGTCGAGCTGCGCGACGGCGGTACCGCCTCCAGCCGCGCCACTGCCGCGCGCTGAGGTTCGATTTCCATGTCATCCCGGGCGTGCGCGGATGCGGGCGAGGGCACTGTGGTGGGGCCCGGCCCCGCTGACGCCGCGCCCCGGGTGACCTCTGGATCGTCGCGTCACGGATGCGTCGATCCCCTCCGGAATTTCCCATGAGCACTTCCACCGCTACCGCCGCCCCCGCGCAGGACGACACCGGCAAGCGCACGCTGCTGGTCGGTTCGGTGATGCTGGCCACGCTGATGCAGGCGCTGGACACCACCATCGCCAACGTCGCGCTGCCGGACATGCAGGGCTCGCTGTCGGCCACCCAGGACCAGGTGTCGTGGGTGCTGACCAGCTACATCGTCGCCGCCGCGATCCTGACGCCGGTCACCGGCTGGCTCGCCGGCCGGCTCGGCCGCCGTCGCCTGCTGATCATCGCCGTCAGCGGTTTCACCGTCGCCTCCCTGTTGTGCGGCATCGCCGCCGGCATCGGCGAAATGGTCCTGTTCCGCATCCTGCAGGGCGTGTTCGGCGCGTCGCTGGTGCCGATCTCGCAGTCGCTGCTGCTCGATGCCTTCCCCAAGGAGAAGCACGGCGCCGCGATGGCGATGTGGGGCATGGGCATCATGGTCGGTCCCATCCTCGGGCCGCCGCTGGGCGGCTTCCTGACCCAGAACTACAGCTGGCACTGGGTGTTCCTGATCAACCTGCCGATCGGCATCCTCGCGCTGGTCGGCATCATGGCCAGCGTGAAGAAGGACGCGGTGCAGGAACGCAAGCTCGATGGCGTCGGCCTCGCCCTGCTGGCGCTCGGCATCGGCGCGCTGCAGCTGTTCCTTGACCGTGGGCAGAGCGAAGACTGGTTCGGCAGCGTCGAGATCCAGATCGAGGCCGCGCTCGCCTTCCTCGCGCTTTACATGTACGGCCTGTGGTGGTGGCGCAAGCGCGACCATGCACTGCTCGACCTGGGCCTGTTGAAGAACGCCAACTTCGCCGTCGGCTGCGCGCTGATCTTCGTCGTGGGCATCGTGCTGTTCGCCACGCTGGCGCTGCTGCCGCCGTACCTCAGCACGCTGATGAATTATCCGGTGCTGACGATCGGCCTGGTGCTGGCGCCGCGTGGCGTCGGCACGATGTTCAGCATGATGGTCGTCGGACGCCTGTTGGGCCGCATCGACGCGCGCTGGCCGATCCTGGTCGGCATGGGGTTGATGGTGTTCTCGCTGCACGGCATGACCCAGTTCGGGCCGAATGCGTCGATGCATTCCATCGTCTGGCTCGGTGTCATCCAGGGCATGGGCCTGGGCCTGGTGTTCGTGCCCATCTCCACCGTCGCCTACGCCACGCTGGAACCTCACCAGCGCACCGAGGCCGCTGGCCTCTTCAGCCTGGTGCGCAACATCGGCTCGTCGGTGGGAATCTCGGTCGTGATGACGATGCTGTCGCGTGCCATGCAGGTGAACCACGCGGAGATCGGTGCACGCATCCCGGCGTTCGGTGCGGAGACCACGCTGCTGCCGGCGGCGATGAATCCGTCCACCGCCACGGGCCTGGCCTTGCTCAACGCCGAGGTCAACCGGCAGGCCGCGGCCATCGGCTACCTCAACGACTTCAAGCTGATGATGCTGCTCACGCTGGTGTCGATGCCGCTGGTGCTGCTGATGCGCGGCGGCAAGGCGCCCTCCGGCGGCAACACGAGCGCCGACGCCGCCGCGGCGCACTGACATGCGGATCGAGGGCCTGCACCACGTCGCGATCATCGCGTCGGACTATGCGCGGTCGAAACGCTTCTACACCGAGGTGCTCGGTCTGCGCGTCGTCGCCGAGCACTACCGGGCGGAACGCGATTCCTGGAAGCTCGACCTGGCGCTGCCCGATGGCACGCAGGTCGAACTGTTCTCGTTCCCGTCACCGCCGCCGCGCGTCTCGCGTCCGGAAGCCTGCGGGTTGCGCCATCTCGCCTTGCGCGTCGCCGACCTGGATGCCGCCGTCGCCCACCTGCACGCGCACGGCGTGGCCAGTGAACCGGTGCGTGTGGACGAATACACCGGCCGCCGCTTCACCTTTTTCGCGGATCCGGATGACCTGCCGTTGGAACTCTACGAAGGCTAGTGGCCTCCGCTTCTCTGTAGGAGCGACGTCAGTCGCGACCGCGCGCCATCGGCAGCGATGGTCCATCTCTGGCACGGACAGAGGGCCGGCTTGATGTGAGGCCCAGGACGCGCGAGATCTACGGTCGCGACTGACGTCGCTCCTACAGATGGCAGGAGCTCGTCAGCGCCAACGAGTGCTGTTAACGTGTGGCCCGTTCACTCAGTGGAGGACGCCATGCGGTCTGCACCAATACTGATGGCGGTGTTGCTAGCCGGGACGTCAATGCGAGCCGGTGCGCAGGAACTCGATTGGCTCGCCGGCCACTGGTGCGGCCAGCGCGGCAAGACCTTCAGCGAAGAAACCTGGATGGCGCCGCGCGGCGGGCTGATGGTTGGCATGCATCGCGACACGCGCGAGGGCAAGGCGATCGGCTTCGAGTTCATGCGCATCGCGCAACAGGAGGGGCGCTGGGTGTTCCTCGCGCAGCCCGGCGGCGGTGCGGTCACGACCTTTCCCGCCGACCATGTGGCGCGGGACCGCGTGGTGTTCGCCAATCCCGCGCATGACTTCCCGAAGCGCGTGATCTACTCGCGCCCGGGTGCCGACACGCTGCACGCGCGTGTCGACGATGGGCGTGACGACGGCAAGGCGATGGAATGGACGTGGCGGCGCGATTGCGTTGCGCCGCCGTCGTCCTGACGTCGGTTACGGCAGGGCGGCGTCGCCCAGCGAGGCCAGCCAGTCGTCGTCGGATCCTTCGTTGACACCTTCGAACAGCGGTGTGGAGAAGTAGCGCTCGCCGGTATCCGGCAGCATCGCCAGCAGCACGTCGCCGGGCTTGGCCTTCTGCGCGACCTGGAGCGCGGCCGCAACCGTGGCGCCGCCGGAAATGCCCACGAAGATGCCTTCCTCCGCCGCCAGGCGGCGCGCGGTGGCGATGGACTCCACGTCCGTGACCGGCAGGATCTCGTCGGCGACCTCACGGTTCAGGACGTCCGGCACGAAGTCCGGCGTCCAGCCCTGGATCTTGTGCGGCTGCCACTCCTTGCCCTGGAGCAGCGACGCGCCCGCGGGTTCCGATGCGGTGATGCGCACGTCAGGGCGCGCGACCTTCAGCACTTCGCCCACACCGGTCAGCGTGCCGCCCGTGCCCCAGCCGGTGACGAAATGATCCAGCCGCTGGCCGGCGAAGTCGCGCAGGATCTCGGCCGCCGTCGTCTGCCGGTGATACGCAGGATTGGCGGGATTGGCGAACTGCCGGGCGAGGAACCAGCCATGCTGCTTCGCCAGTTCCTCGGCGCGCCGCACCATGCCGCTGCCGCGCTCCGCGGCCGGTGTCAGGATCACCTTCGCGCCGTAGGCACGCATCAGCTTGCGGCGCTCGATCGAGAAGGTTTCCACCATGACCGCGACGAACTTGTACCCGCGCGCGGCGGCCACCATCGCCAGCGCGACGCCAGTGTTGCCCGACGTTGCTTCGACGATGGTGTCGCCCGGCTTCAGCAGGCCCTTGGCTTCGGCATCGAGGATGATCGCCAGTGCCAGCCGGTCCTTCACCGAGCCGCCGGGGTTGAACGACTCCACTTTCGCGTAGAGGGTGACGTGCTCCGGCGCGATGCGGTGCAGTCTGACGACCGGGGTGCGGCCGATGGTGTCCAGGATGCTGTCGTAAACGGCCATGGGGTCTCCGAAGGGGGCTCAGGCGGCCTGCAGTGTGGGCGCCGGAAGGTTGCGGGAATGTGTGGAGTCCGGGGTGCCCAAGGGCGGCGCGCCGAACCAGTGCAGGGTGCCGGCGAGCGCCGCGACTTCGCCCAGGATCAGCAGGGCGGGTGACCGTACGTGGTGGGAACGCGCGATCTCGGGCAGATCGGCCAGCGTGCCGGCTACCACGCGCTGGTCGCGGCGGGAGCCGTTCTCGACCAGTGCGAACGGTGTGGAAGCCGCACGCCCGTGGGCGACGAGCCGGTCGCGCAGTCCTTCCAGCCCGGCCACGCCCATGTAGACGGCCAGCGTCTGCCGCTCCAGCGCGAGCGCCGGCCAGTCGAGCGTGTCGAACGATGCCTTGCAGTGCGCCGTCACCAGCTTGACCGACTGCGCATGGTCCCGATGGGTCAACGGAATGCCGGCGTAGGCCGCGCACGCCACCGCGGCGGTGATGCCGGGCACCACTTCGTAGGGAATGCCGTGCGCGCGCAGGTATTCCAGCTCTTCGCCGCCGCGGCCGAAGACGAACGGGTCGCCGCCCTTCAGCCGCACGACGCGCCTTCCCGCCCGCGCGTGCTCCAGCATCAGGGCGTGGATATCGTCCTGCCGCGTGCTGTGGCCGGTGGCCGACTTGCCGACTTCGATGTAGGTGGCGTCGCGGCGGCCGAGGCGCAGCACGTCTTCGCTGACCAGGCGGTCGTGCAGGATCACGTCCGCTTCGTTCATCGCGCGCAGCGCATTGAGCGTCAGCAGGCCTGCATCGCCGGGGCCGGCACCCACCACGGCGACCGAGCCACCAGGCGTGGACGGAGCATGCTCGTCGAGCATCGCCTGGAAATGGTGTTCGGCCTGCGCGTGCAGGTGTTGGCGGAACAGGCGCGGCAACGGCCCCGCCAGCAGTCTTTCGAAGAAGCGGCGCCGTTCGGCCGGCTGCGGGAAACGCTGGCGGATGCGCTGGCGCTGGCGCGTGAACAGCTCGGCCAATGACGCCCACGAATCGTCGAGCAGTGTTTCCAGCTGGCGGCGCAGGTGCCGCGCCAGCATCGGCGCACCACCACCACTGGAGATCGCAATCTGCAGGGGACCGCGTTCAACGATGGCGGGCACGTGGAACGTGGACAGGTCGCCGTCGTCCACGACATTGGCGAATACGTGGCGGGCTTCGGCGGCGGTGGCGACCGCACGGTTGACCGTACCGTCGTCGGTGGCGGCGACCACCAGCCAGGCGCTCGCCAGCCACTGCGCGTCGAAACGGCCTTCCACCCATTCGATGCGGCCTGCCTCGTGCCAAGCGTGCAGGCGCGGGGTCAGGTCGGGCGCACCGACGCGGGGACGGGCACCAGCGTGCAGCAGGGCCTCGGTCTTCCGCTCCGCCACCGCACCGCCCCCCACGACCAGCACATGGCGGCCCTGCAGGTCGGCAAACAGCGGAAACAGTGGAGCGCTCACGGGCGTTGGCGGAAGTCGGCTGGGCTGCTGAACGTACTGCCCGCTCATGGCGGTCGGAAATGACATCCCACCAACACCATATGCCTTGCAGTTATAAGTAGTGGCGGCTACGGTCCCGGCAAATCCTCTACAGTCCAAGGCCCTTCCGGTGGGCCCCACGCCCCACGCCGATGACGCTGACCCAACTCCGCTACCTGGTGGCGATCGCCGATGCCGACCTCAACATCACGCTGGCGGCGGCGCGCGTGCATGCCACCCAGCCGGGCCTGTCCAAGCAGTTGAAGCAACTGGAGGACGAGCTGGGCTTCCTGCTGTTCGTCCGCAAGGGGCGCAGCCTGGAAAGCGTGACCCCGGCCGGCCAGGAAGTGATCGACCGCGCGCGCCTGGTGCTGGCCGAGGCCAACAACATCCGTACCTACGCCGCCAACCAGCGCCGTGAAAGCCAGGGGCAGCTGGTGCTGGTGACCACGCATACACAGGCGCGTTTCGTGTTGCCGCCGGCCATCGCGCAGATCAAGCGGGATTTCCCGCAGGTCAGCGTGCACCTGCAGCAGGCGCCGGAAAGCCAGGCGCTGGACCTGCTGACGCAGGGCGACGCCGACATGGCCGTGGTCAGTACGGCGGGCGACGCGCCGCAGGCGGGCATCGCCGTGCCGCTTTACCGCTGGCGTCGCCTGGTGCTGGTGCCGCGCGGGCATGCGCTGGAGCAACTCGGTCGCGTGCCCGGCATGGCCGACCTGGCCGACCAGCCGCTGATCAGCTACGAGTCGTCGACGCGGCCCGGATCGTCGTTGCAGCGCGCATTCGCCAAGGTGGGACTGGAACCCGACATCGCCCTGACCGCGCTGGACGCCGACCTCATCAAGACCTACGTGCGGGCCGGGCTCGGCGTCGGCCTGCTGGCGGAGATGGCGGTGAACGCGGCCGACACCGACCTGCGCGCCTGGCCCGCACCGGTGGAAGTGAAGGAGTGCATCGCGTGGGCCGTGCTGCCGCGCGAGCGCGTGCTGCGCGATTACGCGCTGGACCTGGTGCGGGCGCTGGCGCCGCAGATCGATCGCCGCGACCTGCGCCGGGTGATCGACGGCAACCAGGATCCGGACTGGCCGGAACCGCCGACCTGGCAGTCGCTGACGCAGACGATCACCAGCTGAGGCCGGTCCAGGCCGCGTGATTGACGCGGCATGCCGGCGCGGGCGAGGCTGCGCGTCGTCGCCCCTCTCCTGCGTCCGATGAACCGAATTTCCCGGATGGTTGCCCGCATGTACGCCCCCGCCGTGGTGCTGGCGGTGGGTGGCTTCGCCACGGCCGAAGTGGTGACGCGCAGCGGGCGCGCACTCGGCGACATCACGCCGCAGCGGCTGGCCTCGCTTTCGTTCCTGCTGGCGATCCTGCTGGGGACGGCCTGGGCGCTCCACTCCAGCTGGCGCCTTTACCGGTGGACGCTGGGCCATGAGCTGCGCTGCGCGTGCGGCGGCATGATGTCGCGGGTGCGCTACAACCGGCATCGGCAGAAGTACCGCAAATGCCTGGCCTGCGGCAGCAAGAGCCTCGAGGGTGCGCATTGCGGCAGCGCATGAGGTGGCGGTTCGACCGCACGGCGGCATCGTGGGCGGTGGGCCTGTTCGTGCTGCTCGTGTTGCTGGCGACCGCCGGCGCGGGACTGGGATGGTTGCGCAGCTTCGCTGGCGACGTGCTCGCCGTCGTCTGGGTGCATTGCGTGCTCGCCTGCGTCGTATGGCTGCGTCCACCGGTGCGTCCGCTGATTGCGCTCTCCGTCGGGCTGGCCGTCGAAGCGGGGCAGTATGTCAGCCAGCAAGCGGGCTGGCAGGTGACGTCGCCGGTGCTGCGCATCGTGCTCGGCAGCACGCCGGACTGGCTGGACGTGGTCGCCTACGTCATCGGCTTCGGGCTTGCCTGCGTGTTGGAACGTCGTTCCATGGTCAACCCCGTACGCTGAGCGGCGTCAGCCTCCGCACGCCGGATCGGCATCGGCGTTCTTCGAGACGCATTGCCTGAAATCCTGGGGCAGGCCGCGAATCTCATGCGCCTTGCCGGGCGCCAGCGCGAAGTCCTCCAGCGTGCTGCGTTCGCAGGCCCCGGGGTCCTCGCCCGGCGCGGGCGTCGGGCACGTCTCCGTGTAGACGAGGTAGTGGCACTGGCCGCTTTCGCTGGCGAAGCATTCGAACGTCGCCACGCCTTCCTTCAGCGTGGTCTTGCTGAAAAGCGTATCGACACCGTTCGCGCTGCTGTGGTGGATGGTGGTGACGCTGGGCTTTTCATCGCATCCTGCCAAAGCCAGCAGGCAGGACACCAGGGACGTGATGATGCGCATGGCGTTTCCTCGGATGTTTCGATGGGCAAAGGCATGCCCTCCACGACGCATGCTGCGTCGTGCCGGCGTTGCCACGTTGGATGCCGCGGAGGGCGGGCGGGTTTAGAGCGGTGCTACATGTTGCGGAACAGCGTCATGAAGGGCTGGCTGACCGTCAGCACTTCCGGACGCGTCTTCAGTTTCAATCGGCCGCGGCCGGTCTCGTCGCGGCTGACCGACGCGACCGCCTTCATGTTGACGATGGTGGAGCGGTGGATCTGCTTGAACGTGGTGGTATCCAGCGAATCGAGCAGTTCGCGCAGGGGCGTGCGCAGCAGCGATTCGCCGTCGGCCGTCATCACCGTGGTGTATTTGTTGTCTGCCTGGAAGTAGGCCACGTCGTCGACCATGATCAGCCTGGTGTCCTTGCCTGCGCTGGCGGTGATCCACACCAGCGGCGGCTTGGACGAAACGACCTGGCGTGCCGACAGGTGGCGCAGAAGCGCGTCCAGCGTGGCGCCATCCGGATGCCCCGCCGCTGCACGCGCCTGGATGCGCTGCACGGTGGCCAGCAAGCGCTCGCGCGTGATCGGCTTCAGCAGGTAGTCGATGGCGCCCTGTTCGAACGCGTCGATCGCGTACTGATCGTACGCCGTGACGAACACGACCTGCGTGCGCGGGCTCGCATCGGCCAGGCCGCGTGCGACTTCGATGCCGGTCAGGCCGGGCATGCGGATATCGAGGAAGGCCACGTCCGGCTGCAGCTCGGCGATCGATTCCAGCGCGCTGGCGCCGTCTTCGCATTCGGCCACGATCTCCAGCTGCGGCCAGGCCTCCTTCAACAGCGAGGACAGCGCGGTGCGCAGCAGCTCCTCGTCTTCGGCGATCACACCCCGGAAATTCATGCGGCACCTGCCTTGCCGTCCAGCGGCAGCGTCAGCGTGGCGGCGACGCCACTGGGGAAGTTGGACACGATGGCGAACGAGGCATCGTTGCCGAAGGTCAGGCGCAGGCGTTCGCGCAGGTTCTTCAGGCCGATCCCGGTGCCGGTGCTCTGGCCGCCGAAGCCCTCGCCATCGTCGGCGACGGTGAGCGTGGCGTGGTCGTCATGCCGGCGCGCCAGGATCCAGATGGTACCGCCGCCGGTCTTGGGCTCCAGGCCATGTTTGATTGCGTTCTCGACCAGCGTCTGCAGCATCATCGATGGCATGGGCACGGACTTCAGTGCGTCGGGTACCTCGACCTGCATCGACAGGCGGCTGCCCATGCGGATCTTCAGGATCTCGAGGTAGGCCAGCGTCCGCTCCAGTTCCTCGCCCAGCGTCGACAGCGCATCGTCGGTGCGCGGCAGCGAGCTGCGCAGGTACTGGATCAGGTGGCCGAGCATGATGTCGGCGCGTGGCGGATCGGTGCGGGTCAGCACCTGCGCGCTGGCCAGCGTGTTGTAGAGGAAGTGCGGTTCGACCTGCGCATTGAGCAGGTTCAGGCGCGCCACGGTCAGTTCCTTTTCGCTGACGGTCTTCACGACATCGGCCTGCTCCTGCCGGCGCTGGTCGGCGACGCGGCGGGTGATGGCGCGCGTGACGGCCTCGACGTTCTCGACGTTGACGCCGTCGTCGAGCACGAACAGGTCGAGCCATGCGCTCGCATCCGGACCCACCATCAGGGTGATGCTGCTGGTGCCGTTGCCGGGCGTGACCGTGGCCTGCACCAGGTCGCGCTTCACCGCGAAGCGCGCCATGATGTTGAAGCGCGAGGGCTGGCTCGGGCCGTCGAAACTGTCCGTGCGGCGCACCTTGACCCGCACCTGCAGGCTGTCGGGCGCGCTTTCGGCGTCTTCGGCGCGGGGCAGCTCGCGCAGTGCGCCTTCGATCAGGGCGAAGGCGGCGGCGGTGTCCAGCGGCACTTCGATCTGTCGACGCTGTCGGCTCGCCAGGGTGGTGCTGTCCAGTCGCCCGGTGATCAGCCAGATGCGGCGCAAGTGGCTGATCAGGCCGATCAGCACCGACAGCATCACCAGCGTCGAGGCGAGATTGAAGAGCCACTCCGCCGCTCCCGACAACACCGTCCGCTCGAAGATGCCGTTCCAGATGAAGCCCGCCATGAGCACGGCGCCGAACCAGGCGATGAGGATGCGGACGATCAGGAGCAGGCTGGGGAACACGTCGGACACCACGGCGTTGGGAGTGCCGTGGAGGATAACGGGGTCATCCGCAGAGGGAAGGGGGGCCGCGACGGACCCGGCGATCCGGCGATGAAACCGGGCTGGCTCGGCGCGAAAGCTTCAGGCCACCGGCGTCGCCATCAGACCTCGACGTGGATGCCGCACTCGCGCTTCAGGCCGTTGAAGCGGGTGTCTTCCTCGCGCATGCCGGGTTCCCAGCGGCGCGTGGTGTGGAAGTCGCCGATCGAGACGTAGCCCTGTTCCCACAGCGGGTGGTAGGGCAGGTCGTGCTGCTTCATGTACTGCCAGACATCGCGGTCGGTCCAGTCGACGATGGGGTTGATCTTCCAGCGCGCCTCGCGCTGCTGCAGCGCCGGCGCGTTCGCACGGCTGGTGGACTGCGTGCGGCGGAGGCCGGTGAACCAGGTGCCCACGCCCAGGTCCTTCAGCGCGCGCTTCATCGGTTCCACCTTGCGCAGGCTGTTGTACTGCTCGATGCCGACCAGGCCCTGTTCCCACAGGCGGCCATGGCGGGCCTCCATCCAGGCGCGGCTGACCAGCGGACGGAAGACCTGCAGGTTGAGTTTCAGGCGCTCGACCAGTTCGTCGGCGAAGCGGTAGGTCTCCGGGAACAGGTAGCCGGTGTCGATCAGGATCACCGGCACGTCCGGCTTCTGCTGCGACACCATGTGCAGCAGCACCGCGGCCTGCGCACCGAAGCTCGAGGACATCGCCGCTTCCGCCGGGCCGTGCTTGAGTGCCCAGGCGACGCGCTGTTCGGCCGTCTGCGTTTCCAGCCAGGCGTTGTGCTCGGCGATCTGGTCGGTGTCCAGGGAAAGGGCGGGGGCGCTCATGCGTGCAGTTCCAGTGCGATCTGTCGGTGGGTGGGGTACGACGGCAGGGCGACCACGCCGCTGCGGTGGAGGAAGTCGCCGAAGCCTTCGCCGTCGGCGCGTTCGCCGGCGTAGCGCGCAAACAGGCCGTCGAGGGTGTCGAGGATCGCGGCTTCGTCGATGTTTTCGCGGTAGAGCGTGTTGAGGCGCTGGCCGCGCGCGTCGCCGCCGAGCATCAGGTTGTAGCGGCCCGGCGCCTTGCCGACGAGGGCGATCTCGGCGAGGTAGGGACGCGAGCAGCCGTTCGGGCACCCGGAGATGCGCAGCAGGATCGGCGCATCGCGCAGGCCGTGCTTTTCCAGCAGCGGCTGCAGGCGGTTGGTGAAGTTGGGCAGGTAGCGTTCGGCTTCGGCCATCGCCAGGCCGCACGTGGGAAGCGACACGCAGGCCACGGCCGCGCGCTGCAGGGCCGTGCCCAGGCGCTGGCCGGCGTCGAGTCCGTGCGTCCTGGCCAGTGCGTCGATGCGTTCGCGCTCGCCCGCGGGGACGCCGGCAATCACCAGGTTCTGGTTCGGCGTCATCCGGAACTCGCCCCGATGCACGTTGGCGATCTCGCGCAGGCCGGTCAGGTGGGTCGCATGCGCGGTGTCGGCGATGCGGCCGGCGAACAGGTGCAGGGTTAGGTGCCAGCGCCCGTCCTCGCCTTCAACCCAGCCGTAGCGGTCGCCGTTGTGGTCGAAGCGGAAGGCGCGCACGGGCTGCAGGGCCACGCCACTGCGGCGTTCGATCTCGCCGACCACCTTGTCCAGGCCATGGTCGTCGATGGTGTACTTGAAGCGCGCGCGCTTGCGCAGCTCGCGGTTGCCGAGGTCGCGCTGGGTGGTGACGACGGCCGTAGCGACATCGAGCAACTGGTCGGGCGTGATGAAACCGACCACGTTGCCGACGCGCGGATAGGTCTCCGCATCGCCATGGGTCGCACCCATGCCGCCGCCGATCACCAGGTTGAAACCGGCCAGCACGCCGTGCTCGAGGATGGCGATGAAGCCGAGGTCGTTGGCGAACACGTCCACGTCATTGACGGGCGGCACCGCGAAGCCGATCTTGAACTTGCGCGGCAGGTAGGTGGCGCCGTAGATGGGCTCCTCTTCCTCGCCGCTCCCGGCCACGCGCTCCTCGTCCAGCCAGATCTCGTAATAGGCGCGGGTATTCGGCAGCAGGTGCTCGGACAGCTTCGCCGCCCAGGCCTGCACCTCGGCATGCGCGCGCGATTCCAGCGGATTGGCCGCAACCAGCACGTTGCGGTTGACGTCGCCGCAGGCGGCCAGCGTGTCGATCAGCGCGGCGTTGATGGCCTGCATCGTGGCTTTCAGTTCGCGCTTGATGACGCCGTGGAACTGGAACGCCTGCCGTGTGGTGATGCGCAGCGAGTGGTTGGCGTATTGCGTGGCGATCGCGTCCAGCTTCAGCCACTGCGCCGGCGTGACCACGCCGCCGGGCGTGCGCGTGCGGATCATGAACTGGTAGGCCGGCTCCAGCTTCTGCCGGCGCCGCTCGTCGCGCAGGTCGCGGTCGTCCTGCTGGTAGCTGCCGTGGTACTTGATCAGGGTCTGGTCCGATTCGCGCAGCGCGCCGGTGACCGGGTCGGCCAGGCTGTCGAGCAGGCTGCCGCGGAGCCGGTGGCTCTCGGATTTGATGTCTTCGACGGAATGGTTGCTCATGGGTGCTCTTGGCTGTGGGAGCGACGTAAGTCGCGATGGCTGTGCTCGGGACCCTGGGGTCGCGACTTACGTCGCTCCCACATCGGTATCAGAGTTAGTACACATCGCGGCTATAGCGTCCCTCCGTCTGCAGCTGCACCAGGTACTCGCGCGCCGAATCCTCGTCCAGCCCGCCGTGCTCGGCCACGATGGCCTGCAGCGCGGCATGCACGTCCTTGCCCATGGCGATGGCGCCGCAGACGTACAGGTGCGCGCCGTTCTGCAGCCAGTCGTAGACCTCGCGGCCGCGCTCGCGCAGGCGGTCCTGCACGTAGATCTTGCGCGCCTGGTCGCGCGAGAACGCCAGGTCCAGGCGGTGCAGTTCGCCGCTGCGCAGCGCGTCCTGCCACTCGCTCTGGTAGAAGAAGCCGTGGTTGAAGTGCGGGGCGCCGAAGAACAGCCAGTTGCGGCCGCGCGCGCCGGTCTCCGCACGCTCCTGCACGAAGCCGCGGAACGGCGCCACGCCGGTGCCCGGACCGATCATCAGGATGTCGCGGCTGCCGTCGGCCGGCACGCGGAAGCGCTCGTTGGCCTCGATGTACACCGGGACCTGGTCGCCTTCGTCCAGCGCCGCCAGGAAACCGCTGGCCGCGCCACCATGCGCGTGGCCGAAGGCTTCGTAGCCCAGCACGTCGACGGTCAAGTGCGCTTCCTCGCCGACGCGCTTGCGGCTGGAGGCGATCGAGTACAGGCGCGGCGCGAGCGGGCGGAGCGCGGCGACCAGCTCCTGCGCGCTCCAGCCGGCCGGCCAGCGGCGCAGCACGTCGATCAGCTGGTGCGTGTTGGACAGTTGCGCCAGCGCGGCGTTCTGCGCGGGTGCGAGCAGCGCATTGAGCTCGTGCGCCTGCGCATGCGCCGCATGCGTGGCCAGGAACGAGCGCGACAGCCGGGTCAGTTCGCGGCGCGCGGCCAGCCACTCGCGGAGCGGCAGGGTGTCGCTGCCTTCGCTGACGGCGGCGCTGCCGTCCAGGTGCAGCGCATCGAGCACCGCATCGACGAGCGCGGGCGGATTGCGATGGCGAATGCCCAGCGCATCGCCGGGCTCGTACTGCAGGCCGCTGCCGTCCAGCGACAGTTCGATATGGCGCACGTCCTTGTCGGCAACGCCGTGCTGGCCGAAGCGCGGTCCCTTGAAATCACGGCCGCTGATGCGCTGGTTGAGCAGCAGCTCGGCCGGGAACGGGTGCTCGTGCGACCACGCGGCGGCGTGACCCGGGCGCAGCGGGGTGACGGTCGCCAACGGGGTCGTGGCCGTCGCCGGTGCCTTCAGCAGGTCGCGGGCGTGGGCCAGGGCCTGTTCGCGCCACGGCGTGGCCACGGTGTCGATGTCGAGGTCGGCCAGGCCCGCGGCGAACAGCCGGCTGCCGCCGAGTTCGGCCAGGCGTGCATCCAGCCGCGACGCGATGCCGCAGAAGTCGGCATAGCTGGAATCGCCCAGGCCGAGCACGGCGTACTTCAGTTCCGGCAGCTTGGGCGCGCGCTTGCCGCGCAGGAATTCGACCAGGCCGATGCTGTCGTCCGGCGGGTCGCCTTCGCCCTGGGTGCTGATGACGATATAGAGCAGGCGCTCGCTGGCCAGTTCGCGCTGCGGGTAAGCGTCGGCACGCAGCAGGCGGACCGACAGTCCGGCGGCCTCGGCCTGTTGGGACAACGCCTCGGCGGCACGGCGTGCGTTGCCGGTCTGGCTGCCGTAGACGATGGTCAGGCGCTGCGCGGCCTGCGCACCGGCGGCCGGGGCGATCGCTTTCGGCACCGTGGCCGGCGAGGCCTGCGGGGCCAGTTGTGCCTGCGCCAATCCAGCGGCATAGCCGGAGATCCACCACAGGCTCGCGCCATCCAGACCGGCTACCGCCTGGGCCAGCAGCGCCCGCCGCTCCTCCGCGAGGGGGATGGGGGCGAGGACTGGCTGGGTGGCGGACATCGGCGTGGCCCGTGGGCGCGACTGGGACGGTCGATGTTAGGAACCCGTTCCCCCGGGCAGAAAGGACGCCTGGTTATGGGCTTATGTCCCCCGCTTATTTCGCCGGCATGAGCCCGCGGCCGAATACTGGCGGCCCTCCCGGCGATCACGCGAAGCCCTGCTAGGCTAGCGCGTCCGGATTCCAGCCCTGCCGCACCCCTCGATGACCGCCGTACACCACCTGTCCCACCTCGACCGCCTGGAAGCGGAAAGCATCCACATCCTCAGGGAGGTCGCAGCCGAGTTCCGCAATCCGGTGCTGCTGTATTCGGTGGGCAAGGACAGCTCGGTGCTGCTGCACCTGCTGCTGAAGGCGTTCGCCCCGGCCCGGCCGCCGATCCCGCTGCTGCACGTGGACACGCGCTGGAAGTTCCGCGAGATGATCGCCTTCCGCGACCTGCGCGCCGCCGAGACCGGCGTGGACCTGCGCGTGCACATCAATCCGGATGGCATCGCCCGCGACATCGGCCCGATCACCCACGGCGCCACCGTCCACACCGACGTGATGAAGACCCAGGGCCTGAAACAGGCGCTGGACCACTACCGCTTCGACGCGGCCATCGGCGGTGCGCGCCGCGACGAGGAGAAGTCGCGCGCCAAGGAGCGCGTGTTCTCGTTCCGCAACGACAAGCACCGCTGGGACCCGAAGAACCAGCGACCGGAGCTGTGGAACCTCTACAACGCCCGCATCAACACCGGCGAGAGCGTGCGCGTGTTCCCGCTGTCGAACTGGACCGAGCTGGACATCTGGCTCTACATCTATCGCGAGAACATCCCGGTGGTCCCGCTGTACTTCGCCGCCGAGCGACCGGTCGTCGAACGCGACGGCGCGCTGCTGATGGTCGACGACGACCGCCTGCCGCTGCGAGAAGGCGAAGTGCCGCAGCAGCGGTGGGTGCGCTTCCGCACCCTGGGCTGCTATCCGCTGACCGGCGCGATCGAGTCCGAGGCCGACTCGCTGGAGAAGATCATCGCCGAGATGCTCGTCACCACCAGCTCCGAGCGCCAGGGCCGGGTGATCGACCACGATCCGGGCGCGTCGATGGAGAAGAAGAAGCTGGAGGGTTATTTCTGATGAATGCCCCTACCGACATCGCCGGCTACCTCAAGCAGCACGAGTCCAAGCCGCTGCTGCGCTTCATCACCTGCGGCAGCGTGGACGACGGCAAGAGCACCCTGATCGGCCGCCTGCTGTACGACAGCAAGCGGCTGTTCGACGACCAATTGGCCGCACTGGAGAAGGACAGCCGCAAGCACGGCACCCAGGGCGAGCGCATCGACTACGCGCTGCTGCTGGACGGCCTGGCCGCCGAGCGCGAGCAGGGCATCACCATCGACGTGGCCTACCGCTACTTCGACACCGACCAGCGCAAGTTCATCGTCGCCGACTGCCCGGGCCACGAGCAGTACACCCGCAACATGGCCACCGGCGCGTCCACCGCGGACCTGGCCGTGGTGCTGGTGGATGCGCGCAAGGGTCTGCTGACCCAGACCCACCGGCACAGCTACATCGTCTCGCTGCTCGGCATCCGCCACGTGGTGCTGGCGGTGAACAAGATGGACCTGGTGGGCTTCGACGAAGCCGTGTTCGCGCGCATCGCCGCGGACTACCGCGCGCTGGCGCAGCGCCTGGGCATCGCGGAGGTCACCTGCATCCCACTGTCGGCGCTGGAAGGCGACAACCTGTCGTCGCGTTCGGCGCGCACGCCCTGGTACGCCGGTCCCGCACTGCTGGAGCACCTGGAGCAGGTGCAGGTAGAGGCACAGGAAAACGGCGACGGCCTGCGCCTGCCGGTGCAGTGGGTCAATCGCCCGCACCAGAATTTCCGCGGCTATGCCGGCACGATCGCCGCGGGGCAGGTGAAGCCCGGTGACGAGGTGGTCGTTCTGCCATCGTCGCGCCGTACGCGCGTTGCCCAGGTGCTGGATGCCAACGGCGAGGTCGCGTCGGCATCGGCCGGGCAGGCCGTCACGCTGACCCTGGCCGACGAGATCGACATCAGCCGCGGCGATGTGATCGTCGCCGCCGGCGACCCGCCCGAAGTGGCGGACCAGTTCGCCGCCCACGTGCTGTGGATGTCGGATGCGCCGCTGCTGCCGGGTCGGCCCTACCTGCTGAAGATCGGTGCGCGCACCGTGTCGGCCACGGTCACCGAGATCAAGCACCGCATCGACGTGAACACCCAGGAGCACCTGGCCGCGAAACGGCTGGAGCTCAACGAGGTGGGCTACTGCAACCTCAGCCTCGACGAGCCGATCGCCTTCGAGGCCTACGCGCGCAACCGCGCACTCGGCGGCTTCATCCTGATCGACCGCTACGACAATGCGACGGCCGGTGCCGGCACGCTGGACTTCGCCCTGCGCCGCGCCGGCAACGTGCACTGGCAGCACGTCGACGTGGACAAGGCCGCGCGTGCGCGCCAGAAAGGCCAGGTGCCGAAGGTGCTCTGGTTCACCGGCCTGTCCGGCGCGGGCAAGTCGACCATCGCCAACCTGGTGGACAAGCGCCTGCATGCGCTGGGTTACCACAGCTTCCTGCTCGACGGCGACAACGTGCGCCACGGCCTGAACCGCGACCTCGGCTTCACCGACGAGGACCGCGTGGAGAACATCCGTCGCGTGTCGGAGGTGGCGAAGCTGATGACCGACGCCGGGCTGATCGTGCTGGTCAGCTTCATTTCGCCGTTCCGCGCGGAACGGCGCATGGCGCGCGAACGGTTCGACGAGGGAGAGTTCGTCGAGGTGTTCGTCGATGTGCCGCTGGCGCTGGCGGAAGCGCGCGATGTGAAGGGGCTGTACAGGAAGGCGCGTGCCGGCCTGATTCCCAACTTCACCGGCATCGATTCCCCATACGAAGCGCCCGAACGCCCCGACATACATCTGCATGCAGGCGAGCACGACCCCGAGGCGCTCGCGTTGCAGGTGCTGGCGACGCTGGGTCTGGAGTAGCCCGGCCGTCGGCCCTCCGTGGCCGGCAAGGGTCATTGGTCATGGTCGGGTGTGTGCACCGCCCGCCCTTCGGCGCGTTTCCCGCACCGACTACCGCATCTGTCGCGCCTCGCGTCACGTAGGGCCGGTAGACTTGCGTAGATAACGATGATTACGGGAAGTTCCATGCTCAACCGATCCGCTCCCCGCGCCCTGCTGGTCGCGCTGCCCCTGCTGCTGCTTGCCGCGTGCGGTGGTGGCGAGGACGGACAGGCGAAGGCCAAGGGCAATGCGGGCGAGCGTCCGATCCCGGTCACCACCCAGGTCGTGCAATCGGGCGCCTGGAGCGACACCCTGCAGGCACTCGGCACGGCGAAAGCGCGCGAATCCGTCACCCTGACCGCGAAGGTCAGCGAGATCGTGCAGGACGTGCATTTCGAGAGCGGCCAGCAGGTCAAGGCCGGGCAGACGCTGGTCACGCTGAAGGGCGACGCGGCACAGGCCGCGCTGGTGCAGTCCGAGGCGACCTTCGCCGAAGCGGACCGCCTGTATCGCCGGCAGAAGGAGCTGGCCGACCAGCAACTCATCGCGCGCTCGCAACTCGATACCCAGCTGGCCCTGCGCGATGCCGCCGCCGCCCGCGTGCGCCAGGCGCGTGCCGACATCAGCGACCGCAGCGTGCGCGCACCGTTTGCCGGCGTCCTCGGCATCCGCCAGGTCAGCCCCGGTTCGCTGATCACGGCCAACAGCACCATTGCCACGCTCGACGACCTCTCGCGCATGTACGTCGACTTCCAGTTGCCGGAAGCCGCGCTGGCCTCGGTCGAACCGGGTAATGCAGTGACGGCGACGGCCACGGCGTACCCCGGCGTGTCGTTCGAGGGCCAGGTCGAGACCGTCGACGCGCGCATCGATCCGGCCACCCGCGCCGTCACCGTTCGCGCGGTCTTCGCCAATGAGGACCGCAGGCTGCGTCCCGGCATGCTGCTCGACGTGCGCCTGTTCCGTCCCGAGCGGCAGGCGCTGGTGATTCCCGAGATCGCGGTGGTGCAGGTGGGACGCGACTCGTTCGTCTACCGCGTCAAGGCGGATGGCAGCGTCGAACAGGCACCGATCACCGCCGGCGTGCGCCGCGACGGTCGCGTAGAGATCCTGAAAGGCGTCGCCGCGGGTGACCGCATCGTCATCGACGGCACCGGCAAGCTGCGCCCCGGCGTGAAAGTGGCCAATGCCGCGCCGGCCGCGCCGCCGAAGCAGGACGCGCCCGCCGCCGACGGCAAGGGCTGAGCGTCATGAAGCTCTCCGATCTGTCGATCAAGCGCCCCGTCTTCGCGGTGGTTGTCAGCCTGCTGTTGGTCGTGCTGGGCGTGATGTCGTTCCTGCGCCTGACGCTGCGCGAACTGCCCAACATCGATCCGCCGATCGTGTCGGTGGAAGTGAACTACCCTGGCGCATCGGCCGCGGTGGTCGAGACGCGCATCACCCAGATCCTCGAGGACGGCCTGTCCGGCATCGAGGGCATCAAGACCATCCAGTCGAGCAGCCGCAACGGCCGTGCCGACGTCACCATCGAGTTCAACCTCAGCCGCGACATCGAAGCCGCCGCCAACGACGTGCGAGACCGCGTCAGCCGGGTGATGAACCGCCTGCCGGAGGAGGCCGATCCGCCGCAGATCTCCAAGGTGGAAGCCGACGCCGACGTCATCATCTGGTTGAACATGCGTTCCACCGTGATGGACACGATGGAGCTGACCGACTACGCCGACCGCTACGTGCTGGACCGCCTGTCCGCGCTCGATGGCGTGGCCCGCGTGCAGCTGGGCGGCGGCCAGCGCTATGCGATGCGTGTCTGGCTCGATCGCGAAGCGATGGCCGCGCGTGGCGTCACCACCGGTGACGTGGAAACCGCGCTGCGTGCGCAGAACGTCGAACTGCCGGCCGGCCGCATCGAATCGCAGACGCGCGACTTCACCCTGCGCGTCGAGCGCGGCTACCAGCGCCCCGAACAGTTCGCGCAGCTGCCGCTGCGCAAGGGCGCGGACGGTTATGTCGTCCGGCTCGGTGATGTGGCGAAGGTGGAGCTGGGCGCGGAGGAGCGCCGCTCCTACCTGCGCAGCAATGCGGTGCCGAACGTCGGCCTGGGCATCGTGCGCACGTCCACCGCCAACGCGCTGGACGTGGCCCGCGCGGCCCGTGCCGAAGCCGAGGTGATCCAGCAGACGCTGCCGGAAGGCACGGAAATCTTCATCGCCTTCGACAGCACCACCTTCATCGAAGCGTCCATCGAGCGCGTGTACTGGACGCTGGGCGAAGCCATGGTGCTGGTGTTCCTGGTCATCTGGCTGTTCCTCGGCAGCCTGCGCGCGGCGTTGATTCCGGCGGTGACGGTGCCGGTCTGCCTGGTGTCCGCCTTCATCGCGCTGTATGCGTTCGGTTTCTCGATCAATCTGCTGACCCTGCTCGCGCTGGTGCTCTGCATCGGCCTGGTGGTGGACGACGCCATCGTGGTGCTGGAGAACGTGCAGCGGCGGGCCGACCTGGGCGAGCCTGCGCTGGTCGCCGCACGACGCGGCACGGCGCAGGTTGCGTTCGCGGTCATCGCGACCACCGCGGTGCTGGTGGCCGTGTTCCTGCCGGTGGGCTTCATGGAGGGCAACACCGGCCGCCTGTTCCGCGAGCTGTCGGTGGCGCTGGCGGCGGCGGTGGCGATTTCCGCTTTCGTCGCTCTGACGCTCACGCCGATGATGTCGTCCAAGCTGGTGCGGCCCCACACCGAGCCGCGCGGCCTGAATGCGTGGACCAACCGCACGCTCACCCGCGTCAGCAATGGCTACGGTCGCCACGTGGAGCGGCTTGTCGCGATGAGCGGCAAGCGCATCCTCGGCCTGGTGCTGCTGGCGATGGCGCTGTGCGGCGTGGCAGTGGTGGTGCTGGGCCTGCGCGTGCCCAGCGAGCTCGCGCCGGCAGAAGACCGCGGCCGCTTCTTCGTGATGGTGGATGGGCCGGAAGGCGCCGGCTTCGACTACATGGTCAACCAGATGCAGCAGGTCGAACGCATCGTGATGGGGCAGGTCGGCGGCGACAAGCCGATCGAGCGGGCCAACTCGCGCGTGCCGCGCGGGTTCGGCGGCAGCGAGGACATGCATACCGGCCAGGTCATCGTCTTCCTGCAGGACTGGCACGAGCGCGAGGCGACGACGGACGATGTCGTCAACGGCCTGCGCGCGGAACTTTCGAAGCTGCCGGGCGTGCAGGCGCGCGCGAACGTCGCCGGTGGCCTGGTCGGCAGTCGCGGCCAGCGCTACCAGCTGGTGCTGGGTGGCCCTGACTACGCAGAACTGGCGCAGTGGCGCGACCGCATCCTGCAGCGGATGGAATCCAACCCTGGCATCCAGGATCCGGATTCTGACTACAAGGAAACGCGCCCGCAGATGCGCGTGAACATCGACCGCGACCGCGCCGCCGATCTGGGCGTGCCGGTGCAGGAGATCGGCCGCACGCTGGAAACGATGATGGGTTCGCGCCAGGTGACCACGTACGTGGACAACGGCGAGGAATACGACGTCATGCTGCAGGCCGGTCGGGAGAACCGCGCCAACACCGAGGATCTGGCCAATACCTACGTGCGCGGCACCGATGGCGCACTGGTTCCCCTGTCGAACCTAGTGACGCTCAGCGAGATCGCCGAGCCGGGCACGTTCAACCGCTTCAACCGCCTGCGCGCGATCACCATCAGCGCCGGGCTCGCGCCGGGCTACACGATGGGAGAAGCGCTGGAGTGGACACGGCAGGCGGTGGCGGAGGAGCTGCCGGACTACGCACAGATCGACTGGAAGGGTGAATCGCGCGAGTACCAGGAGGCCGGCGGCGCCATCCTGCTGACGTTCACGCTGGCGCTGCTGATCGTCTACCTGGTGCTGGCGGCGCAGTTCGAGAGCTTCATCCATCCGCTGGTGATCATGCTGACGGTGCCGCTGGCGGTGCTGGGCGCGCTGATAGGCTTGTGGGTCACCGGTGGCACGCTGAACCTCTTCAGCCAGATCGGCATCGTCATGCTGATCGGCCTGGCGGCGAAGAACGGCATCCTGATCGTGGAATTCGCCAACCAGCTGCGCGACGACGGCGCCAGCGTGGCGCAGGCCATCGCCGAATCCGCCCGCGTGCGCCTGCGTCCGATCCTCATGACGTCCGTCGCCACCGTCATGGGCGCGGTGCCGCTGGTACTGGCAGGCGGGCCGGGCTCGGCCAGCCGCGCCACCATCGGTGTGGTGGTGATCTTCGGCGTGACGTTCTCGACGCTGCTCTCGCTGTACGTGGTGCCGGCGTTCTACGCGCTGCTGGCGCCGTTCACGCGTTCGCCCGAAGCGGTGGCGCACGAGCTGAGCAAACTGGAAGCCGAGACACCCTCCGTCGGCGGCTATGGCTGACACCGGCGCGCGCCCACATGCGGACGTGCACATCGCGGGCGACGGCTTCCTGCTGCGTGCATGGCGGCCGGACGATCTCGATGCCCTGCTGCGCCACGCCGACGATCCGCAGGTACCGCGTGGCCTGAGCGAGCGTTTCCCCCATCCGTACACGCGGGCCGATGGCGAGGCCTTCCTGGCCGGCCATGTGGTGGACTTCCGGCATCCGGTGTTCGCGATCGAGATCGATGGCGAAGCCTGCGGCGGTATCGGTGTGCGCCCGCACGCGGGCGAGCGCGGTCATGCCGCGGAACTGGGCTACTGGCTCGGACGCGCGCACTGGGGCCAGGGCCACATGACGCGCGTGGTGTCGGCCTATCTGGGCTGGGTGGTGCCTGCGCTGTCGCTGCGCCGCATCGAGGCCAACGTGCTGGACACCAACCCGGCTTCCGCGCGGGTGCTGGTGAAGAACGGCTTCGTCGAGGAAGGCTGTCGGCGGGCCGCGATCCGGAAGGCGGACGGACTGCACGACCTGAGGCTGTTCGGGCGGGTCTGGCCCGGCTGAAACGCCGGCGGGGACTGCGCAGCGGCGCGTGTTGCGGTTATCTTGCAGGTACCCGGCGGCGCCCTGCGCCGCCTTCCCGTATCCCAGCGCACGCACGAACGACGGAGACGCATCCCCGTGGAAGCCTTTTTCAACTGGTTGAACGGCATCATCTGGAGCAACGCGCTGATCGCGCTGTGCCTGGGTGCCGGCCTGTGGTTCACCCTCCGCACCCGCGTGATGCAGGTCCGCGGCTTCGCCGAGATGTGCCGCCTGACCGTCACCGGGCAGAAATCCGATGCGGGCGTATCTTCGTTCCAGGCCCTGGCCATTTCGATGGCCGGCCGCATGGGCATCGGCAACATCGCCGGCGTCGCCACCGCGATCGCCTACGGCGGCCCCGGTGCGGTGTTCTGGATGTGGGTGATGGGCTTCCTGGGCGCGTCCACGTCGTACATCGAATGCACGCTGGCGCAGATCTACAAGGAAAAGGATGGCGAGGGACGCTATCGCGGCGGTCCGGCCTACTACATCGAGAAGGCGATGGGCCTGAAGTGGTACGCCGTCACCTTCGCCGTGGCGACCGTCATCGCCACCGGCTTCCTGCTGCCGGGCGTGCAGGCCAATGCCATCGCCGACAGTGCCAGCAACGTGCTGTGCAGCGCCGGTGGCTGCGACGCCGTCGGTGGTGCGGGTGCGCTGAAGCTGTGGCTGGGCGTGGGCGTGGCGGCGGTGCTGGCGCTGATCATCTTCGGCGGCATCAAGCGCATCGCCACGTTCGCCGAAGTCGTCGTGCCGTTCATGGCGCTGGCGTTCATCCTGATGGCGGTCATCGTCATGATCGCCAACGCCGGCAAGGTGCCGGCGATGTTCGCCGACATCTTCTCCAGCGCGTTCGGCGCGCATGCGGCGTTCGGCGCGATCATCGGCCAGGCGATCGCCTGGGGCGTGAAGCGCGGCATCTACGCGAACGAAGCCGGCCAGGGCACCGGCCCGCACGCCGCCGCGGCCGCCGAGGTCTCGCACCCGGCCAAGCAGGGCTACGTGCAGGCCTTCGCGATCTACTTCGACACCATGCTGGTGTGCACCTCGACGGCGTTCCTGCTGCTGTCGACGGGCATGTACAACACGTTCAAGACCGTCACCGAGAACGGCAAGGACACGCTGGTCGAGATCTTCTCCGGCGTTCCGGGCCTGCAACCCTCGGAAGGTGCGCAGTTCACCCAGGCCGCGGTGGAATCGGTGCTGCCGGGCTGGGGTGCGGGGTTCGTGGCGCTGGCGCTGTTCTTCTTCGCCTTCACCACGATCATGGCCTATTACTACATGGCCGAGACCAACCTGACCTACCTGGCCGGCACCAAGAAGACCCATCCGCTGGCAACCTTGCTGCTGCGCGTGGGCATCGTGGGCATGGTGATCTTCGGTGCGTACCACAACGCCGCGATGGCCTGGACGCTGGGCGACATCGGCGTCGGCCTGATGGCGTGGTTGAACGTCATCGCGATCCTGATCCTGCAGAAGCCGGCGCTGATCGCGCTGCGCGACTACGAGCGGCAGAAGAAGCTGGGCGTTGACCCGACGTTCGATCCGGATGCGCTGGGCATCCGCAACGCCGACTTCTGGAAGACGAAGGCCTGACGTGAGTAATCCCTGGAACAGCCGGCCGCCACGGCCACCGGGCAATCCGCCCGATCGGCGGCGGCCGCCGCAAGCGCCCTCGCCGCGCGAAGAGCGCCCCGCGGGCAGCGCGCGCGACGAACTCCGCCTGTACGGTCTCAATGCGGTGCAGGCGGTCTTCGCGCGGCGCGCGGACGCGATCCGCAAGGTCTACCTGACCGAGTCGCGTATCCAGGCCCTGAAGCCGTTGCTGGCGTGGTGCGTGAAGCAGCGGGTCGGCTACCGTGTGGTGGAAGAGGGCGATCTCGACCGGCTCGCGGCCAGTACGCACCACGAAGGCATCGTGGCCGACGTGCGCAAGGTCGAGCCGCTGCCGATGTCCGACTGGCTTCGCGCATTGCCCGAAGGCAAGCCCGTCGCCGCGTTGTGGCTCGATGGCGTGGGCAACCCGCACAACTTCGGCGCGATCCTGCGCTCGGCCGCGCACTTCGGCGTGGCCGGCATCCTGCTACCGCGTGATTCGACGCTGGCGATCTCCGGCGCGGCGGCGCGCGTGGCCGAAGGCGGTGCCGAGCAGGTGCCGCTGGTGCGCATGGGACAGCCGGACAACGCCGCCGCCCAGCTGCGCAATGCAGGTTTCTCGCTGGCCGCCACCGTCGTGCGCGGTGGCGACGACCTGTTCGCCGCCAAGCTGCCGCAGCGCCTCGTCTACGTGATGGGTGCGGAGGGCGAAGGCATGGATGCACGCCTCGCCGATGCCTGCGATACGCGACTGTCGATCCCCGGCAGCGGCGCCGTCGAGAGCCTCAACGTGGCCGCCGCGACGGCGGTGTTCCTGGCGCAGTGGGCGCAGCGCGCCCGCTGAGCCTCACTCGGTAGCCGCGGTCTCTTTGAGCTGGCTGCCGAAGTCGCCCTCGGCGTCCGCCGCCAGGTAGGCGAACACCGTGTAAGCCGCCACGTTCTGCGCCAGCGCGGCCGGGTCGATCTTGTCGAGCGTGTCGTCTGCATTGTGGTGCAGATCGAAATAGTCGCTGCCATCCTGCGCCAGCCACGCCCACGCCATGCCCTTTGCCGCGAACGGGCTGATGTCCGGGCCCGCGCTGCCCTTGCCGGGCGCGTACTCGATGCCCAGCGGCGCCAGCGCCTGCGCGATCTGCTCGGTGGCCTTGCGCGCGTGGTCCGGCGCGCCGGTGTTGAACGCATAGATGCGACCGGCGCCGAAATCGCTCTCCGCACCGATCTGGTGGCGCGTGATGTCGCCCAGATGCTTCTCCGCATACGCCTTGCCGCCGTACAGGCCCTGCTCCTCGTTGGCGAAGGCGATCACGCGGATGGTGCGCTTCGGCGCCTGCTTCAGCTGGCCGATCAGGTGGCCGGCGGCCATCGTGATGGCGATGCCGGCGCCGTCGTCGATCGCGCCGGTGCCGAGGTCCCAGGAATCCAGGTGGCCGCCGATCACCACGACCTCCTTCGGCAGGCTGCGCCCCGTGATCTCGCCGATCACGTTGTGCGAGGTGTACTCACCGTCCCAGCCGCAATCCAGCGCGAGCGATACGCGCACCGGACCGCGCTGCAGCAGGCGCGCCAACTGGTCGGCATCCGGGATGGTCAGCGATGCCGACGGTACCGGCGTCAGGCCTTCGTCGAACCGGGTGATGCCGGTATGCGCGACGCGATGGTTGTCCGTGCCGGCCGAGCGCATCAGGAACGCGATCGCGCCCTTGCGGATCGCGGCCGACGGGCCCTTCGAGCGGATCGCGCCGCCGTTGCGATAGTCGCTGCCATCGCGCGCGGAGGTCATCTGGTAATCGACGAAGGCGATCTTCCCGGCCAGGGATCCCGCGGGCGCCGCTTCCAGTGCAGCCAGGTCGGCGAAGCGGACGATCTCCGCCTCCACGCTGCCCTTCGGACTGCCGCCGAGTGCGGTGACCGTCAGCGGTTGCGCGTGTCCACCGAGTACGGCGGCCCGCTCGCTGCGACGCACCCACTTCGGAAACGTCACCGGTTCGATCCACACCTTGTCGAAGCCGAGCGCCTTGAACTTCGCCTGCGCCCACGCCACGGCTTTCGCATCGGCCTCGCTACCGGCCAGGCGCGGGCCCACCTCCGTCGTCAGCGATTCGACGACGTTCCAACCGGTGCGGTCGGCGAGCGCCTGTTCGCGCAGCTGCGCCGCGGTGGCGAGTGCGGCGTCGGGGATGCGGGTTTCGCGCGACGCGGCGAAAGCGGGAGCGGTGACGGCCAGGGCGAGCAGCAACGGAGCAAGACGCATGGAAAGTCCCGGAAAAACGAAGGCCACGAGCTTAGCAGCCCGTGGCCCCGTGTTTCCGTCGACGGCGTTGCCGATCCGGAACGCCGCGTTCGTTATTTCTTCAGCGCGTCGCGGATCTCGCGCAGCAGCAGCACGTCCTCGGGTGGCGCGGCGGGCGCGGCCTCGGGTTTGCGGTGCAGGCGGTTGACCGCCTTGACCAGCAGGAAGATCGCGAACGCGACGATGACGAACTGGATGACCGTGTTGAGGAACTCGCCGATGCCGACCACGATCGCAGGCACTTCCTTGCCCGCGGCGTCGACGGTGGCTTCCTTCAGCGTCCACGCCCACTTCGAGAAGTCGACGCCACCGATCAGGTAGCCGATGGGCGGCATGATGATCTTGTCGACCAGGGTGGTGACGATCTTGCCGAAGGCCGCGCCGATCACCACGCCGACGGCCAGGTCGACCACGTTGCCGCGCGCGATGAATTCCTTGAACTCGCTGATCATGCCCATTGCGTCATCTCCTGGAACGGCGCCGACTCGCCACTGCGATGGACTATAACCCCGGGCGTCGACTGTGCAAGGCAGGATCAGCCGGCGATGCGCCCGCGCAGTTCCACCACGCCATCGAGCGAGGCCACGAAAGTGTCGCCGGGCACTAGTGCGGCCACGCCTGCCGGCGTGCCCATGAAGACCAGGTCGCCGGCCTTCAGCGCATAGAGCTTCGACAGCTCGTGCAGGATGTCGGGCACGTCCCAGATCAGGTCTTGCAGTGCGCCGTGCTGTCGCGTCGCGCCGTTCACGCTCAGGGTCAGGGTACGGGCATCGAGCGCGCCGACATCCGCGGCGGCGACCAGTTCGCTGATGGGGGCCGAATGATCGAAGCCCTTGCCGGTATCCCACGGCAGGCCCTTGGCCTTGGCGGCGCCCTGCAGGTCGCGGCGGGTCAGGTCCAGGCCGACGCCGTAGGCGATGACCAGATCCTGCGCCGCTTCGCGCGACAGCGTGCCCGCGGGTGCGTCGGCGCCCAGCGCGGCGACCAGTTCGACCTCATGGTGCAGGTCGTTCGTGCCCGGCGGGTAGGGTACGTCCGCGTTGCCGGTGACGATGGCGTCCGCCGGCTTGTGGAAGAACACCGGCGTGCCGCGTTCGGCCTTCGAGGCGGGCGCGGCCGCGCCCATCTCGCGCGCATGGTCGGCGAAGTTGCGGCCGACGCAGAAGATGCGCCGGACAGGGAACGTGCCGCCGCCGCGTACGGGAACGCGTGGCACGGGCGGAGCGGGAACGAGGTCGGTCATGGCGGCCGGGCAGCAGGTGGAACGGCCGCAAAGTGTAGGCGGGAACCGGGTTCCCGCGGTGCGATCAACGCGACAGCGGAAGCACCGGCTTGCGCACCACATGGTATTCCGCGTCCACCACGCGCGCATCGCGGGCCTGCGGCTTGCCGCGCTGGCGAACCAGCTTGTAGACCAGGCCGGCCGCGATCATGGCCGCCCCGACGAACACGCTGAAGAACACCAGCACGCCCAGCAGCGCCACGCCCACCAGGCCCAGTCCCATCCGCAGCAGCGGATGGCGCGGCTTGCGCGGCGCGAAGATGTGGCGGAAGGAATTGAACTGGAAATGGCGTGCGTACATGGCGGTGCGTCGTGACAGAATGCGGCCGGAGCCGGTGCACGCAGTATCGGATGACGGTTAGATGACCGTGTGAGGACTTCGTTAAGCGCCATGCGACTGAGTGCACTGAATGACATCGCCGACGGGGCTTTCGCCGAGGTTGAGGCCACGATCGGCGACGATGCCGAGTCGTTGATCCTCTATCGGTCGGGCGGAGACGTGCGCGCCTGGCTGAATGTCTGTCCCCACGCGGGCAGGCGCCTAGATTGGGCGCCCGGGCAGTTCCTCAAGAGCAAGGACGGTCATCTGGTCTGTGCGGCCCACGGTGCGTCGTTCGAGCTCGTGGCCGGTGCCTGTGTCGCAGGGCCATGCCGGGGCGACACGCTGCACGCCGTCGCGGTGCAGGTGCGCGATGGCGAGGTATGGCTCGCCTGAGCGCGCGGGTCTTCAGGCGACGCCCTGCTGGATCACGCAGTGCCACCCCGTGCGGTAGGTTTCGTACCCGGGGGAGGCCGCTTGCGCCAGACAGCAGGCGCGCCCCTCGATGACCAGATCGGTCGCAGCCCGGGCCTGTGCGAACAGGGTCGCCCGCCCTGGGAAGTCCAGCCGCGGCGACGCGGCATCTCCGCGCGCGGAGTCGGCCAGCACATGGCCTTGTCCGTCGACGATGCAGACGCGACTGCGGCGCCATTCGGCGTCCGACAACGGGGTGCGTTCCACGATGGTCTGCGCCAGCGCATCCCAGCGGAACACGATGCCCAGCACGCCCAGCGGTCTTCCCACCACGCGGCCGCCTTCGCGCACGGTGCAGGCGTACACCAGTACGCGCTCTCCACCGGCCAGGGGGCTGGCATGCATGGACTGGAAGCCGAATTGCTCTCCGCTGTGCGTGGCCATGGCGGACTGGAACCATGCCTGCTGTGCGGCCGACTGGCCTGTCGAGCGGTACTGGCGCGGCCGTCCGTTGGCGATGATGTTGCCCTGCAGGTCGGCGAGCACCAGGTCGAAGTAGACCGTGTACGAGTCCAGGATCTGCCCCAGCCGCTGGCTGGCATGGGCGAGCGCGGCCGGTTGCGGATCCTGCGCCGCCGCGACCACGGCCGCGTCGGTGGCCCACCAGCGCACGTCGCAGCTGCGTTCGTAGAGGTTGCGGTCTATCAGGTCGATGTTGGCCAGGGCTAGGTCGGTCAGGCGCGTGCGGCGCACGTCGGTCTGCAGCTGGTCCAGCCGCTCCCGCAGGTCATGGCTGGTGCGGACGGCCATGCGGTCGATGTCCTGCGCGGTGTCGCTGACCCGGCGCGCGAGGGTATCCATTTCTTCGGCGATCACGCCGAAGCTGCGGCCTGCCGTGCCGATGCGCACGGCTTCGATGCGGGCGTTCATCGAGATGATGCGGGTGATGCGGTTGATCTCGTCGATCTTATGCAGCGATTGCCGCAGTTGCTTGAGCAGCGAGTCCGACAGTCCCGATACGGACTGGATGTGGTCGTCGATGCCGGCGTCGTCGGTGGGGTCGGCGGCGCGTGCGTTCATGGGTTTCCTTGCGTGGCGGGGTGGCCGTGCGTTCGCGCATGGCCGTCATTGAGGCGCTATCGGCGCGTCTCGCAGCCGCTTTAGCAGGCACCTTCGCGGTGCAGGTTTTCCCCTCGGTGGGGCGCGCTGCGCACGCGCGTTGGACGTTCGCACCTCGCTTCCCTAGAATCCGCCGACCACGGGGAGGGGAGCGGCATGGGCGACGCGAGCATCTGCATCAACTGCGGCCGACCCGTCGCCGATCCCCAGCAGAAGTTCTGTCCCGCCTGCGGCCAACCCACGCCGGTGCATCGCATCGACTGGCATTTCCTTGGCCACGAGCTGGAGCACAGCGTGCTCCACATGGATCGCGGCATCCTGTATTCGCTCAAGGAACTGATGCTCAGGCCCGGGCACCTGATGCGGGCGTATCTGGAGGGAAGGCGCGCGAAGCAGGTCAAGCCGTTGCTGTTGCTGATGATCTCCGCAGCCGCCGTCATCCTGCTCGGGAAGTTCTTGCTGGACGGGGATATCGTCGGTTCGGCGATGGAGCTGGGCTTCGCGGGAAGCGCCGGTCCCAAGGCGGGCGCGGGCGTGGACCCGGCCGCGCTGGCTGCGACGTTCGCCGCGGCGAAGGACTGGCTCAACGGCCACATGACGGCATTCACGCTGCTCTGCCTGCCGCTTGAGGCGGCCGCGTTCTGGCTGGCTTTCAAGGGGCGGGGATTGAACTATCCCGAATGGCTGGTCGTTTCGGCATTCCTGACGGTGCAGTCGTTCGTCTTCATGGCGATCGCCATCGTATTGCAGCGTTGGATACCCAGTGCGCAGGCATGGATCCTGCTCTGCGTGGTGACGTACACCGTGTTCTCGCTCGTCCAGCTGTTCAACCGGCACTCCGGATGGACGTCGGCGCTGCGGGCCCTGGTGGGACTCGGGATGTTCATGGTGGCCCAGAGTCTGATGGTTGGCGCTGCCGTCTTCGTACTGTTCCTGCTGTTCCACCACGGTTGAAACGAGCATGCCCGCCGATAGGCGGGCATGTCGTCAGGTTTGAAACCGACCGCTTACTTAAGCGCCTTGAACCGCAGGCGGTGCGGACGCGCGCCTTCCTCGCCCAGGCGACGCTTCTTGTCTTCCTCGTACTCGCGGTAGTTGCCCTGGAAGAACTCCACGTGCGAATCGCCTTCGAAGGCGAGGATGTGCGTGGCGATGCGGTCCAGGAACCAGCGGTCGTGCGAAATCACGAACGTGTTGCCGGGGAATTCCAGCAGCGCGTCTTCCAGCGCACGCAGGGTTTCGATGTCCAGGTCGTTGGAGGGTTCGTCGAGCAGCAGCACGTTGCCGCCCTGCAGCAGCGTCTTGGCCATGTGCAGGCGGCCGCGTTCACCGCCGGACAGCGAGCCCACCATCTTCTGCTGGTCCTGGCCCTTGAAGTTGAAACGGCCGATGTACGCGCGCGACTGGATCTCCACGCCGTTGATGTTGAGGATGTCCAGGCCGCCCGAGATTTCCTGGAAGACATTGTGGTTGCCTTCCAGCTTGTCGCGGCTCTGGTCAACGTAGGCCAGCTGCACGGTCGGGCCCTTGATGATCTCGCCGGAATCCGGCTTCTCCTGCCCGGTGATCATCTTGAACAGTGTCGACTTGCCGGCGCCGTTCGGGCCGATGATGCCGACGATCGCGCCGCCGGGCACCAGGAAGCTCAGGTTGTCGATCAGCAGGCGGTCGCCGAACTTCTTGGAGACGTTCTTGAACTCGATCACCGAGTTGCCCAAGCGCTCGCCCGGCGGGATGAAGATCTCGTTGGTCTCGTTGCGGCGCTGGTAGTCGACCGACTGCAGCTCTTCCAGGCGGGCCAGACGGGCCTTGCCCTTGGAACGGCCGCCCTTGGCGTTCTGGCGCGACCACTCTAGTTCCTTCTGGATGGCTTTCTGACGGGCCTTTTCCTGGTTGTCTTCCTGCTTCAGGCGCTCGTCCTTCTGGACCAGCCAGTCGGTGTAGTTGCCCTTCCACGGAATGCCGCGGCCGCGGTCCAGTTCGAGGATCCACTCGGCGGCGTTGTCGAGGAAATAGCGGTCGTGGGTGACCGCCACCACGGTGCCGGTGTAGCGAGCGAGGAACTGTTCCAGCCATTCGACGGATTCGGCGTCCAGATGGTTGGTCGGTTCGTCGAGCAGCAGCATGTCCGGCTTCTGCAGCAGCAGGCGGCACAGCGCGACGCGACGCTTCTCGCCGCCGGACAGCTTGCCGACGATCGCATCCCACGGCGGCAGGCGCAGCGCGTCGGCGGCCACGTCCAGCTGGTTTTCCAGCGTGTGCGCGTCGCCGGCGGCGAGGATCGCTTCCAGGCGCTCCTGCTCCTTGGCGAGGGCGTCGAAGTCTGCACCTTCCTCGGCATACGCGGCGTAGACCGCTTCCAGCGCCGCCTGGGCCTGCAGCACGTCGCCCACGCCTTCCTCGACGGCCTGGCGGACGGTGTGTTCGGGGTTCAGCTCCGGCTCCTGCGCCAGGTAGCCGACCTTGATGCCGGGCTGGGGGCGGGCTTCGCCTTCGAAATCCTTGTCCACGCCGGCCATGATCTTCAGCACGGTGGACTTGCCGGCGCCGTTCAGGCCCAGCAGGCCGATCTTCGCGCCCGGATAGAACGACAGCGAGATGTCCTTGATGATCTGCCGCTTCGGCGGGACCACCTTGCTGACCCGGTTCATGGTGTAGATGTATTGCGAGGACATGCAGGCTCCGGTACGCAGGCCCCGTCGCCCAGCCGTGCGACGGCGGGCGGGGAGGCAAAGGGGAAGGCGGCGATTATAGCCGCTCCGGCCCGCCCGACCGCTGGCTGAATACGTTTCGCGAACATGGCGTTGACGCGGCCGTAACCGTTTTCCAGCCGGAATCGGTTCAGATGTGATCGGCATGATGGGCTCACGTGCCACACAGAGGGCTTTTCCATGAACACCAAGCGTCTTTTCCAGAGCATGGCCTGCGCCATCCTCGCCTTCGCCGTCACCGCCCCCGTGCTTGCACGCGACCACGATCGCGGTCGCGACCGGGACCGCTCCAGCCACCACGATCGCCGCGACGACCGCCGCGACTGGCGTGAGGATCGCCGGGACGACCGCCGCGACTACCGCGACCAGCGCCAGGCCTACCGTCACGGCTACCACGATGGCCGTCGCTACGACGACCGGCGCTATTACGCGCCGCCCCGCGTCGTCTATCGCCCGGCACCGCCCAGCTACCACCGCTGGGCCAAGGGCCAGCGTTACCGGGACTACTACCGCGGCCCGGTCTACGTGGTGAACGACTACAACCGCTACCACGTGCGCCATCCTCCCCGCGGTTACCACTGGGTGCGCGACGACCGCGGCAACCTGCTGATGGTCGCCATCGCCACCGGCATCATCGCCGACCTGCTGCTGCACCACTGAGCCAGCGGGCCCGATGCCCCCGAAAAGCGCGCTCCGGCGCGCTTTTCCTTTTCCGGGGCAGGGTGGCCAGGGGCGGGGCGGGCTACAATCGGTCCTCCCGCCCGACCTGCCCCGGAGACCCGATGTTCCCGCGCGACGCCCGCATCGAAACCTACGATCCCGAACTGGCCCAGGCCATCGCCCATGAGGCGCGCCGGCAGGAGGATCACGTCGAGCTGATCGCCAGCGAGAACTACGCCAGCCCCCGCGTGCTGGAAGCACAGGGCAGCGTGCTGACCAACAAGTACGCCGAGGGTTACCCGTACAAGCGCTACTACGGCGGCTGCGAGTACGTCGACATCGCCGAGCAACTGGCGATCGACCGCGTGAAGCAGCTGTTCGGCGCCGACTACGCCAACGTGCAGCCGCATTCCGGCTCGCAGGCCAACCAGGCCGTGTACTTCGCCCTGCTGCAGCCGGGCGACACCATCTTGGGCATGAGCCTGGCCCACGGCGGCCACCTGACCCACGGCGCCAAGGTCAACGCCTCGGGCAAGATCTTCAACGCCGTCCAGTACGGCGTGAACGCCCAGGGCCTGATCGACTACGACGAAGTCGAGAAGCTGGCGCTGGAGCACAAGCCCAAGATGGTCGTGGCCGGCTTCTCCGCCTATTCGCAGGTGGTGGACTGGGCACGTTTCCGCGCCATCGCCGACAAGGTCGGCGCCTACCTCTTCGTCGACATGGCGCACGTGGCGGGCCTGGTCGCCGCCGGCGTCTATCCGAATCCGCTGCCGCATGCGCACGTGGTGACCTCGACCACCCACAAGACGCTGCGCGGCCCGCGCGGCGGCATCATCGTGGCCAGTCGTGCTGGTTTGGGGCCGGCGGGCGAGGAGATCGAGAAGAAGCTGCAGAGCATCGTCTTCCCGGGCATCCAGGGTGGTCCGCTGATGCACGTCATCGCGGCCAAGGCCGTGGCCTTCAAGGAGGCGCTGGAGCCGGAGTTCAAGAGCTACCAGGCGCAGGTCGTGAAGAACGCCCAGGCGATGGCGAAGACGATCATCGCGCGCGGCTACAAGATCGTCTCCGGCGGCACCGAGAACCACCTGATGCTGGTCGACATGATCGGCAAGGACGTCAGCGGCAAGGACGCGGAAGAAGCCCTGGGTAAGGCGCACATCACGGTCAACAAGAACTCCGTGCCGAACGATCCGCGCAAGCCCTTCGTGACCTCGGGCCTGCGCATCGGCACCCCTGCGGTGACCACGCGCGGCTACGGCGAACAGGACTGCATCGATCTGGCCAACTGGATCTGCGACGTGTTGGACGCGCCGAGCGATGAAGCCGTGCTGGCGAAGGTGCGTGACAACGTCACCGCGCAGTGCCGGAAGTACCCGGTCTACGGCTGACCGACGACGATGCACTGCCCCTTCTGCCAGCACACCGATACCCGGGTGATCGACTCGCGCGTCTCCGAGGACGGCGCGACGATCCGTCGTCGTCGGGAATGCGAGGCGTGCGGGGAGCGGTTCTCGACGCTGGAGAACATCGAGATCAAGCTGCCGGCGGTCATCAAGGGCGATGGCCGACGCGACACCTTCGATGCGCGCAAGCTGCGCGCCGGTTTCGACCGTGCGCTGCAGAAGCGGCCGGTATCCGAAGAACAGATCGAGGCCGCCGTGCGGGCGGTGATCCATGCCATCCGCATGAGCGGTGAGCGCGAAATCGCCTCGCGCAAGATCGGCGAGTTCGTCATGGGCGAGCTGCGCAAGCTCGACCATGTGGGGTACGTGCGCTTCGCCTCGGTGTACCGCAGCTTCGAGGACGTGGCCGATTTCCGCGACGAGATCGAGAAGCTGGAACGCGATCTTCCCGCCGCCGGCCAACTGTCCCTGTTGAGCGGCGACGTGGTGCCGTTCGACAAGCACGCGGACAAGAACAAGAAGCGCTGAGCGTGCGCATCGAGGCGATCGGGCGGCACACCGCGTGCATCGAAACGCTCGCGCGCTGGCACCATCAGGAGTGGGGCGGGCTGTACGACGACTGGACGCTGGATGCCGCCACGGCCGAGTTGGCGGATCACGCGACGCGCGCGTCGGTACCGACCACGCTGCTGCTGATGGACGGGAAGGAGCTGCTGGGGTCGGTCAGCCTGCTGGTCGAGGACGCGCCTGCGCTGCAGGATCGTGGCAGTCCGTGGTTGGGCAGCCTGTTCGTGGTGCCCGAAGCGCGGGGCCGCGGCGGCGGACGCGTGCTGGTCGACGCGGCGGTCGCGCATGCCGCGCGTGAGGGTGTGGCGCTGCTGCGCCTGTTCACCCTGTGGCACGAGAGCTTCTATGCCTCGCTCGGGTGGCGAGTGGAAGAGCGCACGTCGCTGCACGGCACCCCGATCGTCATCATGTCCATCCGGCCAGCCGAGCGCGTGGCGCATACTGGCGCCCCTTCCGATGCGGTGTGGACCCTGCATGACTGACGCTGTCTTCTCCGCGTTCGACCACCAGTGCATGGCGCGGGCGCTGCGGTTGGCCGAGCGCGGTGCCTACACCACGCGGCCGAACCCGATGGTCGGCTGCGTGATCGCGCAGGGTGCACAGGTCATCGGAGAAGGCTGGCACCAGAAGGCCGGCGGTCCGCATGCGGAGGTGTTCGCGCTGCAGGCGGCAGGCGAGCAGGCGAAGGGGGCGACGGCGTACGTCACGCTGGAGCCGTGTGCGCATACCGGCCGCACCGGTCCTTGCGCGGACGCGCTGGTCGCCGCGGGCGTGACGCGCGTGGTCGCGGCGATGCGCGATCCGTTTCCCCAGGTGGATGGCGCGGGTTTTGATCGTCTTCGCGCGGCGGGCATCGAGGTGCAGGCCGGATTGATGGAAGCGCAGGCGCGACGCCTGAACCGTGGCTTCCTGTCGCGCGTGGAGCGCGGCCGGCCGTGGATGCGCGTGAAGCTGGCCACCAGCCTGGACGGTCGTACCGCGATGGCGAACGGCGATTCCAAATGGATCAGTGGCGAGGCATCGCGGCGCGACGTGATGCGCTGGCGCGCGCGCGCCGGGGCCATCCTGACTGGCGCCGGCACGGTGCTGGCCGACGACCCGTCGCTCACCGTGCGCTTCGGTGACGACACGGCCTTCGAGCCGCCGCTGCGGGTGGTGCTCGACCCTGGCTTGGCCACCGTCGCGCGCGGCAACGTACGCCAGGGCGAGGCACCGACGCTCTATGTCCATACGGCCGAGGCCAAGCCGCCGCGCGATGTCGATGTCCAGCGCGTGGTCGCCCCGGCCACCGGCAGCAATTTCGACCTGAAGGCTGTGCTGGAGCTGCTGGCTGGCCGGGGCATCAACGAAGTGCATGCCGAAGCGGGGGCCACACTGGCAGGCGCCTTCGTGGCGGCGGGGCTGGCCGACGAGGTCCTGTTGTACGTGGCACCGATGCTGCTCGGCGATCAGGCCCGGCCGCTGTTCGGCGGCCTGGGCATCCAGGCGATGGCGGAGCGGCTGACACTGGAGATTGTGGACAGCCGCATGATTGGCGAAGATCACCGCCTCCTGCTGCAACCTGCCCGCTGACGCTCGCCATGGTGGCCTTCAAGGACCATTTTTCCGGGGTCGCCGACGTCTACGTCGCTTCCCGCCCCACGTATCCCGATGCGTTGTACGACGTGATCGCCGACGCCGTGCCCGCCAGCGCCCGTGTGTGGGAGCCCGGGGCCGGCAGTGGGCAGGCCACGCGCGGGCTCGCCGCGCGTTTCGCCCACGTGCACGCCACCGACCCCAGCGCGGCACAGATCGAGCGCCATTGGGCGCATGGGCAGGCGGGCGGCAACGTCAGCCTCGCCGTCGAACCGGCGGAGACGACCGCGTTGCCGGACGCCAGCGTGGACCTGATCGCCGTGGCGCAGGCGCTGCACTGGTTCGACCGCTACCGCTTCTTCGCCGCCTGCGAGCGCGTGCTGCGTCCCGGCGGCGTGCTGGCGGCCTGGACCTACCAGGACATCATTTTCGAAGACGACCTGGCCGAGGTCGCCGAGAAGGTCCGCGACGACATCGACCCGTACTGGCCGCCGGAACGCGCCGACGTGGACATGGGCTACGGCGACTACGTGTGGCCTTTCGAGTTCGTCCCGACGCCCCGCCTGTGGCTGACCGCGGAATGGAACCTGCCCACGCTGCTGGGGTATTTCGGCAGCCTGTCCGCCACCGGCAGTTATCGCGCGGCCACGGGCGAGGATCCGGTCTACGCGCACACGCCCGCCCTGGCCGAGGTCTGGGGCGATCCGCAGCGGGTGCGCACCATGCGCTGGCCGCTGATCCTGCACCTGCGCCGCAAGCCGGCCTGACATCCCGCGGAACACTCCGTTCGCCGGCGGGTGCCGGGTGCGGCGTGTAGAATGCGCGGGCCGGTCCGCCGGCACACCACCAACGACGTCTTCAGGGCGGGGTGCGATTCCCCACCGGCGGTAGGTCGCCCAGCGACGAGCCCGCGAGCGCCTTGGGCGGCATGCGATTACCCCGCAAGAGCCCGCACGTTCCGGTGCGGACTCGCCAAAGCCGCCGAAGGGTCAGCAGATCCGGTCAGATGCCGGAGCCGACGGTCATAGTCCGGATGAAAGAAGACGGCATCGCCGAACCGCGCGGAAGCGCGGCGTCGTGCGCCTGCCTTCGCGCCCGGAGGCGTCTCCGCTTTGCTTTCGCGAGAGACGTTGCATGCCTTCCACGCTTCCCACCGCTTTCCCCGTCCTCCTGCAGGAGGCCTGCTGATGTTCACCGGCATCATCGAAGGCGTCGGCCGCATCGCGGCGCTGGAACCCGTCGGTGGCGACGTCCGCCTGACCGTGGCTGTGGGGACGCTGCCGTTCGACGCGGTGCGGCTGGGCGAGAGCATCGCGGTCAACGGTGTATGCCTGACCGTGATCGCGTTCGACGCCGCCAGCTTCCAGGCCGACGCCTCCACCGAAACCCTCTCGCTGACGACGCTCGGCGGCCTGGCCGCAGGCGCGCTGGTGAACCTGGAGCGGGCGATGCGCCCCACCGACCGCCTCGGCGGCCACCTGGTCAGCGGCCATGTCGACGGCGTCGGCCGCGTGCTGTCCGTGCACGAGGATGCGCGCGCGCAGCGCTGGCGATTCGCCGCCCCGGCGCCGCTGTTGAAGTACATCGCGAAGAAGGGCTCGATCTGCGTCGATGGCGTGAGCCTGACGGTCAACGAAGTGGACGGCGAAGGATTCGAGGTCGCGCTGATCCCGCACACGGTGGCGCACACCGCGTTCTCGCAGGCCGCCGTCGGCGATGCGGTGAACCTGGAAATCGACCTGGTCGCGCGCTACGTCGAGCGCCTGCTGGGCGAGAGGAGCGGCGCATGAACTTCGCCCCGATTCCCGAATTGCTGGAAGAAATCCGCAACGGCCGCATGGTCGTCATCGTCGACGACGAGGACCGCGAGAACGAAGGCGACCTGATCATGGCGGCCGAGCTGGTCAAGCCGTCCGACATCAACTTCATGGTCACCCACGCGCGCGGCCTGGTCTGCCTGTCGCTGACCCGCGAACGCTGCACGCAACTGGGCCTGGCGCCGATGGTGCAGACGAACACGGCGCAGTTCCACACCAACTTCACCGTCAGCATCGAGGCCGCCGAGGGCGTCACCACCGGCATCTCCGCCTACGACCGCGCACACACGGTGCGCACTGCCGTGCGTCCCGATGCGAAGCCCACCGACCTCAGCCAGCCTGGCCACATCTTCCCGCTGATCGCCCAGCCCGGCGGCGTGCTCACCCGCGCCGGCCATACCGAAGCCGCCAGCGACCTGCCGCTGCTCGCGGGCCTGGAGCCGGCCGGTGTGCTGGTCGAAGTGCTGAACCCGGACGGCACCATGGCGCGACGTCCACAGCTGGAAGTGTTCGCGCGCGAGCACGGCCTGAAGATGGGATCGATCGCCGACCTGATCGCCTATCGCCTGGCCACCGAGCACACCGTGGAGCGCATCGACGCGCGCGACATCGAGACGGAGTTCGGTCCGTTCCGGCTGGTGACCTATCGCGACCGCATCGCCCATGACCTGCATTTCGCGCTGGTCCGCGGCACGCCACGCAAGGACTCGCCCACGCTGGTACGCGTGCAGGTGGAAAACCCGTTGAGCGACCTGCTGCACTGGCGCCGCGACGATTTCGGCGTGCATGCGACCGATGCGCTGCGCGCGATCGCGGCGGAAGGGCAGGGCGTGATGGTGGTGCTCTCCGAGCCCCGCAACGCCGAGGCGCTGCTGGCCCGCCTGCGCAAGCAACCCGAGGTGCGCGCAAACGCCAAGGATGTAGGGCAGTGGCGTCGCAACGGCGCCGGTGCGCAGATCCTGGCCGACCTCGGCCTGGGCCGGCTGCGCGTGCTGGGCACCCCGCGCCGCCAGGTCGGCCTGGCCGGTTTCGGGCTCGACGTGGTCGAGTACGTCCAGCCCTGACCGGCCTCGGCAGACCGGCCGCCCGCCCCGGCTGGTAGACTTCCCCACCCCCAAGGAACCCGCCATGTCCCATTACGAAGGCGATCTGCGCGCGCCCGACGGCGCCCGCTTCGCGATCATCGCCAGCCGCTGGAACCCGCGCATCACCGATGTGCTGGTGGCCGGCGCGCGCCAGAGCCTGGCCGGCAACGGCGTGGGCGAGGACATGATCGACGTGGTACGGGTGCCCGGTGCGTGGGAGATCCCGCTTGCCGCCGCGCGGCTGGCCGCCTCGGGCGACCATGCCGCCCTCATTGCGCTGGGCTGCGTGATCCGTGGCGACACCCGCCACTACGAACACGTCGCCGATCGTTGTGCCGAAGGCCTGATGCGCGTACAGCTGGACACCGGCGTGCCGGTGCTCAACGGCGTGCTGGCGGTCGAGCGCATCGAGGATGCCGAAGCGCGTGCCGGTGGCAGCCATGGCAACAAGGGCGAAGAAGCCGCACTGGCCGCCATCGAGATGGCGCAGTTGCTGGAACAGTTGCCGTAACCCAAGAACCGCAGGAGCCGACGTGAGCCGACACCCCCATCCCCACCGCAAGGACGGCGTCGATCCGGTCACGCGCGCGCGCGCGCGCCGCCGCGCGCTGCAGGCCGTGTACGCGTGGCAGATGTCGGGCGGCGAAGTCGGCCAGGTCATCGCGCAGTTCGCCCACGAGCAGGCGCACGAGATCGCCGACCTCGAATATTTCGAGGACCTGGTGCGCGGCGTGGTGAGGCACCGTGCGTCGCTGGACGAGGCGCTGCTGCCCTTCCTCGATCGTGCGGTCGAGGAAGTCGATCCCATCGAGCGCGCCGTCCTGCGGATCGCCGCCTACGAGCTGATCCATCGCCTCGACGTGCCCTACCGCGTGGTGCTGAACGAAGCCATCGAGACCGCCAAGCGGTTCGGGTCCGAACACGGGCACACCTACATCAACGGCGTGCTCGACCACGCCGCCGTCGACTGGCGGCCCGCCGAGGCGCAGGCGCGACGCTGACGTGTGGGCTGGCGAGGCACGCTTTGCCATCGACGAACGCGATGCGCTGCTCGCGCTGAAGGGCGTCGGCCCCACCGTCGTGCAGCGGCTGGAACAGATGGGCATTGCCTCCTTGCGGCAGCTGGCTGCGGCGGAGCCCTCGGACATCGTCGCCCGTGCGGCAGGCCTGACCGGCTCCACCTGCTGGAAGAACAGCCCGCAGGCGCGCGCGGCCATCCAGTCCGCCGTCGATTTCGCGCGGTCGCGCGACTGACGCCATCATGGGTATCGGCGAATTCGATCTGATCGCCCGCGTCCGTGCACGTGCGGGCACGCGCGCCGATGTCGTGCTGGGCATCGGTGACGACGCGGCCCTGCTGGCACCGCCACCGGGACGGCAACTGGTGGTCACCGCCGACACGTTGAACGACGGCATCCATTTCCCCCGTGGCACGCGGGCGGCCGATATCGGCTGGAAGGCGCTGGCGGTGAACCTCTCCGATCTCGCGTCGATGGGTGCCGACCCCGCGTGGTGCACGCTGTCGCTGTCGTTGCCACAGTCCGACCCGGCGTGGATCGACGGCTTCCTCGATGGCTTCGCCGCGCTGGCGGCCCACCACGGCATCGTGCTGGTGGGCGGCGATACGACGCGCGGTCCGCTGTCGGTGTCGGTCACCGCGATGGGGTTCGTCGAACCCGGACGCGCGCTGCGGCGAGATGGCGCACGTGTCGGCGACGACATCTGGGTGACCGGAACGCTGGGCGATGCGGCCGGCGCGCTGGCGCTGCTGGAACGCACGCCCGTCGATGCACTCCGGGTCCGCCTCGACCGGCCAACGCCGCGCATGGAAGCAGGTCGCGCGCTCGTCGGACGTGCGAGCGCATGCGTGGATGTTTCGGACGGATTGCTGGCTGACCTCGGTCATGTCGCTGCGCGTAGCGGAATGGGCGCGCGGGTCGAGATCGATGCGCTGCCGGCGTCCGACGCCTTGTGCACGGCGTTCGATGCGGCCACGCGCTTGCCGATGCAGGCGAGTGGTGGCGACGACTACGAGCTCTGCTTCACGGCGCCTGCCGACGCGCGTGCCGACATCGCGGCGCTGGCATCCCGGCTCGATCTGCGGATCACCCGGATCGGCCGCATGGTGGCGGGCGAGGGCGTGCATCCCATGCGCGCCGATGGCGAGCCATGGACGCCGCCGCGTCGCGGCTACGACCACTTCGCCGAGTCCTGATGCCTCTGTAGGAGCGACGTGAGTCGCGACCGCACGTCGTCAGCGTTCGTTGACCATCAAGGGTTCGGCAACGGATGCCAGCGTGCTATCGGCGGCTTGCCGGACATGTATGGTCCGCGGTCGCGACTTACGTCGCTCCTACAGGGATCAGGGCGTCGGCAACACCTTGCCCGGGTTGAGGATGCCATCCGGGTCAAGTGCGGCTTTCACTGCACGCATGGCATCCAGCGTGGCGGGCGAGAACGCGTCCGCCATGAAATCGCGCTTGCTCAGGCCGATGCCGTGTTCGCCCGACAGCGTGCCGCCCAGCGCCAGCACCTGAGCGAAGACCTTCGGCAATGCGGCGTGCGCACGCGCCGTCTCGGCGGCATCGCCGTCGTGGTACATGATGTTGACGTGCAGGTTGCCGTTGCCGGCATGGCCGAACACGACGATGGGCAGGTCCACGTCCGACGCCAGCGTCTCCATGGCGGCCACCAGATCGGGGATGCGCGATACCGGTACCACCACGTCTTCGTTGATCTTGCCGGGCTTGATCGTGCGCAGTGCCGGCGAAAGCGCACGGCGCGCGGCCCACAGCCGGTCTCGTGCAGTACCGTCCTGTGCCACGTCCAGCGCGATCATGCCGTCACCCTCCGCCGCTTCGGCCAGCGTCTGTAGCGCGTAGGGCAGCGTGTCGTCGTCGCCGTCGGCTTCGACCAGCAGCATCGCGCCGGCGTCCGGCACATCGCTGCCGTTGCGGCGGATCAACGCGATGGCGCTGCCATCCATGAACTCCAGCATCGTGGGCGTCGTCGGCCGCGCCATGATGCGGGACACGGCAGCTGCTGCTGTGGCCGGGTCGCGATAGAGCACGCGTAGGCCGGCTTGCGCGTGCGGCCGCGGCGCGAGCTTGAGCGTCGCTTCGACGATCAGCGCGAGCGTGCCTTCGCTGCCGACGATCAGGTGGGTCAGGTCGTAGCCGGTGGCGTCCTTGGTGTAAGCGCCGCCGCAGCGGATCAGTTCGCCCGCGCCAGTGACCGCGACCAGCCCCAGCACGTTGTCGCGCGCAGTGCCGTACTTCACTGCGCGCGGTCCGCCGGCATTCGTGGCGAGGTTGCCGCCGACGCTGCAGGTCTCGGCACTGGAGGGGTCCGGTGGCCAGAACAGGCCGTGCGGCGCGAGCGCGTGCTGAAGGTCGCCGTTGAGGACGCCCGGCTGCACCACCACGCAACGGTCGGCTGCGCGCACTTCGACCACGCGGTTCATGCGTGCGAACGACACCACCACGCCGCCCTGTGTCGGTACGGCTGCGCCGGTCGTCCCCGTGCCCGCGCCGCGCGCGACGATCGGCGCGCGATGTTCGCGGCAGGCGCGCACGATCGCGACGACATCTTCCTGCGTACGCGGCAACGCCACGGCCGCCGGCATGGCCCACCGTCGCGAGTCATCGCCGCCGAAGGGGCGACAGGCCTCGCCGGTCAACCAGCCATCGCCAAGCCGGGCGGCAAGAGCATCGTGCACTGCGGGAGGGAGGCGAGGGTCCATGGTGCCGGGCGGTCAGATCTCGTCCGCGCGGAACGCATCGCGGATCCATTCGAGGTGCGGTGACGCCGGATCGCCCTGCGCATCGATCACGTCGAAGCGGCAGGGTGCGTCGGCGAGCGCGGGGTGGTCCTGCAGGAAGCGTTGCGCGGCGTGCACCAGGCGGCGGCGCTTGCCGATATCGACGGAGGCGCTGCCGCCACCAAACGCCTGCGATTGCCGATAGCGCACTTCCACGAACACCACCGACGGCATGCCCGGTCGGGTGGCGTCGTGCATCACCAGGTCCAGTTCGCCGCCGCGGTACGCCGCATTGGCGGCAATATCGGTCAGGCCGGCACGTCGCAGCAGCGCGCGGGCCGCGGCCTCGACGGCCTGCCCGCGCGCGCGGCGATCAACCGCCATCCGCGATCGGTGCGGCGCGTCCGCCGGTGAAGGTCGACCATGACGGCGTACGCACCACGTTGCCGAACCCGTCCAGTTGCAGGCGTCCGGTGGCGCCGCGGATCTCGGCATTCGCGCCGGTCGCCAGCTTTTCCAGGTAGGCCGTCAGCAGCCAGGCGTCGTAGCCGAACGCGAACAGGCGCGCGGCAGGACCGCGTGCGGTCGGGACGCGCTCTCCGGTGACGCTGGCGGCAGGCAGGGCCGGCACGCCGCGCGAGGTCCAGGCTTCGGTCGGGAAGGCGATGCCATCGAGCGCCATGTCTTCTTCCGGCTTGCCCGTCCCCGAGGTGAGCTGCGACGTCCCCACGCGCGTCTTGCCGCCCAGGCCGGCCAGGGCCAGTTGCGGCGTCAGCGCGCGGGCCGTGCTGCCGCGCACGGCCAGGAACACGGCATCGGCGCCTTCCTGCGACGCGGTGGCCAGCGCGGCCGACAGATCGCCCGGTACGTCCTGCACGCGCACCACGCGGGTGACCTTGCCGCCGCGCTCGGCGAAGCGCGTGGCGAAGGCCTGCGATGCGCGACGGCCATTGTCGTCGCTGCCCTCGATGACCAGCGCCGCGCGGCGCTCGCGTGCGAACAGGTATTCGGCGGCCGCGATCCCGTCGTCTTCGGGCGCCAGCGAGAAGCCGGCATTGCCGTCCGGCACGCTCACGGTGCCGCGGTTGAGCACCAGCAGCGGGGTGGCGAGCTGGGGCTGCTGGAACAGCGCGCTCACTTCGTCCCGACCCAGCGGGCCGACCACGAAGTCCGCGCCCTCGGCGGTCGCGCGCGCATACGCCGCGGTCGCGCCCGCAGCGGTGCCGGTGGTGTCGTAGAACTGGATGTCTGGGCGACGGCGACGCTCACCGTAATAGCCGGCCAGCAGGCCATCGCGCACGGGCGCAGCGGCCGTGGCGAGGTTGCCGGACAGGGGCAACAGCACGGCCAGCTTCACCGGCGGGCGGTATCCGTCCGCCTCGGCGGGCGGACGGTTGCCGGCGTCGAAGCGCCACTGGGCGCCACGATCGAACGGGCGCGGCAGCGGCAGTCCGCGGCGCTGCAGCGCGCGGCCGGCGAAGTTGTACAGCGGGTCGCCCACCGGCAGGGCCGCGGCGTCGCGGGTGAGGGTGGCGTCGTCGAGCGTGGCGAGCAGGCGGTCGATTTCGCGTGCGTTGTCGCTGCGCGCCTGACCGGTGAGGGCGCCGTCCTGGCGGGCCAGCGTGGCGGCATTGGCGAACGCGGGGGCGAAGCGTGCGGACGATGTGACGGGGCTCGTGCCCGGCGTGGTCGCGCAACTGGCGAGCAGGGCGACCAGCAGCAATGCCGCCAGGGCCCGGGCGGGACGGAGGCGTGCGGAAAGCGTGCGTGCGACAGGCAGGTCCAAGGGCATCGTCGATGTTCAGGCAGGGGAACCGGGCTACGATTCTACCCCCAGCCACCGAGCCCCACTGGAATGCCTGCCGGAACCCTGTTCATCGTCGCCACCCCGATCGGCAACCTCGGCGACCTGACGCCCCGGGCACTGGAGACGCTGCGAAACGTGGCGGCGATCTGCGCCGAGGACACACGCCGCAGCGGCCAGCTGATGTCGCACTTCGGCGTGTCCACGCCGCTGGTGGCCCTGCATGAACACAATGAGGACGCACTGGCCCTGCGCGTGGTCGAACGCCTGCTGGCCGGCGACTCCCTCGCGCTGGTGAGCGACGCCGGCACGCCGCTGGTCAGCGACCCCGGGTTCCGTCTGGTCCGCGCCGCGCGCGCAGCCGGCATCAAGGTCAGCCCGTTGCCCGGCGCCTGCGCCGCGATCGCCGCCTTGAGCGTGGCGGGGTTGCCGAGCGACCGCTTCACGTTCGAAGGCTTCCTGCCGGCCAAGGCGTCCGCGCGACGCGAGCAACTGCAGCGCCTGGCAGGTGAAGCCCGCACGCTGGTGTTCTACGAGTCCTCGCACCGCATCGCGGAGTCGCTGGCGGACATGCGCGCCGCGTTCGGCGACGACCGTCCCGCGGTGCTGGCGCGCGAACTGACCAAGCTGTTCGAAACCGTTCTCGACGGCACGCTGGCCGAGCTGCAGGCGCGCGTCGACGCCGACGACAACCAGCGCAAGGGCGAGTTTGTCGTCATGGTGCAGGGCGCGCCGGACGACGAGACGGCGCAGCTCGCAGAGGGTCGTCGCGTCTATGCGCTGCTCAACGCCCACCTGCCGCCGTCGGCAGCCGCCAAGCTCGCTGCCGAGATCACCGGCGCGCCGAGGAAGGAGTTGTATGGCGGCCTGGTCTCGAAGGAAAAGGAATGAAGATGAGAATGCGTGAACGGCTCAAGGCCGCCGTCGCGACGCTGGTCATGGTGGCGGCATCGCCCGCGGTGATCGCGTCGACCCCGCCGGACGCCCGTGAGCGGTTCCGCCAGCTGGTGGCGGAGAGCCAGAAGGCCGATGACACGCTGCATCCCCTGCGTCTCGCCGAGCGCGGCCTGCCCCCGACCGGGGCCGTTTTCGTCGACCCCCAGAGCGAGGCCTTCGCCCTGCAGCTGGCGACGAACAAGCGTGCCGAACTGTCGGGCCTGGCCGGCATAGACCGCGCCTCACTGGCCGAGAAGGACCAGATCGCCTACGACGCGTTCCGCTACCAGGCCGAGCAGGCGCTCGGCGACATCGACAGCGGCATCCATGCGATCCGCAACCTGGTGCCGCTGAACGCCTCCTTCGGCCTGCACGTCGAGTTCCCCGACTATCTGTCGGGCGTCCGCTTCAAGACGGTCGAAGACTACGAACGGGGGCTGGCCCAGCTGGAAGGCTTCGTCGGGTACATGGACAGCACGGTCGATCGCCTGGAGCAGGGAATGGCTCGGGGCTACCACCAGCCCAAGGTGGTGGTGAACAACATCCTGGGGCAGGTCGAAGCCTTCCTGAAGCTGCCGGTCGAGGAGAATCCCTTCTACTCCCCTGTCACGCGTTTCCCTGACGCCATCGGGACCGCGGACCGCACCCGCCTGGAGGCCGCGTATCGCCAGGCCATCGAAGGTCGCGCCGCACCGGCCTACGCGCGCTGGCGCACGTTCCTGCGCGAACGCTATCTGCCGGGCGCCACCGAGGGCGTCGGCCTGTGGGCGATGAAGGACGGCGAGCGGGTCTATGCGTCCCTGCTGGTCCAGCACACCACCACGAAGATGAGCGCGCAGCAGATCCACCAGTTGGGTGTGGCGGAAGTGGCCAGGATCCGCGCCGCCATGGAACAGGCGCGCCAGGCGACCGGCTTCGACGGCGACCTCCCGGCCTTCTTCGAACACGTCCGCACCGGGCCGCAGTTCTACTATTCGGAGCCGAAGGACCTCATCGACCACTTCGAGCGCATCGAAACAAAGGTCTGGGAGCGGATGCCAGACCTGTTCTCGCGTCGTCCGCGTGCCGCATTCGAGCTGCGTCCGCTGCCGGCGCTGGGCGACCAGCGGGGCACGGGCTACTACCGCGCCGGTCCGCCGGACGCGTCGGAGCCCGGCGTCCTGTTCTTCAACATGGCCATGTTGAACACGCGTCCCATCCCGACTCTGGAGACGCTGGAACTACACGAGGGCGTGCCCGGCCACCACTACCAGATCTCGCTGGTCCAGGAGGACGAGAGCCTGCCGGACCTGCTGCGTTTCGGGCAGGTGCCCGCCACCGCCTATACCGAGGGCTGGGGCCTGTATGCCGAATCGCTGGGGCAGGAACTGGGCATGTTCACCGACCCCTACCAATGGTTCGGCCACCTGGACATGGAAATGCTGCGCGCCGTGCGCCTGGTGGTCGACACCGGTCTCCATGCCATGCACTGGGACCGTCAACGCGCGATCGACTACATGCTGGCCAACACCTCCATGGCCCCGCGCGACGTGGCGGTCGAGATCGATCGCTACATCACCAATCCGGGCCAGGCCTGCGCCTACAAGGTGGGTGAACTGAAGTTGCAGGAACTCCGGCGGCGTGCGACCGAGCGCCTGGGTGCGGATTTCGACATCCGGCGTTTCCACGACCAGGTGCTGGACACCGGTGCCCTGCCGCTGGACGTGCTGGAAGCCAAGATCGACCGCTGGCTGATGTCGAGCGGGGCCGCGCATTAGGCCTTGGGTATGCGTCCTGTTCGGAGAGATTGCATGGTCTCGTTCTGCGTTCCGGCCTCCCGGCACTCGAGGCTCGGGACGCCTTGCTTTGGAGGTGCACCTGATGCGTCGTCGTGAACTGCTGGTCGGCGCCGCGGCGCTCGGCCTGACGTGGCCCCTGGCCGCGCGCATGGCCGGTTCGAAGCCTGTCGCCGACACGACGGGGGATGCGCCCGCCGAGGACGTCCGCCTGGCGGACCTGCTGCAACGCCATGCCCAGGCCCTCAAGGCAGAGGAGGGTGGACCGGACCGCCTGGCCGACTATTCGCTGGCCGCTCGCGCGCGTCATCGGCAGGCGACGGCGCTGCGACTGGACGAACTGGGCGGGATCGACCGTGCCGCACTCTCGGCCGCCGCCGCGCTGGACTACGACACGGCCCGCTTCGTCTACGAGGCCATGGCGGACCAGTACGGGCGCTACGGTTTTTCCGACATCAACCTGCGCCCCAGCCCTTATGTCGTCAGTCAGATGAACGGTGCCTACTTCTGGCTGCCGGACGGCATCGGTGGACGCTCGCCCATGAAGGACGCGGCGGATGCCGACCGCTATCTGGACAGGCTGGGCCAGTTCGCCGTGGCCCTGGACCAGGAAACCGAACAGATCCGCCACGACGCGGGCCTGGGTGTCATCCCCCCGCATTTCATTCTGGCCAAGACCCTGAAGCAGCTCGCGACCTTGCGCGATGCCGCGCCGAGCGGCAATCCATTGACGACGTCGGCACTCGCGCGTGCGCGCGACGCCGGGATCGCCGATCTGGACCGTCGCGCCTCGGCGATCCTGGTCGGGCGTATCGTGCCTGCCCTGCAACGCCAGAGCGACGCGCTCGCAGCCTTGATGCCCCGCGCCGATGATCGTGCAGGCGTGTGGGCCAAGCCCGACGGCGAGGCTTACTACGCCTCGGCGCTGCGTTCCAACACCATCGCCCGCTACGCGCCAGGCGAGCTGCATCGACTCGGCCTGACGTGGGTGGAGGAACTGTCGACCGAGATCGATCAGCTGCTGCGCGCCGAGGGTCTGACCGGGGGATCGGTGGGTGAGCGCATGGCCGCCCTCGATCGCGATCCGCGCTTCCTCAAGCCGGACACGGACGCGGGACGCCAGGCGATCATCGACTACGCCAGCGCACACCTGGATCGGATCAGGGGCCTGCTGCCACGGGGGTTCCGCGTGATTCCGGATCGACCGGTCGAAGTGCAGCGCATCTCGCCCGCGATCCAGGACGGCGCGCCAGGCGCGTTCTACAGCGCCAGCAGCGATCCCGCCCAGCCCTCGACCATCTTCCTCAACCTGCGCTCGGTCGCGGAGAACGCGCTGTGGCGCATCCCGACGCTGCTGCATCACGAAGGCATACCCGGTCACCATTTCCAGGACAGTGTGCTGCGCGAGGCGGGTGGACTGTCGCTGTTCCGGCGCACGGTGCGCTTTTCGGCGTGGACCGAGGGCTGGGCCCTGTATGCCGAACAACTGGCGGATGAGATCGGTGCATTCGAAGGCGATCCGTTCGGGCGAATCGGCTACCTGCAGGGCCAGTTGTTCCGTGCCTGCCGTGTCGTCGTCGACACCGGCATCCACCACGCGCGCTGGACCCGCCAGCAGGCCATCGACTGGATGGTGGCCAACGCCGGCGAACATCGCGATGCCGCCGAGCGCGAGATCGACCGCTATTGCGTCTACCCGGGGCAGGCCTGCAGCTTCATGGTCGGCAAGCAGCAGATTCTGGCGACGCGCGAGAAGGCCCGGCAGCGCCTGGGCACGCGGTTCGACACGCGCGCCTACAACGACTTCATCCTGGCGTCCGGGCCGCTTCCCATGGATGTCCTCGATGGGGCAGCGGCGCTCGCGTGAATCATGCCGGTGTCGAGGAAGGCGCGGGAAATGGGTGAGGGATGATGCTCATGCGAGGGATGACTGCGCGGGAGCCGCGACAGCAGGCCAGCGCCTGGCGGGTATTCCGCGTATTCCTTCGGCTTGGGCTGGTTTCATTCGGCGGCCCCATCGCCCATCTCGGCTATTTTCGCGATGAGTTCGTGGCGCGACGCCAGTGGCTGACGGACAGTGCGTACGCCGAGCTGGTCGCGCTCTGCCAGTTCCTGCCCGGTCCGGCGAGCAGCCAGGTGGGCATGGCCATTGGCTTGTCGCAGGCAGGCATCCGCGGCGCCGTCGCGGCGTGGTGCGGGTTCACCTTGCCGTCCGCGGTGTTGATGGTGCTGTTCGCGCTTGGACTCGTGCATTGGGGCAGCGCATTGCCCGCCGAATCGCTGCACGGTTTTAAGTGGGTCGCGGTCGCCGTGGTGGCGCAGGCCGTATGGACGATGGGGCGTATGTTCTGCATCGATGCGCCGCGCGTGCTGATGGCGGTGGCAACGACGCTGGTCGTGGTCTGGTGGCCACACGCATGGGTGCAGTGGCTGTTGATCGCCGTGGGTGCAATGACAGGACTGGCGTTGCGACGTGCGTCCGATACGGCAGGTGCCGATGGCATGGCGGTGCTGCTGTCCGCGCGTACCGGCGTGGCGATGCTGGTGGCCTTCTTGATCCTGCTGTTGCTGCTGCCGTGGGTGGCGCGGTATTCCATGGAGCCAGCCGTGCAGGTATTCGATGCGTTCTACCGCACGGGTGCGCTGGTTTTCGGTGGCGGCCACGTGGTGCTGCCCTTGCTGCAGGCGGAAGTAGTGGCGCCTGGCTGGATCGGCACGGGTGAATTCCTTGCCGGTTACGGCTTCGCCCAGGCGCTGCCCGGGCCTTTGTTCGCGTTCTCCGCTTTCCTGGGGACTGCCATGTCCGCCGGGCCGGGTGGCTGGCTGGGCGCGATGGTGTGCCTGCTTGCGATTTTCCTGCCTTCCTTCCTGCTGATCGTGGGTGTGTTGCCCTTCTGGTCGCGCGTACGCCGTCAGCGAGGCGCGCAGGCCGCGGTGGCCGGGGTCAATGCGGTGGTGGTGGGACTGTTGCTGGCAGCACTCCACGACCCGCTATGGACCACGGCCGTGCGTGACTGGCGCGACGTTGCGTGGATTGCCGTGGGCGTGGTGATGCTGATGTGGGCGAAGTTGCCGCCGTGGCTCGTGGTGCTGCTGCTGGGTCTCGGCGGTGCCGCATCCGCCTGGCTGTCGGCTTAGCGGCATGGCCGTTGTGCGACAATGGGCGCGGCGGAGTCGGCCAGACAGTCGCGTCATTGGAAACAATGCCGAGGAAAGTCCGGGCTCCACAGGGCAAGGTGCCAGGTAACGCCTGGGCGGCGCGAGCCGACGGAAAGTGCAACAGAAAGATACCGCCGATGGCTCTTCGGAGATCAGGCAAGGGTGAAATGGTGCGGTAAGAGCGCACCGCGAGTCCGGCAACGGACCGGCACGGCAAACCCCACCGGGAGCAAGACCAAATAGGGAGGCTATGCTGCGGCCCGCAGTGTCTCCGGGTAGGTTGCTTGAGCGTAACGGTGACGTTGCGCCTAGAGGAATGACTGTCCACGACAGAACCCGGCTTATCGGCCGGCTCCGCCGCCAGCTTCAACGCGCGAAGCGCGTTGAAGCTCCCAAAGTTCGCATTGCGAACTTTGGGCCCCAGGCCTTCGTTGCCACACCCCCGCTCGCGCGGTGCGCTCGCCGCCCCCTGACTCAGGGGGCAGTTAAAGGCGAGCGATCACAGGGTTCCCTGTAGGAGCGACGTAAGTCGCAACCGCGAGCCTCCAGCTTCGATAGCGCTGGCTACGCGCCAGTTTGGATCCGCAACGTCGTCTCCCCCTCGAACACACCGTCAGGCCCGAACCTCCGCTCGCTGATCCACCCATGCCCCGCATGATCGATGGCAATCAGGGTGCTGGCGCGGGTTCCATAGCGTTCGCCACGGATGAAGGCCGGCGACAGCCTGCGTTCGAGGTCGATGCCTACGCCGGTGTCGGGAAGGCGGTCGTCGGGCGCGGGGGTTTCGTCCGCCAGCGCGCTCCAAAGCGTATCGACTTCGTCCCTCTCCGCCGACACCCATGCGGCGAGTCGCTCCTTGAGCGCCATCGTCTTTGGCCAGGCCTCGTCGAGGTCGCCATTGGACAAGCCGTGCAGACCCGGTGCGAGCGTGATCCGACGGGGCGTGGGGTAGTTGCTCACGTATTCGCAATCGGCGGCGTCCGCGAGCAGTAGGTTGAACGGGGCAAAGGCTTCGGCGGCCACCAGCACGCCGGTGGCGCGGTGCGTCGCACCGTCGGGCGACTGCAGGAAACCGGCCGCCAGCTGACCCCTCGACGGAGCCCCCGGAATCCGGATGGCCGGATCGCGCACGTTTGTGACCACCGCCACCCGCCCGCCGGCGTCCGCCCCGGCCCAGGTGCCGCCCGACTGCAGGTCCCGGCCTGCCAGCACGTGGGGCGACGCCTCCCAGTGCGCCAGCGCCGCCGTGGGTCGAGCGTGGAACTCGTCGCGGTTGCCTGCCAGCAGCAGCCGCCAGCGCGGGTGGACCTTCCAGGCGAGGGCGACGAGGCACATGGGCCGATTCTGGGCCTCCGGTTTGCGCAGTTCCACCCGGGAGCGCCGGCGCGGACGAGACGGGATGTGAAACGACGGTCACCTCACTGAATCGTCCCTCAATCTCAAAATTTGAGACGAAACAGCAACTTGTGGATAAGGCTTGAACAAGTCTCTGAAGTTTGCTGCAAGCCATTGATCCGCCAAGTGATTTAGGCGGTCGTTTCCTGTTGACAACCCTGTGCGCGCTGCTAAGGTGGGCAACAGAGGGAAAACCGGGTTTTCAGTGGTTTTTCGTGGTTCAATTGATCGCTCATTCGCGCGTCGGGAAGGCAGGGGTAGTGTTTCAGGGTGAGACCGCCATCACAGTGGACGACAAGGGACGGCTCGCGGTGCCCACCGCGTACCGTGACCTCGTCGCGCGCGAGTGCGGCAACCGCCTGGTGATCACCTACAACCCCTTCGAGGGCGGCAGCCTCTACCTGTACCCCGAGAAGGTCTGGCAGCGCGTCCGTGATGAGGTCAGCAAGCTGCCCAGCACCCAGAAGGCGCACCGCAGCCTGCAGTTGAAGCTGATCGGCGCCGCGTCGCCGGTCGAGCTGGACGGCAATGGCCGCATCAGCATCCCGGCCAGCCATCGCAGCGCGGTGGGAATCGAGAAAAAGGCCGTGCTGCTCGGCATGGGCGAGAAGTTCGAACTCTGGAGCGAACAGGCGCACCACGCGCAGATCCGTCAGTCCCTCACCGACGACGATCTGAGCGCACACATGCTCGAGCTGCGCTTGTGAGCAAGGGTGACGGCAAGCGGCAGTCCGCGCCGGCCGATCACCTCCCCGCGCTGCACTTGCCGGTGTTGTACACGCAGGTCATGGAAGGGCTGCAGGTGAAGGAGGACGGAACATATCTGGACGGCACCTTCGGGCGTGGAGGCCACGCGCGCGGCGTGCTGCAACACCTCGGCCCGGGAGGCCGGCTGCTGGTGATGGACAAGGATCCCGAAGCGATCGCCCATGCCGAACGGATGTTCGCGGGCGATGCGCGCGTGTCGATCTTCCGCGGCAGCTTCGCGTCCCTGGCAGCATGGAATGAAACCGCGGCCGGCCTGGACGGCGTGCTGCTGGACCTGGGCGTGTCCTCGCCGCAACTCGACGTGGCCGAGCGCGGCTTCAGCTTCGGCAAGGACGGTCCGCTCGACATGCGCATGGATCCCGAATCGGGCGAAAGCGCGGCCGAGTGGATCGCGCGCGCCGACGAGCGCGACATCGCCGACGTGCTGTGGACCTACGGCGAAGAGAAGCAGAGTCGCCGCATCGCGCGCGCCATCGTCGCCCGTCGCGCCACGCAGCCCTTCATGCGCACCGCCGACCTGGCAGGCGTCATCGCCTCCGTGATGCCGCGCGGGGAGAAGACCCATCCCGCCACCCGCAGCTTCCAGGCGATCCGCATCCACATCAACCGCGAGCTGGCGGATTTGGAAGCGGGTCTCGATGCGGCCCTCATGCGCCTGAAAGCCGGCGGCCGGCTGGCTGTCATCAGCTTCCATTCGCTGGAAGACCGCATCGTCAAGCAGTTCATAAACCGGCACGCCAAGGCGCCGCCGGCCAACCGCCGCCTGCCGGTGGCGCTGGACTTCACGCCGACCCTGCGCGCCATCGGCGGCGGGCAGAAGGGCGAGCCCGACGAAGTGTCCTCGAACCCGCGTGCCCGCAGCGCCGTGCTGCGCGTGGCCGAGAAGCTGGAGGTGGCCGCATGAGCCGCTTCCTGATCGCCGTGCTGGTGCTGGCGAATATCGCCTCGGCGATCGGGGTGGTCTATGCGCGCCACCGCCACCGCGTGCTGTTCGACGAGGTGACGCGGCTGGAGCGTGCACGCGACGAACTGAACGTCGAATTCGGTCGCCTGCAGCTTGAGCAGGCCACGGTCGCCGAAGCGACCCGCATCGACCAGATCGCCCGCGTGCGCCTGGGCATGAAGTCGCCGGAAGCGGCGGATATCGTGGTGGTGCGTCCATGAACGCCGCACCGGCCAAGAACCGCAATCGCGCGCGCTTCAACCTGCGCGGCCGACTGGCACTGGTGCTCGGCGCCATGGGCCTGTGTTCGATCAGCCTGGTCGGGCGCGCGGCGTACGTGCAGCTGATCAACCACGATTTCTACCAGCGCCAGGGCGATGCGCGTTTCCTGCGCGAGATTCCGATCCCGACCTCTCGCGGCATGATCACCGACCGCAACGGCGAACCGGTGGCGGTGTCCTCGCCGGTGGAATCGGTATGGGGCAACCCGCAGGAACTGCTGAAGGCGCCCGACCGCCTGCCGGAACTCGCGCAGGCGCTGGGCGTGCCGCTCGACCACCTGACCAACCGCCTGTCGCAGAAGGCCGACAAGGAATTCCTGTACCTCAAGCGCCGGATCAATCCGGACGAGGCGCAGAAGATCCTGGCGCACAAGATTCCCGGCGTGTTCTCGCAGCGCGAGTTCCGCCGTTTCTATCCGCAGGGGCCCGCGATGGCCCACGTGCTGGGCTTCACCAACATCGACGACCGCGGGCAGGAAGGCCTGGAACTGGCCTTCGACGAGTGGCTCAGCGGCACGCCGGGCGCGCAGAAGGTGATCCGCGACAACCGCGGCCGCATCGTCGAGAACGTGGACCTGATCCGCTCCGCGCAGCCGGGCAAGGACCTGACGCTCAGCATCGACCGCCGCATCCAGTATCTGGCCCACCGCGAACTGCGCAATGCGCTGCTCGAGCACCAGGCCAGCAGCGGCTCGATCGTGATCATGGACGTCGCCACCGGCGAAGTGCTCGCGATGGTCAACCTGCCGACCTACAACCCGAACGCGATCGAGCGGGTGAAGCCGGATGCGCGCCGTAACCGCGCGCTGACGGACATGATCGAGCCCGGCTCGACGATGAAGCCGCTGACCGTATCGACCGCCCTGAAGGCCGGCGTGGTCACGCCGTCGACGCTGGTCAACACCAACCCCGGTTACATGGCGTTGAACAGCCGGTACACCATCCGCGACGTGCCGCGGAACAACGGTGTGCTGACCGTCACCGGCGTGATCACCAAGAGCTCGAACATCGGCTCGATCAAGATCGCGGAGAAGCTGCCCAACGCCTACTTCTACGAGAGCATCCACAGCTTCGGCTATGGCCAGAAGCCGGGCAGCGGTTTCCCGGGCGAGTCCGCCGGCATGCTGGCGCCGCCGGACCGCTGGAATGGCTTGCAGAAGGCGACCATGTCCTACGGCTATGGCCTGGCGGTGACGCCCCTGCAGATCGCGCGTGCCTACTCGGCATTGGGCAACGGCGGCAGGCTGGTGACGCCTACGTTCGTGAAGGGCCAGCGCAGCGAGGCGCCGCAGGTGCTGGACCCGGCGATCGCGCACGAGGTCGTCGGCATGATGGAAACCGTGGTGACGCAGGGCGGCGCCAAGCGCGCGGGCGTGCTCGGTTATCGCGTGGCCGGAAAGACCGGCACCGCCCGCATCGCGTCCGGTGGCGGGTACGCGAAGGGGCGCTACGCGTCTTTCTTCGCCGGTCTGGTGCCGGCCAGCAATCCGCGCTTCGCCGCCGTCGTGGTGATCAACGACTCCCAGGAAGGCGGCTACTACGGTGGCCTGGTGGCCGCGCCGGTCTTCCATGACGTGATGGACGGGACGCTGCGCCTGATGGACGTGCCGCCGGACGACATCGAGGCGTGGCTCGCCGCGCAGGCGAAGAACGCGGGCAAGCAGGGCGGCGGCGTGCCCGCACCGGCACCGGCGCCGGTCCCCGACGATGCCGTCGACACGATGGATCCCTCCGCTTTCGATACCCCGCATGCAGCGGCGCCGGCCACGGGGGCCACGAGATGAGGCGGATGATGGCGCTCGCCGAACTGCTGCCCGACGTGGATGTGCCGCGCGACATCGTGGTGCGTGGCCTGACCCTGGACAGCCGCAGCGTGCAGCCCGGCGACGCGTTCGTCGCCATTGCCGGCTTCGGCGCGCATGGCCTGAACTTCGCCGCGCAGGCGCAGGAGAACGGCGCGAGCGCGATCCTGTTCGAACCGCCCGTACCCGATGGCCTGGAAGCGCCGCGCGACGCGATCGCCGTTCCCGGGCTGCGCATGCGCATGGGCACCATGGCCGACCGTTTCCACGCCGCGCCGTCGCACGACATGAAGATGGTCGGCGTCACCGGCACCAACGGAAAGACGTCGACCGTACAGCTGCTGGCGCAGGCCTGGCACCTGCGGGGCGTGCGTTGCGCGACCGTCGGCACCCTCGGCGCCGGCATGTACGGCGAAGTGGTGCCCACCGGTTTCACCACGCCGCTGGTGTTGCAGATGCATGCGCTGCTCGCGCAGTTCCGCGATGCCGGCGCGAAGGCGGTGGCGATGGAAGTCAGCTCGCACGCGCTCGACCAGGGGCGCGTGGACGCGGTGCATTTCGATGTCGGCGTATTCACCAACCTGACGCGCGACCACCTGGACTACCACGGCGACATGGAGCGCTACGGGGCGGCCAAGGCACGGCTGTTCTCGCGCGAAGGCCTGAAAGCCGGCGTCATCAACCTCGACGACGCCTACGGCCGCGACCTGTTCGCGCGCCTGCCGCATGGCGTGCAGCGCATCGGCGTCAGCTCGCGCGGCCAGGCGGACGCGAGCGTGCGGGCAGACGCGCTGCGGCTGGATGGCAACGGCATCGCATTCGACCTGATGGTCGGCGACGACGTGCAGGCGGTGCAGTCGCGGCTGCTGGGGCGCTTCAACGTGGACAACCTGCTGGCCGTGGCCGGCGCGCTGCACGCACTGGGCGATACCCCCGCCGACATCGCACGCACGCTGTCGCGGCTGGCGCCGATCCACGGTCGCATGAACCGGCTCGGCGGCGACAGCGACGCGGCAGGCCAGCGTCGCCCGCTGGTGGTCATCGACTACGCGCATACGCCCGACGCGCTGGAACAGGCGCTGGCCAGCCTGCGCGACCACGTGCAGGGGAGGTTGTTCTGCGTGTTCGGCTGCGGGGGCGACCGCGACACCGGCAAGCGCCCGCAGATGGCCGCCATCGCCGAGCGCCTGGCCGACGTGGTGCTGGTCACCGACGACAACCCGCGTACCGAAGACGGCGACCGCATCGTCGCCGACATCATGGCCGGCTTCGCGACCCCGGGCGCGGTGCTCGTGCAGCGCGACCGCGCGCAGGCGATCGCACGCGCGGTCGCGCTGGCCGGACCCGACGACATCGTGCTGGTGGCCGGCAAGGGCCACGAGCCCTACCAGGAAATCCATGGCGTGAAGCATCCGTTCGACGACACCGCCGTGGCGCGCCAGGCGCTGGAGGACCGTCGATGAAGCGGCTTCCCTTGTCCCTGCTGGCGCACTGGGCGGGCGGCGAATTGCTGGGCGACGATCTGGTGATCGGTTCGCTGACCCACGATACCCGCACGCTGGTGCCGGGCAGCCTGTATGTGGCGCTGCGCGGTGAGCGCTTCGACGGCCACGATTTCGCCTACGACGCGGCCATGCGGGGCGCCGCCGCGGTCCTCGTGGACCATGAAGTTAAGGTCGAGGTGCCGCAGGTGGTCGTGCCGGATACGTTGCTGGCGCTGGCGCGGATCGCGGCCGGCCTGCAGCGCGACCGCGTGGAGAAGACGGTCGCGATCACCGGCAGCAACGGCAAGACGTCGGTGAAGACGCTGGTTGTGTCGATCCTGCAGCGCGCCGGCGTCACCTACTTCAATCCGGGCAACCGCAACAACGAGATCGGCCTGCCGATGGCCGTGATCGACGCACCGGACGATGCCGACTTCTCGGTGTACGAGATGGGCGCGGGCAAGCCGGGCGACATCGCCTATCTGACCGACATCGTCACGCCCGAAGTGGCGCTGGTGAACAACATCGCCGCCGCACACCTGGAACGGCTCGGCTCGCTGATGGGCGTGGCCGAGACCAAGGGCGCCATCTACGAGGCGCTGCCGGCCGACGGCACGGCAGTGATCAATGCCGACGATGCGTTCGCCGAGTACTTCGCCAGCCGGGTGCCGGACCGCCGCATCCTGCGCTTCGGCCTGGAAGCGACCGCCGACCTGACCGCGCGCGACATCCGCGCGACCGATGACGGCTCCGACTTCGTGCTGGTGGCGCCGCACGGCGACGTCGCAGTGCAACTGCACCTGCCCGGTCGCCACAATGTGCTCAACGCACTGGCCGCCGCCGGCATCGCGATGGCCTGCGGCGTATCGCTGGCGATCATCGCGGAGGGCCTGTCCGCTGCGCAGCCCGTGGCGGGCCGGCAGGTTGCGCGCACCTTGTCGAACGGCGCAGTGGTGATCGACGACAGCTATAACGCCAATCCCGGTTCGCTGGTGGCCGCCATCGACACCCTGGCGGCGAGCACGCAGGCCGGCGGTGAGGGCTGGCTGGTGCTGGGCGACATGCGCGAACTGGGCGACGACGCCGAAGCGCTGCACGCCGACGCCGGTCGTCGTGCCAAGGCTGCCGGCCTCCGTCGTCTCTATGCGCTGGGACCCCTCAGCGCAGCCGCGGCCGCCGCATTCGGCGAGGGGGCGCAGGCCTTCCAGGACCACGCCTCGCTCGCAGCCGCCTTGCGCGCCGATCTGCGGACGGGCGTGCGCTGCCTGGTGAAAGGGTCGCGCGGCAGCGCGATGGACCGGATCGTCGCCGCCTTGCTGTCCACCGGGGAGGACACACCGCATGCTGCTTGAACTGGCTCGCTGGCTGCAGAGCCTGGAAAACTTTTTCGGCCTGTTCGGCTATCTGACGTTCCGCGGGATCCTGGCGGCGCTGACGTCGCTGGCGCTGTCGCTGTGGTTGGGCCCGGCGGTGATCCGCAAGCTGGGCCAGCTGAAGGGCGGGCAGCCGATCCGCACGGACGGTCCGCAGTCGCACTTCTCCAAGGCCGGCACGCCGACGATGGGCGGTGCGCTGATCCTGATGACCGTGCTGCTGTCGGTGCTGCTGTGGGGCGACCTGCGCAACAAGTACGTATGGGTGGTGCTGCTGGTGATGCTGACCTTCGGCGCCATCGGCTGGTACGACGACTGGATCAAGATCGTCAAGCGCGACCCCAACGGCCTGAAGTCGCGCTGGAAGTACCTGCTGCAGTCGATCTTCGGCCTGGCCGCGGGCCTCTACCTGTACCTGTACGCCGACGTGCCGGCGGCGACGACCTTCTACGTACCGTTCTTCAAGTCGATCGCGCTGCCGCTGGCGGGCATCGGCTTCGTGGCCATCGCCTATTTCTGGATCGTCGGTTTCTCCAATGCGGTCAACCTGACCGACGGCCTCGATGGCCTGGCGATCATGCCGACGGTGCTGGTGGCGTGCGCGCTGGGCGTGTTCGCCTATGCGTCCGGCAATGCGGTGTTCTCCAGCTACCTGCAGATTCCGCCGGTGCCGGGGGCGGGCGAGCTGACCATCATCTGCGCCGCCATCGCCGGGGCCGGGCTCGGCTTCCTGTGGTTCAACACCTATCCCGCCATGGTCTTCATGGGCGACATCGGCGCGCTGGCGCTGGGTGCCGTGCTGGGCACCATCGCGGTGATCGTCCGCCAGGAACTGGTGCTGGTGATCATGGGCGGCATCTTCGTCATCGAGACGCTGTCGGTGATGATCCAGGTGGCGTCGTTCAAGCTGACCGGCAAGCGCGTGTTCCGCATGGCGCCGATCCACCACCACTTCGAACTCAAGGGCTGGCCCGAGCCGCGCGTGATCGTGCGCTTCTGGATCATTTCGGTCGTGCTGGTCCTCGTCGGCCTGGCCACGCTGAAGGTGCGCTGATGAACGACGCGCCACGCCAGGCCACGCGACTGGACGCCATCGGGGGCCGTTTCGATCCCTGGTTGCTCGGCGCCATGCTGGCGCTCGCCTCGCTCGGCGTGGTGATGGTCGCGTCCGCGTCGATCTACCAGCACGGCAATCCGTTCTACTACCTGATCCGCCACGGCATGTTCCTGGTGGCGGGCGCGGGCCTGGCATGGTGGTTGACGCGTACCGAACTGAAAAGCATCGAGGCGCGCAACCAGGTGCTGCTGCTTGGCTGCGTGGTGCTGTTGCTGCTGGTATTCGTGCCGGGCCTGGGCGTGAGCGTGAAGGGCGCGCACCGCTGGATCAACCTGGGGGTGTCGAACTTCCAGGTGGTCGAGGTGGTGAAGGTGTTCTTCATCGTCTGGCTGGCCAGCTACCTAGTGCGTTTCCGCGACGACGTCAGCGCGACCTGGAAAGCCATGCTCAAGCCGTTCGGCGTGGCGCTGACCCTGGTCGCCCTGTTGCTGCTGCAGCCCGACTTCGGCTCATCCACGCTGCTGCTGGCGATCACCGCCGGCATGCTGGTGCTCGGCGGCGTGAACATCCTGCGCATCGTGCTGCCCGGCATCGGCCTGGTCATGATGCTGGCGATGCTGGCGGTGGCGGCGCCGTACCGCCTGCGCCGCATCACCTCGTTCACCAATCCCTGGGACGATCCGTTCGGCAGCGGGTACCAGCTGACCAATGCCCTGATGGCGATCGGGCGCGGCGAATGGAGCGGCATCGGCCTGGGCGGTTCGGTGCTGAAGCTCAACTACCTGCCGGAAGTGCATACCGACTTCATCTTCTCGGTGATCGGCGAGGAGCTCGGCTTCGTCGGCGTGTGCCTGGTGATCGCGCTCTATGCGCTGCTGGTCGGCCGCGCCTTCGTGATCGGCCTGCGCTGCGTCGAAATGCGTCGCCACTTCGCCGGGTACGTCGCCTTCGGCGTGGCGCTGTGGATCGGCATGCAGAGCTTCGTCTCGATGGGCGTGAACCTGGGCCTGTTGCCGACCAAGGGCCTGACCCTGCCGCTGATCTCGTCGGGCGGGTCCAGCATCCTGATGACCTGCGTGGCGATGGGCCTGCTGCTGCGCGTGTCGTACGAACTGGAACGCACGCAGCGCCAGGTCGCCTTGCGTGGCGACGCCGCTCAGGGCGCCGGCGAGGCGCCGCGGGCGCCGGCCGAGCCGCGTCCCGCCAGCCCGGCACCGGCACCGGCGACCGCTGCCGGCGTCTCGCTGTCTCAGACCCTGCGCGGCACCAGCCGCCTGCACGCGCGCGTCGAGCCGACGTTCGAGAGGCTGGCATGAACGCGCCGATGCATGCCCCCGTGATGATCATGGCCGGCGGAACCGGCGGCCACATCTTCCCCGCGCTGGCCGTGGCGAAGGTGCTGCGCGCGCGCGGCGTGCCGGTGATCTGGCTGGGCGCCGATGGCGCGATGGAAACGCGCCTGGTGCCGCAGCACGATATTCCGCTGGATACGCTGGCCATCAGCGGGTTGCGGGGCAAGGGCAAGCTCGCGCTGCTCGGCGCGCCGGTCCGCATCCTGCGCGCGATCCGCGCTGCCGGTTTCGTGTTGCGTCGCCGGGTGCCGCGCGCCGTGGTGAGTTTCGGCGGCTTCGCGGCAGGTCCCGGGGGCGTCGCTGCGCGCCTGATGGGCGTGCCCCTGATGGTGCACGAACAGAACCGCGCGGCCGGATTCACCAACCGCATGCTGGTGAAGGTCGCTCGCCGCGTGATGACGGGCTTTCCCGGCGCCTTCCCGGCGCGCGAGGAAGTCGTCGGCAATCCAGTGCGCGACGAAATCGCGGCATTGCCCACGCCATCCGAACGCCTGGCGGGCCGCGGCGGTCCGCTGTGCGTGCTTGTGCTGGGTGGAAGCCAGGGCGCGCGTGCCTTGAACCTGGCGGTACCGAAGGCGATCGCGGCGTTGCCGCCGGGCAGCCTCGAAGTGCGCCACCAGTGCGGCGAAAAGCTGCGCGATGAAGCTGCAAAGGCCTATGCGGATGCAGGCGTGGCGGCCAGCGTCGAAGCCTTCATCACCGACATGGCGGCGGCGTATGCGTGGGCCGATCTGGTGGTCTGCCGCTCCGGCGCTTCCACGCTCGCCGAGCTGTGCGCGGTCGGCGTGGGCAGCGTGCTGGTTCCGTTCGCGCAGGCCGTCGACGACCACCAGACCCGCAATGCCGAATACCTGGTCGAGCGTGGTGCGGCCGTGCTGCTGAAGCAGGACGACACCTTGGCCGAAACCCTGACGGCGGCGCTGCGCCCGCTCATCGCCGAGCCCGGCAAGCGCATGGCGATGGCGCAAGCCGCGCGCGCACTGGCCAGGACCGATGCGGCCGACCGCATCGCCGACATCATTCTCGAGGAAGCCATTGAAATGAGGACGCAGGCATGATGATGGCTGCTGCACGCGAGCGCCGCCTGCAACACACCGGCAACCTGGCCAAGGAGTTCCGCCGGGTGCACTTCGTCGGCATCGGCGGCTCCGGCATGAGCGGCATCGCCGAAGTGCTGTGCACGCTGGGCTACGAAGTCTCGGGTTCGGACAACGCCGACAACGCCGCGACCCGTCGGCTGGCGTCGCTGGGCGCGCGCGTCATGCGCGGCCACAACGCGTCCAACGTGCTGGGCACCGACTGCGTGGTGGTGTCCAGCGCCATCAAGCACGACAACCCGGAGCTGATGGAGGCGCGCAGCCAGCGTATCCCGATCGTGCCGCGTGCCGCCATGCTCGCGGAACTGATGCGCTTCCGCCGCGGCATCGCCGTCGCGGGCACGCACGGCAAGACCACCACCACCAGCCTCGCCGCCGCCGTGCTGAGCGAAGGCGGCCTGGACCCGACGTTCGTCATCGGTGGCCAGCTGCTCGCCGCCGGCGCCAACGCCAAGCTCGGCGACGGCCAGTGGCTGGTGGCCGAGGCCGACGAAAGCGACGGCAGCTTCCTGCGCCTGAATCCGCTGATCTCCGTCGTCACCAACATCGACGCCGATCACCTGGAAAACTACGGCAACGACTTCGAGCGCGTGAAGGCGGCGTTCGCCGAGTTCCTGCAGCGCCTGCCGTTCTATGGCCTGGCCGTGCTGTGCATCGACGATCCGGAAGTGGCCGCCATCGCGGCGGACACGCCGCGCCACGTGATGAGCTATGGCTTCGCCGAGAACGCCGACGTGCGCGCCGAGGACGTCGAGCAGGAAGGCGGTCGCATGCACTTCACCCTGCGCCTGCCGGAGGACGCCAGCATCCGCGTCAGCCTGGCGCTGCCCGGCCGCCACAACGTGCAGAACGCGCTGGCGGCCGCCGCGATCGGCTGGCAGCTGGGCGTTTCGCCGGAGAACATCGCGGCCGCGCTGGAGAAGTTCGCCGGCATCGGCCGCCGCTTCAACGACCTCGGCGAAATCACCACGTCGCAGGGCGCGCGCGTGCAACTGGTCGACGACTACGGCCATCACCCGAAGGAACTCGCCGCCGTATTCGCCGCCGCGCGTGGTGGCTGGCCGCACAAGCGCCTGGTCGTCGCGTTCCAGCCGCATCGTTACAGCCGCACGCGCGACCAGTTCGATGCGTTCGCGGCCGTGCTGTCGGAAGCCGACGCGCTGGTGCTGAGCGAGGTCTATCCGGCCGGCGAACAGCCAATCGCCGGCGCCGATTCGAAGTCGCTGGCGCGTGCGATCCGTGCCCGCGGCCGCAACGAGCCGGTGGTGGTCAGCCAGGTCAGCGACCTGGTCGACGTGCTGCCCGACGTCCTGCAGGACGGTGATCTGCTGCTGCTGATGGGTGCCGGCGACATCGGCCACATGTCGCAGCACATCGCCGCGCACGGATTCACCGGCAAGGACACCGCATGAACGACCTGACCGTTCCGCCGCTGCGCATCACCGATGCTTCGCGCTTCGGCCGTGTGGCCGTGCTGCTGGGCGGCGCGTCCAGCGAGCGCGAGGTGTCGCTCAACTCCGGGCGGAACGTGCTCGACGCGCTGCTCGCGCGCAGCGTGCAGGCATTCGCCGTCGACGGCGTGCCTGCGCTGATCGAAGCGATCCGCGCGGGCAAGGTCGACCGCGTCTTCAACATCATGCACGGCGGCGATGGCGAGAACGGCGTGCTGCAGGGCCTGCTGCAATCGCTCGGCGTGCCGTACACCGGCCCCGGCGTGCTGGGTTCGGCGCTGACGATGGACAAGATCCGCACCAAGCAGGTGTGGCAGGCCGCGGGTCTGCCCACTGCGACGTTCGTGCGTATTCCGGCCGGTGGCGATCTGGTCGCCGCAGTGCGCACGCTGGGCTTCCCGGTGTTCGTGAAGCCGTCGGCCGAAGGGTCGAGTGTCGGCGTGTTCCAGATCATCGGCGAAGACGACCTGGCGCCCGCCGTGGCCTTCGCCTCTTCGTATCCTGGCGAACTGCTGGCCGAGCAGATGCTGACCGGTGGCGAATTCACCGTCGCCATCCTCGGTGATCTGGCACTGCCGTCGGTGCGCATCGTGCCGGCCAAGGGCTGGTACGACTACCACGCCAAGTACATCGCAGAGGACACGCAGTACCTGTGCCCGGGCCTGGACGACGCCGGCGACGAAGCGCGCATCCGTGCGCTGGCGCTGGACGGCTTCCGCGCCGCGGGTTGCACCGGCTGGGGCCGCGTCGACGTCATGCGCCACGCCGACGGCCGCTTCCTGCTGATGGAAGTGAACACCGCGCCCGGCATGACCAGCCATTCGCTGGTACCGAAGGAAGCCGCGCAGGTCGGCATCGGTTTCGAAGAGCTGTGCTGGCGCATCCTTGAGCAGACGGTGCCGGAGGTGGCGGGCCGATGAACGCCGCCCTGCGCATCCTGACGTGGCTGCTCGCGCTGGCGCTGGTCGCGCTGCCGGTCGTCGCCGTCGTCAACGGCTGGATCGGCGCCGACCGGTGGCCGCTGAGCAAGCTGCGTGTGCAGGGCGAACTGGCGCGCGTCGATGCGGCGCAGCTGCAGGCGGCGGTGCTGCCGCACGCGCGGCGCGGCTTCTTCGCCGTGCGGCTGGAAGACGCCAAGCGCGCTGTCGAACAGTTGCCGTGGGTCGAACGCGCGGATGTCCGCAAGCGCTGGCCCGACGTACTGGAAGTGCGCATCACCGAACACAAGCCGTTCGCGCGCTGGGGCGACGACAAGCTGCTGTCCGAACACGGCCGCCTCTTCCCGATGCCGAAGGAGCTCACCGGCCTGGACCTGCCGCAGCTCGGCGGCCCCGAGTCGCAGGTGCAGGAAGTGACCGCGCTGTACAACGAATCGCGCCAGCTGTTCGCGCCGATGGGCCTGGACGTCACCACGCTGGTGATGGATGCGCGCGGCAGCTGGTCGCTGCTGCTGGGCAACGGCACGCAAGTGGTGGTCGGCCGCGCCGACGCGCGTCCGCGCCTGGGCCGTTTCGCACGGATGCTGCCGCAGCTGCTCGCCACCCAGGCGCAGCCGCTGGTGCGCGCCGACCTCCGCTACACCAACGGGTTCGCGCTCAGCTGGGGCGAGGCGCCGAAGGCGCCGCCACCGACCGCGACACCGACTCCATTGCCTGCGCCGATCGCGGTCGCGGGTCGTCTTCTGCAGGGCATTACATGAATCGCAAGGGTGACAAATCGCTGATCGTCGGGCTGGACATCGGCACCTCCAAGGTGACGGCGCTGGTCGGCGAGTACGCGCCGGGCAATCCGATCGAGGTGATCGGCATCGGCTCGCACGAATCGCGCGGCCTGAAGCGCGGCGTGGTCGTCGACATCGAATCCACGGTGCAATCGATCCAGCGTGCGATCGAAGAGGCCGAGCTGATGGCCGGCTGCGAGATCCGCTCGGTCTACGCGTCGATCTCCGGCAACCACGTGCAGTGCCGGAACTCGCCCGGCATCGTGCCGATCCGCGACGGCGAAGTGACCTGGGGCGACCTGGACCGCGTGCTGGAGGCGGCCAAGGCGGTCGCGATCCCGGCCGACCAGAAGATCCTGCACGCCATTCCGCGCGAGTACAAGCTGGACAACTCGCAGGAAGGCATCCGCAATCCGGTCGGCATGACGGGCGTGCGCTTGGAGGTGGACGCGCATCTGGTGTTCTGCGCGCAGTCGGCGGCCGCCAACATCAGCAAGTGCGTGCAGCGCTGTGGCCTGCAGATCGATGACCTGATCTTCTCCTCGCTGGCCTCCAGCGTCGCCGTGCTGACCAGCGACGAGCGCGAGCTTGGCGTGGTGCTGGTCGACATGGGGGCGGGCACCACCGACCTGGCGGTGTTCGTGCAGGGTGCGATCTGCCACACGGCCTCGCTGCCTATCGCCGGCGACCAGGTCACCAACGACATCGCGCACATGCTGCGCACGCCGACGCCGGAAGCCGAACAGATCAAGGTGCGCTACGCCTGCGCGCTGGCCCAGCTCGCCACGGCCGAAGAAAGCATCCAGGTGCCGAGCGTGGGCGACCGCCCGCCGCGCCGCCTGCCGCGCCACGCGCTGGCGCAGGCCGTGCAGCAGCGCTACGAGGAGATCTTCGAGATGGTGCAGGCCGAACTGCGCCGCTCCGGTTTCGAAGAGCGCGTGCGCGCCGGCATGGTGTTGACCGGCGGCGCCGCGAAGATGGAAGGCGTCGTCGAGCTGGCCGAAGAGATGCTGCAGATGCCCGTGCGCGTCGGCATCCCGCAGCACGTCACCGGGTTGGGCGAAGTGGTCGGCAACCCGGTGCATGCCACCGGCGTGGGCCTGCTGCTGATGGGCAGCCAGATCGAACATCCCCGGCGTCCGTCGTTGCCCACGGGCAAGGCGGGCAGCTGGTTCAAGAAACTGCAGAACTGGTATCGCGGCGAGTTCTGAGTGAGGCGACATCCCCCGCGAAGTTGAAGGCGTCACGACGTTCGTTCCACCCAGCACCACATAACTAAATAAACGAGGACAAGGACATGGCACATTTCGAACTGGTTGAAAAGATGGCCCCGAATGCAGTGATCAAGGTCGTGGGCGTGGGCGGCGGCGGCGGCAACGCCGTGGCGCACATGGTCAACGGCAGTGTGGACGGCGTTGAGTTCATCACCGCCAACACCGATTCGCAGGCGATCAAGAACTGCGGCGCCAAGCTGCAGCTGCAGCTCGGCAGCAACGTCACCAAGGGACTGGGTGCGGGCGCAAATCCGGAAGTGGGCCGCCAGGCCGCGCTGGAAGACCGCGAGCGCATCATCGACGCGCTGGACGGCGCCGACATGGTGTTCATCACCGCCGGCATGGGTGGCGGCACCGGCACCGGCGCTGCGCCGGTCGTGGCGCAGCTGGCCAAGGAGATGGGCATCCTGACCGTCGCCGTGGTCACCAAGCCGTTCCCGTTCGAAGGCCGCCGCCGCATGCAGGTCGCGCTGAAGGGCATCGAGGAGCTGAGCCACCACTGCGATTCGCTGATCACCATTCCTAACGAAAAGCTGATCACCGTGCTGGGCCGCAACGCGACGATGATCCAGGCCTTCCGCGCCGCCAATGACGTGCTGCTCGGTGCGGTGCAGGGCATCGCCGACCTGATCGTCCGTCCCGGCCTGATCAACGTCGACTTTGCCGACGTGCGCACCGTGATGAGCGAAATGGGCCTGGCCATGATGGGCACCGGCAGCGCCCGCGGCGACGACCGCGCGCAGGCCGCCGCCGAGGCCGCGATCCAGAACCCGCTGCTGGACGACGTCAACCTCAACGGTGCCAATGGCATCCTGGTCAACATCACCGCCGGCCCCGACTTCACGATGGCCGAGTTCGACGAAGTCGGCCGCACTATCGAGGGCTTCGCTTCGGAAGACGCGACGGTCGTGGTCGGCACCGTGCTCGATCCGGACATGCAGGACGAAGTGCGCGTGACCGTGGTCGCCACGGGCCTGAACCGCAACGCCGCCCGCCAGCCGGTCGGCCGCGGCGGCGACCTGCGCGAGCCGATGCGCGCGCCGATCAAGCTGGTCCGCGACGCCACCACCGGCATGCCGATCGACGACGGCTTCTCGATGGATCCGATCAGCGCCGCCACCAGCGGCCTGGGCCTGCGCCGTGGTTCGGCCTCGCCCGCGCCGTCGGCCCCCGCGTCGGCACCCGTCGCAGCGGAGCTGCCGTCCGACTACCTGGACATCCCGGCGTTCCTCCGCCGCCAGGCGGACTGATCACGCAACACCCTCCCCGCAAGGGAGGGGCCGTATCGCAGCATCGCCCTGTCCTTTTGCTGCCGGACCTTCACCGGTCCGGCAGCCCTTTCCCGACGGCGCTACCAGGCCGTTGTTGCAGGCGTGGGACAGACCGGTTCTTCCGTTAAGATTCAGTGGCCTGCGTGATATTCTCGCTGCCCCCTCAGGTTCCCCCCACCTGCGATCCCCTCCGATGGCCCAGCAACGCACCCTCAAGAACGTGATCCGCGCGACGGGCGTGGGGCTGCACAGTGGCGAAAAGGTCTACATGACCCTGCGCCCGGCCCCGGCGGATACCGGCATCGTGTTCCGGCGCGTCGACCTGTCGCCGGTGGTGGAGATTCCCGCGAGCGCCGATCTAGTCACCGAGACCACGCTGTGCACGGGCCTCACCTGCGAAGGTGCGAAGGTGCAGACCGTCGAACACCTGATGTCGGCGATGGCCGGCCTCGGCGTCGACAATGCCTACGTTGAACTGTCCTCGGCCGAGTTGCCGATCATGGACGGCTCCGCGGGTCCGTTCGTGTTCCTGATCCAGTCCGCCGGCATCGCCGAGCAGGACGCGCCGAAGCGCTTCATCCGCATCCTGCATACGGTGGAGGTCACCGACGGCGACAAGGTGGCGCGCTTCGAGCCTTACGACGGCTTCAAGCTGGGCTTCACGGTCAAGTTCGACCACCCGATGATCCCGGCGTCGCAATCGCGCGCAGAGGTGGACTTCTCCACCGGCGCGTATGTCAAGGAAGTCGCACGTGCACGCACGTTCGGGTTCATGCGCGACCTGGAATACATGCGCGAGCGCAACCTCGGCCTCGGCGGTTCGATGGACAACGCCATCGTGCTCGATGAGTTCCGCGTGCTGAACGAAGATGGCCTGCGCTACACGGACGAATTCGTCCGCCACAAGATCCTGGACGCCATCGGCGACCTCTACCTCGCCGGCCGCCCCATCCTGGGCGCCTACGAGGGCTTCAAGTCGGGCCACGCACTCAACAACAAGCTGGTCCGCGCCCTGCTTGCCCAGACCTCGGCGTGGGAAGAAGTGACGTTCGAAGACCGTACCGCGCCGTCGCCGGTCACGTACGCGGCCCCCGCCCTGGCCGTCTGAGACCTCCGTCCCGTCGGGACGGTGAATCCGTTGTCGCCCGGTTTCCCACCCCCGTCACGCGTGCGCGCGCGATTCGTTACGCCTTGGCGAAAGTGTGACCTTGGTCAGGGAATGGGCCCGAAAATAACGCGGTCTTAACTTCTGGCTAACGCTCCGACCAGCGGTGGCCGGTACCATGCCCCGTCCCTCGTGATGGCCGAGTCAATTTTTCCGCCGACCACGATGACTGCCGCGATCGGCAGGCGTACCGGCGGAGTCCGGTTCGGACAGGAGGTCGAGGGCCGCTTGCAGCCCTTTGCGGGACGCCTCCGATACGGGTACGACCGGGTTCTGCGCAGGCTTGATGACCGACGCGGGGCTTGTCTTGGCGGTGACCTCGGTGACCGCCAGTCCGATGGATTGGGCCACGTTGATCAATTCGGGTGCCGCCAGGCGAAGCCGGGCGTTCCACACGGGGGAGTCGACGACAAAAACGAGCCGCTTGCCCGCCACGTTCGCCAACCGGCAATGCGGCGCGAGGGCAGGCGGAAGGCAGGGGCGAAGCTGCTGTTCCAAGGCGTCGAGCCACATGGCACGACGCACCGGGTCGGTGGCGGCATCCGTCAGGGCAGCCTGCAGGGCAGGTTGCACGATGCCGGCGCGGCGCGGCTTGGACTTCGAATCAGACATCGGTATCTATGAGCTTTAAGACCATCGTAAACAATTCGCGTACTTGGTGGGCCCATGCGTCCGCCCATGGCGCCTATCGCATCCGCCTCGCGTTCCACGCACGTCCGCTGGCCAGTGCCGCGGTGCTGGTCGCCGCCGGCCTGCTGGTCGGCGCCGCCGGACGCAGCGCTGCCGGCATGGCCCAGGTGTCGCTGCTGCAGGCCAAGGCCGAGCAGCGCGATACCGAACTGGACCAGGTCCGTCGCGGCGCGCAGCAGGAAATCAACGCCATGGCCGCGCGCCTGGGCGAACTGCAGGCACAGGCCAATCGGCTCAACGCGCTGGGCGAGCGGCTCACCCGCGTGGGCCAGCTGCAGGACGGCGAGTTCGACTTCAACGAGCCGGTCGGCGTCGGCGGCAACGACGTGTCGTTCGACATGAAGCCTGCCGACCTGAAGGACGGCGTGGACAAGCTGGAGCACCAGTTCGCCGCCTCCGGTCGCCAGCTGTCCGTGCTGGAAGCGCTGCTGTTCAACCGGGAGCTCGACAAGAACGCGACCCCGGGCCGCATGCCGATCGCCAACAGCTACATCACCTCCGGTTTCGGCGGTCGCGCCGATCCGTTCGGCGGCGGCGGCCAGAACCACAAGGGCATCGACTTCAAGGCGCGCGTGGGCGATCCGGTGCTGTCGGTGGCCGACGGTGTGGTCAGCTTCGCGGGCGTGAAGGGCGGCTACGGCAACGTGATCGACGTGGACCATGGCAATGGCTACGTGACCCGCTATGCGCACAACTCGCGCCTCAGCGTGCGTGCCGGCGACCTGGTCCGCGTGGGCCAGGAAGTGGCCAAGGCCGGCTCGACGGGCCGCTCGACCGGCGCACACGTGCATTTCGAGGTGTGGGAGAACGGGCGCGTGGTCAATCCGCGCAAGTTCCTGGGCGAAGGCCCGACGCCGGTCGGGCAGGTCAAGCGCGGCTGATCCGCGCGGAACCAATCGGTGGCGGGGCGGTCTGACGGCCCGCCTTGATTCCCCGGGCGGCGCCCCAAGCTACAATACGGTGTTGCCAGACAGGGCGCCTTGCGCCCTGTTTCGTTTTGGGGCCGCACACGCTGCGCCGCCCCGGCGTCCTTTTCCTTTCCGGTTCCCTACATGATCAACAACCTGCTCACCCGTGTCTTCGGCAGCCGCAACGAGCGCCTGCTCAAGCAGCTGCACCGCACCGTCGACAAGATCAACGCGCTGGAAGCAGAGCTGCAGAAGCTCACCGACGAGCAGCTGAAGGCGAAGACCCCGGAGTTCCAGCAGCGCATCGCGGGCGGGGAATCGCTCGACAAGATCCTGCCCGAAGCCTTCGCCGTCTGCCGCGAGGCCAGCCGCCGCGTCCTGGGCATGCGCCACTACGACGTGCAGCTGATCGGTGGCATGGTGCTGCACCTGGGCAAGATCGCGGAAATGCGCACGGGTGAAGGCAAGACGCTGGTCGCCACGCTGCCCACCTACCTCAATGCGCTGGAAGGCAAGGGCGTGCACGTCGTCACCGTGAACGACTACCTGGCCCGCCGCGACTCCGCATGGATGGGCCGCCTGTACAACTGGCTCGGCCTGAGCGTGGGCGTGGTCTACCCGGGCATGCCGCACGGCGACAAGCAGGGCGCCTACGCCGCGGACATCACCTACGGCACCAACAACGAGTTCGGCTTCGACTACCTGCGCGACAACATGGCGATGTCGCGCGCCGACCGCTTCCAGCGCGGCCTGCACTACGCCATCGTCGACGAAGTCGACTCCATCCTGATCGACGAGGCCCGCACCCCGCTGATCATCTCCGGCCCGGCCGACGAATCGCCGGAGCTGTACATCCGCGTCAACCGCATCGTGCCCCAGCTGATCAAGCAGGAGAACGAGGAAGCCGAAGGCGACTACTGGGTCGACGAGAAGGGCAAGCAGGTGCACCTGTCCGAAGCGGGCATGGAGCATGCCGAGGAACTGCTGCTGCAGGCCGGCATCATCAGCGAGGAAGAGCCGCTGTACGGCGCCAACAACCTGTCGGTCGTGCACCACCTCAATGCCGCCCTGCGCGCGCATGCCATCTACCAGCGCGACGTGGACTACATCGTGCGCGATGGCGAAGTGGTCATCGTCGACGAGTTCACCGGCCGCACGCTGGCGGGTCGCCGCTGGTCCGACGGCCTGCACCAGGCGGTCGAGGCGAAGGAAGGCGTGCCGGTCCAGCGCGAGAACCAGACGCTGGCCAGCGTGACGTTCCAGAATCTGTTCCGCATGTACAACAAGCTGTCCGGCATGACCGGTACGGCGGATACGGAAGCCTTCGAGTTCCAGAGCATCTACGGGCTGGAAGTCATCGTCATCCCGACCAACCGCCCGACCGTGCGCAAGGATTCGCCTGACCAGGTGTTCCTCAACCGCCAGGGCAAGTTCAAGGCGGTGCTGGCCGACATCCAGGACTGCTACCAGCGCGGTCAGCCGGTGCTCGTCGGCACGACGTCGATCGAGACGTCGGAAATGCTGTCCGACTTCCTCAACAAGGCCGGCGTGCCGCACGAAGTGCTCAACGCCAAGCAGCACGAACGCGAAGCGCACATCGTCGCGCAGGCCGGTCGCCCGGGCGCGATCACCATCGCCACCAACATGGCCGGCCGCGGCACCGACATCGTGCTGGGCGGTTCGCTGGAAGCCGAATACGACGCACTCGGCGAAGACGCCGATGAAGCCGCCCGCGCGGCGGTGAAGGCCGAGTGGCAGAAGCGCCACGACGCGGTGAAGGCGGCGGGCGGCCTGCACATCGTCGGCACCGAACGCCACGAATCGCGCCGCATCGACAACCAGCTGCGCGGCCGTTCGGGCCGCCAGGGCGATCCGGGTTCGTCCCGCTTCTACCTGTCGCTGGAAGACAACCTGATGCGCATCTTCGCCTCGGACTGGGTCCAGAAGGCGATGAAGCTGATCGGCATGAAGGAAGACGACGTCATCGAGGACAAGCTGGTCAGCCGGCAGATCGAGAAGGCGCAGCGCAAGGTGGAAGCGCACAACTTCGACATCCGCAAGAACCTGCTGGACTTCGACGACGTCAACAACGACCAGCGCAAGGTCATCTACGCCCAGCGCGACGAACTGCTCGATGCGGAGTCGGTGAAGGACAACATCGACGGCATCCGTGGCGACGTGGTCGCCGAGACAGTGGGGCGCTTCGTGCCGCAGAACTCGGTGGACGAGCAGTGGGACCTGCAGGGCCTGGAACGCGAGCTCGGCGAGGAAATGGGCATCGACCTGCCCGTGTCCCGCTGGCGCGAAGAGGCCGAGGAACTCGATGCGGAGATGATCGAGCGCCGCGTGCAGGACGCCATGGACCAGCATTTCGCCGACAAGGAAGCGGCGATCGGCGACGAGACCATGCGTGCGCTGGAGAAGCACATCATGCTGACCGTGCTCGACAAGAACTGGAAGGAACACCTTGCGCGGATGGATTACCTGCGCCAGGGCATCCACCTGCGTGGCTACGCGCAGAAGCAGCCGAAGCAGGAGTACAAGAAGGAAGCCTTCGAACTTTTCTCCAGCATGCTGGAGCGGGTGAAGAGCGAAGTCGTCACCCTGCTGTCGCGCGTGCGCATCCGCAGCGAGGAAGAGGTCGCGGCACTGGAAGCGCAGGAACGCGCGATGGCCGAAGCGCAGGCCCGGCAGATGCAGTTCCAGCACCAGGACGCGGGCGGGTACAGCGCCGACGAGGAAGCCGCGCAAGCACAGCGCCAGGCGGAGCAGGGCGGTTACATGCAGTCGGGCCCGATGCCGGCGCAGCGCGACACCCCCAAGGTGGGCCGCAACGACCCGTGCCCCTGCGGCAGCGGCAAGAAGTACAAGCACTGCCACGGCCAACTGGACTGAGGCATCGCCTTTCGCCTGGAGGAAAAGCCGCGCACTGCGCGGCTTTTCTTTTTGCGGGTCCGGGCATCGGCGCGCCTATTTGCGTCTACCTGCCGGTTCCCGGCAAGCTTCCTCCATGCCCACCCCGTTGCGCTCCATCCATGTCATGGCCGCCGTCATCACCGACGCGCGCGGCCGCATCCTGCTCGCCCGCCGGACCGAGGGGCGCGATCTGGCGGGACGCTGGGAATTCCCCGGCGGCAAGCAGGAGCCCGGCGAGAGCCCGGAGGAGGCGCTGGTGCGCGAATTGCGCGAGGAACTCGGCATCGAGGCACGCGTGGGCGAGCCCATCATCAGCGTGCCGCAGCAGTACCCCGACAAGCGCCTGTGCCTGGACGTGCGGCACCTGACCGGCTGGACCGGCACCCCGCGCGGGCACGAGGGGCAGGCCCTGGCCTGGGTCGCGCCCGACAAGCTTTCGCGCTACGACATGCCGCCCGCCGACCGCCCGGTGGTCGCGGCCCTGCTGCAGCCAGACCGTTATCTCGTGACGCCGGAACCCGCCGATCCGGCACGCTGGCTGGCCGCGCTGGAGCAAGCCCTGTCGAACGGTATCCGTCGCGTGCAGGTGCGCGCGCGCAGCCTGTCGGGCGAGGCGTGGAAGACGCTGGCGCGAGATGCCGTCGCGCGCTGCCGTGATGCCGGAGCGGCGGTGCTGCTCAATGGCGACATAGAGCTGGCGCAGGAACTGCAGGCCGGCGTGCACCTGCGTGCCTCGCAACTCGACGCCCTCGCGGCGCGGCCCTTGCCGGACGGTCTGCCGGTGGCGGCGTCGTGCCATACGCCGGACGAACTGCAGAAGGCGCAGGCACTGGGGTGCGATTTCGCCGTCGTGGGCAGCGTGCATCCGACTCCCAGCCATCCCGGCGGCCAGGCGATCGGGTGGCAGGGGTTCGTCCACCGGCGCGAACGCGTGTCGTTGCCGATCTATGCCATCGGCGGCATGGGAACCGCCGACATCACCGAAGCCCGGCGGCATGGCGCACAAGGCATCGCGGCCATCCGCGGACTGTGGCCCACGACATAGCGCATCGCGGGCATGGCCCGCTCCTAAAAAGCTGTGCGGCGCGAGACTACGGGGTGGCGTTGGCCAGGGCGAGGTAGCGCCGATGCAGGGCGTCGGCGGCATGTTGCAGGTGGTGCAGGTCGCCATCGTTGACGACGATGTCGTCGGCGAGGGCCAGGCGGTCGGCGCGGGTGGCCTGGGCCGCCATCATCCTGTCGGCCAGGACGGCATCGATGCCATCGCGCTGCATCAGGCGCGCCTTCTGCACGGCGGCGGGGGTGTCGACCACCAGGATGCGGTGCAGCCACGGGTAGCTGGCGCGGCCGCCGCCTTCGGTGAGCAGGGGAATCACGGCGATGGCGTACGGGCTGGTGGCCTGCTGGCAGATCGCCTGCAGGCGGATCCGGATGGCAGGGTGGAGGATCGCTTCCAGCGCACGGCGCTCTTCCTCGTTGCCGAAGACGCGCGCACGCAGGGCTGCGCGGTCGAGCTGGCCATCGGCCCGCAGTACGTCGGGGCCGAACCGCTCCACCACCGCCGCAAGGGCGGGGGAGCCCGGCTGCACCACCTCGCGCGCCAGCAGGTCGGCGTCGGCCACCACGATGCCGTGGGTAGCGAACGCTTTTTCCAGCGCGCTCTTGCCCGAGGCGATGCCGCCGGTCAGTCCGATGAAGTAATCGCTCATGCGCGAAGTATGGGGCAGGGCACGCCGACGCGTGCCCTATGGCCGGCGGCTCACTTCAGCCCGGCGAAGCGCAGGTATGCGTCGACGATCTGCTGGCCCCAGAAGAAGACGATCCAGCCTGCGATGGCCAGGTAAGGGCCGAACGGAATGGGCGTGGCGCGATCGCGCCCCTTCATCGCCAGCCAGACCGAGCCGACCACGGCGCCCACCAGTGAAGAAATCAGGATGATCGGCAGCACACCGCTCAGCCCCACCCATGCGCCCAGCGCGGCCAGCAGCTTGAAGTCGCCCCGGCCCATCCCTTCCTTGCCGGTGATCTGCTTGAACAGCCACCACACCAGCCACAGCGAGACATAGCCGGCAATCGCGCCCAGCAGGGCGGGCTTGGCGGGCATGTAGAGGTTGTCCAGGCTGCCGATCAGGCCCAGCCACATCAGTGGCAGCGTCAACTGGTCCGGCAGCAGGCGCGTGCGCAGGTCGATGCCGCTCAAGGCCACCAGGTAGCAACTCAGCAGGGCGGCGCCGAAGCCCTGCCAGCCGAAGCCGAACCGCCAGACCGACGCCACCGCCAGCACCGCGGTCAGCAGTTCGACGAGGGGATACTGGGGCGAAATCGGTGCCTTGCAGTGCCGGCACTTGCCGCGCAGGGCCAGCCAGCTGAAGAGCGGGATGTTCTCGTACCAGGACAGCGGGGTCTTGCAGTGCGGACAGTGCGAGCGCTCCACCACGATGCCGGGTGGCGGCGGGTCGTACAGTTCCGGTTCTTCCAGCACCTCGCGCGCGTCGCGCTTCCACTCCCACTCCAGCCGCCTGGGCAGCCGCAGGATAACCACGTTGAGGAAGCTGCCCACCAGCAGGCCGAGACCTGCCACCACGGGATACCCCAGTTCGGGGTGCTGATCCAGGAATGCCACGATTCAGCCGACGACTGCGGATGCGATCTTGAAGATCGGCAGGTACATGCCGATGACCAGTCCGCCTACCAGCACGCCGATGATGACCATGATGAAGGGTTCCAGCAGGCTGGACAGCGCATCCACCGCGTTGTTGACCTCCGATTCGAAATACTCGGCCACCTTGAACAGCATGGTGTCGAGTGCGCCGGCCTCTTCGCCGATCGCCGTCATCTGGACCACCATGTGAGGAAAAAGCTGCGTCTGCTTCATCGCCATGTTCAAGGGATAGCCGACCGAAACGTCGTCGCGCATGCGAAACACGGCCTTCTCATAAACCAGATTGCCCGTTGCGCCTGCGACAGTATCCAGCGCTTCCACCAAAGGCACGCCCGCCTTGAAGGTTACCGCAGTAGTGCGCGCGAAGCGTGCAATCGACGAGTTATGCATGATGTTGCCGATGACCGGGACCTTCAAAATCAACCGATCCATCGTGTGCTGCATTGCCGGCGAGCGTTTGTAGAAGAACATGAAGCTGAAGCTGCCCACGATCACGATGAGCAGCAGCATCCACCAGTAACTCACCATGAAGCGTGATGCACCCATGATCATCTGAGTGAAGGCTGGGAGCTCTGTGCCAAAGCTGGCGAAGGTCTTTTCAAACTCCGGAATGACGAACATCAGGATCACGGAAGTGACCAATATCGCGACCGCGATCACCGCTGCGGGATAGAACAACGCCTTCTTGATCTTTCCCTTCAGCGCTTCCAGGTTTTCTTTGTAGTTGGCGACGGTCTCCAAGACCGTTTCCAGTACGCCCGCCGATTCACCCGCACGCACCAGATTGCGGTAAAGCTCGTCGAACTGTACCGGATGTTTGCTGATGGCTTCGTACATGGACGAACCGCTTTCAATATCAAAGCGGATCTGTTCGACCATCTTCTTCATGCGGATGTTCTTTTGTCCGCTTTCGATAATCTCGAGCGACGACACTATCGGTACACCGGACTTCATCATCGTCGCCATCTGGCGACTGAAGAAGGCAATGTCCTTCGCGCTGACGGGCTTGCCGGCTGAACCGAACAGCGGCTTCGGCTTCACCTTCACCACGCTGGGCGTGATGCCCTGCTTGCGCAGTTCGGCGCGCAGGAAATTGGCGTTCTTCGACTGCTGCTCGCCCTTCATCTTGACACCGCGCTTGTCGGTGCCCTCCCAGACGAACAGGTTCAGCGGGTTCTCGCGCACGGGCGCGGTCACGGTCTTCTTCGCAGCGGAGCGGGTCACGGCCATCGGTAGTCCCCTGTCCGGATTTCCCCACCCGGACGTCAATGCCGCATGGTAGCCGGTAATCGGCCCAATGGAAGCGCCGCGCCTGTGACGGCGGCCGGGTTTCGGTGATATGGGGATGCAGGGCCTTCCCCTTGCCGTGTTCCGGGAGTGGGCGCTATCCGTGCCAGGCCCGTGAGGGGCGCGCACCGCGAATCCAGCGCCGCCGCGGCCGTAGGAGCGCCCCATGGCCGCGATGCACTACCGTCGTCATTGATCCCAAAGGCATCGCGGGCATGGCCCGCTCCTACAGGCGCTTCGGGAGAGGTCGCGATATCAGTCCTTGGTGACGCGATTGATCTCGGCCAGGCTGGTGATGCCGTTGCGGACCTTCAACAGGGCCGACTGGCGCAGGTCGCGGATGCCGACGCGCTGCGCCGCTTCCGCGATCTGCAAGGCGTTGCCGCCTTCCAGCACGATCTCCTGGATCGCTTCGTTCATCGGCATGACCTGGTAGATGCCGGTCCTGCCCTTGTAGCCGCTGGTGCACTCGTCGCACCCCACGGCCTCGTAAACGGTGAAGCCCGAGGCGATCTCGGCCTCGCTGAAGCCTTCGGCCTGCAGTGCCTGCGGCGGCAATTGGACCGGTCGCTTGCACTTGGCGCACAGCCGGCGGGCCAGGCGCTGCGCGATGATCAGTGTCACCGAACTGGTGATGTTGTACGGCGCGATGCCCATGTTCATCAGGCGCGCGATGGTCTGCGGCGCGTCGTTGGTATGCAGGGTGGACAGCACCATGTGGCCGGTCTGGGCGGCCTTGATGGCGATCTCGGCGGTCTCCAGGTCGCGGATTTCGCCGACCATGATGATGTCCGGATCCTGGCGCAGGAAGCTGCGCAGGGCGGCGGCGAAGGTCATGCCGCGCTTGTTGTTCTGCTGTACCTGGTTCACGCCCGGCAGGCGGATTTCCACCGGGTCTTCCGCCGTGGAGATGTTGCGGGTCTCGTCGTTGAGGATGCCCAGCGCGGTGTACAGGCTGACCGTCTTGCCCGAACCGGTGGGGCCGGTGACCAGCACCATGCCGTAAGGCTTCTGGATGGCGTCCTCGAACAGCTTCTGCTGGTCCGGTTCGTAGCCCAGCTTGTCGATGCCCAGCTTGGCCGCGCTGCCGTCCAGGATACGCAGCACCACCTTCTCACCGAACAGCGTGGGCAGCGTGCTGACGCGGAAGTCCATCTGCTTGCTCTTGGACAGGTTCAGCTTGATGCGTCCGTCCTGTGGTATGCGCTTCTCGGCAATGTCGAGTTGCGCCATCACCTTGATGCGCGCGGCGATGCGGTCCTTGAGCTTGGTCGGCGCCTTGGCGACCTGTTTCAGGATGCCGTCCACGCGCAGGCGCACGCGATAATCGGTTTCGTAGGGCTCGAAATGGATGTCCGAGGCACCGCGCTTGATCGCGTCCACCAGCACCTTGTTGACGAACTTCACTACCGGAGTGTCGTCGCCCTTGGCGTCGACCGCGCTCTCGCTGCCACCTTCTTCGTCGCTGGCATCGACATCCAGGCTGTCGAGGCCATCCTCGTCATCACCGAAGTTACCTGACAGCGCATTGGCCGCGTTTTGCCATTGGTCCAGCGTACGTCGCAGCTGGTCCTCGTCCACCAGCACCGGTTCGACGATCAGATTGGTATGGAACTTTATCTCATCCAGCGCGCCATGGCTGCGGGTTGGATCTGCCACACCGACAAAAAGCTTGTTCCCACGTTTGAGCAAGGGTAGTACTTGGTGCTTTTGTAGTAATTCTTCACTTACCAGCTTGATAGCGCTATGCGAGGGATCAAACGCTTGGGTGTCGAGCAGTGGCATGCCGAATTCCATGGCATTGGCTGCCGCCAACTGCGGTGCAGTAACAAGCCGCTTTTCAGCAATCCACTGGGGTAACGGAATTCTCGCCTCTGCGGCATTTACCATGGCGGCACGAGCGGCCGACTCTTCCAGTGCGCCGTCCTGCACTAACCGGCGAGCCAAGCCGGTTATGCCGACCAGATTAGTGGTAGCTGAAACTGCACTCATGAAACTCTCCTCATCAGCGTTGAGCGGCGGCGATAGCTTGACGTCTCCGCACGTTGAATGCGAGCAACATCAGTTATTCCCCCAAAGCTGTGGGTGTGCGATGTTTTGTAGTCTGATGCTTGATATGGGGGCTGCTTACTCAAGCGCGCAATTGCCTGTTTCCATGTCGCAAAGTGTGCGTCTTACGCCAGGCAGCTGAGGTGTGCCTGTAATATCTGCGCCAATCGTTGTAGCCGTGTCCGCTGCGCTGCATGCACCGACCGGCGGTGCATCAGGTGTGTCGCCATTGTGAATTGTTGCTAGCGCGAAGTTTGCATAGCTCTTCATTTCCGCTTGGCAAGCACCCTCAGAGGCGCGAATACGGTAATTATTGTATGCCGGTAGCGCGACGGCGGACAAAATAGCGATGATGGCCACCACGATCATCAGTTCGATGAGCGTAAATCCGCGTGCTTTGGTGAACATGATGACCCCTAAAAATGATTGCCCCAGCAGAATCAATGCAAGGAGTGCGCCAAGAATTCATCTAGGGACCCGGACATTTAGTGTGCGTTTCCCGTAGCGTGATCGACTTCGCAAAAAAATTACGAGATCAAGCGCTTTGTCTTCCCAAGGTCCAACTAAAAAGACCCCGCTTTGGGCGGGGTCTTTATGAAGCACATAGTTGCTGAAACTATTACGGATCCAGCGCGCAGGTCGCGCTGTCCATCTGACAGGTCGTGGTGCGCACGCCGGGGCCGGACGGATCAAAGGTCAGCGTGGTGCCGGCGGTGGTGACCGGAGCGGTCTGCCAAGCAGTAATCGCACCGTCAGCCGCACATGCGGTTGCGGGGAAAGGGAGAACGTTCATTTCCGACTGAGCAGCAGCAACGGCAGAGTTCACCCATGCCTTGGCTTCTGCCTGGCAGGCGCCTTCCGACGAGCGGATGCGGTAGTTGTTATACGCCGGCAGCGCGATCGCGGCCAGGATGGCGATGATGGCGACGACGATCATCAGTTCGATCAGGGTGAAGCCCTGGGCGTTCTTCTTCATGGTATTTCCCCTTTCAGGATTGGCTTGATGGTTTAGGGACACAAGCCCCGTGTCCCTACATGGACCGTGGGCGCCGCGTACAACTGCTTACGACGCGTGCAGGGATGTAGAGCAGGATGCGTGCCAACTTCTGATACCCCCAGTGATTCCCCCACACGTCCCCGGGAGGAAACCCCTGACACCGAAGTCGGGCGGGACTATCGCATCATTCCTTTGCGTTGTGTATCGGGAAGTGCGGCCAATGCCGGCCCGGGTCACAGATTGCGCGATTGGCCGGAAAAAGGGGGTGACCGCCAAATAGCTGACGCCCCCTTGGTGAGATGACCTGCCGCGTCAGCAAGTGACGCGTTGCGTCACCCGGGTCACTGTGGGATGCGGCGCACATTTGAGGGTACATACATATATATAGCGTGTGACCGCCGCCATCGTCGCTCCATGCCCTGCAAGAGCGGGCCATGCCCGCGATGCTTTTCCGGCGCTATCGGGCAAGCGCATCGCGGGCATGGCCCGCTCCCGCAGGGGTCATCGGTGATCGGCCGGTGTCATCGTCCGATGGCGCGCATGGACCGGGCTGTCGCCCGGCACGGCCTACTCCATCCCCAGCTTCTTCAGCTTGTAGCGCAGGGCGCGGAAAGTGATGCCCAACTGGGCTGCGGCCTTGGTCTTGTTCCAGCGGTTCTCTTCCAGCGCCTTCTGGATGGCCGCGCGCTCCAACTGCTCGATGTAGTCGGGAAGGGCGCCACCGGCGGCCGGGTCCACGTCCATCGCGCCGGGCGCGTCACCGATCACCTCGCCGGGACTGAACTCGCCGCCGAACTTCTTGCCGGCGGGCGCCTGCGGCAGGTACAGGTCGTCGATCTCGATGCTGTGGCCCTCGGACATGGCCAGCGCGCGTTCCAGGATGTTCTCCAGTTCGCGCACGTTGCCCGGGAACGGGTAACGGCCCAGGGCCTCCATCGCTTCCGGCGACACCGATGGCGCCATGCGTCCGTGCTGGGCGGCCAGCCGATCGAGGATGGCGCTGGTCAGCTGCGCCAGGTCGCCGGTGCGTTCGCGCAGCGGCGGCACGCGAAGCTCGATCACATTGATGCGGTAGTACAGGTCGTGGCGGAAGCGGCCATCCGCCGCCAGTTCGCCCAGGTCCTTGTGGGTGGCCGACAGGATGCGCACGTCGACCAGCACCTCACCGGACGCACCCACCGGGCGCACCGCCTTTTCCTGGATCGCGCGGAGCAGCTTCACCTGCATCGGCAGCGGCAGCTCGGCCACTTCGTCGAGGAACAACGTGCCGCCGTTGGCGGCCTGGAACAGGCCCTGCTTGTCGGCGTGGGCCCCGGTGAAGCTGCCCTTCTTGTGGCCGAAGAACTCACTTTCCATCAGCTCGGCCGGGATGGCGCCGCAGTTGACCGGGATGAAGGGACCGGCCGCGCGCGCGCCCTGTTCGTGGATGGTGCGGGCGACCAGCTCCTTGCCCGTGCCGGACTCGCCCATGATGTAGACCGGCGCCTGGCTGCGGGCGACCTTGCCGATGGTCTCGCGCAGGCCATCCATCGCGGCCGACCCCCCGAGCAGGCGGCTGGCCTGTTCCGGCGGTGGCGGGGGCGGCGGGGCGCGTTCGCTGTTGTTCAATTCCAGCGCGTGCTTCACCAGCCCGCGCAGTACGGTCAAGTCGACCGGCTTGCTGACGAAGTCGAATGCGCCGGCCTTCAGGGCCTCCACCGCCAGTTCGATGTTGCCGAACGCGGTGATCATGGCGACCGGCGTGGCGGGGTAGTTGCGCGAGATCTCGCCCACCAGGTCGATGCCGTTGCCGTCGGGCAGCCGCATGTCGGTGAAGCAGAGGTCGTAGGTGTTGCGGCCCAGCAGCTCGCGGGCCTCGCCGAGATTGGCGGCGGTATCGATGCGCAGGCCCATGCGGCCCAGCGTCAGTGTCAGCAGTTCTCGGATGTCGCGTTCGTCATCGACGATCAGGGCGCTACGGCTTTGATTCATGCATTCCCCCTCATGCCCCTGTGCCGGCAGTGTACCGAGTGAATGTTAAACATGGTAGGCGAGACCCCTACAGGATGCCCGCCACATGAGCGCTTGTCTTTGTAGGAACGGGCCATGCCCGCGATGCTTTTCACGGATGGCCCCAACAAGCAAGAGCATCGCGGGCATGGCCCGCTCCTACAAAGCCCTGCGTCCTCTCGGCTAGGCGGGCAACAGGGCGTGCGGACCGGGCAGGGTGACGCGGAAGCAGGCGCCGCCGCCGGGGACCGGGACATATTCCAGCGTGGCCTGGTTGGCGCGGCACAGTTCGCGGGCGATGTAGAGGCCCAGGCCGGTGCCGTGCTCGGACGTGGTGAAGAACGGTCGGAACAGCTGCGCCGCCACGGCATCCGGAATGCCGGGGCCTCGGTCCATCACGTCCAGCGTCGGGCGGCCTTCGGCATTGAACACGCGCACGCGGATGCGCGCGGATTCGCCCGGCAGGCGGCCGTAGTTCAGTGCGTTCTGCACCAGCACAGTCACCACCTGCTGCAGGTGGCGCGGGTCGACCAGCGCAGGCACCGGCTTGGCGCCGATGATGGTTTCCAGCGTGTCGGTCTCGATGGAAAGGGTCTGCTGGTAGTCGTCGACGAAGCGGCGTACGAAGGTGTTGAGGTCCACGTGCTCGGGCGTGGCGCGCTCGCGCCGGGCCAGGCCCAGCACGCTCTCGACGATGCCGTTGGTGCGCTGGCATTGCTGGTGGATGATCTGCAGCAGGCGGCGATCGCCGTCGTTGACGTGCGGGGATTCCTCCAGCAGCTGCACCGCGTAGTTGATCGCGGCCAGCGGGTTGCGGATCTCGTGCGCCAGGCTGGCGGAGAAGCGGCCCAGCGCGGCCAGCGTCAGCGATTCGGCGCGGCGCGACACCACCGTGGCGTCGTCCAGGAAGATCAGCGATATCTCGCTGTCGGCCAGCAGGCGGGCGAAGCGCGGCTGCACTTCCGGCTGGTCGGGGGTCAGCTGCATCGGGGTTTCGTCGGTCTGCCAGCCGTTGCGCCAGCGCTGCAGACGACGGGCCAGCTCCGGCGCGGCGTGCAGCAGCGACACGCCCTTGCCGTCGGCGCCTGCGCCGTCGCCGCCATCGCCGAGCAGCAGGCTGGCGGCTTCGTTGGCCAGCTTGATGTGGTTTTCGGCATCGACCACCAGCACGCCGGTGCGCATGCGGCGGATGATCAGTTCGTTGACTTCGAACAGGTTGGCGACCTCTTCGCCGCGCTTGTCGGCCAGCGCCTGGCTGTTGCGCGCCTTCTGGCCGGCCTGGTGCGCCAGGTAGGCCAGCGCCAGGTAGCTCACCGCGAACATGATGACTTCCGCCAGCGAGCGGCTGGCGTTCTGGTCGTGGAACAGGGTGAAAAGGTACTCGCCGAACAGCCCGGCGATGGCCATCAGCGCCACTACCAGCGCCATCCGGGTGTTGGGCAGCAGCAGGGCCGCGGCCGACACGTTGAACAGCAGCATCATCGCCACGCCGGCCGTGGCGGTGGGCAGGGCATGGGTGATGAGCGCGGCGACCGCGATGTCCACGCAGACGCTCGCGAAGACGATCCACACCAGCCAGCGCACGCTGCGGCCGATGAAAAGCAAGGCCAGGGCCAGCACCAGATAGGCAATCGCGACGCCCATGCCCAGCGCTTCGTGGCGGGGCTGGCCAAGCACTTCGCCCAGCGGGCTGAACATCAGCGCGGCCAGGATGCCGGCTTCCAGCACGCGGTAGAGGGCGAAGAAATACAGTTCGCGGCGCGGAACCGATTCGATGCGGGACAGGAGCGACTGGGCCTGGCGCAAACGCGTACTTCCCCTCTAGCGAGGCCCCCAGTATAGGCATGACGGCCCCCGCGTGGCCCAGAGAGGCCTTTTCCACCAAAGGCTTAGACCCGAGGTTTTGCGCCCCCCGCTCCGGTCAGCGACAATAGGGGGCTCGCCCAGCCGCCGCCGTCACGGCCCCGGCCCGGGCGGTGTCTTCTGTTCCCTACCCACGGTGACGCATGAATTTCCACGAATATCAGGCCAAGCAGCTGCTGGCCGAGTACGGCATCCCGGTCCCGGCCGGCAAAGTCGCCGCCACGGCGGACGAAGCGGTCGCGGCCGCGCAGTCCCTCGGCAACGGCCCCTGGATGGTCAAGGCCCAGATCCACGCGGGCGGTCGCGGCAAGGCCGGCGGCGTCAAGTTCTGCAAGACCGTCGATGACGTGAAGGCGGCCGCCGGCAAGATGCTGGGCACCAAGATGGCCACCTACCAGACCGCCGGCGTCGAACTGCCGGTCAACCTGGTGCTGGTGACCACCGCCGGCGAGATCGTCAAGGAGCTGTACCTGTCGGTGCTGGTCGACCGCGGCACGCGCACCATCACCTACATCGCCTCGTCCGAAGGCGGCGTGGAGATCGAACAGGTCGCGGCCGAGACGCCGGAGAAGATCCACACGCTCAACGTCGACTTCGTCGAAGGCGTGCAGCCGTACCAGGGCCGCGAGTTCGGCTTCAAGATGGGCCTGACCGCCAAGCAGGCGGGCCAGTTCGCCAACATCATGGTGAACCTGTACCGCATCTTCAACGAGAAGGACCTGGCGCTGGTCGAGATCAACCCGCTGGCGATCCTGGACGACGGCAACCTGTACGCGCTGGACGGCAAGTTCAACAGCGACGACAACGCCGCGTTCCGCCACAAGGACCTGGTCGCCATGCGCGACAAGAGCCAGGAAGACGAGACCGAAGTGCTGGCGTCCGAGATGGACATCAACTACGTGACCATGGACGGCAACATCGGCTGCATGGTCAACGGCGCGGGCCTGGCCATGGCCACCATGGACGTCATCAAGCTCAACGGCGGCGAGCCGGCGAACTTCCTCGACGTGGGCGGCGGCGCCAACAAGCAGCGCGTGATCGAGGCCTTCAAGCTGATCCTGTCCTCGGACAAGGTCGAGGGCATCTTCGTGAACATCTTCGGCGGCATCGTCCGCTGCGACATGATCGCCGAGGGCATCATCGCCGCGGTGAAGGAAGTGGGCGTCAAGGTGCCCGTGGTCGTCCGCCTGGAAGGCACGAACGTGGAAGAAGGCAAGCAGCTGCTGCGCGACAGCGGCATGGCCATCATCCCGGCCGACAACATCAACGACGGCGCCAAGAAGGTCGTTGAAGCGGTCAAGGCCGCCGCCTAATCCACGTCACCGAACCAGGAATCTTCCATGAGCGTTTTGATCAACAAGAACACGAAGGTGATCGTGCAGGGCTTCACCGGCCAGCAGGGCACCTTCCACGCCACCCAGATGATCGAGTACGGCACCCAGGTGGTCGGCGGCGTGACCCCGGGCAAGGGCGGTACGACCCACATCGACCTGCCGGTGTTCGACACCGTCGCCGATGCCGTCAAGAGTACCGGCGCCGATGCGTCTGTCATCTACGTGCCGCCGCCGTTCGCGGCCGATGCGATCCTCGAAGCGGCCGCGGCCGGCATCAAGGTCATCGTCTGCATCACCGAGGGCATCCCGGTGCTGGACATGCTGCGCGTCAAGAACGTGCTGACGCGTGCCCATCCGGACACCGTGCTGGTCGGTCCGAACTGCCCCGGCGTGATCACGCCGGGCGAGTGCAAGATCGGCATCATGCCGGGCCACATCCACATGCCGGGCAAGATCGGCATCGTCTCGCGCTCGGGCACGCTGACCTATGAAGCGGTCAAGCAGACCACCGAAGTGGGCCTGGGCCAGTCGACCTGCATCGGCATCGGCGGCGACCCGATCAACGGCCTGAACTTCGTCGACTGCCTGAAGCTGTTCAACGAAGACCCGCAGACCGAAGGCATCATCATGGTCGGCGAGATCGGCGGCGACGCCGAGGAAGCCGGCGCCGAGTACATCAAGCAGTTCGTCAAGAAGCCGGTCGTGGGCTTCATCGCCGGCGCGTCGGCCCCGGCCGGCAAGCGCATGGGCCATGCCGGTGCGATCGCCAGCGGCGGCAAGGGCACGGCGGAAGGCAAGTTCGCGGCCATGGAAGCCGCCGGCGTCACCACCGTCCGTTCGCCGGGCGACCTGGGTGCCGCCATCGCGGCCCGCCTGAAGAAGTAAGTCGCGCCCCTCCGGGCCGATCGGAAAGCCGCCCTGGGGCGGCTTTCTTTTTTGGGGCCGCCTAAACCCTTTCGCTTCCCCCGGCATCCCATTCCGTATGCTGACCGCCGTGATCGAACCCCTCGCCGAGACAAACGCCGCCGATGACGGTGCCGCGCTGGACACTGCGCTGGCGCGGGCCGCCGCCGGAGGCGACGCCAAGGCATTCGAAGCGCTGTACCGCCGCCACGCCGGCCGCGTGCATGGCGTCATCGTCCGGCTGGTGGGCAGCCATGGCGTGCGTGCCGAGGATCTTGCGCAGGAGGCGTTCGTACGGGCGTGGCAGGCGCTGCCGGGTTTCCGTTTCGAAAGTGCCGTCGGCACCTGGTTGCACCGCCTGGCCGTCAACACGGCACTGATGGAACTGCGCAGCCGCCGCAACGGTCCGCGCTTCGACGACGATGATGAAGCGCTGGACAGCCTGGGGCTGGCCGACAGTGCGGGCCATGGCACGGCGTTGTCGATGGACCTGGAGCGCGCCGTCGCCACGCTACCGCCGCGCGCACGCGCCGTGCTGGTGCTGTACGACGTGGAAGGCTTCAAGCACGAAGAGATCGCCGCCGAGCTGGGCATGGCGGTCGGCAGTTCGAAAGCCCAGTTGCACCGAGCGCGCCAGTTGCTGCGCGAGCGTCTAGGAGTTGCCGCATGAACCCGCATGATCTTCCCCCGTCGACCGACGACGCGCTGCGTTGGCAGCTGCGCGCGATGCGCCAGGACCTGCCGCCGTCGCGCGACCTGTGGCCGGACATCGCTGCCCGGATCGCTACCGTGCCGCAGCACGCGGCCGCCCGTCCGCGCCGCACGCGGCTCGCGCCGTTCGCACTGGCGGCGTCGGTGCTGCTTGCGGTGACGGTAACGTGGCAGCTGCAGCGCGCGCCGACCGGGGATGCGCTCATCCAGCGCGAAGCGGCCGCACTGACCCGCGACTACACCGGCGCGCTGGCGCAGCTCGACCGCCAGGTGACCGCGTCGCCGGAGATCGCGCCGGCGTTGCATACGCTGGATGAGAGTGCCGCCCAGATCCGCCATGCCATCGCGACCGAACCCAATGCGCACTTCCTGCTCGACCAGTTGCGCCGTACCTACGCCCGCCGCCTGGAGCTGACCCAGCGCGCGGCCATGACCTGAGGAGTTCCCCATGCGCATCGCTTCCCTTTCCCTGTTGCTGGCCACCGCCCTGTGGGCGCCCGCCGTCCTGGCGCAGACCGCCATCAACGAAACCCGACCGCTCGATGCCCGCGGGCGCGTCGACATCAGCAATCTCAAGGGCCGTATCGACGTGCGTGGCTGGGAGCGCAACGAGGTGCAGATCACCGGCACGCTGGGCAAGGGCGTGGAGCGGCTGGAGGTGGATGGATCGGGATCGCAGGTGAACATCGAGGTGCGCTATCCCAAGCGCAGCTGGGGGAGCGACGACAGCGGACCCACCCGGCTGGTGGTGATGGTGCCGCTGCGCGCCGACCTCGACATCGAATCGGTCGCCGCCGACGTGGACGTCACGGGGGTCGCGTCCGGCGAGCTGTCCATCAGCACCGTGAGCGGCAGCGTTTCAGCCGCGGCGGCGCCCCGCAAGGCGGATGTCGAAACCGTCAGCGGCAACGCCAACCTGACGCTCAACAGCGATGACGTGGGCGTGGCCACCGTCAGCGGTGCGATCGTGTTGCGGGGGCGCCTCGGCGGCGAGATCGATGCGGAAACGGTGTCGGGCCGCATCGAGGTGATCGTCAACGAACAGCAGGTGCGTGACTTGAGCGCCAGCACCGTCAGCGGTCGCGTGGACGTGCGCACCGGCCTGGCACCGGGCGGCGAAATCAGCATGGAATCGGTCAGCGGCAATCTGATGCTGCGCCTTCCCCAGGACGTGTCCGCGCAGGTCAGCGGCGAAAGTTTCAGTGGTTCGCTGAAGGCGACCGGCGTGAGCATCGAGAAACGGCGTGGCCCTGGCAGCAGCTTCAGTACCCGCTACGGCAGCGGCAGCGGTCGCGTCACCGTCGAGACGTTTTCCGGCAGTGCAGAGGTCCGCGTCGAATAGCCACGGGCGTCTGACGCGACCCACACGATGGCGTCGCGTTGTCGAAGCTGAACAGGGAGGGCGCCATCGGGCGCCCTTCTTCGTTGCGCCGCAATCCGACGGATGGTCGTACGTGCGCGAGAAAAAGGTTTCGTAAGTAACTGATGAGGCTAAAAAAAACGAAATTCTTCCGATAAATCATCGGGTTCTTTTCATCGCCGTAAAATTTACGTTATGCTCTGGGCACCAGTCGCGCAGCATTCATGCGTCTGAACCATTGGCCCGGGCCGCGAGGCTTTGGCTTTTCAGTGAACATTTGGAGAGAGAGCCTCTAATGACCAACCTCAAGAAGCTGCCCAACGCAATCCAGTTTGCGTTGTTCGCCAGCGCAACATCGCTGGCAGCGGGCAATGCATTCGCCCAGGAAGCCGCGAGCCCCGATTCGGAAGCCAAGACCCTCGACCGCATCGAAGTCACGGGTTCGCGCATCAAGCGTGCGGAAATCGAAGGCGCGCTGCCCGTCACCGTCATTTCCCGTGAGGCCATCGAGGTCAGCGGCAAGACCACGGTCGCGGACCTGCTGCAGAACTCCACCTTCAACTCGTTCGGTTCGAACAAGCCGGCGTCCGGCTCCTCGGCCCAGTCGATGTCCGAGCTCAGCCTGCGTGGCCTCGGCGGCGGTCGCAGCCTGATCCTGATCGACGGTCGCCGTCTGCCGCTGTCGCCGCAGTTCAGCGAAGCCGGCTCCGACCTCAACTCGATCCCGCTGGCTTCGGTCGAGCGCGTCGAAATCCTGACCGACGGCGCGTCGGCCATCTACGGTGCCGACGCGATCGGCGGCGTGGTCAACATCATCACCCGCAAGGACTTCAACGGCGTTGAAGCCAGCATCGGCGTGGGCCAGGCCCAGAACGGCGGCGACACCGAGTCCGGTTCCGTCGTGTTCGGCATCTCCGGCGACCGTGGCCGCCTGCTGGGTGGCGTGTCGTACGCAAACCGCGACATCTCCTACATCCGCGACCTGCCGTGGATGGAAGGCCGTCGTGGTCCGTCGTCCAACGCGAACAACTACTACAGGCCGGCGACCAACCCGATCACGGGCCGCGTTACCCCGGGTACCATCATCTCCGCAGTACCGGGTGGCTGTACCAACCCGGGCTTCTGGTTCGACACCGCACCCGCCGTCGACGTTTGCCGTTACGACTACAACCTGGTCGCGGCGGACACCGCTTCGCTGGAGCAGAAGGGTCTGTTCCTGCGTGGTGACTACCAGATCAACGACGACTGGACCGTCTACCTGAACTCCAGCGTCACGCGCGTCAGCAGCTTTGGCCGCTTCGCGCCGACGCTCGCGGATTCGGGCATCTTCATCCCGGCGGCGTCGCCGAACAACACGACCGGTCAGGACGTGGTGTTGAAGCACCGTTTCGCTGCGGTCGGTCCGCGCGACAACTTCGACGACACCAACACCTACGACACCAACCTTGGCTTCAACTGGCAGGTAAGCGATACGGTGGCGGTGGAGTTCGGCCTGCGCCGCGCCGAGTCGAAGTTCCTTTCGCTGGGTCGCAACTACGTCAACATCCCGATCGCCACCGCGCTGATCCAGAGTGGCGAGTACGACATCTTCAACCCGATCGGCAATCCGCAGGAAGTGCTGGATGCGGTTCGCGCCACGATCGGTCGTGATGGCCTCTTCAAGGAAGACGAAGTCTACGCCAACGCCACGTTCGACCTGTTTGAACTGTCCGGCGGTACCTCCGGTCTGGTCGTTGGTGCGGAGCACCACAAGCAGGAATTCGCCGACATCTACGACGCGCAGTCCGAAGCCGGCAATATCGGTGGCTCGTCGGGCAACTCGAGCTCCGGTAGCCGCAACTTCTCGTCGGCCTACTTCGAGTGGCTGATGCCGTTCACCAGCACCTTCGAAGTCGACCTCGCGGCGCGTTACGACACGTACTCCGACTTCGGCAATTCGTTCGTTCCGAAGGTCTCGTTCCGCTATCACCCGATCGACAGCCTGACCCTGCGCGCGAGCTACGGTGAAGGTTTCCGCGCTCCGCCGCTGACCCTCCTGAACTCGAAGGATGCGTTCTCGGCCGATAGCGTCGTCGATGCTCCGACCGCGCTCGCCTATGGTCAGCCGGCCGGTTCGACGCTGCAGATCGATGGCCTGCGTGTGGCCACCCCCGGTCTGCAGGCGGAAGACTCCAAGCAGTGGAGCGCGGGCGTGGTGTGGGATCCGACCGACTGGGCCAGCCTGAAGTTGGACTACTACAACATCAAGCTCACCAACACGATCCGCTTCTTCTCGGCTCAGACCGTCATCAATCGCGAGCGTAGCGGCGCCTTCCTGCCGTCGAACCTGTACAGCGTGCGTGATCCGGCCAACGGCGCGCTCCTCCAGGTGCGTGCGGGTTATGCCAACGAAGGCTTCACCAACACGGACGGCTTCGACTTCAATGCGACAACGCGCTTCGACCTGGGTGCGTTCGGTTCGTTGAGGAACAACCTCAACGTGAGCTGGATCAACAAGTTTGAAACGGGCGGCCCGAACTCCGTCACGACGGACTTCGTCAACACGACCGATCAGCCTCAGTGGCGCGCCAACCTGGTCAACGAGTGGGAGAAGGGCGACTTCTCGCTGGCGTGGACCATCAACGCGATGGACCAGACCGTCTCGTACACCGAAGACTACCTGGTCAACGACCTGGGCTACACCTGCCAGGACGTGGTCGACTTCGGTTACCTGATCTCCAACTGCGGCGACAACAAGCCGTACATCACCCACGACCTGGCGGCGACCTACAAGACGCCCTGGAACGGCCGCTTCACCATCGGTGCGATCAACGTGACCGACAAGAAGCCGCGTCTGGACCAGCTGGGCTTCACCCCGCCGTACTACCAGAGCGCCCTGTACTACGGTATCGGTCGCGAGATCTACTTCCGCTACACCCAGAGCTGGTAATCCACAGCTTGCAGTAAGTCTTGGAGGGGCCCCGCAAGGGGCCCCTTTTTTTGGCTATTTGCAAAATGTGGTTGGAACAGAGCCAGAGGTCAGCCCAGCTCTCCTGAGTCGGACAGCTCCACCAA
>NZ_CANMLQ010000006.1:0-181707 GCF_947498795.1 uncultured Pseudoxanthomonas sp. | reverse complement strand
GCATCGACCACATGCCAGCCTTGGCTACAGGCCACCCATCACCCGAATCCCACTGAACAACGTGGTGGGTTTACACAACTAGCGATGGCTGCCGGACATCCCTCGAGATTACCGGGTACAAAACCCAAGGCTTGTCCCCGCCGGAATCGCTGGCTACAATACGCGCCCCCGCCCGAATAGCTCAGCCGGTTAGAGCACTTGACTGTTAATCAGGGGGTCGTTGGTTCGAGTCCAACTTCGGGCGCCAGGTTCAAAAAGAGCCGCATCGAGAGATGCGGCTTTTTTTATGACCGACCGTCAGACTGGCCCAATCCTCTACCAGCAGCCGGTCGTCGCCGGCGAACGGGTGCCGGCCTGATTGATGGTGAGGGTGCCACAGCTGTCGCCCGCCTGCTTACCGATCGGCGTCGCGCTCAATGTGTAAGAGCGCGCAGCCACAGCGGCGGGCGCCACCGTGTAGAACTGGGCGGTGTCCCCCTCGCAAGCGAAGGCTGCTGGAGACCCCGCCCCGTTGTAGGCGAGAGCGGTCGTGTAGAAGCGCTCCATCTGCTGGGCGGCCTGCATGAGGCACGCCGTTCCTGCCGCACGACGGCTCTTGCGAATGTGTTCGTTGTACGCAGGCAGCGCGATCGAGGCGATGATGCCGATGATCGCGACTACGACCATCAACTCAATCAGCGAAAATCCGGCGTGGGCCCCTGCCTTCGCACCCTGGCGCATAGACCTATCCATCTGCATCTCCATCCGTCAGTCCCTCCGAAGCTCGCGCCATGACGCCCGATCCCACCGTGGCCGGGCTGTCTGCGGTGAGTTCAAGCCACTGCCTCCCGTGCCACCCACGACCAGCAGACCCCTGAGCAGGTTGGGCAGCGTCGGCATGCCATTGCCGACGTTCACCGAACCGACCGGCAGACCTCCGCTCACGGACGTGTCGTCCGTGCCATTCCTGCCATCGAGGTCGAAGTAGGACATGCCACCGCTCGTGCCGGTGAACGCATCCAGCGCGTTGATGTAACCCGTGCCGTTCGCATTGCAGGCATCGCCGGAGGGAATCACGCTGGCAGTGACCATGAACCGCGCCGCAAGCTGCGCATCCTGGATGATTCTCTCACCACGCACAGGCAGATCGATGTACCACCCCTTCGAAGCGGCGGGAAGCGCCGACTTCGACTCGAATGCCCGCACGTTACCTTCGGTCACCTGGATGGTGCGGGGCGTAAGGCTCGCCCGGGTAAGGCTGGCACCTTCGTCCACGAAACCATACATCGTCTGCACATCGACATTCGTGGATTGCGCGTCCTCGGCTGTCAGGTAACGACCGGTACCGAAGAATACCCAACGCTTCTTCGTAACAGGATGGATGCCCAGGGCCACCGCACCACTGATGGGCTGCGCCTTGCCGCCGGCATCCTGGGCGGTAAACAGCCGCGTTGCGCTCCAGGCACCGGGGGTCGGACTGGTCAGATCGAACTTCCATACATTGCCCAACATGTCGCCGGCGTAGACATATGCCAATGTCCGGCCATCAGGCCCGTAAATACCCGTAGGCGTCGAAAGCCCATTGGGCAATGCGGTGGAACCTACGCCAGTGTCGATCTCGCGGATCACGGCGCCTGTATCCGCATTCAACACCATCAACACAGCGCGCTCGTTGGTACTGTTGATGCCGTTGGCAGTCACCACAGCTGCCACGCCGGTCTGAACCCGTGCAAAGAAAGGCTTGCCGAGTATCAGGCCCATGTTGGCACCCGACGCACGCTCCCACTTGTAGACGGACGTTGCGCTCGCTGCTGCCGGATTCGTCACATCCAACGCGTAGAGTCCCTTGCCCCCCTTGCCCAGCGTTCCGACCAGCACGTTCCGGTTTGACGTCACCGCACGATTGCTCACTGCAACCGGCCCATCGACGAAAAACTTGTGTGCGTAGTCACCGCGACTCAGCGTCGACAGGTGGTTTATGTTGATGATGCTCGGAACGTAGGAAAACAGTTCCACGCCCGTCGCAGCATCGAACGCATGCAGCATGCCGTCGTTGGCGCCCACATAAAGGGTGTTGGTCTCCTTCACGTAAGCAGGCGACGACCCGATGATGTCACCGATCTTGGTGGCGATTCGGTTGCGGAGTACGCCCCCGCCCGTATGCTCCTCGAGTCGCTCCTCACCCTTGATGTAGTTCGCATTGTCGGACGCGCTGACCGGATAATTCAGTGTGCTGCCCGTGCGGGCCAGCAAAGGCAGCTGCGTAGCGGAAGGAAACGTCGTACCGCTCGTACCGGTGGACGTGAAAACCTTGCGACTATTCCACGCCGGCAGCGTGGCCGCCCAGCTGATCGTACTGGCCACGCCCGAAGCGGTGACCGAGCGTGCGGTCACCTCGCCCGTCCAGCTTCCTGGGACATAGCTGGCATTGAACACTTGAGCGCCCGTATCCAGCGACACCGTATTGCTTGCGACGTTGGAGAATGAGCTTGCACGCCCACGGATCTCGCTCAACGCACTACGCAGTGCCCGGGCGAAATCTTCGGCGTTGTTCGCCAACACGAACGTACCGCGACCGTTCACTGCCGCGTGCCACAAATCGTCGATGCTGGGAGGCTGGTTGTTCGTGGGGAATGGCCAGGTCTTCGTGCCCGCGGTGATTGCCGGCAGGTCCGTCTCAGGATTGAGCGTACCCGCGGCGCCGAGCGACACCGAAAAGGTCACCATGTGCTGCCAGAACGCAGGGTTGGCCGTGGACGTGGGCACCACGTTATCGAGGTCCGGGCGCAGATCGGTCTTCCAGTACCGCATGGCGATATCGGCCAGAGTACTGGAATAGGCGCTCCTGTAAGGAAGCGACGGCGTATAGGTATAGGGTGCGCCGCTGGGATTTGCGATTTCCGCGCCTGCGACATTGTCCTCTTCGCCGACGGCATTCCATCCGTCGCTATCATTCCGATAGCCATCGGTCGTCAGAATGGTGAAGTTCTGGCGGCAGGCAAACTGATCCTCGCCCCAGGGGCCCGTGTTCGATCTGTCCGTGGCGAAGTACTGACCCGCCTGGTACAAGGCTTCGCGCAGTGGGGTATTGCCGCCACCGGTCTCCGCGTAGAGCCGCTGATACCATGCCGTCTTGTTGTTGTTCGCACCGGTAGGTCCACTGGGATCCTCGAACAGACCCTTGTTGCGCGTCACGGGAATAGGCTTGCCTTGCTGGATAGGATGGCCACTCCAGCTTACGCCGCCGCTCGAGCCACTGCTGGGCGTATTGCCGGTGATGTTGCGATAACCCACGCGATACTCGGAGCCGATCTCGGCAAAGGCACGCCCCGAGGCCGCTTTGGCGATCTTGTAGCGGGTGCGATGGTAGGAATACCAGGTCGCATAATTGATCAGCTCATCCGCTTCCGAACGGGCAGTCGGCCTGACTCGGTCACAGTTCCGGAAATTGTTGCCGGTGTCCGTAGAGCACCCGCGGCCGTCAAGACCCCGGTTGTACGGGAAGGATGTCCCCACCCGTGGGCCGAAATCGCTCCGGATGATCGCACCATCCGAGTGAATCTGATAACGCCAGAAATTGGTCTGATCGTTCAGATTTCCGGCCGGATTCTTGACGACGTAAAACGTCTCGTTGATGAACGCACCCCCGGTATCGACATTCAGATACAGATCGATCGTGCTGTTGTCGAAAGGCGGAATGCGCTCAGTACCCGCATAGGCTCTGCCGAAATCCTGGCCCCCCGTCATGGTAGCGCCCGTCGAGTCCACCCAGGGAAGATAAGTGGTGGCGGGGTTGTAGGCGATGAGGTTGTGCAGGTAGCTGCTGCGCCGCCAGCCAGAGGGCGCACTGTCTGGCAAGTAGTCGTTCCGCATGGAGCCCGAATTGTCCAGGACGAACAGGATATTCGGCGGAATGCGCGCGCCCACGGTGAGCGGCTGGTCGGGGATGGCGATGCCAGCATGAGCGGGCAACGTCAGCAGTGTGACCAGGAAAGCCACGAGAAGGCTCCGCCAATCAGGGCGGCGCGCAACGTTTTGACGAAGGCGGAAAGTGCGATCGGTTTTCATGGCTCATCCGGAATACGGCTGATGACGGTGGCTTGCACGAGTACGTCGGCGCGGCCGGCGGCACGGCTGCGTGCGGTCACGCGATAGATGGGGTTGGCGCAGTTCAGGAGCGTGCCCGAAGTGGAATCGCACCCGCCGGGTTGGCCAGGCCCCGTACCGATGTATTCGATCCAGTATTCGGGCGCTTCGGGGATAAGTACGTTGTCATAACTGTTGGCGGGCACAGCGGTCCAGGCGGGCGCCGATCCGCTAGGGCAGACTCCGTTCACGCAGGGCGAACCGACCGCAGGCGTCTGTGTGTCCCAGTTTCCGACGCCCAGCACCTGGTCCTGGCCGAAGCGCAACGCACCCTCCGCCGCCTGGAAGGCAACGCTCCGGTCACGGAGATTCGCCGCCATGAGCTCCTGCATGGCCGAACTACGCATGATCACCAATCCCAGGATGGCGGTCACGACCAGCAGTATCAGTACCACGACCAGTGCAATACCCTGCTGGCCCGAGCGCGAAAATGCAGGCGACGTTCGGCAGTAACTCCGGCTCATAGCGTACGCGCCCTCAAGTTGACGACATTCGAGACCTGACGTGTGATCGCAGCGCCGTCGTCACCCACCCCGCTCAGCGTGAGGATGATTCGCACCGAGACAACATCGTCGCCAGCGACGTTCGCGTAATTGGCCGCACCGCGCTGCAAGTACTGGAACGCGATGGCCTGCACGCCGTCGATAACCTCTTCGGCCGCTCCGCCCATGCGGCTCATGTACAACGAATTGCCTGGGCGACCGCCCCCGCTCGCCGCGACAAACCAATTGACGTCGCGGAAACGTGCCATCGTGACGGACGGCAACAGCGCCGCGTCGTTGACCGGATAATCAGGCAGCGCCGCGAAGGTAACCGTATTGGCGCTCACACCGGTTGCCGTGACCACGTGCGTGCGGTTGCTGTTGCACAGGACAATCATGTCGCCTATCGAAAACGCACGTGTGGCGTCAGCGATGTCCTGATTGTTCAGCGTCACCGACGTGCTGGTCGTACCCGTAACCCGGTAAGCAGCGTCATCGCCAGCGAAAACACGAAGCGTCGTGGCGGTGCCCGCGAGCGGCGCAGTGTTCAGGCGCGTCGCCTGGAAACTCGCGCCCTCCACTGCGGAAAAGCGGGAGCATGCGCTTCCCCCTGCAGAACGGATGTCGCGGGACATCAACTCGAAGGCGATGCGGGCGTTTTCCTGCACGCGGTTCAAACCCTCATTGGAACGATAGGTAGCCTGGTTCGACTGCAGGATGGCAAGTGCTGCGCCGGCCACCAGCAACCCCAACACCAGGGCGACCATCAGTTCGATCAGACTGAAGCCTGCCGCATCGCTGCGCGACGGCCTGCCGACGGCGTCACGTATGCTCATATGGTCGTCCTCGTGACGATGGTGCGGGTCTGCCCGCCGCCGGCGCGCGAATCGTCCCACTGGACGGTGATGACGCATGCCTGCGGGCACCCCTGGATCTGGCCGCACGTGGTGGCGTCGGCCGCATTGTTGGTGATGTTGAGCTTGAGATCGCCGATCCAGTTCCGCAGGTCGTTCTGCGCCAGCGTACCGGCAGCACCTTGTGCGCATACCATCCCGCCGGTGTTGTAATTGACGGCGTTGGCGCGATTGGAACGCATCGCGTCCAGGATCGCATTGGTCTGCATGATCGCCTGACTGGTCTCCAGTGAACTCTGACCACCCCGCAACGCCACGGACTGCATGGCGGCGACGCCGAGCAACCCGATGCCCAGCACGACGACGGCCACGAGCACTTCGATGAGACTGATGCCGCGGGACGCGCGAAGGGACTGCGACCGGCTGCGCCGAGAAAATGAATGTGCGCGACTGGGGTACTTCACGGGCAAGCGCCTCCGCCGTTGTTCCTGTTGGTCACGACATGACCCGCCATGCTGACTGCGATCACGCGCTGGTTGTCGGCCGGCTTGTCGGTGGGGATGCAGACCGTCAGCACGGACCCCGCCGCAAGGAGGCCAGCCGAATTGAAGGTGAGTCCAGCCGCGGGGCCCGCCAGATCCAACGTAGCCGGGAAAATCCCTCCCCGGATGGTCGCCAGCGTTGCGTCACGGTTGTTCCGCCCTACCACAGCCCAGCCTCGCCAGCCCGCTCCTGCCGTGCAGGTGATGCCGTCGTTGCTGCCGCACAGCACCACCGGGGCGCTGCGGCGGATGGCCTCCGCACGGGCGAGCTGGATAGCGGCGGTAAGCTCGCCCGCTGTGCTGGAGAGGCGATTTGAATTCATGAGCGTGACCATGGCGGGCGAAGCCACCGCTGCAATCAGGGCGATCACCGCGATGGTCACCATCAGCTCGATCAGCGTGAAGCCCCGGCAGCGGCGCCGCCAGGTGTGCTGGGTACCGCGCGGGGTGGGTTGTAGTGCGGGCATGCCATTCCCCTAGTGGACGGCTCACGCTAGCGTCCCGGCCCGTGGGGTGCCACCCTTTCCGGAACGAACGGCATAATCCGGCGACTCAAAGGCGGGCGGAGGCCAGCCGACGCAGAGCTTGGGGCATCATGGGAATCTGTCTCGGATGCCTCGTCTCATGACTAACCCGTCCCCACCGAGCGCGCTGGCGCCGCTCGACACTCTCTGGCAGGCACGGACCCTGGTCTGGGTATTGTTGGCGGGTGAAGCCCTCGCGGCCGTGCTTGCCATTGCCCCCAACCATGAAACCGACCGCCTGACCTTCTTCGGCGTCGCCTCCCTGGCCATCCAGTGGATATCACTGACATCACTGAGCCTTCTCTATGTGTTCCGCACCCGATTGGCGAAACTCAGCCCCCCTGCTGTCGCACAGATCGGCTTGGTCGCCCTGTTGCTCAGCACCTGGATGGTCATCGTGTTGGCATGGCTGACGCTGGGCGATCTCGCGCTCATGCCACCCGGTGCGTGGACAGGTTTTGCGCTACGCGTGACGGCGATCGCACTGATCATGGGCCTGCTGGGCCTGGCTGCCTTCCAGGCGCAATGGAACGTCATGCAACTGGCCATCGGCGCCGAGCACGCCAAGCTGCAGGCACTCCAGGCACGCATCCAGCCGCACTTCCTGTTCAACACGCTCAATACGGGCATCTCGCTGCTCCACGCCAAGCCCGACTTGGCGGAGCAGTTGCTGCTCGACTTGTCTGACCTGTTCAGGGCAGCGCTGTCGCAACGCGCCTCCCTGAGCCTGGCAGAGGATCTCTCGCTGGCGCGCCGGTATCTCGAGATCGAACAACTCCGGCTGGGTGAGCGTCTGACCCTGCACTGGGAGGTTCCCGACGTGCTCCCACAGCTTCAGGTGCCCACCCTGTCCGTCCAGCCCCTGGCGGAGAATGCGATCCGTCACGGCATCGAGCCGTCAACCTCGGGCGGCGAGCTGAGCCTGCGGGTCGGGCTGGATGACGGCCATCTGCAGATCACCGTCGCCAATACCCTGCCTTCCAGCACGGCACGCGCCGCGCCGGGACACCAGGTCGGCCTGAGCTCCGTCCGCGCCCGCATCCATGCGTTGACGCAGGGACGGGGCAGCGTGGAAACGACGACAGCGGACGGTCGCTATACCGCGATCATCCGCCTGCCGCTGGACGCCTGAGGCGTCTCAGGTCACCACCCGGTAGCAGGGCTGGTACTCGCCGGCGATCTTCATGCGCCGTTGCTCGACGAACGCGCGAAGCAGTTCGTCCAGGGCCTGCATCATCGGCGCATCGCCGTGGATCTCGAACGGGCCGAATTCCTCGATCCGGCGCATGCCGTCCTCCTTGACGTTGCCGGCGACGATGCCGGAGAACGCGCGCCGCAGGTCGGCCGCGAGGTCGTGCACGGCACGGCCCGGCCGCAACTGCAGCGCTGCCATCGCCTCGTGCGAGGGGACGAAGGGCTGCTGGTAGTCCTCGGGGATCTGGATGGCCCAGTTGAAGAAGAACGAATCCTTGTGCCCGATGCGGTATTCGCGCACCTTGCGGATGCCGGCGCTCATCTTCTTCGCCACGGCGACCGGGTCGCCGATGATGATCTCGTAGCGTTCGGCCGCGGCATCGCCGAGCGTCAGCCGGATGAAGCGGTCGATCTGCTCGAAGTAAGGCGCCGCGATGGTCGGGCCGGTCAGGATCAGCGGGAACGGCAGGTCGGCGTTGTCCGGATGCAGCAGGATGCCCAGCAGGTAGAGGATTTCTTCCGCCGTGCCCACGCCGCCGGGGAACACGATGATGCCGTGGCCGATGCGTACGAACGCCTCAAGGCGTTTTTCGATGTCCGGCATGATCACCAGGTGGTTGACGATCGGGTTGGGCGATTCGGCCGCGATGATCCCCGGCTCGGTCACGCCGATGTAGCGCGTCTTGCTGCGGCGCTGCTTCGCGTGCGCGATGGTCGCGCCCTTCATCGGGCCCTTCATCGCACCCGGACCGCAGCCGGTGCAGATATCCAGGCCGCGCAAGCCCAGTTCGTAACCCACCTGCTTGGTGTAGAGATACTCGTCGCGCGAGATGGAGTGGCCACCCCAGCACACGACCAGGTTCGGATCGCTGGGCTTGAGGATGCGCGCGTTGCGCAGCAGGCCGAACACCGCATTGGTGATACCGGCGGAGGATTCCAGGTCGGCCGCGTACTCGGGGCCGAGTTCGATGGCTGTATAGGCCAGGTCGCGGACCACGGCGAACAGCAGTTCGGCGATGCCGCGGATGATCTCGCCATCGACGAAGGCCATCGCCGGCGCGTTGATCAGGTCGATGCGCACGCCGCGGTCCTGCTGCAGGACCTGGATGTCGAAATCCGGATACAGATCGCGCGCCGCGCGCGGATCGTCGGACGCGCTGCCGCTGGTCAGCACCGCCAGTGCGCAGCGGCGCAGAAGTTCGTGCATGCCGCCGCTGGATGCGTCGCGCAGTCGTGCCACTTCGGCGCGGGAAAGCACGTCCAGGCCGCCGCGCGGATAGATGCGTGCGTCCTGTACCGGCAACGCCCTCGATGCCGTCTGGTTCATGGAAAGTCCTGTCTTCGTTCGTCAGAGGCGGGACTTTAGCGCAGTCGCGCGGGCAAGAGGAGGCTGACCAAAAGAAAACGGCCGGGTTTCCCCGGCCGTTCGTGTTGCGTTCCGCGGTAAGGCAGCGGATCAGAACTCGTACTTGAAACCGACTTGCAGGGACCACTGCGAAATGCCGTTGGTCTGGCTGTCGGCATTGGTCGGGATACCGAGGGCGGTCGCCTGGCCGAACTCCGTGCCGCTGCGGTAGCCGTACACGTACTTGCCGTTGTACATGCCCTGCAGCGTGGCCACTGCGTTGTTGGCGTTGAAGCCGTAGTCGATGACGTGGCCCCAGTCCTTGTTGATCAGGTTGCCCACGTTCTGGATGTCGATCCAGAGCTTGGACTTGTGACCCTTCATGAAGCCCGGCAGCTCCTGGCTGATGCGGACGTCGAACGTGTTCACCCAGCTGCTGGTGAAGCCATTCTCGGGGGCGTACGTACCGGCGTAGCGGTTCAGGCCATCCTGGCGCGACAGCCAATCCCAGAACGCCTGCTCCATTGCCGCGTTGGCGGTGAACTGGCCGGTCGCGCTCAGGCTGCCGAACAGGACGTCGCCAGGGCCGGCGGGCACGTAGAACAGGTCGTTGAAGGTGCGGTTGTCGCCATTGGCATCGCCCGAGAAGATGTAGCTGTACGGACGGCCGCTGCGGCCTTCGTAGAACAGGCCGACCTGGGTGGCGTAGTCACCGAAGAAGTTGTGCGTCCAGTTCAGCGAACCGCTGAAGCGGTCCTTGATCTCGTAACGCGCCGTGCTGCTGGTCGGTTCGTTGATGCTGAAGCCCAGCTGCGAACCGTAGCCCGAACCCGCGGTGGAGCTGGTCAGCGCCGACACTTCCTCGGCGTTGGTACGCGTGTAGCCCAGGCTCCAGGACCAGTCGCTCTCGCTCGACGCCGGCTTGGTCAGCGAGACCGTCAGCTGCTGTCCCTTGCCCTTGTTGGTGTTCTCCAGCAGGAAGACGTCGCCGAAGTAGGTGTTACGACCGGTGCGCGCGCCATTGGGCGAGAGCAGGCCGGTGCCGGCGCTGGTGTTGCCGAACGGACGGCCGCTGTTCGGGTTCCAGTACAGCACGCGACCGTCCGGACCCACGTAGCCCGGGCCGACGTTGAGGCTGCGGTAGAACAGGCCGTTCTTGACGTCGGTCAGCAGCAGCTCGGCGGAGGCCACGACACCGTTCCACGGCGTCTCGACGTCGATGGCCAGGTTGGCCTTCCACACCGACGGCAGCTCGAAGTCGTCGCTGATGGCATTGACGTTGCGCACGCCCGTACCGCCGGCGGGCACGTTCTGGTCCAGGCCATCCGGACTGAACGGAACCAGCGTCGGGTTGGTGTTGTTCTGGTAGGAGATGTAGTTCATGCCCGTGTTGCTGTAGGCATTGCCCACCCACACCTGCGGAGCATCGCCCTGGAACAGGCCGATACCGCCGCGCAGCTGGGCCGGACGCTCCCAGTCGAAGGTGTAGTTGAAGCCGAAGCGCGGCTGGATGATGTAATCGCCGTTATAGGTGTTGTTGTTGGCGATGCCGAAGCCACCGGTGTAGGTACCGCCGGTGCACGCGGCGTTCGTCGTGCCGGGAGCGGCGGCGAAGCACGCGTTGAACGGCGCGGCCGGGCTGGCGCTGGGCTTGTCGGCGCGCACGCCGAGCGTCAGCGTCAGGTTGGGCGTGACGTACCACGTATCCTGCACGAAGAAGCCGAGACCCTTGTTCTTGTAGCGCGCGGCGATCATGCCGGGGTCGGTCGGGTTGGTCTGCAGGTCGTAGTCGAAGTAGCGACCGTTGATCAGGTTGCTGAAGTCGGACGTACGGGTGCCGCCGACCAGCGGACGCGGAACGTAGAAGCTGTAGTTGCCCCAGTAGTCCTGCAGGAAGAAGTTGTAGATCTCGTTTTCGCTGTACTCGGCGCCGAACTTGATGTCGTGGTCGCCGACGGTCCAGGTGGCCGAACCGAAGTAGTTCCAGGTCTCCGTGAGCAGCGCGTTGCCGGGCGAGCTGCGCTCGGTACCCAGGCGGATCGCGTCCAGGCCGCTGAAGCTGTTGCTGCTGGTGCCGATCGGGTTGTCGTTGCCGTTGCCGGTCACGCCATCGTCGAAGTAGACCTGGATGGTCGGCGCGGTGGTCGGGCTGACACGGACGGCCGAATAGTCGCGGTAGGACACCTTGAACTCGGTCGAGAACGTGTCGGACCAGTCGCTGAACAGCTGGCCGACGTAGCTTTCCACGGTCTTGACGTGGTTGTACCAGTTGGAGCTGAGCGACAGGATGCTGGCCGTGGAGGCTTCCGGACGCACGCGGTTCTGCTCGAGCTTGCTGTAGCGCAGGCTGGCGCGGTGCGCGTCGCTGATGTTCCAGTCCAGCTTCAGTGCGTACTCTTCCAGCTCGGTATCGCCGGCGCCGGTCAGGTCGCCCGGCTCGAAGCCCCACACATCGCGCGCGATGCGCTGCACTTCCGCCAGGTCGGTGGGGCTGAAGTCGGCGGTGCCGGCGGCCAGCGGGTTGGTGCCCTGGCTCTTGCCGGCCGGGCCGATGTTGGTCTGCTTGAACTTCTCGTAGTTGGCGAAGAAGAACAGCTTGTCCTTCACGATCGGGCCGCCCAGGGTGACGCCCCAGGTGGTCTCGTCGTCGTACTCGTCGAACGGCAGGCCGGTGACGTCGAGCGAGCTGCCGGCGATGCGCGCCGGGTAGTCGCCGAACCAGTCGCCATCACGGTAGGTGCCGTAAACGGAGCCGTGGAATTCATTGGTACCGGACTTGGTCACGGCATTGACGTTGGCGCCGGCGGCACCGGCCATGGTGACGTCGTAGTTGGACAGGTTGATGTCGATGGCCTCGATGGCCTCCATCGACACCGGCTGGCGCTGCGTCGGCATGTTGTTGCCTTCCAGGCCGAACGTGTCGCTGGCCGACACGCCGTCGATGGTGATCTTGTTGAAGCGCGGGTTCTGGCCGCCGGCGGTGATGCTGCCCGAGGCGCGGTCGCTGAAGGTCACGCGCGGATCGAGGCGCATGAAATCCTGGATGTTGCCGTTCATCGACGGCAGGTTCTCGATGGTCACGCGGTCGACGCTGGTACCCGAACCCATCTTCGTGGCGCTGAACACTTCCGAGCCACCCGAAAAGCCCACGGCGGTGACCGTCTCGAGCGTGGTCAGGTCGCCGGTCAGCGCCGCATTGACGGTGCTGGTCTGGTTGAGCTGCAGGTAGATGTTGTCTTCAGTCTTGGTGCCCGAACCCGGCTTGGTGATCGTCACCTGGTAGGGACCGCCCACACGCAGGCCGCGCGCGGTGTAACGGCCGCTGGCATCGGTGGTGGCGCGGCTGACCGTACCGGATTCGATGTGGGTGATGGTCACTTCAGCACCGGTGACGGGCTGGCCACCATTGTCGGTGACCAGGCCGCCCACACCGGCCGAGGTGCTCTGCGCGAAGGCAGGCGCGGCGGCGAGTGCGACGACGAGGCCAAGGCTGAGCTTGGACAGGCGAAGACGACGGGATTGGTTCATCGGATAAACCTCGGTACGGGAGTGATGTGGCGAAGCTGGCTGACAGGACGTGCGGAACCGCCCGGTGGGGTCGGTTCTGGAGGGCGTGCTAGGGGTTCCCATGGCCCACGCGGCGTCCGCGGAGGTTAATAACAGGTTAACACGATAGGACCATTTTGTGACCGCGGCATGACAATATTCCGCACCGCAGCATGACACTGCAGCGACTCGCGGAAGGCACCCGTCAGCCCCGCCAGCAGCAGGCCCCGGGACCCGCCGTCATCAGATGTTGGGCGGGGTCAACTTCAGGTAGGTGCCCACCCCATCGAGCACCATTTGGACGGAAATGGCGACCAGAAGCATGCCCATTAGCCGCTCGATCGCGGTCAGCACGCTCCTGCCCAGCCACTTGTACAGCACGGTCGCGGAGAACAGGATCACCGCGGTGGCACCCCAGGCCAGCAACAGGGCCAGGCTCCAGTCGCCAAGACGGGACGGGTCGTTGCTGCCCATCAGCATCACGGCGGCCATGCCCGAGGGGCCGGCCACCAGCGGGATGGCCAGCGGCACGATGAAAGGCTCGCCGCCGGGGAGTTCGCCCATCAACCCTTCGGGACGCGGGAAGATCATCCGCACGCCGATCAGGAACAGCACGATGCCGCCGGCGATCGCCACCGACTCCTGCCGCAGGTGCATCATTTCGAGCGCGTACTTGCCGCACCACAGGAACAGCATGAGTACAGCGAGCGCGATCAGCAGTTCGCGCACCACGACGATGCGCTGGCGACGCGGCGGCAGCGGCTTGAGCACGCTGAGGAACACCGGGACGTTGCCCAGCGGATCCAGGATCAGGAACAGCAGCAGGGCCGCCGACAGGACGGTCATGCCCGTACCTTCCATATCTGCCCCCTGTGCGTGGCGCCTGCCGATGACAGCAGGGTGACACAGGCGGAGGCGTATTCCTTCGCCTCGCACGCCTGCGCGTCGGTGTCGTCGGCGTACGCGCGCGCGCGGAGCCCGGTGCGCATCGGCCCCGGCTGCAGCGCGGACACCCGCACGGGGCTGGTGGCCAGTTCGGCATGCAGCATGCCGACCAGCGATGTCAGCGCATGCTCGGCCACGCCGTAAGCGCCCCAATAGGCCTGCCCGACACGCGACAGGTCGTCGACACTGAAGACCACAGCCGCGTCGGCCGACTGCTTGAGCAGGGGCAGGCAGGCCTGCGACAGCCACCAGGGCGCAGTGAGGTTCACATGCACGACGCGCGCGAATGCCGCCGGATCGGTGTGTTCGAGCGGGGTCAGCCCCTTGAACTCGGCCGCGCAATGCAGCACGCCGTCCAGCCGGCCCAAGCCGGCATGCAGGCGATCGGCGAGTTCTGCATAGTCGTCGGGCGTGGCACCTTCGAGGTCCAGCGGGTAAAGCAGCGGTTCCGCACCGACTTGGGCCACCGCGTCGTACACGCGGTTCAACTTGGGCACCTTGCGTCCGAGCAGTACCACGGTGGCGCCCGCCTCAGCACACGCCACCGCTGCGGCACTGCCCAGGCCACCATGGGCACCGCTGACCAGCACGACGCGCTGATCGAGCGCACGCGGCGCGCGCGTGGGGAGGCCGACCAGACTCACGGAGCGAAGGCCTCGGTCACGATCCGCCGCAACTCTCCGGATTCGTGCAGTTCCAGGGTGATGTCGCAGCCGCCGATCAGTTCGCCATTGATGAAGAGCTGGGGAAAGGTCGGCCAATTGGAGAAGCGCGGCAGGTTCGCACGGATCTCCGGCTCCTCCAGCACGTTGATGACGTGCAGGTGTTCGGCACCGGCATCGCGCAGCGCATGCACGGCACGGCTGGAGAAACCGCACATCGGGAACTGCGGCGTGCCCTTCATGAAAAGGACGATCGGGTGGCCATCCACTTCGGCCTGGATGCGTTCCATCACCGGCATGCTGATTTCTCCTTCCTTGACGGTTTGGCAACCACCGTCGGGTACACTTTCGGTCCGTTCCGCCGGCTGCGCCTGCGGATTGCATAGTGTAAGCCTTTGCATCGCCCACCGATGCCGGGCATCCCCCTTTGACCCGCCTAGCGTAAGGAACCGAGCCATGGCCATCGAACTGCCCCCCCTGCCCTACGACCGCACCGCGCTGGAGCCGCACATTTCCGGCGAAACGATCGACTTCCACTACGGCAAGCATCACAAGACCTACGTCGACAACCTCAACAAGCTGATCGAGGGCACCGAGTTCGCCGATGCATCGCTCGAGGACATCGTGCGCAAGTCGCAGGGCGGCATGTTCAACAACGCCGCGCAGGTGTGGAACCACACCTTCTACTGGAACTGCCTGAAGCCCAACGGCGGCGGCGAGCCAGGCGGCAAACTGGGCGAACTGATCAACAAGGCGTTCGGAGATTTCGCGAAGTTCAAGGAAGAGTTCACCAAGACCGCCATCGGCACCTTCGGTTCCGGCTGGGGCTGGCTGGTGCAGCGTCCGGACGGTTCGCTGGCGCTGGCCAGCACGTCGAATGCGGCCACCCCGCTGACGGGCGAAGACAAGCCGCTGCTGACGATCGACGTGTGGGAGCACGCCTACTACATCGATTATCGCAACGCGCGGCCGAAGTACGTTGAATCGTTCTGGGCCCTGGTCAACTGGGACTTCGTGGCCGGCAACCTGCGCTGATCGCGGGCGCCTGCACGCTTCGGAAACGGCCGGGGAAACCCGGCCGTTTTTTTTTCGCGACGCTGGCTGGCCGATGAATGCGGCGAGGCCACGCGTCAACAACGGCGCGTGCGCGGGCGTTCCAGGAGCCGTGGTCCCAACCCCGAGGAGAACACCATGGCACTGCGTTACGGATTGGCTGGATCCCTGCTCACCGTCCTGCTGGCGATGTCGGCGAACGCCGACGCGGCGCCACGCGACCGCGACAACAATCCGCCCGGCCCGGCCGGCGGCCGCGGCACCAACTGGGAGAATCCGCCCGGCTGGAAGGGCGGCCCGGGCGCGTCGCCCGATCGCCGCTGGTACCGGCACGGCGGCAAGCGCTACGAGTTCGTCGTGGGGAAGAACGGCTACTACTTCAATCCCCAGTACGGCTATTGGCATCCCCGCTACGGCCTGTGGAACCAGGCCAGGCGTTGTTGGCTGGACCTCGACAACAACCCGCCGGGACCGCACGGCGGCCGTGGTACCAACTGGGAGAATCCGCCCGGCCCGAAGGGCGGACCGGGCGCGTCGCCCGACCGCTTCGGCCGCTGTCGCTGAGGCGCGATGCCGCACACATCAGAACGGCCGGATGATCCGGCCGTTCTGCGTTTCCCGCCGATGATCGCCCGCGTCAGCCGGTCAGGCGCGCAATGACCGGCGCCACCTGCGCCTGGCGCTCGAGTGCGACACCGATGCGGGCCAAGGCGTGGGCGAGCGATGCGGCATCGTCGGCGCGGACCGTGGCGTGGCCCACCTTGCGCCCCTCCCGCGGCTCCTTCCCGTAGTCGTGCCAGTGGCCGCCGGCCTCCTGGAGTACGGACGACGCCTCCGGCATCTCACCGATCCAGTTCAACATGCAGGCGTGGCCCAGCACGCGGGTGTCGCCGAGTGGCAGGCCCAGCACGGCGCGCAGATGGTTCTGGAACTGCGACGTCTCCGCACCTTCGATGGTCCAGTGGCCGGAGTTGTGTACACGCGGCGCCATCTCGTTGGCGAGCAGTTCGCCGTTCCGGTAGAACAGTTCGAGCGCGAACACGCCCACGTAGTCGAGCGACTCCGCCAACCGCCGTGCGTGCGCACATGCCGCTTCGGCGAGTGCCGCATCGACGCGTGCCGGCGCCAGGCTGGCCGACAGCACGCCGTCGACATGCCAGTTTTCGGTCAACGGCCAAGTGCGGAATTCGCCATCGCGGCTACGCACGGCGACCACGGACAGCTCCCGCTCGAACGGGATGAAGGCTTCGACGATCAGGCCGACGGTCCCTGCCTGCGTCCCCAATGCCTTCCACGCCGCATCCACGTCCGCCGGCGACTTGATGCGGAACTGTCCCTTGCCGTCATAGCCCAGGCGACGCGTCTTGAGAATGCACGCGCCTCCGAGTCGTTCGACCTCGCGGCGCAGTATCTCGAGGCTGCCGACATCGGCGAAGTCGCCGACCGGAATCCCCAGATCGCGGAACAGGCTCTTCTCGACCAGGCGATCCTGCGCCACCGCCAGCGCGCGCGGATTGGGGAACACCGGTACGCGGCCGGCTAGCCACTCCGCGCTCTCCGCGGGCACGTTCTCGAAGTCGAAGGTGGCCACGTCGACTTTCGAAGCGAATTCGGCCAACGCCGCTTCGTCACGATAGTCGCCCACCAGTAGCGGGGCGAACTGGCCGGCGCACGCATCCGCGGCGGTATCCATCACGAGAAAGCGCAAGCCCAGTGGCGCGCCGGACAGCGCCAGCATACGCGCCAGTTGCCCACCGCCCAGGATGCCGACGGTCGTCATAGCGGCTGGCGCGGATCGTCGTGCGCCATCACGTCGTTGGTCTGGCGGCTGCGGAACGCCGCGAGCGCGGCACCGATGGCCGGATGCTCCGGCGCCAGCAGCGCCGCGGCGAACAGGCCGGCATTCGCTGCCCCGGCATTGCCGATGGCGAAGGTCGCCACCGGAATGCCCGCCGGCATCTGCACGATGGACAACAGCGAGTCCATGCCGTTGAGTGCCTTCGACTGCACGGGTACACCCAGCACCGGCACTGCGGTCTTCGCGGCGAGCATGCCCGGCAGATGGGCGGCGCCGCCTGCACCGGCGATGATGGCGCGCAACCCGCGCGAGGCGGCTTCGTCAGCGTAAGAGAACAGCACGTCCGGAGTCCGATGCGCCGAGACCACTCTCACCTCGTAAGGAACGCCGAGCGCATCCAGCTTCTGCGCAGCGTGCTGCATGGTCTCCCAATCGGACCGGGAACCCATCACGATGCCCACGATGGGGCGGGAAGCACTGGCGGTCATGGCCGTCCTCTGTCGCAAAGACGTATTCTACCCTCCTGACCGAACCGCTGATCGAGTCCCCACATGGACCGCAAACTGCTCGACCTTCTCTGCTGCCCCGCCACCCGCCAGCCCTTGGCCATGCTCGAAGCGCGCGGGCTGGAAGCGCTCAACCGCGCCATCGGCGAGGGACACGTCAAGCGCGCCGACGACACCACGCAGGCCGAGCCGCTGCGCGAAGCGCTCGTCACGCATGACCGCAAGACCGTGTATCGCGTCGAGGACGGCATTCCCGTGCTGCTGGCCGAGGAGGCGATCGCCACCGCGCAGGCGGGGGACTTCCCCTCGCGATGAGCACGCGCCCGACGCCGCCGCCCGCGGATGCCATCGCGTCGGATGTGGCCCGCGCGCTGGCCGAGGACATCGGCAGTGGCGATGTCACCGCCGCCCTGCTGCCCGACGCCGCCGACATCGCTTACCTGCTCTGCAAGGAGGCAGCCATCGTGGCGGGCAGTCCGTGGTTCGAGGCCTGCCATCGCGCACTCGATCCGGAGGTCCGCATCGACTGGCGCGTGCGGGACGGCGACCGGGTGCAGCCCGGCACCGTGCTCGCCACGCTCGCCGGGCGCACGCGCGCGCTCGTCACTGCCGAACGTTCTTCGCTGAATTTCATGCAGACCCTCAGCGGCACCGCCACCGCCACCGCCGCATATGTCGACGCGGTGCGGGGTACGGGGTGCACCGTCCTGGATACGCGCAAGACGCTGCCGGGCTTGCGGTTGGCGCAGAAGTACGCGGTCCTCTGCGGCGGTGGAAGGAACCATCGCATCGGTCTCTACGATGCGGTGATGCTCAAGGAGAACCATGTGCGTGCCGCCGGATCGCTGGCCGCCGCAATACGCACCGCTCGCCAGGCGCAGCCGTCGTTGCCGCTGATCGTGGAAGTGGAAACCCTGGCGCAGCTCGACGAAGCACTGTCCGAGGGCTGCGAACGCATCCTGATCGACGACTTCGACGCCGATGCGCGTCGGGAAGCCGTCCGCCGCGCGAAGGCGGCTCCCTATGCGGGCCGCATTCCGCTGGAGGTGTCGGGCGGCGTCGACCTGACCACGCTGCGGAGCATCGCTGACGACGGTGTCGACTTCGTGTCGATCGGCGGCCTGACCAAGCACGTGCACGCCATCGACCTGTCGATGAAACTCGGTCCCGCACCGTGAGGCCGGCATGTCGCCGCTGAGCGCCCTGCTGTGGCTGATCGCGGCCGGCGCCGCCTTCGCCTACTGGAATGCGGCGCGCGCGGCGGCCGAGCGCGCGATCGCGCTGGGGCGGAACGCCTGCGAAGCTGCCGGGGTCATCTGGCTCGACCAGAGCGTGCATGCCAGCGGGTGGCGCCTGCGCCGGGGCGAGGATGGGTGGCTGGGCTTCGAACGCAGCTTCCGCTTCGAGTACTCGCACGACGGCATCGACCGCCATGTCGGACGCCTGGTGCTGCGCAAGGGGCAGCTGGTCGCCTTCGTCGGACCGGTCACCCCGTCGGTGACGTCGATCGAGCGGCACTGACCGCCGCAGACGGCGGACGCCCGACGCAACGGACTTACTTCACCACGCGCAGGAACGGCGGACGCTTGCCGCCACCGGGCGGCGGGGTGTCGTCATCGGGGGGCGAGTCCTGTGCATGCGCGGCATCCTCGTGGTCGCCGCTCGCCTCCGCGTCGTGCGGGACGTCGTCCGGCAGCGCCATGCCCTGCCCTGTCTCGCGCGAATAGATCGCCAGCACCGCGCTGATCGGCACATGGACCGCGTAGCTCACGCCGCCGAAGCGGGCGGTGAAGCTGACCGCATCGTTGTCGATCATCAACCGCACCACGGCGCGCTCGGCGATGTTCAACACCACCTTGCCTTCCTTTACCGCGCTGGCGGGCACCTGCACGCCGGCCATCGTCGCGTCGACCAGCAGGTGCGGCGTCATGCCGTTGTCGGCGATCCACTCGTTCAGGGCCCGCAACAGGTACGGGCGATGGCTGGTCATGCGGGAAGAGGCGTCGGTCATTTCACTTCTCGGCAGCCAATCGCATCGCGTCGGCCTGATCCTGCACGGCAGCCGGTCAGGCCGGGATTTCGCGCAGCTTCTTCTCCGCATCCGTCAGGCTGCGCAGGAAGCCGGGGTGCCGGAAGATACGGTTGCCATAGTCCTCGATCGCCTTGCCGTCCTTGGGCAGCGGCACGTCCAGCGACGGCAGGCGCCAGATGATCGGCGCCATGGCGCAGTCGGCCAGGCTCATCTCGGGATTGAGGAAGAACTTGCTCGCCTTGAACAGCGGCACGGACGCCGTCAGGAGTTCCTTCAGGCGCTTGCGACCGGCTTCCGCCTGCTGCTTGTTGCCCAGCTGGATGGCCTGCACCTGCGGCACCCAGTCGTGCTCGATGCGCAGCATGGCGAGGCGCAGACGGGCGCGGGAAAGCGGATCCACCGGCATCAGCGGCGGATGCGGATAGCGCTCGTCGAGGTATTCACTGACCACCGACGCGGCGTAGAGCACCAGATCGCGCTCCACCAGCGTGGGCACGGAATGGTAGGGATTCAGATCGATGAGGTCTTCAGGCGGGTTCTGCGGATCCACCGGCACCAGGTCGTAGCTCACGCCCTTCGCGGCGAGCACCAGCCGCACGCGGTGGCAGAGCACGTCATCGGTGGAGGAAAACAACGTCAGTGTATTGCGCATACGTGGGCTCGCAGCCATTCACGGCTCTCCGACGACCGGAATCCGCCGATCGCACCGACGCCGTCGGCCCCTTGCCGAAGGTCGCCCCGGTCCCTGAGTGTGCAATCCCCGCCGGAAAAAGCCAAGCAACCCCAATGCCCGGCAACTCCGTCTACGGCGCGGGCGTGTGCCCGCGCCGTGGCGGCAGATGCGGCGTCCTTAGTGGACGTCCTTCCAGTACTCCTCCTTCAGGAGGTAGGCCAGGAACGTGAGTGCCGCCAGGAACAGGATCACCCACACGCCGATGCTCTGGCGCTTCAGGGCCGCCGGCTCGCCGACATACTCCAGGAAGTTGGTGATGTCGCGCGCAGTCTGGTCGAACTCACGCGCGTCCTGCCGGCCGGCCTGCGTCACCTTAAGGCTTTCCACATGGCGCTCGCCGGTGGCCGGATCGACCGGACCGAATTCGGCGTGCTGCAGGCCCTGCAGCTCCCACAGCGGGTTGGGCATGGAGGCGTTGGGGAACAGCTTGTTGTTCCAGCCCAGCGGACGCGATTCGTCCAGGTAGAACGACTTCAGGTAGGTATAGATCCAGTCACTGCCACGCACGCGGGAGATGACGCTCAGGTCCGGCGGCATCTTGCCGAACCACTTCTCGCCACCCGCGGCCGGCATGGACACCTGCACCTGTTCGCCGAACTTGGCGCCGGTGAAGTTGAGGTTGTTCATCACCTCGTCTTCGGTCAGGCCCAGGTCGTCGGCGATGCGCGAGTAGCGCATGTACTTCAGCGAGTGGCAGCCGGCGCAGTAATTCATGTACAGCTGCGCACCGCGCTGCAGCGACGCGCGGTCACCCAGGTCGTTGCCGGCCTGCAGCGTGGCGCCGCCTTCGGCGGCGAACGCGGAGAACGAGATCAGCAACCCGCTGGCGAACACAGCTAGGCGAGAGGCGAAAGTCTTAGTCATGCGTCGTCACCCGCTCGGGCACTGGCTTGGTCTTGTCGATCTTGGTCCAGATCGGCATGGTCAGGAAGAACAGGAAATAGAAGCCGGTCAGGAAGCGGCCGATGATGGTTTCCACCGGATCCGTACCCGGGCCCGCACCGATCTTGCCCAACCAGACGAAGCTGATCGCGAACAGGCCCAGCAGCACTTTCGACAGCACGCCGCGGTAGCGGTAGGACTTGACCTTGGCGCGGTCCAGCCAGGGCACCAGGAACAGGATCGCGATGGCGCCGAACATCACCAGCACGCCGCCCAGCTTGTTGGGCACCACGCGCAACATGGCGTAGTAGGGCGTGTAGTACCACACCGGCTTGATATGCGCCGGGGTGACCAGCTTGTTCGCTTCGCTGAAGTTGTCGTGCTCCAGGAACCAGCCGCCCATGGCCGGCGCGAAGAACACGATGAAGGCCGCCAGGATCAGGAAGCAACCGACGTAGAACCCGTCCTTGACCGTGTAGTACGGATGGAACGGCACGCCGTCCGCCGGGGCGGTGGGCGACCAGCGGTTGCCCTTCGGCCCCTTCTTGATCTCGACGCCGTCGGGGTTGTTCGAGCCGACTTCGTGCAGGGCGAAGATGTGCAGCACCACGAGCAGCAGCAGGACCAGTGGCAGCGCGATGACATGCAGCGCGAAGAAGCGGTTGAGCGTGGCATCGCTGGGCAGGTAGTCGCCCATGATCCACTCGGTCAGGCCGTTGCCGATCACCGGGATGGCGCCGAACAGCGAGATGATGACCTTGGCTCCCCAGAACGACATCTGGCCCCACGGCAGCACGTAGCCCAGGAAGGCTTCGGCCATCAGCACCAGGTAGATCAGCATGCCGAGGATCCACACCAGTTCGCGCGGCTTCTGGTACGAGCCGTACATCAGGCCGCGGAACATGTGGATGTAGACGACGATGAAGAACAGCGACGCGCCGGTGCTGTGCATGTAGCGGATCAGCCAGCCCCACTCCACGTCGCGCATGATGTATTCGACCGAGGCGAAGGCTTCCGCCGCGCTCGGCTTGAAGTGCATCGTCAGGAAGATGCCGGTCAGGATCTGGTTGACCAGCACCACGATCGACAGCACGCCGAAGATGTACCAGATGTTGAAGTTCTTTGGCGCGTAGTACTCGCTCATGTGCTTGCGGTACACGGGCATGAAGCCCGGCGCGCGCGCGTTGAACCAGTCCACTACGCCATCGGCGGCGCGGGTGATGATGTTCGCCATGGCTTACGCGCCCCCTTGCGGATCGAGGCCGATCACGATGGTGTTGTCGTCCTGGTAGAAGTGCGGCGGCACCACCAGGTTGGTGGGTGCGGGCACGCCCTGGAACACGCGGCCGGCCATGTCGAAGCGCGACTTGTGGCAGGGGCAGAAGTAGCCGCCCTTCCAGTTCGGATCGTACGGCTCGGGCTTGATCTCGGCGGCCATTTCCGGCGAGCAGCCCAAGTGCGTGCACAGGCCGACCAGCACGGAGACTTCAGGCTTCAGCGAGCGCGTCTCGCCGGTGATGTACGACGGCTGCTGGTCCTTGTTGGTGGACTGCGGGTCGCGCAGGTTCGCATCCAGCGTCGGCAGCGCATCCAGGATCGCCTTGGAACGCTTGACGATCCAGATCGGCTGGCCGCGCCATTCCAGGATCAGACGCTGGCCTTCCTGCAGGCCGGTGAGATCGGCAGTCACCGGAGCACCGGCCAGCTTGGCCCGGGCGCTCGGATTCCACGACTTGATAAAAGGTACAGCTGCAATGCCGGCACCCACTGCACCCACCACCGCGGTGGTCGCAGTCAGGAACCGGCGTCGGCCCGTATTCACAGGCCCATTGACCCCATCGATGGCCATCCGGCACTCCGCAAAACAATCAGGTAGCAAAAAAGGCTGCCAAGGCCGCACCCAGACACGGACGCGGGCCGCAAAAGACGGCAAAGTGTAACGGATGGCTTAATGGGCCGACAACGGCTGCCGTGGAATCAATGGCTTGCGTGCGCCCGAGGCGCCCGCCACGACTCAACGCGCGGCGACCGCCTGGCGGTAGCGGTCGGCCAGCACGGCGACGCGCTGCACGTAGCGCTGGGTTTCCTTGTACGGCGGGACGCCGCCATGGCGGTCCACTGCGCCTTCGCCTGCGTTGTAGCCGGCGGCCGCAAGCGTCAGGTTTCCATTGAAGCGCTTGAGCAGCCAGGACAGGTACTGCGCGCCACCGCGGATGTTCTGGCCGGCATTGTAGGAGTCGGCCACGCCGAACCGGCGCGCCGTGGCCGGCATCAGCTGCATCAGGCCCTGGGCACCCGCATGCGACAGCGCCATCGGGTTGTAGGACGACTCGGCGTGCATGATCGCGCGCAGGATGGCCTCCTCCACGCCGAACTCGCGCGATGCCGCAGCGATTTCGGCCTGATAGGCGGAGGTGTTCAGCCGCAGCCGGCCGAAGTCGACGCCGGGGTTGCCGCAGGCGAAGCACGTTTCGATGTAGCTGTACTTGATGGTGCGCAGGCTGGCCACCTGCGTGCCGCCCTGCGGGCGCGCGCTGGTGTAATGACGGACGCCGTCCTTGATGTACGAATAGACCTGTCCGCTGACCACGCGGCGCGGACCGGTCGCGGCAGGCGCCGGCGCCGGGACGGCGGCCGGGACGATGGCACTGGCGGAATCCGACAGGGCGGGCGAGACGGCGGCGCCGATGGCCGGCGTTGCCTCGGCGGGCCGGGACACGGAGGCGACCTGGGTCGGGCGACTGCGTTCGGGCGTGTAGCGGCTCACGACTTCGCAACTGGAACCACTGACGCGCTTGCTGACATACGCCGGCACGCCGTCGGCGCCGGTGCACTTGTACAGCGTGCCCGCGCTGGCCGGCAGTGCGGTCAACGCGGCCAGCACGGCCAGAAGCGTCAGAGTCCCCCTCATGCCGCGCAGTGTCCCGAATTCCCGAGGGATTGCCAAGTCCTTGTCCAACAAAGGGTTCCTCCAATCTGTGCGGCCGGTCGGAGTTCCAACAGCCGGCGGCACGGCGGCCAGGGATGGCCTGTTACCCGCTATCAACGCCATCCGGTACGGGTTCCGGCCGCCCCCAGCGCGTAAACTACGCGGCCCTGCCCGCCCCACCCGACTGGATTAAGCGCCATGACCGGGACGCAAGCCCCCGCACTGCCGACCACGGCCGGCCCTGCCGTGACCGACCCCGCACTCGTCCCCCTGCCCGTTGGCCGCGCCCGCGCGCCCGATCAGGTGCGCGGCAAGCTGTACATCAAGACCCACGGGTGCCAGATGAACGAGTACGACTCGGCCAAGATGGCCGATGTGCTCGCCGCCTCCGACGGTCTCGAGCTGACCGACAACCCCGAGGAAGCGGACGTGGTGCTGGTCAACACCTGCTCCATTCGCGAGAAGGCGCAGGAGAAGGTCTTCAGCCAGCTCGGCCGCTGGAAGGCGCTGAAGGCCGGCGGCCGCGACGTCATCATCGGCGTCGGCGGCTGCGTGGCCTCCCAGGAAGGCGAGGCGATCGTCAAGCGCGCGCCTTACGTGGACCTGGTGTTCGGCCCGCAGACCCTGCACCGCCTGCCGGAACTGATCCGCGCCCGCCGCGAACAGAACAAGCCGCAGGTGGACATCAGCTTCCCCGAAATCGAGAAGTTCGACCGCCTGCCCGAGCCGCGCGCCGAAGGTCCTTCCGCGTTCGTGTCGATCATGGAAGGCTGCTCGAAGTACTGCTCGTTCTGCGTCGTGCCCTACACCCGCGGCACGGAAGTCAGTCGGCCGTTCGAGGACGTGCTGGTGGAAGTGGCGCAGCTCGCCGCGCAAGGCGTGCGCGAGATCAACCTGCTCGGCCAGAACGTCAACGCGTACCGCGGCCCCTATGGCGACGGTGAGGTCGCCGACCTGGGCCTGCTGATCCGCACCATCGCTGAGATCGACGGCGTCGGCCGCATCCGCTTCACCACCTCGCACCCGCTGGAGTTCAGCGACTCGCTGGTGGATGCCTACCGCGACGTGCCGCAACTGGCCAACTTCCTGCACCTGCCGGTGCAGGCGGGCAGCGACCGTATCCTCTCGGCGATGAAGCGCGGCTACACCGCGCTCGAGTTCAAGCAGAAGATCCGCAAGCTGCGCGCGGTGCGGCCCGACATCTCGATCAGCTCGGATTTCATCGTCGGCTTCCCCGGCGAAACCGATGCCGATTTCGAGAAGACGATGAAGCTGCTCGAGGATGTCGGCTTCGACCAGAGCTTCAGCTTCATCTACTCGCGTCGCCCTGGTACGCCCGCCGCGGACCTGGAAGACGACACGCCGGACGCCGTGAAGCATGCGCGCCTGGAGCGCCTGCAGCAGCACATCAACGCCTACGCCGCGGGCATCTCGCAACGCATGGTGGGCACGGTGCAGTCGGTGCTGGTGGAAGGCCCGTCGAAGAAGAACCCGACCGAGCTGACCGGCAAGACCGAGAACATGCGCTCGGTGAACTTCCCCGGCCATCCACGCCTGATCGGCCAGTTCGTCGACGTAGTGATCACGGAAGCGCTGACCAATTCGCTGCGCGGCCGCATCGCCGGCACCGACTGACGTCGCACCTCAGCCGACGGCAGGCAGGGGCACGCCGTCGCGCTCGTTGTCCCAGATCATGTGGATGATCTTCCAGCCATCCTTTGGATGCTGTTGATGCCGCGGCGTTCCGCCACCGCATCGCCGGGCGCGTGGCGGGCCTCGTAGGCGCTCCAGACGTGGGCGATGTTGCCGAACACGCGGATCTCGCGCCCGGTCTCCACCTCGAAGAAATCCATCTCAGCCAGCATAGCGTCGGCGTTGGCACGGTATTCCGCCAGCGAGAAAGACAGCCGCCATGGCGTTCCCTGCGCATCCACGCCCGTGCGGATCTGGCGGCAGTCGGGATGGAAGACATCGTCCTGCGTCGACCAGTCGCGCGGACCCGCCGGACCCGAGATCATCGCGTACATGGCATCCACCACCGCACCGATCGCTGCGTCGTCCATCGCTCGCCCCTCTTGCCGGAAGGTCGCCAGCCTATCAGTCCAGCCGCTTGCGGAACCGCAGGATCGCCGCCGTCATCATCACCGTGGTGAAGGCCAACAACGCGAGCACATCCGGCCACAGCTCCCACAGGCTGGCGCCGCGCAGCATCACGCCGCGGATCAGGCGAAGGAAATGGGTCAGCGGCAGCGCCTCGGCGATCCACTGCACGACCTGCGGCATGCCGGCGAACGGGAACATGAAGCCGGACAGCAGGATCGATGGCAGGAAGATGAAGAACGTCATCTGCATCGCCTGGAACTGCGATTTGGCGCCGGTGGAGATCAGCAGGCCGAGCGTCAGGTTCGCGACGATCAGCAGGCAGGCGGCGATGTACACGTGCAGCAGGCTGCCACCCAGCGGCACCTGGAACAGCCACATGCCCAGCGCCAGCACCACCGTGGTCTGGACGAAACCGATGGCCACGTAGGGCAACACCTTGCCGATCATCAGTTCCGCGCTGCTGACGGGCGTGGCGATCAGCAGTTCCATGTTGCCGCGCTCGCGTTCGCGCACGATGGCCACGCCGGTGAACAGCACCATCGTCATCGTCAGGATCACGCCGATCAGCCCCGGCACGATGTTCACCGCCGAGCGCCGCTGCGGGTTGTAGAAGCCGACCACGCTGATCGTGCGCGTCGCCAGCGGGCTACTGCTGCCGTCCAGCGGCATCTGCGCCAGTTGCGCGGCCGCGCTCTGCACGGCGTTGTCGCTGCCGTCGACGAAGATCTGCACGGCTTCGCGGCCTTCCGCACGGCGGCGCTCGTAGTCCGGCGGGATCACCACGCCGATGCTGATCTCGCCCCGGCGCATCGCCTGCACGAGTTCCTGCGGCGTCGCAGCTTCCTTCGTCGGGGTGACCACGCCGGTGGCGACGATATCCATCACCAGCGCGCGCGACGCGGCCGTGCGCGACTGGTCGGCGATGCCGGCGGACAGGTCGCGCAGGTTGGTGTTGATCGCGTAACCGAACAACAGCAACTGCATCACCGGGATGCCCACGATCATTGCCAGCGTGATGCGGTCGCGCCGCATCTGCCGCAGTTCCTTCACCATCACGGCCATCAGGCGGCGGGACTTCATGCGGCCTCCTCGCGCGCCGGCTGGCCGCGCGTGGCGGAGACGAACACGTCTTCCAGATTGGCCTGCGCCGCCGACACCTCCGCGCTGATGCCAGCCGTGCGCAGGCCCTGTGCGATGCGGTCCGCGGCCTGTCCATTCTCGGCCAGCAGCACGCGCAGCACGTTGCCGATCTGCGCCACGCTGATCACGCCGGGCAGGCCGACGAGGACTTTCTGCGCCTGGCGCGGCTCCGGCGCTTCCACGACCAGCGTGCGTCCGGCGAGCTCCCCCGTCAGCGCATCGGGCGTGCCGTCCGCCACCAGCACCCCACGATCGAGGATGGCGATGCGATGGCAGCGCTCGGCCTCGTCCATGTAGTGCGTGGACACCAGCAGCGTGGTGCCGGCGTCGGCGAGCTCGAAGAGCTTTTCCCAGAAATCGCGGCGCGATTCGGGATCGACCGCGCTGGTCGGTTCATCGAGGAACAGCAGCTCCGGCGAATGGATCACAGCACCCGCGAGCGCGAGGCGCTGCTTCTGCCCCCCGCTCATCGTGCCGGCCAGTTGCTTCTGCCGGTCCTGGAAGTGGTACTGCTCGACCAGTTCATCGATGCGACGCCGCGCCTGCGCACGCGGGATGTCCTGCACCGCGGCGAGGAACTCGAGGTTCTCGCGGACAGTGAGGTCTTCGAACAGCGAGAACTTCTGCGTCATGTAGCCGATCCGCGTGCGCAGTTGCTCGGCTTGATCCGGGATACGCAGGCCCAGTACTTCGATGTCGCCCGCGGTCGGTGTCAGCAAGCCGCACAGCATCCGGATGGTCGTGGATTTGCCGGAACCATTCGGCCCAAGGAAGCCATAGACGTTCCGACGGGGCACGTCGAGGTCGACGTCGTTCACCGCGACCAACGCACCGAAGCGCTTGGTCAGCCCGCGGACGCGGATCGCCAGTCCCTGGTCATTCGTCGCCATCGGACACCACCTGCAGGGGCGCGCCCACTGGCAGGCTGGCGGCGTCCTTGCCCAGGCTGATTTCAGCGAGATAACTCAGGCGCGCGGCGTCCTGGCCGGTCAGCGCGAAGTACGGCGTGAAGCTGGGCTCGCTGCGGATCATCCGCACGCGGCCTTCGTGGATTGCGGCCTCGCCCTCCAGGCGCACGCGCAGCGTATCGCCGACTTTCAGCCGGTTGCGCAACGCCTGCGGCAGGTACACGCGCGCATACGGCGCGTCGCCGACCAGCATGACTGCGAGGGGCGCACCGACCGGGGCTTGGTCACCCAGCTTGTAAGGAAGGCTGTCGATGCGGCCCGCACGTGGCGCGACGATGGTGAGCTTTTCCAGTGTCACCGCCTGCACACGCGCCTGTGCATCCGCCGAAGCGACGGCGGCCTCGCCTTGGGCGACCTGCTCGACGCGCGTGCCGTGCTCCAGTTCCAGCAACGCAGCCTGCGCCGCGCGCACCTGCGCCTGTGCGCTCTGCGATGCCGCGCGCGCACGATCCACCTCGGAGGCCGCCACCAGGCGCTGGCGTCCCAGCGGTTGCAGGCGCGCGTAATAGGCATCCGCATCCCGGACTTGTGCCTGCGCAGCGGCCAGGCTGGCACGCGCCTGGGCGATGGCCTCGACGCGCGGGCCGGCGCGCAGTTCTGCCAGGGCTTCGCGACTCTGCGTGGCTTGCGCCTGTGCGGCGGCCAGTTGCGACTGGGTGCGCGCCAGTTCGAGCTGCAGCAACGGCGCGCCTGCGGCCACCTGCTGGCCTTCGCGCACGTCGATGCGCACGATCTTCTCGGCGACCGGCGACGGCAGCGTCACCCGGTCCCACTCCAGCGTGCCGAGCGCCTGCGGCGCATCCGGCTTGCAGCCGGCCAGCACCATCAGCGCGATCGCGAGGGTCGCGCGGGTCGGCTCATTTCGCATGGTCGAGCTCCAGGCCGCGGTCCAGCAGCACCAGCGTGTGCCGGCGCAGGTCGTCGAAATCGATATCGTCGGCGCCGAACAACTGGCGCCAGATCGGTGCGCTCGCCATCGGGAACATGGTCAGCCCGATCAGCGACACCATCAGCAGGCGGGGATCGAGGTCGGGGTTGAGTCGTCCGGCCTGCTGTGCGGCGGCGAAACGACCCGCCATCATCTTCGGGAGCAGCGGGCCGACCTGGCCGATCATCACCTCGCGCAGCGCGCCGCCCTCGCACAGGATTTCGCGCACCCACAGGGTCGGCAGCCAGGGATGCTGCGCGACCACGCCGCCGATGCCCTGCACGAACCCGGCCACCAGCCCCGCCACGTCGCCCTCACCCGCCTGCATCACCGGTTTGCGCATCTGCGCCACCACCGGCAGCAGCCGCTCGGCCACGACCGCCGCTTGCAACTGGGCCTTGTCACCGAAGTAGTAGTGCACCAGCGCCGGGGTCACGTGGGCTTCGCTGGCGATATCGCGCAGGGAGCTGGCGGCGATTCCCTTCCTGACGAAGCAGCCCAGCGCGGCGTTGAGCAGCGTCTCGCGGAGATCGGCGGATTCGGCGGTCGGGCGACGGCCGCGCGCGCGCCTGTGCGGCGTGGCGGTCGTTGTGCCGTTGGCGGCCATGTCGGTCTTGGGTGGTTTTGAAGAGGTCATGACTTTATTTAATTTATTATTTAATTAAATTTCAAGCGACATCCGACGAGCGGCGCGTGATGGTCCGCCTCATCGCCGCCGGGTTACGCTGCCGCCCGTCCTTGTATCCAACGGAATCGCCGCCATTTCCCCCGACAGCCCGCGCCTGTGGGTGTTCACCCTTGAAGCCCGTCCGCAGCCCGACAGCCCTGATTTCGTGGAAGCCGGCGGGGCCTTCGTCACCTGCTACCTGCGCCCGGATTTCGTGCCAGATCCGATGCATCGCGCCATCGCCTTCGTCCGCGAACAGGGATGGGAGGTCGTCGCCGTGGAGGACGAACCCGTGCGGATCGAGCGCCATGACGCGCCGGAGGAGGAACACTTCGACCAGGCCCTCGTCGACGACGAGGTCTACGTCTTCCACCAGTGGCCGGTGGACGACGCGGACGAGCACACCCGTCACTAGCGCCACGCCTTGAGACCCCTGCCTGCCCCATGACCGCACCCAGCCACCACGAATTCACCCTGCAACCTGAGAACGTCGAGCGCCTGGCCAACCTGGCCGGTCCGTTCGATGCGCACCTGCGCCAGATAGAGCTGCGTCTGGGCGTGGAGATCGCCAACCGCGGCGCCATCTTCCGCGTCACCGGGCCGGAGAAGTCCGCTGCGGCGGCAGAGAAGCTGCTGCATGCGCTGTACGAGGAAACCGCCAGCGAGACCTTCGACAGCGAAGCCATCCACCTGCGACTGAACGCCGCCAACGTCGACCGCATCGCCGACGAGGACTACGAGCCACAGGACGTGGCCATCAAGGTCAAGCGCGGCACGGTGCGCGGCCGTGGCGCCAACCAGGCCAAGTACCTGCATGCCATCGCCACCCACGACATCAACTTCGGCATCGGTCCGGCCGGCACCGGCAAGACGTTCCTGGCCGTGGCCAGCGCCGTCGAAGCATTGAACGAATCGCGCGTGCAGCGCCTGATCCTGGTGCGCCCGGCGGTGGAGGCCGGCGAGAAGCTCGGCTTCCTGCCCGGCGACCTCACCCAGAAGGTCGACCCCTACCTGCGCCCGCTGTATGACGCGCTGTACGAGATGCTCGGCGTGGAAAAGGTGGTCAAGCTGCTGGAGAAGAACGTCATCGAGATCGCGCCGCTGGCCTACATGCGCGGCCGCACGCTCAACGACGCGTTCGTGATCCTGGACGAAGCGCAGAACACCACCATCGAACAGATGAAGATGTTCCTGACGCGCATCGGGTACGGGAGCACCGCCGTCGTCACCGGCGACCTGACCCAGATCGACCTGCCCAAGCACCAGAAATCCGGCCTGAAGGACGCGCTGGAGGTACTGCGTGGCGTGGACGGCATTTCGTTCAACTTCTTCACCAGTCGCGACGTCGTGCGCCATCCGCTGGTGGCGAAGATCGTGCGGGCTTACGATGCACGCGACGGCAAGGACGCGGAGACGGAACCGGCCGCGTGACGACCGCAGTCGAGCTTGCCCGACCGCTTTGCCCCGCAGGATGATGGCGCCACGAGCAGTCGAGCGGGCTCGACTCTACCGAGACATACCCCATGACCCAAGGTCCCGTCCGCCTCGAAGTCGCCGTGAACTACGCCCTGCCGCGTGTCGGCATCCCGTCCGCGGTGAGTTTCCGCAAGTGGGTGGCGGCGGCGCTGAAGGGCCGCATCCGTGAGGCGGACCTGGCCATCCGCATTGTCGACAGCAAGGAAGGCCGCGCGCTCAACCGGCATTACCGCGGGCGCGACTATGCGACCAACGTGCTGAGCTTCCCGGCGGAGATGGCGGAAGGCGTCAAACTGCCGAAGGGCGTGAAGATGCCGCTGCTCGGCGACCTGGTGATCTGCGCGCCGGTCGTCGCGCGCGAAGCGAAGGAACAGAAAAAGCCACTCGCCGCGCATTACGCCCACATGACCGTGCACGGGACGCTGCACCTGCTCGGCTGGGACCACGAGGACGACAAGGAAGCCGAATGCATGGAACAGCTCGAGCGCGGGATCCTGGCCGAACTCGGCATCGCCGACCCCTACGCGGAAGACTGATCGCATGCGTCGCACGTCCTTGTCCGCCCCGTTGCTGGCGCTGCTGCTCCCGCTGTCCGCCACCGCGCAGGACGCATCCGTCGACCTCGCCGCCCTGATCGAATGCCGTGGCGACCTGGCCCGGCTCATGGCGTTGGCGCCGGCGCTTGAAGACCCGTTGAAGGCGGTCGCCCAGGGCTGGCAGCCGTTGCCGCAGGCGAACATGTTCATGACCGAATACCGGCTGGCGTCGCCGATCCGCGTGTTCGGGCACCAGACCGCCCACATCGCGTTTTCCGGCGGAGGCGTGGTCGCCCTGCTGGACCTGCCCGATCCACGTCCCCTGGCCAGGCAACTGGCGCTGGAGACCGCCATCGACACGCCCGAGAAGGCGATGTTCGGCAAGGAAGTCCGCAGCGAGGAAACCGTCGACCCGGACACCGGTAAGGTCATGATCGACTCGGCGGTGCTCAACGTCAGCAACGTGTCGTCGCACCCGGGCAAGACCCTCGTCGGCTGCAGTTACAGCCTGGACCTGCTGGAGGACGAGCCCGCGGACACGCCTGCCGACCCCGGCCAAGCGCCTGCGCCAGCGGTCCAACCGGGTTAGACTGGCCGCCACGCCCCGCACGGGCGACCTTTCCGAAGAGATGTCAGAAGACGACAGTACCCTCGCGCCGGATGGCTCCGACAAACCGTCGGAGAAGCGGCGCACCTGGCTGGACCGCCTCAGCTCGGCGTTTTCCGGCGAACCCAGCACACGCGACGATCTGGTGGCCATCCTGCGCGATGCGCAGTCCGACGGCCTGATCGCGGGCGACACCCTGAAGATGATGGAAGGCGCCATCGCGGTCGCTGACCTGACCGTGGGCGACGTCATGGTGCCGCGCGCGCAGATGGTCTCGCTGCCGGTGGAGGCGCGCTTCCTCGACCTGATGAAGGATGTGGTGGAGTCCGGCCATTCGCGCTTCCCGGTGCATGGCGAGAACAAGGACGAGATCCTCGGCATCCTGCTGGCCAAGGACCTGCTGCGCGGCGTCGTCGCCGACAATGGCCCGGGCAGCGTGCGCGAGTTGCTGAGGCCCGCGGTGCTCATTCCCGAATCCAAGAAGCTCAACCTGCTGCTGAAGGAGTTCCGGCTGTCGCGCAACCACATGGCGATCGTCGTGGACGAGTACGGCGGCGTGGCGGGCCTGGTGACCATCGAGGACGTGCTGGAGCAGATCGTCGGCGAGATCGACGACGAACACGATGACGCCGAGGACGGTGCCGCACTGATCGCGGCGCAGGCCGACGGCCAGTTCGTCGTGGATGCCTTGACGCCGATCGCCGATTTCAACGAGCGCTTCGGCGCCGACTTCCTCGACGACGAATACGACACGGTCGGCGGCCTGGTCACCGCCGCCATCGGCCACCTCCCGGAAACCGGCGAGGAACTGACACTCGGGCGCTTCATGTTCCGCGTGGCGCGTGCCGATGCGCGGCGCGTGCACGCCTTCCACGTCGGCGTGCTGGCCGATGCGTAGCGCGGCCACGCGCCTGGCGCTGCTGGGCGCACTGTGGTTGCTGGCGGCGACGGCATGGGCGCAACCGCGGATCGGCGTGGCGACGATGCAGCCGGGCGAGGTGTTTTTCGAGCGCTTCGGCCACAACGCCATCGTGGTGATCGATCCCGCCAGCGGCGATGCGATCTCGTACAACTTCGGCTTCTTCGATCCGGGCGAAGCGGACTTCGTTGGCAACTTCGCCCGCGGCCACATGATGTATTACCTGGTCGCACTGCCGTTCGAGCAGGACCTGACGCAGTACCGCGACAGCGGACGCGGCGTGTCGCTGCAGTGGCTGGACATCGAGCCCGAGCAGGCGCAGGCGCTGGCCGATGCGTTGGCCGAACGGGCCAAGCCCGAGAACGCGCGCTACCGCTACGACTACTTCACCTCCAACTGCTCCACCCAGGTGCGCGACGCGCTGGACGCCGCGCTCGGTGGCCGGCTGAAATCCCAACTGGCCGGACGCTCGCGCGGCAACACGTTCCGCAGCGAGGCCGTGCGGCTCGCCTCGCCGGCGACGTGGATGTGGCTGGGCTTCGACCTCGGGCTGGGTCCGAATGCGGACAAGCCCATGTCGCGATGGGAGGAAGCGTTCGTGCCGATGCGCCTCGCCGACAGCCTGCGCGAGGCGAAGAATGCCGCGGGTCGACCGCTGGTGCAGGCGGAGATGCAGTTGCTGCCGCACCGCATCGCGGCAGAGCCTGTCGAGACGCCCCGCCGCTGGCTGCCGTGGCTGGGTGCGGGCGTGCTGGTTGCGATCGTCATCGCACTGGCGGGTCGACGCTGGCCGCGCGCGCTCGTCGCCGTGGCGCTGCCGTTCTGGCTCGTCTGCTTCATCGGCGGCTCGCTGCTGGTCTATCTGTGGGGTTTCAGCGACCACTGGGCCGCGTGGGCGAACCGCAATCTGCTGCTGCTCAATCCGTTGTGCGTGCTGCTCATCCCCGGCGCAATTGCCGTGCTGCGCCGCCGCACGCCGCCGCGCTGGTTCGGCTGGTTGCTCGTGGCCATCGGCGCGGGTGCGCTGGGCGCGTGGTTCCTGCACTGGCTGCCGTTGCGGCTGCAATACAACCAGACATGGATCGCCCTGCTGCTGCCGGTGCACCTGGCGCTTGCATACGTATTCATGCCGCGACGCTTGTCGCACTGAGCCCCGCCACGCACGATGCGGCCCTCTGCCTATCGCGAGGGTCGCATGCTCCGTTTCCTCTCCACGTTTGTCGTGCCCCTGACGGTCGTGTTCGCCGTCGCCGCCTCCGCGCACGCCGGTCCCGGCCCACGCGTCGCCTCGCCGGACGGTTCCCTCGTCGTCGAGCTGTCCACCGACAACGATGGCCGCCCCGCGTACGCGGTATCGCGCAAGGGCCAGCCGGTCATCACACCGTCGCGGCTCGGCTTCCTGCTGCTGGACGCGCCGAAGTTCGAGCGCAACATCGAGATCGTGCAGCCGCGTACGCGCGCGTTCGACGAAACGTGGGAGCAGCCCTGGGGCGAGCGCCGCTTCATCCGCAACCACTACAACGAACTGACGGTCACGCTGAAGGAGAAGGCCAAGCCCTTCCGCAGCTTCGACGTGGTGTTCCGCGTGTTCGACGACGGCGTCGGCTTCCGCTACCGCTTCCCGAAGCAGCCCGGCCTGGAGCAGGTGAAGATCAGCGAGGAGCTGACCGAGTTCTCGCTGGCCCGTGACGCGACCGCGTGGTGGATTCCCGCCGGGGAATGGAACCGCGAGGAATACCTGTACCACCGCACGCCCGTGCAGCAGGTCGGCGATGCGCAGACGCCGATCACGTTCAAGTTCGAGGACGGCACCCACCTCTCGATCCACGAAGCCGCGCTGGTCGACTACAGCGGCATGAACCTGACCCGCGTCGAAGACCGCAAGCTGAAAGCCGCCCTGACACCGGGCATCGGCGAAGGCAAGGTGGTGCGCGCCGCGCCGTTCGACACGCCCTGGCGGACGCTGCTTCTGAGTGATGACGCCGCCGGTTTGGCGATGTCGTCCCTGACCCTCAACCTCAACGAGCCCAACGCGCTCGGCGACGTGTCGTGGGTGAAGCCGATGAAGTACGTCGGCGTGTGGTGGGAGATGCACCTGGAGCTGAAGAGCTGGGCCTCCGGCCCCAAGCACGGCGCCACCAACGAGAACGTCCGCAAGCACATCGATTTCGCCGCGAAGCACGGTTTCGGCGGCGTGCTCGTCGAAGGCTGGAACGTGGGCTGGGACGGCGACTGGTTCGGCAACGGCGAGGATTTCAGCTTCACGAGGTCGTATCCCGACTTCGACCTCGAAGCGCTCAGCCGGTACGCCCGCTCGAAGAACGTGGTGCTGATCGGCCACCACGAGACCTCGGGCAACGCCGCGCACTACGAGTCGCAACTCGATGCCGCGTTCGACCTGTACCAGCGCGTCGGCGTGCCGGCGGTGAAGACCGGCTATGTGGCCGATGCCAGCCAGGCCAAGGTCACCGGCACCGACGGCAAGCGCCACTATGCGTGGCACGAAGGCCAGGACATGGCACGCCACCACCTGAAGGTGGTGACCGAGGCGGCGAAGCGCCATATCGCCGTCAATCCGCACGAGCCGATCAAGGACAGCGGCCTGCGCCGCACGTATCCGAACTGGATCACCCGAGAAGGCGCGCGCGGCATGGAGTTCAGCGCCTGGGGCCAGCCCGGCAATCCGCCGGAGCACGAGGCCAACCTGGTGTTCACCCGCCTGCTCGCCGGGCCGATGGACTACACGCCGGGCATCTTCGGCATGAAGACGCGCTCCACCGACGGCATTGCCACCACCTGGGCCAAGCAGCTCTCGCTGTATGTCGTCATCTACAGCCCGCTGCAGATGGCCGCGGATCTCCTCGAGAACTACGAGAAGAACCCGGCGCCGTTCCAGTTCATCAAGGACGTGCCGGTGGACTGGGACGACACCCGCGTGCTGAACGGTGAAGTGGGCGACTACGTGACCATCGCCCGCAAGGAGCGCGGCGGCCCGAACTGGTATCTGGGTTCGCTGACCGACGAGGACGGACGCACGCTGACCGTGCCGCTCTCCTTCCTCGACGAAGGCCGCCGTTACACCGCACAGATCTACCGCGACGGCGACAAGGCGAACTGGAAGACCGCGCCGCAGGACATCGCGATCGAGGAGCGCAGCGTGACGCGTGGCGACACGCTGACGCTGAAGCTGGCACCGGGTGGCGGCCAGGCGATCCGCTTCGTCGCCCAGTGAAGTGGACCTGGTTGTGGGAGCGACGTAAGTCGCGAACCGGGATCAGCGATGTACTGGACCGGCCATCGCGACTGACGTCGCTCCCACAACAGCGGACCGGGCTTGTCGGACGCGGCTCCGTGGCGCACGATTCCCGCCATGAATGATCTCGCGACCGTCGACACGAAGCCCGCCCTGCCCCAGTGCGTCATCAACTGCGTGGTATACGACAAAGGCGGGAAGCGACGCGATATCAGCCTGGACGAGATCAGCGATGTGCTGGCCGTCGACGACGGCAGCTTCATCTGGGTGGGCCTGTACGAACCGGCGGACACCATCCTGGAGAAACTGCAGGAGGAGTTCTGCCTGCACGACCTTGCCGTCGAGGACGCGCAGAACGCACACCAGCGACCGAAGCTGGAGGCCTACGGCAACTCGCTGTTCGTGGCCGTGCATACCGCGCAGGTGGTGGACGACCGCATCAGGTTCGGCGAAACCCACGCCTTCCTCGGCCCGCGCTACCTAGTGACCGTGCGCCACGGCGCGTCGCTGTCGTATGCGCCGGTGCGCGAGCGCGTGCAGCGCGAACCCGACCTGCTCGCGCTCGGTCCGTCGTATGGACTCTATGCCGTGCTCGACTACATCGTCGACAACTACCGGCCGATCATCGACCAGTTCAAGCAGACGCTGGACACGCTGGAGAAGGACATCTTCGCCGACACTTATCGCCGGGTGACGGTGGTGAAGCTGTACGAACTGAAGCGCGAGCTGACCCAGATGCGGCTGGCGGTGGCGCCGTTGCAGGACGTGCTGGCGCAGCTGACCCGCTCGCAAAGCACGCTGATTCCCGAAGAAGTACGGCTGTACTTCCGCGATGTGCAGGACCACGTGCTGCGCGTCAACGAGTACACGGACACGCTGCGTGAAATGCTGACGACGGCGCTCAGCGTGAACCTCTCGCTGGTGACGCTGGCCCAGGGCGAGATCGTCAAACGCCTGGGTGCCTGGGCCGCGCTGCTCGCCGCGCCCACCCTGATCACCAGCTGGTACGGCATGAACTTCGAACACATGCCGGAACTCGGCGGACGCTTCGCCTACCCCGTCCTGATCGCGGGCGTAGCGCTGGCGTGTTTCGGCCTGTACCGACTGTTCAAGCGCTCTCGCTGGCTCTGATGCCAGTACGCCTGCGGACTGCGACCAAAGTCGAAGGCTGAATCGGCCATTACGGATTGACCGGCCTCCTGCATGGGGCGACCCTTGTCCCGACTTGTCGGAGGGTTCCCGAATGAACGGTTTTTCCAAGATCGGTTGGGCAGCGCTCGCGCTGCTCGGCGCGGTGTGCCTGGGCGTGGTGGCACTGCGCCAGGGCGAGCAGATCAGCGCGCTGTGGATCGTCGTGGCGGCGGTGTCCATCTACCTGGTGGCGTACCGCTACTACAGCCTGTACATCGCGAAGAACGTGATGGGGCTGGATCCCACCCGCGCGACCCCCGCCCACATCCACAACGATGGCCTGGACTACGTGCCCACCAACAAGCACGTGCTGTTCGGCCACCACTTCGCCGCCATCGCCGGCGCTGGCCCGCTGGTGGGCCCGGTGCTCGCCGCGCAGATGGGCTACCTGCCCGGCATGCTCTGGCTGATCGCCGGCGTGGTGCTTGCGGGTGCAGTGCAGGACTTCATGGTCCTGTTCATCTCCAGTCGCCGCAACGGCCGCTCGCTCGGTGATCTGGTCCGCGAGGAAATGGGCCAGGTCGCCGGCACCATCGCGCTGTTCGGCGCCTTCCTGATCATGATCATCATCCTGGCGGTGCTGGCGATGATCGTGGTGAAGGCGCTGGCCGAAAGCCCGTGGGGCATGTTCACGGTGATCGCCACGATGCCCATTGCGATCTTCATGGGCATCTACATGCGCTACATCCGCCCGGGCAAGATTGGCGAGATCTCGGTGGTCGGCATCATCCTGCTGCTGCTGGCCATCTGGTTCGGCGGCAAGGTCGGCGCGCATCCCACGTGGGGCCCGGCGTTCACCTTCACCGGCACCCAGATTACGTGGATGCTGATCGGCTACGGTTTCGTCGCCGCCGTGCTCCCCGTGTGGCTGCTGCTGGCGCCGCGCGACTACCTGTCGACCTTCCTCAAGATCGGCGTGATCGTCGCGCTGGCCATCGGCATCGTCATCGCCAGCCCGGAAGTAACCTCGCTGAAGATGCCGGCGTTCACGCAGTTCGCCAGCACCGGCGATGGCCCGGTGTGGAAGGGCGGCCTGTTCCCGTTCCTGTTCATCACCATCGCCTGCGGTGCGGTGTCTGGCTTCCATGCGCTGATTTCCTCGGGCACTACGCCCAAGCTGCTGGCCAACGAAACGCATTCGCGTTACATCGGCTACGGCGGCATGCTGATGGAATCCTTCGTCGCCATCATGGCGCTGGTCGCGGCTTCGATCATCGAGCCGGGGGTGTACTTCGCCATGAACAGCCCGGCTGCGGCCATCGGCACGACCGCGGTGGACGTGGCCGCGAAGGTCAGCAGCTGGGGCTTCGTGGTGACGCCGGAAATGCTGACGCAGACCGCGCAGAACATCGGCGAAGGCACGATCATCTCGCGCGCCGGTGGCGCACCGACGCTCGCGGTTGGCATCGCGGTGATCCTGCACGACGCTCTGCCGGGCGGCGACGCGATGATGGCGTTCTGGTACCACTTCGCCATCCTGTTCGAAGCGCTCTTCATCCTGACCGCGGTGGATGCGGGCACGCGTGCCGGCCGCTTCATGCTGCAGGACCTGCTGGGGAACTTCATCCCACCCCTGCGCAAGACGGATTCCTGGGGTGCGAACGTCATCGGCACCGCCGGCTGCGTCGCGCTGTGGGGTTACTTCCTGTACCAGGGCGTGGTGGATCCGCTGGGTGGCATCAACACCTTGTGGCCGCTGTTCGGCATCGCCAACCAGATGCTCGCCGGCATCGCGCTGATGCTGTGCACGGTGGTGCTGTTCAAGATGAAGCGCGACCGCTACGCGTGGGTCACCGTCGTCCCCGCGATCTGGCTGCTAATCTGCACGACCTACGCGGGGCTGATCAAGATCTTCGATAGCAACCCCGCGGTCGGCTTCGTCGCGCAGGCGAAGAAGTACCAGGCGTCCATCGCCGACGGCCAGCTGCTCGGCGCGGCCAAGAGCATGAGCCAGATGCACCAGGTGGTGATCAACAGCTACGTGAACACCGGCCTGACCGTCCTGTTCCTGTTCGTGGTATTCAGCGTGCTGCTGTATGCGGTCAAGGCGATCCTGAAGGCACGCGCCAGCAACGTGCGTACCGATCGCGAGTCGCCGTACGTCGCGCTGACCGACGAACAGCAGAAGGCCTGGCTGTAAGCCATGGGCACTGAACTCGTTCCGCTCTCGCACTTCGCCACGCACAAGCGTGTGTGGCGGAGGCTGGTGCAGACCGCGCGGCTATGCTGCGGCGTGCCGGACTACGACAACTACGTCCGGCACGTGCTGGAGAAGCACCCGGACCGCGAGCCGATGGACTACAAGACGTTCTTCCGCGAACGACAGGAAGCGCGATTCGGCGGCAGGAGCGGGTTCCGCTGTTGCTGAAGCAGGCACCGGCTGCATTGCCCGTTCAATGACCACCCCTCCGAAGAAGGGCGGTCATTGTTGATCAGCCGCCAGCAAGCGCCTGCAACATCAGCCCCGTCATGTAAGCGCAGTAAGTACCCAGCACGTACCCCAGAACCGCAAGCAGTACACCCACGGGCGCCAGCGCAGGATGGAATGCGCTGGCGACGACCGGCGCGCTGGCGGCCGCACCGATATTGGCCTGCGAGCCGACGGCCATGAAGAACAGCGGGGCGCGAATCAGGCGCGCGACCAGCAACATCAGGCTTGCGTGCACCGCGATCCAGATCAGGCCAAGAAGCAGCAGGAAGGGCTTGTTGGCCAGTGCTTTCAGATCCATCTGCATGCCGATGGTTGCAATCAGCACATACAGGAAAACCGTGCCGATCTTCGATGCACCGGCGCCCTCGAGTTCACGCGCACGGGTCAAGCTGAGCACCACACCCACGGTCGTGGCGATCACCACCAGCCAGAAGAAGCGCGAATCCAGGCTGTAGTCCTGCAACCGCCATTCGGCAGGCAACGATGTGATCCACGCAACCAGTGGCTCGGCGAGGAAATGCGCGAATCCGGTCGCGCCGATCGCCACGGCAAAGATCAGCATGAGGTCCGTCGTCGACGCGATCCGTGCATGCTGTGCCTGGTAGCTCGCCATCCGCTCCTTGAGCGTTTCGATCGCCGACGTGTCCGCCTTGAGCCAGCGATCCCAGAACGCCGTCCGCGACGCCATGAACAACAGGGTCGCCATCCAGACGTAGCCCACGATCACATCGACCGCCGCGAACTGTCCGAACAGGGTGGCGTCGACTTCGAACACCTCCTTCATCGCTGCCTGATTGGCGCCGCCGCCGATCCAGCTTCCGGTCAAGGTGGTCATCCCGCGCCACGTTTCGCCTGCGACCGTTTCCGGATGGATCACTCCCATTGCGGTAAAACTGACCAGCGCACCCAGCATTACGCCCACGGTGCCGGTAAGGAACATCACCAGCGCCTTCGGACCGAGCCGGGCGATGCCACGAATATCCATCGACACGCAGAACAGCACCAGCGACGCCGGCAACAGATAGTCGCGCGCCATCGGATACAGGTTCGAGCCTGCACCATCCACAAGACCGAAGCTGTTGGCGATGGCCGGCAACAGGTAACAGGGCAGGATCGCGGGGACCACCGAGTAGAACTTCTTCCAGACCCCCTTTTCGCGGGAGGCGCTCCAGAAAACGAAGCCCAGGATGATCGCCAGCAATCCGAGGACGGCGGCGTCGCCAGTGATGACGGCAGCATTGATCTGCTGCCCCTCTGCGGGTGCTGCCATGCATTTACTCCCCGATGTGCTGCTTCAGCCACGCATTGACGGTGTCGTGCCACAGGATGCTGTTCTGCGGCTTGAGCACCCAGTGGTTCTCGTCGGGGAAGTACAGCAGCTTGGATTCGATGCCCTTGCGCTGCAGCGCGGTGAACGTGGAAAGGCCCTGGTCCACCGGCACGCGGTAGTCCTTCTCGCCCTGCACCACCAGCATCGGCACTCGCCACTTGGCGATGTGGTTGACCGGATTGAACTTCTCGATGTTCTTCGGCACGTCGTACGGGGTGCCGCCGTTCTCCCACTCGGTGAACCACAGCTCCTCGGTGACGTAGGCCATCGAGCGGATGTCGAACACGCCGTCGTGGTTGACCAGACACTTCCACGGCTCGTTCCAGTTGCCGGCGATCCAGTTGATCATGTAACCGCCGTAGCTGGCGCCCAGCGCGCACGCGTTCTTGCCGTCGAGGAAGGCGTACTTCTGCTGCGCCGCCGCCCAACCCTTCTGCAGGTCTTCCAGCGGGCGGTCGCCCCAGTGCTGGCTGATCGCATCGGTGAAGGCCTGGCCGTAACCGGTCGAGCCGTGGAAATCGATCATCACCACCGCGTAGCCCTGGCCTGCGTAGGTCTGCGGGTTCCAGCGATAGCTCCAACCGTTGCCGAAGCTGCCCTGCGGGCCGCCGTGGATCAGGAACGCCACCGGGTATTTCTTGCCTTCCACGTAGTCGTGCGGCTTGACCACGTAACCGTGCACGGTCTCGTTGTTCCAGCCCTTGAAGTTGAACTGTTCGAAGTCGCCAAAGCTGACATCGCCGAGGGCTTCCTGCGCACTCGGCGTGATCGCACGCAGCGGCGCGCCGGACAGCGTCGTCGTGAACAGCTGGTCGCCGCTCTTCAGCGTATTGCGGGTCAGCGCCAGCGTGTCGCCGGCGATGTCGAAGGCGGAGATGCTGCCTTCGTCCACGACCGACTTCACCGCGCCGCTGGCGACGTCGACGGCGAACAGCGGATGCTGACCCACGTCCTGCGCCGTGGTGTAGATCGTCGCGCCGTCCTTCGACAGCGCGATGCCGTCGGCGGAGCGATCCCACGACGGCGCGATCTCGCGCACCTGCTTCGAGGCCAGGTCCATCGCCATCAGGCCGAAGCGGTCGGCTTCGAAACCCGGACGCTTCATTGCGCGGTAATACAGCGTGTTGCCGTCGGCGCTGAACACCGGGCCGGTGTCCCACGCAGGGTTGGCGGCGGTCAGGTTGACCGGCGCGCTGCTGCCGTCCGCGGCAATCTTGTACAGGTCGAAGTTGGTCGACCACGCCTCGCCCTTGCCGGCGACGCGCACCGACGCCACCACCGAGGCGCCGTCCGGCGACCAGGTGTACTCATCGGCGCCACCGAACGGCTTGGACGGCGCGTCGCCATCCAATCGGTCCGTCAACGACGTGGCCGTGCTCACGGCCTTGGCCTTGGCACCCGGCAGCGCCGCCACGAACAGGCGGCTGCGGCGGCCGTCGGCCCAGGTATCCCAATGGCGGACGAACAGGCCGTCGTAGACCACGCCGGTGCTCTTCTTCGCCGCGGTGGCGTCGAGCTTCTTCTGCGTGCAGGCGAAGTCCGCCTTGCAGTCGGCGAAGGTGTCGGCGCTGAACAGCACGCGCGTGCCGTCCGGCGACAGCTTGTAGCTGGCGACGTCCAGCGCAAACGCCGTCAGCTGGCGCGGCGTGCCGCCGGCGACCGGAATCGAATACAGCTGCTGCACACCGGACTTGCCGCTGAGGAAGTAGATCGTCTTGCCATCTGGCGAGAACGACGGCGAGTTGACGCTCCAGCCCTCCGGCGTCAACCGCTTGGGCGGTGCCATATCGCGGGTCAGCAGGTTGCGGATCCACAGACTGCTGCTGGCCTTGACCACCTCGGCATCGACGATGCGCTTGGCGAACACGACAGTACCACCGTCCGGCGAAAGGACCGGCGACGAGACGCGGTCCAGCTTCTGCAGGTCGCGCACGTCCAGGCCGCGGGCGGCGGCGAGCGACGGCAGCGCTGCCAGCAGGCAAAGGGGCAACAGGGCGGATTTCAGCTTCATCCGGGGCTCCGGCAACAGGGAAACCCCGATGGTAGGCGCTAAGCGCGCCGGGGCGCAAAGGCGTGAGGTCACGCCCTTGCGCCGTGTGTTGGCTTAACGGGGGCCGGGTTCGGCGTCGCCCAGCGCCTTCGACTTGGCGCCGGTGCGGTAGATCAACCAGCCCACTGCCAGCAGGACCGCCAGACCCACCATCTGTCCGAAATGGAATTGCTCCGGCAGCGCAAGCACATCCGCTCGGCCGCTGACCACGATGGGGATCGCGATGAAGATGCCCATCAGGGCCTCGCCGGTAATAAGGCCGGCCGAGAACAGGACACCGGGACGATGAACGCGATCGCGGACTTCCTCCTCCGCCCCAACCACGCCATGGCGGCGCTCGACCAGCCAGGCCAGCAGACCGCCCAGGAAGATCGGCACCATCAATTCCAAGGGCAGGTAGATACCGATCGCGGCGGCCAGAACGGGGACGCGGAAGCTGGAGTTTCGAGCTTTCAGCCAGCCGTCGAACGCAATGATGAAGGCACCGATCACCGCGCCCGCCCCTATCATTTCCCAAGGCAGATGCCCACCGAACATCCCTTTCGCGACCGAAGCCATCAGTGTGGCCTGCGGCGCCTGCAGCGAGCCCGGGCGTGTCGGATCGCCGATACCGTACGCCTGGTCCAGCAGGTTCAGCACCGGCGCCATGATGAGCGCGCAGGAGAATGCGCCGATGCCCAGCATCAACTGCTGCTTCCAAGGAGTCGCTCCGACCAGATAGCCGGCCTTCAGATCCTGCAAGTTGTCGCCGCCTACCGCCGCTGCACAACAGACAACGGCGCCGATCATGATGGCCGCCACGGCACCGATCTTGGAGTCGCTGCCAAGAAGGAACATCAGCACGACGGATGCGAACAGGATCGTCGCGATGGTGATGCCAGATACCGGGTTGTTCGAAGACCCGACCAGACCCGCCAGATATGCTGACACGGAGACGAACAGGAAGCCTGCGACGATCATGATCACCGTCATCGGCACGCTGACCAAGAAGTTGCCGACGATCGCCTGGTAGAGCGCTAGCAGCGGCAGCACGAATAGCACCAGTGCGATCAGCATCCACTTCATTGGCAGGTCGCGCTCCGTCTCGGCCACGTCGGCGCCGCCGGAGCCCGCGCGGGCGGCCGCGATGCCGCTCTTGACGCCGGAAAGAAGCGACTTGCGCAGCGAGAACAGCGTCCAGATACCGCCGATCAGCATGGCGCCGACACCAAGGTAACGAATCTTCTCGGCACGGATGATCGCAGCGGCTTCTGCGGCCGTCTTGCCAGCGACCTGCATCGCCAGAGCAGGATCCGAGTTCAGCAGAAACGCATGGTAGAACGGGATGGCCACGTTGTAGGCCAGGATGCTGCCCGACAGCACGACAATGCCGATGTTCAAGCCGACGATGTAACCGACGCCCAGAAGCGCAGGGGACAAGCCGGTGCCCATGTAGCCAAGGTACTTGCCGAAAAAGCCTGCACCCGCCGCATTGTCGGGAATCATCCGGAAGCCACTTTCGGCGGCCAGCTTGACCAATCCGCCGATGCCTGCCGACAGGCCGAGGATTTTCAGACCGGGGCCAGGGTTCTCACCGGCCTTCAACACTTCGGCCGCGGCCTTGCCTTCGGGGAACGGTAGCGGCTCCTCGACAATCATCGAGCGGCGCAGCGGTACCGAGAACAGCACGCCCAGCAGGCCGCCCAGGCCGGCGATCGCCAGCACCCAGGAATACTGGAAGTCCTGCCAGTAGCCGAGGATGATCAGCGCGGGAATCGTGAAGATCACACCGGCCGCGATCGACGAACCGGCGGAGGCGCCGGTCTGCACGATGTTGTTCTCAAGGATCGTGCCGCCGCCCAGCAGGCGCAGCACGCCCATCGACACGACCGCCGCCGGGATGGCCGTGGCAATAGTCAGGCCTGCGAACAGGCCCAGGTAGGCGTTGGCGGCCGACAGCACGACGGCCAGCACGATGGCCAGCACGACGGCGCGGAAGGTAAGTTGCGGGGTCCCCGAGCTCATTGCATGTTCCCGAATTGCGGAAAGCCGACACGCTAGCGTCCGCTGCCCGGCAAGTCCAGCCGGAACGCTCGCCGTCGCTATACTCGCCGCGGAATCCACGCCGGAGCGGCCCTTGACCCCCCTCGCCCCCGCGGCCACTGGCCGCGACGACTTCCTGGGCCACCCCAAGGGGGTCTACGTCTGCTTCTTCACCGAGATGTGGGAGCGCTTCTCCTTCTACGGGATGAAGGCGCTGCTGCTGCTGTACCTGACCAAGTACCACCTGTTCGCCGACGGCGCGGGCTACGACCTGATCGGCGCCTACGGCGGACTGGTCTACTGCGTGCCGGTGATCGGCGGCGTGCTGGCCGACCGCTGGCTGGGCATGCGCAAGGCGGTGGTCTTCGGTGGGTTGCTGCTGGTGGCCGGCCATGCCGGCATGGCGCTCGAAGGCGCGGCGGCGACCATGGACGCTGGCGTGGTCACGCGCGATGAAGGCGCGTTGCGCACGATGTACCTGTCGCTCGCGTTGATCGTCATGGGCGTGGGCTTCCTGAAACCCAACATCACCGGCATCGTCGGCCGGTTGTATCCGGTGGGCGACCCGCGCCGTGATGGCGGCTTCAGCCTGTTCTATGCGGGCATCAACCTCGGCGCGCTGCTCGCTTCGCTGGTGTGCGGCTATCTTGGCGAGACACTGGGCTGGAAGTACGGTTTCGGCGCCGCTGGCATCGGCATGCTGCTGGGCCTGGCGATGTTCCTCTGGGGCCAGCGCTACCTGCAGGGCCACGCCGAACCACCCTCGCCCGCGGCACTGCGCGTAGCGGTATTGGGAGTTCCACGGGAATGGCTGATCTACGCGGGCGCAGCACTGGGCGTGCTGCCCGTGGCGTGGCTGATGTGGGCGGCGGCCAACGGCGCGTTCGCGCTGGGCGGCGAATTCTCGCTAGCGCTAGCGCTGATGCTGCTGGTGCTGGCCACGGTGCTGGCGTGGTTCCTCTGGTTCATCACCACGCAATGCACGCCGGTGCAGCGTCGCCAGATGCTGGCGCTGATGGCGCTGATCTTCATGTGCCTGGTGTTCTTCACCCTGTACGAGCAGACGTATGGCTCGTGGGTGATGTTCACCGACCGGATGCTGACGAAAGACCTGTTCCCGTCATTGGTACAGCCGGCATCGGTGGTGGTCTGGTCGGATAGCGTTACCGCGAACATCGCGCTCTTCCTCGGCAGCGCGCCGTGGTCCACCTGGGCGCTGGTGGCGATGCCGCTGTCGTTCGTGATCGCGTCGCGCTGGTCGGAGCGGAGCACGCGCACGGGGCCGCCGCGCGCCTTGTTCCTCGGCACGGCCGCGCTGATGGTGGTGCTGGTGCTGCGCGACTCGTTGGTGCTGCCGCAGACGGCCGGCTCACTGACCTACCTGGGTGCGATGTTCCTGGTGGTGCTGGCGCCCGTATTCGCGTGGCTGTGGGCCACGCTGGGGCGACGCGGCCTCGATCCGTCCAAACCGGTGAAAGGCGCGCTGGGCCTGTTGTTCGGCGGCCTGTCCTTCATCCCGCTGGCACTCGCGGCGCAACAGGTGGGTGACACTGGCGTAGTCGCGAGCGTGTGGTGGCTGGTGCTGGCCTACCTGTTGCTCGAGATCGGCGAGATGTGCCTCGCCCCGGTGAGCCTGGCCGCCGTCACCGAACTGTCGGTGCCGCGCGTGGTGAGCTCGATGATGGGTATGTGGCTGCTCGCCACTGCATTCTCGGAAACGCTTGCCGCACAGTTCGGCAAACTTGCCGCGATGGATATTCCGGACGATGGCGCACTCGATATCGCGCACGCGGCCACCGGCTTCGCCGACCTGTTCTGGCTGATGATGTGGATCGGCCTGGGATGCGCCGTCATCGCGCTGCTGGCCTCGCCGTGGTTGCGACGGGCGATGCGCACGACGGACTGACCGGTCTTGCGATCGTACGGGCGGCGGATGGCCGCCCGTACAGGATGTCCTACTTTGCCGTTGCGCCACCGAGATGGCGACTGAAGAACGCCAGCAGCTTCGTGTAGTAGTCGCGCTGGTTTTCTTCCTTGTAGTAGCCGTGACCTTCGGTGCGGTAGTAAACCGCTTCCACCGGCACGCCCGCCGCCTTCAAGCGACGTTCCATCAGTTCGGTGTGCTGGACAGGCGCGCGCTCGTCTTCACCGCCCGCCGCAAGGAACACCGGCGCCTTGATGCGGTCTGCCATGTTGGCCGGTGACACGGCCGCCACGTCCTTCGCTTCCCCTATCCAGTCGCGCAGGTAATTGCGACCCGATTTCGCTTCGCGGATGTCACCGCGCGTATGCATCATGGTCAGGTCATAGACGCCGACGTTGCCAGCGGCGCATCGATACAGATCGGGCTCCTTCGCCGCGCCGGTCAACGCTGCGTATGCGCCGTAGCTCGCGCCATAGATGCAAATCCTCTTCGCATCCGCGACACCGGTCCGGACTGCCCAGCGGGTCGCATCCGTCAGGTCGTCCTGCATGGCGCCGCCCCACTGGCGGGCGCCGGCTTGACGGAAGCCGCGCCCGTAGCCGCCCGAGCCGCGGAAATTGACCTGCAGCACAGCGTAGCCTGCGGCGGCGAGCATCTGTACGTCGCCGTCGAATCCCCAGCGGTCGCGAATACCGTAAGGTCCTCCATGTGGATACACGACGAGCGGAAGATTCTTGCCGTCGGTCCCTACGGGCAACGTCAGGTAGCCATGCAGGACGAGACCGTCGCGCGCCTTGAGCTGGATCGGCGTCATCGGCGCCAGCCGCTCGGGGTCGAGCCAGTCGCGACGACTCAACAGATAATCCATCTTCCGCGCCGCGACATCGAAGACATAGAAGTCGCCCGGATTCCGATCCGAAGACACTTGCACCAGCGCCAGCTTGCCGTCGCGCGTCACGGAGGTGATTTCGACAAACTCGTTCGGGAACGCCTCCTCCACGCTCTGCAGCAATCGGGCTTCCGGATGCTGGGGATCCAGCGGAAGCACGTCCGGCTTTCCGTCGAAGAACACGGCGGCCATCGGGCTCCCGGTTCTGTCATGCGCATGCAGGACCGCATCCGGATCGACATTCGCGTTACGCAGCACGTCCTTGCGCTCACCGGTGGCGACGTTCCAGGCGATGATCGCGTCCGTCCCATCGGCCCGTTCCACGTTGAGATAGGCCACGCGGGGATCCGCACCGAAACCGAGCGGGAGCTCCACGCGGGCGGTATCCAGTTCGTCGTTGATGCGCTGCCATTCCTTCCCGTCACCCTCCCGGTAGTAGAGCTGGCTCGCGTTTTCGACGGTCCTACCATACGCGAACCGAACGACACCCGAGCCATCAGTCAGGAAGTCAGATTCCTGCACGGGCGCGCGCGCGAGCAGCACGCGACGACCGCTGTAGACGTCCATTTTCTCCGCACGCGTATAGGAATGATCTCCGAACGGGCGGATCATGACGACGACATTCCGGTCGTCATCGGGAAGCGTATCCACCAGGAAGCCCGCGACGGCCTCCGCCTTCTTTGGCTGGATGCGCGTTGCGACCCCTTCGGCTTCGACCCGGTACCCGAGCAGGTTCTCCTTCTTCGACCCGTCGGCATTCATTGCATACAGCTCACCGGTGAGCTGCGGCAGGTCGAGTGAACCGAGCTTCTGGGCGACCGAGAACATCACACGGTCGGGGTTGACCCACCAGAAATCCGCCACGTGGTTGTTCTTGCCCAACGACGCGGCGGCCAACACGCGATTGTCCTTCCGGCTCAGGACCACGAGTCCCGTCCGGTCTTCCTTCTGCACGGTGGCCGCCAGGAATTCGCCATCGGGCGACAGCTTGATGTCGGTGAAGGCATCCTTGCGGACAAACGGCCCGATATCGATAACCGTAACCGCGCCCACCGGCATGGCCACGACGCACACGCAGACCATGACGGCCCCACGGACCATCTTCGAAAACATCCCCATACTGCCTCCCCAGGCCACGAAGAAGCTCATCGTTCCACAGCCACGACGCGCATTCAACGGCGACGGGAAAGCCCTGCCACCTGCAGGACCACGCGATCTCAGCCCGCGAGTACCTTTCGCAGACCCTCGCGCCAGTCCGGCATCGCGTATCCGAGGCGTCGCTCCAGCTTGCCGACGTCGAGGCAGGAGTAAGCGGGCCGCCGCGCGCGCGTCGGATAGTCGGCCGTCGTGATCGCGACCACGCGGGGCGCGCGTGGGATCAGCCCCTGCGCGATCGCCTCGTCGAAGATGGCTTCGGCGAAGCCGTGCCAACTCGTCTCGCCCTGCGGAGTCAGGTGGTAGGTGCCGGAAACGGCATCGCCTTCTCTCAGCAGCGCCGCCGTCACCTCCGCGATCAGGGTTGCGGGTGTCGGTGTCCCGATCTGGTCGGCCACCACGCGCAGTTCGTCGCGCTCTGCACCCACCCGCAGCATGGTGCGCATGAAGTTGTGCCCATGCTGGCCGTACACCCACGCCGTGCGCAGGATCAGATGCGCGCCGCCGGCTGCCCGCACGGCCTCCTCGCCCGCCAGCTTGCTTGCGCCGTATACGCCCAACGGGGCCACGGCATCATCTTCGCGATAGGGACGCGTACCCTGCCCGTCGAACACATAATCCGTCGAGTAGTGCACGAACGGAATGCCGCGGGAGGCGCAAGCACGCGCCAGTACGCCCGGAGCGTCTGCATTGGCGCGAAACGCCGCCGCCTCGTCGTCTTCTGCCTTGTCCACCGCCGTGTAGGCCCCCGCATTGACGACGGCGATAGGCGCGATCCGTTCCACCAGATCGGCGAGCGTGTCGGGCCGGTCCAGGTCGGCCATCTCGCAGGCGCTTCCATCAGGCAGCGCGCCCGACCGGGTGGTCGCCACTATCGGTCCCAACGTTGCCAAGCTGCGCCTCAACGCATGTCCAACCTGCCCGTTGGCGCCAAGCACCAGGATCGTCATGGCATGAACGTCGGCAGGCGATCCGGCGCGATGTCCGCCAACAGGGGAGCCACTGCGTCCTTGGCCGACAACTGCGGATCACTCACGGGCCAGTCCACGCCGATCGCGGGATCGTCCCAGCGCACGCTGGCATCTGCGGCCCTGTCGTATACCGCCGTACAGAGATAACTGAAGATGGCCCGCTCGGAGACGACGGCGAACCCGTGCGCGAAGCCTTCCGGAATCCAAAATTGCCGTTTGTTCTCGGCGCTCAACATCACGGCTGCCCACTGCCCGAAGGTGGGGGAGCCGCGGCGGATGTCGACGGCCACGTCGTAGGCTTCGCCTTCCAAAACACTGACCAACTTTCCCTGCGGGTTTGGCCATTGGTAGTGCAGGCCTCTTAGTACCCCGCAGAATGAAGACGAAACATTGCTCTGCACGAACTTCGCAGGCAAGCCATGACGGTCAAAACGTGCAGCATTCCAAGCTTCAAAGAAGAACCCGCGCTCATCGCCAAACACGGTCGGCTCGACAACGACGCAACCGGGCAGCTTCGTCTCAACGATGTTCAATGAGCTGAACCCCGTCCAGCGAGAGACAACAAGTATTGTCCATACCCATTCTTAGACAGAGGCAGCGCCAACTTCTCAAGCTGCCCGGCATTGATCCAACCATTTCGGAAAGCTATTTCCTCAGGGCAGCATACCCGCAAACCCTGTCGAGCCTCGATCGTCTCTATGAAACTTGAAGCTTCCAGAAGCGACTGATGAGTTCCCGTATCAAGCCATGCGTGGCCACGCCCCAAGGGCTGCAAATGCAAGCTCTTTGCCTCGAGATAGATCCGATTGAGATCTGTTATTTCCAACTCACCTCGAGATGACGGCCTCAATGATGCTGCGTACTCACTTGCGTTGCCGTCGTAGAAATAAAGTCCTGTGACGGCGTAGTTGGAGCGTGGCTTGGCGGGCTTTTCCTCAATACCGATGAGACGGCCGTCGTTGTCGAACTCAGCAACACCATAGCGCTCAGGATCGTTAACCCGGTAGCCAAAAACGGTAGCACCCTCTTCCCGCGCATCAGCTTGACGAAGCATCTCAGTGAACCCGTGCCCATAGAAGATGTTGTCGCCCAGCACCAGACAGCTAGGCTTGCCATCCACGAAGTCGCGACCGATCAGGTAGGCTTGCGCCAGGCCATCCGGGCTCGGCTGAACGGCATACTGGATATCCATGCCCCATTGGTACCCGTCGCCCAGCAACGCCTTGAACAGCGCCGTTTCGTGCGGCGTATTGATCACCAGCACTTCGCGGATGCCCGCCAGCATCAGCACGCTGAGCGGGTAATAGATCATCGGCTTGTCGTAGACCGGCAGCAGTTGCTTGCTGATGGCCTGCGTCAGCGGATACAGGCGGGTGCCGGAGCCGCCCGCCAGGATAATGCCCTTGCGCTTTGTCATCGTCGTCCTCCCTTACGCGGCCGTGCCGATGCGTTCCAGGCGGTAGCTGCCGTCCAGCACGCGCTTCACCCAATCCTGGTTGGACAGGTACCAGTCGACGGTCTCGGCGATGCCCTGTTCGAAGGTGTAGTCGGGCTCCCAGCCCAACTCGTCGCGCAACTTCGATGCATCGATCGCGTAGCGCCGGTCATGGCCAGGCCGGTCGGCGACGAAGGTGATCTGGGTGCTGCGGGATTGCCCATCAGCGCGCGGCACGCGTTCATCCAGCAACGCGCAGATCGTGTGCACGACCTCGAGGTTTTGTTTTTCGGCATTGCCGCCGACATTGTAGGTTTCGCCGACGCGCCCCTTCTCCAGCACCCGGCGGATCGCGCTGCAATGGTCGCCGACGAACAGCCAGTCGCGCACGTTCTTGCCATCGCCATACACGGGTAGCGGTTCACCCGCCAGTGCACGCGCGATGATCAGCGGAATCAGTTTCTCAGGGAAATGATACGGGCCGTAGTTGTTCGAGCAATTGGTCGTCAGGACCGGCAAACCATACGTGTGGTGGAAGGCCCGGACCAGATGGTCGGACGCAGCCTTGGACGCCGAGTACGGTGAGTTGGGCGCATAAGGCGTGGTTTCCGTGAACTTGCCGGTCTCCCCCAGCGATCCGTAGACCTCGTCGGTGGACACGTGCAGGAAACGGAAATTCCCGCGCCGCTCGCCCTCCAATGCCTTCCAGTAGTCGCGCGTCGCCTCCAGCAGTCCCAGCGTGCCCACCACGTTGGTCTGGATGAAGGCGCCGGGCCCGTCGATGGAACGGTCGACGTGGCTTTCCGCCGCGAAGTTGACGACCGCATCGGGGCGGTGCTCGGCGAGCAGTCGCGACACCAGCTCACGGTCGCCGATATCGCCCTGCGCGAATACGTGCAGCGGATTGTCCTGGAGGGACGCCAGGGTATCCAGGTTGCCGGCGTAGGTCAGTGCGTCGAGGTTGATCACCTTGATGCCGCTGGCGACGGCGCGCAGCACGAAATTCCCGCCAATGAAGCCGGCGCCGCCGGTGACAAGCCACGTCGGCATGTAATGCTCCTTAGTTCAGTGCAGATTGCTTTCCGTTCCGTTCCGTCGCGAAGCGCGATCCTCAGAACGGAATGTCGTCATCCGCGAAATCGTCCATCGGCGCCGGCTGCGAAGCGGGCGCAGGCGCGGAACGGCGCTGACCGCCGCCGCCCCCCTGGCTACCGTAGTCCTGGCGCGGCGCGCGGGCCGGGCGGTCCCCGCCCGTGCCGCCGCCACCACCGCCCTCACGGCCGCCCAGCATCTGCATCTCGTCGGCAATGATGTCGGTGGAGTACTTCTCCTGCCCATCCTGGCCGGTGTACTTGTCGTAGCGGATCGAGCCTTCCACGTACACCGAGCTGCCCTTGCGCAGGTATTCGCCGGCGATCTCGCCGAGCTTGCCGAAGAACACCACGCGGTGCCATTCGGTGCGCTCCTGCTGGTTGCCGTCCTTGTCCTTGCGCACGCTGGTGGTCGCCAGGCTGATGCGGGTGATCGCCATGCCACCCTGGGTGTAGCGGGTTTCTGGGTCGTTGCCGAGGTTGCCGACCAGGATGACTTTATTGATGCCGCGGGCCATATCGATATCCGTTCAGGGATGCCCGCCGAGCGCGGGCAAAGACCAGTGAAGTATACCCGTCGGGGTCCCGCCATCGGCCGCCGACCGGCTCACATGTAGGGCATTGCCGCACGCCAGACCTTATAATTACGTGACTTTCCGGCACCTTGCCCCATGTCCGTCGTCGATCCCCCCCGCTCCGCCTTGCCCCTTCCCGCCATCCAGTCGCTCGCGCAAGCGGACATGGCGGCAGTCGACGCATTGATCCGGGCGCGGCTGGCCTCGGACGTGGTGCTGATCAACCAGATCGCCGACCACATCATTTCGGCGGGCGGCAAGCGTTTGCGGCCCATGCTGGTGGTCCTGGCCGGGCTGGCCTGCGGGCCGAGCACGCCGGATCACCACCAGCTGGCGGCCATCGTCGAGTTCATCCACACCTCCACCCTGCTGCACGACGACGTGGTGGACGAATCCGACCTGCGTCGTGGCCGCAGCACGGCGAATGCCCTGTGGGGCAACGCGCCGAGCGTGCTGGTCGGCGATTTCCTGTACTCGCGCAGCTTCCAGCTGATGGTGGAACTGGACCGCATGGACGTGATGCGCCTGCTGGCCGACACGACCAACCGGATCGCCGAAGGCGAAGTGCTGCAGCTCCTGCACGTCCACAACCCCGACACCGACGAAGCCGCCTACCTGCGCGTGATCGAGCGCAAGACGGCCGTCCTGTTCGCGGCGGGCACGCAGCTCGGCGCACTGGCGTCCGGCGCCGACGCCGCCACCCAACGCCGCCTCTACGACTACGGCATGGCCCTGGGCTACGCCTTCCAGATCGCGGACGACGTGCTCGACTACACGGCTGACGCGGACGCGCTGGGCAAGAACCTCGGCGACGACCTCGCCGAAGGCAAGGCGACGCTGCCGCTGATCCATGCCATCCGCCGCTCGGACGCCGCCACGGCGGACCGTTTGCGCGCCATCGTGCAGGCCGGCGAAGCCGATGCCATGCCCGAGGTGCTGGCAGCGATCCGCGCCACCGGCGGCCTGGACTACAGCCGCGAACGTGCCCATCACTACGCGACACTGGCCGAGCAGGCGCTCGACGACCTGCCGGTATCCGACGCGCTCGCCGCTTTGCGCGGCCTGGCGCGCTACGCGGTGGAACGCGGGCACTGAGCGTGCCCGCGCGCGTTCACCGGGCGAACACTTCCCCGAAAAAGTCCGCCATCATCCGGTAAGCGCGCTTCGCCGAGGGCTCGTGGTAGACGCAGCCCGGCGGGTTCTGCGCATCGGATTCGGCGAAGCAGTGCACCGCACCGCCGAAGCTCACGAACTGCCAGTCGGCGCCGGCCTTGCGCATCTCGTCCTGGAAGGCGGTGATCTCCGCCGCGGATACGTAGGTGTCATCGCCGCCGTTGAGCACCAGCACCGGCGACTTCACCGGACCGCTCGCGGGCAGATCGGTGGCGAGCCCACCGTGCAGGCTGACCACGCCAGACAACGCATCGCCCGCGCGGACCAGTTCCAGCACCGTGCTGCCACCGAAGCAATAACCGAATGCACCAATGCGGGTCACGTCGACCAGTGTTCCGGGTTGCTGCTTCAGCACCTCGACCGCCTTCTGCACGCGCGCGCGTAGTTTCGGCCGGTCGGCGCGCATCGCGGTGGCCACCGGCCCGGCTTCGGCATCGGTCTTCGGGCGGATACCTTTGCCGTAGACATCCGCCACCAGCACCACGTAGTCGTCGCCGGCGACCAGGCGCGCCTTCTCGATCGCGGAGTCGTTCACACCCTTCCAGTTGGGCACCATCACCAGGCCGGGGCGTGGCTGCTTCGCCGCATCGTCGTAGACGAGCACGCCGGCGAAGGTGTCGCCGCCGATTTTCCATTCCACCGGCTTGGCCACGGGCGCCGCCTGCAGCAGGGGCGACCAGAGCAGGGACAACAGGCAGGGCAACAGCAGCGTGCGGCGCATGGCGCGTCTCCTTGTGGGGGCCTGCGAGTGTACGCCGGCGCGGTGCAGGCGGTTTGACGGCGCGTGCGGCGTCAGGCCAGGCCCAGCCCGGGGATTGCGGTGATGGCGTCCGGATCGAAGCCGGCGAGTTCGGCGAAGTGCCGGCCACGGGCCACGTAGTCGCGGTACTGGCCGAAACTGGGCGCACCGGGCGACAACAGGACGACGCCGTCGTCGCCCAGCGCTTCGCGCGCGGCCGCCATCGCCTCCCGCAATGTTTGCACGCCGATCAGCGTGAACCCCGCCTCGCTCGCTACGGGCGCCAGCAAGGCGTGGATACGCGGGCCGTTGGCGCCCATCGTGATGATGGTGGCCGGCGCGTCGCTGCGCATGTGCGAAGCGAAATCGGACCAGTCCACCCCACGGTCGTGCCCGCCCACCAGCAGCGCGATGCGCCGTCCGGCGAAGCACTCCAGCGCGGCGAGCGTGGCATGCGGCGTGGTGCTGATCGAATCGTTGACCCAGGTGATGCCGTCGCGCGTGCCCATCGCCTGCAGGCGGTTGGGCAACGGACGAAACGACTTCGCCTGCGCCGCCAGCGGCAGCGCATCGATGCCCCGGGCTTCCAGCGCGGTCAGCACGGCGCACAGGTTGCTGCGGTTGTGGCGTCCCGGCAGCGGCAGCGGGCGGGTGTCCATGACGAACACGTCGCCGCGATACAGGTCGTCCTCGCGCAGGTGCCAGCCCTCGGCATGATTGAACCAGCGCACGTCGCTGCGTGGCAGCTCAAGCGCAGCCAGGCGCGGATCGGCGGCATTGAGCACGGCGATGCGCGGGTGCGCAGCGATGACGAGCTTCAACTTGTCCTCGATGTAGCGCGCTTCGCTGCCGTGCCAGTCCAGGTGCTCGGGAAACAGGTTCAGCACGATCGCCACATCCGGTCGCGCGCGGCTGTCGGCCACATCGCCGGTCTGGTAGCTGGACAGCTCGATCGCCCATTCTTCCGGCGCCGGCTGCGGATCCAGCACTTCGAGCATCGGCAGGCCTATATTGCCGGCCAGCACCGTGCGCTTTCCCGCCGCGCGCAATAGGTGCGCGAGCAACGAGGTGGTCGTGCTCTTGCCCTTGGTGCCGGTGACGCAGAACGTGTGCGCGACCACGCCGTCGGCGCCCGCGTGTTCGCCGAACCACAGGCCGGTGCCGCCGATGAAACACGTACCTGCGCCCGCCGCAGCCATCGCCGTGGGCGTGTTCGGGCTGATCCCGGGCGACTTGATGACGATCTCGAACGCCGACAAGCGTTCGGCGGTCACTGCGGTTTCCATCGAGAGCAGCGGATCGCCCAGCGCCGCGGCCTCTGCGGCTTCCTGCGCGTTGCAGAACAGCGTCAGCGGCAGCGTGGGAAGCCGCGCGCGCACCACGTGATGGGCGGCGCGACCTTCGCGCCCCCACCCCCACAGCGCGACACGCCGTCCCTCAAGCTGCGAAATTCGCACGCAGGCGCTCCCACAGCGCAGCGGGGATGCGGTGCTCGCCGCCGATCTCGAGCAACGGCGCCACGACCAGTTCCGATGCTTCGAGTTGCGGGCGGATCTCGCGGTTGAAGCGCGCGACGATCACGTCCTCTCGCCATTCAGGCCGGTCACCCAGCGTCGCCATCGCCGCGCGCGATTCCTGGCCTTCGCCGACGCACTCGAACGGCTTGTGGTCCTGGTACTCCAGCAACGCGTCGAAGCCGCCCGTCTGGTTCGCGTCATCCAGGAGGTTGCGTCCGAAGATGCCGACCAGGCGCGGCTTGGGCATGAACGGCGCCAGCGCGAGGAATACGAAGTGGCACTTCGGGCACACACCGCACCAGCGGTTGGTGGGGCGTTCGCCGAGCAAGTGGAAATTGCGGTTGCAGCTCGAGAAATGCGCGTCGTAATGATCGGTGCGGGCGAACTGCCGCGCCACCGCGAGCTCCGATAGCGGACGCAGCAGCGAGTAGTACTGCAGGTCGGCGGCCACGTGCGACTGCACGTGCGCGCCGAACGCGCTCTCGAACGCCCAGCCCTTCGACCACTGGTGGTTCACCTCGCCGGTGCCCGGGATCATGCTGCCGTAGCTGGCCGAGCGCTCGTTCGAGAACACCACCTGGCCCACGCCGTGCAGCAGCGCCGCCAGCACCATGATCGCCGAGTTGATCGCGGTGACCGGGATGTGCCCGTTCCAAGCGCCCTGGCGGTTGTATTCGAACAGCTCCGGCGCCAGCGCGCGGCCGATGTTGAGCGTCGACAGGCCCGTGCGCGCCGCGCAGGCCGCGATCAACTGCGAACCGCCGATCCAGGTGACGGTCTGCTCGATGCCGGCACCGCGGAGCGCCTCGATGCTGACCAGCGAGTCCTTGCCACCGCCGATGGCGACCAGTGCGTGCTCGCGCAACCCCGCCGCCGGCGCAGCCGACGGAGCCTGGGCGCCGACCGGGAAGCGCACGCGACCATGCAGGCTCAAACCGTTCCGGTAGGCGAACTCGCCCAGGCCGTGCACGTACACCTGCTCCATCAGCACGGCAGTGGCCGCGTCGATCGCGTAGCCGTCGATGCGGATCTCGTTCGGAACGGCCGCCTTGTAATAGCTAACTCCGGTGATCAGGTGCAGCAGGCGCACCGCCTGTTCGACCGCCTGTGCGCGGGTGGCGTCCAGCGCGAACGGTGCGCCCGGGATAGTCACGGTCTCGGTCAGCTCCGGACCGTTGTCGAAGGCGTACACCAACCGCGCGACACCGGTCTCCGCATCGAAGGAACAGCGGACGAAACGGAAAGTGCGGATGCTGGATTTGTCGAAAGTCGTCATGCGTGATCCGGGGAAAGTGCGGCCCGTCGGCGCAGGTAGCGGCGGCAGGCGAAATATTCGATAGCGAACAACGGCGCAGCGCCGAACACTGTCGCGAGCAGCGAGCCGTAGAAGACCAGGACCGGCAGCCAGGCCAGCGCCTCGTCCGATCCGCCTGGGTGGCTGGCGGTCAACGAGTCGATCGCGATCGCGGTGACCGCCCAGGCGGACAGCGACAGCGGAAACAGCAGCAGCACCACCAGCAGCAGGCGCAAGGTCATGCCGCCCGCCTTCCAGCGTTGGCCCGCCCGCTGCGCACGCGCCTGCCATCGCGTGACGAACCAGGCGCCCAGCCCCACCGCCAGGAGTGCAGAGGGCGCAAAATGCAACGCCGCCGTGAACTCGGCGACGCCCGGCATGCCGCGATCCGCATCCATGAGCACCACCACCGCGATGCTCAGCAACGCGGCGGTCAGCAGGCTGGACAGGACGAACTCAGTGCGCGGCGACATCGCCAAACACCCCATCGATCACATCCTCCGCCGGCAAGCCGCGCAGGTTGTAATGGCTGGCCATCACGAACCCATACGCGCCGGCGTCGGAGAACAGCAGCACGTCGCCCTCGGCCGTCGCGGACGCGAGCTTGCGGCGCTTGCCGAAGATGTCGCTCGATTCGCAGATCGGTCCGACCACGTCGAACGGCCCCTGTTCGGTGTCGTCCAGACGCGACAGGTTGGCGACGTCGTGCCACGCGTCGTACAGCGCCGGGCGGATCAGCGTATGCATGCCCGCGTCGCTGCCCACGCGGCGGATGCCGAGCTTTTCCACGACCTGCGTGACGTGGGCCAGCAGGACGCCCGACTCAGCGACCAGGTAGCGGCCCGGCTCGATGACGAGCTGGTACGCCGGGTACGCAGCCTTGATCGCGGCCAGGCCCTCGCCCCACGCCGCCAGGTCGAAGGGCTCGTCGCCTTCGGCGTAGGGAATCGGCAGGCCACCGCCGATGTCGATCGTCTCGATGGTGCCGATCTGGTCGGCCAGTCCGCCGAGCTCATCGGCGATCTGGTTCCAGTGCTGTGCGCTTTCCACGCCGCTGCCCAGGTGCGCATGCAGGCCGACGACGCGCACGTCAATCGCGCGGGCCGCTGCGAGGAAGGCCTCCAGCTTGGCCAGCGGCAAGCCGAACTTGGACGTCTTGCCGCCGGTCTTCACCTTGTCGTGATGGCCGTCGCCGCGCCCCAGGTCGACGCGCAGCCACAGGCGGCGACCCCGGAAGATCTCGGGCCACTGCTGCAGCGCCTCGACATTGTCGAGGGTGACGTTGATGCCGCGTTCCAGTGCGAATGCGTACTCCTCGCGCGGCGCGAAGCTCGGCGTGAACAGCACGCGCTCCATCGGCAGCGAAGGCGCGATCTCGAACACGCGCTCCAGCTCGCCGCGCGACACGCACTCCAGGCCGAATCCTTCTTCCACCAGCGCCCGCAGGATGGCGGGATGCGAATTGGCCTTGATCGCGAAGAAACGATGATCGACGGCCGTGATCGCGGCCAGCGCGCGGGCACGGGCGCGGACGATGTCCAGGTTGTAGGCGTAGCGCGGCGTGCCGGCCCGCGCCAGCGACAGCAGCCGTTCGCGGGCGGCAGGCGCACTCCACCAGCGCACGCCGCGATGGCGGACCGCGCCGTTGATCTCGCGCCAGCTGGGGCCGAACACGCTGGCCTCCTCGACGGGCATGGCGCCGCTGTCGATCAACGCCTCGTGCAGCAGCGGCAGCATGCCGTCGGCATCAGCCTCGTCGATCACGAAGGTCAGATTGAGGTCGTTCGAAGACTGCGAGATCAGGTGCACGCGCTCGCGACCGAACATCGCCCACACATCGGACAGCTTGTGCAGCAGCGACCGCATGCCGCGCCCGACCAGGGTGATGGCCGTGCACGGTGCGATCACCTTCACCCGGCAGATCTCCGCTAGGTCGGCCGACAGCGCGGCCAGCACGTCGGTGTTCACCAGGTTTTCGCTGGGGTCCAGCGACACGGTGACGTTGGTCTCCGACGAACCGATCAGGTCCACCGAAAGACCATGCTTCTTGAAGCGCGCGAACACGTCGGCCAGGAAGCCGACCTGCTGCCACATGCCGATGCCTTCCATCGAGACCAGCACGATGCCGTTGCGGCGGCTGATCGCCTTCACGCCCGGCACGGTCAGGGCGTTGCCGTCGATGGTGGTACCCGGCAACTCCGGCCGCTCGGTATCGAGGATGGCCATTGCCACACCGGCATCGCGGCATGGCTTGATCGAGCGCGGATGCAGCACCTTCGCGCCGGTGGTCGCGATTTCCTGCGCTTCGTAGTAATCCAGTCGCGTCAGCAGGCGCGCATCGGGCACTTCGCGCGGATTCGCGCTGAACATGCCGGGCACGTCGGTCCAGATTTCCACGCGCTGCGCACCGAGCAGCGCACCGAAATACGCGGCGGACGTATCCGAGCCGCCGCGGCCGAGGATGGCCGTGCCGCCATCCGCATGCCGCGAGATGAAGCCCTGCGTCAGCAGCATCGTCGTCGGTTGGCCCGCGAACGCGTGGCGCCAGTCCTGGTCCGGCGCGGTGTTGCACGACACCGACAGCCGCTGCGCCCACGGACTCTGGTTCGGCAGGAAGTTCGCCTGCAGCCAGTGCCGCGCATCGACCCAGCCGAAATCCAGTCCCTGCGCGCGCAGGTAGGCCACGCCGAGCGTGGACGAGAGCAGTTCGCCCTGCCCCAGCACCTCGGCCTGCCAGTCGAGCGCGCGGCTCGCGGCGCGCGGATCGGTCAGCAGGTTGCGTAGCGCCGCCAGGCGGTCGCCGAGCACGGCATCGGCGTCCAGCTCGAGTTCCGAGAGGAATTCGCGATGGCGCTGTTCCAGTTTCGCCACGCGTTCCGCGCTGTCGGCCGCGCCGTCGGCGATGGCGGTCAGCTCGTTGGTGACGCCGGACAACGCCGACACCACGACCAGCACGCGCGCGCCCTGTTCGTCCGCCCGCTGTTTCGCCAGTTTGCCGATCGTGTTCCAGCGATGGCGACGCGACACCGAGGTGCCGCCGAACTTGAGGACGATCCAACGATCAGACGCAGGCGTGGCAGAAGGCATGGATAGAATGACAGGGAATGCCCGAACCCTTCGGGCGTGAACCGTCGATTCTAGCCCAAGCTCCCGCGCGCGACCGGACCGTACCGCATGCAACGAACCTCACACCGCTATCTGCAGGTCGACGTCTTCGCCGACCGCCCCGGCGCGGGCAATCCGCTGGGCGCCGTACTGGACGCCGGTGGATGGGACACGGCGCGCATGCAGGCGTTCGCCGCCTGGACCAATCTGTCGGAGACGATCTTCTTCCTGTCCCCGACCACCCCAGACTCCAGCTACCGCATCCGCATCTTCACCCCGCGCCAGGAGCTGCCGTTCGCCGGCCATCCCAGCGTGGGCGCGGCATGGGTCGCGCTGCACGCCGGCCTGGTGCCCGCCTCCGCGACGCTGGTGCAGGAATGCGCGGCGGGCCTGCTTCCCGTGCGGGTGGAGGGCGACGGCCTGCAACGCGCGATCCGCCTGCGTGCGCCGCGGGCGCACCCGATGGAGGTCGCTGCCGCCCTGCCCGAGCGCGATGCCGTGCTCGCTCGCTTGCCTGCGGCAGGCCTGCCCGCCGCGCTCTGGAACAACGGCCCCGCCTGGTGGCTGGTGGAACTGCGCGACGCGGCCGCCGTGCGCGCCCTGCAGCCGGACCTGCCGGCGATCGCCGCGCTGGCACAGGCCACGGGTGCGGTCGGGCTGGCCGTCTTCGGCCGCGCCGGCGCGCACGACGATCATGAGCTGGCGGTACGCGCGTTCTGCCCCGCCGACAACATCCCGGAAGATCCGGTCACCGGCAGCGTCAACGCCTGCATCGCGGCCGCGCTGAATGCCGCGGGCACGTTGCCCGGCACTGCGGGCCGCTATCTGGCCAGCCAGGGCCGCGAGCTCGGTCGCGATGGCCGCGTCCACCTGGCGGTGGATGACGAAGGCGAGGTCTGGATCGGCGGTCAGGTGCAGTCGGTCATCGACGGCCAGGTGACTTGGTAAGCTGCGCGGCCCCCACGCGACAACGCCCCCATGACTCTCCGCCGCTACGTCCAGCTGGACGTGTTCGCCGACCGCCCCGGCGCGGGCAATCCGCTGGCCGTCGTCCTCGACGCCGCCGGCCTCGATGATGCCGCCATGCAGGCCATCGCCCGCTGGACGCGCCTGCCGGAAACCACCTTCGTGTTCGCGCCCACCCGACCGGGCGCGAGTTACGCCGTGCGCATGTTTAGTCCACGCCGCGAAGTGCCGTTCGCCGGCCATCCCAGCGTGGGCACCGCGCACGTGGTGCTGGAGGCGGGCCTGGCCACGCCGGTTGGCGGCCTGCTGATGCAGGAAGGCGTCGTGGGTGTGTTGCCGTTGCGTGTCGATGGCGATGGTGCGGACCGCACGATCGCCGTGCGCACGCCACGCGCGACGGTGGTGAAGGAAGGCGATCCCTCGGGCGACCGCCTGCTGGGCGCCGCCCTGGAAGGCCTGTCGCCAGGTGCGCTGCCCGCCGCTCTCGTCGACGGTGGCCGCCGTTGGTGGCTTGCCGAGGTGCGCGACGAAGCCACGCTCCGCGCTGCCTCGCCGGACTGGGATGCGATCAGTGAATTGGCGCGCGCTACCGAGAGCATGGGTGTCTGCGCCTATGCGCGGACGCCGGGCCGCGACTACGACCTGGCCGTGCGCGCTTTCGTCGGCGCGCCCGCCGCCTTCGAGGACGCGGCTTCAGGTGCGGCCAACGCGACGCTGGCCGCCTGGCTGGCGTCGCGCAACGCGTTGCCCGGCCGCGACGGACGCTACGTCGTCAGCCAGGGCCGCGAAGTCGGCTACGACGCGCGCCTGCAGTTGCGCGTGGACCCTGCCGGCGATGTCTGGTCCGGCGGCCATGTGCGCACCATCGTGACCGGCCAGATCGACTGGTAACGATGGCGGCTTCTTGTGGGAGCGACGTCAGTCGCGAAAGCGCAGTCCTTGAATGCGCGAGGCGACCGGGCGCGGTGAGCCGTCGCGACTGACGTCGCTCCCACAGAGGCAAGAACTTACTTCGCCTCGTACACCGGCCTGCCATCCACCCAGGTAGAGCGGACGTGCAGCGCATCGAGCTGTTCGCCCGGCACGGCCAGGGGATCCTCGTCGAGGATGACGAAGTCCGCACGCAGGCCGGGAGCTAGCTTGCCCACCTCCGCCTCGTCGTGCGCCGCCCATGCCGCATCGGCGGTGAAGCCGCGCAGCGCTTCGCCCGCACTCAGGCGCTGATCGGGCATCCAGCCACCCGCGGGCGCATCGTGCCCGTCCTGGCGCGTCACCGCGGCGTGCAGTCCGCGCCGCGGATCGACCGATTCCACTGGAAAATCCGATCCCAGCGCCAGCTTCGCGCCGCTCGCCTGCAGGCGCTGCCACGCATAGGCGCCCTTGATGCGCGTCGGGCCCAGGCGATCCTGCGCCCAGGGCATGTCCGAGGTCGCATGCGTGGGCTGCATCGACGCGATCACGCCCAGTGCGGCGAACCGCGGGAATTCCTCCGGCGCCACCACCTGCGCGTGCTCGATCCGCCAGCGATGGTCGGTCTTCGCAGCATCGCCGAGCACGCGGGTGTACGTGTCCAGCACCAGCCGGTTGCCACGGTCGCCGATCGCATGCGTGGCCACCTGGACGTGGCAGCCGCGCGCCCTGCGCATCGCCGCTTCCAGCGCCGCCGGCTCGGTCACCAGCAGGCCACGGTTGCCGGGATCGTCGCTGTAGTCCTCCAGCAGGGCAGCGCCTCGGCTGCCGAGGGCACCGTCGGCGTACAGCTTCACGCCCCGCATCTGCAGGCGGCCGCCCGCGTGGCGATACGGGCCGTGCGCACACAGATCCGCCAGTGCGTCCCCATTGCCGTCGGCGTAGGTATCGATGCGCAGCGGCAGGCGGCCTTCATCGGCGAACTGCTTCATCAGCGCCAGGTCCTCGCGCGACACACCCATGTCGTGCACGCCCGTCAGGCCATGGCGCACGGCGGCCTGCGTGGCCTTCTCCAGCGCCTGTCGGCGATAGGCCGCATCCGGTGCCGGGACGACGTCATTGACGAGCGACATGGCGGCATCGATGAACACCCCGGTAGGCTTGCCTGCGACGCGCTCGATGCGCCCGCCCTCGGGCTGCCAGTCGCCGTCCAACGGACGCGATGCCTTCGCAGCGACGGCACGCAGCGCCGCGCTGTTGCCCCAGCCCGCATGGCCATCCACGCGCTCGAGCCAGACGGGACGGTCGGGAAACGCCTCATCGAGATCTTCGGCCGTCGGAAAGGCCTTGCCCGGCCAGTCGTTCTGGTCCCAGCCACCGCCCAGTAGCCACGCCCCCGGTGGCAATGACATCTCGAAAGCGCGCAGGCGCGCGATGACCTCGGCCTTGTCCGCCGCATCCACCAGGTCCGCCCGCATCAGTGCGTAGCCCAATCCCATGACGTGGCCGTGCGCGTCGATCAGACCCGGAATCACCGTCTTGCCCGGCGCATCGATGCGTCTCGCGCCGGGATAACGTGCCAGCAGATCACGCGCATCACCGACCGCCAGAATGCGGCCCTGCTCGTCCCATGCCATCGCTTCGACGAGAGGGCGTGCAGGATCCAGGGTATGCACGCGCGCGCCGGTCACCAACTTCACCTGGGCCTGCACGACGCCCGTGCACGCAAGCAAGCCCGCCACCCCCCACGCCAAATGCCGCATATCCCACCCCCGCATTGATCCAGCGCGGGACTATGCGCGGAGTGGGCCGGCACGGCAACGCCCATGGAAAAGGGGCCTCGGCCCCTTCTCGCGACTCTCGCCCGCCTACCACATCGGGCTCACCATACCCGCTCCGTCATTCCGGACGCACGTCGACGCGTACGCGCATGCGATCACCCGGGTGGTAGCCGGTGCGGGTACGGTAGGTACGGCCACCATATTCGTACGTCACGTCGTACCCTGAAACGCGCCCGTCGCGTTCGTAGCGTTCATCGTATCGACCGTCGTTCGCGGGCACCGGATCGCAGACGCGCACCTGCCCGCGCTGCACCTGGCGGTTGCGCTGGCTGTTGTCGTAGATGGAGCGGCCCGCCATGCCGCCGACCATGGAGCCCACCGCCGTGCCGACATAGCGTCCGCTGCCGTCGCCCACCTTGCTGCCCAGTACCGCACCGGCGATACCGCCGATCACGGTGGCCACGGTACGGCCAGCTTCGTTGCCTCCGCTGGATACGCGGCGTTCGCCATAACCGTCCTGTCCGTAAACGTCGCGATAGTCGCCGCTGTCGTAGACATCGCCGTAGTCGCGAGTCCCGTAGACATCGCCACGATAGTCGTCCCGCGCATAGACGTCGTCGGCATCCCGGTAGTAACACTGCTGGGCCGCGCCGCGCGTCTCACGGTAGCCGTTGTCGATGACGGGGTCGACGCGGACCACGCGCGCGTAGTCGTAATAGGGTTCGTCGCCGTAGCGGTCCGTCGTGCCGTAATAGCGCGTGGACTGCGCGGATGCCACGCCGGAAGCGAGCAGACCGATGGCCAGCACGGTGGCGGATAGACGCTTCATGTCGGGTACTCCCCCACGCCGGATTGGCGTGCTGGCATGCTCGGCCGATGCGGGTGAAACATGGCTGAACTCAGCCGGTTTTCGCGGCCCGGTTTAGCCATTCGACAGCTTGCGCGGCAATGCCGGCCGCTTCGCGCCCGAGCAACGGCCCGACATGCGAACCTGAAACCGTTTGCAGCACCTCCACGCCCCACGCGTCGGCCATCGCGCGCGTGATCGCAGGCGGCACGTCGTCGTCATGCGCGGACGCCACGCACAGCGTCGGGCATGCAGGACGTTCCGCCGCGACTCCACTCTGTGCCTTGCGCATCACCACGCCGGATTCGTCGCGCCAATGGCGGAACGCGTACAGCGTCGTTGCGTCGTCCGCCTCGGGCATTGCCCTGCGCGTGCCGGACAATCGCGCGTCGCGCCGCCACGGCACCACATCGGGCCAGTCGCGTGCCGGCATGTCCACGAGCCACGGCGCCGGCGGCAACGGATTCACCAGCACCACCGCATCCGCACCCTCGGCGGCACCCAGGACGAGCAATCCGCCCAAGCTCGCGCCGACCAGCACGCGCGGCCGCGGCAATGCCGCCAACGCCGCGCGCACCTGCGCCTGGTAGTCCTCGATATGCGTGGCCGACACGTTGCCGCGCACGGGCATGAGGTCGGGGGCCGCCACCTGGAAGCCCGCCGCCTCGAACACGCCACGCCACACATTCCATTCCCAGCCGCCACCGCCCGCGCCGTGCACGAACAAGGCGGCCCGCGTGCCCGTCAAAGCAGGGTCGCCTCCAGCGATACCGGCACTGACAGTGCGCGCGAGATCACGCAACCCGCCTTGGCCTGCTGGGCGATCTCTTCGAACTGCGCCGCGCTGATCCCCGGCACGCTCGCCGAGACGGTCAGCTTGATCGCGGTGATCGTCGGGCCCGGGTCCATGCCCGGTTCCATCGTCGCCTCGGCGCGCGTCTGCAGCTTGTCGGGCGTGAAACCCGCCTTGCCGAGCACCGCCGACAACGCCATGGTGAAGCAGCCGGCATGGGCGACCGCCAGCAGTTCTTCCGGATTGGTGCCCTTCTCATCGCCGAAGCGGGTCTTGAACGAATAGTTCTGGCCTTCGAACAGGCCGCTCTGCGGCGTGCTGAGGCTGCCCTTGCCGGACTGCAGATCGCCAGCCCACACCGCATCCGCGTAACGCTTCAAAGCCATGGTCGTGCTCCTCGGGTCAGGGGAAGCGAAGGGTACACCGAGGGATGTTCACACCATGTACCGCAGTGCGACTTGACCCCTCCCCCGCACGCGCGGATGCTGGCTGCCCGCCATGACCGCCCGCCGAGCGCACGCTCACGGGACGCGCTCAGCCCGGACAGCCATGACGGCCCTTCGACCCAACCCACGGGAGGAACGGCCTCATGTCGTACAGCACACAACAGATCCGCAACGTGGCCCTGGCAGGCCACCCCGGCGCCGGCAAAACAACGCTCTTCGAAGCCCTGCTGCATGCCGGCGGCGCCCTCCAGGTGGCAGGCACCATTGAGCGCGGCACGACCGTCTCGGATCACGATCCGATCGAGAAGACGCGTGGCCACTCCATCGACACCGCCATCGCCAGCACCGACCACGGCGGCATGCACGTCAACCTGATCGACACGCCCGGCTATCCGGAATTTCGCGGCCCGGCCCTGTCTGCGTTCTCCGCGGTGGAAACCGCATTGATCGTCGTCGATGCCGACAGCGGCGTCGCCCACGGCACCCGACGGCTGATGGATCGTGCGTCCCAGCGCAACCTCTGCCGCGCCATCGTCATCAACAAGATCGACCAAGAGGGTGCGGACTGCGCCGGCGTGCTCGCTGCGCTGCGCGAGGAGTTCGGCGCCGAAGTGCTGCCGCTCAACCTGCCTGCCGACGGCGGCAAGGCGGTCATCGATTGTTTCTGGCAATCCACCGGCACGTCCGACCTGGGCGATGTCGCCGACTGGCACCAGAAGATCATCGACCAGGTGGTAGAGATCAACGAAACGGTGATGGAGCACTACCTGGACCTGGGCGAAGGCGGCCTGTCGGGCGAAGAACTGCACGATGCCTTCGAACAGTGCCTGCGCGAAGGCCACCTGGTGCCGGTGTGCTTCGCCTCCGCGCGCACGGGCGTGGGCGTGAAGGAACTGCTGGACGTGGCCGAACGCCTGTTCCCGAATCCGGCCGAGGCCAATCCTCCGCCTTTCGTGAAACTCAACGGTACCGGTCCGCAGCCGATCGAGGCCGTGCCCGACCCGCGCGCGCACGTCATCGCCGACGTCTTCAAGATCGTCAACGATCCGTTCGTCGGCAAGCTGGGCATCTTCCGTGTGTACCAGGGGACGCTGAAGAAGGACACGCAGTTGTTCGTCGACGACGGCAAGAAGCCGTTCAAGGTCGGCCATCTGTTCAAGCTCAAGGGCAAGGACCACGTGGAAGTCGACCAGGCCATCCCCGGCGACATCGCCGCCGTGGCCAAGGTCGAGGACCTGCATTTCGACGCCGTGCTCCACGACAGCCACGACGAGGACCACATCCACCTGGCGCCGATCGATTTCCCCAGGCCGATGTTCGGCCTGGCGATCGAAGCCGCCAGCAAGGGCCAGGAACAGAAGCTCTCTCTCGCGCTGCAGAAGCTGGCCGAAGAGGATCCGGCGTTCATCGTCGAACACCAGCCGGAATTGAACGAAACCGTCATCCGAGGCCTCTCCGACCTGCACCTGAGGGTGATGCTGGAGCGGCTGAAGGACCGTCACGGTGTCGCGGTGACGACGCGACCGCCACGCATCGCGTATCGCGAAACCATCGGCGCGAAAGCGGAAGGCCACCATCGCCACAAGAAACAGACCGGCGGCGCGGGGCAGTTCGGGGAAGTCTCGCTGCGCGTCGAGCCCCTGCCCCGGGGCAGCGGATTCGAATTCGTCGACGAAGTGAAAGGCGGCGTCATTCCCGGCCAGTTCCTGCCGGCCGTCGAGAAAGGCGTGCGGCAGGTGCTGGGCAGCGGCGCGCTGGCGGGCTATCCGCTGCAGGACATCCGGGTCGTCGTCCATGACGGCAAGCACCACGCGGTCGACAGCAAGGAAGTCGCCTTCGTCGCGGCCGGGAAGAAGGCCTTCCTCGACGCCATCGCCAAGGCGCGGCCGCAGGTGCTGGAACCGGTGGTCGATCTGGAAGTCGTCGTGCCGGAGGCACAGGTGGGCGACATCACCGGCAGCCTCGCGGGCAAGCGCGCCCGCATCAACGGTACCGACGCGGTGCGCGACGGGATTGTGGTGAAGGCACAGGTGCCGCTGGCGGAACTGGACGGCTATGCGGCCGAGTTGAAGTCCATGACCGCCGGCCAGGGACGCTACAGCCTGGACTTCAGCCACTACGAAGCGGTACCACCGAACGTGCAGCAGAAGCTGGTCGACGCGTACAAGCCGCGCCACGACGACGAGTGAGCCGGGGTGCGTCATGCGGTCGCGGTGGTGGCGACCGTCCTTGCGCATCGACGCATGCGAAAGGTGATTTGGTCATGCCGACAGGCGATTTCCGACACGCGGCGACAGAAAAACACGAAAAAAGCGAAAAAAAAGCGGTTCCGGGGCCTTCCTGCCCTTGGCGGCGCCATTCCTTTGCCCTACATTTCGCTTGCCGATGCGATCGGCCCGATTACCCAACCACTCGACAGTAGAGACAGGACACATGGCAAAGAGCACCAAGAAGGCCGCGCCGAAAAAGGCCGCCAAGAAAGCTGCACCGAAGGCCGCCGCCAAGCCGGCCGCCCCGAAGCCGATCAAGGAAGCGCTGAGCAAGTCGGGCCTCGTCGCCCACATCGCCGAAGCGACCTCCGTGGCCGCCAAGGACGTCCGCGCCGTGCTGGCCTCGCTGGAAAGCGCCGTGCACGCCTCGGTGAACAAGAAGGGCGCGGGCGCCTTCACGTTGCCCGGCCTGCTGAAGATCACGGCCGTCAACGTGCCGGCCAAGCCGAAGCGCAAGGGCATCAACCCGTTCACCAAGGAAGAGCAGTGGTTCGCCGCCAAGCCCGCCACGGTGAAGGTCAAGGTCCGTCCGCTGAAGAAGCTGAAGGACGCTGCCGCCTGATCGCGGCGCACCTCGCGTGACACGAACGGGACGGCCATGCCGTCCCGTTTTTTTTGATGCCGCTGGCCGCCCTTGCGAAGCCCCGTCATCGCCCGCACGTCATCCTTCATCTCCCCACGACAAGGTGCTCCGCGCATGAAGATCCAGGGCTTCCTCGACCATCTGCTGAAATCCTCCAGCGGCAGCGGCAGCGTACTCAACGCCGACTTCGGCAAGGGCGCGATCAGCGGCGGCGCGCTGGGCCTGCTGCTGGGCAAGAACAAGACCACCCGCAAGCTCACCACGTACGGCGGCCTGGCCGCGATCGGCGTGATGGCCTATCGGGCCTATGGGGACTACAAGCGGCAGCAGGGCGGGTTCGCCGCCGGCGCCGGTCCGCAGACCGTGGATCGCCTTCCGCCGCCGCAGGTGGAGCTGCACAGCCGGGCCATCCTCACGGCGCTGGTCGCGGCAGCGAAGGCCGACGGCCACATCGATGCGCGCGAGCGCGACGTGATCGAAGGCGAATTCGCCCGACTCGGCACCGACGGCGATGTACAGCAGTGGTTGCATGCCGAGCTGGAGAAGCCGCTGGATCCGGCGGACGTCGCGCGTGCCGGCAGTACGCCGGAGATCGCGTCGGAGATGTACCTGGCCAGCCTGATGGTCGCCGACGAACAGAGTTTCATGGAGCGCGCCTATCTGGATGAGCTGGCGAAGCAGCTGAAGCTGGATGCGTCGCTGAAGGCGCAGCTGGAACGCCAGCTGGCGCAGATGCAGTCCTCTCCGCAGGGCTGATCGCATGGTGCGGCCCGCCGCGCGGCGCCTGAGGCGCTTGGCCTGGACGCTGTTGTCGCTGGCCGTGCTGGCGATGCTGCTGGCGTGGGCATGGGGCCGGCCTTTCATGGCCCCTGCCCGCATGCTGTGGGATATCTCGAGGGCGCCCGCGCCGACCGCGTTGCCCGTTCCCGTCGAGGGAGTGCGGGCGCGACAGGTGGCCGACACGTTCGGCGCGCCGCGCGGCGGCGACCGTACCCATCAGGGCGTGGATATCTTCGCCAGGCGCGGCACGCCTGTCGTCAGCGCGACGCGCGGGATCGTGGTGTCGATCCGCGATGGCGGACTGGGGGGCAAGCAGGTGTGGGTGCTCGGCCCGGGACGCGAGCGCCACTACTACGCGCACCTGGACGACTGGGCGCCCGGCCTGGCCGACGGCCAGGTCGTGCAGCCAGGTGACGTGCTGGGGTTCGTCGGCACGACCGGCAATGCGCGAGGCACGCCACCGCACCTCCATTACGGCATCTATGGCGCCGCTGGCGCTTACGATCCGCTCCCGCTGTTCACGGCAGGCGCGGCCACCGCGACCGTCGACTGAACCGCCGCGCCGCCGGGCGGAACAGTCCATCGCGGGGGCGACTCTCGTTACCCACGGCGTGTGGGCCTATCTTTGATTCGTCCCCGACGCGTGCCTGTACCGCTGCCATGCCCAACGACTCCCACCGCTATCGCATCACCGTCACGCCGATCGAGGGCGATGGCCAGCCCTCCCCCGGCCGCTGCACCATCGAATTCGAGCATGGCTGCCACGACGACTGGATGCGCATCCTCGAGAACGTCCAGCGCCAGCGCGGCCTCAGTGGCGACGAACGCGCCGCACTGGTCGTCGGCACGAAGCTGCTCAGCGGACTGATGCTCGACCACCGCAAGGATGCCGACGACCTGTTCGCCCCCCTGCGTCCACACATGGGCACGTTCATCGCCGCGCTGAAGACGCGCAGCCGGGACGGCAGCTGACCTTCCCCTGCGGCAGTCCATAGCGATGAAAGCCCGCAGCGCCGACGACGCCCACCGGCTCGAGAACCTCCCGAACATCGGGCCGTCCATCGCGGGCGACCTGCGCGGCATCGGCATCCTCGGCCCCGGCGACCTGGTCGGCCAGGATCCGTACGCGCTCTACCAGCGGGTGAACGAGGCGACGGGCCAGCGCCATGATCCCTGTCTGTGCGACTGCTTCATCGCGGCGGTGCGCTTCATGGAAGGCAGTGGCCCTCTACCCTGGTGGCACTACACCGCCGAGCGCAAACAGCGATTCCGCAACGACCCTGCACTCGCCGGTTAGCCGTCGGACAGGCGGTTACGGCTAAGGTGCGGCGACCCGTCACGGAGCTTTCCATGCGCACCCGCCGCCGCTTCCTGGTCGCCGCCTTCGCCGCCACCGCCACGCTCGCCCTCTCGGGCTGCGAAACCCTCAATGCAGTCACTGGCCTGTTCGGCAACCAGATCAACTTCACCCAGCCGCAGCTGCAGCGCTACCTCAACCAGAGCTTCCCGCGCGAGTTCGACAAGCTGGGGGGACTGGTCTCGGCCACGCTGACCAATCCGCGCCTGAGCATTCCGTCGGGCGATGACCGCCTCCGGCTGGACTTCGACATCGGCGTCAGTGCGCTCGGCGCCCGCGATGTCAGCCGTGGCCACTTCGCGCTCGCCAGCCGACTACGCTATGACCCCGCGACGCGCGGGCTGCACCTGGACAATCCCGAAATCCTGTCGGTCGACGTGCCGGGGTCGGGTTCGCTGATGTCCGGCGGTACGCGCCAACTGGTCAACACCGTGCTGGCCGAATACGCGCGCAGCGAGCCGGTCTACCGCATCGACAACGACATCCTGCAGCGCCTGCCCGCCAGCAAGCGCATCGGCAGCACCCTGATCGAGGATGGCCGCGTGGTCATCCACCTGCAGTGAGGCAGCACGATGAAGACCCTGATCCCCCGTATCGCCCTGCTCTGCGCACTCGCGCTGCCCTCTCTTGCCGGAGCGGACAACGCCGGCACGCTCCGCTTCGACGCCACCCAGCTGCAGGCGGCCGCCCGCGCCGGCTTTCCTGTGGAGCATGCACTGCTCGAAGGTTTCGCCTCCCTGACCCTGACCGATCCGCAAGTGCGCATCCCCGTCCCGGGTGAGCGCCTGCAGTTGCAGATGGACTATGACGTCGGCCTGGCCAATGGCGACCGGCTCGAGAACGGCAACGTGGTGGTCAGCAGCGGACTGCGGTACGACCCCGACACCCGGGGCCTGCACCTGGTCGATCCCCGCATCGAACACATCGGCACCGGCGCGGCAGGCCGCGGTCTGCCGGGCGGCTCGCGCGAGGCGTTGCAGGAGCTGGTCGGCGAGTACGCGCGCACGCGGCCGCTCTACACCCTCACCGCCGAGGATCTCGCCCAGGCACCCGGCCCGCTGGATGCGGACTCGCTGCGGATCCGAGACGGTCACGTGGAACTGAAACTGGCCCCGCCCGTCACTCGCTGAGCGCGACAGACGCTGCGTACCGCCGTCGGGCGGTGCGCGCTCAGATCTCGAAGCGGTAACTCAGCTTGACCACCAGTTGCTCGTCGTCGCGCAAGCGCAGGCTGTCCTGCAGCAGGCCGCCCACGTCGTCGGTTCCGGTACGCTGATCGTAGCCACCACGCGCGTAGACCACGTAGAGGTACGAAAGCGGCGCCAGCTCGTAGCGGTAGCGGATCTGGAACCCGAGGTTGCGCACGCTGAAGTCGTCCACCGTATCGGACGCGGCCAGCGCATGGCCCAGCGCATCGAAGCGCCACGCATCCCGTACGCGGGCATCCAGCGCGATCGCCTGCATCTTCACGCGCAGTTCGTGGCGGTCCGACATCACCCAGTCCAGCCCCGCGTCGAGGCTGACCTGGCGGCGCCGGAAACCGCCGACCAGGTCTTCGCGCTGCCAGACCAGCCAGTCGGGGGTGTACAGCGCATAGAAGCCGCCGTAGAGGCTGAAAGCGTCGTTGATGAAGTACGTACCGGTATAACCCACGCCGCCGCCCAGCTTGCGGTTGCCCGCCAGGCCACCGCTGACGATCTCCATCTCCGTCTCGTGCGCCCAGTCGCCCTTGCGCGGCCGCTCGTACTCGAAGTAGGTGTTGAAGTTCGCCGGCAGCCGGATCACGCCATTGCCGCGCAGCACGGTATCGGCCAGTCCCGCGCTGTTGACGTTGATCTGCGCATATTCGTAGCTGCCGTTGCGCAGCTGGCCCTCGCGGCTCATGCGGAACTGGTCATTGAGCTTGTCGCCATGGTTGTTGTGGCTGCTGCTGACGCGCCAGCGCCAATCCTTGGAGGCGTAACGCGAGTCCGCCGGCATGTCGGTGAAGCGTTTGCGCACTTCCCAATGCAGGTAATTGGTGCTGTTGCGCGACAGGTAGCCGAAGTCGTTGAGCTGCAGATCGTTGCCGAAGTGCATGGCGATCCATTGCTGGCGCCAGCCGTGGTCCATTTCGTAGTCGGCCCATACCGTCGCACCGACATCGCCGGTATCGCTGCCGGCCTGGTCGATGCGGCTGCCCAGCAGGCGCGTACGGATGTTCCAGCGCGCGCTTGGGCGCCAGTTGTGGTCCACGCCCAGCACGGTGGCCTCGCGATCGCGCGAAGGATCGTCGACGCGGGTCAGCATCGCGCCGAGGTTCTGGCTCTCGAAGTCGCGTACCAGCCGCACCGCGTGGTAGCTGCGTCCGGTTGCGCCGTCCTCGTCGGCGGAGAACAGCCCGTAGTTGGCCTGGCCCAGGCTGCCGTTCAATTTCACCGCCGCGACGATGTCGCCGGTGCTGCCCACGCGGCGCGTATAGAGCTGCTGGCTGTCGTCCGACGGCGTGGTCAGTTCGAAAATGCCCTGGTTCTCGGTGAAGAACGGGCGCTTGTCGCTGATGAAGGTTTCGGTGGCGCTGAAGTTGACCACCAGGTCGTCTGCTTCGACCTGGCCGAAATCCGGCTTCAGCGTCGCGGTGAGCTGGAAGCGGCCATTCGGTTTCCAGAACAGATCGGCACCGGCATTCAGGTCGCCCCGCCCGCCGACGTTGTCGTACAGGCCGGAGACATAGGGCGTGATCGCCAGCAGCGACTGGTCGTAGCGGGCAACCGTGACCGGTGCGAAATCGGACAGGAAGCGCGGCCGCTCGAAACTCGCCTGCGGCCAGGCCATGCGCTCGCCGGTCGCGCCGATCACGCGGGCAAGGAAGACTTTCAGCGTGCGCTGGCCGTCGGTGCCGTCGCGCATCGGCGCGGTATGCCAAGGGACCAGCAGTTCCACAGACCAGCCCTGCTCGTCTTCAGCCACCGCGTGGCGCCACTGACCGTCCCAGTCGTCGCTGAACTGGTTCTCGTTGGTGATGATCTCGTCGGCGATGCCGTCAGTCGAGCTGACGGTAAAGGCATATCCCGTCCGGCCATCGCCATCGAAATCGATGAAGGCGTTCACGCGGTCGACCTGTTCGTCGAAGTCGCGTTGCACCTTCTGCCGCGTGCGCGGAACACTGGAGGGATGCGTGGCCCGGAAGGCAATGGCGAGACCATCGGGCGTGGCCAGGATCCATGCCTCCGTCGCGAGCGAGCCCGGCTCGCCGGTCAGTGGCTGGGTCTTGCGGAAGTCGGTGACGTGGCGTGCTTCCTGCCATTCGGCAGGATCGATGCGGCCGTCGATCTCGACGGCATGGGCAAGGCTGCACGGCAGGGCCAGCGCGAGCAGGCCGGCGAATCGGGTCAGGGTCATGGCAGGCGGGTGGTGGTCCGGTGCGCGCACGTTAGCGGCGGGAAACACGGGCCACACCTGCCTTCGGTCATTTCAACCTTTCGGCTTCCCGCGGCATCCGTGCCAAGTGGAGATCAGCGCCCTTTCTTGGGCTGCAGCATCGTGCCCGTGCATTTCTTGCTGCCGCAGCGGCAGGCCCAGATCTTCTTCAGGCGCGCGGTGTGCGGCTCGGCAAGGGTGATGCCGTAGTTGTAGGTCAGCTCTTCGCCAGGCTTGATGGCGCGGATCGCTTCGATGAAGACCTTGTCCTTCTTGCGGTTCTTGCCGTCATGCTCTTCGATGACGGCCTCGCAGTTCGGGTCGCAGCTGTGGTTGATCCAGCGCGCCTTGTTGCCCTTGTGGTTGGCATCGATGACGTAGTCGTCGTTGAGCGTGAACAGGAAGGTGTGGCCGGAGTCGACGTCCCCGGTGTCGTCGGCGTCGACTTCTTCATGGGTCCGCCGCTTGCCCTTGTACTCCACCACGCGCTCGCCCTTCTCGATCGGCGCGATGGCGAACACGCCGTTACCGTGGATGTCGGATTGGCGGGCTTCGATCTTGCGGGGCATGCGGGGGTCCGGCGGGAGGAAGGAAGGGGGATTCTCGCCCATGCGCAGGGCGTTTCCCAACTTTCCCTCGCCTGAACGCTGCGGCTGCGGCGGGTGGCCGGTCTGCGCAGGGCCGCGCGTTCGATGCCCGTTCCCCTTATTGCGACCACCACCATGCGCGCCAGCCCGCTCCTGTTCACCACCGCCCTGTGCCTCACTCTGTCCGCCTGCCAGCCTGCGGAAACGCCGACGACGGCCCCACTGCCGTCGGCCGCGCCGAGCGCCGCCGACCTGCTCGCCCGCGGCGAATATCTCGTGCGAACCACCGGCTGCAACGACTGCCACACGCCGGGCTACGCCGAATCCGGCGGCACGACCGACAAGGCCGGCTGGCTGGTGGGTTCGCCGATGGGCTTCCACGGGCCGTGGGGCACTACCTACCCGAGCAACCTGCGGCTGCGCATGCAGCAGCTCACCGAAGCGCAGTGGCTCGAGTACAGCGCCAACCTGCGCACCCGCCCGATGATGCCGGACTTCGCCGTGCGCGCGATGACCGAGGAAGACCGCCGCGCGATCTACCGTTTCGTGCATTCGCTCGGTGCCGCCGGCCAGCCCGCGCCCGAGGCGCTGCCTCCGGGACAGACCCCGCCGGCGCCCTACCTCGGCCTGGTGTTGCCGACCCCGCCGGCGGACGCGCCTGCGGCCCACTGAAGGCCTGCGGCCGCCTCACCAGGGGAAGAGGCGGCCGTTGAACATCCAGACCAGGCCCAGTGCCAGGCCGAACACGGTCCAGAAGAGCTGGCCCAGCCCGCGGAACAGCTTCACTGCCAGGTAGACGCCGCCGATGGCGAGCAGCACGCGCCAGAGGAAGCGCTGGTCCAGTCCATGGGCGGACGGGGCGGAAACGGAAGAGGCGTGGGTGGTGGTCATCGAAGCGTTCCTGGAAGGGACTGTCCGGGAGTGGACGGGGCCCATGTTCCCGATATGCGGGTCGCCGCATCAGTCGCAGCCGTCAACCATCGCGGGTGACATTCGTCAGCCGGAGCGGCCTCGCCTGAACAGGCAGAACCCCGGAGTTTGAGCCGGCCGGCCTGAAAGCGTACAATTTCGGTACGTTTTCCGAGTTCCCTCCCCCATGCTCCGCGTCACCAAGCTGACCGACTACGCCACCGTGGTCCTGACCGTGCTCGCCGCCCGGCCGGGCCAGGTGCTCAGTGCCTCCGACCTGGCCGAACATTCCGGCCTGGAAACCCCGACCGTCAGCAAGGTGCTGAAGCCGCTTGCGCAGGCCGGCCTGGTGGAAGGTCTGCGGGGCGTGCACGGCGGCTACCGCCTGAGCCGCGACGCGGCCGAGATCACCCTGGTGGAAATTGTGGAAGCCATGGAAGGCCCGCTCGCGATGACCGAATGCAGCCAGAGCGAAAGCCAGTGCGGCATCGCACAGAAATGCGGTGCGCGCGCGAACTGGCGCCTGATCAACGACGTGGTGGCCGACGCCCTGCGCGGCTTCACCCTGGCGCAGATGGTCGCGCCTCCCCCCTCTTCTTCCGACGACGTGCGCAGGCGATCCATCGCCGTGCAGGTCGCGACCCGCTGAACCGTAGGCAGCCCGATGGCCACCGAGAACGCTGAAATCCTAGAACAGCTGGGACGTCGCTACGACGCCGGCTTCATCACCGACATCGAATCCGATTCGCTGCCGCCCGGCCTGGACGAGGACGTCGTCCGCGCCCTGTCGGCGAAGAAGAACGAGCCGGAATGGATGACCGAATGGCGCCTGGCCGCCTACCGCCACTGGCTGACCATGCAGGCCCCGCATTGGGCCAAGCTGAAGATCGGTCCGATCGATTTCCAGGCCATCAGTTACTACAGCGCACCGAAGGCGAAGTACGCCTCGCTGGACGAGGTGCCGCAGGAACTGCTGGACACCTACGACAAGCTGGGCGTGCCGCTGCACGAGCGCGCGAAGCTGGCGGGCGTGGCGGTGGACGCGGTGTTCGATTCGGTCTCCGTCGGCACCACCTTCCGCAAGGAACTGGCCGAGAAGGGTGTGATCTTCTGTTCGATGTCCGAGGCCATCCACGAACATCCCGAACTGGTGAAGCAGTACCTGGGCAGCGTGGTGCCGGTGGGCGACAACTACTTCGCCGCGCTCAATTCGGCGGTGTTCTCCGACGGCAGCTTCGTGTTCATCCCCAAGGGCGTGCGCTGCCCGATGGAACTGAGCACCTACTTCCGCATCAACGCGGGCCACACGGGCCAGTTCGAGCGCACGCTGATCATCTGCGAAGACAAGGCCTACGTCTCCTATCTGGAAGGCTGCACCGCGCCGATGCGCGATGAGAACCAGCTGCACGCCGCCGTGGTGGAACTGGTCGCGCTGGAAGACGCCGAGATCAAGTACTCGACGGTGCAGAACTGGTACCCGGGCGACGAGGAGGGCCGTGGCGGCATCTACAACTTCGTCACCAAGCGTGCCGAATGCCGGGGCGACCGCAGCAAGGTGACGTGGACGCAGGTGGAGACCGGTTCGGCGATCACCTGGAAATACCCGTCCTGCGTGCTGCTGGGCGACGACTCCGTGGGCGAGTTCCACTCGGTCGCGCTGACCCACCACCGCCAGCAGGCCGACACCGGCACCAAGATGATCCACGTGGGCAAGCGCACCAAGTCCAAGATCGTCAGCAAGGGCATCAGCGCCGGCCGCGGCCAGAACACCTACCGCGGCCTGGTGAAAGTGGACCGCAACGCCGACGGCGCGCGCAACTACACCCAGTGCGACAGCCTGCTGATCGGCAAGAAGTGCGGTGCGCACACCTTCCCCTACATCGAAGTGAAGAACCCCACCGCGACGCTGGAGCACGAGGCCACCACCTCCAAGATCAGCGACGACCAGATGTTCTACTGCCGTGCCCGTGGCATCAGTCAGGAAGACGCGGTATCGATGATCGTCGACGGCTTCTGCAAGCAGGTCTTCCGCGAGCTGCCGATGGAGTTCGCGGTGGAAGCCAAGAAGCTGCTGGAAGTATCGCTGGAAGGCAGCGTCGGGTAGCAGAGTCCCCTTCTCCCTCCGGGAGAAGGTGGCGCGAAGCGCCGGATGAGGGTGCGGCGGAGCCAATGACGTCCAGACCATCCGGACTTCGCCGAACCCTCACCCCAACCCCTCTCCCGGTGGGAGAGGGGCTCAAGCAATCAAACTGGAAACGCACCATGTTGAAGATCGATAACCTCCACGCCAGCGTCGCCGGCAAGGACATCCTCAAGGGCCTCTCGCTGGAGGTGAAGCCGGGCGAAGTGCACGCCATCATGGGCCCCAACGGCGCCGGCAAGTCCACGCTGGGCAACATCCTGGCCGGCCGCGAGGGCTATGAGGTCACCGCCGGCAGCGTCGAGTTCGACGGCAAGCCGCTGCTGGAACTGGAACCGGAAGAGCGCGCCGCCGCTGGCGTGTTCCTGGCGTTCCAGTATCCGGTCGAGATCCCGGGCGTGAACAACACCTACTTCCTGCGCGCGGCGCTCAATGCCCAGCGCAAGGCGCGCGGCGAGTCGGAACTGGATTCGATGCAGTTCCTCAAGCTGGTGCGCGAGAAGCTGGCCGTGCTGCACCTGAAGGACGAACTGCTGCACCGTGGCGTCAACGAAGGTTTCAGCGGCGGCGAGAAGAAGCGCAACGAGATCTTCCAGCTCGCCGTGCTGGAACCGAAGCTGGCGATCCTCGACGAGACCGACAGCGGCCTGGACATCGACGCGCTGAAGAACGTCGCCGATGGCGTCAATGCGCTGCGCTCCCCGGACCGCGCGTTCGTGGTCATCACCCACTACCAGCGCCTGCTCGACTACATCAAGCCGGACGTGGTGCACGTGCTGGCCGGCGGCCGCATCGTCGAGACCGGCGGCCCGGAGCTGGCGCTGGAACTCGAACAGCACGGCTACGCCTGGATCAAGGACCGGGTCGCCCCGGAGCAGGCCGCCTGATGAGCGCGCTGCTCGACTCCCTGTCCGCCGGCTTCAGCGGCGACGCCGCGCGCCGCGCGGTGCTCGACGAGGCGCTGCGCGACGGCCTGCCCGGCCCGCGCACCGAAGCGTGGAAGTACACCTCGCTGCGCCAGTTGGAACGCCGCAGCTTCGCGGCCGTCGATGCGCTGCCGTCGCTGGACCCGATGCTGCTGGCCGACATCCCGGCGCCGCGCGCGGTGTTCGTCAACGGCCGCTACTCGGTGGCGCTGTCGCTGACCACCGATTTGCCGGACGGCGTCAGCCTGCAGCTGCTGTCCGAGGCGCTCGCCGACGGCGGCGATGCGGCGCGCTTCCTGCAGCGTCGTTTCGAGCGCACCGACGAAGTCTTCGCCCGGCTCAACGCCGCATTGGCGACCGAAGGCCTGCTGCTGCGCGCCGAAGCCGATGTGCGCAGCGAAAAACCGCTCCACCTGGTCTTCATCGGCACCGACGACGGCGCCGATCGCGCCTGGCACCTGCGCAATCTGATCGAACTGCGCGCGGGCGCCTCGCTGACGGTGGTGGAGCACCACCTCGCCGCCACGCCACACGCGCACTTCATCAACACGCTCAGCCACGTGCATCTCGCTGCCGGCGCCACGCTGTCGCACGCCCGCGTGCAAACGGACAGCGACCGCGCCACCACGCTGCTCCGCACCGACGCGGTACTGGCACGCGATGCCGACTACCGGCGCGCGGACCTGGAACTGGGCGGCGCATTGTCCCGCCATGAACTCAACGTGCGCCTGGAAGGCGACAACGCGCGCCTTGCGGCGAACGGCGTACTGCTGGCCGGCGGACGACGCCACGTCGACACCCGCCTGGGTATCGACCACATCGGTCGCGATACCGCCTGCGAACTGACCTGGCGCGGACTCGGCGCCGGGCGTGGCCGCGCGGTGTTCCATGGCGGCATCCTGATCCGCGAAGGGGCTGACGGCACCGATGCTGCGCTGTCGAACAAGAACCTGCTGCTGTCGGACAACGCCGAAATCGACACCCAGCCGGTGCTCGAAATCCACGCCGACGAAGTGAAGGCCGCCCACGGCGCCACCGTCGGCCAGCTCGATGCCAATGCCTTGTTCTACCTGCGCTCGCGCGGCCTGACCCAGCCGGAAGCGCGACAGCTGCTGACCACCGCGTTCTGCCGCGAACCGCTGGGCGTGATCGAAGACGCCAACGTGCGCGATGCATTGCTCGCCCGCGTGGATGCCGCGCTGGCGGCGCTGGAGGCGGGATGAACCGCGAAGTCGTGACAGATGCCGGCACCGCCATCGATTGGGCACGCGTCCGCGAGGACTTCCCCCTGCTCGCGCGGCAGGTCAACGGCAAGCCGCTCATCTACCTGGACAGCGCCAACACCGGCCAGAAGCCGGTGTCGGTGATCCGGACGACCGACGACTTCTATCGCCAACACAACGCCAACGTCAGCCGTGCGGTGCATACGCTGGGCACGGAGGCAACGGAAGCCTACGAAGGCGCCCGCAAGACGCTGGCGCGCTTCCTCAACGTGCGCGCGGACGAGCTGGTCTTGTGCAGCGGTACCACCTTCGCGATCAACCTGGTGGCCTACTCGTGGGCGCTGCCGCGCCTGAAGGCCGGCGACACGATCCTGGTGTCGCGCATGGAGCACCACGCCAACATCGTGCCCTGGCAACTGGTCGCCCAGCGCACCGGCGCGACCATCAAGGTTGCGGAAATCCACGCCGACGGCACGCTCGACCTCGATGCGCTGCACGCCGCGATGACCGGTGATGTGAAGCTGCTGGCGATCACCCACACTTCGAACGTGCTGGGCACGGTCAACCCGGTGCGCGATATCTGCCGCGAGGCACGCAAGCGCGGGATCACGACGGTCGTCGATGGTTCCCAGGCCGTGCCGCATCGCGCGGTCGACATCGCCGCCATCGGCTGCGACTTCTACGCGCTGACCGGCCACAAGATGTGCGGGCCCACCGGCACCGGCGCCCTGTGGGCGCGCAAGGAACACCTGCAGGCCATGCCGCCGTTCATCGGCGGCGGCGAGATGATCAAGGAAGTGAGCTTCGACGGCACGGTGTTCAACGACCCGCCGCACAAGTTCGAAGCCGGCACGCCCAACATCGCGGGTTTCATCGGGCTGGGCGCGGCCGTGGACTACCTGGATGCGCTGGGCATGGCGAACGTCGAAGCCCGCGAAGCCGAACTTCTGGCGCACGCCACCGAGGAGCTGGACCGGATCGAGGGCCTGCGCATCTTCGGCCGTGCGCCCGAGAAGGCGGCGGTGATCTCGTTCCTGATCGAAGGCGCGCATGCGCACGACTTGGCCACGCTGCTGGACCTGGAGGGCGTCGCCGTCCGCTCCGGCCAGCATTGCGCGCATCCCTTGCTGCAGTTCTTCGGCGTCGCCGCCACCCTGCGGGCCTCGTTCGCGTTCTACAACTCGCACGAGGATATCGAGCGCTTCATCGCGGCCCTGAAGAAAGCGCGCAGCCTGCTGGCCTGACGCTGGGGTAGAAGGGGTTGCCGCCCTACAATGGGCGGCATGGATACCCTGACCTTCCGCTCCGCCGTCCCCGCCGACATTCCGGCCCTCGTCGCACTGGTGACCTCTGCCTACCGCGGTGATGTCAGCAAGCAGGGCTGGACCACCGAAGCCGACATGCTCGATGGCCAGCGCATCGATCCGGACGTGCTCGCCCGCGACATCGAACGCGATCGCAGCCGCATCCTGCTGGCCGAACGCGATGGCCTGCTGTTGGCCTGCGCGCACGTGGCGGAAGACGAGGGTGCGGGCTACTTTGGCATGTTCTCCGTGCGGCCCGACCTGCAGGGCGCTGGCGTCGGCAAGGCCATGCTGGCGGAAGCCGAACGCGTGGCGCGCGAAGAATGGCGATTGCCCGCGATGCGGATGACGGTGATCGACATCCGCGAAGAGCTGATGGCGTTCTACGAGCGTCGCGGCTATGTGCGAACCGGCACCAAGAAGCCCTTCCCCTACGGCGATGAGCGCTTCGGCATACCGAAGCGCGACGATCTGCGCTTCGAAGTCCTCGAGAAGCCTCTGACGGAAGCCGCCGCATGAGCGAGACATGGACCTTCGTCTGTGCCACGGGCGAGCTGTTGCCCGGCGAAATGAAAACCGTCTTCGACGAGGTCACGGGTACGCCGATCCTCGTCGTCAATCACGAGGGCACGCTGTACGCCCTCGAGGACAAGTGTAGCCACGAGGATTTCGAGCTGTCATCCGGCACCTTCGACCCGAAGGACGCCAGCATCGAGTGCGTGCTGCACGGCGCGCGGTTCGATGTCAGGGATGGGCGTGCCCTGTGTGCGCCGGCGTATTCGCCCGTTCCCAAGTTCCCGACTCGCATCGAACACGGCGGCGTCTGGACGCGTGACGATCGCGACTGACCCAAGCCGCTGGCGCGCCTGTTGTAATCGCAAATCATTCTCATTATCCTGTCGCACCGCTGCGACAGGCTGTCGCAGCCGACCCATCGAGACCCCGTGCTGCGCGAAGTCCGCCCTCTTTCGATCCTGTCAGGCTGCCTGCTCTGGGCGAGCCTGTTCGCGCTCGCAGGCCTGTTCGTCGCGTCCACTGGCGCGGATCTCCGGGGCACGTCGCCATGGTCTTCGGCTGCCCAGTACGAACCCGACATGGACGGCCCGCACCGTAGCGGTTACACGTCCGCGTCTCCCGCCGAATACATGGTCGAAAGCCTGCCGATGCCGGCAGAGTCCGAAGCCGACGGCGACTGCATCGTTCGACGCTGTGTCGCGACCGCACCGCAGCTCGCGCGTGCCGATATCCGGCATGCGGACGCCCCGGCTTCGCCTCGCGTCCGTTCGCCCGGACGCGGGCCGCCCTTCACCTGATCCGCTTCTCGCGAGCCGCTCGGCAAGTGGCCGCGACGATGCTTGAACGATCACGGCGCCGCCGAGGCGCGCATTCCCCCTCGCCACCGATCTCTCCCGCCAGCCTTCGCCACCGGGTGTTCCCTTCCTGCACCTGAGGATGCTCATGAATCTGCGCCACTCTCCCCTCGCCGCTGCCCTGCTGCTGGCCCTCAGCACCCCTGCCCTTGCCGCTCCGGGCGGCGAGATTCCTGCCGACGCCGCCATGCAGGCCAAGGAACTGGACACCGTCGAGGTGCACGGTGAGCGCGTCCAGAAGGCCAGCTCGCCGAAGTACACCGAAGCCTTGGTCGACACGCCGCAGACGATCACCGTGGTGACCAGCGACGTCATGGCGCAACAGAACCTGCTGGGCCTGAAGGACGTGCTGAGCACGCTGCCCGGCATCACCTTCGGTGCCGGCGAAGGCGGCGGCGGCTATGGCGACAGCATCAACCTGCGCGGCTTCACTGCCAGCAGCGACATCACCACCGATGGCGTGCGCGACAGTGCGCAGTACACGCGTAGCGACACGTTCAATCTCGAGTCGATCGAACTGATCAATGGCGCCAACTCCGCCATGTCCGGTGCCGGCTCCGTCGGCGGCACCATCAACCTGGTCAGCAAGACCGCACGCGAGGGCGATTTCAACACGTTCACCGTGGGCGCTGGCTCGGACAAGTACAGCCGCGTGACCGCCGATAGCAACGTCGACTTCGAGAACGGCATCGCCGTCCGCTTGAACGCGATGGGGCATACCCAGGACGTACCCGGGCGCGACGAAGAATTCAAGCATCGCTGGGGTTTTGCGCCGTCGATCGCGTTCGGCCTGGATTCCGACACCCGTTTCACGCTGAGCTACCTGCACCAGCACGACAACAACATGCCGCAATACGGCGTCCCGTTCGCATTGAGTCCGTTCAACGACGGCCCCCTGCCGGACGTGGATCGCGAAACGTATTTCGGTTATCGGAACACGTCGCGTCAGGAAAGCGACGTCGACATGCTGACCGGTGTGTTCGAAATGGACTTCGGCCACTACGTGACCCTGCGCAGCCTGGGTCGCCTGCAGCGGGTCGAGCAGTACACCAATGCCACTGCACTGCAGGGTTCGTGGTGCCTGTCGAACAACACCAACCCCTACACCGGCCTGGCCTGCGTGGGTCAGCCGGCGGGCACGTGGAATCCGAATGGCGGCCCGCGTGGACTGGTGCGCGACACCGAGAATTTCATCGCCCACAGCCAGACGGACCTGACGGCCAGCTTCAGCACGGGCGCCGTGCGCCATGACGTCGTCGTCGGCGTGTCCTTCAGCAAGGAGGACTTCGAACTGGACACCGGCACGACGTTCCGAAATCCCGACGGATCCACGACGGGCATCACTTACCCGATCCAGAACTTCGACAATCCCTACAACATCTGGACCGGTCCGCAGAACTATTTCCGTACCGGCCGCACCGAGGGCAGCCTGAACAACCAGGCGGTGTACGTGTTCGACACGTTGAAGCTCGGCGACCAGTGGCTGCTGAACCTGGGCGCGCGCTACGAGCACAACGAAGGCGACACGGTGAACTACGCCGTCTCCACCACGGGCCAGATCACTGGCGTGAGCGGCGTCTTCGAGAACGAGGACGATCTGTTCTCGTATCGCGCGGGCCTGGTGTACAAGCCAGTCGACAACGCCAGCGTCTATCTGTCGTACGCCGACAGCAAGACGCCGTCGAAGGCGTCGGTCAATGGCGCTTGCAGCGCGGTGACGTGCAATGTGGATCCCGAAACCGCGGTCAACATCGAGCTCGGCACCAAGTGGGACGTATTGGAGAATCGATTGGCGGTAACCGCCGCACTGTTCCGCAACGAGCGCCAGAACTACAAGGTGGCGAGCGTCGACCCGCTGCAGCCGGAGCAGGTGCTAGACGGCAAGGCGCGCGTGGACGGTATCGCTTTGGGCGTGGCCGGCAACATCACGCGCGAGTGGGCGGTGTTCGCCAACTACACGTTCCTGGACAGCGAGGTCCTGCAGAACGCAGCGGACGGTGCCGCCACCGATCCGGTCAAGGGCCACGAACTGACCCAGACACCGCGCCACTCGGCGAGCCTCTGGAGCACGTACGAACTGGGCGACTGGACCTTCGGCTACGGTGCGACCTACCAGGGCAGTTTCTATCCGAACAACTCCTCTGCAACGGCCTACCTGAAGACGGAAGCCTACTGGGTCCACCGTGCGATGGTCGGTTACCAGATCAATGAACGTATCGGCCTGCAGCTCAACGTCAGCAATTTGTTCGACGAGGAGTACTACACCGGTATCCGCAACAATCTGACCGTCAACGGTGCTGGCGTGGTGACCGCCGGCAACGGTTGGGCCAATCCGGGCGAAGGCCGCTCGGCGGTGCTGACGGCCACGTTCCGGTTCTGAGTCACCCACGCGACACCACCCCGCCCATGCACAATGGGCGGGGTTTCTTTTCGAGGCGAACCGCATGTTGCTGGCGATCCCGGATGTCCTGACTCCTGCGCAGGTCGCGCAAGCACGGGCGCGACTGGATGCCGCCGATTGGGCGGACGGCCGCATCACCGCGGGCTACCAGTCGGCCAAGGCCAAGGACAACGCGCAGCTGCCGGAGGATTCGCCGGCCGCGCGGGACGTCGGCGCACTGATCCTCGACGCGCTCTCGCGCAACAGCACCTTCTTCTCGGCGGCGCTGCCCAGGCGCATCTATCCGCCACTGTTCAATCGCTACGCCGGTGGCCAGTCCTTCGGGTACCACGTCGACAATGCGATCCGCTACGACCGCAGCCGCGGCGGCGTGGACCCCGTGCGCACGGATCTCTCCGCCACGCTCTTCCTGAGTGCACCGGAAGACTACGACGGCGGCGAACTGATCATCGAGGACACCTTCGGCACCCAAAGCGTGAAGCTTCCGGCCGGACACATGGTGCTCTACCCCGGCACCAGCCTGCACCGGGTGACGCCGGTGACGCGCGGCGCGCGCGTGGCTTCGTTCTTCTGGCTGCAGAGCATGGTGCGCGACGATGGCCACCGCAGGCTGATGTTCGAGCTGGATGTCTCCATCCGTCGCCTGACCGCCGACGTGCCCGAGCACCCTGCGCTGGTGCAGCTGACGGGCGTGTACCACAACCTGCTGCGGCAATGGGCGGAGGCCTGACCGATCCAAACAAGATCCATCCTTGTTTGCATTTGATAAGTATTCTCATTTAAGATTCGCCGTGTCCGGTGGGCCGCCATGGCTCGCCGCCGGGGAAGTCAGGTGTTCCAAGCATTCGCCTCCATCGTCGGACAGAGCCGCGCGCCACAGGCCCGCGCGGGACTGTACTGCCGTCTGCTGGGCCTGCTGGCGATCGTGCTCTTCCATGCCGCGATCAGCCTTTCGCTGGGAAGTGGCCATGTCAAAGCCTTGGACGCCGCCGGGTCCGGCACGCGGATAACACTCGCAATCGCTGCGGAGGACGGTGATCCGCCACCGGTGATGCCGTATCGCGGACCGCACCTGAAGAAGCCTCGTGTCAGCGCGCTGAAGGTCTGGACTGGGTCCGCCTCCCGCGCTGCCGCGCCGGCGCCGGCATTCCTGGCCGGCCACGCTCTCAGCGTTTCGTCCGAAGGAACGCGAGCGTCGAGCGCACCTCTGTCGAACACCACGCCGATGCTTCGGTCCGACGCCACACGGCGCCTGCATCCCGGCCAGGCGCCACCGCGCGTCGCCTGATCTTCGCCGGCCGTGCGAGGCACGGCGGCCCGGTCCGCGTCGCGCCATTGCCCGCGTGATGCGCCTCCTTCTTCATCCCTGCGAAACCCGTCATGAACCTCTCTTGCAGCTCCCTGCAGGCGCCGCCGCGCCACACCCGCCTTGCACTCGCCCTTGTCGTCCTGGTGTGCGCGCCCGCGCTGGCCCAGCCCGTGCCTGAGGGCGCGGCGGAGGCCACCGAACTCGACGCCGTGGTCGTCACCGCATCCGGTTTCGAGCAGAAGATCACCGATGCGCCCGCGAGCATCAGCGTGATCACCGCCGAAGAACTGCGGCAGCGCCCCTACATCACGCTGATCGACGCCGTGCGCGACCTGGAAGGCGTGGACGTCGGCGAAACCTCGGACAAGACCGGGCAGAAGACGATCAGCATCCGCGGCATGGGGCCGGACTACACGCTGATCCTCATCGACGGCAAGCGCCAGAACAATCATGGCGACATCTACCCGAACTCGTTCGGCGGCAACCAGTTCAACCACATTCCGCCGCTGGACATGATCCAGCGCATCGAAGTCATCCGCGGTCCCGCCTCGACGCTGTACGGCGCCGATGCGCTGGGCGGCGTGATCAACATCATCACCCGCAAGGTCTCGGATCGCTGGCGCGGCTCGGCCACGCTCGGCCACGGCATCCAGGAGAACAGCGATTTCGGCAGCGACACCACGCTCGACTTCGCGCTGATGGGACCCCTGCTGCAGGATCGCCTGGGCGTTGGCGTACGCGGCTCCTGGTATGAGCGCAATGCGTCGACGCCGGAGTACGAAACGATCACCGCGCCGGATGGCACGGTGTTCGAACGCGCGCTGGGCTTCGGAGGTGGCGGCAAGACCGTGGACAACACCAACAAGAGCGCGGGGATCACGCTGAGCTGGACGCCGACGGATCTCCAGAGCGTCACCTTCGACTACGACACCTCCGAACAGGTTTACGACAACACGCCCTACATCAACAACCTGGGCACGGAAACGTATCCGCTGGGTACCGTGGATGGCCTGGCAGGCATCTGGCGTGCGGCGCCGCAGGTAGGCTACGCGGCCGACCAGGAGTTCACGCGCGACCAGTGGTCGGTCACGCACAACGGCCAGTGGGCCTTCGGCACCAGCCTCGTGTCGCTGGCGCACATCGACACTGGCAATCACGGACGCACCCTGCCCTTCACGGTGGCCGAGCGCCTGCTGCACCGTGACATCTACTGCAACAACGCCGCCACCTGCGCCACCGGCCCTTACGCCGGGCAGACGCGCGCGCAACGCCAGCAGTTGGCCCTCGCGACGTTCCTGCCTCGTCCGAAACGCACCATGGAGAGTAGCCAGTACACGCTGGACGCAAAGCTGGATTTCGCTGTCGGTGACGCACACCGATTCATCGTCGGAAGTCAGGTCATCGACGGCGAACTGCAGGACGGCGTCTTCGGCATGGAAGGGGGCGGCGATGGCGCCGGTACCGTACAGGAACACAAGATGTGGTCGCTGTTTGCGGAGGACAACTGGACGCCGATCGAGAGGCTCACCATCACACTGGGTCTGCGCCATGACGACCACAACGTGTTCGGCGGCCAGTTGAGTCCCCGTGCCTATGCCGTATGGGATGTCAGCAGCGCATGGACCCTGAAGGGCGGCGTGAGCACGGGCTTCAAGACCCCCAAGACAACCGATCTTTACGACGGCGTCACCGGATTCGGGGGCCAGGGCACCACGCCCTTCGTCGGCAACCCGGACCTGCAACCCGAGACCAGCGTCAACAGCGAACTGGCACTGTACTGGACCTCGCCGGACGACGCGCACAACTTCAACATCACCATGTTCCGCAACGACTTCGACGACAAGATCGCGCGCGGCGAGACCAGCCTGAGCTGCGAGCAGACGGGGGGCGTCCGCCCCTGCGCCAACCTGGGGGACTACGCGCTGCTGGGTTACACCACGTATGCGCAGAACATCAATATCGACGAAGTGCGCATCCAGGGGGTCGAGATCGCAGGCCGATGGGGCATCACTGACAGCCTCTCACTGCGCGCCAACTACACGTTCACCGGCAGCGAGCAGCTGAGTGGAGCGCAGAAGGGCCTGCCGCTCACCAACACCGCGCGCCACATGGCCAATGCCAGCCTGAACTGGCAGGCGACCGACGCGTTCAGCATGCAGTTGCTGGCGGAGGCCCGCTCGAGGCGCTACCGCGACACCCTCAACGGCGTGCGCCGCGACTACCAGGACTACACCGTGCTGCACCTGGGGGCGCAGTACCGCTTCAACGAACATGTGTCGCTGTCCGGCCGCATCAACAATCTGCTCGACGAGGACTTCACCACGTTCCAGACGGTCTTCACCGACCTCGACAACGACGGCATCTACACCTCCAACGAAGTGTCCTACCTCGACGATTACAACAACAAGGACAAGTCACGGAACCTGTGGCTGAGCCTCAACGTCAGCTTCTGACGTGCGCGCGCATGCGCTGTGGTGTCCGCCGCGAACGCCAGTCAATTGAGAGCGATTCTCATCTGTGATGTAATGGTCGCCCGCTTCATCTGCGCCGAGAAAGCCGTTGCCCCCTTCCGCCTCCCCTGCCCTCCCGCAACAGCGCCGCGGCTTCTGGCTGCGCACGTTGCACCAATGGCACTGGATCAGCTCGGCCGTCTGCCTGATCGGCATGCTGCTGTTCGCGATCACGGGGATCACGCTGAACCACGCATCGAAGATCGAAGCCACGCCCGACGTCGAGAACATCACGACGACCGTGCCCGCCCCGATCCTTGCGGCACTCGGCGACCGTCAGGAGGGGAATGCGCCCCTGCCAGCCACCGTCGCGAGGTGGCTGGAAAAGGAGCTGTCGGTCGCCATCGGCACGCGACCGGCTGAATGGTCGGACGTGGAGCTATACCTCTCCATGCCCGGCCCCGGCACCGATGCCTGGTTGAGCATCGACCGCGAAACCGGCGCCGTGGAATACGAGCGGACCGACCGCGGCTGGATTTCCTATTTCAACGATCTCCACAAGGGCCGCAACGCCGGGCCGGCATGGGGATGGTTCCTGGACATCTTCGCCGTGGCCTGCCTGGTGTTCTGCATCACCGGGCTGTTCCTGCTGTACCTCCATGGCAGGCAGCGCAGCATGACCTGGCCGATGGTCGGGCTCGGCCTGCTGGTGCCCCTGCTCATTGCGCTGCTCTTCATCCACTGACCCTCTTCCTTCCGGAAACCCGCATGTCGAAGATCGCCGTCCACACCACCCTGACCATCGCGCTCAGCGGCCTGCTGGCCACGCCGGCCTACGCCGCCGCGCTTGACGTCACTGTCGAGATCCCCAAGCTCAATGTGGCCGAATACCACCGGCCTTATGTCGCCGTGTGGATCGAAGGCGCGGACCAGAAGGTCGCCGCCAACCTGTCGGTCTGGTACCAGCAGACGAGCAATTCGGAAGGCCATGGCACCAAATGGCTGCCCGACATGCGCCAGTGGTGGCGCAAGTCCGGGCGCTCTTTGCAGGTGCCGGTGGATGGCGTGACCGGACCCACCAAGCCGGTCGGCAAGCACGCATTGAGCTTCAGCGACAAACAGCACCTGGCCAAGCTGGCGCCCGGCCAGTACACCCTGGTCGTCGAGGCCGCGCGCGAAGTCGGTGGCCGTGAACTGCTGAAGATTCCCTTCACCTGGCCCGCCAAGGGCGCAGCGCAGTCGGGCAAGGCGCAGGGCGCCACCGAACTGGGCGCCGTCACGCTGACGGTCAAGCCCTGATCCTTTCCCTCTATCCGCTGGAGATTCCGATGAAGCGTTCCCTCGCCGTAGCCATCGTCCTGGCCTCCGCCATTCCCGCCAGTGCGCTGGCGCACAAGGCGTGGCTGCAACCCTCGCAGACTGTCATCGCCGGTACCAACCCATGGATCACGGTCGATGCCGCGGTGTCCAATGACCTCTTCTACTTCAACCACGTACCGCTGCGCACCGAAGGCCTGGTCATCACCGCGCCGGATGGGTCTACTGTCGAGGCGCAGAACCTGGCGACGGGCAAGTACCGCACCGTGTTCGACGTCGAGCTGAAACAGCAAGGCACTTATCGCATCGCGACCGTCAACAGGAACCTGATGGTTCGCTGGGAAGGCGCCGACGGCAAGCCGGGCGGCCTACGCGGCGCGAAGCCGGAAGACCTGGCCACCAAGGTGCCGAAGGATGCGAAGAACCTGCAGGTGTCGGAATCGATCGGCCGCATCGAGACGTTCGTGACAAACGGTTCGCCGAACGACACCGCGCTGAAGGCCACGGGCACGGGCATCGAACTGGTGCCGGTCACGCATCCCAACGACCTGTTCGCCGGTGAGGCCGCCACGTTCAGGATGCTGGTGGACGGCAAGCCCGCCGCGGGGCTGGAGTTCGAGATCACCCGCGGCGGAACGCGCTACCGGAACGCGCAGGAGGAGATCAAGGTCACCACCAACGGCGACGGCGAGTTCAGCGTGACCTGGCCGGAAGCCGGCATGTACTGGCTGGAAACCGGCACCCAGGACGACAAGACCACGGTGCCGCAGGCCAAGCAGCGCCGCCTGAGCTATGTCGCCACGCTGGAAGTGCTGCCGCAATAAGCCGACCCCACGTTGCCGGACGCTCGTCCGGTGTCGTGCATCGACATGAGCACCCCCCTCTCTTCGCCTCCCGTTTCCCCCACGCCCGTGCACGCATTGCGCGGGCATACCATGGGCACGACGTGGTCGGTCCAGTACGGCAGCGCGGTGCGCACCGATCCGCATGCGCTGCATGATGCGGTACAGGCGGAACTCGACCGCGTCGTGGCCCAGATGAGCACGTGGCAGGAAGACGCTGACATCATGCGTTTCAACCGCTGTGCGCCCGGCCAATGGTTTGCCCTGCAGGACGACCTGCTACGCGTGCTCGCTGTGGCATTCGATGTCGCAGCACGCAGTGGAGGGGCGTTCGACCCGACCGTATCACCGCTCGTGGCGTTATGGGGCTTCGGCGCGCACGCCGGCCACCGCCGCCGTCCGGCAGACGTGGACCTGGTCGAGGCGCGCGCGAGGGTCGGCTGGCAACATCTGCGGCTCGACGCCGAGCAGCGCCGACTTCGCCAACCCGGTGGCGTGATGCTGGATCTGTCGGCCATCGCCAAGGGGTATGGCGTGGACCTGGTCGCCGGCCTGCTGCGGCGCCGCGGCATCGACGCCGCACTCGTCGAGGTCGGCGGCGAGCTGTACGGATACGGCCGTAAACCGGATGGGCAGTCGTGGCGGGTACTGGTGGAATCGTCGCCCGACGAAGAAGCCGACAGCGAAGGCATGGCGCCGCGCGTGCTGAGGCTTGAGGGCGTTGCGGTCGCCACGTCCGGGGACCGTTGGCATGCCTATGCACAGGATGGTCGTCGTTACTCCCACACGATCGATCCGCGCAGTGGCGAACCGGTGACGGATGCCGCCGCTGCGGTGACTGTGGTCGCCGCCGATGCCATGCATGCCGACGCCTTGGCGACCGCGCTGACGGTGATGGGTCCCCATGAAGGCCACGCGTTCGCGCTTCGGCATGGCCTGGCCGCGCGATTCCTGCATCGCACTGCCGACGGTCTGCGGGAATCGTTGACGCCTGCCTTCGAACAGCATCTCGCGGCATGAGTGCGCCATCCGCCAGCGCGCGACGCAGCATTGCTCCGCTGATCGGGAATGCATGTGCGATGGCGCTGCTGGTCGCATGCGCCTGGTGGCTCGGGGGCCTGCACGACGCCGAAGGGTGGCAGGCCATGCCATCGACGACCCGGCGCCAAGCCGCCCTCGCGGCGGTGCTGGCGTATGCCGGCCTCGTTGCAGCGTGCCTGTACCGGGCGCGCGCCCGCGACCGCTCGGCGCGCCCTGCCCCGCGCGTTCCGCAGGATGCCATCTGGGTGGTGCATGCCAGCCAGACCGGCTTTGCGATGGAGCTGGCGGACCTGACGGCAGCGGCGCTTCGCAAGGGCGGCGTGAGCGTGCAGCGCGCCGCACTGGAACGCCTGGATGAAACGCGACTGGCCGGCATCACGCGGGCCCTCTTCGTGGTCAGCACCACCGGGGAGGGGGATCCGCCCGACCCTGCACTCGGTTTCGTGCGACGGGTGATGCCACTGTCGCTGTCGCTGGACAACCTGCAGTACGCGGTGCTGGCGCTGGGCGACCGCGAGTACGACCACTTCTGTGCCTTCGGCCATCAGCTGGATGACTGGTTGCGGAAGCACCATGCAAAACCGTTGTTCGATCTTATCGAAGTGGACAACGCCGACGACAGCGCATTGCGCCATTGGCAGCACCACATCGGCCAGCTCGGCAACGGGAACGAAGCGCCGGACTGGGCGCCGCCCCGCTACGGCTCGTGGCAGCTGCGGCACCGCGTCAACCTGAATCCGGGCAGCATGGGCGGGCCTGCTTTTCACCTCGTGCTGGAGCCAGCGGAGGGCGCCTTGCCGTCCTGGACGGCGGGAGACATCGCCGAGATCGGGCCGCGCCGCGCCGCGGGGGATGTCGAAGAGGTACTGCGCCGCATCGACAAGCCGGGCAATGCGAAGGTGCGCTGGCAGGACGAAGTGCAGCCGCTGGCATCCGTCCTGGCGCGCACCCGCTGGCCCGATCTTGCGACGATGTCCACCGCAACGGACGCACAGGCGCTGGCGGATGCCTGCACGCCGCTCCCGCACCGCGAGTACTCCATCGCCTCCCTTCCCGCAGATGGCGGCGTGCACCTGCTGGTACGCATGATGCAGCGCGCCGATGGCGTGCCTGGCCTGGGCAGCGGCTGGCTGTGCAGGTACGCACAGCCAGGGGATGCGATCGCCCTTCGCATCCGGCGCAATCCGAACTTCCACCCACCCTCGCCTCACGTGCCGATGATCCTGATCGGCAACGGCACCGGCCTCGCCGGCCTGCGCGCCCACCTGCGGGCACGCGTGCAAGCGGGTGCTGCGCGCAACTGGCTGCTGTTCGGTGAGCGCCAGCGCGCGCACGACTTCTTCCACGGAGATGAATTGCTGGCCTGGCAGGCGAACGGAATGCTCGAGCATCTCGACCTGGCGTTTTCGCGCGATGGCAGTGAGCATCGCTATGTCCAGCATGCGTTGCTGGCACGCGCTGACCGGTTGCGGCAGTGGATTGCGGAAGGTGCCGTGGTTTACGTCTGCGGCAGCCTGGCCGGCATGGCCCCCGAGGTGGAGGCTGTGCTGTGCAGCCTTCTGGGCGAGGATCATGTCGACATACTGCGCGCCGAGGGACGCTATCGCCGCGACGTGTACTGACCCGTGGCCTCAGCCGGCGCCATCCTCGATGCGGATAGCCAGCAACTCCCCTCCCCCCTGGAGCGCGTAGCGCTCGCGGCCTTCGCCAGGCACCAGGATGGCCGTATCGCCGCTCCACAGCGGGCCCAGGCCACTGGCGTCATCGAAGGTCGCCTGGCCGGCGATCAGGTGGATGACCCAGTGCACGCCCGGCCGTGTGAAGAACAACATCGGCCCCACCAGCGGACGATGCAGCAGTTCGGCCCGCACGCGACCGCGCCGCCACATCAGGTTGAAATCGTGCGTCACGCCATCGATCAGTTCGCCGGTGACGCTGTCTTCGCCGGCGAACCGCACACGATCGTGCGGCGGCATCACGTCGACCACCCGTCCATCGCCGAACCGCAGGCGCAGTCCGTTGCCGCGGAGCAGCACCAGTTCGCGTTCGATGCCGGGAAATGAAGAGAACGCCGCGTCATGCTCGATCTCAGCGATCGACAATCGCCAGTCCCACGCATCGCTGTCGGGAACCCGCAGGATCTCGCGCGTCCATCCGAGACCGTTCTTCCAGCGATCACGACGGTACTCGTTCGCAGGAATGAGGCATGACGATGCCGGCATGGTGTTTCCGTGTGAGGGCGCGGCGCGATTCTAGCCGGTCCCTCTGCCGGCTACGCGAAGCGCGACCCGGAAACGACATCGCCCGGGCGCGCATCCTGCGCTCCCGGGCGATGTCCACGTCCGTGTCGGCATCCTGCCGGTATCAGGCTCCTGCCCGCTCCTGACCCTTGCGCATCCTGCGCGGTGTAGGTACGTCCTTGTCGGCTTCCTGCCTGTTTCCCTTGGCCTCCTGCCCCTGCGCCTGGCGCCGCACGTCCTGTGAGGACGCCAGGCGCGGGATTCGATCAGCGTCGCGCAACCGGTTTGGCGGGCTTCGCAGCGGCGGCCGCCGGCTTGCTTGCCGGGGTCGCGCCGGTCCGCAGTTCGATCCGTTCGCGGTTCTGCTCGATCGTGCTCAAGCCGATTCCCTTCACCATCGCCAGTTCCTCGGCGCTCTTGAACGGGCCATTCGTCTTGCGGTACTCGACGATCGCAGCCGCCTTGGCCGGCCCCACGCCGACCAGCACACGATCGAGCGCGGCTGCGTCGGCCGTATTGATGTTGACTCTCTCCGTGGCCATCGCCTGCATGGCGAACAGCAGCGACAGCGCGGTGGCGAACACGATCTGGATGAACGACTTCATGACGACTCTCCTTGTGGCATTGGACTCTCCATGCATGCGGGATGCGTCACGGCATCCGGCATGTTTCCGCCGGCGGCGCATGGCCTGCGGCGGTAGGGAAAGTGTCCAATCCCGACAGCTGCCACGGTATCGCCCATGCACGGGCGAATCTGCCCGTAAACGCCGCAGCCGGCTGTAGGAAAAGTCCTACCCCGGGCCAGGGCGTAGAATGGCGACCTGCCTTTCAGTGCCCGGAGTTGCCATGGATACCGCCAAAGTCGACCGTTACGTTGCCGAGAAATGGGATGACGACATCGTCCCGCAGCTGGTCGAGTACATCCGCATCCCGAACAAGTCGCCGATGTTCGACAAGGACTGGGTGGCCAACGGCTACATGGAGCAGGCCGTCCAACTGATGGAGCGCTGGGCCAAGGCGCAGCCGGTGCCGGGCATGCAGGTGGAGGTGATCCGCCTGGAGGGCCGCACGCCGCTGATCTTCATCGAGGTTCCCGCCAGCGGGCCGGAGACGGGGGCCGACACCGTGCTCCTGTACGGCCACTTGGACAAACAGCCGGAGATGACCGGCTGGGACGACGACCTTGGCCCGTGGGTGCCGGTCATCAAGGGCGACAAGCTCTACGGCCGAGGTGGTGCGGATGACGGCTACGCGATCTTCGGGTCGCTGGCGGCGCTCCAGGCGTTGCAGCAGCAGGGCGTGCCGCATGCGCGCTGCGTGGTGTTGATCGAAGCCTGCGAAGAGTCGGGCAGCTACGACCTGCCCGCTTACGTGGATCATCTGGCCGACCGCATCGGCAAGCCCTCGCTCGTCGTCTGCCTGGATTCGGGGTGCGGCAACTATGAGCAGCTCTGGTGTACCACGTCGCTGCGCGGCCTGGCCGGCGGCAACTTCACCGTGAAGGTGCTGGAGGAAGGCGTGCATTCCGGCGACGCGTCGGGTGTGGTGCCGTCGAGCTTCCGCCTGCTGCGCCAGCTGCTGTCGCGCCTGGAGGACGAGCAGACCGGCCGCATCCTGCCGGACTGCCTGCAGGCGGAGATTCCCGCCGCCCGCGTCGCACAGGCGCAGGAAGCCGCGCGTGTGCTGGACACGGCGGTATTCGACAAGTTCCCGTTCCTGCCCGGCATGACGCCGATGGCCGAAGACCTGGCCGAACTGGTACTCAACCGCACGTGGCGCCCCGCATTGTCGGTGACCGGCGTGGACGGCATGCCGCCACTGTCATCGGCGGGCAACGTCCTGCGCCCCTACACGTCGGTGAAACTGTCTCTGCGCCTGCCGCCCACGCTGGAGGGCAAGCAGGCAGGCCAGTTGCTGAAGGACCTGCTGGAAAAGGATCCGCCGAACGGCGCGCAGGTCAGCCTCGACCTGGAGAAGGCCAGCACCGGCTGGAACGCGCCGGCGATGTCGCCGTGGCTGGAGAACGCCATCGATGCGTCCAGCCGGGAGTTCTTCGGCAAACCGGCGATGTACATGGGCGAAGGCGGCACCATTCCCTTCATGGGCATGCTGGGCGAGAAGTTTCCCGGCGCGCAGTTCATGATCACCGGCGTGCTGGGCCCGCATTCCAATGCGCATGGCCCGAACGAGTTCCTGCACATCCCCATGGGCAAGAAAGTCACCGCCTGCGTCGCACGCGTGATTGCCGAACACCACGCTGCGAGCGTGCGTGGCGAGACCACGGGCGTGGCTGCGGTGGCGGGTGGCGAACAGCACGGTGATCACGGCTGCTGCTGATTCGCACGGGCGTCGTCATGCGCAAAAGGCCGGGGCAACCCGGCCTTCGTCGTTCCGGCACGACATCGCAGACGACGTGCGCATCGCGGCGTGGAGAGTGCGGCGCGACTCACGTCGCCTCTACATGACGCTGCGGATACTTCACATCGACCGCCTGAGGCTCCACTGCGCCTCCTCTGCCAGCAACCGCTTGGGCGATGGCTGGGTTACGCTGCGCAGGCCCCCATTTCCCAACCGGAGTGTTTCGATGGAACAGATCTTTGGCGGTGGCATCCTCTGGACCTTGCTGATCGGCTTCCTCGCCGGCCTGCTCGCACGGGCGCTCAAGCCGGGCAACGACAAGCTCGGCTTCTTCATGACCATCGTGCTGGGCATCCTGGGTGCATTGCTGGCGCGCTTCGTCGGCATGCAACTGGGCTGGTACGGTCCCGGTGAACCGGCGGGCTTCATCGCCGCCGTCGTCGGCGCCATCGTGCTGCTGGTGATCTATGCGATGGTGAAGAAGAAGCGCTGACGCTTCATCCCTGCGCAATCGAATGCCCCTCACGGGGCATTCTTTTTTTACCCTGCCGAAACGCCATGCGCGCGACCAAGCCGTCCTGCTGCGGCAATCGTTAAGGGCGAGCCACAGCGTCAGCGGCAAGCCTCACCGCATCGCGCTTCGAGGTCGCTCGGGCCTGCTGTCCGGCAGCATCGTCGACAGCGATGCACGGGAGGTCAACCTCAGTCTGGACCCGCGGGGCGCCAGAGCATGGACGCGCTGCGGGTAGGGCAAGCGCCAGCGAACGCGAAGCGTGCCGGCGAGTCCGCCGGGACTGGGCAATACGCCTGTTTACTGGCTGCGACCGTAGACATCCTCGAAGCGCACGATGTCGTCTTCCCCCAGATAGCTGCCCGACTGCACTTCGATCAGTTCCAGCGGCACCTTGCCTGGATTCTCCAGCCGGTGCTTCACGCCGAGGGGAATGTAGGTGCTTTCGTTTTCCGAAAGCAGCAATGTCTCGTCGCCCCGCGTCACCTTGGCGGTGCCGCTGACCACGATCCAGTGCTCGGCGCGGTGATGGTGCATCTGCAGGCTCAGCGCGGCGCCCGGCTTCACCTTGATCCGCTTCACCTGGTGGCGACCGCCGTTGTCGACGGAATCGTAGCTGCCCCACGGCCGATGCACCTCACGATGGAGGATGGCCTGGCTGCGCTGCTCCTTCTTGAGCCGGGCGACGACCTGCTTGACGTCCTGCACCCGGTCCTTGCGGGCGACCAGTACCGCATCGTCGGTTTCGACGACCACGATGTCGTCCACGCCCACCAGCGCGACCAACCGTTGCGCGTAGGCATAGCTGTTGCGACTGTCCACGGCGATCACGTCACCGTGATGCGCGTTGCCGTGTTCATCGCGTTCGGCCACTTCCCACAGCGCCGACCAGCTGCCGACGTCGTTCCAGCCGATATCGACCGGCAGCACCATCGCATGTGCGGTCTTTTCGAAAACCGCGTAGTCGATGGAGTCGGAAGGACAGGCAGCGAAGGCGTCCCGGTCCAGGCGCACGAAGTCGCCGTCGTTCCGCGCGCCTGCATGGGCCGCACGCACCGCTTCCACGATATCCGGGCGGAAGCGTGCGAGCTCCTCGAGATAGCGGCTGGCGCGGAACAGGAACATGCCGCTGTTCCAGTAGTAGCCGCCGGCATAGAGGTAGGACCGGGCGGTGGCGGCGTCGGGCTTCTCGACGAAGCGCGACACCTTGCGCAGGCCCTCGCCGGACTCCGCATGGATATAGCCGAAGCCGGTCTCGGGCGCGTCGGGCACGATGCCGAACGTCACCAGCGCACCGGACTCCGCGGCCGCCGAGGCTTCGCGCACGGCGCGCTGGAAACCTGCCACGTCGCGGACCACATGGTCGGACGGCAGCACGAGCAGCAGCGGGTCGGCACCGCCCGACATGGCCTGCAGCGCGGCGGCCGCAATCGCAGGCGCGGTGTTGCGGCCAACGGGCTCCAACAGGATCGACGGTACCGGCGCGCCGATCTGCCGCAGCTGTTCTGCGACCAGGAAACGGTGTTCCTCGTTCGCGACGACGATGGGCGCGAGCCCGGCGATGGCGTCCACGCGGCGCCACGTGGCCTGCACCATCGTGTCGTTGCCCGCCAGCGGCAGGAACTGCTTGGGATAGGCCTCGCGCGAGAGCGGCCACAGGCGCGTGCCGGAGCCGCCGGACAGCAGCACGGGTTGGAGAGGGGCCATGCAAGCCTCGCAAGTCGGTAGGGCGCCAGTTTACCCTGTAGCCCTTATCGCCTTTGCATGGCCGCGACTGCATGAACCCAACGATTCAGGACCCTTCGGGGCGTGGCGCCCAGCGCCTGGACTGGGCGCGCGGCGCGCTCGGCGACCCGTATGCGCAACTCGAACGCGCTTCCATGGACGCGGGCTACCGCAGCTATTGGCGCAGCCTGGGCGATGGGCCGGGACGGATCGTGATGGATTCCCCGCCCGGCCTGGAGGACGTGCGGCCCTGGTTGGCGATGCGCGAGCTGCTGGCCTCCGGCGATGTGCGCGTCCCCGAGGTGCTGGCCGTCGACACGGAACTCGGGTTCCTGCTGCTCGAGGACCTCGGCGGTCCGACGCTGGCGCACGTGATCAGCGACGACAACGCTGACACCTGGTTCGACGCGGCCATCGAACAGCTGCTGCGCCTGCAGGCCATCACGCCGCCGGACGGCATGGGCGAGTTCGGTGAAGCGCTGCTGCAGCGCGATGCCGGGTTGTTCGACGAATGGTTCCTGCGTCGCCATCTCGGGCTGACGCTGGACTGCGGCGAGATCGACGGGTTGGAGCTGTCCCAGCGCCGGCTGATGGACAACGCGCTGGCGCAGGCACGTGTACTCACCCACCGCGACTTCATGCCGCGTAATCTGATGCCCGTGACGCCGGGGCCTGCCGTGATCGACTTCCAGGATTGCGTGCGCGGCCCCGTTGCCTACGACGCCATGAGCCTGTTCAAGGATGCGTTCCTGAGCTGGCCGATCGAACGCGTGGATGGCTGGCTGGCGCGCTACCACGCCCGCGCCACGCGCGCCGGATTGCCGGTGCCGGAGCTCAAGGTGTTCCTGCGCGATGCGGACTGGATGGGCATCCAGCGGCACCTGAAGATCCTCGGCATCTTCTCCCGACTGCACTATCGCGACGGCAAGACCCGCTACCTGCCCGACGTACCGCGCTTCATCCGCTATCTGGACGAGGTGCTGCCCCGTTATCCGGAACTGGCAGGACTGCAGGCGCTGCTCGACGCGCGCATCAAACCCGTGCTGCACGCGCGCGGTGAAATCGCATGAAGGCGCTGGTGTTCGCAGCGGGACTCGGCGAGCGCATGCGCCCGCTGACCGACCACACGCCCAAGCCGCTGATCGAGGCTGGCGGCAAGCCGCTGATCGTCTGGCACCTTGAGAAGCTCGCCGCCATCGGGGTGCAGGACGTGGTGGTCAACACCAGCTGGCTAGCCGATCGCTTCCCGGCGGTGCTGGGTGACGGCGCACGCTGGGGGATGCGTCTTCACTACCTCCACGAGGGCGACACACCGCTCGAAACGGGTGGCGGCATGCTCAACGCACGGCCGTTGCTCGGCGAGGCGCCCTTCCTGCTGGTGAACGGCGACATCTGGACGGATTTCGACTTCGCTCGCTTGCCACGCGAGCCCTCGGGGCTGGCGCATCTGGTGATGGTGGATCCGCCCGCCTTCGCGCCGCGCGGCGACTTTGCCCTCGACGATGCGGGTCACCTGCACCGCGACGGCGGGCACCGGTTGACGTACGCCGGCCTGGGGATCTATCGCCCTGCCTTGCTGGATGACTGGCGGCAGCATGCCGCTGCGCAGATCCGCGAGACGCCCAGTGGAAAACCACGATTCCCGCTGCTGCCCCTGCTCCATGCCGGCATGGCGTCGGCATGCGTCACGGGCGAGCGGCTGCAGGGACGATGGACCGACGTCGGCACGCCGCAACGGCTCGCCGAACTGAACCACGAGCTCGCCGCGCGTTGACCATGTTGCGACGATAGGCGGTTCCGGCACGTATCGCTTACATGGACTCCCCCGTCACCCCGGAAGACGAACCGACCTTGGTCAGGAAGGCACGCCGGGGGGATTCGTCCGCCTTCGCGACGCTGTACCACCGGCATGCGAGCGCGGTGCATACGCTGGCCTACCGCGTGACGGGCAATACCGCGACCGCAGAGGACATCACGCAGGACACCTTTCTACGCATGGTGCAGTTCCTCGGAGGCTTCCGCGACGGCGAGCCCTTACGGCCCTGGCTCAAGCGCGTCGCCGCGAACGCAGCCATCGATCACCTGCGACGCACCGGACGGCTGGTACAGGACGACGCCGTCGAGACCCGGCTCCACGCGGCGGGCCACCCGTCCGATCTCGCGGAGGCCGACGGCCTGCTGCGACGCCTCAGCGCTACCGAACGTACTGTCGTGTGGCTGCATGAAATGGAAGGCTGGTCGCACGAGGACCTGGGCCGCCGCTTCGGGCATACCACCAGTTGGTCCAAGTCGCTGCTCTCTCGCGCACTCGCGCGACTGCGTGCCGACCTGGAAAAGGAAGAGGCATCTACCCATGAAAGTTGAATTACTGCGCACCCACTTCGCCGAGTTGCCTGAGCCTGCCCTGCCGCCTGAGTTATGGCCAAGAATCGAGCGGGCACGCGTGCGCCAGCGTACGCGGCGCAGGCAGCTGCTCGCGACCTCGGTGATGGCGGCGGCGATGGCCGTCATCTCCCTGCCTCTTCTCCACGACCGCATTGCAACCGCCCCGGACATCATGGCCGGCGCGCCGCGCGCGCCGTTGCGCGAACACCCCTTGCGTACCCTAGACCGCGAGTTGCAGCACGCGTACGAGCGCGGCGCCAGTGACCAGGAGCTGAAAAGGCTGTGGCAGCAGCGCGAAGCACTGGCACGCCAGGGTGCCGACGCCGACATTCCCCGACCCGTCGAAATATGAGGCCATCGTTATGGACGCCCTTCGTAAATCCCTTCGCGCTGTGCTTGCCGTCGCCGTGACCGCCTGCGCCGCGGCGGACAGCCAAGCGCAATCGACCCGTGAACTGGATGCCGCCCTGCTCCAGATGTCGGAGCGCGGCGAGCTCAAGGACGCTGGCCGTCCCCAGGTCATCCAGAAGCCTGCGCAGGTCCGGTACGAGTTGGGCGCGGTCGTCGACGTGCGGTCGTCGCGAGGCGCTGGATTGCCCGTCTTGGCCGTGACGCCGGAAGGGGCTGCGACCCGTATCGGCATGAAGGTGGGAGACCGGCTGGTCGCTTTGAACGGCGTGCGGCTCGATGGGACGGCAGCGCCGGCGCCGCTGTTGGAGCAGGCGATGCAAAGCGGCCAGGGTCGCATCACCGCAGCGGTGATGCGTGGCACCGCGACACAGACGCTGCAGGGCGCTGCAGACATCGTTGCGGTGCCGGCCTACCGGCTGGAAATCGGTCCCGATGCCAAGGGTGCGTGCGGATTCGTCACCGTACGGGCCGGAACCGTCCCAAAGACACGCAATATCTTCCGCGCCGAAATCACCACCATCGACGGGCGCAGTACGCCTCTGCAGTCGACCAACCGCCATCAGCTGGCGGCGGGGCGCCATGTCCTGGTCGTGCAGGAGTTGATAGACACGAATCGCCTGAGCCCTTCGCAGTTGGTGCAGATCGCCAAGATGAAGCGTTTCGCCATGGCCAGGGCGTACAAGCCACTGGTCATCGACATCAAGCCGAATACCAGCTACCGCATCGGCGCACGCCTCCTGCGCGACAAACTGGATGTCCAGAGCCTGCGCGACAATGCCTACTGGGAGCCGGTGGTGTGGGAGGAAGTCGCGGAACGCTGCCCGTGACTCAAGGAGCCGCCGTGTGACCGTGACCCAGCGCCTGCCGGAGGAAAGGCACGGTGACCCGTCGCTGCGCGGCGAGGGATGCGCGGTCCAGGCGGTCCAGCAGGGCGACGAGCGCACCCAGGTCGCGGTCGGTATGGGTGAGCAGCCAGTCCAGCGCGGCATCCTCCACGACCAGCCCGCGCCGTTGCGCACGATCGCGCAGTACGTCGCGACGGCCGTCGTCGTCGAGCGGGTGCAGCGCGACGCGCAGGCACTGCTGCAGGCGGGAGCGCAGGTCCGGCAGGACCAGGCCGATCTCGTCCGGAATGCCGCGCGCGGTGTACAGCACGTTGAGGCCGGACGTCCGGGCGCGGTTGTGGAAGTCGAACAGCGCCACTTCGTCCTCCCGCGTACCCGCGATCGCATCCACGCCATCCAGCGCGACCACGTCATGCCCTTCCAGCGCGTCCAGCGCATCGCGCAGGCGACCTGAGGCGGCCGCCATCGGCAGGTAGGCGGCACGTCGGCGTTGCTGCTCCGCCGCGGCACAGGCCGCAAGCGCGAGGTGGGTCTTCCCCGTCCTCGTCGCGCCGGACAGGTAGACCCAGTCGGCGTCCGGTTCGGCCGCCAGCGCCTGCAGTGCCGACACCGCGCCCTCGGGCGGAGCGATGAAACTCTCGAAGCGCTGGTCGGGCGGATAACGCAGTGCCAGCGGCAACTGCGGGCCGAGGCCGGTCGCCTGCGTTCCGCTGCTCACGGCAGCTCGATGTCGCGCACCGGCGCCTGTTCCACGCTGCCCTTGTCGATGTACGAATCGAGCACGATGGAAGGGCGATCGCCCGCATACAGGCGACTCTGCGTGTAGCGCTCGTGCGCGAAGCGCAGCAGGACGTTCGCGATCGCCGCGACCGGCAAGGCAAGCAGCATGCCGAGAAAACCGAACAGCTGGCCGCCGGCCATGATGGCGAAGATGACCGCCACCGGATGCAGGCCGATCCGGTCGCCGACGATGCGTGGCGTCAGTACGTAGCCTTCCAGCATCTGGCCGACCACGAACACGCCCATCACCATTGCCACCAGCGACCAGTCGCCGCCGGACTGCACCAGCGCGGCGATCACGCCCAGCACGATGCCCGTGGCCGTGCCCAGGTAGGGCACGAAGCTGATCAGTCCGGCGATGATGCCGACCAGCAGGCCCACCTTCAGGCCGACCACCGACAGCCCGAGCGCATAGATCGCACCCAGCGCCAGCATCACCAGGAACTGGCCGCGCAGGAACGCGCCCAGTACCTCGTTGGATTCCAGCGCCAGGCGCGTCACCGTCGCGATGTGGTCGCGTGGCACCAGCGCGGCGATGCGCTCGACCAGCAGGTCCCAGTCGCGCAGGAAGTAGAACGTCAGGATCGGCAGCAGTACCAGGTTGGCGATCCACGCCATCACCGCGAAACCGGAGCGCGAGAAGTACCCGAACATCGTCGCTGCGACGCCGCCCGCCTGCTGCCAGTGGCCGCGGACCCAGTCCGTCAGCCGGTCCGGGTCGAGCCAGGCGACCAGTTCCAGCCCGGTTCGACGCTCGACCCACGGCAATGCGGTCTGCACGAACCAGTCCCGGTACGCCGGCATCGATTCGATGACGGTCACCACCTGCCGCTCGATCATCGGTACCAGGATCACCAGCGCCAGCACCAGCAGCAGCGTCATCAGGGTGAACACCAGCACCACCGCCGTGGTGCGCGAACGTCCCGAGCGCTCCAGCCGGTCCACCCACGGATCGCCCAGCCAGCCGAGCAGCGCGGCGCACACGAAGGGCGTGAGCACCGGTGCCAGCAGCCAGATCAGCCAACCCACGATCAGCGCGATCAGCAACCATTGCCAGCGACGGGCCAGCGTGCCGGCAGGCGTTGAAGAGAGGTCCATGCAGCGTCCTTGTGTCAGCGCATCTGGTAGGCCGGCGGCTCGCCTTCGCCACCGGTGAACGGAGCGTCGTCGCCCATGGTGCGCCGGAAGCCGGCCAGGCCGGAGACCAGCTCCAGGTCGAATTCCAGCACGTCGCCACTTGCGCGCACGGGCGTGATGCGGCGGACCACGGCCATCTTCTGCAGGTGACCGGTCAGGCGCAGGTAGTCATCGGTGTTGCGGATGCCGGTGAACAGCACGCGGTAGGTACCTGCCGGACCCGCACTGCCGCGCTTGCCATAGCGCTTGACCAGCGCGTCGGCCGTACCGTCGGCACCGGAGGCCATCGCGCGGCGCGCATCGGCATCGGTCACCGACCACTTCGCCAGCACCTTGCCGGCGTCGACGAACACCCAGTCCGCCGTCCAGCCGCCCTTGGCGTTGCGGTAGAGCTTGCCGATCAGCTGCATCGGCGGGCTGTAGCGGGCCGAGGCACGCGCCACGGCAGCGGTATCCTGGCGCCAGATGGCACCGACCAGCGCCTGCTCCGCCGCGCCGCCCGCCGGCAGGCCGAGGCCATACCCCCGCTCGATGGCGCGGTTCAGCAGCGGTCGCGCGGCATTGGACTGCGGCAGCCCGACCAGGCGCGGCCCGCTGCCATCGTTGATCGCCAGCCACACCACCGGCTTGGGACGGGGCTGCGGCCACACGGGCAGGCCCAGCGCGCCGGCCAGACTGTTGACCTGGTCGGCATCGAAACGCACCACCAGCGTCGTGCGGAAGGTGGGCGCACCGGTGGCCGACGTGCCCTGGTCCTGGCGGTAGTCATACCCCTCCACGTAATCCTTGGCGTTGCGCAGTTCGGCGCCCACGCCCGGGCGCGACATCGCGCCACGGTCGCCCGACAGCTTGCCCAGCACGTTGCCCAGCGCGCGCGCGAAGCCGCCCTGGCGCTCCGCCTCGCCCTGCCCGTTGACCGGCACCTCCGCCTGGTACAGCCCGCGTGCGGAGACCGCGTCGCCTTCCGTGCGCAGGCCGGACTGCGCCTGCACGGGGGGCGTCGTGGTCAGTGCCGCCAGCAGCAATGCCGTGGCGAGTGCGATACCTGGGATCCGGCGCATCGAGCGTCCTTGAGCTCTACAGACCCGGTGAATTGTTGCCCGAATGACCCTGTACCGCCAACGCCACCCGTTCAGGACGGCCGCTCGACGCACCGATTCCTTTAAAATCACGCGTATTGCCCCACCGACGACGACCCGTGACCCAGCCGACGCCTTCCAGCCCCACCCCGATGACCTATCGCGACGCGGGTGTCGACATCGACGCCGGCAACGAGCTGGTCGAGCGCATCAAGCCGCTGGTGAAGCGCAGCTTCCGGCCGGAGGTGATGGGCGGCCTGGGCGGCTTCGGCGCGCTGTTCGACCTGTCGGGCAAGTATCGCGAGCCGGTGCTGGTCTCGGGCACCGATGGCGTGGGCACCAAGCTGAAGCTGGCCCAGCAACTGGGTCGCCACGACACCATCGGCATCGACCTGGTCGCCATGTGCGTGAACGACGTACTGGTGCAGGGCGCCGAGCCGCTGTTCTTCCTCGACTACTTCGCCACCGGCAAGCTTGACGTCGACACCACGGTGGCCGTGGTCGGCGGTATCGCCCGCGGCTGCGAACTGTCCGGTTGCGCACTGATCGGGGGCGAGACCGCCGAAATGCCCGACATGTACGGCCCGGGCGAATACGACCTGGCCGGCTTCTGCGTGGCGGCGGTGGAGAAATCGCGACTGTTGGATGGCGCCAGGGTGCGTGCCGGCGATGTGCTGGTCGGCATCGCCTCCAGCGGCCCCCATTCCAACGGCTACTCGCTGGTCCGGCGCATCTACGACCGCGCGGGCCGCCCGGCCGATATCGACGTCGGCGGCGTGAAACTCGCGGACGCATTGATGGCGCCCACGACCCTCTATGTGAAGCCGATCCTTGAACTGCTGCAGGCGCACGACCTGCACGGCATGGCGCACATCACGGGCGGCGGCCTGACCGAGAACATCATCCGCGTGGTTCCCGAGGGGCTGGGCCTGGAGATCGATGCCAGCGCCTGGGCGCTGCCGCCTGTGTTCGACTGGCTGCAGCGCGAGGGCGGGGTCGAGAACAGCGAAATGTGGCGAACCTTCAACTGCGGCATCGGCTTCGTACTGGTGGTCGCACCGGACCAGCTGTCCGCGGTACAGGCCGACCTCGCCCGCCTGCAGTTGACCCACTGGCAGATCGGCGAAGTCGTCGCTGCCGGCAGCGGCGAACGCGTCCACATCGGTTGAGCGCGGCATGCCGCGTAACAAGGCGATCGCCTTCGGGCTGACACTGGCGGTGTTCGCCGCCAGTTGGATCGCACCGCGCTGGCCGGTCGAACAGGCGATGCACAGCAGCCTGACCGTGCTCGGCCTGGCGTGGCTGTGGCGGCATGACCGGCGCTGGCCGCTGCGGCCTTCGCACTTCGCGCTGATCTGCGCCTTCATCGTCGCCCACTGCATCGGCGCGCGCTGGCTGTATTCGTACGTGCCCTACGACGCCTGGATGCAGTCCGCGCTCGGCTGGTCGCCCGCGGACGCCTTCGGCTGGCAGCGCAACCACTTCGACCGCTTCATCCACCTGATGTACGGCGTCTGCTTCACCCCGGCCGCATGGCACTGGCTGCGCCAGCGGTGGCCGCGGTTGTCGGTCGGACAAGCATTTGGCCTGGCGGTGATGCTGATCATGTGCACCAGCCTGGCGTACGAATGGCTGGAGTGGGGCATCGCGCTGACGATGTCTCCCGAAGCGGCCGAGTCCTACAACGGCCAGCAGGGCGACGTGTGGGATGCGCACGCAGACATGCTGCTGGCGACGCTCGGCGCCCTGGTCGTCTGGCCGCTGGCCTCCGCGGAACGCAAGGGAGCGCCGGCGTGACCGCACGCATTGCCGTCCTGGCGTCGGGTCGCGGCAGCAACCTGCGCGCGATCCTGCAAGCCATCGATGCCGGCTCCCTGGATGCCGAGGTCGTGGGTGTGTTCTCAGACAAGCCGAACGCCCCCGCCCTGCGGCAGGTACCCCGCGATCGCCGCTGGAGCGAGCGTCCCGCGTCCTTCCCGCATCGCCCGGCCTATGAAACCGCTCTGGCGGAGGCCGTCGGCGCGAGCCAGCCGGACTGGGTCGTGTGCGCGGGCTACATGCGCATCCTGGGCGACGCCTTCATCGCCCGCTTCCGTGGGCGCCTGCTGAACATCCACCCGTCGCTGCTGCCCAAGTACCGGGGCCTGCAAACCCATGCCCGCGCGATCGAAGCGGGCGACCCGGAGCACGGTGCCAGCGTCCACTTCGTCATTCCTGAACTGGATGCCGGCGCCGTCATCGCCCAGGCGAAGGTACCGATCCTGGCAGGCGATACGCCGGAGACACTGGCAGCGCGCCTGCTCCCCCGCGAACACGCCCTGCTGGTGGCGGTACTGCGGCTGGCGGCCGCAGGCGTACTGGCTGAACAGGGCGACATCACGCTCTGTCACGGTCAGCCGCTATTAAATGCCCTGTCCCTAGATTCAGCCGACCGTTTGCTGCCCTGAGCCTCGCTCTTCCGATGTTCCGCTCCCTCCGCCCTCTGCTGTTCGGCCTGGCAATGGCCGGTGCCGCTGCGCCCGCGCTGGCGCTGGAGCCGTTCGTGGCCAGCTACCAGGCCTACAACGAGGGCAAGCTGGCCGGCAGCGCTAGCATGAAGGTGGTACCCAAGGCGGGAAGCCAGTGGCAGATCGACCTGAACGTGAAAGGGACGCGCGGCTTCGCGCGTCTGGCAGGACTGAACATCGAACAGAGCACCGTCTTCGATACCGCGGGTGGCCAGTTCCGCCCCCTCAGCCAGGCCACCGTCCGCCATGCGTTGCTCATGGGCAGGAAAATGGTGGGCACCTACGATTGGAACGCCAGAACCGCGCAGTGGCAGGGTGACATCAAGAAGAGCCGGCGCGCGCCGTTGCCGTTGCAGCCGGGCGACGTGAGCGCGCTGCTGATGAACCTCGCGGTGATCCGCGATGCTGCTCCCGGCAGGCAACTCGATTACCGGGTCGTGGACAATGGCCGCATCCGCGACTACCAGTACGTGGTGTCGTCCGAGCCGGAAAACGTGACCGTCGAAGACCTCAGCTACAGCGCCCTGCGCGTCAGCCGGGCCAACGGCGGCGATGACGAAACGATTTTCTGGGTCGCCGATGGCGTGCCCACCCCCGTGCGCATCCTGCAGCGGGAAAACGGACAGGACGGCGTGGATCTCCGCCTGGTCGAATACCAAGGAGCACCGTGAACATGACGAAGAATGCACTCCCGTATCCGCGCGCCCTGTTGGCCGCCATGCTGCTGGCCGGCGCCAGCGCGCCCGCCTGGGCCGTCGAGGCGTTCACCGCGCAATACAGCGCCAGCGCGCTGGGCATGGTGGGCGAAGGACAGATGTCGGTGACGCCGCAACCGGGCAACCGCTGGCAGTACGCGTTGACCGTGCGCAACCAGGCCGTCGACCTTAGCCAGAAGACCGTCTTCGACGTGCAGGAGGGCCGCATGCGTCCCTTGAGCAGCAGCGACAGTTCGCGCCTGCTCATCAAGAAGAAGAACGTCAACACGGTCTACGACTGGGGGAAAGCGCAGGCTACCTGGAACGGTGACGTGAAGCCCGATCGCGCCGGTCCGGTGAAACTGGTCGCCGGCGACATGGATGCGCTGCTGGTCAACCTGGCCATCGTGCGCGACGTCGCCGCCGGCAAGCCGTTGACCTACCGCATGGTGGAAAACGGCCGCGCCAAGCCGATGAACTACCAGATCGCGGGCAAGGAGCGGATCACCATCGGGGGCAAGCCGCAGGACGCGACGAAGGTCGTTCGCACCGATGGGGACAAGCAGACCATCGTCTGGGTGGTCGCCGACGCTCCGGTGCCGGCACGCATCCTGCAGCGCGAGAACGGGCAGGACACGATCGACCTGACGCTGAAGTCCTGGCGCTGACGCAGCACGTTGCCGAGAACAAGAAAGCCCGGCGTTGCCGGGCTTTTTTCATTACTTGGTTGCTGCGTCGGCCTGGAACACGGTCTTGCAGTCCATCCGGATCGTGCCGGCGCCACTGCGCCAGGCGAAGGTGTTGCACTGGCGGTTGCCATCCTGCTTCTGCTCCACCACGACCGAGAAGATCGCCTGCGCGATTTCGCCCTGCGTGACCGTGCCGTCAGCGTTCCAGTCCATGTCGCGCGTGGTGATGCCGTGCGTCGCGGCGGATCCGGTGTAGTGCAACCCGGCGACCAGCGCGAGCAACCCCACCACGATGCCCAGCAGGATCTTCCGGCGCAGCGGGAAGCGCGGCCGGATGCCCGACAACGAGGGATCGGGCCGGCTCACGACACGCGCCTGATCTTCGCGCCCAAGCCACCAAGCTTCTCCTCGATGTTCTCGTAGCCGCGGTCGAGGTGATAGATGCGGTCGATGGTGGTTTCTCCCCCGGCGGCCAGGCCGGCCAGGATCAGCGACGCCGACGCGCGCAGGTCGGTGGCCATCACGGGCGCGCCGCCGAGCTGCTGCACGCCACGCACGATGGCGGTATGGCCTTCCACGCGGATGTCGGCGCCCAGGCGCAGGAGTTCGTTGACGTGCATGAAGCGGTTTTCGAAGATCGTCTCGTTGATCACGCCCACGCCATCGGCCACGCAGTTCAGCGCCATGAACTGCGCCTGCATGTCGGTAGGGAAGGCCGGGTACGGCGCGGTGGTCAGATCGACCGCCTTCGGTCGCTTGCCCTGCATGTCGAGGGTGATGCTGTCGGCGGTCGTGTCGATCTTCGCACCGGCTTCGGTCAGCTTGTCGAGCACGGCTTCGAGCGTGTCGGGACGCGCATTGCGCGCAGTGACCTTGCCGCCGGTCATCGCCGCCGCGACCAGGAAGGTACCCGTCTCGATGCGGTCCGGTACTACCGAGTGGCGCCCGCCGCCGAGGCGCTCGACGCCGTGGATGGTGATGCGCGACGTCCCCGCGCCCTCGATCTTCGCGCCCAGCGCATTGAGGCATTCGGCAAGGTCGGTGACTTCCGGCTCCATCGCTGCGTTTTCCAGCACCGTGGTGCCTTCGGCCAGGGTGGCGGCGGCCATGACGTTCTCGGTGCCGGTCACGGTGACCATGTCGAACACGAAGCGGGCACCCTTCAGGCGCGCCGCACGCGCCTTGATGTAGCCGTTCTCGACGGTGATCTCGGCACCCAGCGCCTGCAGACCCTTGATGTGCTGGTCGACCGGGCGCGAGCCGATCGCGCAACCTCCCGGCAGCGACACGACCGCGGCACCGTGGCGCGCGACCAGCGGGCCGAGCACGAGGATCGACGCGCGCATGGTCTTCACCAACTCATACGGTGCGACGAAGCGGCTGACCGTGGTGGGATCGACGGTGATGCCACGCCCCTTCGCCAGCGTGCCCTCGTCGATGGTGATGCCGGCACCCAGTTCGCCCAGCAGCTTGATGGTGGTCACCACGTCGTGCAGGTGCGGCACGTTGGTGACCTCCACCGGCGCATCCGCCAGCAGCGTCGCGCACAGGATGGGGAGCACGGCGTTCTTGGCGCCGGAGATGGTGACTTCGCCGTTGAGCGTATTGCCACCGGTGACGATGATCTTCTGCATGGAAATCCGGAAAGGAAACTGCGGGTGGGAATCGGGATCGCCGGGATCGCCGGCGGGTTCGCGTCAGCGGGCGGCACCAGCCTCATCGGGCGTTACGGTCCTGAGCTGCAAGGCATGGATCGCACCGCCCATCAGGTCGCCGAGGGTGGCGTAGACCATGCGGTGCCGCGCCAGCGGCAGCTTGCCGCGGAAGGCGTCGGCCACCACGGTCGCCTCGAAATGGACGCCATCGTCGCCCTGTACGTCGGCACGGGCGCCGGGCAGGCCGGATTCGATCAGTTTACGGATGGTTTCGGCGTCCAACGGGCTTTCCTAATAAAATACCCGGCCATTCTACCCGCCGGCGCCCCGTCCGCATGTCCCAGCCGCTGCCCCAGACCCCGTCCGTTTCCGCTGCCAGCCTGGCGGCGAGCGGGCGTCGCGTGGTCGAGATCGAGGCCAGGGCGCTGGACGCATTGGCGGCCCGCATCGACGGCGCTTTCTCGTCCGCTTGCCAGGCCATCCTGGCCGGCCATGGCCGGGTGGTGTGCACCGGCATGGGCAAGTCGGGGCACGTGGCCCGCAAGATCGCCGCGACCCTGGCATCGACCGGCACGCCGGCGTTCTACGTGCACCCGGGTGAGGCCGGGCATGGCGACCTGGGCATGATCACCGATGCCGACGTGGTGCTGGCACTGTCGTATTCCGGGGAATCGGACGAAGTGTTGATGCTGCTGCCCGTGCTCAAGCGCCAGGGCAATCTGGTCATCGGCATGACCGGCCGGCCCCAGTCCACGCTGGCGCGGGAAAGCGATGTCCACCTGGACGTGAGCGTACCGGCCGAGGCCTGCCCGCTCGATCTGGCCCCGACCAGCAGCACCACCGCGTCGCTGGCGATGGGTGACGCCATGGCTGTCGCGCTACTGGATGCGCGTGGCTTTACCGCCGACGATTTCGCCCGCTCCCATCCCGCCGGCAGCCTGGGCCGGCGCCTGCTGCTGCACATCACCGACGTGATGCATGCGGGCGAGGATGTTCCCCGCGTGGACGTGGCGGCGACGCTGAGCGACGCCTTGATGGAGATGAGCCGCAAGCGTCTGGGCATGACGGCCGTGGTCGACGCGGACGGTCGCCTGGCCGGACTGTTCACCGACGGCGACCTGCGCCGCACGCTGGACAATCCGGCGCTGGACGTCCGCAGCGCACGCATCGCCGACCTGATGACGCGCGCGCCCAAGACCATCGGTGCGGACCAGTTGGCGGTGGAGGCGGCACGCCTGATGGAAACCCACAAGATCAGCGGTCTCATCGTCGTGGACGAGGCGCTGCGTCCGGTCGGCGCACTCAACATTCACGACCTGTTGCGTGCCCGCGTGGTGTAAACCACAAGGTTGCACGCTTTCCCTCCCACGATTCCTCCGCCTGCCCATGCCCCTCCGCCACCTCCATGACCTGACCGATGACGTGCTGGCCCGCGCCGCGCGCATCCGCCTAGCGTGCTTCGATGTGGATGGCACCCTCACCGACGGCCGGCTGTTCCTCGACAGCGAGGGCCGCGAACAGAAGGCCTTCCATGTGCAGGATGGCCAAGGCTTGGTGCTGCTGAAGCGCGCCGGGATCGAGGTCGCCTTCATCACCGCTCGCGGCGGTACCGTTGCCGTGGCGCGTGGCCGCGAACTGGGTGTGCAGGTGTTCACCGGGATCAAGGACAAGCTCGCCACCGTCCAAGAATTGGGCGCCGGCCTCGGCATCGGCCTGGACCAGGTCGCCTTCATGGGCGACGACCTGCCGGATGTGCCCCCGTTCCGTGCCGTCGGACTGGCCATCGCACCGGCCGACGCACATCCGTGGACCGCCCAGCATGCGCACTGGCGCACCCGCCGCGCGGGTGGCCAGGGCGCCGCGCGCGAAGCCTGCGACCTGCTGTTGGGTACGCAGGGCCATGCGCCTTCGTTCGAGGGAGGCACGGCATGAGCTGGCGCGTCACGTTGGGCTTGGTGTTGCTGGTCGCCGCCATCGTGAGCGGCTGGTCCGCCTGGAAGAACCGCGATGTGCCCCCGCCCAACCGTGTGGTCGCGGACCGTTCGGACTACGTGATGCGCGACTTCGAGATGATCGCGCTCAACGGCGAGGGCAAGGAGGCCGTCGCCGTGCGCGCGCCGGAGATGGCGCGCAACCCGCAGGACCAGACCTACACCATCACCACGCCGCTTTTCCTGCTGCCCGAAGAGGACGGTCGCTCGTGGGAGCTGCGGTCGAAGACCGGCTGGCTCAGCGCGAAGGGCGAAGAACTGCGCCTGAAGGGTGACGTGCACGGTACGTCACCCGAGGGCGGTGCGCGTCCGGCCGAATTCCGTACCGACACGCTCAATGTCTTCCCCGACCGCGACCTGGCCCAGACCGAGGACGTGGTGACTGTGGTCCAGCCTGGCTCTAGACTGAGCGGGCGCGGTTTTGAGACCAATCTCAAGACCAAGGAATACACATTCAAATCCCAGGTGAGATCGATCTATGAACCGCGTTCTGCTCGCTAGCGCTGCGCTGCTGCTCCTGCTGCCCGCCGCGGGCGCCATGGCCAAGGCCAGCGACCGCAACCAGGCCATGACCATCGACTCCGGCAGCCAGAGCGGCAACATGGAAGGCAGCGGCAAGACCGTGCTGGGCGGCGGCGTGGTAGTGACCCAGGGCACGCTGGAGATCCGCTCGGCCGCTGCCGAGATCTACATGGCCGACGGCGAGGTATCGCGATCGGTCTTCACCGGCAAGCAGGTGAAGATGAAGCAGCAGATGGACGACGGCACGTGGATGGACGCACAGGCTGATCGCGTCGAGTACGACATGAAGACCGAGACCATCACGTTCATCGGCAACTACACGGTCAAGTCGGAGCGCGGATCCAACAGCGGCCAGCGCATGGTGTACAACACCAAGAGCGGCAACATGCAGAGCGGCGGCGACGGCACCCGCGTGCGCACCGTGATCCAGCCCAAGTCCGCTGCGCCGGCGCAGGGCAAGAACTGATGCTCACCGCCAAGGGCCTGCGCAAGCGCTACAAGCAGCGCGAAGTCGTCGCCGACTTCGGCCTGACCCTGCAGCCGGGCGAAGTCGTCGGCCTGCTGGGTCCGAATGGCGCCGGCAAGACCACCTGCTTCTACATGATCGTCGGCCTCGTGGCCGCGGATGCCGGCAGCATCGAGCTGGACGGCCAGGACATCACCGCCCAGCCCATGTACCAGCGCGCCAAGCTCGGCGTCGGCTACCTGCCACAGGAACCCTCGGTGTTCCGCAAGCTCAGCGTGGCCGACAACATCCGGCTGGTGCTGGAACTGCGCGAAGACCTCGACGGCGCCGGCATCGAGCGCGAACTGGCCTCGCTGCTCGACGAACTGCAGGTCACCCACGTGGCCGACCAGTTGGGCGCGAGCCTCTCCGGCGGCGAACGCCGTCGCGTGGAAATCGCCCGCGCCCTTGCCGCCCGCCCGCGCCTGATGCTGCTGGACGAACCCTTCGCCGGCGTCGACCCCATCTCGGTCGGCGAGATCCAGCGCATCGTCAAACACCTGAAGGACCGCGGCATCGGCGTGCTCATCACCGACCACAACGTGCGCGAAACCTTGGGAATCTGCGACCGGGCGTATATCCTCAATGCCGGTAGCGTTCTGGCGCAGGGGGCCCCGGACGCATTGCTGGCCAATCCGGACGTACGCCGGGTCTATCTGGGCGAAACCTTCCGCCTGTGATCCCGTCGGCGGCCGTGGGCCGCCTCACGGGTTTCCAAGGTCGGGAATGAAGCCACGCCTGCAGACATCGCTGGGACAACAGCTGGTCATGACGCCACAGTTGCGTCAGGCCATCCGGCTGCTGCAGATGTCCACCGCCGAGCTCGAGATCGAACTGACCGAAGCGGTCGAGACCAACCCGCTGCTCGACTGGAGCGAGCCGGAAGAAGAACCCGCGCAGCTCCGCGGCAACGACGACGACCAGCCACCCGCCGAACCGGCGCCCGAAGCCGCACGCGAGACCGCCGAGGACCGCGACGACTGGTCGCCGGACGAAGGCCCCTGGACCACGTCCGGCAGCGGCGGCTCGTTCGACGACGATGAGGACGGCAGCCCCGCCGAGCGCGTCGCGGAGGCCGACACGCTGCATGACCACCTGCTGTGGCAGCTGCACCTCTCGCATCTTTCCGTTCGCGACCGCCGCATCGGCGCGACCCTGATCGATGCGCTCGAGGACGACGGCTACCTGCGGGAGCCGCTGTCCGGCATCGTGCAGGCGCTGCGCCCCGACATCGAGGCCGACGAGGACGAGGTACTGGTGGTGTTGCGACAGATTCAGCGCTTCGATCCCGTCGGCGTCGCCGCGCGCACCCTGGGCGAATGCCTGCACCTCCAGTTGGCGGTCCTGAGCGACGACACGCCCGGCAAGGCGCTGGCGCTGCGGATCGCCGATACCGCGCTCGAGCGCCTGCCCCGCAGCGGCGTGGCAGGCATCGCGCAGGAGCTCAAGCGGCCGGTCGCCGAGGTCGAGGAAGCCGTGCACCTGCTCCGCACCCTAGATCCCAAGCCCGGCGCGCAAGTGGGCGAGCTGTCTCACGACACCTACGTGGTACCCGACTGCGTGGTGTGGCGCCAACGCGGCGTATGGCGCGCTGCCCTGTCCGGCAACACGCTGCCGCGCATCACCATCCATCGCGGGTACGAACAGATGATCCGGCAGTGCGGCGACAGCGACGCCGGATACCTCAAGGCCCAGCTGCAGGAGGCGCGCTGGCTGCTCAAGAGCGTCGAGGCCCGCGGCGACACGCTGCTGAAGGTGATGCGGTGCCTGCTCCACCAGCAGGCCGGTTTCCTCGAATTCGGCGAACAGGCCCTTCGCCCGCTGACCTTGCGCGACGTGGCGGACGAAGTCGGCCTGCACGAATCCACGGTGTCGCGCGCGATCGCCCGCAAGTACGTCCGCACCCCGCGCGGCACGCTGCCGATGCGCGCCTTCTTCGCGTCCGGCATCGACACGGACGGCGGCGGCGAAGCGTCGAGCACGGCGATCCAGGCGATGATCAGGCGGCTGGTTGACGCCGAGAATCCGCGCAAGCCGCTGTCCGACGCGAAGCTGGCCGACCTGCTGAAAGCGTCCGGCATTCCGGTCGCCCGCAGGACGGTGGCCAAGTACCGCGAGGCGCTCAACATCCTGTCCTCGCACGAACGCGTGCGCATCGCCTGAACCACGCCGACCCGGCGCCGATTCCGTGATCGCGTTCCACCCGCGCAAAACGGTTTCCTAACACGCCGCACTGGGACTCGAAAAAGAAACCCGCAACGGTTGATAGTTGCCGCGGACGGGTCCATCTTTGCTATGCAGGCGTCGCCTGCCATCGTCACCGGCACAGGAGCATCCACGGAACCCCAGACCCTGCCGCGTTGTCATTCCTGACACGCTCCGCGCCACACGCGCGGTTCTACCGACCTGAAGGAGGCATACATGCGTATCGAGACTTACGGCCATGAAATCGAAGTCACTCCCGCCCTGCGCGAATACGTCGAAACCAAGCTGAGGCGGTTGGAACGCCACTTCGAGCAACCCTGCGAAGTCCGTACGCAACTGGGCACCCGTAAACCCGATTACCTGGCCGAAGCCACGGTCAACGTTGCCGGCCGCCGGCTGCACGCCGATGCCGGCGCGCCGGACATGTACGCCGCCATCGACATCCTCGCCGACAAGCTCGACCGCCTGCTGGTCAAGCACAAGGAAAAGCGCACCGACGTCCAGCGCCACGGCGCGCGCGGCGAACTGATCGGCTGATCCCGTCCCCGACGGAGTCGCTCCGCCATGCGGAGCGGTTCCGTCTTGTCCTCCATCCATTCTCGGCGTCGCGGCCTGCGGTCGCATGCCCACGCTCCGGCCTTTACACTCCCCATGCCACTACCGGAGCGGTCGGTATCGACGCATGTCGCGCTGCCTGCACGCCGCCGGAGCTGCGTTCCCTTCCCGCCGGCTGCCTCCGCATGATGAATACCAGCATCACCGCCCGTGAACTGTTCGACCAGCAGAAAGACAAGCTGGCGTTGCGCTGGCTCGCGGGGCAGAAGGGCGAAAAGCGCGTGCTCGAATCCGGCGACACCGTCTCCCGGCGTCCCTCCCTGGCGGGTTATCTCAATGCCGTCTATCCCAACAAGGTCCAGATCCTCGGCACCGAGGAGCTGACCTGGCTCGATTCGCTCGACTCCCGTCAGCGCTGGGAAACGATCGAGAAGATCGTGCAGGCCAAGCCGCTGGCGCTGGTCATCAGCAAGAGCCAGTCCTGTCCCGAAGACCTGCGCGAAGCCGCCAACGAGAACGACACGCCGCTGTGGGGCTCGCCCAAGCGCGGGCACGAACTGCTCAACCACCTCTCCTACCACCTCGCACGCACGCTGGCGCCGCGTGTCACGCTGCATGGTGTCTTCATGGAGATTTACTCGATCGGCGTACTCATCACGGGCGAGGCGGGGTCGGGCAAGAGCGAACTGGCGCTGGAACTGTTGAGCCGCGGCCACCGCCTGGTCGCCGACGACGCGCCGGAGTTCACCCAGATCGCGCCGGACGTGCTGGACGGCACCTGCCCCGAACTGCTGCAGGACCTGCTGGAAGTGCGCGGCCTGGGCGTGCTCAACGTGCGCGAGATGTTCGGCGACACCGCCGTGAAGAAGAACAAGTACCTGCGCCTGATCGTGCACCTGACACGCCCGATGACCGAACCCAACCCGCACGGTTACGAGCGGCTGACCGGCGACTCCGGCACCCGCCACGTGCTGGACCTCGACGTGCCGCTGATCACCCTGCCCGTGATGCCGGGCCGCAACCTGGCCGTGCTGACCGAAGCCGCCACGCGCCTGCACATCCTGCGCACCAAGGGCATCGACCCGGCCGCGATGTTCATCGCCCGGCACAGCAACCTGCTCGAGCGCAGCACGCCATGACGCAGTTCGAACCGGCCTCCGACCTGCACGACGACACCGGCGCCGCGACGCCGGTGGCGCCGACGGTGGTGATCGTCAGCGGGCTGTCCGGCTCGGGCAAGTCGGTCGCGCTGAAGACCTTCGAGGACCTCGACTACTACTGCGTCGACAACCTGCCGGTCGACCTGCTGCCGTCGTTCGTGCGCAGCCTGGTGCGCGAGGATGAACTGCCGCCCAAGATCGCCGTGGGCATCGACGTTCGCAGCCGCCATAGCGACCTGTCGAAGCTGGCGCAGTGGCGCGCGGCCCTGGCGCAGCTTGGGCTGGAAGGCCGGCTGGTCTTCTTCGACGCCGACGACGACGTACTGCTGCGTCGCTACTCCGACACCCGCCGCCGCCATCCCCTCGGCCACGGCGGCCTGTCGCTGCAGGAAGCGATCCGCCAGGAACGCGCCATCATCCAGCCGCTGCGCGACGAAGCGGACGTGGTCATCGATACCGGCCAGCTCAACGTTCACCAGTTGCGTCGCCGGATCATCGCCGAGTTCGCCTTCAACAAGGGCACGCAGCTCTCGCTGCTGTTCGAATCCTTCGCCTACAAGCGCGGCGTGCCGGCGGACGCGGACTTCGTCTTCGATGCGCGCGTACTGCCGAACCCGCACTGGAATCCGGAACTGCGCCCCTATGCCGGTCGCGACCCGAAGGTGCGGGCATTCCTGGACGCGCAGCCGGAAGTGGCCGAATACGTCGGCCAGGTCAGCGGCTTCCTCGACACCTGGCTGCCCCGGCTGCGGGGCGAGACGCGCAGTTACGTGACCATCGCGTTCGGCTGCACGGGGGGCAAGCATCGCTCGGTCTATCTGGCGGAAACCCTGGCCCGGCACGCCCGCGAGCAGGGCTGGGAAGAAGTCGCGACCTTCCACCGCGAACTGGATTGACCCCGGATTCCGTAGCGCCGAGCTTGCTCGGCTGGCTGACGCTGTCCTGAGCCCCGGACAGAAAGGCAGCGGAGCAAGCTCCGCTCTACGTGGCCGATCCACGGATAGAAGGGACCCTTACCGTTCCATCCGCGCCGCTTCCAGCCTGTCATGCCCGTCTGTTAACGTTCCTGCATGGCCTGTGGCATTCTCCTTGTGACTCATCCTGGCGTGGGCGTGTCGATCCTGACGGTCGCCACTGCGCTGCTGCGGCAACTGCCCCTGAAGGCGGAGGCCTTCGAGGTGCCGTTCGACGCGGACCTGGAGGCCCTGCTCCCGCAGGCGTCGGCCGCACTGCGGCGCGTCGACGGCGGCGAGGGTGTGCTGGTGCTGACCGACCTGTACGGGGCCAGCCCCAGCAACCTGGCGGGCAAGCTCGCCCGTCTGGGCACCCCGGTGCGCCGTGTGTCGGCGCTCAGCCTGCCGATGCTGCTGCGGGTGATGAACTATTCGGAACAGGGATTGGACGAACTGCCGGTCACGGCCGCGGCCGGCGCACGCAATGGAGTCATTCACGACGATGCTTGAACAAGAACTCACCATTTCCAACCGCCTCGGCCTGCATGCGCGCGCGACCGCCAAGCTGGTGCAGACGCTGTCCGGCTTCCGCTGCAACGCGACGCTGGCGGCCAAGGGCCGGGAGGTGAACGCGAAGAGCATCATGGGCGTCATGCTGCTCGCCGCCGGCCAGGGCACGCCGGTCACCGTGCGCATCGAGGGCGAGGACGAGGCCGTCGCGATGCGGGAAGTCGTCTCGCTGTTCGAGCGACGATTCGACGAGGAAGGCTGACCCGATGAGGGCGCTGCTGCCGGGCCATGGGGCATCGCGCGGCAGCGCGCTGGGACGTGCGCGGGTCCGCTTGCCGCATGTCCTGGATGTCGCCGAGCAGCAGATCCGTGCGGACCAGGTCGACGACGAGGTGGCCCGCCTTCATGAGGCCGTCGACGCCACCCGCCGCGAAATGCACAGCCTGCGCACACGCCTGCATGGCGCGCTGGCGAAGGAGGTCGGCGAGTTCCTCGACCTGCATGCACTGCTGCTGGACGACCCGGAACTGCTGCATGGCCTGGACGAACTGATCCGCACCGGACGCTATTCGGCCGACTATGCGCTCCGCCTGCAGCGCGACCGGCTCGCCGCCGTGTTCGACGGCATGGACGACGCCTATCTCAAGAGCCGCATGGACGACCTCGACCATGTGATCGGCCGCATCCATGCGCACCTGCACCAGCGCGCGGCCGATGCCCCCGGCGTGGCCGGCGAGATCCTGGTCAGCGACAACGTGGCGCCGTCGGAACTGGCGGAGCTGCAGCAGCAGGGCGTCGTCGCCGTCATCACGGCCGCCGGCAGCACGCTGTCGCACAGCGCCATCCTCGCGCGCAGCCTGCACCTGCCGCTGGTGGTGGGCAACGCGCAGGCCCTGCAGAAGATCAACGACGGCGACGTACTGCTGGTGGACGGCGGCACCGGCGAAGTCGTGGTCAATCCCGACCCGGGCGACCTGCGCCGTTACCGCGAGCGCCTGCGCGATGCCGCGCGCGAGGCCCGCGAACTGGGACGCCTGCGGTCCAAGCCCAGCCGCACGCGCGACGGCGCCACCATCGCACTGTGGGCCAACGCCGAGTCGATGCAGGACGTGGCGAGCGCCCACGCCCTGGGCGCGTCGGGCGTCGGCCTGTATCGCACCGAGTTCCTGTTCCTGCAGCGCCGCGAACTGCCCAGCGAGGACGAACAGTTCCAGGTCTACCGCGACCTCGCGCTGGGCATGAGCGGTCGCCCGGTGACCATCCGCACCCTCGACCTGGGTGCAGACAAGGCCGATCGGACCGGACTGGTCGTCGGCGATGAAGAGAATCCCGCCCTCGGCCTGCGCGGCGTGCGCCTGTCGCTCGCCCATGGCGGCGTCTTCGACACGCAACTGCGCGCCATCCTGCGCGCGTCGGCCTACGGGCCCGTGCGCATCCTCGTGCCGATGGTGAGCAGCCGCGAGGAGATCCTTGACGTCCGCCGCCGCCTGCGCCGCGTGTCCCTTCAGCTGCGCAAGCAGGGGCACGAGATCGCCGGGCAGGTCGAACTCGGCGCGATGATCGAAGTGCCCGCCGCCGCGATCGCCTTCCACGGCTTCGTGGACGTGGTGGATTTCGTCTCGATCGGCACCAACGACCTGGTGCAGTACCTGCTGGCGGCCGACCGCAACAACGAGGCCCTGGGCGAACTCTATTCCCCACTGCACCCCGGTGTGCTGCGACTGCTCCGGCACGTCATCGGCATCGGTGCCGAACACAAGGTCCCGGTGGCCATGTGCGGCGAGATTGCCGGCGACGCCGCCCTCGCGCCGATGCTGCTGGCGCTGGGACTGCGGGAGTTCAGCCTGCATCCGGCGACGTTGCTGGAACTGCGCAAGACGATCCGCGACAGCGACCTGACGGATTTGCAGGCACGCGCGCCCAAGCTGCTGCAGGCGCGGGACCGTGCCGGCATCGAGCGCTGGCTCAAGGCTGCCGCCGCAACCTGATCCTTCCGTTGTGGGAGCGACGTCAGTCGCGATCGACCACCGCAGGCACCTCATCGCGACTGACGTCGCTCCCACGTCCATGCTTCGTTCCGGCCCCTCCTGCAGGGTGTCCATAAATCGCAGGCCGGGCGATAATGGCGGAATGAACGCTTGATGCCCCGGTCGCATCCGCCTGACGGATCGGCCCCATTCCGGAGTACCGAATGGTCGAGACCATCCGCCACGACAAGACCGCACGCCAGTTGCGCCTGCTCTCCGACGCGCTCGACAGCGGTCGGCTGGGTCCCGTGCGCCGGTTGGTCAACACGTTGTCGCCCGCGGAGATCGGCAACCTGCTGGAATCGCTGCCGCCGGGCAAGCGCGAAGTCGTCTGGGGCCTGGTCGATCCGGAAGACGACGGCGAGGTGCTGGTGCACGTCGGCGACGAGGTGCGCGAAAGCCTGCTGGCGGACATGGACACCGACGAGATCGTCGCCGCGGTCGAGGACCTCGACATCGACGACCTCGCGGACCTGGTCGAGGACCTGCCCGACACCGTCATCGACGAAGTCCTCAAGTCGATGGACCGCGAGAACCGCGAGCGCCTGGAACAGGTGCTGTCGTACGCGGAGGATACCGCCGGCCGCCTGATGAACCCGGACGTGGTCACCGTGCGCGCCGACGTCAACGTCGACGTGGTGCTTCGCTACCTGCGCCTGCGCGGCGAACTGCCGGACCACACCGACCACCTGTACGTGGTCAGCCGCCGCCACCAGTACCTCGGCCGCGTGCCGCTGGCCGCGCTGGTCACCCACGAGGACACCACGCCCATCAACCGGCTGATCGACGACGAGCAGCCGGCCATCGACGTGGGTGAGAGCGCGCAGGAAGTGGCGCGCCAGTTCTCCGACCATGACTGGGTGTCGGCGCCGGTCGTGGACGACAACAACATCCTGCTCGGCCGCATCACCATCGATGACGTGGTCGACATCATCCGCGAGCAAGCCGAGCACCAGGCGCTGGGCGCCGCCGGCCTGGACGAGGACGAGGACCTGTTCTCGCCGGTCAAGCGCGCCGTGCGCGGCCGCGTGGTGTGGCTGGGCATCAACCTGTTCACCGCGTTCATGGCCGCGACGGTGATCGGCCAGTTCGAAGTGACGCTCGAAAAGATCGTTGCACTGGCCGTGCTGATGCCCATCGTCGCCGGCATCGGCGGCAACGCGGCGGTGCAGGTGCTGACATTGATGGTGCGCGGCCTGGCCCTCGGACAAGTGGGCTCCAGCAATGCCCGCATCCTGCTGTGGAAGGAAATACGCGTCGCGCTGATCAACGGCCTGCTGATCGGTGGCATCGTGGGTGTGATCGCATTCGCCTGGTTCCGCAATCCACTGTTGTCCCTGGTGATTGCGCTGGCGCTCATCATCAACTTCTGCGCCGCCGCCACCGCCGGCGTACTGCTGCCGCTGCTGCTCAAGCGGATGAACATCGACCCCGCCGTCGCCGGCACCGTCGTCGTCACCGCCGTGACCGACGTCATGGGCTTCTTCTGTTTCCTCGGCCTGGCGACGCTGATCCTGCTGCACTGAGGCATGCGCATGGAGCGACTCGGCAAGGTCGGCGAATGGAACGACGACCGCGGCTTCGGCTTCATCGCCCCGCTCGATGGCGAGCCCGCGCGCGTGTTCTTCCACGTCCGCGACTACCGGCTCGACGGTCGTCGTCCCGAAGTCGGTGAGCTGGTGAAATTCACCGCGCAGCGCCAGCCCGACGGCAAGTGGCGCGCACGGGCGGTACGGCGGACGGTGCCCGTCGCGCGCCATGCCAAGCCCGCCACGCGCGCCGCCGCTGCGCCCCGCCCCGCGTCCCCCCTCGCCGGTGCGACGGCGGTGGTGCTGTACGCGCTCTCCATCGGTTGGGCGATCCGCGGTAGCAGGCTTCCGTTCGAAGCGGTGTTCGTGGCGCTCGGGATGTCGGCCATCACCTTCGTCGTCTACGCGCTCGACAAGCATGCCGCGCAGACAGGCCGGTGGCGCACGCCGGAGTCCACGCTGCACCTGCTCGAACTCGCCGGCGGCTGGCCCGGCGCATGGATCGCGCAGCAGTGGCTGCGGCACAAGTCGCGCAAGCCCGGGTATCGCGTCGTCTTCTGGACGATGGTGGCGCTGCACGTGTTTGCGCTGGTCGCGTGGTGCTGGACGCGGGCGTGATCCCGATCCGACGGTCTGCCCTGGCGTGGCATCGCTGACCCGGCCATCCGGGCGGAGTTTCCACGGGACACTTTCCTACCGACTGATGCGGGTTGCCCCGATGCCCATGCGCGGGCGACGCGCACGATGCTGGCGCATCATCCGTTCCGGTCATCGCCGCCATGCGCCTGCTCCTGACCCTCCTGCTTTGCGTACTGGCCTGGCCGGTCCTGTCGGCATCCCCCAAGCCGATGCTGGCGACGGCCTACCGCGATGGCGTGCCGGTCGATGCCTTCCTCGTCAGCGAGAAACTCGACGGCGTGCGGGCGCGCTGGGACGGACGCGCACTCTGGACGCGGGGCGGCGCGCGCATCGCGGCCCCAGCGGCGTTCACCCGGGGCTGGCCCGGCGAGCCCATGGACGGGGAACTGTGGATCGCACGTGGCCACTTCGACGACATCAGCGCCCTCGTCCGCCGCGCGGCCACCAACCCGCAGGCGTGGCGCGATGTCCGTTTCATGGTATTCGACCTGCCCTCACAGCCGGGACCGTTCGCGGAACGCGTCGTGCGGATGCGCCGCCTGGTGTCGACGGCGCGCAGTGCGCACCTGGCAATGATCCCGCAGCACCCCATTGCCACCCGCGCCGCACTGGACGCGGAACTGGCCCGCGTTGTCGCGGCCGGCGGGGAAGGACTGATGCTGCATCGACGCGACGCGCGCTATCGTGCTGGACGCAGCGACGACCTGCTCAAGTACAAACCCCACGAGGACGCCGAGGCGCAGGTGGTCGCGCACCTGCCCGGCAAGGGAAAGTACGAGGGCATGATGGGCGCGCTGCAGGTGCGCACGCGGGACGGGCGCCTGTTCCGCCTCGGGACCGGATTCACTGATGCCCAGCGCGCCAGCCCGCCCCCGCTGGGTGCGTGGCTGACCTATCGGTACACGGGCGTGACATCGACCGGGTTGCCGCGCTTCGCCCGCTTCCTTCGACTGCGGGACGACATGCCGCCGGCGGATCCGACGCGCTGACGAAGCGACGCGATCCGACGCCCATTCCCGCGGGTTATGCTGCGACCGTTACCCTTCGATCACGACCGTCATGCGCCTTTTCCCCACCGCCTGTATGGGCTTGCTGCTGATCCTGATGACCGCCTGTACCACCACGTCCCCGATGAATCCGACGGGCGAGTTCGTCTCGCGCGAGGTCGCGCTTGCGGGCAAGACCTACCGCTACCAGGTCTTCGTGCCGGCCGCGCGCTTCCGCAAGGCCAAGCCGCCGGTGGTGCTGTTCCTCAATGGCTCGGGCGAGCGCGGCAGCGATGGCGTGAAGCAGACCATGGCGGGATTGGGACCGTACGTGCGGCAGCATGCCGATACCTTCCCGGCGCTGGTGGTGTTCCCGCAGGCACCCGACGACACCGAGTGGACCCAATCCGCCGGCCCCATCGCATTCGCGACCCTCGATGCCGCCATGCGGGAATTCAACGGGGACCCCGACCGCGTCTCCCTGACCGGCATGTCGATGGGCGGCTACGGCACGTGGGAACTGGCGCTGCAGCAGCCGACGCGTTTCGCCGCGCTGGTGCCCGTGTGCGGCGGCATCACCGTCGACTGGGGACGTGACCGTTCCAGCATGAACGTCCACAGCGTGGCGGGCGAGGCGGATCCCTTCGCCGCCGCCGCGCAGCGCCTGAAGGACGTGCCCGTGTGGATTTTCCATGGCGGCAAGGACGACGTCGTACCGCCGTCGCAATCGCGCCGCATGGAGGCGGCACTGGACAAGGCCGGCGCGCGCGATGCGCGATACACCGAGTTCCCCGATGCCAACCACAACAGCTGGGACGCGACGTACGCCCATGCCCCTTTGTGGGACTGGCTGTTCGCCCAGCGGCGCGGGCGCTGAGCCGTGGCCGAACTCGTTCCCGACTACTTCAGTGCCGGCTGGCGCGAACGTTCCCTGGCCTGCCCCTGCGACTGGGCGGGCGACAGTCGCGCCATGGCGATGGAGTTGCACGACGCCGTCACCGACTATGCCTGCCCGCAGTGCGGCAACCTGCTGCTGATCGTCTCGCACCCCAGTCTCGAGCAGGTCCGCGCCGCCGCCGCGGAGGGCAATGAAGAAGCCAGGACCCACCTCGGCATCATCGAAGAAGCCCACGCCCGGCTGTCCCCGGCCAGCAACTGACACCCGCGCCGGCGTCACGCTTTCGGCCGCCTCCCGTCCGACACGTCCTGCCTGCCCTCAACCTGCGCCCGCCGCGGCCGATAACCCGGCATCCCCTGGTGGTCATCGGGCATCTGCCCCTGGCCGTGCGAGCGACTTGAATGGCTGACATGGCCGACGAAAATTCGGGTATCGCGGGCGGTTTCCGCCGGCTCTGGTCGCGTCGCCGCGAGGCGGGCGCGCCCGCCTCGCGCGAGTTGGCCACGACGACAACGGCCAGACCGCGGAACGCCATCAGCAGCGCGCAGCTGCAGGCGCTGTTCGCCCACGCGGAAGAACCCGGCGCCCTGCTGTCCGCGTTCGCCGACGGCGTCGCCGGCCTGCCGGGTGAACTGCACGGCATGGGCGAACGGCTGCAATCCGCCCAGGCCGACAAGGACTGGCCGCGTTATGGCCGCGCGCTGCGCCAACTCATCGACAAGTACATCCGTACGATCCAGGACGAGCCGCTCGCCGGCGAGGCCGAACAGCTGCGCGACCTGCTGTACCAGCTACTGGTCGGCGGCGTGGAGCAGCTGCTGCGCGACGACGGCGCCCTCTTGCCGCAGGCGCATGCGCTGGCGGACCGCGTGCGCCAGTGGCAGGCCAACCAGCCGCTGGGCGAACTCGGCGCGGACCTCCGCGACCTCTGCCAGCAGGTGAGCCAGCGGTCGCACGAGGTGGACGACGCGCAGGAGCTGATGCGCAGCCTGTTCGACCTGCTGCTGGAGAACGTCGGCGAGCTGATCGAAGACGGCAGCTGGCTGCAGGACCAGATCGGTGCGGTACGCCAGTTGCTCGCGGGCCCGCTCGACCGAACCGCGCTGGAGCAGACGCGCGCCGGGCTGCGCGAGGTGATCTACAAGCAAGGCCTGCTCAAGCAGGGACTGGCCGAATCGAAGGCGTCGATGAAGGAGATGATGGTCACCTTCGTCGAACGCCTGGACGGCATGGCCAGCAGCACCGGCGAGTACCATGACCGCATCAGCTTCCACGCGCAGGCCGTGCGCGAGAGCCGCAGCATCGCCGAACTGGGCAAGCGGATGGAGGACATCCTGGAGGACACCGCGCAGGTGCAGGCGCAGGCCCTACGCGCGCGCGACAGCCTGATGGAAGCGCGACGCGAAGTGGAAGACGCCGAGCGGCGCGTGATGGACCTCGAGCAGGAACTGCAGTCCGTGTCCGAACTGGTGCGCGTCGACCAGCTCACCGATGCGCTGAACCGGCGCGGCTTCGACGAGCTGTTCAAGCGCGAGTCCGTGCGTGCCCTGCGCAGCGGCCAGACGCTGACGCTGGCGATGCTGGACCTGGACGATTTCCGCCACATCAACGCCGCGCACGGACACCTGGGTGGCGATGCGGCGCTGTGCCATGTCGTGACGCTAGCGCGTGCCACCCTGCGCGCCACGGATGCCGTCGCCCGCTTCGGCGGCGAGGAGTTCGTGCTGCTGCTGCCTGAGACCAGCTTCCTCGAAGCGATGGGAACGCTGGAGCGCCTGCGCGACCGGCTCGCGCACAAGCCGCTGGTGTACGAAGGCCGCGGCATCCTGGCGACCTTCAGCGCGGGCGTCGCGCGCTGGGTGCCGGGGGAATCGCAGGACGATCTGCTGGCACGCGCGGACCGCGCGATGTACCAGGCCAAGCAGGCCGGCAAGAACCGGGTGGTCGCGGCGCCGGAGTGAGTGCGGCGCGCGAAGGCCGGCTGGCAAGCATGGATCGACGCCCTGCGACTCCGCCATCGTCATTACGGCGAACGCAGGGATGACGGCAGCGTCCGGGTTGCACGTGCGGAAATGCGCGGCCGTATCGCGAATCGCAACGGCAGACCGCTGGAACTCAACCCAGCAGCGTCTCCAGCACCGCCATGCGGATGGCGACGCCGTTGCTCACCTGCCGCAGGACCAGCGACTGCGGCCCATCGGCGACCTCGTCGGTGATCTCGACGCCACGGTTGATCGGGCCGGGATGCAGCACCACCGCATCCCTGGCGGCCAGCGCCAGCCGCGTCGCGGTCAGGCCGTAATCGCGGTGGTAGTCCTCCAGCGACGACACCAGCCCCTCTTCCATGCGTTCGCGCTGCAGGCGCAGCATCATCACCACGTCGACGCCCTCGAGCATCTCGCCGAAATCCTGCCCCACGTCGCACCCCGACAGCGTGCCGTCGTCCGGCAGCAGGGACGCCGGGCCGCACACGCGGATCCGGCCCGCGCCCAGCGTACGCAGCGCATGCAGGTCCGAGCGCGCCACGCGCGAATGCTTCACGTCGCCCACCATGAGCACGTTCAGGCGGGAAAAATCCGCACCCTTCGCCTGGCGGATCGTCAGCATGTCCAGCAATCCCTGGGTGGGATGCGCGCTGCGGCCATCGCCCGCATTGATGAGCGCGGTGCCCTCGCCGGCTTCAGCCGCCAAGGCCTCGACCGCACCATCCTCGGCATGGCGCACGACGAACCCGCGCACGCCCATGGCTTCCAGGTTGCGCAGCGTGTCGCGCGCCGTCTCGCCCTTCCGGGTCGACGAGGTCGAGGCGTCCACGTTCAGCACGTCCGCGCCCAGCCGCTGCGCGGCGATATGGAACGAACTGCGGGTGCGAGTGGACGGCTCGAAGAACAGCGTGCAGAGGGTGGTGCCGTCCAGCGCCTGCCGCCGCGGCGTGCGGCCCAGCGCCGCGTCGCGGATCTGGCCCGCGCGGTCCATCAGGCGGCACAGGGTGTCGCGCGGCAAGCCGTCGAGGGTCAGCAGGTGGCGCAGGCGTCCATCGGAATCGAGTTGTGGGGTCATGGTGTGGAGTGGGCGAAGAGTCAGGTCAGTTGGGTCGCGTCATGGGGCGCGGCCAGCCAGCGCTCGATGATGACCGCAGCGGCGACGGCGTCGAGCGCGGCGGCATCGCGGCGGCGCTTGCGGCCTTCGGCACGATCCAGGGCAAAGCGTTCGGCGGCCTCGACGGAGCTGGTGCGTTCGTCCACCAGCACCACCGGCAGCTGGTAACGTGCGCGCAGTTCGCGCGCGAAGGCATGGGCACGCTTGCGGATGGGCTGGTCGCCCCCGTCCAGGGTCATCGGATCGCCGACCACCAGGCCATCGGGCTTCCATTCTGCGTGCAGCTTGTCGATCGCCGGCCAGTCGGGACCATGGCCATGCACGTCGATCACCGCCAGCGCGCGGGCGCCGGTGCCGAACGCGCTGCCCACGGCCACGCCGATGCGGCGCGCGCCCACGTCGAATCCAAGTACGGTGCCATCCAGCTTCATGCCTGCTGCCTCCGTTCGATCACGCGTGAACCATCCTGCGCGGTGCGTCGTGGACACGACTCTGCGGGCGCAGGCGCCATGTCATGCGTGCCCGCTGTAGTCCGTCATGCGCGTCATGTCCACGCCGATCCGATGTCCCGCCGTTTGCCAGCGCTGCTCCAGCGGCACGCCGAACAGCAGCTCGGCATCGGCGGGCACCGTCAGCCAGCTGTTCTCGCCCAGCTCGTATTCCAGTTGGCCGGCGCCCCAGCCTGCGCACCCCAGGGCCATCACGGCGTTCGCCGGACCTTCGCCGATCGCCATCGCCTCGAGGATGTCGCGCGACGTGGTCAGGTAGAGGCCGGTCGCGACCTCCAGCGTCGATTCCCAAGCGTGCGCGCTGTCGTGCAGCACGAAACCCCGCTCCGGGTGCACTGGCCCGCCCGCCAGCACGATCTGGTCGTCCAGCCGCGGATCGTGGGATGCCAGGTTCATCTGCCGCAATACGTCACCGAGGGTGTATTCGGAAGCGCGATTCACGACCACGCCCATGGCGCCGTCGTCGTCGTGCTGGCAGATCAGCGTCACGCTGCGGGCGAAATTCGGGTCCGCGAGCGCCGGCAGGGCGATCAGCAACTGGTTGGCCAGGGGCGTGGCGGCGTCTTGCATGACGCCATTCTAGCCCGGCCTCGCGCACGACGCGCCGGCGAGGGCGGCCCTTGTCCGCGAGACGTCCTAGAATCCCGACTTCACTTCAGGACCCGCCCCCATGTCTGGCTACTGCGACATCGCGCCCGGCCATCCCCTGCACGGCCCCTACCACGACCACGAATACGGCTTCCCGCAGCGCGAGGAATCGGTGCTGTTCGAGCGCCTGCTGCTGGAGATCAACCAGGCCGGCCTGAGCTGGGAGACCATGCTGAAGAAGCGCGAGGGGTTTCGCGCGGCGTACAGCGGCTTCGAGGTCGAGAAGGTCGCCCGCTACGGCGAGAAGGACCGCGCCCGGCTGCTGGCCGATCCCGGCATCATCCGCAACCGGCTGAAGGTGGAGGCCGCCATCCACAACGCCCAGGTGATCCTGGACTTGCGCGCCACGCACGGCGGTTTCGCCGCATGGCTCGATGCGCACCATCCGCTGTCGAAGGCCGAGTGGATCAAGCTGTTCAAGAAGACGTTCCGCTTCACCGGCGGCGAGATCACCAACGAGTTCCTGATGAGCCTGGGCTACCTGCCCGGCGCGCACCGGGAGGATTGCCCGGCGTTCCGGCGTGCGGCAAAGCGCCGCCCACCGTGGATGGCCGCGGCGGGGCATTGATCCGGCGCAACCGCCGCGTGACCCGATGGCTTTATCCTGCGGCGCAACGTCCCAACGATGTCGTCGTGACTCAATGCTTCCACCGATAGACGAAGAACGCATCCGCCACGCCGGGCTGCGCGGGCGCGTGATCAGCGCCGAGCACGCCGCCAGCCTCATCCAGCCCGGTGAAACCGTTGCGATGAGCGGTTTCACGGGCTCGGGCTATCCCAAGGCCGTGCCGCTGGCGCTGGCGGCGCGCATCGAACGCGCGCACGCCGCCGGCGTGCCGTTCCAGATCAAGCTGATGACCGGCGCCTCCACCGCGCCGGAACTCGACGGCGCACTCGCGAAGGCCGATGCCATCGCGCTGCGCATGCCGTTCCAGAGCGACCCGGACGCGCGCAAACGGATCAACGACGGCACCCTGGACTACATCGACATCCACCTCAGCCACGTCGCCCAGCATGTGTGGTTCGGCTTCTACGGCCCCATCGATACGGCCGTGGTGGAAGTCTCGGCGATCCGCGAAGACGGCACGCTGGTGCCCTCGACCTCGGTCGGCAACAACAAGACCTGGCTGGACCTGGCGAAGAAGGTGATCGTCGAGGTCAACGACTGGCAGCCGGCCGGCCTGGAGGGCATGCACGACATCTACTACGGCACCGCGCTGCCGCCGCACCGCAGGCCGATCCCGCTGGAACACGTGCAGGACCGCATCGGCGATACCGCGCTGCATTGCGACCCGGACAAGATCGTCGCCGTCGTACGCACGCACGGCCCCGACCGCAACAGCCCGTTCAGTCCGATCGACGCCACCAGCGAGCGCATCGCCGCGCACCTGATCGCGTTCCTCAAGCACGAAGTCGCGCAGGACCGGTTGCCGGCGAACCTGCTGCCGCTGCAGTCGGGCGTGGGCAACATTCCCAACGCCGTGCTCGCGGGGCTGGCGAAGAGCGGCTTCCGCGGCCTCACGGCGTTCACCGAGGTCATCCAGGACGGCATGCTCGACCTGCTGCGCGATGGCGTGCTCGATGTCGCCTCGTGCACCGGCTTCGCGCTGAGCCCGGAGGCGAACGAGGTGTTCAAGCGCGACATCGCCTTCTACCGCGAGCGCATCATCCTGCGCACGCAGGAGATGTCGAACCATCCGGAACTGGTCCGCCGGCTCGGCTGCATCGGCATGAACGGCATGATCGAGGCCGACCTCTACGGCAACGTCAATTCCACCCACGTGATGGGCAGCCGCATCCAGAACGGCATCGGCGGCTCGGGCGACTTCGCCCGCAACGGTTTCATGTCGGTGTTCCTCAGCCCCAGCACTGCGAAAGGCGGTAGCATCTCCGCGCTGGTGCCGATGGTCAGCCACGTGGACCACACCGAACACGACGTCTCGGTGATCGTCACCGAACAGGGCCTGGCCGACCTGCGCGGCCTCACCCCCAAGCAGCGCGCCCGCACGCTGATCGCGAACTGCGCCCATCCCGACTATCGCGATGCACTGCAGGACTACTTCGACCGCGCCCTGCACAACAGCTACGGCAAGCACACCCCGCACCTGCTGCCCGAAGCACTTTCGTGGCACCAGCGGTGGTTGGAGACGGGAACGATGAAGAGCTAAAGCCGTTTGTAAGATGGGTTGAGCCGAAAGCGATACCCATCATCGCTGGATCATAAGCGCCTTGAAGACGGGTATCGCCTTCGGCTCAACCCATCCTGTGCATCTCGTCAGGCGCTGCGCTCGACCAGACGAGCCTGCTTCATCACCCCCAGCACCCGCAGCGCGCGTGCCATAAACAGGCCGCTGAAGAGGCCGTAGGTGCCGGCCACCACGGCGACGGCCGTCGTCGTCTCGAGGATGCCCGGCGTCATGGCGTGGACCACCGCCACGGCGTACTTGAAGAAGAAGATGCCCATCATCAGCGCCAGCGGCACCCAGCTGCCGGTCACGGTGAACTGCTTCGTCGATGCGTCGTAGGCCACGTGGCGCGACGGAGCGCGCAGCAGCGCGATGGCCACCACGGTGACCCACGCGCAGGCCCAGGCGGTCAGCGCGGTAAGGTGGGCGTCGAACGTCGACCAGACCGAGTACAGCGACCACGCCAGCATGGCGACCGGCAGCACGATCAGGCGGCCGCGCGAGACCTGGCGCGTCCTGCTCTGCAGGTAACCCAGGTAGACCAGGCCGAAGAACAGGCCGAAGACCCAGAGGGGGGTGTGGGTGAGGATCTGCATCATGGGGCGAGGGTCCGGGAGGGGCCGACACCGCGTCGGCTCATGCACATCCTCGGACCCGCCCGCCTTGCCGTGAGGTGCCGGAAGTCAACACTTTCAGGTGCCGGAGGTCGTGGGGCCTCCCCGCGCGTCCGGTCGGCTCGGCGATGAGGCTTGCCGTCACCGTCGCAGGGCTTTCCTGTGCCATGACGAGGAAAATATCGTCGATGGCGAACCTATCTGGTGCGTCGCCGTCGTTCTTAAGTGCCATGACAAGGAAAATTTCTTTCGACGTCGAAGCATGGAGGTGCCATGACGATGAAATTTTCATCGATGGCGAAGTTCTTTTGTGCCATGACGAAGAAAATCGCAACGACGCCGCTGTTCTTTCTTGTGCCATGACAATGAAAATATCTTCGGCATCGACGCTCCATGGTGCGATGACCGGGAACATTTCTCCGATGGCGCCCCTCTCTGGTGCGGCATCGAAGAAAAAAGCATCGCCATCGATGAAATTTTCATCGCTTCCGGTATTTCCGGCCTCGGCAGCCGATCAGAGTGCACAGCCGCGGCGGCTCATCGAAGCCTGGATCGTGTTCGCGCTGGAGGGGCTGTTGCGCATGGCGCGGCGAAGTTCTTCACAGGTCACGTTCTTGAGGAACTGCTGGTAACGGCCAACGAACGAGCTGTCGTGGAGGATCACGTTGAGCCGTGACGGTGCCTCGAACGCGCGCTTGTCCTGGCGGACGAAGAGATCACGCTCGCCTGCGCGCAGCGGCGCGGCCGGCAGCGAGAGCACCAGCGGCCCCGTGTCCTGCGATGGCAGCGGCGGCGCGTCGTGCGGTGCCGTCTCCGGAGGCGTCGCCGACATGCGCGGCGCGGGTCGCGGGCGTGCAGGCAGCGACGGCAGGTTCGGGCGCGAAGCCACGGTGCGTGGAACGACGGTCGGGCGCGCGATGAAGCGCAGGCGCAGGCGATCGCTGTCCTCCGCCATCCGTCCCTGCCCCGACGGGCGGGAGACCAGCAGCACAACGCCGACACATGCATGCACCAGCACGACCACGACGACGGCGACGATCCTGTCCCTGCGCATGCGTTCCATCCTGGCGGCGAGCGAGTGTGCGAATGGCTCGCCACCCTACCTGCACGACCGCCGCGCCACGCATCGCAGCGCGAACACGTTCAGAACGAAGTCAGCCCCATGTAAGGGATGGGTTAAACGCCTACAAAAAAAGGGGCGGTCGCCCGCCCCTCTCCGTGCGTCGCGTCGGGCGGAGGTCAGCGAACCTCCGCGATCTCCACGCCATCCAGGCCCTGCGCCAGTGTGCGGGCGTCGCCGCCCTGGGCCAGCTTGATGCGCAGGCGCACCTCGTTCTGCGAGTCGGCGAAGCGCAGCGCATCCTCGTAGCTGATCTCGCCGGCCTGGTACAGCTCGAACAGGGCCTGGTCGAAGGTCTTCATGCCGAGGTTGGTGGATTCCTTCATCACTTCCTTCAGCTTGTGGACCTCGCCCTCGCGGATGTAGTCCTGCACCAGCGGGGTGCCGAGCAGGATTTCCATCGCCACGCGGCGCGCCTTGCCGTCCGGCGTGGGGATCAGCTGCTGCGCCACCACGCCCTTCAGGTTCAGCGAAAGATCCATCAGCAGCTGCTGCCGGCGGTCTTCCGGGAAGAAGTTGATGATGCGGTCCATCGCCTGGTTGGCGTTGTTGGCATGCAGCGTGCACAGCACCAGGTGGCCGGTTTCGGCGAAGGCGATGGCGTGGTCCATGCCCTCGCGGGTACGCACCTCGCCGATCATGATCACGTCCGGCGCCTGGCGCAGCGTGTTCTTCAGCGCGGCTTCCCAGCTGTCCGTATCGATGCCGACCTCGCGCTGGGTGATGATGCAGCCTTCATGCTTGTGCACGAACTCGATCGGGTCCTCGATCGTGATGATGTGGCCGGTCGAATTCTGGTTGCGGTAGCCGATCATCGCCGCCAGCGAGGTCGACTTGCCGGTACCGGTGGCACCGACGAACAGGATGATGCCGCGCTTGGTCATCGAGAGCGTCTTGATGACGGGCGGCAGGTTCAGCTCTTCGATGGTCGGGATGCGCGTCTCGATGCGGCGCAACACCATGCCGACCTGGTTGCGCTGGTAGAAGCAGCTCACGCGGAAGCGTCCCACCCCCGCCACGCCGATGGCGAAGTTGCACTCGTGGGTCTTCTCGAACTCCTCGCGCTGCGCCGGCGTCATCACGTTCAGCACCAGGTCGCGCGACTGCTGCGAGGTCAGCGGCGTCTGCGTGATCGGCGAGATCTTGCCGTGCACCTTGATGGACGGCGGCATGCCGGACGTGATGAACAGGTCCGACGCCTTCTGGTGCGCCATCAGCTTGAGGAACGAGGTGAAATCGATGGTGCTCATGGCGATGCTCCGTAAGACGGAAGAAGCCGCGGGACGGCGGCCGCCGGTGGCGGCGCCGCGCGGCCGTTACTCGAACAACCGCTTTTCCTTGGCGTATTCCTTGGCCTGCTGGCGCGTGATCAGGCTGCGCTTCACCAGATCCTGCAGGTGCTGATCGAGCGTCATCATTCCGTAGTTCTGGCCGGTCTGGATGGCCGAGTACATCTGCGCCACCTTGTCCTCGCGGATCAGGTTGCGGATGGCCGGAGTGCCGACCATGATTTCCCAGGCCGCCGTGCGGCCGCCGCCGATCTTCTTCAGCAGCGCCTGCGAAATGACCGCGCGCAGCGACTCGGACAGCATCGAGCGCACCATTGGCTTCTCGCCGGCGGGGAACACGTCGATGATGCGGTCGATGGTCTTGGCCGCCGAGCTGGTGTGCAGGGTGGCGAACACCAGGTGGCCGGTTTCCGCGGCGGTCAGCGCCAGGCGGATGGTTTCCAGGTCGCGCAACTCGCCGACCAGGATGTAGTCGGGGTCTTCACGCAGCGCCGAACGCAACGCCTCGTTGAAGCCGTGCGTGTCGCGATGCACTTCGCGCTGGTTGATCAGGCACTTCTGCGAGGTGTGCACGAACTCGATCGGGTCCTCGACGCTGAGGATGTGCCCGTACTCGTTCTTGTTGATGTGGTCGATCATCGCCGCCAGCGTGGTCGACTTGCCCGAACCGGTCGGGCCGGTGACCAGGATCAGGCCCTGCGGCTGCTGGATCAGTTCGCGGAACAGCGGCGGGCAGCCCAGGTCTTCCAGGGTCAGGACTTCCGACGGAATCGTGCGGAAGACGGCGCCGGCGCCACGGTTCTGGTTGAAGGCATTGACGCGGAAGCGCGCCAGCGACGGAATCTCGAACGAGAAGTCGACCTCGAGAAATTCTTCGAAGTCGCGCCGCTGCTTGTCCGACATGATGTCGTAGACCAGCGCGTGCACCTGCTTGTGGTCCAGCGCCGGGATGTTGATGCGGCGTACGTCGCCATCCACGCGGATCATCGGCGGCAGGCCGGCCGACAGGTGGAGGTCGGATGCTTTGTTCTTTACCGAGAACGCCAACAGTTCGGCGATATCCATGACGCTGCTTCCCCAAGTTGCTGCGAACTGGAACCTTGATTCCCCGGAGGGCAGTATAGCGCCCTCGCCGTTCCCGCCAATGGTTGGATGAACATGCTCGCCGACACCCTCAGCGAGACCCTGCAACACCTTGAAAACGCAGCGAAAGCCGCGCATCGGCCAACCCCTGCGTTGCTGGCCGTGTCCAAGCTGCAGCCGGCGTCGGCCGTCGCCGAACTGGCCCGCGCGGGCCAGCGCGCGTTCGGCGAGAACTACGTGCAGGAAGCCCAGGCGAAGATCGGGGAACTGGCAGGCATGGGCCTGGAATGGCACCTCATCGGCCACCTGCAATCGAACAAGGCCGAACTCGCGGCGCAGCTGTTCGATTGGGTGCAGACGGTAGACCGTCACAAATTGGTTGGCGCTCTGTCACGCTATCGCCCTTCCGATCGTGCGCCGCTCAACGCGCTGGTGCAGGTGAACATCGACGATGAAGCCAGCAAGCATGGCTGCCAACCCGACGAGGTCGCCGCCCTCGCCGATGCCATCGCCGCCGAGCCGCGGCTGCGCCTGCGCGGGCTGATGGCGATTCCCGCGCCCCACCCCGACACCGCCCGGCGCATCGACGCCTTCCGCCGCATGCAGGCATTGCAGGATCAACTGGCGGCGAAACACCCCGGCGTGGATACCCTGTCGATGGGCATGAGCGAGGACTACGCGCTCGCCGTCGCGCACGGGGCCACGATGGTCCGCATCGGCACCGCCCTGTTCGGCGCGCGCCCGCCGCGACCCGCCTGACTCCTTTCGACTTTCCCGAGGCCTGACGCCATGACTCCTTCCACGTCGCGCGTGCTGACGCATCCCCTGGCCTTCATCGGCGGCGGCAACATGGCGCGCAGCCTGATCGGCGGCCTGCTCAAGCGTGGTGCGGACCCCTCGCGCATCCGCGTGGCCGAGCCCAACGAACCGCTGCGCGCGGCGCTGGCGGCCGACTTCGGCGTGCAGGTGTTCACCGAGGCCGGGGAAGCGGCCTATGGCGCGGACACCTGGCTGTTCGCGGTGAAGCCGCAGGTCATGCGAGCGGTGTGCGAATCGCTCGCGCCGATGGCGCAGGCGCAGCGACCGCTGGCCGTCTCCATCGCCGCCGGCATCACCGTCGCGCAGATGCAGCGCTGGCTGGGCGGTGGCGTGCCGGTGGTGCGCAGCATGCCCAACACGCCCGCCCTGCTCGGCGCCGGCGTCACCGGCCTGCATGCGAGCGGCGAAGTCGACGCGACGGGTCGCGAGCGCGCGGAACTGCTGCTCTCCGCCGCGGGCCCGACGGTCTGGATCGATGCCGAAGCGAAGATGGATGCCGTCACCGGCGTGTCCGGCAGCGGCCCGGCCTATGTCTTCCTGCTGGCAGAGGCGATGGAATCGGCTGCCGTGGCCGAAGGCCTGTCGGCCGACGCCGCACGCACGCTGGTGCTGCAGACCGTCCTGGGGGCGGCGCGCATGCTGACCGAAAGCGGCGAGACGCCGGCCGAATTGCGCCGCCGCGTGACCTCGCCCAACGGCACCACCCAGGCGGCGATCGAGACCTTCCAGGCCGGCGGCTTCGAAGCTCTGGTCGCGCGGGCCGTGCGCGCGGCGACCGCACGGGGCGGGGAACTGTCCGCGGCGAACGATTGACTTCGCATCCGGCCCGCTCGGAACCTCGTAACGTACCTGCAGCACACAGGCACCCACGCCGATGAAACGTCTGATCGCCTCGCTGATTCTCGCCCTGTCCTTGGTCGCCTGCTCCGGCGGCGAGACGCCGCGCGCCGCCGAATTCGTTCCACCGGCGCCAGCCGAAACCGACTTCGGCAGCCTGCGCGTGCGCTACAACGCGCTGCCCACGCTGGCGCTGAGCGCGCCCGTCGCGAAGCAGTACGGCGTCCAGCGCGATGCCGGTACCGCACTGGTGCTGGTCGCCCTGCGCGAGGTTAAAGGCGCCGAGGAACTCGATGCCGACGGCGAGGTGAGCGTCACCGCGCACGACCTCTCGGGTGCGCGCCAGGTCGTCACGCTGCGCAAGGTGGACGCCGGCGAGTACACCGACCTGATCGGCACCGCGCGTATCTCGCCACGCAACTCCTATCGCTTCGAGATCGTGGTGCAGGCGGGTAGCCGCACGGAAACGGTGAAGTTCCAGCGGAATTTCTGAGGCGAAGCAGAATCTTCCTGCGAAGAAAGCCTGCTGTGGGAGCGACGTAAGTCGCGATGAAGCATCGCGGTCGCCCATCGCGACTTACGTCGCTCCCACGCCAGACCTCCCATACAGGGAGAACTGCCTCAGCAGTGGCGAGCCGCCCACGCCTGCACGATGGCTGCGATGGCACGCACGCCATCGGTCAGCGCCGCCGGCCCCGGCTGCAGGATCAGCGGCGACTTGATCTCGTGCAGCTCACCGTCGCGCACGGCGGGGATCGCGTCCCAGCCCGGACGTGCCGCCACGCGCTCGGGCCGGAACTTCTTGCCGCACCATGAGCCCAGGATGAGGTCGGGTGCGCGCCGCACCACCTCGCTGCCGTCGGCGAGGATGCGGTGCTTGGCCAGCGACTCGCGCGCCATCTCCGGGAACACGTCGTCGCCCCCGGCGATGCCGATCAGCTCGGACACCCAGCGGATGCCGGTGATCTGCGGTTCGTCCCACTCCTCGAAGTAGACCGTCGGCCGGCGCGGCAGCCGCGCCGCCTGCGCGCGGACATCGTCCAGTCCACGCGCGAGCGTGTCGGCGTACGTGTTGGCGCGCGTCGCGGCACCGACCAGCGCGCCCAGCCGCCGCACGTAGTCGATGATGCCGTCCACGCTGCGATGGTTGCTGATCCACACCTCTACGCCCCGCCGCACAAGTTCGGCGGCGATGTCGGCCTGGATGTCGGAAAAACCGATGGCGAGATCCGGCTGCAACGACAGGATGTCGTCGATCTTCGCGCTGGTGAACGCGCTGACCTTCGGCTTTTCCTTGCGGGCTTGCGGCGGACGCACGGTGAACCCGCTGATGCCGACGATGCGGTCCTGCTCGCCCAGCGCGTACAGCGTCTCGGTCGGCTCTTCGGTCAGGCAGACGATGCGCTGCGGGCCGGTCATCGCAGTATCTGTGCTGTGGGAGCGACGTGAGTCGCGAGCTGCTGGCATGCCGGGACAAGCTCGCGACTCACGTCGCTCCCACAACGACGCTCAATAGCCATCACGGAAACAGCATCCGCTTGCTCCACGCACCCGCGACATCGCATTCGTAGCGCCAGCGCTCGTGCAGCCGGAACTGCGCGCCGTACCAGAACTCGATGGCGTCGGGCGCCACGCGATAGCCGCTCCAGCCTTCGGGACGCGGCACGTCGCTGCCGGCGAAGCGCGCTTCGACGTCGGCCATGCGGCTGTCGAAGGCCTCGCGCGAGTCCAGCGTCTCGGACTGGATCGATGCCCAGGCACCGAGCTGGCTCTGGCGTGGACGCGAGGCGAAGTATGCGTCGGCCTCTGCGTCGTCGACCGGCGTCACCCCGCCCTCCACGCGCACCTGGATGCCGGCCTCACGCAGGCTGCGCCACAGGAACAACAGCGCGGCGCGCGGATTGTCGTGCAGTTCGCGGCCCTTCTGGCTGTGCGTGTGTGTGTAGAAGACGAAGCCGCGTTCGTCGAACGCCTTCAGCAACACCGTGCGCGCGGACGGGCGGCCGTCCGGCGTGGCGGTGGCCACCGTCATCGCATTGGGCTCGACTTCAGTGCCTGCGGTTTTCGCTTCGCCGAACAGCGTAGTGAACGTGGACAGGGCCTCGGCGTACAGATCGGTCATGGCATCGCAACAGGCAGCGCCCGCATCCCGGGCATGCGCTATTGTCGCGCGATGACGACACCCGTGCATCCCGAGGGTTTCCCAGCGCTGCTCGTCGACGACGCACTGCGGACGGCATGCGCATCGCGGGCGAGCCCGCCGGTGTTCGCCATCACCGGTCTGCAGGGCAGCGGCAAGTCGACGCTGGCGGAGCAGGTCGCGGCCCGGGCGCGCGGCGAAGGCCTGCGCGTGGCGGTGCTGTCGCTGGACGACCTGTACCTGACCCGCGCGCAGCGACAGCGGCTCGCCGCCGAGGGGCATCCCCTGCTCGCCACGCGTGGCCCGCCCGGCACCCACGATGTGGCGCTGGGGTGTCGCGTGCTGGATGCGTTGCGCCATGGCGAAGGGGTGATGCTGCCGCGTTTCGACAAGCTGGCCGACGACCGCGCGCCCGACGACGCCTGGACACGGATCGACGGCCGCGTCGACCTGGTGCTGTTCGAAGGCTGGTGCCTCAAGGCGATGCCCGAGGACGACGCGGCGCTGGCCACGCCGATCAATGCGCTGGAGCGCGACGAGGACGCGGACGGCCGCTGGCGCCGCCATTGCAACGACGCCTTGCGCAACGATTACCCGGCGCTGTGGTCACGCATCGATGCGCTGTGGTTCCTGCAGCCCCCCGGCTTCAAGATCGTGCGCACCTGGCGCTGGGAACAGGAGCAGGCCCTCGTTGCGCGCGACCCGCAGCGGACCGGCATGGACCGCGCGCAACTGGACCGCTTCATCCAGCACTACGAACGCACCAGCCGGCACCTGCTGGCGACGCTGCCGGCGATCGCCGAACGCACGATCGCGCTGGACGAAAGCCGCCACCCGATTCCCGTGCAGGGCCCTGTGGGAGCGACGTAAGTCGCGATGGGGGCACCACGATGCGTCATCGCGACTTACGTCGCTCCCACGGCAATGCTTTTTTCCAGCCGACCCCGTCACTGCACCACGAAGCTGATCCGCAGGTTCACGCGCCACTCGGTGACGTTGCCGCCGTCGTCGGTGACGACCTTGATCTCGTTCACCCAGGCGCCCTTGATGTTCTTCACGGTCTCGGAGGTCTTCTTCAGCCCTACCTTGACCGCGTCTTCCATGCTGGTCTTCGATGATGCGTTGACTTCGATGATCTTGGCGACGGACATGGCTTGCTCCTCGATGGCCGGCACGGTGCCGGAGGGCCACCCTAGTCCCGGCCGTGTTAAGTCCACGCCACGTGTGCGGGCGGTGCTAGCATCTGGGGCATCATGAATCCGGCCCCCAACCTGATCCTGGTCGGCCCCACGGGGGCCGGCAAGACGTCCATCGGCAAGCGCGTCGCCGAGCGCTTCGGGCTGGTGTTCGTGGATGCCGACCAGGCCATCGTCGAACGCACCGGCGCCAGCATCGCGACGCTGTTCGAGCATGTCGGTGAGGTCGGCTTCCGCGAGCGCGAGAAAGCCACGTTGCATGAACTGCTGGCGGGCCACGGCCAGCTGATCTCCACCGGCGGCGGTGCCGTGCTTGACGCCGACAACCGGGCGCTGATGAAACAGCGCGGCTATGTGGTCTACCTGCAGGTCAGCGTGGACGCCCAGCTGAAGCGCCTCGGCCGCTGCGCGAACCGTCCGCTGCTGCAGCGCCCGGACCGCGAGCGGGTGCTGCAGGAGATGGCCACCCTGCGCGAACCGCTGTACCGCGAGATCGCCGACCTGGCCCTGGACACCGACGGGCTGACCCCGCCGGACGCCACCGCCCGCCTGACCCAGCTGCTGGCGCACCGCTGGCAGCCCATCGAAGAGAACGCATGAACCACGCACGCACCGTCGATGTCGGCGGCGAGATTCCCTACACCATCACCATCGGGCCGGGCCTGCTGGGCGACGGCGCCGCGCTCGCGCGCCATGTGCGCGGCCGGCACGTGCTGCTGGTCAGCGATTCGGTGGTGGCGCCGCTGTACGCGGGCGCCGTGCGCGAGGCGCTGCATGCCGCGCGTCCGGACCTGGCCATCGGCACCTTCATCCTGCCGGCGGGCGAAGAGTCGAAGACGCTGGCCCACTTCGGCCATGCCATCGAGGCGCTGGCGACGCTGGGCGCGACGCGCGACGCGTGTGTGGTGGCGCTGGGCGGCGGCGTGGTCGGCGATCTGGCCGGGTTCGCGGCGGCGTGCTGGATGCGCGGCGTGGATTGCGTGCAGGTGCCCACGACGCTGCTGTCGATGGTGGATTCGTCGGTGGGCGGCAAGACCGCGGTCGACATCCCGCAGGGCAAGAACCTGGTGGGCGCGTTCCACCCGCCGCGCGCGGTGTTCGCCGATACCGCGGCGCTGGCCACCCTGCCCCCGCGCGAACTGCGCGCAGGGCTGGCCGAAGTGATCAAGTACGGCGCGATCCGCGACGCACGCTTTTTCCAGTGGCTGGAACAGGAACGCGCCGCGCTGCTGGCGATGGACGGCGACGCGCTCGCCCTGGCCATCGCCGCCAGCTGCGAACACAAGGCGGAGATCGTGGCGCGTGACCCGCTGGAGAAGGGCGAACGCGCCCTGCTGAATTTCGGCCACACCTTCGGCCATGCCATCGAGACCGAACAGGGCTACGGCGGCCTGGGCAACGACAACCTCAACCATGGCGAGGCGGTGGCGGTGGGCATGGTGCTTGCGGCGCGGCTGTCCGCGGAGCTGGGCCTGGCGCCGGCTGCGGACACGGACCGCCTGGAAAGCGTGTTGGCGGCCTACGGCTTGCCGGTCCGCATGCCCGCCGGCCTGACGCCCGGGGCCCTGTTGGCCCGCATGCGCCTGGACAAGAAGAACCTCGCCGGCCGCCTGCGGCTGGTGCTGTGGCGCGGGCTCGGCCAGGCCGAGGTGGTGCCGGACGTGGACGAAAGCCGCGTGCTGGCCGTGCTGTACGGCTAAAATGCCGCCATGCGCGTCTTCCTCCAGCAACGCCCCGACGCGGGCGAAGCGCCCCGCTACGTCCAGCTGACCCTCCAGCCCGATTTGTTCGGGGGATGGGAGCTGTTGCGCGAAACGGGGCAGATCGGCGGTCGCGCCACGCTCAAGCGCGAGCAGTACCTGCTGCAGGACGAGGCGAATGCGGCCTTCGAGAAGGCGCGCGACAGCCACCTCAAGCGCGGCTTCCAGCTGATGTTCGCCCGCGGCGCCGACGCGCCCAAGTAACCTTTTCCCGGAACCACGATGACCGCTCTGAAGAACGATCGCTTCCTGCGCGCGCTGCGCCGCGAACCCGTGGATTGCACGCCCGTCTGGCTGATGCGCCAGGCCGGCCGCTACCTGCCGGAGTACCGCGCCACGCGCAAGGACGCCGGCAGCTTCCTGGCGATGGCGAAGAACCCGGAGATCGCCTGCGAGGTGACGCTGCAGCCGCTGCGCCGCTACGACCTGGATGCGGCGATCCTGTTCTCGGACATCCTGACCGTGCCGGACGCGATGGGCCTGGGCCTGTACTTCGTCGAGGGCGAGGGCCCGAAGTTCGAACGCACCGTGCGCAGTGCCGCCGACGCCGCCAAGCTCGGCGTGCCGGACATGGAAACCGAACTGCGCTACGTGATGGATGCCGTGCGCGTCATCCGCCGCGAGCTGGACGGCAAGGTGCCGCTGATCGGCTTCTCCGGCAGTCCGTGGACGCTGGCCTGCTACATGGTGGAAGGCGGCGGCAGCAAGGACTTCGCCCGCATCAAGGCGATGGCGCTGAACGAACCGGCCGCGCTGCACCGCCTGCTGTCGGTCAACACCGATGCCGTGATCGCGTACCTGGCCGCGCAACGCGCTGCCGGCGCGCAGGCGCTGCAGGTGTTCGACACCTGGGGCGGCGTGCTGAGCCCGGCGATGTACCGCGAGTTCTCCCTGCCCTACCTTCAGCGCATCGCGCATGAACTCGACCGTGGCGAAGGCGCGGAGCGCACCCCGCTGATCCTGTTCGGCAAGGGCACCGCGGCCTACCTGGAAGACCTGGCCGCCACCGGCGCCGAAGGCGTGGGCGTGGACTGGCTGGTCGAACTCGGCGATGCCGCTCGCCGCACCGGCGGTAAGGTCGCGCTGCAGGGCAACCTGGACCCGGCCACGCTGTATGGCTCGCCCGAGGCGATCCGCCACGAGGTCCGCCGCGCGCTGGACAGCTACCGCGACGGCAACGGCGGTTCGCGCGACGGTCACGTCTTCAACCTCGGTCACGGCATGTCGCCGGGCATGAACCCCGACCACGTCGCTGTGCTGGTGGACGAAGTCCACGCCTACAGCGCTCGCTGACGCCGTCCTGCCCCACCCGCGGAGTGACGCAATGGAGTGCCGCCCCCTGCTCGCCCTCACCACCAGCCTGTTGCTGGCGGCCAGCGCGCACGCCCATACGGACGAAAGCGGCGCGGCGCGCGTCCTGCACGTCGCCGGTGGCGACTTCCCTGCCCTGGTGATGGTGGTGCCGCCGGACCAGCACGCCGCGCGCAGCGTGGCGGACGCCATGCCCGGCTGCGACCGCATCCGCGCCCGCCGCCTCGACGAACTTGCGCCGGGATGGCGGCAGCGGGTGGCACGGATCGACCTGGACTGCGAAGACACGCTGGCCGACGACGCGCAGGACGTGCTGACCGCCGTGGCCGCGCGCGCGCTGCTGCATCCCGGACGCGTGCAACTCGCCGGCCAGCCGGTGGTGGAGGTCCGGCTGATGGATTCGCAGCGTTGGGGCGACCACCAGTATGTGGTCGCGTCGACCTACACCGAGGCCGCCCCGGTGCTGAAGGCCTTCGTGGAGGACGCCTGTCGTGCGCGTGTGCTCGCGGAGGAAGTGGCTCCGGCCACCTGCACCATGCTGCAGGCCGACGACGGGTACTTCCTGCCTGCCGGCGATGCCGGCGGCATCTGGATCCATGCCGACAGCGACGACGCCACGCGCACGCTGTACGTCGAAGCCTGGGCGGACTGATCCGGTGCGCCGCCTCTTGCTGCTGGCGCTGTCGGCGTGCCCCGCCATCGTGATCGCGGGGGATGCGGATCGCTTTGCCGGTGACTACGGTCATGACGCCACCGCCACGGCGGATGAGGTCGTGTGGACGGTGGTCGCGGTCGGCGACCAGTGGCGGATCGTGCGCACGGCCGATGGCGAGGCACAGGCGGCGCACCGCCTGCAGGCGCGTGGGCGCGCGACGTTCTGGGACCGCATGGGGTGGCCCGCGGACACGGCCACCGACGCGGACTGCCTGAGCTGGGGGGAGAAGCCGGCTTCGCTGGCCGACCTGCTGGCCGAACCGCCGACCTCGGCGACGGCACCCGGCGACGAGGCCGGACTCGGCGTGCTCTGCCACGTGCCGCCCGCCAGCCGGGCGCGCATCGACTGGCTGGCGAGCCATGCGGGCGAGTGGTTCTATTACGACCCTGTCGCGGGCGTCATGGACGTTCGCCGCCTGCGCTGAACGCCCTCACCCCAGACCCGACCGCGGACTCCGCAGGCGCGGCGTGGTGCCGTCGGTACGATCGGCCGGCAGGCGGTATTCGAAGCGGATCTCGCGCATGCCATCGGGCACGGTGATCTCCATCGCGTCGGGCGCCACGCAGCGGCCGCGCAACAGGTCGCGGACCGCTTGTGCTTCCTGCCGCAGCGTCTCCGCCTGGTCCTTCCGCGCGATGACGGCCGGACGCAGGTAGACCGCATCGTCGGCGATCCACATCTCGTCCTCGCGCCCCTCATGGGTGCTGGCCAGGACGGTATCGGGCCGGGCGTCGCCACTCGGCATGCCGCGTACCTGCAGCACCTGTCGGCAGCGCCCCGTATTGAGCACGCGGACGTCCGCCGCGAAGCCGGCGAGGAACGCCTCGGCCTGGCGCTGGACCTCGTCGTCCGACGTACTGTCGGCTTCGACGCTGTAGCGCACCTTGATGAAGTAGAGGTCGCGGACGGTCATCGCGAGCGCCGAGCGATAGCGCTTCTCGCGCATCGGGACTTCCATCGCGAACGAGCGCGCTTTCACCGCCATGGCGCCGAGCATGTCCTGTCCCCCCACCGGCGCGGTTTCGAAGGTACGGCTTTCGCCGAGCCGCACCTCGCCCGCGTTGCGACCCCGCGCGATCTGCACGATCTCGTCGACCCCCTGCTGGAACGCACGCTCGAAAACCGGATCGAACACGACGCCGGCGGGATACAGGTACAGATCCATCCAGCGGTCCGGCTGGCGCGAGTCCTGGTAGCGCACCGACACGCCCAGTTCCTGCTGCTCGTAACGCTTCTCGCCGATCGCCTCCCAGCCCTGCACGCGCAGCGGATACAACGCGCGGGTCGCGGTGATGTAGTCGCCCAGCAATGGCGGTTCGGGCGTTTCCGCACGCGCCGTCGCGGCCAGCAAGCCGAACGCGAGCACACCCAGGCAGCGGCTGAACGCCCTCACGGCATGTCCTCCTGTACTCCGGATGCCGCGCGCGCGACCTGCGCCGCGATCACGGCAGCCAGCATGTCGCCGGTGACGGGCTTGCGCACGAAGTCGTCGAACCCGGCCTGTCGCGCCAGCGGCTCGGCTTCCGCATCGGTGCGTGCGGTCAGGGCGATCAAGGGCGTGGTCATGCCGTGCAGCCGCAACTGGCGGGCCAGCGCCATGCCGTCCAGGCCCGGCAGGTCCAGATCGAGGAAGGCCACGTCGAATACCGTGGTCACCACCTCCGTCAGCGCGGCCAATCCATGCGGCGCATGCGTCACGCGGTGGCCGCGCGCGCGCAGCAGCCCCGCCACCACCTCGGACACGGTCACATCGTCTTCGACCAGCAGGATGTCCAGCGTGCCGACATCGACTGGGGCCGATACCGCTTCGGCCGGCGTCGCGTCCCCGGCCGGGTCGGTCGCGAGCGGCTGCAGCGCGGGCAGGTCGACCGAGAAGCGCGTGCCCTTGCCCGGAGCGCTGTCCACGTCGATGCGCCCCCCCATGGCGACCGCCAGTTCCTGGCAGATCGCCAGGCCCAGCCCGCTGCCGCCGTAACGCGCCGTGGTCTGCGCGCCTTCCGCCTGTTCGAACCGACGGAACAGCCGCGCCTGCTGTTCGGCGTTGATGCCGGGGCCGGTATCGCCCACCGTCAGCCGCACCCCGTGCGGCGACAGCGGCACCGCGTGCAGGGACACATGGCCGGCCTCGGTGAACTTGATCGCATTGCCCAGCAGGTTGAGCAGGATCTGCCGCAGCCGCAGCGGATCGCCACGCACCAGCCTCGGCACGCCCGCGGCGACGCCGTCATGGAACGCGAGCCCGCGCTTGCCCGCCACCGGCCCCATCAGCGCGACCACGTCGGCGAGGAGCGCATGCAGGTCGAACTCCACCTGCTGCAGCTCCAGCTTGCCCGCTTCGATCTTCGCCAGGTCCAGCGCATCGTTGACCAGCCGCAGCAGGTGCGTGCCCGCCCGCTGGATTGCATCGGCATAGCCGCGCTGGCGTTCGTCCAGCGGCGTGGCCTGCAGCAGCTCGGTCATGCCCAGCACGCCCGTCATCGGCGTGCGGATCTCGTGGCCCAGCGTGGCGAGGAAGCGGGTCTTTGCCAGCGAGGCCTGTTCGGCCAGTTCACGCTTGTGTTCGGCCAGTTGCCACGCGCTGCGGCGACGCACCCGCCGGCGATACGCCGCCGCGGCGAAAAGCAGCAGCAGCACGCCGACCACGGCAAACAGCGCCATGCCCCACGCACTGCGCCACCACGGCGGCAGTACGTGCAGGGACAGCACCAGTTCGCGCGACGCATTGCCGGCGGCGTCGTAGGCCTGGACGCGCAGCCGGTAGCGGCCGGGCGTCAGCGCGGAGAACACGCGCTCGCCGCTGGCGCCCTGGTCCATCCAGCCGCTGTCGAAGCCCTCCAGCAGCGAACGGTAGCGGTTGCCCAGCGGATTCTCGTAGCTCAGCAGTCTCGTGCCGACGAGCAGTTCGTGGTCTTCGGGCTGCAGTTCCAGTGGCTGGTCTATCCGCAGGTGGACCACGTCGTCGCCGCGGCTCACCTGCAGGCTGTCCAGCACCAGGTTGGGAGTCACCGGTTTCGGATCCGGCAGCTGCGTGTCCAGCAACGCGACCGAACCGTCTGCTGCGGTGGTGGCCAACAGGCCGTCGGCGGTCATCAGCAGGCCGCGGTCGTTGAGCTCCTGGCTCAGCAGCCCTTCGCGCACGCCGAAGTTGCGCAGCAGCGCGCGCGATCCCTGCAGGTTGGGATCGATGCGGAACAGGCCACGCCGGGTGCCCAGCCAGACCCGTCGCTGCGGATCCACGGCCAGTCCCGTCGACTCGACCGCCGGCAATCCCTGTTCGGCCCCGATCAGCCGTTCGCGTACCCAGCGGCCGCCCTCGCGGCGCCACGCCTCCACGCCCGAGAGGCGATGCAGCCACAGCCGGTCGGCATGCTCGAACGCGAACGCGTACACCCGCTCGCGACCCATCGCGCCCTGCGCGACGAACCGGCCTGCCGCCGCATCCCAGACCATCATGCCGGCAGCGCCGCCGAGCCAGACGTGGCCGTCGGGCGCCACAGCAATGCCTTCGATGTCCGGCAATCCGCCGCCGTCCTCCTGCTTGGCGACCGTGCGAAGCACGCGACCGCTGGCGATGTCGCGCTGCTGCACGCTGCCCATCTGCGAGACCAGCCACAGCGTGTCGTCCGGTGCCTCGACCAGCCAGTCGATCGAGGTATTGTCGGGAACGGCGTCCTCGCCCTCCTGCCCCCACTGCCGCGAGGCGCCGGTGCGGGGATCGATCCGGATCAGGCCGCTGCGATGGCCGATCCACAGCTGCCCCCGGCGATCCTGCCGCAACGAGGTGAGCCGCAGTTCCCCCAGCGCCGCGGCATGGTGCGGCAACGGCACGACATGGCCGCTGCGCGTGTCCAGGCGTTCGACCTTGCCCGTGCTGCTGGCGATCCAGAGGCCGTCGGCGCCCGCCTGCGACAGGCCGCGGTAGAGTCCGCCGCCCAGTCCCTGCGCCGACGAGAAGGCCGCGATACGTCGCCAGTCCGAACGCAGGTAAGCCAGCCCGCGCGTGGGTACCGGCACCCACAGTCCACCGTCCGGCAGCGCCAGCACGGTCTGCAGCACGCGGCCGATGCCCACGTTCTGCGCGTCGTAGTTCACCGGCGCCGGCGCACGATCACCTTCCGTGCGCCACAGGCCGCCCTGGCTGGCCAGCCAGTACTCGCCCTGGCCGTCGCTGGTCATCGCGATCAGTGCATTGGGGCGCGCGAACATGGGCGACCACGGCGGCGACACCCAGCGCCCGTCCGGCGTCCAGCGATGCACGCCGTCGGCCGCGCCGACCCACATCGCCCCGCCGTCGGCGGTCACCGAGTAGATGATCAGGCCCTCGCCGCCCGGCAGCGCCAACCGGCGCAGCCGGCCATCTTCAAGACGCGCCAGGCCGCCCATGGTGCCGACCCACAGCGTGCCCCGCGCGTCGAAGGCCAGCGACAGCACGTTGTCGGACGGCAGGCCATCGCTTCCCTCGGCCGCCGCCGCGAAGCGGGTGATGCGACCGTCGGCGGCGAGCCGGTGCAGGCCGCCGCCGAACGTGCCGAACCAGAGTTCGGCGCCGCGGCTGGTGATGGCGAACACGTCATCGCTGCCCATCTGCGGGTACTGCGCCTGGCGGTAATGGCGGAACCCGCGACGGTCGACATCCATCATGCTGAGTCCGCCGTTCTCGGTCGCCACCCAGATGCGGTCCGCGGCGTCGATGTGCAGCGCCTGCACCACGTTGCCGGGCAGCGATGCCGGATCGGCGGGATCATGCCGCCAGACCTTGAAGCTGACGCCGTCGTAGCGCGCCAGGCCATCCCACGTGGCGACCCACAGGTGGCCCGCGCGATCGCGGGCGAGCGCCGGAATGGTGGTGGACGGCAGGCCATCGCCCGCACCCAGCAGGCGGAAGCGGGGAATCTCGGGTACCGCAGCCGGCGCGAGCACGGGCGCGCACAACAGGCAGAACAGCAGCCACCAGCACGCACGCATCGCCATTCCTGCCCGCCCCTCGTTCCCTGGTCACCCCTGCCGGGCATCGTCGCAACGGACCGTTGCAGGCGCAAGCGGGGTATCTTCATGGGCCGGCCCCTAGAATCCGTCCCCATGCCCGGATCGACCCCCCGCCGCCTGCTGGCGCGCAGCCTCTGCCTGCTGGCGCTGCTGCCCGCACTGGCCTCCGCGCGCGACGCGCGCGCGGAATACCGGCTGGACCCGGTGCACACACGAGTGATGTTCGCGATTTCGCATGCCGGCTTCTCCCATGCGCTCGGCACCGTGTCGGGGAGCACCGGCACGGTGGTGTTCGACCCCGATGACTGGACGCACGCGCGTGTCGATGTGCGCGTGCCGATCGCGCGCATCGACCTGGGCGATGCCGACTGGAACAAGGCGACGCTGGCGAAGTCGTTACTGGACGCGGAAGCGCACCCAGACGCGCGCTTCGTCTCCACGCGCATCGAACCCGTCGATGCGACGCATGCGAAGGTGCATGGCGACCTCAGCCTGCGCGGCGTGACGCGCGAGATCGTCCTCGACGTCACCCTCAACGCCGCCAAGCGCCATCCGATGCCGCCGTTCCGCCGCACGGTCGGCTTCTCCGCCACCACCACGCTCAGCCGCGCCGATTTCGGCATCACCGCGTGGAAGTCGGTGATCGGCGACGAAGTGACGCTGCGCATCGAAGCGGAAGCGACCTACGATGGCAAGGCCGACGACGCCGATGCCGCGCCGCCCCCTTCCCCCTCGCCACCGGAGCCGACGCCATGACCCTCAAGAACACCGACGAGCGCTGGGGCGCCGTCAGCCAACTGTTCCATTGGGTGATCGTGGTGCTGATCCTGGTGATGGCCTACTTGGGCCTGACCATGGGCGACCTGCCCAACGGGCCGCGCAAGATCGACATCTATGCGCTGCACAAGTCGATCGGCCTGACCATCCTGGCGCTGGTCGTGCTGCGCGTGCTGTGGCGCATGTATGCCGGCACGCCCTCCCCGGTCGCCGGCACGCCGACGTGGCAGCAGCGCGTGGCATCGGTGACACACTTCCTGTTGTACGCGCTGCTGTTCGCCATCCCGCTGTCGGGCTGGGTGCTGAACTCGTCCGCGGGCTATCCGCTGCAGTGGTTCAAGCTCTTCAACCTGCCGGCGATCACGGGCCGCAACGACGGCGTGCACGAAGCGGCCGAAGGCGCGCACGAGCTGCTGTTCTGGGTGCTCGTGGCGCTGGTGCTGGCGCACGCCGGCGCCGCGCTGTACCACCACCTGTTCCAGGGCGATGCCACGCTCACCCGCATGCTGCCGGGGCGCCGCAGGGCCCTTGCGCCGGCACCGGCGGCAGTGCCTTCTCCCTCTTCCCCCACTCCGCAGGATTCTCCCGATGAAAACCCCTGATCGCGCACGCCTCGCGCTCGTCTCCCTGTTGCTCGCCACCGCAGGACACGCGGCAGCGGCCGACTACGTACAGGCCCCCGGCTCGACGCTGGTGTTCGCCAGCAACTACCAGGGCGAAACCTTCACCGGCAAGTTCGGCAGCTTCGCCACCACGATGAGCTTCGACCCCAAGCAGCTGGCCACCAGCAAGCTGGACGTCGCCATCCAGCTGGCCGGCACGCAGACCGGAAACAAGGACCGCGACGACACGCTGGTGTCGAGCGATTTCTTCAACGTGGGCAAGTTCGCGCAGGCGCGCTACACGGCGACCAAGTTCCGCGCGCTGGGCGGCAACCAGTACGCGGCCGACGGCACCCTCACGCTGCGCGGCGCCAGCAAGCCGGTGACGCTGACGTTCACCTGGACCCCCGGTGCGCAGCCGGTGCTGACCGGAAAGGCGACGGTGAAGCGGCTCGACTTCGGCGTCGGCGGCGGCGACTGGGCGGACACCTCGACCATCCCGAACGACGTCGCGATCAGTACGAAGGTCGTGCTGAAGCCGCGTTGATCCCTTGGGGCCGGCAGTCGCGCCGGTCCGTCGCATCCGGCGCCAAGGTGATGCAGCCCAGCCCGTAACTGAGGGCGCCCAATACATCGCCCTCGCGGTGATTGCGATGGCACGCCAGGCAATCCGGGCGGGCGCGGATGGGTCCCATCGCGCGCTCGCCGCCTGGCCCTGCCTGCACCACGATATCGGTGCCACCGATCAACCGGGCCAGGGCCTCGCGTTCCCATGCCTGCAGCGTACGGGTCGATGTGGGTAATGCGGGCATGGCGGCATCGTCGTCGCGATGCTGGAAGCCCATGAATCCCGCGCGATGGACGACGGGGGGATCGTGCCGGGCGACGCCCACCAGTTCGACGTCGAACACGCAGCGCCCTTTCTCGCCTACGCCTTCGAACTGGTAGTGGCGCATGCGCGCCATCATCGGCGTGACCCGCCGCTTGCCGAATCCCTGGCTGTCGATGAAGGCCTCGACGAAGGCGTCGTGCATGCGGCGCAAGGCCGCGTCGTCTTCGCCCGGGGTTTGGCCGCGGGCATTCTGCGCGCCGATCGCGACTACGGCCAGCGCCAGCAACGCCCATCGCATCCGACCCATCGGTAAACCCCCGTGCACAGACGACGCCAGCCTAGCCCGTCACGCTCACGCCGCGATGTCGCGTGCAGCGACCGTTTCGCGGACGGACAGCTTCAGCGCTGCACAAATGCCACCACGGCCTCGATGCCGAAAGGCCAGTCCAACTCCGCACCCGTGTCGCTGCGATGCAGCACGGGCACGCGGATGCCGTAGCGCACTTCGAGCGCGTCGTCACCGTCGATGAAAACGCTTTCGAACTCGGGAATGCGTGCATGGGCGAGCGTATCGAGTGCAAGGTCGCACAGGTGGCAATCGTCGCGCTGGTAGAGGATCAGGGACATCGTGGCCGGGAATGACGGGCGGCGCGCGTCTACCCGCTTAGAATAGCGGCCTTTCCGAAGCGGCCCGCAACATGGCAGTCAGCACGTTCGACCTGTTCAAGATCGGCATTGGTCCGAGTTCCTCGCATACGGTCGGGCCGATGCGCGCCGCGGCGCGCTTCGTCGCGCGCTGGCTGGTCGACGCCGGGCGCCTGCAGGACGTGGCGCGGATCCGTGCCGAAGTGTTCGGTTCGCTCGCCCTGACCGGGCGTGGGCACGGCACCGACAAGGCGGTGCTGATGGGCCTGGAAGGCCACTATCCCAACGAGATCGATCCGGACATCATCCCGCCGGCGCTGGAGCGCATCCGCACCGGCAAGCGCATCCTGCTGGGCGGTACGCACGAGGTCGCCTTCGACGAGAAGCGCGATCTGCTGATGAACAAGCGGCAGAAGCTGCCGTACCACACCAACGGCATGCGTTTCACCGCCTTCGATGTGAACGACGAAGTGATCGCCACGCGCGACTACTACTCGGTCGGAGGCGGTTTCGTCGTCAATCAGGACGACGCGGCGGTGGACCGCATCGTCGCTGACGAGACGCCATTGCCGTACCCGTTCAAGAGTGGCGACGAGTTGCTGGCGCAGTGCCAGCGCAGCGGTCTGAGCATCGCGGCGTTGATGTTCGAGAACGAGAAGGCCTGGCGCAGCGAGGACGAGATCCGCGACGGCCTGCGCGCGATCTGGAACGCGATGCAGTCGTGCATGGCGCGTGGTATCCGAGAGGAAGGCACGCTGCCCGGCGGCCTGCACGTGTCACGCCGTGCACCGACGCTGCATCGCGAGTTGTCCAGCAAGCCGGAAGCCGCGATGCGCGATCCGCTGACCGTGCTGGACTGGGTGAACCTGTATGCGCTGGCGGTGAACGAAGAGAATGCCGCCGGCGGCCGCGTGGTCACCGCGCCCACCAACGGTGCGGCCGGCATCATTCCGGCGGTGCTGCACTACTACGATCGTTTCTGCCCCGGCAACAGCGAGCAGCGCGTGTTCGACTTCCTGCTCACCGCGGCGGCCATCGGCATCCTCTACAAGGAGAACGCCAGCATCAGCGGCGCCGAAGTCGGCTGCCAGGGCGAGGTGGGCGTGGCCTGTTCGATGGCGGCCGGCGGATTGGTCGCCGCACTGGGAGGCAGCCCGAGCCAGGTCGAGAACGCGGCGGAAATCGGCATGGAACACAACCTGGGCCTGACCTGCGACCCGATCGGCGGCCTGGTGCAGATCCCGTGCATCGAGCGCAACGCGATGGGCGCGGTGAAGGCGATCAACGCCAGCCGCATGGCGATGCGTGGCGACGGCAAGCACAAGGTCTCGCTCGACAAGGTGATCAAGACCATGCGCGACACCGGGCGCGACATGCAGGACAAGTACAAGGAAACCAGCCGCGGCGGGCTGGCGGTGAACGTCATCGAGTGCTAGATCCGATGGGCACGCTCCACCACTCGGAGGCGACGCTTCGATTCTTCGGGGAAGATCTCGTACCCGAGGAAATCACCGCACTGCTGGGCGTCGCCCCGACCGAGTCCTGCCGCAAGGGCGATGACATCAGTCGCAGAGCCGGTGTCGTGCGCCTGGCCAAGCGAGGAAGCTGGAGACTCCACGCCGAGCGTCGCGAACCCGAGAATCTCGAGGCGCAGATCGTCGAACTCTTGGAGCAGCTCCCCTCGGATTCGCGCATTTGGGCGTCTTTGTCCCGCTACAAGCCAGACGTGTTCTGCGGCATCTTCATGGAGAGTTTCAATGATGGCTTGCCGCTTTCGGCGAAAGTGCTCCTCGCCCTGGGAGAGAGGGGTATTTCATTGGATTTCGACATCTACAACCCGAATGGATGAGAGGTTGGCCGGCACGCAGGCGATCCATTCGCGCTGACGCCAGCGTAGTCCGAGCAAGCGGTGCGCATCCGGGGTCCGATAGACCCGCGAACGTCCGCGGCATGGCCTTCCGAATTGCGGTTCACGTGGCTCACCGGGTGGGGCCTTCGGCCTTGCCCGTGCTACGACGTCTCTGCCAACTCCGCACAAAGTGGATGGTTCGACAGGCTCACCACGAACGGATCCGGCGCCCACGCAGTCCGGTAGGACACAGCGCGACCGGGGTACTGGATCTCGGCCAGGCTGGCCACGCAGCGGCACCCACCGCATTTTCACGACCACGAGGCGACCCTGGGTGGGCGGGGATTCCCGGCCCTTTAGCGCGGCCGACCCGCGCCGATACCGTTCTTGGTAAACCTACTTACCGGAGACGCGTCCTGTCCGACCCCGTCGACAAGACCCGCCGCGGCACGCCCTCGTGGCGGCGCCGGCTGGCGGCCTGGCTCCTGCCCCTGCTGGGCGGGATGGCCGCGCTTTGTCCGACGGCGCACGCGCTGGACCCGTCCAAGTCGTTTCATCACTACGTCCGCAACCACTGGAGCCTGGAACAGGGCCTGCCCCAGCTCAGCGTGCTGGCCATCGCCCAGGACAAGCCCGGCTACCTCTGGTTCGGCACGCAGGCGGGCCTGAGCCGTTTCGATGGCGTGCGCTTCACCAATTTCGACCTGGACAACACGCCCGAACTGCCCAGCACCTGGATCCAGGCGCTGCAGACCGACCGCGAGGGCCGGCTGTGGATCGGCACGCCGCAGGGTCTGGCGGTGCGCGAAGGCAACCGCATCCGCACGATCGCGCTGGCTCCCGGCGGGGCGCCGGGCGTGGTCGACGTACGCGCACTGGCGCGCGATGGCCGCGGCCGCCTGATCGTCGCCACGAACCGCGGCGTCATGACGGTGGCGGCCGATCGGCTGCGGATGCTCCATCCGCTCGATGATGGCGGCGCGTTGGCCGTGCACGTGGATGACGACGACGCGCTCTGGGTCGGCGGCCGCGGCCGCGTGCACGTATTCGACGGCGCGGGCGAGCGGATCCTCGCCTTGCCTGCGCGTGCGGCGCTGGCCACCGTCACGTCGCTGGCGCGCCACGATGGCCGACTGTGGGCCGGCTGCGATGCCGGCTTGTTCGCGCTCGTGGGCCAGCACTGGCAGCCTCAGCGCGACGTGGCACCGGCCAGCGGAGGCGTACAGGCGCTCTACGGGGACCGCGACGGCATCCTGTGGGCGAGCACTCGTGACACGCTCTACCGCCTGCAGGCGGGACGGCTGCTGGAACGTATCGCGGCCGACGGTCCGTTGGCGGAAATCCGGGCGTTCTACGAGGACCGCGAGTCCAACCTGTGGCTCGGCAGCAACAACGAAGGTGCCAGCCGCGCGTGGAATGGCTGGACGCGCAGATACAGCCGCGCCGAGGGCCTGCACCAGCCGTTGCTGTGGTCGGCTGCGCAGGCCCCCGATGGCCGCGTGTGGGTCGGTAGCGACGACGGCGTGAGCGTGCTGGACGCCGGGCGCTTCCGCACGGTGGTACCCGGCCGGGCGCTTCCGCATCCCGCCGCTTACAGCCTGTTGCCCGAGAACGGGCAGACGTGGATCGGTACCCGCGACGGCGCGGCGCTGTATCGCGATGGCCGCGTGCAACAGCCGGCAATGCTGGCCGCCATGGATGCCGCCCAGGTCAACGGCATCGTGCGCGACCGCCGCGGTCGCCTGTGGTTCGCCACCAGCAAGGGCCTGTACCGCGAACAGGATGGACGCCTGAAGCACTACGGCGAATCCGCGGGCCTGCGCGACGTGCGCGTGCGCGTGCTGATGGAGACGCGCGACGAACGCCTGCTGGTCGGCACGCAGAGCGGCCTTTACGAATTCGTTGACGAGCGCCTGATCGCCGTGCCGTTCACCGGCACCGGCCTGGACGCGCCGCACGTCGTTTCGCTGCACGAACTCGCCGGCGGCCAGTGGCTGGTGGGGGCGCTGTCGGAAGAACTGCTGCTGCTGTTCGACGGCCAGCGCTGGACGCGCCTGGACAAGAAGCGCGGCATCCCGGCGAACGCGCCGTTCTTCTTCGCCGAAGACGCCCGCGGATTCCTCTGGGCGGCGGGCCTGCGCGGCATCTACCGCGTGCCGGTGGCGGACCTGCTGACCGCCGCCGACGACCCGGCCTTCCGCGTGACGGCGCGGACATTGCTCAACGAGCGCGGCGATCGCCATGGTGGACAGAAGGGCGACTGCTGCAACGGCGCCGGCAACAGCCGCGGTTTCATGGTCGACAACGCACTGTGGCTGCCGACGCGCGACGGCGTGGTGGTGATGGCGACCGACCAGTCGCTCGCGAACGACTACGTACCCGAATCGGTGATCGAGCGCGTACAGGTCCAGGGCGAGTGGCGGCCGGCGGAACGCGCCACCGAATGGTCGTTGCCGAGCGGCGCGCGCGACCTGCGCTTCGAGTTCACCACCCTCAGTTTCCAGGCCTCGGACCATATCGACATCCGATACCGCCTGAAGGGCTACGATGACGCGTGGAAGCTGCTCGACGATCCGCACCAGCGCAGCGCCACCTACACCAACCTGCCGGCGGGGCGCTACGTCTTCGAAGTGCTCGGCACCAACAACAGTGGCGTGTCGGGGCGAGCCGCCGCCACCCAGGCGTTCTCCATCGCCCCGTACTTCTACGAAAGCCCGTGGTTCTACCTGCTGCTCGCGCTCGCACTCGCGATCCTCGTGCTGCTGTCCAACCGCTGGTTGCTGCGGCGCCACCACAACCGGCGTGTCGCGCTGGAACGCCTCGTGCAGCAGCGCACGCGCGACCTGCAGCAGGCGAACCGCCAGCTGGAAGCGATCAGCCTGACCGATCCGCTGACCGGCCTGCACAACCGTCGCTACCTGACCCGCCAGTTGCCGGCCGACATCGCCTATTACCAGCGCATGCCCGGCTTCGCGGCGGGCGTGGACGTGCTGGCGTTCGCGCTGCTCGACATCGACCATTTCAAGTCGATCAACGATGGCCACGGCCACCAGGCGGGCGACCACGTACTGCAGACCGTCGCGCACCGGCTGCGCACGCTGTCGCGCGATGGCGACTACGTCATCCGCTGGGGCGGCGAGGAATTCCTCATGGTCTTCCGCCCCATGCCGCGCCACGAACTGCATGCGCTGGGGCGCCGCATCTGCCTGGCGATCGCCGCAGAGCCCGTCGACGTGGCGGGCGCGCGCCTCCAGGTGACGGCATCGCTCGGCGTGATCGGTTACCCGCCGTTCGCCAGCGCGCCGGACCTGCTGGGGTGGGAGCAACTCGTCTCGCTGGCGGACCGTGCGCTGTACGAGGTGAAGGCGCACGGGCGCAACGGCTGGGCACTGTACGAAGCCACGCCATTGGCGCTGCCCGCGCTCGATGCCGACCAGGTCCGGCGCGATCCCGCCGAACTCGTTCGCCGCGGCCACCTCGTCTTGCGCGGACCGCATCACCCGGACAGGCTGCCGCCGCACACGCGGCAGCCTTGACGTCTCCCCACGCCGTGCGCGCTACGCTGGCCCGCCATGTCGCGGAAGATCCAGCATGAAGACCCTCCACGCCCTGCTCGCCACGGTCGCGATGTCGCTCGCCACCGTCGCCCATGCCGAGCCCCTGCCCCGCCATGGCGCGCGCCTGGAGGGCTTCGCCTATCCGCATCCCGTCAGGATCTTCGCCTTTACCTCGCAGGCGCAACCGCTGGAGATGGCCTACCTCGACATCGCGCCGGCCACGCCGAACGGCCGTGCCGTCGTGCTGTTGCACGGAAAGAATTTCTGCGCGGCCACCTGGGAATCGGCGATCGACGCCCTGACCGGCGCCGGATATCGCGTCGTCGTGCCGGACCAGGTCGGCTTCTGCAAATCCAGCAAGCCGCCGCACTACCACTACTCGTTCGGCCAGCTGGCGGCCAACACGCATGCATTGCTGGCGGCTCTGGGTATCGAACGTGCGTCGGTGGTCGGACATTCCATGGGCGGGATGCTCGCGGCGCGCTATGCGCTGCAGTATCCCCAGGACACGGAGCGCCTGCTGCTGGTGAACCCGATCGGCCTTGAGGACTGGAAGGCCGAAGGCGTGCCGTGGCGCAGCATCGATAGCTGGTATGCGCGGGAGTCTAAAACGACTTTCGACAGCATCCGCGACTACCAGCGCACCGTGTATTACTCGGGCCAATGGAGGCCGGATTACGAACGCTGGGTGCGCATGCTGGGCGGCATGTATGCCGGCGACGGGCGCGAGGCCGTGGCTTGGAGCCAGGCACTGACTTCGGACATGGTCTTCAACCAACCGGTGGTCTACGAGTTCCCGAAGATCGCGGTGCCAACCGCGCTCTTCATCGGCCAGAAGGATCGCACCGCCATCGGCAAGGATCTTGCCCCGCCGGACGTCGCGAAGCGGCTCGGCGACTATCCGGTGCTTGGCAGGCGCGCAGCGGCGGCGATCCCTGGCGCGACGCTCGTGGAGTTCGCCGAGCTTGGCCACTCGCCGCAGGTGGAGGATCCGGCGCGTTTCAACGCCGCCCTGCTTGACGCCTTGAGGTGAGCCGGCGCATCGCCTCGAAGCAGCAGTGAGCGGAGTGGAGTGCGCGAAGGCGCTTGCTCATGATTTCCCGCCCTGCCGGCTTTGCCGCGCACTCCTCACTCCCCACCTCTCTAGACTGACGCGCTGATCGCCAGCACGTCGTCCAGCAAGGCCGCCGCGGTGACATCGGCACCGGCCCCCGGTCCCTGGATGACGAGCGGCTGTTCGGGATAGCGATCACTGTAGATCGCGACGCGGTTGTCGGTGCCGCCGCCGCCACACAGCGGATGATCCAGCGGCAGCGCTTGCAGACCCACGCTGGCGCGCGCATGGTCGAAACGGCCGAGGAAGCGCAGCCGCGCGCCATGGCGGTAGGCCTCCTTGAAGCGCGCGGCCAGCGGCGCATCCAGCTGGCTGAGCGCGGCATCGAGCGCGGGCAGCGGCAGGGCGGCGAGTTCCGTGGGTACCAGCGAATCCACGCGGACGTCGCCGGACTGCAGCGGAAGTCCTGCCGCCCGCGCGAGGATCAGCAGCTTGCGGCGGACGTCTTCGCCGGACAGGTCGAGTCGCGGATCGGGTTCGGTGTAGCCGGCCTGGCGCGCCTGGCGCACGAAACCGGAAAAGGGGCGCATGCCGTCGTACTGGTTGAACAGCCATGCCAGCGAGCCCGACAGCACGCCTTCGACGCGATGGATGCGGTCGCCTCCGTCCACCAGCGCGCGCAGGCTGCGCAGCAGTGGCAACCCCGCACCGACCGTGGCGGCGTCGCCGTACCGCGCACCGGAACCCGCGCGTGCGCGAGCGATCGCGTCGGCGCGCAACCATGCGCCCCCGAGGCCGAGCTTGTTGGCGGTCACCACGTGCACGCCGCGCGACAGCCATTCGGCGTGCCAGTCGGCCACCGAATCGCTGGCCGTCGCATCGACCACGATGTCGCCTGGTCGCAGTGCTTCGCCCTCGGCCCATGGCGGAATGGCATCCTCGCGGGATGCCGCTTGGTTCGCCTCCTGCAGGGCGCGCTGTGCCGACGTCCCACACGCATGCAGGGCGCGGGAATTGGCCAGCCAGGCCAAGGCCGGCACCGGCAGTGCGCGCTCCTGCAGGCGCTGGTAACGCGCGACGAAGGCGCTGCCGACGACGCCGGTGCCGAGCAGCGCCAGCTTCGGCGCGGTACGCGGTGCCGTCGCAAGCCGGACGACCGTGCTCATGCGTCGGCGAGCTTGCGCTTGGATTCGGCGGCGACGGCTTCGGCGCGCGCGAGTGCGGCAGTGATGTCCGCCAGCAGGTCGTCGGTCGCTTCGATGCCTACCGACAGGCGCAGCAGGCCGTCGGAGATGCCGGCCTTGGCGCGAGCTTCCGGCGTCATCGCGGCGTGCGTCATGGTGGCCGGATGCGCCACCAGGCTTTCCACGCCGCCCAGTGATTCGGCCAGGGTGAAGTAGCGCAGGCCCTCGACGAAGGCGCGCACGGCTTCTTCGCCACCTTCGAGCTCCAGGCTCAGCATCGCGCCGAAGCCCTTCTGCTGACGCGCCGCTACCGCATGTCCGGGATGCGTGGCCAGGCCCGGGAAGTAGACCTTCGACACCGCAGGGTGCGTCTCCAGCAACGCGGCGATGGCGTCGGCGTTCTCCTGGTGCGCGCGCAGGCGGGCGTCCAGCGTGCGCAAGCCGCGCAGCGTCAGGAAGCTATCGAACGGCGAGCCGGTCAGGCCCAGCGCATTCGCCCACCACACCAACTGCTGATGGGTCTCCGCATCGCGCGCGATCACCGCGCCACCGACCACGTCGCTGTGGCCGTTGATGTACTTGGTGGTGGAGTGCAGCACGAGGTCGGCACCGAACGCGATCGGCGTCTGCAATGCGGGCGACAGGAAGGTGTTGTCAACCACCGTGCGCGCTCCCGCCTTGTGTGCGGCCTCGATGACGAAGCGCAGGTCGGTGATCCGCAGCAGCGGGTTGGACGGGGTTTCGATCAGCACCAGCTTCGGCGACTGCGCCAGCGCATCGGCCAGCGAACGCGGATCGGTCAGGTCGGCGGTGATGAGTTCGAAATGCCCCTTCTTCGCCAGCGCGTTGAACAGGCGCCAGCTGCCGCCGTACGCGTCGTGCGGCACGACCAGGCGGTCGCCCGGTTCCAGCAGCGCATTCAACACCAGCGTGATGGCGCCCATGCCGGTCGCGGTGACGACGGCGCCGACGCCGCCTTCCAGGTCGGCCAGCGCTTCGGCCAGCAGGTCGCGCGTGGGATTGCCGCTGCGGGTGTAGTCGTATTCGCGCTTCTGCGCGAAGCCGGCGAAGCTGAAGTTGGACGACAACACGATCGGCGGCGTCACCGCGCCATAGGCGGTGTCGCGGTCGATGCCGGCGCGCACGGCGGCGGTGGCGGGACGACAGGGCGCGTCGCCATCGGTGGGGACATAGCTGCTCATGCGGAATCTCCGGCGGCGCGCAGGGCCGAGGTCAGGATGGAATCGATGCGGTTGGTTTCTTTCAGGAAGGCGTCGTGGCCGTAGGGCGAGCGCAGCACGCGCAACTGGCCCAGCGTGCCGAGGCCTTCGACCAGCGAGACGGAGTCGGACAGCGGCACCAGGCGGTCGCCTTCCACCGCGACCACCAGGGTGGCCACGCGCACATCGGCGGGGTCGACGCGGTGCAGGTCGATGGATTCGGACAGGCGCACGTAGGCGGTCACCGGCGTGCGCGCCACATACTGGGCACCGGCGGCATCCAGGTAGTCCTCGGCAGCCACGCGCACGCGGCCATTGACGATCTCGGGCGCCGCGTCGAAACGCTCGCCGAATTCCTCCGGTGTGCGGTAGCTCAGCATCGCGAACTGGCGTGCCAGCGACAGGCCCTGCGCATCGGCGCACTGCAGCTGGCCCAGCGTCACCGCGCGACGCTGCAGCGCGCGCCAGGCAGCGGCATAGGGATGGGCGCGGTGCGCGCCGCTGACGGCGATGAGCTTCTCCAGCCGTTCCGGATGGCGCACGGCGAACTGCAGGCCCACCAGCGCACCGTAGGAATAGCCGACGAAGGCCTGCAGGCGCGCGATGCCCAGCGCCGACAGCAGCTTGGCGATGGCATCGGCCTGGTCGGCGGTATCGATGGGCGCGTCGAGGCGCCCGTCGGCGCCGACGAAGTCGAACGCGAGCAGCTGGCGTTGCGAAGGATCCAGCGCGCGGTCGGCGCCGACCAGTTCGTTCAACCACCCGCTTTCGGCGAACACGTCGCTGGCGGCGAGGTGGCGATGCGCGGAGATGCCGCCGGCGACGAACACGACCGGGGCGCCCGTCGCGCCCTGGAGTTCGTAGCGCAAGGTCACCGCCCGCGTGCCGGCATGGCGCATGGCCAGCTCGACCACCACTTCACCCCGCAGCGCGCGCGGACCTGCGTCCTGCGGGGAAGACAGCGGAAACGCCTCGATCGGCGAGGGTTCGGGCAAGCGGTTCAGCGCGGGACTGGCGTAACTCATGGCGGCTTCCGGTGGGCATCCCTCGCGGGACGGGACTGCACCACCGAGCTTCGCGGAGCTCGCGTTCGCCGTGCGAGGGCACGGTACGAACCATCTTCCGGCAGACGCTGAGGTCCCCGCAGGATTTGGCACCACCACGGCGCTTGCGCGTCGCTGGCTGCCCCGGCTTCTTCGGGCCTGTCCCTCTGCCGGTCTCGATGGTGGGGCTACTTTGCCCCCGGCTCCGTACGATGTCAATCGCTTTATTCGGATGAAGCGATGGATTCTTGACCGCGATCCCGCTGCCGGCGGGTGCGGCAATGCCGCATAATCCCTGACATGACCTTGAAACCCCTTCTGGGCGGCCTGTTCGCGGCCTTGCTGGCCGGCTGTTCCACTGCCCCCCTGCACACCTCGACTCCGCCTGCGCCGCCGCCCAAGACCGCCGCCGACGCCATCCTTCCGGAAGCGTGGGTGTCCGCGCCGGTCGCCGGCGACGAACTGGATTCGCTGGTGGCGTGGCCGACCGAAGACGGCCCGGTGTGGCTGATCGCCACCGCCAAGGCGACCCACCACCTGGCCATCTACGATGCCGACACCGGTCAGCGACTGCGTACGGTCGGCACCCCGGGCGACGCGGTGGGCCAGTTCAACCGGCCGAACGGCATCGCCGTGTTCGGCGACCTGTTGTTCGTGGCCGAACGCGACAACCACCGCGTGCAGGCCTTCCACCTGCCGGAGTTCGCACCACTGGGCGCGTTCGGGGCCGATGTGCTGCGCTCGCCCTACGGCCTGTGGGTGCACGAGACCGCGCCGGGCGAGCTGGAGCTGTTCGTCACCGACAGCTTCATGGTCGATTTCCGCACGATGACCCTGCCACCGATGGCCGACCTGGATGGTCGCGTGAAGCGGTTCCAGGTGCGCGTCGAGGAGGGCGGGAAGCTGGAAACCCGACTGCTCGGGCAATTCGGCGATACCGGCGCGGCCGGCGCGCTGCGCATGGTCGAATCCATCGCCGGAGATCCGGCGCACGACCGCTTGCTGATCGCCGAGGAAGACCGCCGCGTCGGATCCACCCTGCGGGACTATCGGCTGGCGACCGGCGCCTACCGCGGCCACAGCCTGCCAACATTCGACGCCGATGCCGAAGGCATCGCGCTGTGGTCGTGCACCACCGAGGCCGGTTACTGGATCGCCGTGGACCAGCTGACCCCGACGCGCTTCCGCGTCTTCGACCGCGCCACGCTGGCGCCGTCCGGTGTGTTCTCAGGCAAGGTGACGTCCAACACCGACGGCGAGACCGTCTACGCCATGCCGACCAAGCGGTTCCCGGCCGGCGCGCTGTTCGCGCTCCACAACGACGTCTCGCTGGCCGCCTTCGACCTGCGCGACATCGCCCGCGCGCTCGACCTGCAGGGCGATTGCCCGCGGTGAGCATGCGCGGGCTGGCCCTGGCCTGCGGCATCATCATGCTGGTCGGCAGCGTGGGCGACCTCGCGGCTGCCCGCCTGTATCGATGGAAGGACAAGCAGGGCTATACGCAGTACGGCGACCAGCCGCCTCCGCCGGAGCAGTTGGCCGGCAGCGGCCTGGACGTCATGCGGTTCCGCAATCCGCCCAGCGCGCTGGTGCGGCTGCGGCTTGAGAAGCAGGGCACGCGCTACCAGGCGTGGGCCGACAACCTCATGCACGGGCCGGTGCAGGTGCAGCTGGGGTTCCGTCGGCAGCGCGACGTGCGCAGCGCGCCCGCCCTGCCCGCCCGTGCGGTGGTGCCTGCGCGCAGCAGCGTGCTGGTGGCCGACATCAGCGTGACCGATCCGCTGCGCGGCGGCGATTTCGAACTGACCCTCGACGGCATGCCGGGTGACCCCGCCAGCCAACCGCAGGATTACGAGTACCGCCTGCCGTTCGACTACGGCCGCGTGCGCGTGGACCAGGGCCCCGGCGGTCGCTTCAGCCACAGCGATGCGCAGAACCTGCACGCGGTGGATTTCGCGGTGCCGGAAGGCACCCGGATCGTCGCCGCGCGCGAGGGCCTGGTGATGCAGGTCGAGTCGGACTTCGACAAGGCCGGCCTGAACCGCGAGAAGTACGGTGGCCGCGCCAACTTCATCCGCATCCTGCATCCCGACGGCACCATGGCGCTGTACGCGCACCTGAAGGCCGAAGGCGCGCAGGTGCGCGTAGGCCAGTACGTGCGCAAGGGGCAGTACATCGGGCTGTCCGGCAACACCGGCTTCTCCACCGCCCCCCACCTGCACTTCGTGGTTCAGGCCAATCGCGGCATGCGGCTGGAGTCGGTGCCGTTCCGTATGTTCGGCCCGCTTGGCCAGCTGCAGTTCCCCTCGAGCCGCTGAGACGGCTGACCCGCCGCGGCCGGTATAATCGCCGCCTTCCCGCTCCTTCAGCGCCCGTCCGGGCGCCCGCCCCATGTCCAATCCGACCAGCGCCGTGGCCGATGAAGCCGCGCGCCGCCGCACCTTCGCCATCATTTCCCACCCCGACGCGGGCAAGACCACGCTGACGGAGAAGCTGCTGCTGTTCGGCGGCGCGATCCAGATGGCCGGCTCGGTGAAGGGCCGCAAGGCGGCGCGCCATGCGACCTCCGACTGGATGGCGCTGGAAAAGGAGCGCGGCATCTCGGTCACCTCGTCGGTCATGCAGTTCCCGTACGAAGGCAAGATCGTCAACCTGCTCGATACCCCGGGCCACGCCGACTTCGGCGAGGACACCTACCGCGTGCTGACCGCGGTCGACAGCGCGCTGATGGTCATCGACGTGGCCAAGGGCGTGGAAGAGCGGACCATCAAGCTGATGGAAGTCTGCCGCCTGCGCGACACGCCCATCATGACCTTCATCAACAAGCTGGACCGCGAGGGCAAGGACCCGATCGAGCTGCTGGACGAGGTCGAAAGCGTGCTGGGCATCCAGTGCGCCCCCGTCACCTGGCCGATCGGCATGGGCCAGCGCCTGAAGGGCGTGGTGCACCTGCTGACGGGCGAAGTGCACCTGTACGAACCGGGCCGCAACTTCACCCGCCAGGACTCGACGATTTTCCCGTCGCTCGACGCGCCCGGCCTTGCCGACAAGATCGGCGCCGAAATGCTGGCGCAACTGCGCGACGAACTGGAACTGGTGCAGGGCGCCAGCCATCCCTTCGACAAGCAGGCCTACCTCGACGGCAAGCAGACGCCGGTATTCTTCGGCTCCGGCGTCAACAACTTCGGCGTGCAGCCGCTGCTCGATTTCTTCGTCGAGCACGCGCCATCGCCCCAGCCGCGCGAAACCACCGGCCGCGAAGTGCAGCCTGCGGAGAACAAGCTGACCGGCTTCGTCTTCAAGATCCAGGCCAACATGGACCCGCAGCACCGCGACCGCGTGGCGTTCATGCGCGTGTGCTCGGGCCGCTTCGAGGCCGGCATGAAGACCTTCCACGTACGCAGCGGCAAGGAGATGAAGCTGGCGAACGCGCTGACCTTCATGGCCAGCGACCGCGAGATCGCCGCCGAGGCCTATCCCGGCGACGTGATCGGCATCCACAACCACGGCACGATCTCCATCGGCGACACCTTCACCGAGGGCGAGGCGCTGTCGTTCACCGGCATCCCGAACTTCGCGCCGGAACTGTTCCGCCGCGCGCGCCTGCGGGATCCGCTCAAGCTCAAGCAGTTGCAGAAGGGCCTCGCGCAGCTGAGCGAGGAAGGCGCGACGCAGTTCTTCCGTCCCCTGATGAGCAACGACCTGATCCTGGGTGCGGTGGGCGTGCTGCAGTTCGACGTGGTGGCCTACCGGCTGAAGGACGAGTACGGCGTTGACGCCTCGTTCGAGAATGTCAGCGTCGCCACGGCGCGCTGGATCCGCTGCGACAACGCGAAGAAGCTCGAGGAATTCCGCGACAAGAACGCCATGAACCTGGCGCTGGACGCGGCCGGCGAACTGGTCTACCTGGCCCCGACGCGGGTGAACCTGCAGCTCGCCCAGGAACGCGCGCCCGACGTGCAGTTCCTCGCCACGCGTGAGCACGCGCACAGCGTCGATCCGGGATGAGCCCCTCTCGCCACGGCACGACGGTGACATCGTGTCTTGCAGGTTACGTTCGGCGGACACGGGCCGCCCCGGGATGCCGACCGGCGCGTTGATCCATTAGGCTTTCCGTGGCCGCCATCCGGCGGCGTCATGGGGAGATGTCGATGTATTTTCTCGGGATAGTCCTGCTGTTGGCAGGGGCGATCTGGATGACGGTGAACGCTGCGAAGAAGGACGGCGCGCTGGCTGCCGTCTTCTGCTTCATCTGCGGTATCTACACGATCTACTACGGCATCAAGAACTTCGCCGAGAACAAGATTCCGCTGATCCTGTTCCTGGCCGGATTCGCGCTGTGCCTGGTCTTCCGCCCGGACATGGCGGCACTGAGCGGCGCGGCAGTGATCTGATCCGCCTCGAGGCGGGCTGCCGGACCCTTCGGCAGCCCGCCGCAGGCTGACTGGACGGCCGCGGAGGCATGCACCTCATGCTGCATTGCGGTAACGTTGCGACATGAACGAGCCGACCTCTTTCGAAGCCCTTCGTGCACGGAAACGCGCCGACCATCTGGTCGATCTGCGCGACGAGATCGCAAGCGCGCTGACGCACGGCCTCGGCGCCGTGGCGGCACTGGCGGGAGGCGCGGTGCTGATCACGCTCGCCGCCATCTACGGGGACGGCTGGCAGCTAGGCGCGTCGATCGTCTTCGGCATCACGCTGCTCCTGCTCTATACCGCGTCCACGCTCTATCACGCCATCCAGCATCCGGTCGCCAAGGGCCGCCTGAAGGTTTTCGATCACTGCGCGATCTACCTGCTGATCGCGGGCACCTACACGCCCTTCACGCTGATCGGCCTGCGCGGGCCGTGGGGCTGGGGACTGTTCACCGCGATCTGGACGATCGCCATCGCCGGCGTGATCTTCAAGCTGTTCTATACCGGCCGCTTCAAGCTGCTGTCGACGATCCTCTACATCGCGATGGGCTGGCTGGTGGTGGTGGCGATCAAGCCGTTGCTGACCTCGGTGGATCCGTGGACGCTCGGCTGGCTGCTGGCCGGCGGCCTGTTCTATACGCTGGGCACCTTCTTCTACCATCGCGAATCGATCCGCTATTCGCATGCGATCTGGCACCTGTTCGTGATCGCCGGCAGTGTGTGTCACTTCGTCGCCGTCACCCAGCAGGTGCTGATGCCGCGGCTGGCGTGAAGCGCGCGTCGACGTTCGTGTCCCGCACATGAACCGCCTGGCCTGCGTTTCGCAACCCGTGAACACGCGGTTGCCAACCATGGGCCCATGACCGCGACTTCCACTCATCGTCGTCGTTTCGCCTTGCGCCCCCTGTCGCGTACCGGCGCGATCGTGATCGGCGTGCTGGCGGCGATCATCGTGGTCATCGCCGTGCTGTTCGAATGGAACTGGCTGCGTCGCCCCATCGAACGCATCGTCGAATGGCAGACCGGCCGCAGCTTCCACATCGCCGGCAATCTCGACGTGGATCTCGGGCGTGTGACCACGGCGCGCGCGGAGGGGCTGACGTTCGGCAATGCCTCGTGGTCCCGTGTGCCGACCATGGCGGCAGCGGATCGCGCCGAGGTGAGCGTGGAAGTCTTCCCGTTTCTCTTCAGGCGCGAGACACGGATCCCGCGCGTGCGCCTGACCCATCCCCGGCTGCGCCTGGAGACAGGGCCCGAAGGCGTGGGCAACTGGGTCTTCGGTGACCGCTCTGGCGAAAACCGGACGCGCTTTCGCGAGCTGTGGATCGATGACGGTCGCTTGCTGTTTCTCGACCCCTCACGCAAGACCGACTTGGACATCCAGCTTTCCAGCATCCGCCAGGCGACACCGGATGCACCGGCGGCAGTCGACCTGAAGGGCAAGGGCCGCTGGGCAGGCAATGCGCTCACGCTGCAGGGCCAGGTGGCCTCACCGCTCGCGCTGCGCGACACCGACAAGCCCTACCGTATCGACCTGCGCGCCAGGGCCGGGGCGACACGCGCGCATGCACGCGGCACGCTGCTCGATCCGTTCCGCTTGCGCGACTTCGACCTGCGCTTGATGCTTGCGGGGCAGGACATGGAGGATCTGTTCCCCCTGATCGGCATCGCGACCCCTCCCACGCCCCCCTATCGCCTGGACGGGCGATTCACGCGCGACGGCAACACATGGCGCTACGACGATTTCACCGGCGTGGTCGGCGACAGCGACCTTGCCGGTACGGCCAGCGTCACAGTGGGGCGCGAACGCCCGCTGTTCAAGGCGAACCTGGTGTCCAAGCGCCTGGATTTCGACGACCTGGCCGGGTTCGTCGGCGCGCCTCCGCAGACCGACGCCCGCGAAGCCAGCAACGCAGAGCAGCGTGCGGAAGCGGCGGCGTTGGCGGCGGATGCACGCGTGCTGCCACACACGCCCTACAACCTCGCCAAGCTGCGCGCGATGGATGCCGACGTCCGCTGGAAGGCGCACCGCATCAACGCGCCGGGCCTTCCCATCGACGACATGGACGCGCACCTGCTGCTGGATGCCGGCCTGTTGCGGCTGGAGCCGTTGAACTTCGGCGTCGCGCAGGGCGATATCCGGTCGCAGATCCGCATGGATGCCCGCAGCGACACCATCCGGACACAGGCGACGATCGCCGCGCGCCGGCTGGACCTGGGTGAGCTGTTTCCGCAGGCCGAACTGACGAAGACCGCCATCGGCCGCATCGGCGGCGACATCAAGATCACCGGGACCGGCAACTCGGTCGCCGGCATCCTGGGCACGGCCGATGGCGACATCGCGCTCGGCATGGGCCGTGGGCAGATCAGCAACCTGCTTATGGAACTCGCCGGCCTGGACATCGCGGAGTCATTGAAGTTCCTGGTCACCCGGGACAAGACCGTGCCGGTACGCTGTGCCTTCGGCGACTTCGCGGTCAAGGACGGCGTGATGGACGCCCGGTCGCTCGCCTTCGATACCAGCGACACAATCATCGTCGGCACCGGCCGCATCAGCCTGAAGGACGAAACACTGGATCTGGAAATGAGGCCGCGTCCGAAGGATCGCAGCATCCTCGCGTTGCGCTCGCCGCTGGTCGTCGGCGGCACGTTCAAGGACCCTTCGTTCCGTCCCGACTTCAAGCGCCTGGGCCTGCGCGGCGCGGTCGCGGTGGCGCTGGGCAGCATCGCCCCGCCTGCGGCGCTGCTGGCGACGATCGAGGTGGGGCCGGGCGAAGACAGCGCGTGCGGCGGCCAGTACGCGAAGTGATGCGGCTCAGCTGGCGATGTAGCGCTGCAGCTGGTCCAGTTCCACCTGCTGGTCTTCGATCACCGCCTTCACCAGATCGCCGATCGAGATGACGCCGACGATGGCGTCCCCGTCGGCCACCGGCAGGTGGCGGATCCGGTGCTCGGTGACGACCTTCATGCAATGGTCGACGCTGTCGTCGGGCCGCACGGTGACGACTTTCGCCGTCATGATGTCGCGCACCGGCGTGTTCGAAGACGAGCGCCCCTGCAACACCACCTTGCGGGCGTAATCGCGCTCCGACACGATGCCGCACAACCGTGGCCCCTGCATGGCGAGCACGGCGCCGACGCCTTTTTCGGCCATCAGCCTGATGGCGTCGAGGACGGAGGCGTCGGGGGATACGGCGAAGACTTCAGGGGCCTTGGCCCCCAGCAACTGACGAACCGTGCGCATGGCGATCTCCGGGATAGGGAGCGGGTCGATCTGGCCCGGCCAAGGATACTCCTGCCGACGCGGGTTGCCACGCATCCACCAGGTACAGGGGTCGCTGCTTGGATTCCTCGTACAGGCGCCCCAAGTACTCGCCGATCAGTCCCAGTGCCACCAGCTGCGTGCCGCCGAGGAACAGGATCACCGTCATCATCGTCGGCCAGCCGGCCACCGGATCGCCGAACAGCAGCGCCTTCCCGACGATGTAGATCGCAAAGGCGAAGGCGAGCAGCGCGGTCAGCACGCCGATGTAGGTCGCCACGCGCAACGGTGCGGTGCTGAAGCTGGTGATGCCCTCCAGCGCGAAGTTCCACAACTTCCAGAAGCCGAAACTGCTGCTCCCCGCCACGCGCGCATCGCGATGGTACGGCACCGACTTCTGGTTGAAGCCCACCCAGCCGAACAACCCCTTCATGAAACGGTGGCGCTCGCGCAGTTCGCGCAGCGCCGCCAGGGCACGCGGCGACAGCAGGCGGAAGTCGCCGGTGTCGGCCGGGATGGGCGTCTTCGACAGGCGACCGATCACGCGATAGAACGCATGCGCGGTGGCGCGCTTCAGCCAGCTTTCGCCCTCCCGCTCGACGCGCGTGCCGTGCACGTTGTCGTAGCCGGCCTGCCAGGCGCGCACGAAGTCCAGGATCAGCTCCGGCGGGTCCTGCCCGTCCGCATCGAGGATCACGGCCGCACCGGTGTCCACACGGTCCAGGCCGGCGGTCAGCGCCGCTTCCTTGCCGAAGTTGCGCGACAGCCGCAACAGCGACACCCGCGAATCGTCCGCCGCCAGCGCGCGCATCACCGCCCATGTGTCGTCGCGGCTGCCGTCATCGACGTAGAGCACGCGACCCTGCACGCCCTCCAGCGCGTCCAGCGACGCAAGGATGCGTGGGTGCAGCAGCGGCAGCGCTTGCGCTTCGTTGTACGCGGCCACCACGACGGTGACCTGAGGCGCCGCGCCGATCATGGCAGCGCCTCGAGATAGGTGGTGCCGCCGATCTGCCGCACCTGGCGTTCGATACGTGTCGCGCGCCGCTGCACGTACGGCCCGGGACGAGGGGCGCTGTAGCGGCGGGGGGACGGCAGCACGGCGGCCAGGCGCGCACTTTCGTTGGACGTCAGGCGTGCGGCGTCCTTGCCCCAGTAACGTCGTGCCGCCGCCTGCCCGCCATAGACGCCGTCGCCGAACTCGGCGACGTTGGCATAGACCTCCAGGATGCGGCGCTTCGACCACAGGGTTTCGATCAGCAGCGTGTACCAGGCCTCCAGCCCCTTGCGCGTCCATCGGCTCACGCGGTTGCTGCCCTGCCAGAGGAAGAGGTTCTTCGCGACCTGCTGGCTGATCGTGCTGGCGCCGCGCAGGCGCGTCACCGGCCTGCCGCGCTTCTCCGCGCGCTCGACCATCTTGCGGTTGTGCACGCGCGCCTTCTCGATCGCCGCCAGGTCGAAGCCGCGGTGCGTGGCGAAGTTCTGGTCCTCCGCCGCGACCATCGACAACGGCAGGCTGGGCGCCATCTCGTCCAGATCGCGCCAGTCGTAGGCCAGCCGGAAACCGACGTCTCCCTTGCCCCAGGCCTCGACCAGGCGCGCCGCCATGAAGGCGGTGAACGGCGGGTCGACGAAACGCAGCACGACGACCTGCAGCACGCTGGCTGCGGCGAACAGGAAAGGCAGTGCGAGCAGCCAGCGGAGCCATCGGCGACGGGCTACGCGGGGAATGGAACCGTCCGATTTTGAGCGCATGGCATCCAAATGCGAGAATGGGGTCTCAACAGTCCGCTGGTCATCCGCCTTATGAACGCACGCACCGAGACGCTGGTAGCCGACTTGATGAGAGAGGGCGACCAGCTGGCCCAAAGCGGCCAGTCCGTCTCCGCAGCGGTCCGTTGGCACAAGGTGCTCGAGCTCGAGCCGGAGTTTCCGCCAGCGCTCAACCACCTGGCCATGCAGGCCATGCAGCGGGGCGATCTGTCCGTCGCGCGCGACCTGTTGCAACGCGCCGTGGCAGCGGCACCGGACTATACGATGGCGCACGCCAATCTGTCCCGGGTCTACTCCGCCATGGGCGACGCGGATGCCGCCCTGGCCCAGATCAATGCCGCCCTCAAGGCAGAACCGGTCGCATGGGGCGTGCACATCGAAAAGGCACGCCTGCTGGAGGAACGCGGCAAGGACCGCGCGGCCGCGTCCTCCTACGGCGCAGCGATGGCCTACATGCCCGAGGCGCTCCAGCAGGCGCCCGAACTGCAGCCGTTGATCCAGCATGCTCGCCGCAAGGTGGCGGAGAACCAGGCGCAGATGCGCGAGTTCCTGCTCGCCCGGATGGGGGACCAGTTGCGCACCGGCTCGCCGCGCCAGCTCGAGCGCTTCCAGCACAGCCTGGATGTGGTGACCGGACGTCGCGACATGGCGCTGTCCCGGCCGCTGACGCTGCCGTTCCCTCGCTTGCCGTCGATACCGATCTTCCATCGCGAGGATTTCGACTGGGCGCCCACCGTCGAAGCCGCTTTCCCCGACATGCTCCGTGAGCTCCAGTCATTGCTGGAGGAAAACGCAGAGTTCGTCCCCTACGTGGAAATGTCGGACTACGAGCCCAAGGGACAGTTCGCGCCGCTCGATCGCAATCTGGACTGGGGCGCCTACTATTTCTGGAAAAGCGGCAAACTGGACGAAGACCACGCCAGGCGCTGTCCCAAGACCGTTGCCGCATTGTCCGACCACGCCCCCATGTGCAGGGTGCCGGACCGCGCGCCGGTGACGTTCTTCTCCGCGCTCAAGCCGGGCACGCATATCGCGCCGCATCACGGGGCAACGAACACCCGCCTGACCGTCCACATGCCGCTGATCATCCCCCCCGACTGCGCACTCCGCGTCGGCGGCGAAACGCATGTCTGGAAGCCCGGCGAGTTGGTGATGTTCGACGACACCATCCTGCACGAAGCCTGGAACAACAGCGATCGCCTGCGCGTAGTGCTCATCTTCGACGTATGGCATCCCATGTTGACGCCAGTCGAACGGGAACTGGTCTGCACGACCATCCAGGGAATGCTGGATTACAACGGCCACGACGCCATGGGTGAGCTGTGAACGACGGGGTGACCCGCTTCCTGCTGCCCGCCGCCGGCGTCCGCGGCGTGGCGGTGCGTCTCGAAGACACCTGGCAGACCGTCGGTGGCCGCGCCGACTACCCGCCGTCAGCCCGCGAGCTGCTCGGCGAAGCCAGTGCGGCGGCGGTGCTGTTCACGGGCCATACCAAGGTCGACGGGCGCCTGTCGATCCAGCTCCGCAGCCAGGGCACCTTGCGGAGCCTGTTCGCCGAATGCACCGCGGCGGGTACGGTGCGCGGCATCGCGCAGTTGTCCACGGCCGGAGACGCGCCGCGCGACCTCCGCGACCTGGGCGAGGACGCCCTGCTGGCGATCACCGTTGAAAACCCCGGCCTGGACCCGCGCGAGCCGCAGCGCTACCAGAGCCTGGTCGGCCTGCAGGCCAGCCGCCTGGCAGAAGCCTTCGAAGACTACTTCCGCCAGTCCGAGCAGCTGCCGACGCGCCTGCTGCTGGCCGCCGACGGTGACCGGGCCTGCGGCCTGATGCTGCAGAAGCTGCCCGGCGACGAAGGCGATGACGATGGCTGGAGCCGGGCGGGCGCCCTGTTCGATACGCTGGGCGAGGCTGAGCTGCTGGCCACGCCCGTGCCGGTGCTGCTGCACCGCCTGTTCCATGAGGAAACCCCGCAAATCCTGACGGAGCGCGCAGTTCGCTTCGGCTGCTCTTGTTCGCGGGAACGGGTCGAGAGCATGCTGCAGTCGTTGGGAGAAGAGGAAGCGACCGCGGCGCTGGCCGATGGGGTGGCGGAAGTGCGTTGCGAGTTCTGTGGGCAGGAGTATCGGTTCTCCGCCCCGCAGATCGCGGAACTATTCAGCCAGCTGCGGGTCGACATGGAAGCGCCCAGCCGCCTTCAGTAGTTCCGGCGGTCGGCGGACAGCGTCGGGGACTTGTTAAAGAAACATAAACGGCATAGCATCGGTTCCCCTTCGGGAGGGGAACTCCGGGTCGACCCAGGAGTCTGAAGCCAGCCATGAACCTTCGTAGCCTTTCACTGCCGCTCGCCCTGCTGCTCGCCCTTTGCGGGGCGGCGGATGCGCATGCGCAGAAAAGCACGCGTAAGCCGGCCGCGGACCCGCAGGCGACCGCCCTTCCCATCTGGAACAATGACGGCAAGGTCGAGGCCGTGCTGCTGCTCGAGCCGACCGGCCAGGCCGAGGCCGGCGCGCGCTGGCGCCTGGGGCGCAACTCACTGACCACCGCATTCGGCCTGGACAGCGGCGACGCCCTGGGCCTGGTGTGCAACCGCAAGGCGGGGGTCGTCGGCAACATCGGCAACCTGGCGAGCCACTGCATGCTGGCCACGCTCGGCGACGACGATCAGGACACGGCAAGCCAGCGCGTGAGCGCATCCGCCGTCCTGAGCCGTCCCGGCGGCAAGCTGGGACTGTCGGCCGGCACCGGCCGCGACACCCTGCCGGCCTGGCTGTCCTCGGGCCGCGGCGGAAGCCGGGTCGAGCAGAACGACCTGGCCGTGTTCGGGCAGAAGAACATCGGACGCGAAGGGTTCGTGTCGATCGGTGGCGCCGTGGCCAAGGCCACGCTGGTGCCCGTCTCCGACCTGCCGGCCCTCGCCGACCGCTGGAACAGCCGCAGCCTGACCGTCGGCGGTGGCTACGGCCCCTTCAGCGCCAATATCGTCGGCCGCGTCATCGACGTGCCCGGCCAGCCTGGCAAGTTCGAAGGCCTGGGCCTCGGCCTGACCTGGCGCACTCCCTGGAGTGGGCAGCTGACGGTCGGGGCCGAAAACGTCATCACTCGCGGCAAGAATCCCTTCTCGTTGACCAACGAGAACGCCGACGAAGGCACCGTGCCGTACGTGCGTTACGAGCAGGACCTCTAGTTTGTCCAGCAGCAGTGACCGTTCGTCCGCCGCGCGCGGACCTCGTCTCGATGTCGAAAACAAGCTCCTCAGGGTGCGGAGCCTGATCACGGCAGGCGATCTGGTGGGGGCGCGCAGCATCAGCGACGCCATCCTGGCCGAGCATCCGACCGATGCGGGCGCCCTCATCCAGCGGTCGCGCCTGGAGTCCATCGACGACAACTACCGGCGCGCACGCGAGTACGCGCTTTCCGCCTATCGCGTCGGCGTGCAGAACAAGCGCCAATGCATGTTCCTGTTGCGCCGCCTGAAGACCTTCAACCTCATTCCGGAGTTGCATGGATTCATTCCGCGCATTCCCGAGGGATTGCGGCACGATGTGGATGTCGCCCAGCTGGTGGCCTTGTTCCTGCAGACCTTGAACCACCCCCAGCAGGCTCTCCAGCATCTGCAACTGGCGGCGGCGCACCATTCCTCCTCTGCGCCCCTGACGTCGGATATCGGGCTGGCGCTACTCAACCTCGGAAGGTTCGAAGAGGCGGAACAGCATTTCCGCGAATCCCTGGTGCTCCAGCCGGACCACGCCCCCGCCTGGTGGCACCTTTCACGCTTGCGCTCGGAAAGCGGCACCGACGCGGGCCACGTCGACGCACTGAAACGCGCGGTGGCGCGCGCCACGGAACCGGGCAATGCGGCGCTGCTGGCCTACGCGCTGCATCGGGAGCTCGACCGCCTCGAGGACTATGCAGCCGCAACGGACGCGCTCGAACTGGCCTGCACCTCCATGCGGAAAGTGGTCGCCTATTCCGGCGAAGAAGACGAGCGGCTGTTCGGACTGCTGAAATCGCTGGACGTCGGCGCCGCCGAGCGCCCGTCGTCGATGGACGCGCCGTTCACGCCCGTCTTCATCGTCGGCATGCATCGCTCCGGTACGACGCTGCTGGAACAACTGCTTTCGGCACACACCGACATCTGCTCGGGGGGCGAACTCTACGACTTCACCAGCCAGCTACGACTGGCCGCGGATCACCACTGCAGCACCGAGCTCGATTCGGCCATCGTCCAGGCTTCGGCGGACTTCGACTATGGCGCCATCGGCAGGGGCTACCTGGAATCGGTGGACTGGCGTCGCGCGGGGCAGCGATTCGTCACCGACAAGTTGCCGTCCAACTTCCTCAACCTCGGTTTCATCCTCACCGCGTTGCCTGGCGCGAAGATCCTGCACATGTCGCGCGATCCGATGGAAACCTGCTTCTCCAACCTGAGGGAGCCGTTCTCGGCCACCACCTGCCGCTATTCGTACGACCAGGCCGAGCTCGCCAACCACTATCGCCACTACTTCAACCTGATGCAGCACTGGCGCCAGCGCTTCCCGGGGCGCATCCATGACGTGACCTACGCTGCGCTCGCCACCGATCCGGCGGCGGAACTGAAGCGCGTGACCACGTTCCTGGGCACAGGCTTCCAGCCGACGATGCTGGATCCGGCGTCCGCCACTGGCAGCGTCAACACCGCGAGCGCGGTGCAGGTACGGCAGAAGCCGGGCCTGCCCCTGCGGCCCAAGTGGCACGCATACCGCGACTACCTTACGCCGCTGGCGTGGCGCCTCTCGGAACTCGGCCAGCGTTACTGACCCGCTGGTCGCACCAGTATCGCGGCGCCGGCAAGACGCTGCAGCATCTCCGCCACGCGTGCCTCCGCCTGCGACTCCGTGTCATCCGCTGCCGCCTGCGGCAGGGCAGGTAGCCGTCCCTCGCGCAGGGCGGCGGCGGCGGCGGCCACCAGTCCGTTCCTGTCCAGCGAACCGTCCATCAACGGGATCAGCAACCGATCGATATCCCCTATTTCGATGCTGTCGTGCCAGAGATTGGCCACATGCCTGCGCGGCGGCACTAGGGCGGCGACCTGGCGCCTGACCGCCGGATCCACCACCGGCCGATCACCTACGCCCGTTGCCTCCACGGCAGCCAGACGAACCTGCGCCATGCCGCGCAGGGTCAGGCGCTCGCATAGTTCATCCACGGCCTCGCTCAGGATCTCCGGCGAAACCGCGTCCTTGTCGCCCTGCGTGAGCATCGCGTGGCGGAGCATATCGTCGCGCGTCACCGTGCCCGGCCACGCTCGCGCGAGCGCATCGATCGCCTGCTTGATACCGCTCAGGCTGGCGCCGATGCTCGCCGTATTCGGGAGCGCGACGAACTCCTGGTGCTGTCCGTCCAGGCGGATCGGTCCGTCGGTGGCGGACAGGTTCGCCGCGAAATGCATCCGATGCAGGGTCGCGCGATCCAGCTCCCAGCGGAGGTCTTCGGCGCGTTTCGCGTGCACCAGCAGGGTCTGGCGGAAGACACGGCTCACGGCGAAGTCCAGATACTGTTCGACGCGCACCTGATCGCCACCGAGCGCGCCGTACAGTTGCTGCGAGAGCTCCTGGCTGTAGTTGGACGGCAGCATGGTCGACGGCTGCGCTTCGCCCAGGTAAGCCAGGCCATGGCGACCTGTCCGCTCCACGAATTCATGGAAATAGCAGGGGCGGTTGTTCGGGGCGAGATACTCGTGCGCCACGTAATCGGTGGGGCCGTTCATGATCGACGGCATGCACTCGTCGACCGCGGCGGCGGTCAGCCCCCCCGGCAGCGCCGTCTGCTTGAGGAAGTTGAGCATGGAGCGGCCGTAGCCCACCTGCTCGTCGACGGTCGGTCGCGCACCGCCATGCATCAGCATCGCATCACGGACGATCTCCTTGGTCTTCCAGCCCGGATAGGTGTTGTAGCTGACGTAGGCGACGCCGTCCGCCGCAAGACAGCGGGCGATCAGACGCAGGACAGCGTCCTGCACCTCGGCGGGCACCCAGCTGTAGACGCCATGGGCGATGATGTAATCGAACTCGCCGAGCGAATCCGCATCGAGATCGAGCAGGTCCGCTTCGACGAGGGAGGCATTGCCGATGCCCAGGCGATCGATGGACGCCTTCCCCTCGGCGATCTGGACTCCCGAGATATCCACGCCCACCACCCTCGCTTGCGGATAGCGCAACGCGATGGGGATCAGATTGCCGCCCGACCCGCATCCGAGCTCCAGGACGCGCGCCGTCGATACCTGTCCCGACGGCAACCCGAACAGGCTCGCAACGGCGGCCAGCTGTTCCGGGGCGCTGTACTGGTAGGCGTATGAGCTGTACGGCATGTCGTCGTAACGCGCCCGCGTATCTTGGTTGACGGGATTCATGGCTCTCCGGAATACGTTGGCGTCAGCGCAGCTCGTTGAGGAGCGGCTGCAGATAGGTTTCGTAGGGTGCCCACTTGGGCACGTCACGCGCGATCACTTTGTCGCGCACCTGCACGGCACTGGCCGTTGCCACACTCTTGCCCTGCGAATTGGGCTGCAGCAGCTTGTCGGTGAACGGGAAGCCACAGAAGGCCGCCACCTCGCGCATGGTGGCTTCCGTGTTCCGCGTCAGGTCCGTATAGGTGATGTCCAGGATCCGGCCAGGGAACGCCTGGTGCCAGTGCTCCATGAGGTCGCGGTACTGGTTGCTGTAGTCCGCCAGCTCCACCTGGTCGTAGGAATACGGCGCGGCGTGGGCAAACAATTCGCGCAGGTTGGAGAAGCAGGTCTCCCGGGGGTCGCGCGACATGTGGATGATCTTCGCGTGCGGCATCGCCTGGCAGATGAAGCCCACGTTCATGTGGTTGGGCGGCCACTTGTCCGTGATGTGGGTGTGCCCGTTCAAGCGCCAGGCGACGCCTTCCATGTAGTTCCGGCCCAACTCGGTGTAATCGATCCCCGACGCACGCGCCACCGCGACCGGATCCGTGGCGCTGGGAAAATAATGATCGGTCGCATAGCGGACGCGCGCCGCCATGTCGTGGAGTTCGCCTGCGTTGAACACGCCGGGATCACCACCCATCAGCTGCTCCAACAGCGTCGTGCCGGAGCGGTACATGCCGACGACGAAGATCGGCGTGATGTCCGACGCGTAGCCCGATGCGTCGACCTTCAAGGGCATCTGCTTCAGCTGCGCGAACAGGCGGCGCGTCGACTCGCGGTCGTACTTGTTCGCCGCGCGATGGATGCGGTTGGCCGTGTCGAGCGCCTGGAAAGCACCCGCGACATCGCCGATGTCGTCGAGCTCCTTGTGCAGGGCGTAGTAGAGCCTCGTCTTGTCGACCAGGCCAAGGGAAGGCTTCTGCAGCGCGCGCCGGATGCCATCGACATGGTGCGTGTCCGCACTCCACTTGCGCATCCATGCGAGCACCCAGTAGGCGTTCGCGAACCCCGGATCCATGCGCAGGCATTCCATGATGTCCGCTTCAGCATCGTCGAAACGGCCCAGGAACAACTCCATCGTCGCGCGCGCCAGGCGAAGCGACGGCATCTGCGGCTGCAGCTGCATGGCACGGGTGACGAACTCGATCGCCTGCGCCTGGTCGCCCAGCCAGCTGAGCTGTGCGGACACCAGATGGAGCGTCTTGGGGTCGGCCATGCTGCGGAGGAACGGCGAAGCATCGATGTAGCGGCGCATGGCGGCCGACTCTTCGAAATGCCTCAGGCAAAGCAGGACGCTGGGCACCAGCGCCGGGTTGCCTACCGCGGAAGACAGCGCGCGTATCGCGTACTCGCGTCCCTTCCGGTAGTTGTCGTTCGCCCGCGCCTCGAAACTGGACAGGTGCAGCAATGCTTCCGCGTTGTCGCCTGCGTCCAGGACCTTGCGGTAGTGCACGGTGGCGCCGGCCATGTCCTTCGCTGCGACCGCACGCCGCGCATGCGACAGCGCTTCCTCGATTTGCGGCATACCCACGTGTGTCTTGCCCTGCTCAATTCGTCACACATTCTACACGCAAAAAAAAGGGTTAAGTGCAAAAAGTGGTTGATGGCCGAGCCAGGAGCCCGACCCTGCCGCCGTCTTGTTCTGTGCAATATCTGGT
>NZ_CANMLQ010000005.1:0-337724 GCF_947498795.1 uncultured Pseudoxanthomonas sp. | reverse complement strand
GGAGTGGCATCGGCGGCGGTCGCGGGCGCGGCCGCCTTGTCGTCGCCCTTGCAGGCGACCAGCGCCAGCATCAGGGCAGCCACCAACGCGCCGGTGCGCGCGAGGGAAGTGCGGGGGGTCATCGTCTTCATCCTTCCATCTGCTCCAGTTCCTTGCCCTTGGTCTCGTGCACGTACTTCAGCACGAAGAAGACCGAGATGATCGCCGATACCAAGTAGATGCTGTAGGTCGCGGCCAGGCCGATGGCGGCCAGCAGGATCGGGAAGGTCACCGTGACGGCGAAATTCGAGGTCCACTGCGCCGCCCCGGCCACGGCCAAAGCCGATCCGCGGATCTGGTTGGGGAACATCTCGCCCAGCATCACCCACATCACCGGGCCCCAGGAGATGTTGAAGAACACCACGTAGGCATTGGCCGCCACCAGCGCCAGCGTGCCCATGCCTTCGGGCAGCTGCAGGTGGCCATCGACCAGCGAGCCGCTGGCGAACGCCCAGACCACCAGCGCCAGCGACACCGCCATGCCGGCCGAGCCGATCCACAGCAGCGGCTTGCGGCCGATGCGGTCGATCAGCAGCACGGTGACGATGCAGGCGCCGATGCTGAGCGCGCCGGACAACACATTGATGGCCAGCGCATCGTTCTCGGAGAAGCCCACGGCCTGCCACAGCACCGCGCCGTAATAGAAAACCACATTGATGCCGACCAGCTGCTGGAACGTCGCCAGGCCGATGCCGACCCAGACGATGGGGCGGATCTTGCCGGTCGTCTTGTTCTTCAGATCGGACAGCTGCGGGCGGTGATGGTCCTGCGACAACGAGGCATCGATTTCCGCGAGCTTGACCTGTGCCTCGACACCGCCAAACAGGCGCGTCAGCACGCGCAGCGCTTCGTCCTTGCGGCGCTTCACCACCAGGTAGCGCGGGCTTTCCGGAATGGTGAGCAGCAGCACCAGGAAGATCACCGACGGCACCGCCTGCATCCAGAACATCCAGCGCCACGCGGCATGGCCGCCCCACAGCGCTTCGGTCGAGGCACCCGCCTTGGCGGCGAGCAGGTAGTTGGACAGGAACGCCGCGGTCAGGCCGCTGATGATCGCGATCTGCTGCACCGTGGCGAGCCGGCCGCGATAGCGCGCCGGTGCGACCTCGGCGATGTAGGCCGGCGAGATCACGCTGGCGGCGCCCACGGCGAAACCGCCGATCACGCGCGCGATGACGAACACGACCGACGAGGTCGCCACACCTGCGCCGATCGCCGAAAGCAGGAACAGCACCGCCGAAATGATCAACACGTTGCGCCGGCCGAGGCTGGCCGCCAACCGCCCCGCGCTGAACGCGCCGACCGCGCAACCGAGCAGCATCGAGGCCACCTCGAAACCGAGGCCCGCCTTGGTGGAACCGAATGCCTGCTGCAGGCCGTCCACGGTGCCGTTGATGACGCCGCTGTCGAACCCGAACAGGAATCCGCCGATCGTCGCCACCACGCTGATCAGCACGATCAGCTTGGTGTTCTCGCCCCCGGTCATCGCCTGGTTCATTGCTGTCCTCTTCCTCGAATCGTGTTGTCGTTGCGACCTGCCGCGCTCAGCGCAGCAGGTACTGGTTGAGCAGGTTATCGTAACGCTCCTGCTTGCCGCTGGTCTGCTTCGGTTCGCCCTGCGTCGCGGCCAGCGCTGCCAGATCGGCCAGACCGAGCTGGCCGGTCTCGAAGTCCTTGCCCTTGCCGCTGTCGAAGCTGGCGTAGCGCTCCTTGCGCCACTGCTCCCACGGCGACTCGGTCAGCAGCGCGTGCGCCACTTCCAGGCCGCGCGCGAACGCATCCATGCCGCCGATGTGGGCGATGAACAGGTCTTCCAGATCGGTCGATTCGCGACGCACCTTGGCGTCGAAGTTCAAGCCGCCTTCCAGCCCACCCTGGCGCAGCACCACCAGCATCGCGCCGACGGTGTCGTACAGATCGGTGGGGAACTGGTCGGTGTCCCAGCCGTTCTGCGCATTGCCGCGGTTGGCATCGATGCTGCCCAGCAGCCCGTGGTCGGAGGCCACCTGCAGGTCGTGCTCGAAGGTGTGGCCCGACAGCGTGGCGTGATTGGCCTCGATGTTGAGCTTGAAGTCCTTCTCCAGCCCATGCTCCTTCAGGAAGCCGGCCACGGTGGCGCTGTCGAAGTCGTACTGGTGCTTCATCGGCTCCATCGGCTTGGGCTCGATCAGGAAGTTGCCCTTCAATCCGATGCTGCGGCCGTAGTCGCGCGCCACCGTCAGGAAGCGGGCGAAGTGCGCCACTTCGCGCTTCATGTCGGTGTTGACCAGCGAGGCGTAGCCCTCGCGGCCGCCCCAGAACACGTAGTGTTCGCCACCCAGTTCGACCGTGGCCTCCAGCGCCGCCTTCACCTGCACGGCGGCACGCGCCACGACGGCGAAGTCCGGATTGGTCGAGGCGCCATTCATGTAGCGCGGGTGCGAGAACAGGTTGGCCGTGCCCCACAGCAGCTTGATGCCGGTCGCGTCCTGGCGCGCTTTCGCCAGGCCCACCATGTGCTTGAGGTTCTTCTCGTACTGGCCGATGTCCTCGGCATCCGGGGCCAGGTCGATGTCGTGGAAGCACCAGTACGGCACGCCCAGCTTGGTGAAGAACTCGAACGCGGCATCGACCTTGGCTTCGGCCGTGGCCATCGGCGAGCCGGCTTCCCACGGGAAGTGGCGCGTGCCCGGGCCGAACGGATCATGGCCGGCGTTGCAGAACGTGTGCCAGTAGCAGACCGCGAAGCGCAGGTGCTCCTGCATGGTCTTGCCGCCGATCTTCTTCTGCGCGTCGTAGACCTTGAACGCCAGCGGGTTGTCCGAGCCGCGCCCTTCGAAGGGGATGCGGCCGATGCCGGGGAAGTATTCCTGGGCGCCGATGAAGGGCTGCGTGCTCATGAGGCGGTGTTCCTGTGGTTGTGCGAGGTGTCGCGTGGGGGGACGTCAGCCGCGTTGCAGCGGCGTGACGGCATCGAGATGTCGGAGGAAGCGGGTGTAGGCCGTCGCATACGCGTGCGCGCGGTCGGGATCGGGGCGCGTGGACAGCGCGGGATCGGTCGCCACGTGCGCGCGTGCGAGGTCCGCGATGGAGGCCGCATCGCCATCGGCACGGCCGACCGCCCACAGCGCCTGCAATGCCGCACCGAACGCGGCACCCTCCGATTGCACCGGCACATCGACCGGCAGGCCGAACACGTCGGCGACCAACTGGCGCCACGCCGCACTGTTGCTGCCGCCGCCGGTCAGCACGATGCGCTCGAAGGCCATGCCGGCGCGCACGAAGGCATCGAAGCCGTACTTCAGGCTGTAGGTCGCCCCTTCCATCGCCGCACGGTAGAGGTGCGCCGGGGTCATGTTGGTCGGGTCCATCCCGGCCAGCACGCCCTTGCCGAGCGGCAGGTCCGGGGTGCGCTCACCGTTGAGGAAGGGCAGCATCACCAGCCCGTCCGCGCCGGGCGGGGTGGCCTGCAGGTGGGCATCACCGTCGCGCGTGCTGAAGCCGAAGGCCTTGGCCACCTGTTCGGTCGCCACGGTGCAGTTCATCGTGCAGATCAGCGGCAGCCAGCCGCCGGTGGAGGAACAGAACGCGGCCCAGGCACCGTCGGGGTCGACGACCGGCACGTCCGAGTAGGCGAACAGCGTGCCCGAGGTGCCCAGGCTCATCGCCAGGCGGCCCTCCTCCACGCAACCGGTACCGATGGCCGCCATCATGTTGTCGCCGCCACCGACGGCGACCTTCGTCGTGGCCGGCACCCCCAGTCGCGCCGCCATGGCGGGATCGATGTCGAACAGCGCGTCGGGCGGCGCGATCGGCGGCAGGCACGCAGCCAGGTCGCGGTCCGCATCGGTCGCGTGCAGGAGTTCCTTCGACCACGTGCGCGTGCGCACATCGAGCCAACCCGTGCCGGAGGCATCGCCCCACTCGCAGAAGCGCTCGCCGGTGAGGACAAAATTGAGGTAGTCGTGCGGCAGCAGGATCGTCGCCAACCGGGCGTAGGCCTCGGGGCGATGCGTCTTCGTCCACGGCAGCTTCGAGGCGGTGTAGCCGGCGAGGATCGGATTGCCTGCCAGCGCGATGGTTTGGGCCGCACCGCCGACCGCCTCCATGATCTGCGCACACTCGGCCGTGGTGCTGGTGTCGCACCATAGCTTCGCCGGGGCGAGTACTTCACCTTGCGCATCCACCGGCACGAAGCCGTGCTGCTGGCCCGACACCGACAGCGCGGAGATGCGCGCACGCACAGCAGGATCGATGCCCTCGAAGCAGGCCTGCATCGCCGCGACCCAATCGGCGGGATGCTGCTCGCGGCTGCCGTCGTCCCTACTGATCAGGCCAAGCGGCGCGCTGGCGCTGGCCACGATCGCCCGAGCCGCGGCGTCGTACACCACCACCTTCACGCTCTGCGTGCCTGCATCGATGCCCGCAACCAGACTCATCGGATGCCCTTCTTCATGCTTCCACCAGCGCGCCGTCGCGCAGTCGTACCGTGGCAGAGGTGCCCGCGGCGAGTTCAAGATCGAGCGTGCGGCCTGCATGGACCAGCTGGTAGCGGCCGCCCTTGTCCGAATGCAGCGTGGCGCGTGCGAGTCGCCCTGCTTTCCATGAAAGATCCAGGCGCGCCGCATTGCGCACGCGCACGCCTTCGAGTTCGCCGTCGCGCCATGACGACGGCAGCGCGGGCAGCAGGAAGATCGATCCGCCCCAGCTCTGCACCAGCATCTCGACGATGCCGGCGGCGCCACCGAAGTTGCCGTCGATCTGGAACGGCGGGTGCGCGTCGAACAGGTTCGGGTAGCTGCGCTGCGGCGACAGCAGCATGCGCAGGATCTTCAGGCTGTGCTCGCCATCCCACAGGCGTGCCCAGAAGTTCAGCCGCCACGCGATGCCCCAGCCGGTGGCCTCGTCGCCGCGGATTTCCAGCGTGCGTTGCGCGGCGCGTGCCAGCTCGGGCGTGTCGCGCAGGTTGATCTGCGCGCTCGGGTGCAGGCCGTAGAGATGCGAGATGTGGCGGTGGTGGATCTCGGGCGCCTGCATGTCCCAGTCCTGTTGCCACTCCTGCAGCTGCCCAGCCTTGCCGATCCGGTTGGGCGGGAGCTGCGCGCTCAGCGCGGCCAGGCGTGCGGCGAAATCGGCGTCCACGCCGAGCACGCGCGCCGCTTCGATGCACTGGCCGAACAGGTCGCGCAGGATCTGCGCATCCATCGTCGGGCCGGCGCAGATCGCCGCGCCGAACGGATGTTCGTTCTCCGGCGACAGCGACGGCACGGTGACCTTGTGGCCGGTCTGCGGATCGTCCTGCAGCGTGTCGACGAAGAACTGCGCGGCGCCCTTGAACAGCGGCCAGACCTGCTTCAGGTAATCCGCATCGCGCCCGTAGTCCCAACGATCCCACAGCGCCTGCAGCAGCCATGCACCACCCGTCGGCCACAACGCCCAGCGCGCGCCATCCGGCGGCGTGGCGGCGCGCCACAGGTCGGTGTTGTTGTGGAGCATCCAGCCGCCGGCGCCGTACATGTCGCGGGCGACGCCGGCACCGGTCTGCGCCAGTTCCTCCAGCATGCGCTGCAGGGGTTCGACGCACTCGCCCAGGCCGTTCTGCTCGGCCGGCCAGTAGTTCATCTCGGTATTGATGTTGACCGTGTACTTGCTCTCCCACGGCGGATCCATCAGGTCGTTCCAGATTCCCTGCAGGTTGGCGGGCTGGCTGCCCGGCCGCGAACTGCAGATCAACAGATAGCGTCCGTATGCGTGGTACAGCGACACCAGTGCGGGATCATTGCCTTGCGCGAACGCGGCGATGCGCTCGTCGGTCGGCAGGTCCGCTGCGGCGGTGCGGCCCAGGTCCAGCCGCACGCGATGCAACAACCGGCGGTGCTCGGCGAGATGCTCGGCGAGCACGCGATCGAAAGCCTTTCCCTTCACCCGTGCCAGCTGCGTGGCGGTGATCGCGTCGGGATCGCCGCTGACATCGTCGTGCGCGACGTGGCTGGTGGCTGCGACGATGCGCAGCTCCAGCTCGCGCACGCCATCGAAGGCGATCTGATCCTGCTCCACCCGCAGCTGGCCCTCACGGTGCGCAACCTGCACGCGGAAGGCGAAGCGCAAGCGGCCTTCGATGCCGTGCTTTCCGACGTTGCGACCGCTGACGTGCCAGCCGCCGTCGACGATCCGCGTGGTCGTCGCATGCTCGTTGCCGGTGCGGATCCGGCCGATCATCGCGTCGCCGCCTTCGACGGTGTAGCGCACGACGAGACACTGGTCGACCGACGACACGAAGACCTCGCGCCTGTGCAGGCCCGCCCCCACGCGGAACAACGTGCGTGCGACGGCGGCATCGAGATCCAGCTCGCGCCGGTAGTCGGCCACGCCGTCCAGGCGGTCGAACTGCAGCCACAGGTTGCCCAGCGGCTGGTAGGCCATCTGTTTCACCGGCCGCGAGATCAGCGTGTCGTCGGCCAGCGCGGCGGCTTCCGCGTAACGACCCGCGAAGATCAGCGCGCGCACCTGCGGCAGTCCCTCGCGCGCTTTCGGATTCACTGCCGAATACGGCCCGCCCGCGTACAGCGTGTCCTCGTTGAGCTGCAGGCGCTCATGTGCCACCCCGCCGAAGACCATCGCACCGAGCCGGCCGTTGCCGACGGGCAGCGCCTCCACCCAGACCCGCGCCGGCTGGCGATACCAGAGCGTCATGCCGGCGCCCGACAGCGCGTCGCCGGCCCCGGCAGGTTCGGCACCGTGGGTGCTCGGGATCGCGACGGTGGCCAGTCCGGCCGCCGTCGCTTTCAGCAGGTCGCGTCGGTTGAACTCCATCGACCCGTCAGCGCTTCTTCACCACCAGCGCCTTGCCGTCGTAGCTGACGGTGACGTCGCCCCGCGGTTCCAGGGTGCCGGCATCGGCGCGCGGACCGTCGATGAAGCGCACGCGCACCTCGCGCGACGCGACCATGCCGGGATAGCGGCCTTCGCGCGCACCGATGCGCAACTCGCCGCTCTTCTCGTTCCACGCCAGCGGAATGCGGCTGGATTCGCCGCGTTCGTAGCCGTAGCTGCGGCCGTTGTCCTCGTACAGCGAGAACGTACCGTCGGCGCCGGTATAGACCTCGATCGTCAGCGGCGCATCGGGCTTCTCGTCCACGTACTGCTGCACTACCGTGCGCGGCACGATGGCGCCGGCACGGACGAACAGCGGCATGCGCTGCAGCGGTGCGGCCGCCTCGATCGTCTGGCCGCCGTCGTAGCGCTTGCCGGTCTCGAAGTCGATCCAGCTCGTGCCCGCGGGCAGGTAGACCGGGCGCGTGGTCGCCTTGAACGTCGTTACCGGCGCGACCAGGAACGCGGGGCCGAACAGGTACTGGTCGGCGATGTCGCGCACCTTGGGATCGGACGGGAAATCCATCGCCAGCGTGCGCAGCAGGGTGCCGTCCTGGTGCCAGGTGTCGCCGGCCAGCGTGTAGATGTACGGCAACAGCGTGTAACGCAGCTTCAGGTAGTGGACGAAGCTGTCGTAGTGCGGCGTGCCTTCCGGCGCGATTTCCCAGATCTCGCGGTACGGTAACTGGCCGTGCAGGCGGAAGATCGGTACGAACGCGCCGTGCTGGAACCAGCGCAGGCTCAGTTCGCGCCATTCGGCCAGGTGCGCAGGATCCTTCGTCTCGTAGCGCTTCTCCGGCGAGAAGCCGCCGATGTCGAAACTGACGTTGGGCGCGCCCGCCATCGAGGCATTGACCAGGCCGGAGATCTGCTCGCGCAGGTCGTCCCAGCGCGGCACGATGTCGCCGCTCCAGAACGCCGCACCGGCGCGCTGCTGGCCCGCGAAGAACGCACGCGACAGGATGAAGACGCGCTTGTCGGGATCCTGTTCCCGCGAACCGCGGTAGACGCCTTCGGAGTGCACCAGCGGATACGAGTTGAAGAACTCCGTCGACGGGCCCAGCGCGGTCGGCGTGGTGCGCGCCTTGCGCTCGCCGATGTCGATGTTGCTGTGCAGGTCGGGCTCGCTCGCGTCCAGCCACCAGGCGTCAAAGCCTTTCGCGTTGAGCTTGCCGTTGATCTGGCGCCAGAAGATATCCTGCGCTTCCTTCGAATACGGGTCGTAGAAGGAGTTGAGATAACCCTTGCCGATCCAGTCCAGCTCGCCCACCTCGACATTGCGGTGGTACATGTGGCCGGCGGCGTCCAGCTCCTTGTAGTTGGCCGTAGTCGGATAGAACTTCGGCCACACCGAAATCATGATCTGCGCGTGCTGGTCGTGGACGTGGTCGACCATGCCGTCCGGATCCGGGAAGTTCTTCGCATCGAAATCGTGCGAACCCCAGGCGTCTTCCGGCCAGTACGACCAGTCGAGCACGATGGCGTCGATCGGCAGCTTGCGCTTGCGGTACTCGTCCAGCGCGCCGGTCAGTTCGGCCTGGGTCTTGTAGCGCTCGCGGCTCTGCCAGAAGCCGTACGACCACTTCGGCAGCAGCACGGCCTTGCCGGTCAGCGTGCGGTAGCCGGCCAGCACCTGGTCGGCATCGTCGCCAGCGACCACGTAGTAGTCGATGGCCTGCGCGGCCTCGGACCAGATCGACAGGTCCTTCGCCTCATCGGCCGGCAGCGGATCTCGATGCAGCAACGCGATGTACGCCGGCTCGATGCGGTCCCACACCAGCTTCACCTTGTGCCGCTGGCCGGCCTTCATGTCCATGGCGAACTCGTGGTGCCAAGGGTTCCAGTTCTGGCGCCAGCGGTCGAGCACGAGCTTGCCGTCGACGTAGAGCTTGGCGTACTCGCTGTTGTACAGCGAGAACGTATGCCGGCCATCGCTGCGCGCGGCGATCTCGCCTTCCCACACCACGTCGCTGCGACCGCCCTCGGCCAGGTTCTTGCCCGCGGCCGGGAAGTTCGCCAGGTCCTTGATGTACTGGTAATTCACTTCGCTCTCGCGACGCTCGACCACCTGCTTGCCGTTGACGGTGTAGCGCGCCGTCAGCGCGCCCGGCTTGCCCTGGGCGTCGAACAGGTCCAGCGATGCGCCCAGCGGCTGCAGGCCGCGCGGATCGCCGTAGCGGGTGATCGCGTTGCTGTCCCAGAGGATGCCGTAGTGGCGCGTGGAGACGAGATAGGGAATCGCCTTGTCAATGTTGTGCTGGAGCAGTTCGACATCGCGGCCCTTGAGGTTCATCCAGCCCTGCTGGTGCAGGCCGGTGCCGTAGAAGGCCTCATCGTCGGGGGATTCGAAGCGCTGGCGGATGGCGTAGTAATCCTTGCCCTCGACCTTGGCCGGCGTGAACGTGCGCGTACGCTCGGCCAACAGCGGCTTGCCATCGGCGTCGAAGAAGCTGACCTGGCCCGTGCGCGCATCGACCTTCGCCGAGATGCCCTGGGTGCTGACCGTCACCTGCCCGCCGGATTCGCCCACGTTCACCGCCGGCGGTGCGCCTGTCTTCGCGCGCATCAGGCTGGGCGTGCGCGCGAAATCCCCATCGGGGTCGGCCATCACGCGCAGGATGCCCGGCGCGACGGCTTCGACCTTCACGTCGGCGGCGGTCGCATCGGCCGGCCGCACGATCACGCCATGGTCGATTTTCTCGACCGCGTCCTGCCCTGCGGCGTTGGCGCCCGCTGCGGCCAGGGCCAGCAGCGGCACCGTCAACGTCTTCAAGTAACCCATCGCTTGCTCCTCGTTCGGGCGCGTGGGCACCCGGGTTCTGGGACCGGCGGGCCGGTCCACGGATCGATCAGTAGGTCGCCAGCTTCACGCGCAGCAACTGCGGGACGCTGGAGAAATTCAGGCCGTAATCGGTCTGGTCGCCATTCCAGCGGCGACGGAAGACCCACTTGCCGTCGACGTAGGTGCCTTCGTCGACGTACTCGTAGATCTGCCGCGCGGCGACGGCCGGGTCTGCCGCATCGATGTTGATGCGCGCATGCGCGCCGGTGACGAGGAACTCGTCCGGCCCAAGCTGCACTATCAGCGCGCGGCCGATCGGTTCGGGATTGCCCGGCGGCTCGCCCTGGAACCAGAACTGCGGCACGCCGTAGGTCACCGTCATGTTCCAGCGGTCATCGATCTTCACCGTCTGCACGGCCTGGCCGGGCTGCTCGGCGGTGGCGCGCACCTTGCCGTCGAAGCTGGCCTGTGCGATCACGCGCGCCGCCGGCTTCACCATCGCGTAGTTCATCGCGAAGGTGGCCAGCGTCTTCTCGTCCATGTGCTTGGCGCCGAGCGGCCAGTTCGAGTAGCGCGAGTAGTCGATGCCGAACGGCGACCAGCCGATGGCCTGTTCGCCCAGGGCGGAGAAGAAGTAGCGTGCGTATTCCTCGCGGTTGCCGGTTTCGGCGACGAACAGCGGATTGTCGGGGCGCGAGTAGCGGTCCAGCACCGTGGTGTAGTGCGTGTATTCGGGCATGTAGATGTCCGGCGCAAGCAGGTCGATATGCGGCGCGGCGGCCTTGTACACGTCCAGCACGTTGTCGGTGGGCCCGCCGCTGGCGTACTGCCCGGGCTGGCCCGGATTGAACGGCCCGCGCAGCGCGGCGTTGATGTACATCGGCAGCGGATAGACCGCCTTGCCGGCCTCGGCGACCTGGTCGATGTAGTGCGCGATGTGCCAGGCGTGGAAGTACTCGTCCGCGTCGGCGCCGAACACTTCGCGCCATGTGCCGGGCGTCTTGCCGAGCTTCTTCAGCAACGCGTCGGGCACCGGGCCTTCGAACACCTTCTGCGCCAGCGGCGAGAAATCGCGCACGCTGCCGTAGGTGCCGGGTTCGTTCTGCGGCTGCACCATGATGACGGTGCGCTGCGGGTCGGCGGCCTTCAGGTGCGTCATCAGGGCGACGAAGGCCTTGCGGTCGGCGTCCAGCGTGGCCTGCGCATGCGGCGACAGGGAATTGAGCGTGCGACCATCGGCGGTGATGACGCGCGGGAAGCGCGTGTTGTCGAGCTTGACCCAGGCCGGTGCGTAGTTCGGGCCGTTGTTCTTCCAGGTCGCGAACCACAGCAGCACCAGCCGCACGTTCTTCTCGCGCGCCTGCTTGAGCAGCACGTCGACGAAGGAGAAGTCGAAGGTACCCTCCTTCGCTTCGACCTGTTCCCAGGCCACCGGCACCATCACCGTGTTCGGCTTGACCACGTCGATGGCGGGCCAGACGTCGTCCAGCGCCTGCGGCCAGTTGCTGGAGTTGTTGACCTGCGCGCCGAGGATCAGGAACGGCGCGCCGTCGACCATCAGTGCGTGGCGTCCGTCCCTGCTGACGATCTGCGGGATCGGCGTGGCACCGGACGCATCGGCCGCGCCGTCGCCCTTCGCCGTGGCTGGCGCATCGCCTTTCCCGGCGGGCTGGCAGGCGGCCAGACCAAGCAGCGCGACGAGCGACAGCAGCAACAGGCGGCGGGGCATCATCGAAGGCATTCGGGAGTCACCATGCATCGGTACGGAAAGGCGAAGCAGGCAAGCCCGCCGCGTTGATCAGGTCGGCGTCGGCCGGGTTGTCGGACCAGCCGTAGCGCACGGCTACCGGCGCCTTCACTAAGTCGCTGCGCACGACGACACGACCGTCGATGAGCGAGGCCTCGGCGGGATGGAAGACGCTATCGGCACCGGCCAGTGCGAAGCCGTGCACGCGCGTGCCGCCTCCGCGCACGGCAAGGGCGCTGCCGCCATCGTCGAAGGCAAGGGTCGCGACGCCGTCCGAGAACTGCGCCTGCGTATGGACCGGCCCGTGGTAGACCAGTGATTCGCCATACGCGACGTGCCGCGCCGCCAACGCAAGCCGCTTGCCGACATCCTGCTTGTTGAGCGGATGGATGTCGGTCGGATTGCCGATGTCGATGGTCACCACCTGCGCGGTGGCCAGCAACGCCAGCGTGGCCGACTGCGATTCGCGCAGCATCGCCCACGGGCTCTGGTCGCCCTGGTCGACGCCGGAAGAGAAGTTCGCCAGCTGCACCCACAGGAACGGCATGTCGGGGGCCTGCCACTGGCGGCGCCACTGCTGGATCAGGGCCGGGAACTGCGTGCGGTACTTGAGCGCCTCCGGCACCGTGTTCGCATTGGATTCGCCCTGGTACCAGATCACGCCGCGGATGGCATACGGCTGCAGCGGATGGATCATCCGGTTGTAGAGCAGCGTGGGGTGCTGGTTCTTGTCGTCGACCAGCGCCACGGTCACGCGCGACGGGCGGAACGACCAGTCCGCCAACGGACGCGCACTGCCGCTTGCTGGCTGCACGAAGACCTCCGCCGGCTCGCCGTGGATGCCACCGCCGCCGCCGAAGTCCGACACGCGTACCGCCACCTGGTTCACGCCCGCGCGCAGCGCCGTGGCAGGCACGCGGTAGCGGCGCGGCTGGTTGTACTGCATGCGCGTTTCGCCGACCTGCACGCCGTTGACCCAGGTGATGTCGGAATCGTCGATGCGCCCTACGCCCAGCGTCACGCCGGCGGCGGCTTCCTCCGCGCTCAGCGTGAAGGTGGTGCGGTACCACGCCACGCCATCCAGCCCATTCCAGCCCGTTTTCTCCCACAGCGAAGGCACCGTGATCGGCACCCAATCGCGGGTATCAAGGTCGCGCTTCTCCCAACCGGTGTCGTCCGCCGGCCAGGAGGCCCAGCGTGCCAGGTGGGCGTGCGTCTGCTGCAGCGCGCGCGTGTCGGCGTCGCGCAGTCGTTCTGCCTGCGCCCGCAACGCAGAGGCATCGACACCCTGCGAGGGTGCATCCATCCAGGCCTCGATCCGGCTGCCACCCCAGGTACTGTCGATGATGCCGATCGGCACGCCGGTGACCTTGCGCAATTCGCGGGCGAAGAAATGGGCGACGGCGGAGAACTTCGGCGCGGCCTGCGGCGAGGACGCCACCCATTCGCCGCCTTCGAGCTGTGCCTGCGGTTCGCCGGACCACGACTTCGGAATCTTGAAATGGCGGATCTGCGGATCGGTCGCGCGTGCGGCTTCGGCCTCGGGGTTCGCCGACTGCGCGATGGGCCACTCCATGTTCGACTGCCCGCTGGCCAGCCACACGTCACCGACCAGCACGTCGCGCAGCACGCGCGGTTGCTTGCCATCGTCGATGCGCATCACGTGCGGACCGCCCGCCGTCTGCGCGGGCAGCGCCAGCGACCAGCGTCCATCGGCTGCAGCCTGCGCCGTGGCCTCGCGGCCGGCGAAGGTCACGTGCACGCGCGCGCCTGGCGCGGCCTCGCCCCAGACGCGCACCGGCTGGTCGCGCTGCACGACCATGCCGTCGGCGAAGATGCGCGGCATCTCGACCGCCTGCGCCGCAGGGATGGCCAACAGGCCCAACAAAAGCGGGACAGCTCGAATCATTCCGGATCTCCGTACCAGATGCCGCGCCCTTCGGTGCCGAAGTAGACGCGGCCATGCAGGCGGGGATCGCCTGTCACATGGCGGATGATGCCGCCGAATCGCAGTGCGTCACCATCGATGCGACGCCAGCGGCGTCCGCCATCGTCCGAACGGAACAGGCCACGCTGCCCACGCACTTCGCCGAACACGAACAGGACGGGCGCGTCGCCCTCCTTCGCCGGCTTGCCCAGCCCCACGGACATGACGTTGTCCACGCCGGGCACGCGCTCCAGCTTGCCGGGCGCGAGGTGCAGCAGGCCGCGCCACGATGCGGCGATCCAGGCTTCGCCCATCTTCTCCGGGTGTGGCCGGATCTCGGCGCGATACCAGTCGCCGATCTCGCCGACCGGCGCGCGCACTTCGTCGAAGGCGACGCCTCCGTTGCCGCTGACGTAGAGCTTGCCGCTGATCGCATCGAAGCCGTAGTAGATCCCTTCATCGACGCGATCGGCTTCCACCACCGCGGTCTTCGGCAGGCCTTTCACCGGTTGCCAGCGTGCGCCCATGTCGGCGGTGATCCAATGGTGTTCGCCATTGCGCGGATGCCAGATCGCGCGCTTGCCGTCGGCGGCGAGCGTGATCTGCCCGGCACCTTCGCCATCGGCCGGATCGGTCGCGAAGGCGGTCCAGGTACGCCCGCCATCATTCGACCACCCGCCACGCACCGCGCCTTCCGGCCGGTTGTGGAAGTAGCCCGTGCGCACCATCACCTGCGGGGCGCGGCCGGCGAAGGCCAGGCTCTCCGTGTTGGAGAAGCGCACGCCGGCGAAGCGCTGCTGCGAGACATCGAGATCGTCGTGGACGAAGCCGTCGACGTCGCCGAGGCCGCTTACCAGGTGCGCGCCCTGCGGCGGACTGGCCAGCGCCAGCGGGACGGTTTCCTCGAAGCCGGCCTGCTCGAAGCGCCATTGCATCGTGGCACCGGCATCGAACGCTCGCGCGTTGGTGGAAGCCCATACGCCATACCCGGTCACGAACAGCAGGCGGTCCGGATCGGACGGATCGATCTCGAGATCCGCCATCCAGTGCGGCTTGGCGTCCTGCGTCCACGGTGCGGAGGCATGGTCGAACCCGGACCGCGGGAACAGCGCCGTCCACGTGCGGCCGCCATCGAGGCTGCGATAGATGTCGTCGTGCGGTTGGTACCGGCGGAACGTACTGGCGATGATGACGTCGGGATTGGTCGCATCCGCCGCCACGGCGCCCCAGCCGAAGCCGGCATCGGCCTTCGAACGACGCACCGGCGTGATGTCTTCCCAGCGATCGCCGGCGGGGTCGAAGCGCCAGACGGCACCGTCGGCCATGTTGTTCGGACCGGGCTCGTCGCCGTAGCTCAGCAGCCAGCGGCCACGCGCATCGCGCACCATGTGGCTGGGGCGCAATCCGACCGGCTGGCCGGGCACGGCCTGCCACGTCGCGCCACCATCCCGCGAACGATACAGGCTGGTTTCGTTCGTCGAGACACCGGCGTAGATCGTCTTCGACGGCACGCCGTTCGTGCCATCGACCGGATCGAATACGACGAACGCGATGCCCACCGGGCGCAGCTCGCGCCACCCCATTGCCCAGGCCGACCGGGCCTTGGCGATCGCGGGAAAGCCGGCGCTCTCGCGCCACGTCGCGCCGGCATCGTCGCTCCGCCACAGACCGTTGGCGCGCGTGCCGAACAGCAGTACGCGGCCGTCGTTCGGATCCACAGCGAGGCGTTCCCCGTTGCCGCGCCCCTGTTCGTTGCCACCGAGCTTGAACGGCAGCGCAGCGCGCTGGAACGTGGCGCCGCGATCGTTCGAACGCAGGATCACGCCGTCCTGTCCACGCTCGTGCAGATAGGTGCCGACGGCAAGATAGAGGCGATCGGGATCGGACGGATCCAGCGCGAGGCTTTCCACGCCGAAGCGACCGCTGTCGTCGTGGCCCATCCAGTCCATCAGGGGTTGCCAGCGCTGCTCGCGCGGCTGCCAGCGGTACGCGCCACCGATGTCGGTACGGGCGTACAGCAAGCCTTTCTCGTGCGGATGGAAGACCAGGCCGCTGACGAAACCGCCGCCGCCGATGGCGACATTGCGCCAGCGGTAGCCGGTGACGTCGTCCTTCGCCGCCGCGCCGGGCACCAGCAGGAAAACGAACAGCGCGAGGGTCAGGCGAAGCGTGAGCACGGAATCTCCTGTCGGGGAACAGCGGTGCGCCGGCAGGAAGCACACCTCGGGCGCCGCATCGGGCGTGCGCCGGTCCATCGAAGGAACGGCCGGCGATACCGGCCGTTCCCGGGGTGCTGCATCAGAACGTGAAGCGGAGCGTCGCGGCGTAACGGCGGTCGTTGACGTACCACGACGTGATGCGCTTGCCTGCGCCGTTCTGGTCCATCAGCGTGCGCTGCTCGGCATTGTTGAGGTTGTTCATCTCGAGACCGAACTGCACGTTGTCGGAGAAGCGATAGAAGATCGATCCGTCGAGCTGGCCGAAGCTGTCGCTGTACACCGGCAGCTTCCACGGGATGCCGCCGTCGCCGCCGTTGTAGCCGTTCGGGCCGATCGACAGCAGGTACTCGCTGCGCCAGTTGTAGGCCAGGCGAACCTGCCACGGACCCTTTTCGTAGAACGCCGCGACGTTGTACGAATTCTTCGACAGGCCATCGGCCGGCAGATCGCCGAACAGCGAACCGTCGGTGTCGACGGGCACCGCGTTGGAGGCGGCCGGAATGCTCGTGGAGCTGTCGATGTAGGTGTAGTTGGCGGACATGCCGAATCCGTCGAATGGCGCGGGCAGGAAATCGAAGAACTGGTTCCAGCCGATCTCCGCGCCCTGGATCTTCGCCTTGCCGACGTTCACCAGGCGGGAAACGCGATAGTCGTACTCGTTGCCATCGACGCCCGGATAGGCGAGCAGCTCGGTCTGCTGGCGGAAGTAGTCCTTGATGTCCTTGTAGAAGAAGTTCACCCAGGCCATGCCGCCGCTGTCCGGCGCGAAGTACCACTCCAGCGAAAGGTCGAACTGGTTGGCCTTCATCGGCGTCAGGTACGGGTTGTCGGTGGAACTGCCGGTCAGTTCCAGATCCTCCGGGCCAAGCTCGTCGCCCGGCTGCGGACTGACGCCGTCCCGGACCGCCACGCTGAGCACCTGGTAGGCCTGCATGTCGCTGAAGGCCGGTCGTGCGATGGCCTTCGATGCGGCGAAGCGGACGACCCAGTTCTCGGCCGGCTCCCACTTCACGTTCGCGCTGGGCAGCACGTCCGTGTACGAATTCTCTGCGGAGATCGGTTCCGACTGGCCCGTGCCCAGGTACGGCGCGAACGCGTTGTTCGGGTACACCAGATAACCCTTGGCGCTGTTCTCCGTGCGCACCACGCGCACGCCGACGTTGCCGTCGATGCGCGCCTGGTCCATCGCGAAGTTCAGCATCGCGTAGGCGGCGTAGGTGCGCTCGTTCTGCACGTTGCCCCACTGCGGATCGGCGAGGTTGCGCGGGGTGATCTGGCCGTAGCAGCAGGTGTAGTACGGGACTGCGGCGCCGTGGATGTCGAGGTAACTGTTCGGGAAATCGAGCGCGGTGGACAGCACGGGCGAGTAGAACGAGCCCGGCGTCGACGCACCGCCACGGTAGAAGTTGTCGAAGGTGATCAGGTTGGTCAGGCTGGAGTTGACCGTGCCGTTGAGGTCCAGGCCCGGCAGCGGCACGCCGCCCGGCAGCGCCCACCACTGCATCCACGGCTGGAACACCGGCTGCCAGTCGTAACCGGTGTCGATGCTGTGCGCATCGCGGTCGGTGACGCGCACGCCGAACTTCACCGAATCGAAGACGTTGCTGTCGAAGCTGTGCTTCAGGTCCGCGCGCCAGGCGATTTCGTCGGCGGTGTTGTCGTCCTGGTGGTCCATCGTGAACCCCCAGTAGTAGTTCGCGGGGTTGGCGGTGAACTGGTTGTCGACGCCGATGCGCGGCACACCATGGCCCAGGTCGATGTCGATGTAAGGCACGTTGAGGCCGAGCGACACCGTGGAATCCAGCGCTTCGGTGTTCGCCTTGATGTACTGCACGTCGGTTGAGAACTCGGTGCGGTCGCTGAACAGCCACTTCAGGCCGAACGAGTAGTCGGTGGTGTCGGACTTGCGGTGCGAGGCGCGGATGTCCGTGCCCATCGGGATGTCGCCGTTCGACCGCAGGCGGCCCGAAACGAACACGTCGCCATCGAGTTCGTACGGCTCGCTGGCATCCACGCGCACCTGCAGCGGATCGTTGGAGACGAAGATCGCGTCTTCGTACCACAGCTCGTCGTATCGGCTCTGGAAGGCGGTGGCGAACAGCTCCAGGTTGTCGTTCGGCCGCCATTGCAGCGCGACGTAGGCGCCCTGGCGTTCGCGTTCGTATTCCAGCGTGCGCCAGTCGGCGCCGCGCGGCAGCCACAGGCTTTCGTTGGTGCCGTCGTTGTTGAGGTCGGAGTTGGCGGTATTGAAGAACGGCCGCACGAACATGCCGTCGGTACGCGTCGCCAGTTCGGAATGGGCCAGGTTGACCAGGATGCCGAACTCGCCTGCATCGGTGTCCCAGCGGTTGCTGAAGAGCACCGAGCCCGAGGGCTTCAGCTGGTCGGCGAAGTCGCCCTTGTTGGCGCTGAACGACATGCCGAACCGGCTGCCTTCGATGTCGAACGGCATGAAGGTGCGCAGGTCGACGGTGCCGCCGAGGCCACCTTCGATCATGTCGGCCTTCTGGTTCTTGTAGACGTCCACGCCGGCCATCAGTTCGGCTGGCACGTCCTGGAAGCTGAGGCTGCGGCCGCCGGACGCGGAGAAGCTGTCGCGACCGTTCAATTCGGAACGGACCTGGGTCAGGCCGCGCACCTGCACGCCGCCACCTTCTGCGGAGAAGTGCTCCGGATCGCCGACCGTCAGGAAGCGATCGATGGTCACGCCGGGGATGCGCGACAGCGTTTCGGTGACGCTGCGGTCGGGCAAGGCGCCGATGTCGAGCGCGGTGACCGAATCGACGAACGTGTCGGCGTCGCGCTTGATGTCCTGCGCCCGGTACACGGAACCGCGGATGCCGGTGACGACGACCGCATCGAGTTCGGTGGGCGTATCGCCCTCTTTCGCCTCGGTCGTGGCCTCCTGCGCGAACGCAGGCGCCGACAGCAGCAACGCGATGCCGAGAGCGAGGACGGTGGGTTGCAGGTGGCGGCCGGCGGAACGGCCCGCACGGGGTCCAGCCGCGATGCGGCGCTGACGCGTTGACATGGATGTTCCCTCCCAGGACACATGGCAAACGATGGAGTTGTGGTCCTGCCCGGACGTCTTCGCGCCCCGTGGCCGGATGAAGCGATGGCGGCTGCGGCCCCCGGCCGCGGTCGTCGATGGTTCGGTCTTTCCCGTGGGGCGCCGCGGCAACGTCGGCCTTGCGACCGGTGCCTGGCGCTCACCTGGCGGCCGTGGGACCGCCTTCCTGTGACTGCGCCGGGAGCATAGGCGGCGCTGACATGCCGTACCAATGAAATATTGATCGCCAGCTATATCGAACCCGAATAGGTCTTCAGGTTCAATCGCCGCCGCCCTCGCCTCAAGGCGGCGCCGTGCCCGTCGGGGAGGGTTCCAGGTCGGTATAGAGGCGACGCGCCGTACTCCGGAGGGCGTCCAGCACGCGCTCGGCGCCGGGGGACAGCAGCTGATCACGCCGGCGGATGATGCCGAAGAACTCCATGCGCACGCCCAGCTCGATCGGCAGCACGCACATCTGCCCGGTCTGCAGGTACGGGCCCACCGACTCGGCCGGCAGCGCCGTCAACAGGTCGCTGTGCCGGAGCAGATGGATGATCACCGGCAGCGAAGCGGTTTCCACGATGTTCTGCGGCGGTGGCTGGCCGTGTTCGAGGAAGACCGCATCCAGGCGCGACCGCAGCACGCTGGCGGCCGGCGGCATGATCCAGCCGTAGTCGGCCAAGTCGGCGTGGGTGATGCGCGGACGCCGGGTCAGCGGATGGCCCGCACGCACGATGACGGCGTGCGGCTCGTCGGCCAGCGGCTCGAAATCCAGCTCGCCCGCGCCTTCGGGGCCCATGATGCGACCGACCACGATGTCGAGCTGGCCATCCAGCAGCTTGGCCACGAGCGGCCGGCTGTAGTCCATCTCGACCCGGATGAGGATGTCGGGGAAATCGCGCTTCACCGCCGCGATGGCCTGCGGCACCAGGGTGGTACCGGGATTCACCACGGTGCCGATCGCGGCCTGGCCCATGCGTCCGCTGCGCAAGGCGGCGATCTCGTCGTGGGCACGGCCGATCTCGGACAGGGCCGAGCGTGCCCGGCGGATCAGCACCTGGCCGTACCAGGTCGGCTCCACGCCACGGGCATGGCGCTCGAACAGGGGCACGCCGAGCAGGCTCTCCATCTCCGCCAGCAGCTTGGAGGCGGCGGGCTGGGTCATGTTGGCGGCCTCGGCCGCGCGCAGGACCGAGCGCTGTTCGTACAGGTGCAGCAGCAGGGAAAGATGGCGGGTCTTCAGGCGCGTGGCGCCGAACCAGCCGGTGGTGGGGTGGACCATGGTCGCCTCCGGGGCACGAGCTATTCGTGTGCGGAATAGCCTATGACAAAAATTTCATTTGTCGTACATAGATGCCCACGCGAGGCTATGCCACGCTTCAAGCGCGGGTCGGCGGCCATGCCTGACCGCCCGCGAGGGGCCCCGGGGATGGCCGGCACAGGTCCGCCACGGGACAGCCCCGCATCCGATCACCGCCGGGAGGAGGGCCCCATGGCGACATCGCAATCCGACGGCACGTCGCGTGCCGGCGCCATCGTCGCGTCCACGCCGGACGGAATCCGTCTCCCATGAGCGGCCGCCTGTCCGGCAAGGTCGCGCTGGTCACCGGTGCCGCCAGCGGCATCGGCGCGGCCACGGCGCAGCTGTTCGCACGCGAGGGCGCCACCGTGGTCGGCCTCGACAAGCAGGCCGTGCCCATCGCCGATGACGGCGTGCAGCACCGCATCGCCGACATCACCGATGCCGGCGCGATGGACGCGGCCGTGCAGGCGGTGCTCGCGGCGCATGGCCGCATCGATGTGCTGGTCAACAATGCCGGTGCGGATGTGTTCTCCGATCCGCTCACCCTGTCCGACGAGAATTGGGAGCGCTGCCTGTCGCTCAACCTCAAGGGCGCCTGGCATCTTTGCCGTGCCGTGCTGCCCGCGATGCAGGTGCAGGGCGCGGGCAGCATCGTCAACATCGCCTCGGTGCATGGCCACAAGATCATCGCGGGCTGCTTCCCGTATCCGGTCGCGAAGCACGGGCTGATCGGCCTGACCCGCGCGCTCGGCATCGAGTACGCCGCGCGCGGGATCCGGGTGAACTCGATTTCGCCCGGCCTTATCCTCGTGCCGCGCATCGAAGCGTGGTTCGAGCGCGAGCCCGGAACGCGCGAGAAGCAGGCGGCACTGCTGCCGCCCGGGCGCATCGGCACGCCCGAGGAAGTGGCGTTCACCGCGCTGTTCCTCGCCAGCGACGAAGCGCGCTTCATCAACGCCACCGACATCACCATCGATGGCGGCCGTTCGCAGGTCTACCACGACTGATCCGCATGGACGCGCCCACCCTTCCCTTCGCCCTGCCGCTGATCGCGATCCTGCGCGGCATCACGCCGGCCGACGTGCCCGCACACGTGGGCGCGCTGGTGGAAGAAGGCTACGACGCGATCGAGATCCCGACCAATTCGCCGGACTGGGCGCGCAGCGTGCGCATCGCCGTCGATGCGTTCGGCGATCACGCATGGATCGGTGCGGGCACCGTGCTGACGACGGTGGATGCGGATGCATTGCTCGCTGCCGGTGGACGCCTGATGGTCACGCCGAACACGCGCCCGCCGGTGATCCGCCACGCAGTCGAGCGCGGCCTGCAGGTCGCCGCCGGTGTCGCCACGGCGAGCGAAGCCTTCGACGCGCTCGATGCCGGCGCGCAGATGCTCAAGCTGTTCCCCGCATCCATCTACGGACCGGCGATGGTGCGCGCCCTGCGCAGCGTGCTGCCGCCGGTTCCCCTATTCGCCGTCGGTGGCGTCACGCCCGACACCCTCTCCGGCTACCTCTCAGCCGGCTGTCAGGGCGCCGGCATCGGCGGCGAACTTTACAAGCCCGGCCAGCCGGTCGAGCGCACGTGCGAGTACGCGCGTCGCTTCCGCCAGGCCTACCTGGACCACGCCGCATGAAGATCGTCCGCGTCAGCACCTTCCACGCCGCACCACGCTGGCTCTTCCTCAAGGTGGAGACCGACGAGGGCGTGACCGGCTGGGGCGAGCCGGTCATCGAAGGGCGCGCCAGCACCGTGGAAGCGGCGGTGCACGAACTGGCGGACTATCTCGTCGGCCAGGATCCTGCGCGCATCAATGATCTGTGGCAGGTGCTGTATCGCGGCGGCTTCTATCGCGGCGGCGCCATCCTGATGAGCGCGATCGCCGGCATCGACCAGGCCCTATGGGACATCAAGGGCAAGGCGCTCGGCGTGCCCGTCTACCAGCTGCTCGGCGGACGCGTGCGCGACCGCATGAAGACCTATCGCTGGGTGGGCGGCGACCGCCCTGCCGACATCGTCGCGCAGATGCAGCGCTACCAGGCGCAGGGCTTCGACACGTTCAAGTTCAACGGCACCGAGGAACTGAAGCTCATCGACAGCCCTCGCGCGATCGACGCGGCGGTGGCCAAGGTCGCGGCGATCCGCGACGCGATGGGCGACCGCGTCGATTTCGGCATCGACTTCCATGGCCGTGTCAGCGCGCCGATGGCGCGCGTGCTGCTGCGCGAACTGGCGCCGTTCAAGCCGCTGTTCGTCGAAGAGCCGGTGTTGCCCGAACAGTGGGAGTACTACCGCCCGTTGTCCGATGCGACCTCGATCCCGCTCGCCGCCGGCGAACGCATGTATTCGCGCGCCGAGTTCAAGCCGGTCCTCGCGGCCGGCGGCCTGGCGATCCTGCAGCCCGACCTGTCGCACGCCGGCGGCATCACCGAGTGCGTGAAGATCGCGGCGATGGCCGAGGCGCACGACGTGGCGCTGGCGCCGCACTGCCCGCTGGGCCCGGTCGCGCTGGCCGCGTGCCTGCAGGTGGACTTCGTGTCGCACAACGCGATGCTGCAGGAGCAGAGCATCGGCATCCACTACAACACCGGCGCGGACCTGCTGGACTACGTGCTCAACAAAGAGGATTTCCGCTGCGACGACACCGGCAGCATCGCCGCACTGCCCAGGCCCGGCCTGGGCGTGGAGATCGACGAGGACCGTCTGGTGGAAGCGCACCGGCAGCCGCCGCGCTGGCGCAACCCGTTGTGGCGGCATGCCGATGGCAGCGTGGCCGAGTGGTGATGCCGTGACGACGGCGCTGGCGACCCTGGCCGTCGACAGCCGCTGCGCGCTGGGCGAAGGCATCCTGTGGTGCGACCGCCGTCGCGTGCTGTACTGGACCGACATCCTCGCCGCCGAACTGTGGCGGCACGATCCCGACAGTGGCCACACGCATACGTGGTCGCTCCCCTCGCCGCTCGGTTGCCTCGCACTCGGCGAGGATGGGCGCCTGCTGCTGGGCCTGGCGAAGGGGCTCTACGCGAGCGATGTGGAAGCGCAGCTGTCCTCGCGCGACCTCGCCCTGGAGAAACTGGCCGATGTCGAGGCCGGCGACCCGATGACCCGCATCAACGACGGCCGCGTGGATCGTGAAAGCGGCTTCGTGTTCGGGACCAAGAGCGAACACGCCGATCTGCGTCCGGCGGGCCGCTTCTACCAGTACACCGCGACGCACGGATTGCGTGAACTGGCCTTGCCGCACGCCGCCATCCCGAATTCGATCTGCTTCGACGCCACCGGCACGCGGATGTACTTCTGCGATTCGGTGACGCCGCGGATCCTGCAGTGCCGTTACGACGCCGCGACCGCAACCGTGTCCGACATCGCGGTGTTCGTCGACCTCGACCTGCCCGGCGCGGAACCCGACGGTTCCATCATCGACGCCGAAGGCGCGTTGTGGAACGCACAGTGGGGCGCAGGACGCGTGGTGCGCTACCTCCCGGATGGCCGCATCGACCGGATCGTGCGCGTGCCGGCGCCGCAGCCTTCGTGTTGCGTGTTGCACGAGGACACGCTGTACGTGACCAGCGCACGCGTCGGACTCGACGCCGCCGCGCTCGCCGCTTCGCCGTTGTCGGGCGGCGTGTTCGCGCATCGCACCGGGCGCGCGCTGGCGCGCGGCGTGGACCGGGTGCGCCTGCCATGATCGCCGTCGACTGGGGTACCAGCAGCCTGCGCCTGTACCGGATGGCCGACGACGGCCAGGTCCGCGAACGCCGCCGCAGCGACCAGGGCGTGCTGGCGTGCGCGGGCCGTTTCGGCGACGTGCTCGCGCAGGAAATCGCCGGCTGGGACGACACCGACATCCTGCTGTGCGGCATGGTGGGCGGACGCGGCGGCTGGCACGAGATGCCGTACCTGTCCTGCCCGGCCGGCAACCATGCGCTGGCGCTCGGCATGCAGCGTTTCCATCCGCCGGGCTTCGATGGCCGCGCGCTATGGCTGGTGCCTGGCCTGCGCGACAGCGACTCGGACAGCGTGCCAGACGTCATGCGTGGCGAAGAGACGCAACTCGCCGCATTGCTCGATGCCCTGCCCGGCGGAACGCACGTCGTCTGCCTGCCCGGCACCCACAGCAAGTGGGTCACGGTGCGCGACGGCCAGGTGCACCGCATCGCCACCGCGATGACCGGCGAACTCTTCGCGCTGTTGCGCCAGCACAGCATCCTCGGCCGGTTGATGCCCGCCGGCGACGTGCGCTTCGATGGTTACGCATTCGATGCCGGGCTGAAGCGCAGCGCCGACGCCGGTGGCCTGCTGCACCACCTGTTCGGCGTGCGCACGACGGGCCTGTTCCAGCAATTCGCCGAACCGGCGCTGCCTTCGTATCTCTCCGGCCTACTGATCGGCCACGAGTTGCGCGCATCGGGCTTGCTCTCGCATGCGCCGCGCCCGGCGCAGGTGCACCTGATCGGCAACGACCGCCTGCTGGCCTCCTACGCGCACGCACTGACGACGCTGGGCGTCGGCGTGCAGCGCCATCCCGAAGACCTGTCCGCGCGCGGCCTGCATGCGCTGTGGGCACGGCGGACCGCGACCGCCCCCTACTAGAGGAAGACCGGATGCTGAAGCACTGCGCATGGATCCTGGCGGCATCGTTGATGATCGGTCCCGCATGGGCGGGCGATGCGGTCTTCAGCGACGTGCGCTACCACGGCGACGATGGGGGTCCAACGGTGGGCGCGGACGAGTACCGCAATCCGGTCGTCGCGGGCTTCTACCCCGACCCGTCCGCTATCCGCGTCGGCGACGATTTCTACCTGGTGAATTCCACGTTCGGTTACTTCCCCGGCCTGCCAGTCTTCCACAGCACCGACCTGGTGTCGTGGACCCAGGTGGGCAACGCGATCCATCGCCCCGGACAGATCAACTACGGCGAGAAGGAAGAACTGACCCGCGGCCTGTTCGCCGCCACCCTCGCCCACCACGACGGCATGTTCTACATCGCCAACACCTGCTTCTACTGCGATCGCGGCAACTTCGTGGTGACGGCCAGGAGTCCTGCGGGCCCGTGGTCGGACCCGATCTGGCTCGGCGTCACCGGCATCGATCCGTCGCTGTTCTTCGACGACGACGGCAGCGCGTGGGTGGTCCACAACGATGTCCCCGATGGAAAGCTCCGCTACGACGGCCATCGCGCCATCTGGCTGCAGCGTTTCGACTTCGGCAGGCGCGAACGGGTCGGCAAGCGCCTCCTGCTGGTGGACGGCGGCGCCGATCCCGCGGCGAATCCCGAGCACATCGAAGGCCCCCACGTCTTCAAGCACAACGGCTGGTACTACCTGACCGCGGCCGAGGGCGGCACCGGTGAGCAGCACGCGCAGATGGTATGGCGCAGCCGCGCGCTCACCGGCCCGTATCAACCCTCGCCGTCGAATCCCGCGTTGACCCAGCGCGACCTCGACCCGAAGCGCGCCGATCCGGTGACGTCCACCGGCCACGCGCAGTTCGTGAAGCTCAAGGACGGCACGTGGTGGGCGGTGTTCCTCGCCACCCGTCCGTACCGCGGCAACCAGTACAACCTCGGCCGCGAAACCTTCCTGCTGCCGGTGACGTGGAAGGACGGCTGGCCGGTGGTCCTGCCCCGCGGCGAACGCGTGCCGATGGTCGCGAAGCGCCCGGACCTGCCACGCAATGCGCAACCGTTACCCACGAGCGGGCCGATGACGTGGACCGAGCGCTTCGACGCGCCCGCGCTGCCGCTGTCGTGGATGACCCTGCATCCGCCGCAGAGCCGCTGGTACACCACCGGCGCGCACGGCCTGACGATCACGCCGGGCACGATGCCGCTGGGCGCCTTCGGCACGGTGCCGGGCCAGCCGTCGTACATCGCCCACCGCGTGCAGCATCACGCGGCCACGCTGGACACCACGCTCGCCTCGTTCGAGCCCGCCGTCGGTGAACTGGCAGGACTCGTGCTGCTGCAGAATGAGTACGGTCACTACGTGCTCGGCGTCGAACGCGATGCGCGCGGACTGGCGGTGTCGCTGTACCGGCGCAGCGGCCACGAGGACGGGAAGGAAGGCGACCGCCTGGCGCGCATTCCGCTGGACGAAGGACACGGCCCCGTGTCGCTGCGCTTCCGCGTCGATGGCCCGCGCCTGGACGCGTCGTACTCGCTGACCGCTGGCGACTGGAAGAGCGTCGCCACTGGCCTGGACGCCAGCCTGCTGAGCGTGGAGACGGCGGGTGGCTTCATCGGCAATACGTTCGGCCTCTACGCCGTGCGTCGCTGACCGCGAGATCACGGAGTCCGCATGCCTGGCACCTCGCGTCGCGCACTGTTCAAGGCCGGACTCGCCGGCCTGGCCACCTGGCCGTTGTCGTCGCGCGTGGCGGCGGCCACACCGTGCGCGCCGGCGCCGCCGGCGCACGTCACCGGCGTCGAAGGCCAGCGCAAGGCCGACCTCGGCAACGGCACCTATCTCAATCCCATCGTCGCCGGCGATCGTCCCGACCCCACGATCCTCAAGGACGGCGACGACTACTACATGACGTTCTCGTCGTTCGACGCCTATCCCGGCCTGGTGATCTGGCACTCGACCGACCTCGTCACCTGGACGCCGCTCGGCCCTGCGCTGCGCACGCACGTGGGGACGGTGTGGGCCGTCGATCTCTGCAAGCATGGCGACCGCTACTTCATCTACCTGCCGGCACTGGCGAAAGACGAGGCGTGGAAGATCCACGCGATCTGGGCCGACGACATCCGCGGACCGTGGAGCGAACCGGTGGACCTGCACATCGATGGCTGCATCGATCCGGGCCACGCGGTCGGCGAAGACGGACGCCGTTACCTGTTCGTCAACGGCATCCGCAAGGTGCGCCTCACCGACAACGGCCTGGCGACCGACGGCGCGCTCGAAACCGCCTACCAGCCCTGGCGTTATCCGGAAGACTGGATCACCGAAAACTTCGCGCCCGAAGGCCCCAAGCTGACGCGACGTGGCGACTGGTTCTACCTGGTCACCGCCGTCGGCGGCACCGCCGGCCCGATCACCGGCCACATGGTGATCGCCGCGCGTTCGCGTTCGATCCACGGACCGTGGGAACACTGCCCGCACAATCCGCTGGTGCGCACGCTGGGCGATGCGGAGCCCTGGTGGTCGCGCGGCCACGCGACGCTGGTCGATGGACCGGCCGGCGACAGCTGGATGGTCTACCACGGCTACGAGAACGGCTATCGCACGCTCGGCCGGCAGACGCTGCTCGAGCCGATCGAGTGGACGGACGATGGCTGGTTCCGTGCGCGCGGCGGCGATCTTTCGGCGCCGTTGCCGGTGCCGCGCGGCGGCAAGGCGGGGATCGCCGGCGTCGCGCTGTCGGACGATTTCTCGAGCGATCGCCTCGGTACGCAGTGGGCCTTCCACGCGCCGCGACCGGACGAGATGCGGCGCGTGCGTTACGGCAGGAAATCCCTCCGCCTCGCCGGCGCAGGCCGGTCGCCTGCGGACGGCAGTCCCCTGGCGTGCATTGTCGGCGACCGTGCCTACCAGGCCGAGGTCACGCTGACCCTGGTCGATGGCGGCGAAGGCGGCCTGCTGCTGTTCTACAACCCGAAGGCCTTCGTCGGCCTGGGCTTCGCGGCTGACGGGCTGCGCGTGTTCCAGTATGCGGAGGAGCAGACGTGGGCGCGGCAAGCGATGCCGACGCGGCGCGTGCGCCTCCGCCTGACCTACGACCACCACGTGGTGACCTGGCACCACTCGCACGACGACGGCCGCACCTGGACGCGGCTGGACACGCGGATGGAAGTGTCCGGCCTGCACCACAATGTGTTCGGCGGCTTCCTCAGCCTGCGCGTCGCGTTGTACAGCGCCGGCCCGGGCGCGGTGGAGTTCAGCGACTTCCGCTACCGCGCGCTCGCCTGAGCATCACGCCATCGGCGTGTCGTGATGGAAGTGCCGCTTGAACGGCACCTCGCCGTCGCGCGGCGCGTCCAGTTCCTGCGCATATCGATGGCCGGCGTACACCGCGTGCGCGATCAGCCCCGGCGCCAGCGCATCGCCGATGCAGGCCACGCTGCGGATGCCAGCATCCGCCCATTCCGGCTCGCGTCCCTTCAACGCCTGATAGAGCGCATCGTCGGGCAGGCGGGCCGTGACCACCACGACCGCGTCGCAGTCGAGCGAAGAGGCCGCGCCGCTCCATGCGTGCTCCAGCGCAAGCGTGGTTCCCGTATAGCCGGTGACCAGGTGCGATACGCACTGCACGACGCCCAGCTCGGCCATGCGCCACTGGATGTGGCGGTAGTCCAGCGTGTTCGCGCTCCACGAGGCGATGGTGTCGTCCGGGGTGAGGTACGTGACTTCGCAACCGCGCAGGCGCAGCGCCTCGGCGACGACGCTGGCGGTGTAGAAGTAGTCGTCGTCGTACACCACCACGCGGCCCTCGGGCCAGCGTCCGTCCATCAGGTCGTCCGGCGTGAAGACACGCGCGTTGTCGGCGAAGTCGGCGATGCCCAGCCCGTGGCTGCGCCCGAATCCGTCACGCCGCCAGTGGCACCCCGTGGCGATGACGACGTGGTCTGCACCGAAGTCGAGCACATCCTGGTCCGTCAGCGCGGAGTCGAGGTAGGTGCTGACGTTCGCCAGCTTGCCGATCTGCCCGAGCCGCCAGTCGCGCACGCGCGCCCATTCGGCCAGCCCCGGCAGGCGCGCCTCGCGCGTGACCCGCCCGCCCAGTTCGCGCCGCGCGTCGGCCAGGTGCACCTCGTAGCCGCGCTGGCCCAGCGCACGGGCGGCTTCCAGGCCGGCAGGCCCGCCGCCGACCACCAGCACGCGCGCTTCGCTCGCCTTCGGCGCGATCCGTTCCGGATGCCAGCCCTTGCGCCATTCCTCGCCCATGCTGGGGTTCTGCGTGCAGCGGATCGGCGAGATCGTCATGTCGCCGGAGACGCAGATGTTGCAGCCGATGCATTCGCGGATGTCGTCGACGCGGCCTTCTTCGATCTTGCGCGGCAGGTACGGGTCGGCGATCGAGGGCCGCGCGGCGCCGATCAGGTCGATCACGCCCCGCCGTATCTGCGAGACCATCGTGTCGGGCGACGTGAAACGGCCCACGCCGACCACCGGCTTGGTCGTTGCCTTGCGGACGAAATCGATGAAGGGTTCCTGCGCGCCTTCGCGGGCGAAGCGCGAGGGCACCGAATCGTTGTACCAGGCCGCTACATTGACGTCCCACAGGTCGGGAAGCTCGGCCAGCATTCCGACGATGTCCTGCGCCTCGGCCAGTTCCACACCGCCCGGCCCCAGCAGCTCCTCGCTAGCAAAGCGCAGCGCGACGGCGCAGCGATGTCCGACCGCCTCGCGCGTGTCCTGCAAAACTTCGCGCAGCAGGCGGATGCGGTTCTCCAGCGAGCCGCCATAGGCATCGGTGCGCTGGTTGCGGCGACGCTGCAGGAAATGCATCGGCAGCGACAGGTCGTGCGCGGCGTAGACATAGATGATGTCCATGCCCGCCTTCATGCCGCGCACCGCCGCCTCGCGGTGCCAGCGACGGTACTCGGCGATGTCGTGCAGGTCCATCGCGCGGGCCTGCGAGGGATAGCCGTACTTGGAGGGCTGGTGCGACGGCGCCAGCAGCACTTCGCGCGAGTACAGGTTGGAGGCGGTCGGTCCGTTGTGCGACAGCTCCAGCGCGGCCAGCGCGCCGTGCGCATGCACCTTGTCGCACATCAGCGCGAGCGCGGGAATGTCGCGGTCGTCCCACAGACGTGCTTCGACGTAAGGCGTGAGATCGCTGCTGGGATGGATCTCGCACTCTTCCGTCGAGATCACGCTCCAGCCGCCCTCGGCCTTCACTTCGCGCATGGCCGCGTGCGCCAGCGGCATGGCATGGCCCATGCCGTTGCAGTGCGGCACCTGGAAGAAGCGGTTCCTGGTCGTCACCGGGCCGATGCGCACCGGCTCGAACAGGATGTCGTAGCGCGGATCACGCATGCGGCACCGCGTTGCCTGGGCGACGGCGCAGGAAGAAGTACAGCGGCAGGCCGGCGATCATCAACGCCAGCGCCAGCCAGAAGGGCTGCGCGCCCATGCCGATGAAGGCAAACACGGTGTACGCCGCGCCGATGATGGCAGCGACCAGCAGGTCGCGTCCCGCATCGCGCTGGCCACGCCACCAGAGCACGCCCAATGCAAGCGAGCACCCCAGGTACAGCGGCAGGTTGGCCGCCGTCACCACGGTGCTGAGGAAGGTGAAGCCCGCCACCGCGGATTCGCTGTAGTTCATCAGCACCATCGCGCTCGCGAGCAGGGCTGTCAGCACCAGGGCGCCGATGGGCGCGCCGAAGCGATTGGTCCGCGCGAATACCTTCGGCATCGTGCCGTTGTCGGCCATCGTGCGCATCATCTCGCCGCTCAACAGCGTCCAGCCGTTCAAGGCGCCCAGGCCGCTGACGACGACGAACAACGCGATCCACCGCCCGGTTCCCTCGCCGGCGAAACGCTCCATCACCAGCGCGAACGGTGCGCTCGACTGCGCGAGTTCGGCATGCGGCAGCAGCAGCAACGGCACGGCGGACACCACGAGATAGATCGCCGCGGTGATGCCGGTGCCGGTCATCGTTGCGCGCGGGATGGTGCGCCCGGGGTCCTCTACCTTCGCGGCGGGAATCGTCGCCGATTCGATGCCCAGCATCGCGAACAATGCCAGCGTCGACGCCGCCATCGCATCGCCGAGGCTGATCGGTTTGGCCGGCGGATGCGCGCCGAACGACGCGGGGGATTCGAGCAGGGTCCATGCGCCGAGCACCGCGACGGCCAGCATCGGCACCAGCTTCATCACCGTGGTCACCACCTGCACGCGGCCGCCACTGCGCACGCCCAACAGGTTGATGCCCACGAACAGCCACAGCACGCCCAGGCACACCACGGCCGGCTGCACCCGCGCCAGCGGCGGGAAGATCGCGGCGGCATAGCCCGCCACGCCCGTGACCAGGGCCGCGAGGGTGATCCAGTTCGATACCCAGTACGACCACAGCACCGCATACGCCGGCAGATCGCCCAGCGTGTGCCGCACGTAACCGTAAGGTCCGTCCGCGCCCGGCAGCAGGCGCGCCAGCCTTGCGAACACGCGCGCCAGCGCGAGGCAACCCAGCACCGTGATGCCCCAGCCCAGCAGCGCGTTGTAGCCGAACGGTGCCAGCGAGGCGGGCAGCACGAAGATGCCCATGCCGATGGTGTTGCCCACCACCAGCGCGGTGCACGTCCAGAAGCCGATCTTCCTGCGGTCGTGTGACGGCATGGGCGGTTAGTCCCGCGCCACCGGCACGCCACCCTTCACCACGCCGCGCACCTGCTGCAGGCAGGCGATGTCGGCCAGCGGATCGCAGGCCAGGGCGACGAGATCGGCAAGCTTGCCCGGCGTGATCGAGCCCAGTTCCTTTTCCTTGCGCAGCAGCCGCGCCGACTCCAGCGTCGCCGCGCGGATGGCCTGCAGCGGGGTCATGCCGTAGCGGACCATGTAGGCGAACTGGTGCGCATTGTCGCCATGCGGATACACGCCGCTGTCCGTGCCGTAGGCGATGTTGACGCCCGCGGCGACAGCCTTGCGGAAGCCCTCGCGCTGCGCCTCGGTCGTGTCCAGGTTCTTGCGCAGGATTTCCGCGGACCAGCCGTCGCGCCGGCCCACCGTATCGATGTAGTCGCCGTTGTAGATGTCGGCGACCAGGAAGGTGCCGTCCTGCTTCATCAGTGCGATGGCCTCGTCGTCCATCAGCGAGCCATGCTCGATCGACCGCACGCCGGCACGTACGGCGCGCTTGATGCCTTCCGCACCGTGTGCGTGGGCCGCGACGAAACTGCCGCGACGCCCGGCCTCTTCCACCGCTGCGCGGATCTCGGCCTCGGTGTACTCGGATTGTCCCGGCTCGGTGCCGTCGGCAAGCACGGCGCCCGTGGCGATCAACTTGATGAAGTCGGCGCCCGCGTCGAGGATCTCGTTCACCCGTTGGCGCACCTCCGCTTCGCTGTCCGCGACGCCACGGCGGAAGATCGCCGGCAGCTCCGTCCCCGCAGGCAATCCGGTGATCTCGCCGCCGCCCCCGGTGACCGTGACGTAGGTGCCGGCAACGAACATGCGCGGCCCGGGCACGAGGCCGGCGTTGATCGCATCGCGCAATTGCACGTCGGCGAAACCGCGATAGACCCCGACATCCCGCACCGTGGTGAAGCCGGCCTGCAGGGTCGCCCGCGCATTGCGCGCGCCGATGAAGGCATCGCGCGCGGCATTGCTCCTCAGCGGTGTCGCGGGATCGCCATAGGGCCCTTCGTCGGCCAGGTGCGTGTGCATGTCCATCAGGCCGGGCACGACGGTCAGCGCGGACCAGTCGAGGACCCGAACGCGGGGATCCACGCCTTTCGTGGGCGGCGCGATCGACACGATGCGTCCGTCGCGCACCAGTATGTCGTGCCCCTCGAGCATCCGGCCCGTTTCAACGTCGAGCACGCGGCCGGCCTGGATCAGCAGGTCCTGCGCGCCAGCGGGCGAGGCGATGAAGGCAAGCGAGAACAGGAGTGCGGGCAGTAACCGGTCACGCATCGCCATACGCCGCCCTCAACAGATTGTGGAAATGCCACACGCCGCTCTCGCGCTTGGGGCACAACCGGCCCGCCTCGTAGAAGCCCGACGCCAGGCCCTGCTGTACCGCTTCGCAGATGCGGATGTCCTCGTCCTGAACTTCGTCGCTGAAGGCCTGGTCGTTGGCGATGCGCGCCAGCGCGGCATCGTCCTGCGCGTAGTAGTAATCGAACTCCACGCGGCAGCGGTCCGGCCCGAGTGGCAGGATGCGATTGGTCTGCAGTCGCCCCGGCATGATGTTGAGCATCACGTTCGGGTAGACGAAGTAGTAGAACGCGTCGCCATCGCCATAGATGTCGCCGCTGTTGCGCAGCGGAGAATGCTGCAGCGAATGCCAGGGGAACAGTTCGGTGTCGTAGGCGCGGTAGTCGAGCACCTTCGACAGCCCAGGATGCACGTGCGGCAGGTGGTAGCCCTCGAGGAAGTTGTCCACGTAGACCTTCCAGTTGCACGCGATGTCGTAGCTGTCGCGGCGGTGGAACTGCATCGCAGCCAGGTCGATCGGTGTGATGCGCCCGGCGATGCCGGCGTAGACCTCTTCGAACGGCGGCACGTCCTCGTGCAGCGCGACGAACACCAGCCCCTGCCAGGCGTGCACGCGCAGCGGCGGCAGGTGGATGTCCTTGACGTCGAAATCCGCGGCGCCCTGCATTTCGGGCGCGCTGCGCAGCTGGCCTTCCAGCGTGTACGTCCAGCCGTGGTACTTGCAGTGCAGCGCGCGTGCGCCCTTGCCGTTGCACAGCGCCAGCGGGCCGGCGCGATGCCGGCACACATTGGGGAAAGCGCGCAGCACGCCATCCTGCCCGCGCACCACCAGCACCGGTACATCGCCGATCCGCTCCACCACGTGGTCGCCCGGCTCGGCGAGCTGCCCCTGGTGGGCGACCAGTTGCCAGCTGCGTTGGAACACGGCGGCCTGCTCCATCGCCAGCATCGCCTCTCCGGCGTAGTAGCGGGCGGGCAGCGCCCGGGCACGGTCGAGCGACAAGGGAGGGGCGGTATCCGGCATGGCGTTCCCGTCGGGAGGTGGCGCCCGACCATGCAGCCGCCGGGCATGCGCCAAGCCTAAGCGGTGTACGGGGGTCCGGCACAGCCCCTTGCCGCACCATCATGTACCTCCCTCCGCAACGCTCGCACCCTCACGGTGCGGACGGGAAGGGTGAAAGTCGGATTACTTTTTGCGAAGCAAAAAAGCGTGCGTCACGGCGGCTTCCCGCTCTATCCAGCGCCCCCAGTTCGCCTATAGATTGGAGGCGAGGGATACGCCACCACACCGGGATACCCGATTGGCTCGACCGATGGCCGACTGCGCACGCTTCACCGTCCTGCTGCACGGAGACGGTGCATGAACGCGGTCGCCAGCCCGAGCGGCACGCTGCAGACCGCGCTGGACCACGCGCGCCGCCTGCTGGCCACCGACCCCGCGATGGCCGCCCAGCAGGCCGACGAGATCATCCGCGTGGTCGGGCGCCACCCGATGGCGCTGCTGGTGCTCGCCGCCTCGCACCGGGTGCGCGGCCAGTGGAGCCACGCGTTCGACGTGCTGGAACCGCTGGTCCGCGAACACCCGCAGTGGCCGCTGGCCCATCTAGAACACGGCCTGGCGCTGGGCCGTGCCGGACGCGGTGGCGAAGCCGTTCCCGCACTGCGACGCGCGCTGGCGTTGAAGCCCGACTTGCCGCAGGCCTGGCGCGAGCTTGGCGACCACCTTGCCGCGATGGGCGACACCGAGGGTGCGGCCGGGGCCTACCTGCAGCACACGCGCCACTCCACGCGCGACCCCGACCTGATGCAGGCCGCCGCCGCGCTCGCCGACAACCGCATTCCCGAGGCCGAGGCGCTGTTGCGCGCGCGCCTGAAGCGCACGCCCACCGACGTCGCCGCGATCCGCATGCTGGCCGAAGTCGCCGCGCGCGTCGGGCGTATCGAAGATGCCGAAGCTTTGCTCGCGCGATGCCTGGAGCTCGCGCCCGACTTCCATGCCGCGCGGCAGAACCATGCGCTGGTGCTGCATCGTGCCAACCGTACGCAGGAGGCGCTGCAGGCCATCGATGCGCTGCTGGCGCACGACCCCGACAACCCCGCGCACCTCAACCTCAAGGCGGTGGTCCTGTGCCGCGTGGGCGACTACGAACCCGCGCTTGCGCTGTACGAGCGCGTGCTGGCGTCCTACCCGGACCAGGCCAGGATCTGGATGAGCTACGGCCACGCGCTGAAGACGGCCGGCCACACGGCACGCGCGATCGAGGCGTATCGACAGGCGTTGGCGCTGGAACCGGGTGCCGGCGAGGTGTGGTGGAGCCTGGCCAACCTGAAGACCTTCCGCTTCAGCGGCGAAGACCTGGCCGCGATGCGTGCGCAGCACGCGCGCACCGACCTGGGCGACGACGACCGGCTGCACCTGGACTTCGCATTGGGCAAGGCCCTGGAGGATGCCGGCGAGCATGCCGCATCGTTCGTGCACTACCGCGACGGCAACGCGCTTCGCCGCACGCAGCTGGACTACGACGCCGACGACACGCAGGCACGGGTCGCGCGGCTGAAAGCGTCGCACACGACCGCCTTTTTCGCCGCGCGGGCAGGCCAGGGCTGCACCGCGCCCGACCCGGTCTTCATCGTCGGCATGCCGCGTGCGGGCTCGACGCTGCTCGAACAGATCCTGTCCAGCCATTCGGCCGTGGAAGGCACGATGGAACTGCCCGACATCACCTCCATCACCCGCGACCTGCGCGAGCAGGCGCGGGCAGGCGGTGCGGACACGTACCACGACCTGCTGGCGACGCTCGACGGCGACGCATTGCGGGCGCTGGGCCAGCGCTACCTCGACGCGACCCGCATCCACCGGAAATCGAGCCGTCCGTTCTTCATCGACAAGATGCCGAACAACTTCGCCCATACCGGCCTGATCCACCTGATGCTGCCGAACGCGAAGATCATCGACGCACGCCGGCATCCGCTGGCCTGCTGCTTCTCCGGCTACAAGCAGCATTTCGCGCGCGGCCAGGGCTTCAGCTATGCGCTGGAGGACATCGGTCGCTACTACCGCGACTACGTGGCCCTGATGGCGCACTACGACACCGTCCTGCCCGGCCGCGTGCACCGGGTGATCTACGAACAGCTGGTGGACGACACCGAGGCCGAGGTGCGCCGCCTGCTGGACTACTGCGGGCTGCCGTTCGAGGACGGCTGCCTGCGCTTTTTCGAGAACGCGCGGCCCGTCAGGACCGCCAGTTCCGAACAGGTCCGCCAGCCGATCTACCGCGAAGGCGTGGATCACTGGCGGCATTACGAACCGTGGCTGGAGCCGTTGAAGAACGCCTTGGGGCCTGTGTTGGGCGCCTATCCGGCGGTTCCGGATTCCACGGAGGGCAGTTCCATCCCCGATTGACCGTCATCACTGGAGAGAGGTGAGCTGGATGAGTACCCGCAGCAGAAGAAAACCGGGGCGGCGCGATCCGTCGACCCTGGCGAGGTTCCCGTTGACCGCCGCGATCTACCTCGCGTTCGGTGCCACGGCGATGGCCCAGGACGCACCCGCCACGCCGCCCGCCGAGGGCGAGCGCGCCGCGGCCACGCTGGACACCATCACGGTGACCGCGCAGAAGCGCGTGGAGAACCTGCAGGAAGTGCCGATCAGCATCCAGGTGCTGGGCACGGAGCAGCTGAAGAACCTCAACGTCACCGATTTCGATGACTACGTGAAGTACCTGCCCAGCGTGTCGTACCAGTCGGCCGGTCCGGGCTTCGCGCAGATCTACATGCGCGGCGTCGCCAGCGGCGGCGACGGCAACCACTCCGGTTCGCTGCCCAGCGTGGGCGTGTACCTGGACGAACAGCCGGTCACCACCATCCAGGGCCCGCTGGACATCCACATCTACGACATCGACCGCGTCGAGTCGCTGGCCGGTCCGCAGGGCACGCTGTACGGCGCCAGTTCGCAGGCGGGCACGCTGCGCATCATCACCAACAAGCCCGACCCCACCGGTTTCGCCGCCGGTTACGGGCTGGAAGTGAACAGCGTCAGCAACGGCGGCATCGGCCACGTCGCCGAGGGCTTCCTCAACCTGCCGATGAGCGATCGCGCGGCGATCCGCCTGGTCGCGTGGAACAAGCACGACGCCGGCTACATCGACAACGTGTATGGCACGCGTACCTTCCCCTCGTGGGACGCCGACTCCGGCGGCAACGGCACCATCGACAACGCCGACCGCGCGAAGAAGGACTACAACGAGGTCGACACCACCGGCGCGCGCCTCGCGTTGAAGGTGGACCTCAACGACACGTGGTCGATCACCCCGACGATCATGGGCCAGCAGCAGAAGTCCAAGGGCGGCTTCGCGGTCGACCCGCAGGTGGGCGACCTGGCGCTGACCCACTTCTATCCGGAGAGTTCCGACGACCGCTGGTGGCAGGCCGCACTGACGGTGGAAGGCAAGATCGGCAACTTCGACCTGACCTACGCGTTCGCACGCCTGGATCGCGACGTCGACGTGGAGCAGGACTACAACGACTACGCGTTCTGGTACGACACGCTGGCAGCGTACGGTGCGTACACCTGTTCCGATTTCGATCCCGATACGTTCACCTGCGCGCCCGGCTCGCTGGTCAATCCGTCGCAGTACATCCAGGGCGTGGACGGCTACAAGAAGACCAGCCACGAGTTGCGCATCGCCTCGCCGACCGAGAACCGCTTCCGCTTCGTCGCCGGCGTGTTCATGCAGGACCAGGAACACGACATCGAGCAGCGCTACAAGATCGATGGCCTGTCGCCGGTGCAGTCGGTCACGGGCTGGCCGGACACCATCTGGCTGACCAAGCAGCTGCGCCAGGACAAGGACAAGGCGGTGTTCGGCGAGCTGAGCTTCGACATCACCGAAGACCTGACCGCCACCGCCGGCGCACGCTGGTTCGAGGTCGACAACAGCCTGAAGGGCTTCTTCGGCTTCGCCGACTGGGGCTGGGTGTCGAGCTACGGCGAGGCGGCTTGCCCGGACGGCGCGCCGACCTTCAACGGTGCGCCCTGCAGCTTCTTCGACAAGCGGGTGAAGGAGAACGGCCACATCGGCCGCTTCAACCTGACCTGGCGGATCGACCCGAACAAGATGATCTACGGCACATGGTCGGAAGGCTTCCGCCCCGGCGGCATCAACCGCCGCGGCACGCTGCCGCCCTACCTGTCGGATTACCTGACCAACTACGAGTTCGGCTGGAAGACCACCTGGCTGGAAAACCGCCTCTCGTTCAACGGTTCGGTGTTCCGCCAGGACTGGGAGGACTTCCAGTTCTCCATCCTCGGCGCCAACGGCCTGACCGAGATCAAGAACGCCAACCAGGCGCGCATCAACGGCGCCGAGTTCTCGCTGGCGTTCGCGGCGACCTACAACCTGCAGCTGACGGCCGGCGCCGCGTTCTACGACGCGGAGCTGACCGAGAACTACTGCGGCTTCACCGACGACGACGGCAACCCGGTCACGGAGTGCGCGGACCCCGAGGCACCGGAGGGCACGCAGCTGCCGGTCACGCCGAAGGTCAAGGGCAACCTGACCGCGCGCTACACGTTCGACATGGCGGGTGGCGAGGCCTTCCTGCAGGGTGCGGTGGTGCACGTGGGTGATCGCAAGTCCGACCTGCGCCTGGCCGAACGCGAGATCCTCGGCGACCTGGATGCGTACACCACGGTCGACGTGTCGGCCGGCTTCCGCCGCAACAACTGGAAGGTGGACGTGTACGTCAACAACCTGTTCGACGAGCGTGGCGAGCTGAGCCGCTTCACCCAGTGCGCCGAAGCCGTTTGCGGTGCCGCGGGCGTGGTGCCGGAGTATCCGAACGGCCAGGTCTACACGGTCGTCTCGCAGCCCCGCACGATCGGCCTGCGCTTCTCGCAGGAGTTCTGACGCAGCACGCGCCGGAATGCGGCAACGAAAAGCCCCGGTGCGAGCCGGGGCTTTTTTTGTGTCGAAGATAACGGGGCGATCAGGAATCGCGTGCGCTCGCCTCGCGGTCGTTCTCGCGCATCTCGTACCACATGCCATTGAGGATGGCGAAGCTCGCCGCCAGGCCGGCGCCCAGGATCCAGCTGAAATACCACATGCGGAAGCCTCCTCAGTATGCGTTGGGGTTGCGCCCCATCCCGTCCTGGTCGACCTTGCCGCGCAGCACGCGGAAGACCCAGGCGGTATAGAGCAGGATGATGGGCAGGAAGAACGCCGTCGCCAGCAGCATGATGAACAGCGTCATGTGGCTGGACGACGCATCCCACAGGGTCAGGCTGGAGCCGGCCTGCGTGGACGACGGCAGCAGGAACGGGAACGTCGCCACGCCTTCGGTCAGGATGATGCCGACGATGCTGATCGACGATGCCAGGAACGCCAGCCCCGCACGCCCGATGCGCAACAACACGGCGCTCAGCAGCGCGCCCGCCACACCCAGCAGCGGCAACAGCCAGGTGATCGGCCAGCGCGCGTAGTTGTCCATCCATGCACCGGGCTGCGCCACGGCGATCTTGGCGAGCGGGTTCGACGGGCCGGCGGTATCCATCGCGGCCTGCAGCGTGTACCCATCGATGCGCGCAACCCAGAGGCCGCCGATCACGAACAGCACCGCCGTCGCCACCCCGGCGATGCTGCCGTAGCGCCGCGCGCGCTCGGCGATGGCGCCGGAGGTCTTCATCGCCAGCATGCCGGCGCCATGCATCACCAGCATCGCCACGCTGACCAGGCCGCACAACAGCGCGAACGGCGTCAGCAGCCCGAACAGTCCGCCTTCGTAGTACACCCGCAAGGTATCATCGAAATGGAAGGGCACGCCGAGCAGCACGTTGCCCATCGCCACGCCGAACACCAGCGCCGGCACCAGCCCGCTGACGAACAGCGCCCAGTCCCACGCGGCGCGCCAGCGCGGATCAGGCACCTTGCTGCGGAACTTGAACCCGACCGGCCGCAGGATCAGCGCGAACAGGATCAGGAACATCGCGATGTAGAAACCGGAGAAACTCACGGCATACAGCGGCGGGAACGCCGCGAAGATCGCACCGCCGCCGAGGATCAACCAGACCTGGTTGCCCTCCCATACCGGGCCGATGACGTTGAGCACGATGCGGCGCTCCTCGTCGGTGCGCGCCACCGCGGGCAGCAGCGTGGCCACGCCGAGGTCGAAGCCGTCCATCACCGCGAAGCCGATCAGAAGGATGCCCAGCAGCAGCCACCAGATCAGGCGCAGCGTCGCGTAGTCGAGGGGAATGGTGTCCATGCGTCGTCTCCCGTCAGCCCGCGAGGGCCGGTTGTGGCGCGGGGGCGTCCGATGCTGGCGCGGACAGGTGCTCGGGTCCCTTCAGGATCAGCTTGCGCATCAGCCAGACCTCGATGACGGCCAGCACCGTGTAGATCAGCACGAAGCCGCTGAGCGTGATGATGATCTGGTGCAGCTTCAGCCCCGACGCGGCCAGGAAGGTCGGCAGCACGCCATCGATGATCCAGGGCTGGCGGCCGTATTCGGCGATCAGCCACCCGGCCTCGATCGCCAGCCACGGCAGCGGCAGGCTCCAGAACGCCACCTTGAGGAACCAGCGGTACCGATCCAGTCGTTGCCTGCTGGCCAGGTAGAACGCAACCGCGAAGAACGCGATGAAGTAGAAGCCCAGCCCGGCCATCAGGCGGAAACTCCAGAACAGCGGCGCGACGTGCGGGATGGTGTCGTGCGCGGCCTGCGCGATCTCCTCTTCGGTCGCGTTGCCGATGTCCTCGCGGTAGCGCTTGAGCAGCAGCGCGTGGCCGATGTCGCGCCAGTGCGCCTCGAAGATGTAACGCGCGGTGCCGTCGTTGCGGTTGGCGCGCAGCTTCTGCAGCGCCTCGTAGCCCATCAATCCATTGCGGATGCGGCCCTCGGCGCGCTCCACCAGTTCGAGGATGCCCGGCATCTCGGTATTGAACGAACGCGTGCCGATCAGCCCCATGACGTAGGGGATATGCAAGGCGTAGTGGTTGGTCTGGTTCTTCTGGTCGGGGATCGCGAAGGCATTGAAGCCGGCCGGCGCGGGTTCGGTCTCCCACATCGCCTCGATGGCGGCGAGCTTCATCTTCTGGTGCTCGCTGGTGGCGTAACCGCTCTCATCGCCCAGCACGACGACCGACAGCGCCGCCGCCAGGCCGAAGCTGGCGGCGACCGCCATCGAGCGCTTGGCGAAGTCGGCGTTGCGGCCGCGCAGCAGGTAGAACGCGCTGATCGCCATCACGAACATGGCGCCGGTGACATAACCGGCCGACACGGTATGGACGAACTTGGCCTGCGCCACCGGGTTGAAGATCACCGCCATGAAGTCGGTGATCTCCATGCGCATGGTCTCGGGGTTGAAGACCGCACCGACCGGATTCTGCATCCAGCCGTTGGCCACCAGGATCCACAACGCCGAGAAGTTCGACCCAAGTGCGACCAGCCAAGTGACCACCAGGTGTTGCACCTTGCTCAGCTTGTCCCAGCCGAAGAAGAACAGGCCGATGAAGGTCGCTTCCAGGAAGAATGCCATCAAGCCTTCGATGGCCAGCGGCGCGCCGAAGATGTCGCCTACGTAATGGCTGTAGTACGACCAGTTCATGCCGAACTGGAACTCCATCACGATGCCGGTGGCCACGCCCATCGCGAAATTGACGCCGAACAGCGTGCCCCAGAACAGGGTCATGCGCCGCCAGATGTCGCGCCCCGTCATGACGTAGACGCTCTCCATGATTGCGATCATGAAGGACAGCCCCAGGGTCAGCGGCACGAACAGGAAGTGATACATTGCCGTCAGCGCGAATTGCAGACGGGACAGTTCGACGACGGTCATGTCCGGCATGGGGATGCGGCTCCCGGTTGTCTGGCGGGGATTCTAGCCCTCCCACTGTCATGGACGGGGGCGACCATCTGTCGCACCCCCCTTCGCCCTGCCCTGCGGCATCCTGCGCGCCCCGCGGCCACCGGCCGGCGGGGGGGGGGGGGGTTGATCCTGATCAATGCGGCCCGGCTGGCCGGACCCGAAAATCCACCGTACCAGAATAGGAGAGGCCGCATGCAAGGCGTCCAGGGGACTTATAACGACAAGGTGGTGCGCCAGTTCACGGTGATGACCGTGGTCTGGGGCATCGTGGGGATGCTGGTGGGGGTGCTGATCGCCGCGCAGCTGTATTGGCCGGCGCTGAATTTCGACCTGCCGTGGCTGAGCTACGGCCGGCTGCGTCCGCTGCATACCAACGCGGTGATCTTCGCGTTCGGCGGCTGCGCCCTGTTCGCCACCAGCCTGCACGTGGTGCAGCGGACCAGCCACGTGCGGCTGATCTCGGACAAGCTGGCGGCGTTCGTGTTCTGGGGCTGGCAGCTGGTCATCGTGGCCGCGGCGGTGTCGCTGCCGCTGGGCCTGACCCAGGGCAAGGAATACGCCGAGCTGATCTGGCCGATCGACGTGCTGATCGCGGTGGTCTGGGTGTCCTATGCCGTGCTGTTCTTCGGCACCATCGCCAAGCGCGCGGTGAAGCACATCTACGTGGCGAACTGGTTCTTCGGCGCCTACATCATCGCCGTGGCGCTGCTGCATATCGTCAACAGCCTGGCCCTGCCCAGCGGCCTGCTGCACTCCTACCCGATCTACAGCGGCGCCGTCGACGCGATGGTGCAGTGGTGGTACGGCCACAACGCGGTGGGCTTCTTCCTGACCGCCGGCTTCCTCGGGATGATGTACTACTTCGTGCCGAAGCAGGCCGGACGCCCGGTCTACTCCTACCGCTTGTCGATCGTGCACTTCTGGGCGCTGATCGCCATCTACATGTGGGCCGGCCCGCACCACCTGCATTACACGGCGCTGCCGGACTGGGCGCAGAGCCTGGGCATGGTGTTCTCGCTGATCCTGCTGGCCCCCAGCTGGGGCGGCGCCATCAATGGCGTGCTGACGCTCTCCGGCGTGTGGCACAAGCTGCGCACGGATCCGATCCTGAAGTTCCTGATCGTCTCGCTGTCGTTCTACATGATGTCGACCTTCGAAGGTCCGATGATGTCGATCAAGACGGTCAACTCGCTGAGCCACTACACCGACTGGACGATCGGTCACGTGCACGCCGGCGCCCTGGGCTGGGTGGCGATGATCACCATCGGCTCGGTCTATGCGATGCTGCCCAAGCTGCTGGGCCGCGAGCAGATGCATTCGGTCAAGGCCATCGACACGCACTTCTGGCTGCACACGCTGGGCGTGGTGTTCTACATCGCGTCGATGTGGATCGCCGGCGTCATGCAGGGCCTGATGTGGCGCGCCACCAACGCCGACGGCACGCTGACCTACAGCTTCGTCGAAGCGTTGAACGCCACCTACCCCTACTACCTGGTCCGCCTGGGCGGCGGCCTGCTGGTGTTCACCGGCATGTTGCTGATGGCCTGGAATACCTGGAAGACCTTCCAGGCAGCCAAGTCCGTCGCGCCGCAGCCGATCCTGCAGCCCGATGCCAGCCAAGCGCGCGCCTGAGGAGCCGACGACATGAGTAACGGAAATTCGCACGAGAAAGTCGAGAAGAACGTCGGCCTGATGGCGGTGCTGATCGCGGTGGCGGTGTCCTTCGGCGGCCTGGCCGAAATCGTCCCGCTGATGTTCCAGGCCGAGGCGATCAAACCGCTGGAAGGCGTGAAGCCCTACCCGGCGCTGCAACTGGCGGGCCGCGACATCTACATCCGCGAGGGCTGCTACAACTGCCACTCGCAGATGGTCCGCACGCTGCGTTTCGAATCCGAGCGCTACGGCCACTATTCGCTGGCCGGCGAATCGGTCTACGACCGCCCGTTCCAATGGGGCAGCAAGCGCACCGGACCGGACCTGGCCCGCGTCGGCGGTCGCTACTCCGACGACTGGCACCGCGTGCACCTGCTGAACCCGCGCGACGTGGTGCCGGAATCGAACATGCCGTCCTTCCCCTGGCTGGAAAACGCCAAGGTCGACGGCGCCGAGGTGGCCCAGCGCATGAAGACGCTGCAGCGCATCGGCGACCCGTACACGGACGAAGAGATCAACAACGCCGCCTCCGATGTCGAAGGCCGCACAGAACTGGACGCCGTGGTCGCCTACCTGCAAGGGCTGGGCAAGGCCGCGCCGAGGGGAGGCTGAGCCATGGTTTCGGGGATCGTGACAGGGGCACTGATCGTGCTGTTCATCGCCGGCTGGGCGTGGGCGTGGAGCCCGCGCCGCAAGGCGGATTTCGAGAATGCGGCACGCATGCCGCTGGGTGAGGAAGGGGAGAACAACCCATGAGCGCAGGCTGGATCTGGTTCATCGTCGCGCTGGTCGTCCTGAACATCCTGGGCTGCGTGTGGCTGCTGTGGTGGACCGGACGCCGTCGTCCCGGCGACCCCGCACCCGAAGACACCTCGCACGTGTGGGACGGCGACCTCACCGAGTACAACAAGCCGCTGCCGAAGTGGTGGATCAACCTCTTCTACATCACCATCGTCTTCAGCATCGGCTACATCGCCTGGTACGGCGGCCTGGGCGTGGTGCCCGGCTACGCGAAGTGGTCGTCCACCGGCGAGCACGACGAAGTGAAGGCGGTGCAGGACAAGAAGCTGGAAGCGACCTTCGCGCCTTTCGCCGGACAGTCGATCGACCAGCTCGCCCAGGATCCGAAGGCGCTGGCACTGGGCCGCTCGATCTTCAACAACACCTGCGCCACCTGCCATGGCTCGTCGGGCCAGGGCGCCATCGGCTATCCCAACCTCACCGACAACATCTGGCATTGGGGCGGCACGCCGGACCTCGTGCTGCAGACGGTGCTGGACGGTCGCGAAGGCGTGATGCCGGAATGGGGCACCGCGCTGACCAACATGGGCGGCGAGAACGCGGTCGATTACGTCGTCGCCTACGTCAACGTGTTGAACAACCCGCAGGAAGGCATGAGCAACAACTTCATGGCCGCCCAGGGCAAGCCGCTGTACGATGGCCTCTGCGTGGCCTGCCACGGCGTGGACGGCAAGGGCAACCAGGAACTGGGCGCGCCCGACCTGACCGACGACTACTGGCTGTACGGGAACAGCAAGGAAAGCATGCGCACCACCATCACCAAGGGTCGCCATGGCGTGATGCCCGCCCACCGTGAGCTGCTGGGCGAAACCCGCGCGCGTCTCGTGGCCTCGTACGTCTGGTCGCTCTCGCACAAGGAGGGTCAGGCGGCAGCCGGCGCGAAATGACCGATTTCACCGAGCCCCGCCTCGACCACCCGCCCCGGCCGCTCGCGCAGCGCGTCGGGGCGGTGCTCTGGCCCAGCTTCTTCGCCGCCGGCGTGGCGACGATGGTGTTCTTCGCCTTCGTCGACCCGCTGACGCTGCGCGACATGACCTTCCCCGACCTGGCGATCAGCCGCGAACTCGGCTACACGCTGGGTTTCTTCATGTTCTGGCTCGCCACGGCCGCCAGCAGTCTGTTCACCTGGATCCTGCTGCGCCCTGCGAGTCGCTTCAACCGCGCGCTGCCGCCGGACTGAGCAAGCGCTGCCTGCGACAAACCGTCGCTCCCTCGCGCGCCCGCGCGGCGCGAGCATGATGCCAGCCAAGACAGACACTGCCATGTCCACGCCAGCCTCGCCTCCCTCCCCCGCCTCCGACAGCAAGCGCCGCATCCCGCTGGATGTGGTCGATGCGCAGGGCAACTCGTTCTACGTCAGCGAACGCAAGGTGTATCCGCGCGACGTGGCGGGCACGCTCAACCGCCTGCGCGTGGCGGCCGTCTGGTGGCTGCTGGGCATGTACTACGTGTTCCCGTGGCTGAAGTGGGACGATCGCCAGGCGGTGCTGTTCGACCTGCCCGCGCGCAAGTTCTACGTCTTCGGGCTGGTGTTCTGGCCGCAGGATTTCCTGCTGCTGGCGGTCCTGCTGATCATCGCGGCCATGGCGCTGTTCTTCTTCACCGCGCTCGCCGGCCGCCTGTGGTGCGGCTACGCGTGCCCGCAGACGGTGTGGACGGAAGTGTTCCTGTGGATGGAACGCTGGACCGAAGGCGACCGCAGCGCGCGCATGAAGCTGGATGCGGCGCCCTGGAGCGCGAACAAGCTGTTGCGCAAGGGCGGCAAGCACGTGTTGTGGGCCGTGTTCGCGCTGTGGACGGGATTCACCTTCGTCGGATTCTTCACGCCCATCACCGACCTGGGCGCGCGCCTGTGGCCGTTCGCCTGGGGCGGCTGGGAAACCTTCTGGGTGTTCTTCTACGCGCTGGCCACGTGGGGTTTCGCCGGCTTCCTGCGCGAGCAGGTCTGCAAGTACATGTGCCCCTACGCGCGCTTCCAGGCCGCGATGTTCGATCGCAACACCCTGATCATCGCCTACGACCCGATGCGCGGCGAACCGCGCGGCCCGCGCAAGCGCGGCCTGGGCAGCGTGCTGGAACGCGCGCGCGGCCTGCTGCAGAACACCACCGCCTACGACTACGTGATGCGCGCCGCCGCGCATCCCAGCCTCGCCGACCAGCGCCTCGGTGCGCACGGCACCATCACCTTCGCCGGTGCCGGCGCGGTGATCGAGCCGCTGCCGAAGTTCGTCCCCGAACAACTGGGCGACTGCATCGACTGCACGATCTGCGTGCAGGTGTGTCCGACCGGCATCGATATCCGCAACGGCCTGCAGTACGAGTGCATCGCCTGCGGTGCGTGCATCGACGCCTGCGACGACGTGATGGACAAGATGGGCTACCCGAAAGGGTTGATCCGCTATACCACCCAGAATGCCATCGACGGCAAGCCGTCGAAGGTGCTGCGGCCGCGCATCTTCGTCTATGGCGCCATCCTGCTGGCACTGGTGATGGCGTGGGGCTGGGGCGTGTTCAACCGCGACGTGCTGATCGCGGAAGTCCTGCGCGACCGCAACGCGCTGTATCGCGAAGTCGCCGGTGGCCAGGTCGAGAACAGCTACACCCTCAAACTGGTCAACAAGGACCAGCAATCGCATCGCTATGTCGTCATGCTGTCGTCGGCCTCGCCCGGCATCCGCCTGCGCGGCGGCGAGCTGGCGGTGCGTGCCGAGCCCGAGGAGGTCCTGTCGCTGCCCGTCGCCGCCACCGCTCCCGCCAGCCTGCGCGGCCGCCATGCCGTGACGTTCACCGTCCGCGACGTCGATGCCGGCACCGAGAAGACCGTGGACAGCAGCTACTTCGGACCGATCCAATGACCACGAAACCCGACGCCCCCGCTTCGCGCCCGTTCTGGAAAGAACCGATGGTGTGGCTGGTGTGGGGCCTGCCGCTCGCCTCCGTCGTCGCCGGCATCTGGCTGGTGATCACCGCCGTGCGCGCGGGCGGGGCCGATCCCGTCATCGACGACGTGCAGCGCGTGTCGCAAATCCAGACCACAGACCTGGGGCCCGACGAACGCGCGCGGCAGCGCAAGCTGAGCGCTCTGGTGCAGATCCGCCCGGACCACGTGGCGCTGACCGCCGTGACCGGCGACTTCGCACGCGAGGCCTCGCTCGTGCTGGTGCTGACGCATCCCACCGACGCTGCGCAGGACCTGCGCCTGCCGCTGGCGCGCACGACCCGCGGATGGACGGCGCCGGCGCGGATAGACACGCGGCACGACTGGAACCTGCAGCTCGCGCCCGAGAACTCCCACTGGCGCATCCGCGGCCGCCTGCAGAAGGACACGCAGGCCGCGAGGCTCGCACCGTCGCTCGGAGGCGGCTGAGCCCTGTCATGGACGCGCCCGTGGTGTCCTGCCATCACTGCGGCGAACCGGTCGCCAGCGGGCATCCGGTCACGGCGGGCGACCACGCCTTCTGCTGCGGCGGATGCGCCGCCGCAGCGGCCTGGATCCAGGACGCGGATCTCGGCAGTTACTATCGCCTGCGCAGCGCGAACGCCAACCGCGTGCAGGCCGACCGGCTGGACCTGGAGAGCTGGGACCGCAGCGAGTTGCTGGACGAACACAGCCGCGCCGTCGACGGTGGCCGCGAGATCGTGCTGCTCACCGACGGCATGCGCTGCGCCGCCTGCGCCTGGCTGATCGATCGCGCACTCGCCCGCGAGGCCGGCGTGCTGGACACCACCGCCAACGCAGTCACCGGCCGGATCCGCATCACCTGGGATCCGGCGCGCACCAGGCTCTCCGCGCTGCTGCACCGGTTGGCGATGCTCGGCTACCGGCCCTACCTGGCCACCGGCGACGCGCGCGAACAGGCGCGCCTGTCCGAACGCCGGCGCTGGCTGCTGCGGCTCGGCGTGGCCGGCCTCGGTTCGCTGCAGGCGATGATGCTGGCCGAAGCGTTGTACCTGGACGTCAACGCGACCATGCCGCTGCCCACGCGCGACCTGTTCCGCTGGCTGACGTTTCTGGTCAGCACGCCGGTGGTGTTCTACAGCGGCTGGCCGTTCCTCGCCGGGATGGCGCGCGAATGGCGCGCGCGCCACGTCGGCATGGATACGCTGATTGCCGGTTCCACCCTGCTGGCCTACTTCGCCAGCCTGGTGGAGACGATCCGTGGCGGCACCCATGTCTGGTACGACGCAGCGGTGATGTTCGTGTTCCTGCTGCTGGCCGCACGCATGCTGGAACAACGCGCGCGCAACGTGGCCACCGCGCAGGTCGATGCGCTGGCGCGGGCGCAACCGGTGTTCGCGATCCGCGAGCGTGGGGACGGCACGCGGGAATCGGTTCCGCCATCGGCGCTGCGGGTGGCCGACGTGGTCTGCGTGTCGGCCGGCGAAGGCGTGCCTGCCGACGGCACGCTGCTCGACGGCGCAGCCGATTTCGAGGAAGCGCTGTTGACCGGCGAATCCCGCCCCGTGCGCCGTCAGGCCGGCGAGACCGTCTACGCCGGCACCACCTGCCGCGAGCGACCCGCGCGCCTGCGTGTCACCGCCACGGGCACTGCGACGCGCCTGTCGCAACTGGCGGCGCTGGTGGATCGCGCGCAGGGACATCGGCCGCCGCTGGCCCGGCTCGCGGATCGCATCGGCCGCCACTTCGTCGTCGGCCTGCTGGCGCTGGCGGTCCTGGTCTACTTCGGCTGGCGCCTGTATCAGCCCGAACGCGCCTTCGAAGTGACGCTGGCGCTGCTGGTGATCAGCTGCCCGTGCGCGTTGTCGCTGTCGGTGCCGGCGGTGCTCGCGGCCGCGCATGGCGCACTGGCGCGCTGCGGCGTGCTGGCGACGCGGCCCGACGCGCTGGATACGCTGGCGCGCGCCACCGACATGGTGTTCGACAAGACCGGCACGCTCAGCGACGGGCGCCCGGCGCGCGTCGACGTGCAGGCCTACACCGACCTGGACGCTGCGTCGGCCATGCGCGTCGTTGCGGCGCTGGAGAAGGACAGCGGACATCCGATCGCCAGCGCCTTCGCCGACATCGACGTGCGCCACCTGGCCGCGTCCGTCGTGACGTACGCCGGCCTGGGCGTGGAGGGCGATGTCGAGGGACGCCGGTGGCGCGTCGGGCGCGCCGACTGGGCCGCGGCGCGCAACGACGACGGTGCGCTGTGGCTGGGCGACGGCCAGCACGGCGTGGCCCGTTTCACCCTCCAGGAGACGCCCCGCGACGATGCGGCCGCCGCCATCGCGGTCCTGCGTGCGCAGGGTATGCGCATCCACCTCGCCAGCGGCGACGGCGACGATGCGGTCCAGCGACTGGCGCGCACGCTCGGCATCGATTCGGTGCAGTCGCGCCAGTCGCCGGAAGACAAGCTGGCACGCGTGCGGCAGCTGCAGGCGGAGGGCCGCATCGTCGCGATGGTCGGCGACGGCCTGAACGATGCGCCCGTGCTCGCCGGGGCCGACGTGTCGATCGCGATGGGCGAAGGCGCACCGCTGGCGCAGCAGGCCGCGGACCTGGTCGCCACCGGTCCGTCGCTGCTGCGCATTGCCGACGCCGTGCGCATCGCGCGCCTGTCGCGGCGCCTGGTGAAGCAGAACCTGGCCTGGTCCGCCGGATACAACCTGCTCGCCGTGCCGTTGGCGGCGGCCGGCATGGTGACGCCCTGGATCGCCGCGCTCGGCATGGCGGTATCCTCGCTGGCGGTGACCCTCAATGCGCTGCGACTGGCGCGCACCTCCACGGAGACGGCGGCATGAACATCCTGCTGATGCTGTTGCCGATCAGCCTGGTCCTGCTGGGCCTGGCGATCGCCGCATTCGCCTGGGCGGTGCGCAAGGGACAGTTCGACGATCTCGACACGCCCGCGCTCGACATCCTCGACGACGGACCGGCGCAGCCGCGCCCGCCTGTCGCCCCACCGCGCCGCGAAGGCGACGATGGCCCCTGACATTCCCGTCCTGCTCGCCGCGCTGCTGGCGGGCCTGGTGGGCAGCACGCACTGCGCGGTCATGTGCGGCGGCATCGCCACCGGCTTTTCGGCGGCGTCGTCCCGCGCCGGCTGGCGCAGCGCATTGCAGCTCAACCTCGGACGCGTCGGCGGCTACACGCTGGCCGGTGCGCTGGTCGGCGCTTTCGGCAGCGGCCTGCTGTCGCTGGCGCGCCACGACACCGCCGTGCTCGCCATGCGCGTCGGCGTGGGACTGGCGCTGGTGGTGCTGGCGCTGCGCCTGCTCGACCGGCGCGGTCGCCTGGATGTCCTCGCGCGCCCGGGTGCGAGGGTGTGGCAGGCGCTCCGTCCGCTGCATGCGCGCGTACTGCCGGCGGACACGCTGCCGCGCCGTCTCGCCGCGGGTGCGCTGTGGGGCTGGCTGCCGTGCGGACTGAGCCTCAGCCTGCTGACAGTGGCCTGGCTGCAGGCGAACGCGCGCGACGCCGCGCTGACGATGGCGCTGTTCGGGCTGGGTACGCTGCCGATGATGGTCGCACTGACGTGGTCCGGCGCGCGCCTCGGTCGCCACTGGCAGCGCACGTCGGTGCGGCGCGCGGCGGCCGCGTTCGTGCTTTTCGCCGGCCTGCTGACGATCGCCTCGCCGTGGCTGATGCGGCATCCCGCGCTGCACGGCGTGCTCGCCGCGCTTGGCTGCCAGCCACTACCGGCGTGAGCGCACGGATGAAGGACGCGCCCGCGGGCGCGACGGCAAAAGCACGCCTGGCGTCGCTCGGCGGGATCGCCCGTACCCCGTTGCGCGCCGCTTCTGCCTGCGGCGTCACCGGCGGCGTACTCGTGCTGCCGCAGGCCGCCCTGATCGCGCTTTGCCTGCAGCGCGCGCTCGTGGACGGCGCCGCTCCGGTCACGCTGCTGGCCCCGCTGGCCGCGCTGTTGGCGACACTCCTGCTGCGCGCAGGTCTGGGGTGGACCAGCCGGCGGCTGGCCGACCACGCCGTCGAGCGCATCCGCGTGGACCTGCGCGCCCGCGTCGCGCGCGGACTGGTCGCCCGCGGACCGGTGTGGGTGCGCTCGCAGCAGAGCGGCGCGCTGGCCGAACGCATGGGCACGCACGTCGATGCGCTGGAGGGGTACTTCGGCGGTTTCGTGCCGCTGCGCGCCGAGGTTGTGGCCGTGCCACTTGCGATCCTGCTGGCGGTGTTCGTGGTCGACCGCGCCGTTGGCCTGGTGTTGCTGCTGACGATGCCGTTGGTGCCCGTCTTCATGATGCTGGTCGGCTGGGGCGCGCAGGCGGCGAGCCAGCGCCAGCTGCAGGCGCTCACTCGGATGGGCGGGCATTTCGCAGATCGGCTGCGCGGGCTGGGACTGATCCGCCTGTACGGGCGCGGAGAAACCGAGCTCACGGGCATCCGCGCCGCGGCCGAGGAACTGCGCGTGCGCAGCCTGCGCGTACTCCGCATCGCCTTCCTCTCGTCGGCGGTGCTGGAGTTCTTCGCCTCGCTCAGCGTGGCGATGATCGCGCTGTACCTGGGCCTGACCTACCTCGGCATGCTCGACCTGCGCGATACGTCCCTGAGCCTGGGCGTGGGGGTGTTCTGCCTGCTGCTGGCACCGGAGTTCTACGCGCCGCTGCGGCGGCTGGCCACGCACTACCACGACCGTGCGGCCGCCCTGGCGGCGATGGATGAGCTCGCGCTGCTGCTGGACGACCCTGCACGCCCAACGTTGCACGCTACTTGCGGAGCGGTGCCAGCACGTCCCGGATTGCTGGTCAGCGCGCACGGCGCCGCACTGCGCCATCCCGCCGCCACGCACGATGCGCTGCACGACATCACGCTGCACCTGCAGCGCGACCAGCACATCGCGCTGACAGGCGCCAGCGGTGACGGCAAGAGCACGCTGCTGGAAGCCTTGGCTGGCTGGCTTCCCGCGCACGCGGGCACCCTGCAGCGTGCGTCCGGCCTGCGCATCGGCTATGCACCGCAACGTCCGTTCCTGTTCGCCGGCACGCTGCGCGACAACCTGCGCATGGCGCGACCGGACGCCAGCGATGCCGACCTGGAGCGGGCGGCCGGCGCGGCGCAGGTCATGCGCTTCGCGGCACGACTGCCGGACGGGCTGGACACGGTGATCGGCGAACGCGGCTTCGGGCTGTCCGGCGGCGAGGCAAGGCGCGTCGCCCTGGCGCGCGTGTTCCTGCACGATCCCGACCTGCTGCTGCTCGACGAACCCACCGCCTTCCTTGATCCCGATACCGAAGCCCGCGTGCTGCGCGCGATCACGCAGTTCGCACGCGGACGCGCGGTGGTGATGGCCACCCACAGCGCGGCGGCCCAGGCCGCGATGACCGGGAGATGGCATGTCCGCGGCAGGCGCTTGCAGGTGGAGGAGGGAACACCATGACCGCACGCCCGGAGAAGGACGCGGACACGCTGCGCAGCGTGCTGGTGGCGCACCGACCGCGCATCGCCCTGTCCATCGGCTTGCTGCTGCTGACACTGCTGGCAGGCACCGCACTGCTCGGGCTGTCCGGGCATTTCCTCACGGCAGCCGCGCTGGCCGGAAGCGCCGCGATCGGCTTCAACTTCTTCGGGCCGTCGGCCGGCATCCGAGCGCTGACCTTCGTGCGCATCCTGTCGCGCTATGGCGAAAAACTGCTGGGCCACGATGTGACGCTGCGGATCGCGCGCGACCTGCGCGGCTGGTTCTTCGCCCGCGCCTTGCCGCTGGCGCCGCTGGGCCTCGGACGCTATCGGATCGGCGAACTGATGGCGCGGCTCATGGCAGATATCGATGCGGTCGACGGCCTGCTCGTCCGGGCGGTCGGCCCGTTGCTCGCGGTGCTCTCGCTGTGCCTGATCGCAACCGGGGTGGCCACCGCCGCCCTGCCGGCTGCAGGGCTGGTGCTGGCGACGGCGCTGGCATCGATCGCCGCGCTGGCGCCCTGGCTGTCCGTGCGCAGCGCGGCCGCACTCGAAGACCAACGCGCGGCTGCGCGCATGCGCCTGCGCGCAGCCGTGCAGGAAGGCACCGAGGGCCAGCAGGACCTGGCGGCGATGGACGCCACCATGGCATGGCTTGCAGCACTGGATACGCGCAGCCGTGACGTCGCCCGCTGGGAACTCCGGCGCAAGCAGCGGCTGGCGCTGGCGACGCTGGCACATGGCGTGGCGACCGCATTGACGCTGCCGACGATGCTCTGGGTGCTGTTGTCGGCCGTGCACGCGGGACGCATCGGTGCCGCGGCAGCCGGTGGCCTGTTCTTCATGACGGTCGCCGTACTGGAAGCCTGCACGGCGATCGCACCGGCGTGGCAGGCCTGGCGTGCGGCCGCGGTCGCCGCGCAGCGGCTTCAGCACGTGGTGGACGATCCGACCGCGACGGGCCGCGTGACCACCGGCGCGCGAACCCCGGCCGCATGCGGTGCGCTGCAGTTGGACGACGTGTCATTCGCCTGGCCGGGCTCGACGCGACGCTTGCTCGACGGCGCGCAACTGCATGTCGCGCCCGGCGAACGCGTGCTGGTGACGGGCGACAGCGGAGAAGGCAAATCCTCGCTGCTGGCGCTCGTACTCGGATTGCAGGCACCGCAGGCGGGGAGCGTGTTGTTCGCCGGCGACGAGGTGGCGTCGCTGGACGCGGCGCACTGGCACGCGCGCATCGCCTGGCTGCCGCAGGATGCCCCGGTGTTCTCCGGCAGCGTGCGCGAGAACCTGCGCCTTGGCGATCCCGATGCCGATGATGAGCGGCTATGGCAGGTGCTTGGACAGGTGAAGCTGGACACCCGCTTCCGCGAGTCCGGCCTGGCCACCTGGGTGGGCGAGAACGGCGCCACGCTCTCGGCTGGCCAATCGCGCCGACTGGCCCTGGCGCGTGCCCTGCTGCGCGACGCCCCCCTGCTGCTGCTCGACGAACCCACCGAGGGCCTCGACCAGGACACGGCCGATGCGCTGATGCGCGACGTCGCCGCAGCCTGCGCAGGCCGCAGCGTACTGATCATCAGCCATGCGACGCTGCCGGACGGCGTGGTGGATACGCGCTACCGGTTGCGGAATGGGAGACTGGTACGGGAACAGCCCATGCCGTCGGATGTGGCAGCGACGTAAGTCGCGATAGGGCTTTCCCGGTGCGCCTTCGCGACTTACGTCGCTCCCACAACCAGCGCCCCTCACATCCCGAACCCCTCAGGCCCGCGCTTCGGCCAACGCGTCCAGGCGCTCACGCTTGAGCAGCCGCACGTGGTGCGGATCGTCGGTGGCGATGCTGCCTTCCTGGCGCAGGCGGGTGAAGCTGCGGCTGACGGTCTCCACGGTCAGGCCCAGGTAGTCGGCGATGTCCGTGCGCGTCATCGGCAGGATCACTTCGCTGTCGTCCTGGCCCTGCCGCCGGCGGCGCTGCGCCATGTCGACGAGGAAGCCCGCCAGCCGCTCCATCGGATTGAGCCGGGCGAGGGCCATCAGGTTGCCGCGCGTGGCATCGAGTTCCAGGCAGGCGCGCTCCAGCAGTTCGCGCTCGAGCTCCGGATGGTCGTGGCACAGGCTGCGCATGTCGGCCATCGAGAACTCGCACAACGTGCTGTCGGTGATGGCCTCGATCGTGTGCTTGTAGTGCGAGGTACCGGAGAAGCCGATGAAATCGCCCGGCATCAGGAAGCCGGCCACCAGCCGGCGACCATCCGGCAGCAGCCGGATGCGGCGCAGCGCGCCCTTGGTCACGGTGAACACGCCGCGCCGCGGTTCGCCTTCGCGCACCAGCGCTTCGCCCGCCTTCAGCCGCGCATCATCGGCCAGCGCCTCCATCGCATGCGCCTTGGACACCGGCAGGGCCGCGCAGACGGCCAGGTGCCGCACCAGGCACCCGCTGCAGCCCCGGGCTGCCTGGCACACGACGCCTTCGGCGGGCGGACTGGCCACCGGGGTGTCGTTCTGGCGCAGGATGCGAAGGCTCATGGCGGCGGCTTCTCGGTCTTCCCGGGGGATGATACGCCTGACAAATCAAGGTTTCCGGCCGTGCGACAATCGGTCGCAGACGCGGGTTTCAGCCTCCGTTCCCCCATTCAGCCCCGGATTCGGGTACAGTGCGCGCCGCTTGCCTGCGGCCGTTCGTTTCCCCGATGGTCCGCCGGCGCAGGGAATTCCCCGCGAGTTCCCGCGCCCGCCCCGCTCCGACTTCTTTCGTTGCGCAAGCTCGGATCCGCCGTTTTTGGCGCCTCCGCACCCCTTCTCGCAGCGCGGTTTCAGGGAACGCTTCGAGTCACGGTCTTGCCGCATTCCGCGCGTCTTTCGCTGCCGCACATCGCTGTGCCGGCGTGGCGTGCGTGTCCGGCCGGCCGGCTTTGGAGCTTCGACAATGACGTTTGAACACCTGGGCCTTGCGCCCGCCCTGCTGCGCGCCCTCGACGAACAGGGCTACACCCAGCCCACGCCTATCCAGGAACAGGCCATCCCGCTGGCCCTGGCTGGCCATGACCTGCTGGCCGGCGCCCAGACCGGCACCGGCAAGACCGCTGCGTTCGGCCTGCCGCTGATCCAGTACCTCGCCACCACCCCGCAGGAAGTCGCCGCCCGCGGCCCGCGCAAGCCGCGCGCCCTCGTGCTGACCCCCACCCGCGAGCTCGCCGTGCAGGTGCACGACAGCCTGCGTGGCTACGGCAAGTACCTGCGCATTCCCAGCACCACGATCTACGGTGGCGTCGGCATGGGCAACCAGCTCGACGCGCTGCGCCGTGGCGTGGATCTCGTGATCGCCTGCCCGGGCCGCCTGATCGACCACCTCGAGCGCCGCAGCGTGGATCTGTCGGGCATCGAGGTGCTGGTACTGGATGAAGCCGACCGCATGCTCGACATGGGCTTCCTGCCGTCGATCAAGCGCATCCTGGCCAAGCTGCCCAAGCAGAACCGCCAGACCATGCTGTTCTCCGCCACCTTCGCCGAGCCGATCCGCGAACTGGCGCTGGAGTTCATGCACGACCCGAAGCAGATCCAGGTCACGCCGAAGAACACGGTGGCCGAGACCATCACCCACCGCGTGCATCCCGTCGATGGCAGCCGCAAGCGCGACCTGCTGCTGCACCTGCTGGCCAAGGATAGCCGGCTGCAGACGCTGGTGTTCGCCCGCACCAAGCACGGCAGCGACAAGCTGGCGATGTTCCTGGACAAGAGCGGCATCAAGACGGCGGCGATCCACGGCAACAAGTCGCAGGGCGCCCGCCAGCGCGCGCTCAGCGACTTCAAGGCCGGCCGCATCAACGTGCTGGTCGCCACCGATATCGCGGCGCGCGGCATCGACATCGACCAGCTGCCGCAGGTGATCAACTTCGACCTGCCGATGGTGGCCGAGGACTACGTGCACCGCATCGGCCGCACCGGCCGCAACGGATCGACGGGCGAGGCGATTTCGCTCGTCGCCCAGGACGAAGCCAAGTACCTGCGCGCCATCGTGCGCATGCTGGGCCGCGATGTGGACCTGCGCGACGTGCCGGGCTTCGAGCCGCAGACCCCGATCCGCTGGGGCAACAGCGCACCGGGCAAGGCCGAACAGCCGGCCGGCGAGCGTACGCCGCGTCGCAACGGCCCGCAGAAGCATGCGCGTCGCCCGCACAGCGAAGCACCGCGCCACGCCCACGCAGGACCGAAGAAGCACAGCAGCGGCCCCCGCCGCGACGGTGGCCGCAACGGCGGTGCCCGCCAGGGTCAGTCGCGTCCCGCCCGCTGAGTCGAACCCGACGCGCGGCACACGATCCGTGCCGCGCGTTTCCCCGTTTCCGGAAACGCCGCATGGACATCTTCAAGGTCTTCACCATCGAAGCCGCTCACCGGCTTCCTCACGTGCCGGAAGGCCACAAGTGCGCGCGCCTGCACGGCCATTCGTTCCGCATCGAAGTGCACCTGTCCGGCCCGGTCGATCCGCAGGCCGGCTGGGTGATGGACTTCGCCGACGTGAAGGCCGCCTTCAAGCCGATCTACGACCGGCTCGACCACCATTACCTCAACGACATTCCGGGTCTGGAAAATCCGACCAGCGAACAGCTGGCGGCATGGATCTGGCGCGAGGCCAAGCCGGTGCTTCCGCTACTGAGCGCCATCGTGGTGCATGAAACCTGCACCTCCGGCAGCCGCTACACCGGCGACTGAGGCGTGGAACCGGTTTCATACCAGTCCCTACAAGCGTTTGATTTTTAACGGCTCCTGACCGTTCGTCGGATTTCCATACGGCTATTATTGCACTGCAGCATGGACGCAGCTATGCTGCGTCGCAACAGATGGGAATCCCCTTTCAGGAGCACGCCATGAACACCCAATTCAACGAAAGCTTCAGCCAGTTCACGCACCAGTTCGCCGCGGCCGCATCGCGCGCCAACCGCCTGGCGCTGGAAAGCGCCGAGACCGTGTTCGGCGTGCAGCTGAAGACGTTCGAAAAGAACATCGACGCCACCACCTCGTTCTTCGGCGAGCTCGCCGAGACCCGCGACCTGGACGGTTACAAGAATCTGTGGCCGAAGGGCCTGCAGGTCGCCAAGGACAACGCCGAGCGCATGGTCGCCGCCAGCCAGGAAATGTTCGGCCTGAGCCTGAAGACCGGTGAAGCCTTCGGCCAGCTGGTGAAGACCCAGTTCGAAACCGCGACCGACAACGTCCAGGCCTCCGTGGCCAAGGCGACCAAGGCCGCCAAGGGCAAGTAAGACCCGCCCCGGACGTTCGCGTCCACCCTTTATTGCGCGGGTCCCCTCCCTCCGCGCAGCCGACCCGGTAGCCCCCACGCTGCCGGGTTTTTTATTTTTCGGCCCCGCGCCTAGAAAGGAAGCGCGATGTGCCGGCTGAGCGTGCCGGCGTCGATTTGCGGCGCATGCGGCAAGCGTCCCCAGCACGGCACCGGCATGCGCGCGGACAGCAGGGCGAAGTTTTCGTCGCGGCGCGCCATCTCCGGATCGACTTCGTTGGCGATCCAGCCCACCAGGCGCGCGCCGTCGTCCTGGATCGCGCGCGCACTGAGCCGTGCATGGTTGATGCAGCCCAGGCGCATGCCCACTACGAGCACCACCGGCAGGCGCAATTCCTGTACCAGGTGGCGTTGGTCCAGCGTGCCCGTCAGCGGTGCGGCCCAACCACCGACGCCTTCGACAAGCACCACGTCGGCCAGCGGATGCAGGCGCTCGAACGCGGACACCAGAACGCCCAGCTGCACGTCCACGCCGGCGTCGCGCGCGGCGATCTCCGGCGCGAGCGGCGCAGGCAGCGCATAGCGGTTCACATCCTCGTAGGGCGGCACGGGATCGCTGGCGGCCTGCAACGCGAGTGCATCCTCGTTGCGCCAGCCGTCCGGCGTGGCCTCGCAGCCGCTGGCGACCGGCTTCATGCCCACGGCACGCCGGCCGCGCGCACGGAACGCATGCAACAACGCGGCGCTGGCAACGGTCTTGCCCACGCCCGTGTCGGTACCGGTGACGAACAGCCGGTCCATTCGCCTAGCCCTCCACGCGCTCGGGCCAGCGGCGTTTGCCCCAGCGCTGCCCCCCCACGTGGACGATGCCGGTGAACGACAGGAGGAAGTAGACGCTGCCCGCCATGGCGACCTGCCAGGAGCGCGCGTGCTCGCCCAGCAGGCAGGCGATCAGTACCGACAGCAGACCCACGCCGACGAAGTACGCATGCGAGGCGATTTCGCCAGCGGCGTTCGCGGCGGCCTCGCCATCCAGACCCAGCCGCGTGCGTGCACGCCAGGCCAGCACGTACAGGCCGCCGATGCAGGCCGACATCGACGCGAACGCGAGTCCGTAGAAGGTGAACATGAAGGCGAGCGGGCGCGCGCCATTGGCATCGGTCAGCGGCATCGGCAGCCAGCCGCCGGTGATCCACGCGAAGAAGGTGCCCAGCAGCAGCCGCAGCGGATACACGTAGACCAGCACCAGGAACACGAGAAGCAAGCTGAGCAGCGTGGCCGGCACCGTGCCGAGGCGGTAGCGACGGCTCCAGCGCACGTGCGCGTACCAGAACATCGCCACCATCGCGAAACTGGCGGCGAAGGCCGGCACGTTCTTCAGCGCCTGCTGCAGCGCTCCGATGCTGTCCGGGATGCGGTCCACGGAGATGACCAGCAGGGTCACCGCGAACGCGAAGGCCGCATCCACGAACGCCTCCAGCCGGGTCACCCCGTGGCCGCGCCACCCGGCTTCATCATCGCCCGCGTTCATGCCCACCCGTGTCCCCGTCAGGGTTGCCGATGGAATGCATCATATCGGTCCACCGCGAGAGGCCGGGAGTAGAATCGACGGCATGTCATTCGCCTCCCAGACGCTCACCGGCAGCAAGCCGGAACAATACGCACAGCTGGCCGACCAGGCCCGCGCCCTGTTGGCCGGCGAACCGGACCGGATCGCCAACGCCGCCAACCTCGCCGCGCTGCTGTACCACGCCCTGCCCGACTTCAACTGGGCGGGCTTCTATTTCTTCGATGGCCGGGAATTGGTGGTCGGTCCGTTTCAGGGACTACCAGCCTGCGTGCGGATCCCGTTGGACAAGGGGGTCTGCGGAGCCGCCGCACGCACCCGCCAGACCCAGCGCGTGGACGATGTCGAGGCCTTTCCGGGCCACATCGCCTGCGATTCCGCATCGCGCTCGGAACTGGTGGTACCGCTGGTGAAAGGGGACGAACTGGTCGGCGTGCTCGATCTGGACAGTCCCCGCCTGGCGCGCTTCGATGCCGACGACCAGGCGGGCATGGAACGCATCGCCGCCATTTTCGTGGACTCGCTGACATGACAGGCACCAAGCTGCGCAACATCGGCCCCAAGTCCGCCGCCTGGCTTCGCCAGGTCGGCCTGCGCACGCAGGAGGACCTGGAGTCGGTCGGCGCGGTGGAAGCCTTCATCCGGGTGAAGCGTGCGGGTTTCCGACCCAGCCTCAACCTGCTCTACGCGCTGGAAGGCGCCCTGCTGGACTGCCACTGGCAGCAATTGCCCGAAGACCGCCGCGCGGAACTGCTGGTGGCCTACGATGCGGCCGCCGCCCTGCTGCCACCGCCACGCGGTCGTCCCGCCGCCGGCCCGGTGACGACCACGCACACCGAGCGCGAGGAAGACGCGGGTCCGTCGCTGAACCTGTTCGATTCGCGCGGCGACGACTGACCGCGACAATTCGCGTCATCTCGGATCCTGCACGCCACCTGCCTGCGACGCAAAGAAGCAGCGGAGCACGCTCGGCTCTATGCGCCTCCTGAAAGCAACCCTCGCGGGTCTTCCTGTCGTAGCGTCGAGCTTGCTCGACGCCAGACCGTCCGTTGGCGAAAAGCAGCGGAGCAAGCTCCGCTCTACGTGGCGGGCGGACGCTTCCCGTATAATGCGCGCGCTTTCAGGTGACCCAGGCATTCCTGCCACGGGTTGAAACGGGAAGCCGGTGCCCCGCGCAAGCGGCATTCCGGCGCTGCCCCCGCAACGGTAGGCGAAGACAGCCTCGGCATCGGCCACTGTGCGTCCAACGCATGGGAAGGCGCCCCGGCAGCGTGCATCGCGCACGCCTTCGCAAGCCCGGAGACCGGCCTGGAAGTCCACTGGTTGCGATGCGGAGGGCGTCGTGGCGTGCCGCGCCGCCGCTCGTCTGCCGCGCTGTCCGCAACGTTCCCTCTCCGTCATCGCGACTCCACGCCGACAATGCGCGCGGGGCGCGCGATGGAGTTGTTCCGATGCAGAGCCGTACCCTTTCCTCCCCTTCCCTGCTGGCCTTCGCGGTCGCGATGGCGCTGCCACTCGCCGCGCAGGCGCAGGACGCCACCAACCTCGACGAGATCGTCGTCTCCGGCACGCGCACCGAGGTGTCCGTCGAAGACAGCCTGGTCCCGGCGCAGGTGATCGGCCGCGAGGCGATCCAGCGCAGCCAGGCGCGCTCGCTGGGCGAGCTGCTGCAGGGACGCGCCGGCATCTCGATCGCCAACCAGGGCGGCGCGGGCAAGATCACCACGCTCAATCTGCGCGGTGCCGAATCCGACCACGTGCTGGTGCTCGTGGACGGCGTGCGCATGGGTTCGGCGACCGCCGGCCTGCCCGCGCTGCAGGACCTGCCGATCGACCAGATTGATCGCGTCGAGATCGTGCGCGGCCCGCGCTCGAGCCTGTGGGGCTCCGAGGCCATCGGCGGCGTGATCCAGGTGTTCACCCGCCGCAACACCGGCAAGGTACGGCCGAACGTCCGCATCGGCGTGGGCAGCGACAGCACGCGTGAAGCCAGCGCCGGTATCGGCGGCGGCATCGGCCGCGGCTGGTTCGGTGCCGACGTTGCGTATACGCGCACCGACGGCTTCAACGCCTGCCGCGGCACCAGCGGGGATGCCGCAAACCCGTTCGGTGCCGGCTGCTTCGCCGACGAACCCGACCGTGACGGCTACCGCAACACCTCGGCCAGCCTGCGCGGCGGTTACGCGTTCACCGACACGCTGACGCTGGAAGCCAACGCGCTGCGCGCCGACGGTGAGAGCGAGTTCGACGGCAGCTTCACCAACCGGTCCGAAACCGTGCAGCAGGTGTTGGGCACCAAGCTGCGCTACGCGCCTAGCGACAAGGTCAACCTGCTGCTGAGCCTGGGCCGCAACGACGACAAGTCCGACGACTTCCATGACGATGTGCCGTCCGGCTACTTCGAGACGCGTCGCTACGTGGCATCGGCGCAGGGCGACTTCACCGTGGCCACCAACCAACTGCTGACCGCTGGCATTGACTGGCAGGACGACAAGATCGAAAGCGCCACCGCCTTCGACGCCACCCAGCGCGACAACCTCGCCGGCTTCGTCGAATACCAGGGCCGCTTCGGCGCGCACCAGCTGCAGGCCAGCGTCCGCAACGACGACAACGAGCAGTTCGGCAACCACACCACCGGCAGCCTGGGCTACGGGTTCGGGTTCGGCAACGGCCTGAAGCTGACCGCCAGCGTGGCCACCGGCTTCAAGGCACCGAGCTTCAACGACCTGTACTATCCGTTCTTCGGCAACCCGGACCTGAAGCCGGAAGAGTCCGAGAGCGTCAACCTCGGCATCGCGCAGTACGCGGACACCTGGAACTGGACGTTCAACGTCTACCAGAACAAGGTGGACCAGCTGATCTCCTACGACGCGGCGATCTTTCTGCCCAACAACATCGACGAAGCCCGCATCCGCGGCGCGGAGTTCACCGTCGACATCGCGGTCGCAGGCTTCGACATCGCCACGCAGCTGAGCCACACCGATCCGCGTAACCGTTCGGCCGGCTTCAACCATGACAACCTGCTGGCACGCCGTCCGCGCAACACCGCGCGCATCGACGTGGACCGCGCGTTCGGCGCGTTCCGCACCGGCGTGACGTTCAACGCCGCGGGTGAGCGCTACGACAACCTGGCCAACACCGTCCGCCTGGGCGGCTACAGCACGCTGGACCTGCGCCTGGAGTACGCCATGGCGCCGGCATGGACGCTGCAGGCGAAGGTGGGCAACGTGTTCGACCGCGAGTACGAAACGGTCGCCTGGTACAACCAGGCAGGCCGCACCTATGGTCTCAGCCTGCGTTACCAACCGCAGGAGTGACGTCGCTTCCGGTGGCCCGCCTCCGCGGGTCACCGGCGCGTTCAGTGCAGAGGCCCGGTGCGGTGTCCGTACACGGGAATGCTGCCGTCGCCACGTACCGCCCGCAGCGTGTGCACGAGCTGGTGATACGTGGATGCCAATTGCGTGAACAGGTCCGCATAGGCGCTGCGCCCGCTGTCGGCCACCCCCTGGTAGGCGCCACGACCGAGGTCGACGAAGTACTCCACGCTCACGCGGCGCCGCTGCGCCAGCGCGGGAAACAGGCCCGCGATCAGCAGGCAGCGGTCGCCTACATCGCGCAGGGCATCGCTGCGTGCGCTGCCGACGCGCAGCTGCGCGTCCAGCCATTCCAGCGCCTGTGTGCGCGCCAGCAGGTGTCCGTCGCGCTGGTGCCGCAGCAGCACGAAGACCAGATAGCTCTCCTGCGCCTCGTCCAGCGCCTGTCCGCAGCGCGAACACGCCTCACGCACCAGCGCCTGCCACAGCTCGGCCGCAGAACCCTGTCGAATCGCGTCCATCTTCCGCCTCCCCTCAGGCCAACGACGCCGAGACTATCGCCGACGCGCGCGACGTGCTGGCAGACGCGCGCAGGGACTGCCAACGGGCAGCCGCCGCGTGCACAAGCACCCCGTGACCGGCATCAAGCGACGGTGTCGAACAGCCCTGGCTGCGTGGCGACCTCGTCGCGGTCGCGGAAACCCGACAGGCCTACGCCCACCAGCCGGTAGCGCGTCGCGGCAGGCAGGTCCACGCGCTCGCGCAGGGCCATCGCGATGTCGATGAACTCCTGTTCCGACGCCGGCGGCGCCTCCGGCGTGAAACTGCGGGTGAGGATGCGGAACTGGGACGTCTTCAGCTTCAGCACCACGGTCCGGCCCACGCGCTCGGTCTTGCGGCTGGCCTGCCACGCTTTTTCCGCGATGCGGACGATGTGCGGCTCCAGTTCCGACAACAGCAGGTCGGTGGCGAAGGTGTCTTCGGAGGAGATCGACTGCACCGGCTGGTCGGGCTCGACCGGGCGCTCGTCGATGCCGCGCGCACGCCGGTACAGGCCGCCACCGAAACTGCCGTAGCGTGCTTCCAGTTCATGCTGCGTGTACGCACGCAGATCGCCGACGGTACGGATGCCGTCGGCATTGAGCTTGCCCTGCATCACCTTGCCCACTCCGGGGATGCGTTCCACCGGCAACGGCGTCAGGAAGGCTTCCACCTGATGTGGCCGCAGCACGAACTGTCCGTCCGGCTTGCGCCAGTCCGACGCGATCTTGGCGAGGAACTTGTTCGGCGCCACGCCGGCCGACGCGGTGAGCCGCGTTTCTTCGCGGATCTGCGCGCGGATGGTCTCGGCCACGGCAGTGGCGGTCGGCAGGTCGGTCTTCGGCGCGGTGACGTCGAGATAGGCTTCGTCCAGCGAGAGCGGTTCGACCAGGTCGGTATGGCGGAAGAAGATCTCGCGCACCTGCCGCGACACCGCCTTGTAGCGAACGAAATCGGGCGGCACGAACACTGCCTGCGGGCACAGGCGTTCCGCGCGTACTGCCGGCATCGCCGAGCGCACGCCGAACACGCGCGCTTCGTAGGACGCCGCGCACACCACCGAGCGCTCGCCGCGCCACGCCACCACCACCGGCCGCCCGCGCAGCGACGGATCGTCGCGCTGTTCCACCGACGCGTAGAACGCGTCCATGTCGATGTGGATGATCTTGCGCATCACGCGATGATATCGGCCGCCGTACGCGATCGCATGGATGCGCGCGGAAACGATACGGTCGCGTGTGGAGATGCGGACAATGTGCGCGAAACCCTTGCCGCAATTGCGTTGCGCGGATGGTACGGCGGCGTATGGAAAAACCCGGTTGATTTGCATCAAGACAAGCGTATGCACATGTGTGCATTATTTGCGCTTCGCAGAACGGACGATGCAATGAACGCCCCCGCTTCCTTCTCGCGCGACCAGCTGCTGGCCAGCGCGCGCGGTGAACTGTTCGGCCCCGAGAGCGGCCGCCTCCCGAACGACCCGATGCTGATGTTCGACCGCATCACCGAGATCCGCCAGGATGGCGGCACGCATGGCAAGGGCATGGTGCGAGCCGAACTCGATATCCATCCGGACCTGTGGTTCTTCCAGTGCCACTTCCTCGGCGATCCGGTGATGCCTGGCTGCCTGGGCCTGGATGCGATGTGGCAGCTGACCGGCTTCTTCCTGACGTGGATCGGCGCGCCCGGCCGCGGCCGCGCACTGGGTTCCGGCGAAGTGAAGTTCACCGGCCAGGTGCTCCCCACCGCCAAACGCGTGAGCTACGAGATCGACATCAGCCGCGTGGTCAACCGCAAGCTGGTGCTGGCGGTGGCCGATGGCCGCATGCTGGTCGACGGCCGCGAGATCTACACTGCGCGCGATCTGCGCGTGGGCCTGTTCACGTCGACGGAGAGCTTCTGATGCGCCGTGTCGTCATCACCGGCCTGGGCATCACCTCCTGCCTGGGCAACGACGCGGACACCGTGTCGGCCGCATTGCGCGAGGGCCGCTCCGGCATCCGCCATATCCCGCAGTACGCCGAGCTCGGTTTCCGCAGCCAGGTCGGCGGCGCGCCCGAGATCGACCTCGATGCGCAGATCGACCGCAAGCAGAAGCGCTTCATGGGCGACGCGGCCGCGTTCGCGCACATCGCGCTGCGCGATGCGATCGCCGATGCCGGCCTGGACGAGGCCTTGGTCAGCCAGCCGCGCACCGGCCTGATCGCCGGCTCCGGCGGCGGCTCGGCCGAATGGCAGATCGAAGCGGCCGACCTGCTGCGCGCACGCGGCATCCGCAAGGTCGGCCCGTACATGGTCCCGCGCACGATGTGCTCGACGGTATCGGCGACGCTGGCCACCGCGTTCAAGATCAAGGGCGTGAGCTATTCGATCTCTGCGGCCTGCGCGACCTCCGCGCACTGCATCGGCGCGGCGGCGGACCTGATCCGCGCCGGCCGCCAGGACATCGTCTTCGCCGGCGGCGGCGAGGAACTGCACTGGGCCCTGACGATGATGTTCGACGCGATGGGCGCGCTGTCGAGCAAGCGCAACGACGACCCGACCCACGCCTCTCGTCCGTACGACGCGGACCGCGACGGCTTCGTCATCGCCGGTGGCGGCGGCATGCTGGTGCTCGAAGACTATGACCACGCGGTCAAACGCGGCGCGTGCATCCATGCCGAACTGCTCGGCTACGGCGTGACCTCCGACGGCGCCGACATGGTCGCGCCATCCGGCGAAGGCGCGGTGCGCTGCATGCAGATGGCACTGGAAGGCGTCACCAAGCCGCTGGACTACCTCAACACGCATGGCACCTCGACGCCGCTGGGCGACGTGATCGAACTCGACGCGATCCGCGCCGCGCTCGGCGACGCCCTGCCGCCGATCTCGTCCACCAAGGCGCTGTCCGGCCATTCGCTGGGCGCGGCCAGCGTGCACGAAGCAATCTACTGCCTGCTGATGATGCGCGACGGCTTCATCGCGGGCTCCGCCAACATCGAGACACTGGACGAAGGCGCGGCGGCTTTCCCCATCGTGCAGGCGAGCCGAGAGGCGAAGCTCGATACGGTGATGTCGAACAGCTTCGGTTTCGGCGGCACCAACGCCAGCCTCGTGTTCGGCCGCGTCTGAGACGGCTCAGCGGGCGTCGACCGCTCGACGCCCCAGCGCCGGATCGTCGGTGAAGAAACCACCGATCCCCAGCGCGAGGTAGGCCCGGATCTCGGCGATGGAGCCCGCTTCACTGCGCGTGCGCGGCTCGTCGCCATGGCGCAGTGTCGCCGGCAGGAACTGGTTTTCCGGACGGAAGGTGTAGGGCCACACCTGCAGGCCTGCGCTACGGGCATCCGTCATCAACGCCGTCGGCACGCCCAGCGCACCCTCCTCGGTCACCGGGATCAGCAGACGTGCCCAGGGTCCGATGATGTCCGCGTAGCGTGCGATGTCCTTCAAACCTGCGGGCGTCATCAGGTCCGCGTAGCGGGTCGGCTTGCCCGCCGCCAGTGCATCGCCGGGCTGCGCGTCCGGCGCGCCCAACAGCTGCAACAGGCGGATGTTCCCCTGCGACGGTCCCAGGCGCGCACGCAATGCGCGCAGGTTGTCCTGCTCGAACGACTGGATCACCACGGGCGCGGCGCGCGTGTGGGCGTGCGCCGCCAGCGCGTCCAGCAGGCGCTCCTCCATCGGCAGGCCGATGCGCCGGAAGTGGCTGGGATGCTTGATCTCCGGAATCAGGCCGATGGTGCGTCGGCTACGCAGCGAGTGCTCCGACGCCAGCACGATGATCTCGTCCAGCGTCGCGATCTCGTAGCGGCCGTCGTGCGCCGTGCCGCGCAACGCGGGCAGGCGCTCGCGCGCACGCAGCGTCTTCAGCTCGGCCAGGGTGAAGTCTTCGGTGAACCATCCCTCGAACGTCTCGCCATCGATGACCTGCATGCGCCTGCGCGACGCGAACTCCGGCCGCTGCGCGACATCGGTCGTGCCGCCGATCTCGTTCTCGTGGCGTGCCACCAGCACGCCGTCACGCGTGGCGACCAGGTCCGGCTCGATGTAGTCGGCGCCATCGGCGATCGCACGCTCGTACGCGGCCAGCGTGTGCTCCGGCAGGAGCGCACTGGCACCGCGGTGGCCGATGACGAGGGGCTTTCCCGGCGTATCGCCGGCCATGGCAGACGGTAGCGGGGCGACGGCCATCAGCAGCGGGAGCAGATAGCGGAACGGCATGGTGGAATCCTCATGGCGACCAGCATGCCACGCATCATGCGTGGCCCGGACAGCACGAAGCCCGGCTTCCGCCAGGCTCCGGTGCAACGCGGGAGGAGAGAGATGCCTCGTTGCAGGGCGCATTCTGCGCGCCGCCTGTTACACGCAGACGACAGCCGCCACCGCCCGGTCATCTTGCCGGGACATCCTGCGTGACCACAACCGGACCGTGACGCACCGCCGCTTGACATCATTACATGTAATCAATAAACATCATTTCATGACAGCCTCGCACACCGCCATAAAGGCATCCACGCTGCACGTCCGCAACTACCGCGAACGCATGCGCGAGCAGGGGCTGGTCAAGAAGGACGTGTGGATCCGCCCGGAGTACGCCGAGGAACTGGCATCCATCGAGAAATCGATGCGGGAGGCCGAGCGGGAGTCCGGCATTCCCTACCTGCCGACCCAACCGGCGGAAGCGGGATGGACCGTGGCAGCGATCCGCCACGCACTGCAGCAGGCCAGCACCGTGCGCGATGGCCTGATCACCCTGGAGACCATCGAAGGCGCCGAACCCAGCCTGCACCTGGTGATGCACGAGTACGGCGACCTGTCGGTGTTCCTCGCGGTGGGGGGCGAGCAGATCCTGGTCGAAGCCTATCTGTGGCCGGTGGAGGACGTCACCGATGTGGCGGCGTTCAATGCGCACGTGCTCAGCACGCATGTGCTGCTTCCGCTTTCCACCATCGGCATGCAGCGCATCGGCGGCGTGGCGGGCTACACCATGTTCGGCGCGCTGGACACGCATTCCAGCCTGGCCAACGTGATGTTCGAGATCGAGACGCTCGCCGAGAACGCGATCAGCGCGACCGAGGCCTATCGCCCGTTCCTGCGTCCCGCCGCCAGGAAGAAGGCCTGATGCCCGATACGCTGAAAACCCTGTTCAAGCGCATCCAGGAAGGCATGGAAGGCCTGGCCGGCGCGGTGATGGGCGACCGCGCCGAACGGCTGCTGGACGAGGAAATCCGCGCCGTCGACGACGCCCTGCATGGCGCGCGCGGCGAGCACGCCGCCGCGAAGGCGCGCCGCGTGGCGAACGAGCAACACCAGGCTGCGCTGGCCACGCGCATCGGCGAGACCGAGGCCAAGGTGGAATCGGCGTTGCGGCAAGGGCGCACGACGCAGGCGCGCGCGGCGGCGGACGACGTGGTCCGCCTGCAGGCGCAACGCAGCCAGCGGCTGGAGGAGGGTCACGAGCTGGCCGCGCAGGAGCGCCAGTTCCAGCATGTCGTCGAGCAGCTCGAAGGCCGCCTGCGTCGCCTCAAGCACCAGCTCGACATCCTGCGCGCCTCCAACAGCCTGCAGCGCGCGCAGGCCACGGTGGCGAAGCGCCAGCCGGGCGACGCGCTGTACCCGGAACCTGCGTTCGCGTCGGCAGCACGCATGAAGCAACGCCGCGCGCCGGTCCAGGGGAGTGGATCGAGCGGACCGGGCAAGCGCACGAAGGCCGCCGGGGATCCTGCACAGGCCGTGCTGGACCGCGCCCGCAAACGCATCACTTCGTCCGCGCGCAAGCGCTGAAACAGGGGGAGCCACGATGAATGAGTTCCTGAACACCGTCTTGACCTTTCCCACGCTGGTGTACAGCGTGCTGCTCGCTTTCTGCACGGTGTACTGGTTGCTCGCCGCCACCGGCATGGTGGACATCGACGCCGTGGATGGCTGGCTGACGACCGACGGCGACACTGCCGAACCCAGCGTGGTCGCGGGCATGTTGGCGAAGCTTGGACTGTCCGGCGTACCGATGATGCTGGTACTCACGGTGCTGTCCTTCTTCGGCTGGCTGATCACCTACTTCGTGCACCTGTTCGTGCTCCAGCACATCCCCGACAGCCTCCGCTGGCTCGCCGGTGCCGGCACGCTGGTCGTGGCGCTGCTGCCGGGCGCCCTCGTGACCTCGCTGTTGCTGCGTCCCATCGCCGCCGTGATCACGCGACTGCGTCCGCCGGTGCCTCCGTCCGTGCTCGGCCGCACCGGCTCGGTGATCTCGCCGCATGCGGATGCGACCAGCGGACGCGCGCATTTCGACGACGGCGGCGCCGGCCTGATCCTGCAAATCCGCACGCTGCCGGGCGAGCGCCTGATGCGCGGCGACCGCGTCGTGCTCATCGAACACCTCGAACCCGACAACACGTACCGCGTCATGTCCGAAACCGCCTTCCACCAGCAGTAAACACCCGCGCCGTCTACAAGGAGTTCTGCAATGACCACTGCCTCGATCCTTCCCTTCGCCATCGGACTCGTCGTCCTGCTGGTGCTGGGTTTCGGCTTCATCGGCATCTTCAAGGCCTTCTACAAGAAGGTCGAACAGGGCACCGCGCTCATCGTCAACGACATGAGTTCGCAGCCGAAGGTGCATTTCACCGGCGCGCTGATCATCCCGGTGCTGTACAAGGCCGAGCTGATGAAGATCAGCCTGATCACCCTGCAGGTGGACCGTCGCGGCAAGGAAGGCCTGGTCTGCAAGGACAACATGCGCGCCGACATCGCGGTGGCGTTCTACCTGCGCGTCAACGAGACCCCCGGCGACGTGCTGCGCGTGGCCAAGGCGATCGGCGCCGACCGCGCCTCGGACAAGCATGCGGTGGATGAGCTGTTCAACGCCAAGTTCTCCGAGGCCCTGAAGACGGTGGGCAAGAAGTTCGACTTCACCGAGCTGTTCGACAAGCGCCAGGAGTTTCGCGACGAGATCGTCGCCGTCATCGGCCAGGACCTCAACGGCTACGTGCTCGAGGACGTCGCCATCGACTACCTGGAGCAGACGCCCAAGCACCTGCTGGACCCCAGCAACATCCTGGACGCAGAAGGCATCCGCAAGATCACCGAGCTGACCGCGCGCCAGAACGTGCATACCAACGAGCTGGAGCAGAACGAGAAGCTCGCCATCACCAAGAAGAACACCGAGGCACGGGAAGCGCTGCTGGCGCTGGAACGCCAGCAGGCCGAGGCGGAAGCCCGGCAGAAGCGCGAGGTCGAGACCGTGCGCGCACGCGAGGCGGCCGAAACCGCCAAGGTGATCGAAGAGCAGCGCCAGGTATCCGAGCGTGCGCGCCTGGAGACCGAAGAGCAGATCAAGATCCGCGAGCAGGAACAGCTGCGCCAGGTGGAAGTCGCCGAGCAGAACCGCCGCCGCGCCGTGGCGATCGAACTCGAGCGCGTCGCACGCGCCGAGCAGCTCGAGCGCGTGAACACCGACAAGGAGGTCCAGATGCAGCAGGTCGACCGCGACAAGGTCGTCGAGCAGGGCCGCATGGAAGTGGCGAACGTGGTGCGCGAGCGTACACAGATCGAGCAGACCGTCGCGGTGGCCGAAGAGAAGATCAAGGAGACCCGCGAGGTCGCCGAGGCCGATCGCGCCAAGCAGGTCACCGTGCTGGCCGCCGAGGCGGCCGCCCAGGAGACGCTGGTCAAGGACGTGAAGGCCGCCGAAGCCGCCGAACAGGCCGCGCGCCACCGCGCCGTCGAGATGACCGTGCTGGCCGAGGCGGAACTGCAGGCCGCCGGCAAGCAGGCCGAGGCCAAGCGCGTGCTGGCCGACGGCGTGCGCGCCGAAAGCGCTGCGCCGGGCCTGGCCGAAGCACAGGTGCAGGAAGCCAACGCCGTGGCCATGGAGAAGACCGGCCTGGCCGAAGCGCGCGTGCTGGAAGCCAAGGCCGACGCCACCTACAAGCAGGGCAACGCCGATGCACGCGTGCTGACCGAGCGCCTGACCGCCGAAGCCGAAGGTGCGCAGAAGCTGGGCCAGGCCAATGCCAGCGCGACGCAGGCGATGGGCGACGCCGAAGCCAGCAACATCGCCAAGAAGATGTCCGCCGAGGCCGAGGGCCTGACGTCCAAGTTCGATGCGATGGGCAAGATGAGCCCGGATGCGCGCAGCCACGAGGAGTTCCGCATGCTGCTGGAAACCCAGCTGCGCCAGCTGCTTGCGTCGATCGACGCCGGCAAGGCGATCTCGCGCGAGAACGCCGAAGTGCTGGCCGGCGCGCTGAAGAACGCCAACATCGAACTGATCGGTGGCGACGGTGGCGTGTTCAATGCGCTGACCAAGGGCATCTCGCTGGGCAAGGCGCTGGAAGGCATCGTTGGCGAGAGTCCCATCGCCTCGCAGCTGCTGGGTCGGCTGGCAGGCACGGGACTGCCGGCGGCCGGTCGCCAGGCAGAAGCCACCGACGCCTGACGCCCTGCCATGAGCCGGACCGGCGGCGCGTGCCGCCGGCCCCGATTTCCGCATCGACCGCCCAGGACGGGCGAGGATGAGGTCCGATGTCCGAGACGCCGAACACCGCCGTTCCCTCCACCGATACGCAGGTCGACCAGGCCGTGGCCCAGGGCGGCGCCTACGACGTGCTGCGCCGTCGCCTCGACGAACAGGGTGCGCGCCTGCGTACGCTCGTGGAAGCGCTGAACACGCGCCGCCTGCAGGAATTCGGCGACAGCCGCATGGAGGCCATCGGCCGCCTGCGCATCCGCACCGAGCACAATTCGGTCGGGCGCGACATCGTGCAGGTCGGCGACCTGCTGCTGTTCGGCTTCAACGTCTACATGGGCCTGAAGGCGACCACCTCGGTCGCCGACGTGTTCGGCATCTATCGCCTGGTGGAGACCGGCGACGGCTACGACGTGGCGCCCGTCGACATTGCGGCGACCTTCCTGGGCGACGACGCGTTCCAGCGCGATTTCAGCGAGCTGTACAGCTACTACAAGGACGCGCGGCTGCTGCAGTTGATCGTGCGCGACGGGCGCCTGCTGATGGCGTTCCAGATCGGCCTGAAGAACACCGACGTGCGGGTGTTCCGCTGGACGCTCACGGCCGAGGGCGAGGTGAACTACCTCGATGCGCGCGGCGAGCGCGACATCGTGCTGCCGCCTCCGTTCGATTTCGAATGGTCGCGCGCCACCAAGGACATGGAGGTCAGTGGCCGCCACCCGCACCTGAACATCCTCGACACCCTGTTCGTGGAGACCATCGGCGGCGACCTGACGCTGAAGGTGGAAAACAACACGGAGACCGGCGCCGGCGTCTACAGCGAACCGGTCGAGGACCGCACGCAGTCGCTGGACGACGCGCAGATCGAATTCGCGCGGGTCGGCTCGCTGATCCTGCTCAAGGTGCTGCCGTACCGCGAGGGCACGTGGCGCGGACTGGTCTACAACACGCAGACCGGCAAGGCGACCCGACTGGACGCCATCGTGCAGGCCTGCATCCAGCTGCCCGAGGACCACGGCATCATCTTCCCGGGCGGCTACTACCTGCAGAATGGCGAGCACAAGGCCTTCGACGCCGCCGTGCAGCACATGCAGTACAAGCGCACGATCCGTTCGCCGAACGGCGAAGACGTGATGTACATCTTCTACGAGCGCGAGACCGGCCAGGCCGCCCTGCTCGTCTACAACCTTGTGCAGCGCCGCCTGCAGCCGCCGGTGCTCGCGCACGGCTATGCGCGCCTGCACGACGGGCGCATGGTGCTGTTCCGCGCCGAGAACGACGACCCCACCCGCGTCCACCCGATGCAGGTATGGCAGACGCCCTTCACGTCCGACGAATTCGCCGCCACGCGTCCGGCCGGCACGTCGTTCATGGCGAAGCTCGGCAATGCCGAGCTGGTGCGCGCCGTGTCGAATCTGTTCGACCTCGCCCGCGAGATCGAGCGCCCGGACGTGTCCGCGCAGCGCTACCAGTTGCTGACGCACGGCACGCGACGCCTGTTCGACGTGCACCACTGGATCGACGATACGCAGTGCGATGGCCTGGCCACGCTGCTGCACGAGATCGCCGGCACCGGTGAGTCGGTGCTGGACGAGTACGAGAAGGTGCAGGAGATCCGGCGCCAGTCGGAAACGTCGATGGCGCAGGCGCAGCGCGACCATCGCGCCCTGCTCGGCCGCCTGCAGCCGGAGGGGTGGACCGGCATCGGCGAGTTCGTCGAGGCGCTGGGCGCGGTATCGCGCCTGCGCGGTCATCTGCTGACGCTGCGCGACTTCCGCTACATCGATACGGCGGCCATCGACGCGATGACGGCCGCGCTGCAGGAAGCGCATGAGCGTATCGGCACGGCGACCGGCCAGTTCCTCGCCGGCGAAAAAGCGCTCGCGCCGTTCCAGCAGCGCCTGCTGGAACTCGACGCACGCGCGCAGAAAGCCGCCAGCGCACGCGAACTGGCAGAAGCCATCGAGGCCATGCAGGGCATGGCCGGCGAGCTCGACATGCTGTCCGAACTGATGGCGACGCTGCGGGTGGACGACGCGACCCAGCGCACCCGCGTCGTCGACGCCCTGTCGGCCATCTACGCCCGCCTCAACCAGACCCGCGCACGCGCCACCCAGCGGCGCCGCGAACTCGGCTCCGCCGAAGCAGTGGCGCAGTTCGGCGCGCAGTTCACTCTCTTCAGCCAGGCCGTGAGCAATGCGCTGGCCATGGCCACCACGCCGGAGCGCGCCGACGAGCAGCTGTCGCGCCTGATGGTGCAGCTGGAGGAACTGGAGAGCCAGTTCGGCGAGCACGAACAGTTCCTCGGCGACATCCTGTCCAAGCGCGAGGAGATGCTGGACGCCTTCGAGGCGCACAAGCAGGCGCTGCTGGACGATCGGCAGCGCAAGGCGCAGTCGGTGCAGGAAGCCGCCAACCGCATCCTGGAGGGCCTCGGCCGGCGCACCGAGCGCTTCACCACGCCGGACGAACTCAACGCGTTCTTCGCCGGCGATGCGCTGATCCTGAAACTGCGCGAACTGGCCGGCCGCCTGCGCGAGCTGAAGGACTCGGTGAAGGCCGACGACATCGAAGCGCGCATCAAGGGCGCCCGCGACCAGGCCGTGCGCGGCCTGCGCGACCGCAGCGACCTGTTCGAAGACGCGGGCAACGTCATCCGCCTCGGACCGCGCCATCGTTTCAGCGTCAACACGCAACCCTTGGACCTGACGCTGATCCCGCGCGGCGACACGCTGGCCGTGCACCTGACCGGCACCGACTACCTGGCGCCGCTGCAGGAACCGGCGCTGGACGCCCTGCGCGACTACTGGAACGTCAGCCTCGAATCCGAATCGCCCTCGCTCTACCGCGGCGAGTACCTCGCATGCCGGCTGCTGGATGACGCGCTGGCGGGCGAGGCCGGGCTCAGCATGCAGGCGCTCGAACACGCACTGGCCGATCCCGAGGCACTCGACAGGATCGTCCGCGAGTACGCCGCGCAGCGTTATCGCGAAGGCTACGAGAAGGGCATCCACGACCATGATGCGGCCGCGATCCTGCGCGCGTTCCTCCCCCTGCGCAATGCCGCGGGCACCCTGCGGCACGCGCCGTCCGCGCGCGCGCTGGCGGTCGCCTGGTGGTGCCGCAGCGACGCCGTGCCGCAGGAAACGATCGAGCGCATCCGCGCCGCCCGCGCGATCGATGCGCTGTCGCCGGCGGGCCGCGCCATGGCGACGCTGCGCGACGACCTGGCGGCCACGCTCGCCGAGTGGATCCAGCGCGATGCGCTGCCCTTCGCCAGGACGGACACGAAGGCGGCCGCCACGTTCCTGATGGACACTGTCACCACGGCGACACCGACCTTCCGCTTCACCCACTACGCCGACGCGCTGGTGTCCGCCTTCCGCGCACGCCTGACCGACGACGCGGGTGGTGCCGTCCTCGCCAGCGCACTGCAACGGCTGGAGGCGAAGCCCGCCGCGGCGTGGTCGCTGCTGCGGCAGGCGCTCGAAGCGTTGGCCGCCCTGCCCGACCATGCCCCTCTCGCCGCCTACGTGCCGGAAGCGATTGCGCTGCTGCGGCACGGACCGCAGCTGACGCACGTGGTCGAACACGTCACGCTGATGGCCACCGTCGACGGCCTGCTGGGCGAGCACGCGCGCATCCGCGAGGGACGGCTGGCGCTGGCAGTGGACGACCTGCCGGCCCGCTTCGCCACGCACCGCGAGCACTTCGTGCCGGCATGGCAGCGGTACCAGGCATTGCGCGGCGAAGTGGCGCAGCGGGAACGCGCGGCGATGCGCCTGTCCGAGTTCAAGGCGCGCCCGCTGACCTCGTTCGTGCGCAACAGGCTGATCAACGACGTCTACCTGCCCGTAATCGGCGACAACCTCGCCAAGCAGATGGGCACCGTCGGCGAGAGCAAGCGCAGCGACCTGATGGGCTTGCTGATGATGATTTCGCCTCCCGGCTACGGCAAGACCACGTTGATGGAGTACGTGGGACACCGGCTGGGGCTGGTCTTCATGAAGATCAACGGACCGGCGCTCGGCCACGAGGTGCGCTCGCTGGATCCCGCGCAGGCCCCGGATGCGACCTCGCGGCAGGAGCTCGAGAAGCTCAACCTCGCGCTGGAGATGGGCAACAACGTGATGCTGTACCTGGACGACATCCAGCACACGCATCCGGAATTCCTGCAGAAGTTCATCTCGCTCTGCGACGGCACGCGCCGCATCGAGGGCGTGTGGCGCGGCAAGACCAAGACCTACGACATGCGCGGGCGCAAGTTCGCGGTGGTGATGGCGGGCAATCCTTACACGGAGTCGGGCGAAGTCTTCAAGATTCCCGACATGCTGGCCAACCGCGCCGATATCTACAACCTCGGCGACGTGCTCGGCGGAATGGAAGACGCTTTCCTGCTGAGCTACGTGGAGAACTGCCTGACATCGAACCCGGTGCTCGCGCCGCTCGCCACTCGCGACCTGGCCGATCTCTACCTGCTGGTCGACAAGGCGCGCGGCAAGGACGTCAGCACCAACCAGCTGTCGCATGCCTACAGCGGCGCGGAGATCGGCGAGATCGTCGCCGTGCTGCAGCGGCTGCTGACCGTGCGTGACGTGGTCTACCGCGTCAACCAGCAGTACATCGCCAGCGCCGCGCAGGCGGACAAGTACCGGGTGGAACCACCGTTCCGGCTGCAGGGCAGCTACCGCAACATGAACAAGCTGGCGGAGAAGATTTCCCCGGTCATGAACGCTGCCGAGCTGCAGCAGCTGATTTCCGACCACTATCTCGGCGAGGCGCAGTTGCTGACCACCGGGGCCGAAGAGAACCTGCTCAAGCTCAGCGAGTTGCGCAGCATGCTGACCGGCGAAGAACAGGCGCGCTGGAACCAGATCAAGGCGGACTTCCTGCGCAACAAGGCGATGGGCGCAGACGATGCGGATGTCGGCGGTCGCGTGGTCGCACAGCTGGCCGACATCGCCGTCGGCCTGCAGCGGATGAGCGAACCCGCGCCGGTGGAAGTGGCTGCACCTGCGCCCTGGGAAGCCTTGCTCTCCGCCCTGCACGCCCTGCGCATGCCGGAGACCGCCACGCCGGTCACGCCCGCCCCCGCAGCGGCGGTCGTGGACACAGCGCCGGTACTTCAGGCGCTGCAGCAGACGATGGTGCGGCAGGACCAGCTCAACGCCGCCCTCGTCGCGCTGGCGCAGGCGATGCGCAGTAACGTGGCGGCCCCCGTGCCTGCCGGTGCGCGCAAGGCCAAGCCGAGATCGCCGCGTGAAGCGGAATTCGACCAGGTGATCGCCAGCCTCGCCTTCAAGGAAGAGCGTCCGACGCCCACGCTGGACGTATCGCCGTCGACATCCGGCGAGGATGAAGAAGGGGAGCCGCGGAGGTGAGCCTGCCGCCTTCCACCGACGCCGACACCATCGGCGTCGCCGAACACGCCGCCGCGATCCGTGCGTTGGCGCAGGCCGGCGCGGGCGACCTGCAGGCGACGTTGCGCGACCTGCGCACGGTGCTGCTGTCCGCCGATCCGCGCGCGTTGCGCCGTAGCGTCGGCTTCTGGGGCCGGCTGATCGGCCGCGACATCCGCCTGGCCGCCGAGGCACGGTCCTTGCGCGAGCGCAGCGGCATCCTGCTGCGGCAGGCCGGCTTCGAAGCCTCCCGCTTGCACCGACAGCATGAGACGCTGGCCGCGCATGCGCAGCAACTGCGTGATGCATGCGCGCGCCTGCAACGCGAGATCGACGACCTGGCGCGCCAGCAGGCCGCGGATGACTCGCACGCGGGGACGTCGCGGCTCGCGCACCTCATCACCCTGCGCAGCGCCTACGAGATCACCGCCAGCCAGCTGGACCTGGTCGCCGCCAACGCACTCGCCATCGCCGAGCGCCACGCGCAGCAATTGCCCCTGCTGACCGTGCTGCTCGACCAGCAGCTCGGTGTCGCCGCCGGTGCCGACCACGGAATGCAGCTATCCTCCGCCACGCGGACGATAGAAGCGCTGGAAGCCCACATCGAACACCTGCCCGCCCCGTCTGCCACGCAGACAGCGGTCGCGCAGCGAACCCTACCCAAGGAGGCCACATGACGACGACCCCATCCGAACAGACGCTGGTGCCCGCGGCGCTGTCGCCGCAGTTGCTGACCGACCTGGGCCTGGAAAGCGCCGACATCCCGCGCATCCAGGAGGCGACCAAGGCGCTGCAGGACATCGCGCCCGGCAACCTGCACACCTATGGCCGTGAAGCGACCACCAAGACCAGCGCCTTCAGCACGCAGTTGCTGGACAAGGTCCGCAATGCCGACCTCGACAGCAGCGGCGACAAGCTGGGCGAAGTCGTGCGCATCGCGCGCTCGCTGAATCTCGAGTCCTTCCATGGCCGCTCCAAGCTGCCGATCCTGGGACCGCTGATCGACAGGATGCGCGCGACCAAGGACGACCTGGTCCAGCGCTACAGCTCCACCAACCGCCAGATCGACCAGCTGATGGGCGACGTGGGCAAGACCCAGCAGATCCAGCAGCAGCGCGTACGCGAGTACGACCAGATGCACGACATCGTGCTGGACGAGCGTCGCGAACTCGGCGTGCACGTAGCCGCCGGCCGCGTCCGCATCGCCGAACTGGAAGCGGAGCTGGCGACGCTGGCGGGCAAGGAGGATCAGGAATCCCGTACGCGCCGCGCCGCCCTGGACACCGCGCTGCGCCTGATCGACAAGCGCGTGTCCGACCTGCAGGTACTGCAGCACGCGGCGGACCAGACGCTGCCGATGATCCGCCTGATCCAGGCCAATGCCATCCAGCTGATCGAGAAGTTCAGCGCCGTGCGCGACATCACCATCCCGATGTGGCGCAACCAGTTCGCTATCCAGCTGTCGCTGGCCGACCAGCGCAACGCGGTGGAACTGGCCAACGCCATCGACGACGCCAGCAACGAATTGATGCGCAAGAACGCCGAGCTGGTGCATGCGACCGCCGTCGGCACCGCACGCGCCAACCAGCGCTCGGTGATCGACATCGAGACCCTGCGCACCGTCAACGAAACCCTGATCCGGACGGTGGAGGAAGTCCGCGAGATACACCGCGAAGGCATGGCCAAGCGGAAGCAGCTGTCCACCGAGCTGGTGGACATGCGCGAAGATCTGGAAAAGCGATTGGCGCTGCCGACGGCGGGCACCGCAGCTTCCTGATCGCAAGTTCGCGTCTTACCAAACAGAAACGGGCCGCATTGCGCGGCCCGTCCTCTCTCCGGCATCTGGATGGACGACTACTCCACCGTCACCGACTTCGCCAGGTTGCGCGGCTTGTCCACGTCGGTGCCGCGCGCCAAGGCGGTGTGGTACGCCAACAGCTGCACCGGGATGGTGTGCACGATCGGGCTGAGCACGCCGACGTGGCGCGGCGTACGGATCACGTGCACGCCTTCGGATTCGCTGAAGTGGCTGTCCTGGTCGGTGAAGACGAACAGCTCGCCGCCACGCGCGCGCACTTCCTGCATGTTGGATTTCACTTTCTCCAGCAGGACGTCGTTCGGCGCGATCACCACCACCGGCATGTCCGCATCCACCAGCGCCAGCGGACCATGCTTCAGTTCGCCGGCCGGATACGCCTCGGCGTGGATGTACGAGATTTCCTTCAGTTTGAGCGCGCCTTCCAGTGCGATCGGGTAGTGCAAGCCGCGGCCGAGGAACAACGCATCGGACTTCGGCGCGAAACGCTCGGCCCACGCGGCGATCTGCGGCTCGAGGTTCAATGCGTGCTGCACGCTGCCCGGCAGGTGCCGCAGCTGTTCCAGATAGTCGGCTTCCTGCGCCGGCGTGACCTTGCCGCGCAACTTGCCCAGCACGACGGTCAGCTGGAACAGCGCCGCCAGCTGGGTCGTGAAGGCCTTCGTCGACGCCACGCCGATCTCAGCGCCGGCGCGGGTGTAGCAGACCAGTTCGCTGGCGCGCGGGATGGCGCTCTCGGGCACGTTGCAGATCGACAGCGTGTGCTGGTGCCCCAACGACTTGGCGTACTTCAGCGCTTCCATCGTGTCCAGGGTTTCGCCGGACTGCGAGATGGTGACGATCAGGTGCTTGGGATTGGCGTAGGCGTCGCGGTACCGATACTCGCTGGCGATCTCGACGCTGCACGGCAGGCCGGAGATGGCTTCGAGCCAGTAACGCGCCGTCATGCCGGCATAGTAGCTGGTGCCGCAGGCGAGGATCTGCACGCCTTCGATGTCCTTCAGCGCGGCTTCGGCATCGGCACCGAACAGCGTGGGCGAGAAGCCGCCGTCGACCACCGCTTCGATGGTGTCGGCGATCGCACGCGGCTGCTCGTGGATCTCCTTCTGCATGAAGTGGCGGTACGGGCCCAGTTCCAGCGAGGCCAGTGACACATCGGACACGTGCACGTCACGCTGCACCGGCTGGTCCTTGCCGTCGAACACCTTCACGCTGTCGCGCGTCACCTCGGCGGTGTCGCCCTCTTCCAGGAAGATCACGCGGCGCGTCGCCTGCAGGATCGCGGACACGTCGGACGCGATGAAATTCTCGCCTTCGCCGATGCCGATCAGCAGCGGGCAGCCCATGCGGGCGCAGACCATGCGGTCCGGTTCCTTGCGGCTCACCACCGCCAGCGCATATGCGCCGGTGAGTTCCTTCACCGTGCGCTGCAACGCAGCCAGCAGGTCATCACCACCCTTGAGGTGGTGGTGCATCAGGTGGGCGATCACTTCCGTGTCGGTCTGCGACTCGAACACGTAGCCGAGGGCGCGCAGTTTCTCGCGCTGCTCCTCATGGTTCTCGATGATGCCGTTGTGCACCAGCGCCACGCCGTGGCTGATGTGCGGATGCGCGTTGGCTTCGGTCACGCCGCCGTGGGTCGCCCACCGCGTATGGCCGATGCCCAGGCTCGCATTGAAGCCCTCGGCAGCGGCCGCGCCTTCCATTTCGGCCACGCGGCCGGTGCGGCGCACGCGGCGTACGTCCTGCTGGTCCACGACGGCGATGCCCGCCGAATCGTAGCCCCGGTATTCCAGCCGCTTCAGTCCTTCGATCAGTACCGGCACCACGTCGCGCCCGGCGATCGCGCCCACAATTCCGCACATAAGCGTGTGTCTTCCATCTGAGTGAAACGAACGGACATTCTACGTGTCCGGTACTGGACAGCCCCTGTCCGCGCAGTGTCCGCGGACACCCGGACAGCCTCCAGTCCCGGACAACCCCCTTGCGAATCAATCGCTTGCGTTTGGCACGCATCCTGCTGATACCTGCAGGTCATTCCACAGAACGCATGCCGCCGATGATTCGGGACACCTCCGCGCAAGACCGAGTGCTCAGCTCCTCGCAGACCCGTCCGGCCTGGCGCCGCTGGGTATGGCCCGCGGCCGGCGGCGCCCTGCTGCTGGCAGGCATCGTGTTCGCCGCACGGGGCTGGCTGTCGGGCACCGCGTCCATCGACGGGGCGCGCCTGCGCATCGCCGAAGTGACGCGCGGCGACCTGGTCCGCGACATCGCCGCCGACGGCCGCGTGATTGCCGCCAACAGCCCCACCCTGTATGCCGTGGCCGGGGGCGTGGTCACGCTGAAGGTCGTGGCCGGCGACAAGGTCGCCAAGGGCCAGCCGCTGGCCGAGATCGACAGCCCGGAACTGCGCAGCAAGCTGGCGCAGGAGCAGACCACCCTGGCCGGCCTGGAAGCCGAAGCGAGCCGCGCCACGCTGGATGCCAGCGTCACCCGCGCCGATGCGCAGAAGGCGCTCGACCAGGCCGAGATCGAACGCCAGGCCGCCGAGCGCACCCTGCAGCGCTACCAGCGTGGCTACGACGGCGGAGCGGTGCCGCAGGTCGACGTGCTGGAAGCGCAGGACAACCTGCGCAAGGCCGAGATCGCACTGTCCCACGCACGCAAGGACGCCGGCCTGCAGGGCCAGGGTGCGGGCCTGGATGCGCGCAACAAGCAGCTGCTGGCCGAACGCCAGCGCGCCGTGGTGACCGAGGTGCAGCGCCAGGTCGATGCCCTGACCCTGCGCGCGCCGTTCGACGGACAGGTCGGCCAGATCCAGGCCGTGCAGCGCTCCAACGTGGCGATCAACGCGCCCGTGCTGAGCGTGGTGGACCTGTCGGTGTTCGAAGTCGAGATCAAGGTGCCGGAGAGTTTCGCGCGCGACCTCGCCATCGGCATGCCGGCCACGCTCACCAGCGCCGGCCAACCGTACCCGGGCGAGATTTCCGCGGTGTCGCCGGAAGTGGTCAATGGCGAAGTCGTCACCCGCCTGCGCTTCTCCGACAAGCAGCCGCCGGGCCTGCGCCAGAACCAGCGCCTGGCCGCACGCATCCTGATGGATACGCGCCGCAACGTGCTGATGGTCGAACGGGGTCCGTTCCTGGAACAGGGCGGCGGTCGCTACGCCTACGTCATGGACGGCAGTTCCGCCGTGCGCCGTCCCGTGCAACTGGGCGTCAGCAGCCTGAGCAACATCGAAGTGCTCGGTGGCCTGCAGCCCGGCGACAAGGTCGTCGTCTCCGGCAGCGACCTGTTCGGCGATGCCGAGCGCGTCTCGGTCAACTGATCTCCCCTACTCCACACGCTGCTCCCCCACGCCCCTCCCCCGCCATCCATTCCGCACCAGAACCCGAAGAAGGAACCCGCCATGCTTGAGATGCGCCAAGTCGCCAAGGTCTACCGCACCGAACAGGTGGAAACGCACGCGCTGCGTTCCCTGGACCTGCATGTCCGCGAGGGCGAGTTCGTCGCGGTCACCGGCCCGTCGGGTTCCGGCAAGACCACCTTCCTCAACATCGCCGGGCTGCTGGAGACGTTCACCGGCGGGCAGTTCCTCCTCGACGGGCAGGACGTCAGCCACCTGGGCGACGACGCGCGCTCGCGCCTGCGCAACCAGAAGATCGGCTTCATCTTCCAGGGCTTCAACCTGATCCCCGACCTCAACCTGTTCGACAACGTCGACGTACCGCTGCGCTACCGCGGCATGCCGGCCGCCGAGCGCAAGCAGCGCATCGAAGACGCACTGGCGCGCGTCGGCCTGGGTTCGCGCATGAAGCACTTCCCCGCCGAACTGTCGGGCGGCCAGCAGCAGCGCACCGCGATCGCGCGCGCACTGGCGGGCAGCCCGCGCCTGCTGCTGGCGGACGAACCGACCGGCAACCTCGATTCGCAGATGGCGCGTGGCGTGATGGAGCTGCTCGAAGAGATCAACCGCCAGGGCACGACCATCATCATGGTCACGCACGATCCGGAACTCGCCGCGCGAGCGCAGCGCAATGTGCACATCGTGGACGGCATGGCCACCGACCTGTCGGTGGAGCCCGCGCTGATGCGCGCGGCCCACGCCGCCGAAGCCAACGCGTCCGCGTAGGGTGGGCCCCGGCCCACCGCAGACAGACCCAAGACAACCCCATGGTGGGCCAGGGCCCACCCTACGGAGCCACGCATGTTCGGCTACTACTTCTCCCTTGCGCTGCGCAGCTTCAAGCGCAACAAGGCATTGACCTTCCTGATGGTGCTGGCCATCGCGCTGGGCATCGGCGCCAGCATGACCACGCTGACCGTGTTCTACGTGCTGTCCGGCGACCCGATCCCGCAGAAGAGCGACAAGCTGTTCTATCCGCGCATCGACCCGCGATCGGCGAACGGCTTCACGCCGGGCGACGAGCCGGAGGACCAGTTCACGCGTTACGACGCCGAACACCTGCTGCGCGACAAGAAGGGCGACCGCCAGGCCTTCATGACCGGGGGTGCTTCATCGATCGAAACGGAGGATGGCCGCATCGAACCCTTCCGCGTCGATGCGCGCTACACCACCGCCGACTTCTTCCCGATGTTCGACGTGCCGTTCCGCTACGGCAACGGCTGGTCGGCGGCGGACGACGAATCGCGGGCGCGCGTGGCGGTGATTTCCAAGGCGCTCAACGAGAAGCTTTTCGGCGGCGCGAACAGCGTCGGTCGCGACATCAAGGCGTCCGGTGCGACCTTCCGCGTGATCGGCGTGCTGGACGAGTGGCGCCCGGCACCGAAGTTCTACGACATGACCCAGGACCGCTTCACCGAGGTCGAGCAGCTGTTCGTGCCCTTCTGGACCTCCCGCGCCGTGAAGATGGGCACGCAGGGCAACATGAACTGCTGGGGCGACTCGAGCGCGGACGAGGAAGGCTCGCAGGGCCCGAACGCACCGTGTTCATGGCTGCAGTACTGGGTGGAACTGGGCACGCCGGCCAAGGTCGAGGCCTACAAGCAGTACCTGCAGAACTACTCCGACCAGCAGCGGGCGGCGGGCCGTTTCGAGCGCGCCACCAACGTCGACCTGCACAACGTGATGCAGTGGCTGGACAAGCAGGGCGCGGTGCCTGGCGACGTGCGCCTGCAGATGTGGCTGGCGTTCGGCTTCCTGGCGGTCTGCCTGCTCAACACGGTGGGTCTGCTGCTGGCGAAATTCCTCGGCCGCGCGTCGCAGATCGGCGTAAGGCGTGCACTGGGGGCGACCCGCAAGGCCATCTTCGCGCAATGCCTGGTCGAAGCCGGCACCGTCGGCCTGGTCGGCGGCGTGCTTGGCCTGGTACTCGCCTGGCTCGGCCTGCTGGCGGTCCGCCAGCAACCGGCAGGCTATGCCGACCTCGCGCACATGGACCTGAAGATGCTGCTGGCCACCTTCGCGCTGGCGATCGTCGCCAGCCTGCTCGCCGGCATGCTGCCCGCCTGGCGCGCGATGCAGGTGACGCCCGCCATCCAGCTCAAGAGCCAGTGACCCATCCATCCAAGAGGCACGTCATGGACATCCGCCCCATCCTTTCCACCCTGGCCCGCCACAAGACGGCCGCCGCCCTGATCGTGCTGGAAGTGGCGCTGTCGTGCGCCATCATCTGCAACGCGGTCTTCCTGATCACCCAGCGGCTGGAGCGCATCGATCGCCCCACCGGACTGGCGAACGAGGAGATCGTGCGGATCAGCATGGGCAACCTCGGCGAAGATCCCAATGCCGATGCGCTGGTCAGGCAGGACGTCGCCAGCCTGCGCGCCCTGCCGGGCGTCAAGGCCGCCGGCAGCATCAACCATGTGCCGTTCGACAACTCGTCGTGGAACAGCTCCATCCAGCTCGCGCCCGAACAGGAGCGTCCCAGTGCGCAGGCGAACATCTATCTTGGCGATGCGGTCGTCGAGACGCTCGGCCTGAAGCTGGTGGAAGGCCGCGACTTCAACGCGGACGAATACGTCAGCTGGACCGAGATCAACAAGCAGAACGCCAAGTTCGTGATGCCGGCCGTGATCCTCAGCCGGGAGCTGGCGAACAAACTGTTTCCCGGCGAGAGTGCCGTCGGCAAGAACATCTACTCATGGAATACCGACAACGCGCCGCACCGCGTGGTCGGCGTGGTCGATCGGCTGATCCGCACCAACGACAACGGCGGGCCGGCCGAAGGCGGCTTCACCATGATCCTGCCCGCGAAGGACCTGACCATGGGAACGTTCGTGCTGCGTACCGCACCGGAACGCCGCACCGAGGTGATAAAGGCCGCGTTGGCGGCGCTGGAGAAGAACAGTGCCCGCCGCCTGGTGCTGCGAGACGGGACGTTCGAAGACATCAAGCACAACTACTACCGCGGCGATCGCGCGATGGCCTGGCTGCTCATCACCGTGATCATCTCGCTGCTGGTCGTCACCGCGCTGGGCATCGTCGGGCTGGCCAGCTTCTGGGTGCAGCAGCGCACCAAGCAGATCGGCATCCGCCGGGCGCTGGGCGCCACGAAGGGCCAGATCCTGCGCTACTTCCTGACCGAGAACTTCCTGCTGGCGACCATCGGCATCGTCATCGGCATGATCCTGGCCTACGGCATCAACCAGCTGCTGATGGGCAAGTACGAGCTGCCCCGCCTGCCGCTGCTGTACCTGCCCGTCGGCGCCGTGCTGCTGTGGTTGCTGGGCCAGGTGGCGGTCTACGGCCCCGCACGCAAGGCGGCCTCGGTGCCGCCGGCGGTCGCCACGCGTACCGCGTAAACTCGACCGGGCGCAGGGAGCGCGTGCGAAGGAACGGGGAGCGAGAGGACGCAACGCCCCTCGTTCCTCGTTCCTCGTTACGCTCCACTCCCTCCTCGCTACGTGCTACCCGCCTCAAGCCCCGGTCCGCCACACCATGCCCACCATCCTCGTCATCGACGACAACCTCGCCGTCAGTACGGCGCTGGAAGTCCTGTTCTCCCTGCACGACATCGACACGCTGCACGCGGAATCGCCGGACGCGGGGCTGGCGGTGCTGCGCGAGCAGCAGGTCGACTTGGTCATCCAGGACATGAACTTCACCCAGGACACCACCTCCGGCGCGGAGGGCGAACAGCTGTTCGCCGACATCCGCATGCAGTGGCCAGACATGCCGGTGATCCTGCTGACCGCATGGACGCACTTGGAAGTCGCGGTGAACCTGGTGAAGGCCGGCGCAGCCGACTACGTCGCCAAACCCTGGGACGACCGCAAGCTGTTGGCCACGGTCAACACGCTGCTGGAACTGGCCGAAGCGCGCACCGAACTGGAGCGCCGCCGCAGCCGCGAACGGCGCGGCCGCGACCAGCTGTCCAGCCGGTACGACCTGCGCAACCTGGTGTTCGAGGATCCCGCCAGCGAGCGCGTGGTCGCGCTCGCCTGCCAAGTCGCGCGCTCCGACCTGCCGGTGCTGATCACCGGGCCGAATGGCGCGGGCAAGGAGAAGATCGCGGAGATCATCCAGGCCAATTCCAGCGTGAAGTCCGGCCCGTTCGTCACGCTCAACTGCGGCGCACTGCCGTCGGAGCTGATCGAAGCGGAGCTTTTCGGCGCCGACGCCGGCGCCTACACCGGCGCCAACAAGGCTCGCGAGGGCAAGTTCGAAGCCGCCGACGGCGGCACGCTGTTCCTGGACGAGATCGGCAACCTGCCGCTCACCGGCCAGATGAAGCTGCTGCGCGTGCTGGAGACGGGCCGCTTCGAACGGCTGGGTTCCAACCGCGAGCGCCACGTCACCGTGCGCGTGATCAGCGCGACCAATGCCGACCTGCCCGCGATGATCCGCGAGGGCGGCTTCCGCGAAGATCTCTACTACCGCCTCAATGCGATCGAGCTCGCGCTGCCGCCGCTGGCCGAGCGTCCCGGCGACATCCTGCCGCTGGCCGAGCGTTTCCGGCCCGCCGACAAGCCACTGGGCGAGAGCGCACGCGCCGCGTTGCTGCGCCACGCATGGCCCGGCAACGTGCGCGAGTTGCGCAACGTCATCCAGCGCGCCGGCCTGCTGGCGATGGGCGAGCGCATCGAAGCCACCGATCTCAACCTGCCGCGACCGGCGCCGGTGCGCACCGCGGTCGCCGCCGAACCCGAGCGTACCGATATCGAAGCCGCCATCGCGCGCGCCGGTGGTGTCATCGCACAGGCGGCGGCGGACCTCGGCATGAGCCGGCAGGCCCTGTACCGGCGCATGGAACGCTTCGGCATCAAGGCCCCATGATGCGTCGCTCGCTCGCCGGCCGCATCCTGTCCTGGCTGCTGCCGCTGCTGGCACTGGCCGTGGTGCTGCCGGTGCTGCTGTCGCACTGGATCGGCGACGACGTCGTCGCCGTACTGGCGTCCGCGATCATCGTGCTGCCGCTGGCGATGTGGGCGATACGCCGCGGCCTGCGCAGCACGTATTCGCTGTTCCGCGCCCTGGCCGGAAGCGTCAACAGTTATCGCGACGCCGAGTACAACTTCGGCATCCACTGGCGCGGCAACGATGAACTCGCCGAACTGGTGCGGTCGCACGCGGCACTCGGTGAGGTACTGCGGGAACAGCGCCTGAGCCTGGTGCAGCGCGAACTGCTGCTGGACACCATGGTGCAGAACACGCCCGTCGCCATGCTGCTGATCGCCCCGGGAGGCGATGCGGTGCGTCGGGTGATCTTCGCCAACGTCGCGGCCCGCAAGCTCCTGCACAGCGGCTGGAAGCTCGAGGGACAGGACTACGACACGCTGATCGCCGCGGCACCGGTCGAGATGCGCGAAGCACTGGGCCGGGGCGGTGACAGCCTGTTCGCCATCGGCAGCGAGGAAGAGGACGGCGAGGAACAGGTGTACCACCTCGCCCGCCGCACTTTCCGTCTCAATGGACGCCCGCACGAACTGCTGCTGCTCCGCCTGCTGACCAGCGAACTGCGCCGCCAGGAGGTGATGACCTGGAAGAAGGTCATCCGCGTGATCAGCCACGAGCTCAACAACTCGCTGGCGCCGGTGGCCTCGCTCGCGCATTCCGGTGCCGAGCTGGTGCGCCGTGAACGATACGAGCGCCTGGAGGAGGTGTTCGGCACGATCGAAGAACGCGCACGCCACCTGGAGGGCTTCATCCGCGGCTATGCGCGCTTCGCCAAGCTGCCCTCGCCGCAACTGCAGACAGTGCACTGGCGCGCCTTCTTCGAAGGCCTGCAGCGCCAGATCGGTTTCGAACTGCTGATGACCGAAACCGAGATCGACGGCCGCATCGACGTCGCGCAGCTCGAGCAGGCGCTGCTCAACCTGCTGAAGAACGCGCACGAATCCGGCACGACCGCCGACGGCGTGTCCGTGCGGTTGACGCGGCTGCCCGACTGGCTGCGCATCGAGGTGATGGACCGCGGCACCGGCATGAACGACGCCGTGCTGCAGAACGCGCTGGTGCCGTTCTATTCGACCAAGCGCAACGGCACCGGCCTGGGCCTGGCGCTGACCCGAGAGATCATCGAAGCGCACGGCGGCCGGCTGTCGCTGCACAACCGCGACGGCGGCGGGTTGTGCGTGTCGATCCAGTTGCCGGAAAACTGATCTGTCCAAAGCCCGGACACCGAATCCACTCGTCCGCACCCGAAGCCGGACCAGCATGGCACCGACTCCCCCTCTCCCTCCGGGAGAGGGCAAGGGGTGAGGGCTGGCCGCCGCGATGCCGATTCAACGGGCTTTCGTCCGAATGCCCCACCCATGGCGGGCTTGAGCCCGCCCTACGTCACTTCGGCTTCTTCACCGGTCGATGCCAACCTTCGATGCTGACCTGGCGCGCACGCGCCACCGTCAACGTGTCGGCCGGCGCATTCTTCGAGATCACGGAGCCCGCACCGATGGTGGCGCCATCCGCCAGCGTCACCGGCGCGACCAGCGAGGAGTTCGAACCGACGAAGACGCGATCGCCGATCGTCGTGGTGGACTTGTTCACGCCATCGTAGTTGCAGGTGATGGTGCCGGCGCCGATGTTGGTGCCGGTGCCGATGACGGTGTCGCCGAGATAGGTCAGATGGTTCGCCTTGCTGCCCACGCCGATGCGCGCGTTCTTCGTTTCGACGAAGTTGCCCACGTGCACGCCATCGGCAAGCACGGTGCCGGGACGCAGGCGCGCATAGGGGCCGATCAATGCGGCACCTTCGCTGGTGACGCCTTCCAGGTCGCAATGCGCGCGCACCTGCGTGCCGGCCGCGAGCGAAACATCCTTCAGGCGCGTGAACGGGCCGATGACGACGCCATCGCCCAGTTCGACTTTGCCTTCCAGCACCACGTCGACGTCGATCTGCACGTCGCGACCCACCGTGACCGTGCCACGCTGGTCGAAGCGCGCCGGGTCGACCAGGCGTGCACCCTGCACGCATAGCGCGCGTGCAGCGCGAACCTGGTAGGCACGCTCCAGCTGCGACAGCTGCCAGGGATCGTTCGCGCCTTCGGCCTCGATGGGCTCGCCCACGAGCACCATTTCCGCAGGGGTGAATTCCTCCGCCGCCATCGCGAAGACATCGGTCAGGTAGTACTCGCCCTGCGCGTTAGCGTTGGACAGGCGTGCCAGCCACCCCTTCAACGCACTGCCGTCGGCGGCGATGATGCCGGTATTGATGGTGCGGATGCGGCGCTGCTCCTCATCGGCGTCCTTGTGCTCGACGATCGCGGCCACGCGGCCCGCCTCGTCGCGCACGATGCGTCCGTAACCCGTCGGATCGACCGGCTCGGCCACCAGCACCGCGAGCCGCCCGGGCGCATCGAGCAGGCGCTGCAGCGTCTCGCTGCGCGTCAGCGGCACGTCACCGTACAGCACCAGCACGCGCGCGCCGTCGGGGACATCGGGCATCGCCTGGGCCACGGCGTGGCCGGTGCCCAACTGCTGTGCCTGGTGCGCCCAGTGCAGGTCCAGCTGGTCGGCGAAGGCTGCCTGCACCTGGTCGCCGCCATGACCGTAGACCACATGCACGCCGGCCGGCGACAACGCGCGCGCCGCCTCGATCACGTGCGCCAGCATCGGGCGTCCGGCGATGGGCTGCAGCACTTTCGGCAGCGCGGACTTCATGCGCTTGCCTTCGCCGGCGGCGAGGATGACGACGTGGAGTGGTTTCATGTGGTTTCCCATTACGATGATGACGGCCTTCGACCTTGGTGCGATGGTATCAACTCAGTCCCCGCACGACCCTGCCCATGACCCAGCACATACGCTCCACCCCTCTCCGCGACGGACGGCTTGCCTGGGTCGTCGCACTGCTGCTGGTGCTGCTTGCGCTGTTCAAGCAGGGGCAGGACGCGAACTGGGACCTGCGCAACTACCACCTCTATACGCCATCCGCGCTGCTGGACGGCCGCTTCGGCGATGACATCGCGGCGGCGCAGTTGCAGACGTGGCACAACCCGGCGCTCGATATTCCCTTCGCCTGGATGGTGAAGGCGGGTCTGCCCGGATGGCTCGTATCGATGTGGCTGGCACTTCCTTCATTCATCGCGATCCTCTTCGCGCTGCGCCTGCTGGACCTGGCGTGGCCACTGGGACGCAGCGCCACGCGTACCGTGATGGCCGGTCTGGCCGCCGTCACGGGAGCGGCGGTGATGCCCAGCATCGGTACCACGTTCAATGATGCGGTCGTGGCGGCCGGCGTGATGGCGGCGCTGTGGTGGATCGCGGACTCGCAGGGACGCCGCCACGCATGGGCGACCTGGCTGCCGGCGGGCCTGATGGCCGGCGCGTGCGCGGGCCTGAAGCTCACCGGCGCGCTGTACTGCATCGGCTTCATCGCGGCCGCCCTGGCCTGTGGCCCGATGCGCGGGCTGCCGCTGCGCATCCTGGCGCTGGCGATCGGCGGCCTGGCCGGGTCGGCACTGACGGCTGGGCCGTGGGCACTCCACCTCTGGCAGGCGCATGGCAACCCGTTGTTTCCCTACTTCAATGACTGGTTCGGTTCGGTCGACGCGCTGCCGCAGGCGTACAAGGACGGCCGTTTCATTCCGCACGGCATCGATGCCCTGCTGGTACCGTTCCATCTGCTGACCGACAGCAGCCGCTTCTCGGAAGGGAAGCTTGCCGACCCCCGCGTACTGCTCGGCTTCGCCTCGCTTGGCGCGTGGTGGATATCGGTGTGGCGGGGACGGCAGCGGGACGCCGCCGCGATGCCGATCGCCCATGCCCTTCTCGCGTTCGCGCTGGTCAGCTTTGCCGTGTGGGTAATGCTCTATGGCATCTACCGCTACCTGTTCGCGCTGGAGTTGCTCTGCTCCATCGCCCTCTTCGGCGTCGTATCGACGCGGCTGCCAGCCCGCTATGTACGACCTGCCATGGTGGCGCTCGCCGTTCTGCTGGTCGTAGCCACCAACCGACCGAGTTGGGGTCGCTCGCCCTTCGTCACCCCCATGGTGTCGGTACGGATGCCGGCGCTGCCCGCCGACAGTCTCGTGGTGCTGGCGGACGATGATCCGATGGCGTACACCGTCGCATACCTGCCTCGGCGAATCGCCGCGGTATCGATTCGCAACAATTTCATGGCGCCGACGCGCTGCACGGGGTTGCAGGTGGCGGCCGAACAACGCGTTCGGTCGCATGAAGGACCGGTCTACCTGCTTCGCTTGGCCTCCACGCCAGCGGCGAACGAGGCGTTGGGTGCCTACGGTCTGGTCGCTCAGGGCCCCTGTCTTCCCGTGTCGACAAGCCTGGGGGACCTTGCGCTCTGCCCGCTGGCACGGGGTACGCCCACGCCTACGGTCTGCGCTGCGACAGCACCTGGTCGGTGATCAGCCGCTGGATCTCGTTCGTTCGCCGGTTGACGGTATCCAGGATCAGCCCGGTCGCGATCGACACCACCCCGACCAAGGCGAATGCGACCGCGAGCACGGCGGTTGATGGATGGGTGACCAGGCCCGTGCGCGCGAACTCATGGATGACGATGGCGCCGAATCCAAGACTGGATACCATGCATGCCGCCGCCAGCACGCCGAAGAACAGCAGCGGCCGCATGTCCTTGAACAGGAACAGGATCGTCTTCAGTACCCGCATCCCGTCGCGGTAGGTGTCGAGCTTGGATTCACTGCCATCGGGGCGCGTGCCGTACTCGATGACCCGTTCGGACAGCACGAAGCCATTGGCCAGTGCGAACACCGTCATTTCGGTCTCGATCTCGAAGCCGCGCGAAAGCACCGGCATGGACTTCACGAAGCGACGCGAGAACACGCGGTAGCCGGACAGCACGTCGCGGACCGGGTGGCCGAACAGGGCGCTGATGCAGCCGCGCACGAGTCGGTTTCCGATGCCGTGGAAGCGACGGAAAGAGGCACGATCGTGCGACTCCAGCCGCGTGCCCACGACCATGTCGGCCCGTCCCTCCGCAATATCCTCGATGAGCGACCGCACGGCGGATGCAGGATAGGTATCGTCGCCGTCCGCCATCACGTAGATATCGGCATCGACGTCGCGGAACATCGCCCGCACCGCGTTGCCCTTGCCCTTCGCAAGTACATGCCGCACCTGTGCTCCGGCCTGCGCCGCCAGCAGGGCGGTGGCGTCGGCGCTGGCGTTGTCGAACACCCACACCTCGGCCTCCGGCAGCGCCTCGCGGAAATCGGCGACGACCTTCTGCACGGTCGGCGCTTCGTTGTGGCAGGGAATCAGTACGGCGATGCGCAAGGCGACGGTCCGGTCGACGACGGGCGCGGGCATCTTACACGGCAAGCGGTGCGCGACCGGGGTTACCATCGCTGCATGGCCTCTCCGTCTTCCAGGCACGTCCTGCTTCGCCAGGGCGGCAGCTTCCTCATCATCGGCGCGCTGCAGCTGCTGGTGGACTGGGCCCTGTTCGTGGCGCTGACCGCGCTCGGCGTAGCGGCGGCGCCGGCGAATCTCGCCAGCCGCGTGGGCGGCGCACTGCTCGGCTTCTGGTTGAACGGACGCGTGACCTTCGCGAGCGAGGGTGCCGCACGCCTGGGCTGGTGGCGCTTCGCCAAGTTCCTGCTGGTGTGGGTGCCACTGACGGTGGCGAGCACGCTGGCGGTGACCTGGGTGGCCACGTCGCTGGGCCTGGCGCACGCCTGGCTGGCCAAACCGCTGGTGGAAGGCGTGCTGGCCCTTGTGGCCTTCTTCCTCTGGCGGCACGTGGTCTATCGTTGATCGACCGCGTGTAGCGTGCGCCATGCGCACGATGCCGTGGCTGGTCCGCGGTGCGCCGGGGAAGGCGTGGCGCGGGCGGTATCGCCAGATCGTGCGCATGGCGCACGCTACGAAACGACAACGCCGGCACTAGGCCGGCGTTGTCGATGGTGCGGAAGCGGTGGACCTCAGTGCTTGAGGTTCTTGCGCAGGCGCTCCAGCGCGCTGAGCTGGGCGATGCTCATGGCCAGCTGGGCCTGGGCTTCTTCCACGCTCATCTTCGGGTCCTTGTGGGACAACACGCGCTCGGCTTCTTCCTTGGCCTTGCGGACCTGCGCCTCATCGATGTCGGTCGCGCGCACGGCGGTGTCGGCCAGCACGGTCACGACCTGCGGCTGCACCTCGAGGATGCCGCCGGAGATGGCGAAGTCCAGCTGCTCGCCGCTGGCCAGCGTCACCACCACCTTGCCCGGCTTCAGGCGGGTGATCAGCGGCGCGTGCTTCGGCGCGATGCCGAGCTCGCCCAGCTCGCCGGTGGCGACGACCAGGGTGGCTTCACCGTGGAAGATTTCCTGCTCGGCGCTGACGATGTCGCAACGGATGGTGCTCATGGAACTCTCTTTGCCGTGTAGGGCGGGCCTGGGGCCGCCGCCGGTTGCCACGAAGGTGGGCCTGGGCCCACCCTGCGTGCTTACGCCTTCTCGGCGAGCTTCTTGGCCTTCTCGACCGCTTCTTCGATGCCGCCGACCATGTAGAACGCCTGCTCCGGCAGGTGGTCGTACTCGCCGTCGACGATCGCCTTGAACCCGCGGATCGTGTCCTTGAGCGAAACGTACTTGCCCGGCGAGCCGGTGAACACTTCGGCCACGTGGAACGGCTGGCTGAAGAAGCGCTCGATCTTGCGGGCGCGCGACACGGCCTGCTTGTCTTCTTCGGACAGTTCGTCCATGCCGAGGATGGCGATGATGTCCTTCAGTTCCTTGTACTTCTGCAGCGTCGACTGCACGCGGCGCGCGGTGTCGTAGTGCTCGTGGCCGATGACGTTCGGGTCCAGCTGGCGGCTGGTCGAGTCGAGCGGGTCCACGGCCGGGTAGATACCCAGCGAAGCGATGTTGCGGCTCAGCACGACGGTCGCGTCCAAGTGGGCGAACGTGGTGGCCGGCGACGGGTCGGTCAGGTCGTCCGCGGGCACGTACACGGCCTGGATCGAGGTGATCGAACCGGTCTTGGTCGAGGTGATGCGCTCCTGCAGGACGCCCATTTCCTCGGCCAGCGTCGGCTGGTAACCCACGGCCGACGGCATGCGGCCGAGCAGTGCCGACACTTCGGTACCGGCCAGCGTGTAGCGGTAGATGTTGTCGACGAACAGCAGCACGTCCTTGCCCTTGCCGGACGCGTCCTTCTCGTCGCGGAAGTACTCGGCCATGGTCAGGCCCGTCAGCGCGACGCGCAGGCGGTTGCCCGGCGGCTCGTTCATCTGGCCGTACACCATCGCCACCTTGTCGAGGACGTTGGAGTCCTTCATCTCGTGGTAGAAGTCGTTGCCCTCGCGGGTACGCTCGCCCACGCCGGCGAACACGGACAGACCCGAGTGCGCCTTGGCGATGTTGTTGATCAGTTCCATCATGTTGACGGTCTTGCCGACGCCGGCGCCGCCGAACAGGCCGACCTTGCCGCCCTTGGCGAACGGGCACATCAGGTCGATGACCTTGATGCCGGTTTCCAGCAGGTCGGTGGCCGAGGACTGGTCCTCGTACGACGGGGCCGAACGGTGGATTTCCCAATGATCCGACGCCTGCACCGGGCCGGCTTCGTCGATCGGGTTGCCCAGCACGTCCATGATGCGGCCCAGCGTGCCCGCGCCGACCGGCACCGAGATGGCCTTGTCGGTGTTCACGGCGACCAGGTTGCGCTTCAGGCCGTCGGTGGAACCGAGGGCGATGGTGCGCACGACGCCGTCGCCGAGCTGCTGCTGCACTTCGAGCGTGATGGCGGTGTTCTCCACCTTCAGCGCGTCGTACACCTTCGGCACTTCGTTGCGCGCGAATTCGACGTCAACCACCGCGCCGATGATCTGAACGATCTTGCCCTGACTCATTGCTGCATTCCTCTAGATGAATTCTTGTGACTACGCGCGTCAGACTGCCGCCGCGCCGCCGACGATTTCGGAGATTTCCTGGGTGATCGCCGCCTGGCGAGCCTTGTTGTAGACCAGCTGCAGGGTGCCGATGAGCTTGTTGGCGTTGTCGCTGGCGGCCTTCATGGCCACCATGCGCGCCGCATGCTCGGACGCGATGTTCTCCAGCACGGCCTGGTACACCAGCGACTCGATGTAGCGCGTGATCACGTGGTCGAGCACGGTCTCGGCATCGGGTTCGTAGATGTAGTCCCAGTCGTGGTGCGCGACCTGCGTTTCCGCGGCGGGCAGCGGCAGCAGCTGGTCGAACGCCGCGCGCTGGGTCATCGTGTTGACGAAGTCGTTGTAGACGACGAACACGCGGTCCAGCGAGCCTTCGGTGTAGGCGTCCAGCATCACCTTGATCACGCCGATCAGCTGGTCCAGCTTGGGCGCATCGCCCAGGTGGGACACGCTGGCCAGCATGTTGACCTTGACCCGGCGGAAGTACACCGAGGCCTTCTGGCCGATGGTGACCACGTCGACCTCGACGCCCTTCTCGTTCCACTGGCGGATCTCGCCGAGCATCTTGCGGAACAGGTTGTTGTTAAGGCCGCCGGCCAAGCCGCGGTCGGACGACACGATGATGAAGCCGACGCGCTTGACGTCCTTGCGCTCCACCATGAAGGGATGCTGGTAGTCGGTATTGGCCTGGGCCAGGTGGCCGATCACCTGCTTCATCGCCCGCGCGTACGGGCGCGAGGTCTTCATGCGGTCCTGCGCCTTGCGGATCTTGGAGGCCGAGACCATCTCGAGCGCGCGCGTCACCTTGCGGGTGTTCTGCACGCTCTTGATCTTGGTTTTGATTTCGCGTCCGCCTGCCATGTCTCGCTCGCTTGTTTCGTCTTCGTCGGGCGGACCTGCGATCCGCCTGCCTACGAACGGTGGGCCGGGGCCCACCCTACGCAATTACCAGGTACCGGTCTGCTTGAACTCGGCGATGCCCTTCTTGAAGGCGCCTTCGATCTCGTCGTTCCAGTTGCCGGTGCTGTTGACCGTATCGACCAGCGCGCCCTGGGTGTTGGTGAAGTGCGCGTGCAGCGCATCTTCGAACGCCAGGATCTTGTTGACCGGCACGTCGTCCAGGTAACCCTCGTTGACGGCGTAGATGGACAGCGCCTGCAGGGCGATGGACATCGGCGCGTACTGCTTCTGCTTCATCAGCTCGGTGACGCGCTGGCCACGCTCCAGCTGCTTGCGGGTGGCTTCGTCCAGGTCCGAGGCGAACTGCGCGAACGCGGCCAGCTCACGGTACTGGGCGAGCGAGATGCGGATGCCGCCCGACAGCTTCTTGATGATTTTGGTCTGGGCGGCGCCACCGACGCGCGACACCGAGATGCCGGCGTTCACGGCAGGACGGATGCCGGCGTTGAACAGGTCGGTTTCCAGGAAGATCTGGCCGTCGGTGATCGAGATCACGTTAGTCGGCACGAACGCGGACACGTCGCCGGCCTGCGTTTCGATGATCGGCAGCGCGGTCAGCGAACCGGTCTTGCCGGTGACCTTGCCTTCGGTGAACTTCTCGACGTACTCCTCGGACACGCGGGCAGCGCGCTCGAGCAGGCGGGAGTGCAGGTAGAACACGTCGCCCGGGTAGGCTTCACGGCCCGGCGGACGCTTCAGCAGCAGCGAGATCTGGCGGTAGGCGACGGCCTGCTTGGACAGGTCGTCGTACACGATCAGGGCGTCCTGGCCGCGGTCCATGAAGTACTCGCCCATGGTGCAGCCGGAGTAGGCGCTGATGTACTGCATCGCGGCCGATTCGGAAGCGGTGGCGGCGACGACCACGGTGTGGGCCAGCGCGCCGTTCTCTTCCAGCTTGCGCACGATGTTGGCCACGGTCGAAGCCTTCTGGCCGATCGCGACGTACACGCACTTGATGCCGGTGCCCTTCTGGTTGATCACGGCGTCGATGGCCATCGCGGTCTTGCCGGTCTGGCGGTCGCCGATGATCAGCTCGCGCTGGCCGCGGCCGATCGGGATCATCGCGTCGACCGACTTGTAACCGGTCTGCACCGGCTGGTCGACCGACTTGCGCCAGATCACGCCCGGGGCGACGCGCTCCACCGGCGCGGTCAGCGAGGTGCCAAGCGGGCCCTTGCCGTCGATCGGCTCGCCCAGCGCGTTCACGACGCGGCCGAGCATTTCCGGACCGACCGGCACTTCCAGGATGCGGCCGGTGGTCTTGGCCACGTCGCCTTCGCGCAGGTGCTCGTAGTCGCCCAGGACCACGGCGCCGACCGAATCGCGCTCCAGGTTCAGCGCGAGCGCGAACGTGCTGTTCGGCAGCTCGATCATTTCGCCCTGCATGACGTCGGCCAGGCCGAAGATGCGCACGATGCCGTCGGACACGCTGGTGACGGTGCCTTCATTGCGCGACTCCGCGGCCAGCTTGACCTTCTCGATACGGGTCTTGATCAGGTCGCTGATTTCAGAGGGGTTGAGCGTGGTAGCCATGGGTAAGTCCTGTGTGCCCGCTTGCGCGCGGCGGTTCAATGGGAATTCAGTGCGTCAGCGCCGACTGCAGGCGCGCCAGCTTGCCTTTCAGCGAGCCGTCGATCACCACGCTGCCGGCATCGATCACGGCGCCGCCGATCAGCGACGCGTCGACCGCCGTCTCCACCTCGACCTCGCGACCGAAGCGCTTCTTCAAGGCGGCCTTGATCACGTCGAGTTCGCCGGCGGGCAGGTCCGTGGCGGAGGTGACCTTCGCCTTCACGACATGCTCGGCGTCGGCGCGCAGCTCCTCGAACAGGCCGGCAATCTCCGGCAACTGCGGCAGGCGGCGCGCATCGGCCAGGATGCCCAGGAAGCGGGTGAACGCATCGCTGGCGCCGTCCGGCGACAGCAGCGACACGGCGTCCGCCGGCAGCAGCTGCGGATTCGGCAGCAGCGCGGCCACGCGCGGGTCCGCCGCGGCATGCGCGGCAAAACCCAGCGCCTGCGACCAGGCGGCGAAGTTGCCTTCGTCGCGCGCCGTCGCGAAGGCGGCGCGGGCGTAGGGGCGTGCGACGGTCAGGGCCTGGCTCATCGGTCAGATCGTCCGGATCAGATTTCGGCGGCGAGTTCGTCGAGCAGCGCCTTGTGGGCGTTGGCGTCGATCTCGCGCTTCAACAGTTTCTCGGCACCACTGACGGCCAGTGCGGACACCTGCTTGCGCAGGTCCTCGCGGGCACGCGTGGCGGCGGCCTCGATCTCGGCCTGGGCCAGTTCCTTCTGGCGGTTGGCTTCGGCGATCGCCTCGTTCTTGGCCGCGTCGACGATCTGGTTGGCGCGCGCGTGGGCCTGGTCGATGATCTCGTTGGCCTTGACGCGGGCGTCCTTCAGCGCTTCGTTGACCTTTTCCTGCGCCTGCGCCAGATCCTTCTGGCTGCGGTCGGCGGCGGCGAGGCCTTCGGCGATCTTCTGCTGGCGTTCTTCGATGGCAGCGAGCAGCGGCGGCCAGATTTTGGTCGCAATGATCCAGATCAGGCCGGCGAAGGCCAGCGCCTGGGCGAACAGAGTGAGATTGATATTCATCGTAAACCTGCCGGTGATGAAGGGCCCGCGCACATCGCGCCGGCCCAGCTACGCCTGGTGACTGACCGCGGGCCGGAGCGCGCGGTCAGGCGTGCACGCGACGGATCAGCCCGCCAGCTTGGCCAGCTGTTCGGTGAAGATCGTGATGAACGGGCTGGCGAAGGCGAACAGCAGGCCCACGGCGACCGAGATGATGAACGCGGCGTCGATCAGGCCGGCGGTGATGAACATGCGCACCTGCAGGACCGGGATCAGCTCCGGCTGGCGGGCAGCCGATTCCAGGAACTTGCCGGCCATGATGGCCAGACCCAGGCCGGCGCCCAGCGCGGCCAGGCCGATCATGATGCCGATGGCGAGGGCGGTCGAAGCCTGGACCTGGGCGAGGTTGGTGAGGATGCTTTCCATGGTGATCTCCGGAACTAAGTGCTTGAAAGGTGGATGGTACGAAGGGAACGGTGAAGCGGAAACGTTAGTGGCTGTCTTCCGACAAGCTCAGGTAGACGATCGACAGCATCATGAAGATGAAGGCCTGCAGAGGGATGACCAGCAGGTGGAACAGCATCCAGCCCAGGCCGAATGCTGCGCCGCCGAGCATGCCGACGATGCCCGCGCCGCCCAGCACCCAGATCAGCAGGAAGACGATCTCGCCGCCGAACATGTTGCCGAACAGTCGCATCGCCAGCGAGATGGGCTTGCTGACCCATTCGACGATGTTGAGGATCAGGTTGAACGGCATCATCCACTTGCCGAACGGCGCCGTCAGGAACTCGTGGGTGAAGCCGCCCAGGCCCTTGGAGCGCAGCGCGAAGACGATCATCAGGAAGAACACGCTGATCGACATGCCCAGGGTGGCGTTGACGTCGGCGGTGGGCACCGGCTTCCAGTAATGCACGCCCATCAGCTCGAGCGGCTTGGCGATGAAGTCTGCCGGGATCATCTTCAGCAGGTTCATCATCAGGATCCAGAAGAAGATGGTGATCGCGATGGGCGTCACCAGCTTGCTGGTCCCGTGGTAGGTGTCGCGGGCCTGCTTGTCCACGAACTCGAGCATGATCTCGACGAAGGCCTGCCACTTGCCCGGCACGCCGGCGGTCGCCTTGCGGGTCGCCAGCCAGAACGCGAATACGATCAGCAGCCCCATCAGCACGGCGGTCACGAAGGTGTCGACGTTGATCGTCCAGAACGGACCGTCGCCACCCACTTGGGCCGTGAGGTTCTTCAGGTGGTGCTGGATGTAGCTGGTGGGAGTAAGAGCCTCGCCCGCCATGAGTCGGAAACCTTTCTAGTTGGGTTATCGCTGCTTGCCGGTCGCGACCAGCACCTGTGCCACCAGTCCGGTGATCACGCCTGCCAGGAGAGGCAGCGGGGGCAGCTTGTACAGCCCCGCGCCAACCACCAGCACGCCGATCACCACGACCCACTTCACCACCATGCCCGCGACGAGCCTCAGCACCGCCGAGACGGCCCCGAGCACGCCGCCACCGAAGGCCATCCAGGCCGCCAGCAGCGCGCTGGCCACGATCGCCAGCCCTCCAACCGCCGCCGCGACCGCCTGGGGCACGCCCCGGAGCAGGAACAGCAGCGCGACCAGCAGCACCGCGCCCGTCTGCCAGACAGCGGCGCGCAACACTAGCCGCCGGCCCGTAGCGACGGAATTCAGCACACGAAAGCCCTACGGAATTGGCGGGGTACAAGGCGGTAAAGCGCCTCGCCGAGCCGCAAAAGTATAGCAGCGGGACAATTTCCGGGACAACCGCCAAAGGTAGAAAGCGGGCCTCAGGGGCACACGCCGCCCGCAGCCCTTGCGCCGCCTGCGTGTAACCGTTTCCCCTGTTCAGAATTTTCCCGGGAATTCTCCGGAACTTTGCCGGAAACTCCCTGTCAGTCCTTGCAAGGCCTGCTGCTCAACTTCCTCGTCCGATGCTCCGCCACAGGCCTTCCACGAAGCCCCGGCTGCCCCCGGGGCTTCACTTTTTTGTGGCATCGGGAAGACGTCGCCGGGCGTGACGTTCATCCAATTCACCCGATGACGACCCGTGGGCCATGAAGGTAGTGCTCCCCCTCGACGCATGGAGCGCCCATGAACCGGCCCTGCCCCCGCAACACCCCCGCCTTCGTTTCCCTGCTCGCCTGCCTGCCGCTGGCGCTGCTCGCCACCACCGCCGCCGCGCAGGATTTCAGCGACGACGCCCGCTTCGAAGTCCGCCTGTCCGCCTTCAATCCCGAGGCCAACATCCGCTTCGACGGTACCGGCGTCGCCACCGACGGCGAGCGCACGGAGGAATTGGCGGCGGCGGGCGGCATCGATTCCGATGGCCGCTGGCGGCCGCGCGGCGAGCTTGCCTTCGCCATGTCGCCGCGGCAGTCGCTGCGCCTGAACTACTACGACTACCGTCGCAACCAGTCGTGGAACTTCGATGGCGACTGGGTCGACCCCGGCAACATTTTCGACGAGGTCGAGATTCCCGGCGAACCGGTCGAAATCCCCGCCATCGACGTCGACGGCCGCCTGAGCTTCGAACTGGCCAGCCTGAATTACGAGTTCGCGGTCATCGACACCCCGCGCTTCCAGTGGGGCCTTGGCGCCGGCGTCACCCACGCGGTGCTGGAGGCGCGCGGCACCGGTACCAGCACCGGCACGGGCGAGATCGATCCGCAGTGGGAGTCTTTCCGCTGGAAGAAGGACGGGACCTCGCCGAACCTGCACACCCGCGTGAGCTGGGCGCCGACCGAGCGACTGCGTATCGAGGCCCAGGCCCAGTACCTGGACACGCGCTGGGGTGACTTCGTCGAGGAGCGCGGACATTTCGAGCGCGGCGGCCTGATCCTCGAGTACCTGGTCACCGAGCGCCTGGGGATTCACGTCGGCTATGACTGGTTCCGCCTCAAGCTCGCCAACGACTATCGCGGATCCTTCGAGGCGCCGCCCGAGTCCGGTGTCGGAACCGTCGAGGTCACCGGCAAGCTGACCGGCCAGTTCAAGGTCCACGGACCCATGGCAGGCGTGACATTCCGGTTCTGATCCGGCCCTATCGATAGATCTCGCTTATCGATCCCAGCGAAATGTTTCATTGGACGGCACGTGCGGGGCGCCCATACTTGAGACCTGTTCTCATCTGGAGCCCCGCCGTGAACAAGACCCTGAGCTTCGCGATCCTGCATTTCTCGGTGGCCTTCACCCTGGGCTACCTGTTCACCGGCAGCCTGCTGGTGGGCGGCGCGCTGGCGCTGATCGAACCGGCCTGCAATACCGTCGTTTTCCACTTCCACGAGAAGGTATGGAAGCGGATCGAGGCGCGGCGTGCCGCGAGAACCGTTCCGTTGCCTGTCTGACGCGTTCGACGCCGGTGCGGACCGGCTAAGGGTTGCCCAGCGACTTATCCAACGCCATGGACTCCTTTCTGCGCTGGATACATGTCGCGTCATCGACCGACAGCCCCGACTCCAGGTCACAGGGATGCATGGAGCGACCTGAGGCGGCGTTTTCCCGAAGATCCTTCAACATCAGCTGGCGGGTGCCCAACCACTCTCCGAGATTGACGATGCGCGGCTCGCATGTGGTGGGTTCGAGCACGGTGCCGGGCCGATCCCAAAACAGCAGCAGGAAATCTCCCGGCGCTACACCACTCATACAATTATTCCCCAACGGGTATTCCAATCGGGGTATAGCGGTGAGCGCCTTGCCCTTTATCTGCTCCACTAGCACGTAGCGGGCAACCACCCCGCCGATCTGATACGGCATTCCGTACAACCTGGCTGATGACGGAGTGTCGCCGAGAAAATTTCGCAACGCGGATTCACGCACAAGTTCGACAGCGGAAACCCGGACCAAGGCCACGTAAGCATTTCGCGCGGCAAGATCGTCGAGATCACGCGAACCCACCGGACCGCACTGGCACGCCAGCGCAGCAGCGCTGGCGGCCAACAAGACGCCCGCCAAACAGACTCGGGCGAGCAGGCGGATCACTTCTTCTTCGGAATGTACAGGTCGGTGATGGTGCCTTCGTAGACCTCGGCCGCCATCGCCACGGATTCGCTGAGCGTCGGGTGCGGATGGATGGTCGCGCCGATGTCGCCGGCTTCCGCGCCCATCTCGATCGCCAGCGCCAGTTCGCCGATCAGGTCGCCTGCATGCACGCCGACGATGCCGGCGCCGATGATGCGATGGGTGTGCTCGTCGAAGATGAGCTTGGTGGAGCCCTCTCCGCGGCCGATGCCGACCGCACGCGCCGACGCCACCCACGGGAACTTGCCGACGCCGATCTTCAGGCCCTTGGCCTTGGCTTCGGTCTCGGTCACGCCGACCCAGGCGATTTCCGGATCGGTGTAGGCCACCGACGGGATCACGCGCGCCACCCACTCCTTCTTCTCGCCGGCGGCCACTTCCGCCGCCAGTTTGCCCTCGTGCGTCGCCTTGTGCGCCAGCATCGGCTGGCCGACCAGGTCGCCGATGGCGAAGATGTGCGGCACGTTGGTGCGCATCTGCGCATCGACCGGGATGAAGCCGCGGTCGGTGACGGTCACGCCGGCCTTCTCTGCGTCCAGCTTGCCGCCGTTGGGCGAACGGCCCACCGCGACCAGCACGCGATCGAACGTGCCCGACGCCAGTTCCGGCGCCTGACCTTCGGTGGCGCTCTCGAAGCCGACGGTGATGCCCTTCTTCGACGCCTCGACCTTGGCGGCCTTGGTCTTGAGGTAAACGATGACGCCCTGTTTCTTCAGGCGATCGGCCAGCGGCTTCACCAGGTCCTTGTCGGCGCCCGGCATCAGCTGGTCCATGAACTCGACCACGGTCACTTCACTGCCCAGCGCGCGGTACACCGTCGCCATTTCCAGGCCGATGATGCCGCCGCCGACCACGAGCAGCTTCTTCGGCACCTCGGCCAGCTGCAGCGCATCGGTGGAATCCATCACGCGCGGATCGTCCCACGGGAAGTTCGGCAGCTTCACCGCCTGCGAACCGGCGGCGATGATGCATTGCTCGAAGCGCAGCAGCTGTGCCTTGCCATCGCTGCCGACGATCTCGAGCTCGTTCGGCGAGACGAACTTCGCCACGCCGGTCACCGTGCGCACCTTGCGCTGCTTGGCCATGCCGGCCAGGCCCTTGGTGAACTGGCCGACCACCTTGTCCTGCTTGAAGCTGCGGAGCTTGTCGATATCGATCTTCGGCTTGCCGAAGCTGATGCCGATGTCGTCCGAATGCGAGGCCTCGTCGATCAGCGCCGCCGCGTGCAGCAGCGCCTTCGACGGGATGCAGCCCACGTTGAGGCAGACGCCGCCCAGGGTTTCGTAGCGCTCGATCAGCACGGTGTCGAGACCGAGGTCCGCCGCGCGGAACGCCGCCGTGTAGCCGCCAGGGCCCGAACCGATCACGACGATGCGGCATTCGATGTCGGCCGTCTTGCCGGTGCCAAGCGCCGGCTTCGGCGCCGAGGTGGCCGGTGCGGCAGGGGCGGCGGGCGACGGCGTGACGGGAGCGGACTTGGCCGGCGCCGCGGCAGCGCCCTCGCCTTCCAGGATCGCGACGAGGCTGCCTTCGGCCAGTTCATCGCCGAGCTTGACCTTGATCTCTCTGATGACACCGGCCGCAGGCGACGGGACCTCCATCGTCGCCTTGTCCGATTCCAGCGTGACCAGGCCCTGGTCCTTCTTCACCGTGTCGCCGACGGCGACCAGGATCTCGATGACCGGCACGCCATCGTAGTCCCCGATGTCGGGCACCTTGGCTTCGATCAGGCCGCCGCCACCGGAGGCAGCGGGTGCTGCGACCGGGGCAGCAGGCGCAGGCGCGGCAGCCGGCGTCGGGGCCGGCGTTGCAGGGGCCGCAGGGGCCGCAGGTGCGGCCGGCGCGGGTGCGGAGACGGCGGCGCCTGCGGCTTCCAGCACCGCCACGACGCTGCCTTCGGACAGCGCGTCGCCCAGCTTGACCTTGAGTTCCTTCACCACGCCTGCGGCCGACGAGGGCACTTCCAGCGTGGCCTTCTCCGATTCCAGCGTGACCAGGCCCTGGTCCTTCTTCACCGTGTCGCCGACGGCAACCAGGATTTCGATGACCGGTACATCGCTGTAATCGCCGATGTCGGGGACTTTGACTTCGATCGTGTTTGCCATGTCTCAAGCCTCCCGGATCAGAGCAGCACGCGGCGCATGTCGCCGAGCAGCTGGGCGAGGTAGGCGGTGAAGCGCGCCGCGGCGGCGCCGTCGATCACGCGGTGGTCGTAGCTCAGCGACAACGGCAGCATCAGGCGCGGCTGGAACTGCTTGCCGTCCCACACCGGCTGGATCGACGACTTGGACACGCCAAGGATGGCGACTTCCGGTGCGTTGACGATGGGCGTGAAGGCCACGCCGCCAATGCCGCCCAGCGAGGAGATGGAGAAGCAGCCGCCGGACATTTCAGCCGGGCCGAGCTTGCCGTCGCGCGCCTTCTTCGCCAGTTCGCCGCTTTCCTGCGCGATCTCGTTGACGCCCTTCTTGTCGACGTCGCGGATCACCGGCACGACCAGGCCGTTCGGCGTATCGGCGGCGAAGCCGACGTGGAAATACTTCTTCAGCGTGAGGTTCTCGCCACTGGCATCGAGCGAGGCATTGAAGTCGGGGAACTTCTTCAGCGCCGAGACGCTGGCCTTCATCAGGAAGGCGAGCATGGTCAGCTTGATGCCGGCCTTTTCGTTCTCCTTGTTCAGCGCCACGCGCAGCGCTTCCAGGTCGGTGATGTCGGCGTGGTCATGCTGGGTGACGTGCGGAATCATCGCCCAGTTGCGGGCCAGGTTGGCGCCGGAAATCTTCTTGATGCGCGACAGCGCGACGACTTCGGTCTCGCCGAACTTGCTGAAGTCGACCTTAGGCCACGGCAGCAGGTTCAGGCCACCACCGGCAGCCGCCGGCGCACCCGCAGCGGCAGGCGCCGACACGCCGCCGGCCAACGCGCCCTTGACGTACTTCTGCACGTCTTCCTTGCTGATGCGGCCACCGCGCTCGCTGCCGCTGACTTGGTTGAGGTCCACGCCGAGTTCGCGCGCGAACAGGCGCACGGCCGGGCTGGCGTAGGCAACCTTTTCGGGGAGCACGCGGTCGGCGTTGAATTCGACCGGGGGCGTACGCGGCGGCGAGGCTTCCGGATCGATGCCCGGCTTGTCGTCCAGCACGCGCGAGGCAGCGGGCGCCGCGGCGGGTGCGGCGCGCTCCTGGGCGATCTCGCGCTGGGCAATCTTGTCCGGCGTCGGCGAAACGGCGACCGGTTCGACCTTCGCGCCGGTTTCAGCCGTGGCGGTCGGTGCGGGTGCGGCGGCGGGCTTGGCCTCGGCGGCGCCTTCGCTGGTTTCGATCAGCGCCACCACGGCGCCTTCGGCGATCTCGTCGCCCAGCTTGACCTTGATCTCCTTCACCACGCCGGCGAACGGCGACGGCACTTCCATGGTCGCCTTGTCCGACTCCAGCGTGACCAGGCCCTGGTCCTTCTTCACCGTGTCGCCCACGGCGACCAGGATCTCGATCACCGGTACGCCGTCGTAGTCACCGATATCGGGGACTTTGGCTTCCTTGATGTCGGACATGGCGTTACTCCGGTGCGGGCGTGAAGAAGGGAACCCCTATTGTGTCCGCAGTGGCGCGATGCGCCAACCACTCCTTCGTGTTAATTGCTGTCCCCGAGGGACATTGCGCCCCGTCGCGCGCGCAGTGGTATCCCTTTGGTCGGACGACGACGCAGCACGCGACCCCGCAATACGCACCCGCATTGTTCATCAGACATGCGCGTTCGCACGTATCTGGATGCGGCGTTCACGGGCCCACGCCTAGCATCGCCGCCCATCCCTTCCCGGAGGTTCCCATGCGCTGGCTCGTCCTGCTGTTGTCGCTCGCCATGCCCGTCGTGTCCTGGCTGTCACAGCAGGGTTCGTTCGGCCCCACCAATGGTGCGATCTCGGACCAATATCCGACGCTCATCGTGGCGGCCGGCTACGCCTTCGCCATCTGGGGCCTGATCTTCCTGTGGGACGTCGTGTTCGGCGTCTGGCAGGCGTTTTCGCGGCGGGTGGCGACGGCGCCTCTCGCCGGTGTGCGACCGTGGGCGGCGGGCGGCTTCGCGCTGACCGCCGTGTGGATGCCGGTGTTCTCGCAACAGCTGTTCTGGCTGGCGTTGTTGATCATCTGGGGGGCGCTGGCCTGCCTGCTGCGCTGCGCGGTGGCGCTTTCCGACGCGCGCACCACCACCCCGGGCCTCACTGCGTGGGCATGGGCGCCGCTGTCGCTGCATGCGGGATGGCTGTCGATGGCGGCCTTCCTCAACACCGCGCAGGTGATCGTGGCATACCGGCTGCTGCCGACCGACGCCATGCTGCCATGGACGCTGGTGCTGTTCGCTTTGGCGACCGCGCTGCTGTTGTGGGCGAACCATCGCATGCGCGGCAACCTGCTGTTTGCCGCGGCCGCGCTGTGGGCCTTGGCGGCGGTGTACGTGAAGCAGTCGGGCTGGACCGTGCCAGGCAGCGACACGGCCGCGGTGGTGGCGGTCGTCGTCGCGGTCGTGCTCGCGGTGCAGACCGTGTGGCTACGAGTCCGGCCGCAGTCCCGCCCCGCGTTGGGCTGAGCCTGCCAGCCACGGCGTCAGCACGCTCCACGCCTCGCACAATGCCGCCAGTCCCATCGCGGCATGGGCCGGGCTGGTCGATGGCAGCGCCACGCTCTGCACGCGGCGTTGCGATGCCGCTGGCCAGTGCGGTTGCACATGGCGGCGGAACAGCGATGACGCCGTCGCGCCATTGAACGCGATGGCGCGCAGCCCGGACAGCGAGGCGATCAGTGGCACGATCGCGTTCGGTCGTTCGCTGCCGCGCACGATGGCGCTGTCGAGGCTGCCGGTGCGTCGGCATTCCCCGACCACGTCCCACAGCCCGATGCCGGCGCGCTGCATCGCCGCGATGCGCTCTTCGTACGATGCCACGGTCGGCACGCCGGCCAGCGTCGCCATCACCGGCCAGAAACGGTTGCGCGGATGGGCGTAGTAGCGCGCTGCCTGCAGCGAGGCCGCGCCCGGCATCGACCCCAGTACCAAGACACGGCAATCGGGCGCCACGACAGGGGGCAGTCCGGTCAGCACCTCGTCCATGGTCTATGCGGTCGCCTGCCAGGGCCTCACCACCAGCAAGGCACCGGCCACGACCAGCAGCAGGCCGAGCACCCGCACGGCATCGACCGGCTGTCGCGCATGCAGCACGCCGAAGTGATCCAGCACCACCGAGCCCACCAGCTGCCCCGCTACCACCAGGCAGATCAACGACGCGGCCCCCAGCCGCGGCACGAGCAAGGTCGCCGATGCGACGAACACGGCGCCGATCACGCGCCCCATCCATGCCCACCACGGCACCTTCGCCAAGGCCGCAGGCACGAACACCGGCCGCGTGAGCAACCACCAGGCCAGCAGCACCCCGGTGCCCACCAGGAACGAGCACAGCGAGGCGAACAAGGGGCCGGCCGTCTGCTTGCCCAGCGACGCGTTGATCAACGCCTGCAGTGGCAACAGCATGCCGATGAAGAGGGCCAGGGCCACGCCGGTCGCGTTCATGTCGGGTCCCGCACGAAAGGAGGCGACACGATACGCCAAGCGCCGCGACGCGCGGGTGCGAGCGCCCTCAGGCCGGCGCCATCGTCCGGTCGCGCCGCGACACGGCGCGATGCAGCAGCGCCATCGACACCAGCAGCATCGCCATCGGCGCCAGTAGCAGGTAGAACGCACGCGACCCGTCGAAATGCGCGAACAACTGTCCGGTGATGTATGAACCGGTGGTGCCGCCGAGCGCCGAGAACACCACGATCAAGCCCGTCATCGCCGCATGCCGCGCCTTCGGCAGCGCGCTCAGCACCACCGAATTGATCGCCGGATAGATCGGGGCCATCAGCAGGCCGATCAGCGGGAACACATATGCGGCCAGCGGCGCGTTCCACCACGTCATGCCTTCGCGAGGCTGCACGTTCGCGGCCAGCGGCAGCGCCACCAGCACCAGCACCGCCATCGCGACCACGCACCCGCTCAGCAACCAGAACCAGGGCACGCGCCGCAGCAGCACGCCGCCGCACAGCCGGCCCAGCGCCAGCGACCCGGCGAAGATACCGGCCGCCTGCACGCTGAGCGTGGTGGGGAGGTGCAGGATCTCGCGGTTGAACGTCGGCAGCCAGGTGTTGATCGCCTGCTCCATCAGCACGTAGAGGAACGCGGACACCAGGAACACCGCCACCAGCGGCAACGCCAGCAGGCGGAACATGTCGACGAAGGACTCGCCCGCCGCATGTCCATCTTGCGCGGCGCGTTCGTCCAGCGTGCAGGTCGCCAGCAGGACGACCACCGCCACGCACAGGGCGGCGAGCACCCAATAGACGTCCAGCCAGACCGGATCGCCCGGCACCTCGGCATTGATGAACGCAGCAAACAGCCACGCGCTGCCCAGGATGCCGACCATGAACCAGCCTTCGACCGTGCTGGTCAACGCGGCGTGTCCTTTCGCGTCCTCGGTCAGCAGGCCGATGCTGGAGTACACCGACACCTTCACCAGCGCGAACGACACGCCGACCGTGGTGAACAGCAACTTGGTCGCCCAGAACGCGTGCAGCAGCGGCATTGCGGCGCAGGCGAGCGCGACCAGCGACAGGCCGAGCATCATCGCGCGACGATACCCCAGCCTCGGCAGGAACGAGGCCACCAGGAACGACGTGACCGCGATCGGCAGGTCCTTGAACGCTTCCAGCAGGCTCGCATCGGCCTTGCTGATGCCGAAGCCCTGGATGGACTGCAGGATCACCGTGCCCACGGAGTTCAACAGCATGGCGAAGATCATGTAAGTCAGGATCATCGCCAGGATCATGCGGGTGCGCGTCATGGGCGGTACCGGTCGGTTCGTGCGCGACGTCAGCGCGGCCCTGCCGCGCGACGCCCAGTGCGAAGAGGATATCCGCCACAGGCCGGGGAGAGACGGCGCGGCGGCGGAAGACGGCCCGCGCGAACGCGGGCCGCGCTGCATCACCAGCGGTAGGCGACGGAGGCCTGGTACGACGTGCCTTCCAGCGGACGTCCCATGAACACGCCACCGCTGGTCGCATTGCCCAACACGCGGGCATTGCCCTCGGTCAGCGCGATCTCGTCGGTGACGTTGCGGCCCGAGAAGGTGAACTCCCAGTGGTCGCCCAGGTGCGCGCTGGCACCGACGTCCCAGGTGTCGTACTTCGGCAGCACCTGGCCGTTGGCGGGATCCGAGTAGCGATCGCCCACATGGGTGTAGGTGGTGAACACCTTCAGGTCGCCCCACGGCAGCGACCAGTAGTAGCTCGGCGTCAGCCGTGCGCGGAACTTCGGCTGGCGCACCACCTGGTTGCCGTCGAACGTGGAGAAGTCGCCATACTTGGCGCGCAGCCAGGTCGCGTTCCAGGCCAGCTCGAACCCACCGACCGGTCGCCACGCGCCCTCGAACTCCAGGCCACGCGCCTTCGAGTCACCGATGATGACGACGTTGTTGCCGTTGTTGTCGAACGCCTGGTAACGCAGGCCCGTGAAGTCGTTGTAGAACGCGGTGAGGTACATCTCGTACGTCTCGCCGCCGGCCTTCAGGCCCAGCTCGTACTGGTCGATCTCGGTCTTGTTGTTGGCGCCGTCGCGCAGATTGTCGAACTGCGGGAAGGTGAAGCCCGAGTTGACGCGGCCGAACAGGCTGACGCTGTCGTTGAGCGTGTAGTTCAGGCCCGCCGTCCATGACACGTCGCTGTCGTTCTGGTCGATGCTGCGCGGCGTGGTCGAGACCGAGGTGTTGTTGTCGTACAACGTGTTCGGATTGCCGTCCAGGTCGACCGTGACCGGGTCCCACACCGTGCCGTTGACCTCCTGCCGCTCGTAGCGCACGCCAGCGTCCAGGCGGATGCGGTCGTTGACGGTCCATTCGTCGGCGATGAAGAAGGCCGTGTTCTGGCCGTCGTAGTCACCGCGGATGTTGTAGAACGCGGTGCCCACGAAACCGTCGCGCGTGGCGACCTGCCCGTTGGACAGCGCCAGGTTCACGCGGCGCGCGTTGTCCTGCGCGGTGAGCAGCATGTTGTTGCCCAGCCACCAGCGGTCCTTGGACGAATAGTCCGCGTAGTACACGCCGAAGGTCAGCGCATTGCGTTCTGTCAGGTCGATGCTGAAGCGCAGGTCGTTGGTGAACGAGCTGATCTCCTTCTCCACCACCCAGAAGCCTGCCGTCAGCACCTGCTGGTTCGGGTCCACCGTACCGCCGCCGTTGACGAAGGTGCCGGTGCCGGTCACGCCCGCGCCGTAGGTGTCGGTGATGTACGACGACAGCGTCTGCGGATTGGCGCCGGTGAACAACGCGTAGGTCGGCGCGTCGCCTTTCAGGTAGTTGAACTTGTCGCTGATGGTCCAGTTGCCGACATACCAGTCGAGCGAACCACCGAACACGTCGATGTCCACGCCACGGCCATCGGCCAGGTCGCGCGTCATCGTCTGGTTGCCGACGCCGGTCGGCAGCGTCACCCGGCGGAAGTCGTCGCCGACCAGCGTGCCGGTCGTGGGATCCAGTCCCGGGAAACCGGAGATGTCCTCGCCGTTGTTGCGCGAGACCAGCGGTACCGCGGTGTAGAACGTGTTCTTGTCGTCGGTGTGGCGCGCGTAGAGATTGAACTCGCCCTCGGCCCAGCGCTTGGTCAGCGTGGCGCTGAGCTGGCCGCCCTTCTCCACCGGAAAGCCGGTCTGGCGCACGCCATCGGTCTCGCGGTAGAAGCCGCCCACGCTGTAGTACCAGCCGCTGTCGGTGCCCAGCGGGCCGCCGCTGTAGAAATCGACGCGACGCAGGTCGTCGGTACCCACCGTCAGGCGCACCAGGCCTTCGGGCGTGTCTTCGCCCTTCTTCTGGATGAAGTTGACGGTGACGCCGGGCTGGCCGTTCGAGTAGATCGGGCTGGGGCCGCCGCGCAGGCCTTCGACGCGCGCGATGGTGTCGTCGATGCGGAACAGCGTGGTGTTCTCGAGGAACGACAGCGTCGGCGGCGGGAAGATCGGCGAGCCGTCCAGTTGCAGGGTGAAGAACGGTGCATCGCCCTCGGACGGCATGCCGCGCACGAAGACGTTGGCGCCGGTACCGCCGCCGCTGGCCTCGGCCCAGACGCCCGGCACGATCTTCAGCAGGTCGGCGGTGCTGGTGGGCGCGGTTTCCTGGATCTGCTCGGGCGTGGCGGTGCTGATCGAGAAGCTGGCGTCGCGCTTGCGCAGGCCCTTGAACTTGGCCGTGCCGCTGACGACCACGGCGTCCAGCGTCTTGGCCTCCTGGTCGGCGGGCGCCGCGGGTGCGGCTTCCTGCGCGCTCGCCAGCGCCGGCGATAGCGCCAGCGCGATGGCGGCCGACAGGGCGTAGCGCATCGGGTGCTTGGTGTGTTGCATGGTCCCTCCCTCCACTTGCATTGTTGTCGTGTTGTTGGCTGGCTGCCCACCGCGGCTTCTGTGGCCACGTGCGGTCAAGGCGATACGAACGTCCTCAGGTCAAACGCGTTGATGTGCGGGATGACGGCGTCGGCATGGCGCAGCGCGCGCGCGTCGCCGATGCCGATCGCGGCCATGCCCGCCGCATGGATGGCTTCGATGCCGGCCGCGGCGTCTTCCACGCCGATGCAGCGGTGCGCCGGCACGCCGAGCGCGGCGGCGACGTCGAGGAAGATGGCCGGGTCGGGCTTGGCGCGGACGATGCGCCCGGCATCGGCGATGTAGTCGAAGCGGTCGGCGATACCCAGCTTCTGCAGCAGCGCCGGCGCATTGCGGCTCGCCGACGCCAGGCCGAGCTTCAGGCCCGCCGCGCGCGCCGCATCCAGTACCTCGCTCACGCCGTCGAACAGATCCTGCGGACCGACGTGCGCGATCTCCTGCACGTAGTAGCCGTTCTTCGTATCGGCCAACGCGCGCTTCTCGTCGTTGGAATAGCTTCGCGTGGCGCGCTCGAGGATGATCTCCAGCGACGCCATCCGGTCCACGCCCTTCAGGCGTTCGTTGACCTGCAGGTCGAACGGCACGCCGATCTCGTCGGCCAGCCGCTTCCATGCCCGGTAATGCGTGTGCGCGGTATCGGTCAGCACGCCGTCGAGATCGAAGATCAGCGCGTCGCAAGCGCGGGGCAGCGGCAGCTTCGGTGGCGATGGCACGGCGAGCGGCAGCGCGACTTCGCGCCCTGCCTTCAGTATCACGTCGCTGCCGGCGTGGCCGAACGCCAGCGCGTCGCCTTCATCGAGGCGATAGCGGGCACCGCGCGCGTCCACGTCCACGCGCAGCGCACAGCCGCGCCAGCGGAGGTTGAAGCCGTAACCCTTCCAGGCCTGCGGCAAGGTGGGGGCGAACTGCAGCCGGCCCGCCACGATGCGCAAGCCGCCGAATCCCTGCACCAGCCCCAACCAACTGCCGGCCATCGCCGCCATGTGCACGCCGTGGTCGGTGTTGCCGTGCAGGTCGTCCAGGTCCACGCGCAGGCTGGCGTCGAAGTAGTCCCAGGCCTTGCCGTCCTGGCCGACTTCGCTGGCCAGGATGCCGTACACCGGCGCCGACAACGTGGAGTCGTGGGTGGTGACGGCCTCGTAGTAATCGAAGTCGCGGCGCTTCGCGCCCAGATCGACGCCATCGCCAGCCAGCACCATCGCCATCACCACGTCAGCCTGCTTGCAGACCTGGTGGCGGTACAGGGTGAGCGGGTGGTAATCGAGCAACAGCGGGCGATGCGGCCCTTCGCGCCTGGGGAACGGCCAGCGCGGCTTGGCGAGGAAATCGTCGTCCTGCGGATGGATGCCGAGCGCCTCGTCCACCGGCAGGTGCATCGCGTCGGCGGCGCGCTGCCAGAGCGCGACTTCATCGGCATCGAGCCCGATGCGGCTGGCGAGGGTGCGCAGTGCGTCGGGGCGATCGGCGGACAGGCGGGCCCAGGCGTCGACGGCGCGCTGCAGGTGCCGCTGCGCCATGCGGTTGGTGTACCAGTTGTTGTTGACCAGCGTGGTGTATTCGTCCGGTCCCGTGACCTCGTGGATGCAGAACGCACCGTCGAGCCGCGGATTGAAATGGCCGGCCTGCGGCCAGATGCGCGCGGTCTCGAAAAGAATCTCGGCGCCAGCCTCGCTGAGGAAGTCGAGATCATCGCTGGCGTCGAGATAAAGCCCGATCCCGTAGGCGATGGCGGCATTGATGTGGTACGCCGCCGAGCCGCTGGGATAGTGCGCGGAACATTCGCGGCCGGCGATGGTGCGCCAGGGGTACAGCGCACCGCGGGGATGGTTCATGGCACGCGCGGTGTCGCGTGCGCCGTCCAGCGTGCGGAAGCGGTACATCAGCATCGCGCGCGCCACGTCCGGCGCGGTGAACGCCATGACCGGCAGCACGAAAGCTTCGGTATCCCAGAAGCAGTGGCCTTCATAGCCTTCGCCCGTGATGCCCTTTGCGGCCGTGCCGTTGATGCCGTCGCGTCCGGCCGACTGCAGCAGGTGGAACAAGTTGAAGCGCAGCGCGAGTTCCGCCGCGGCATCGCCCTCCACGGACAGGCCGGCGCGCTGCCAGAACGCATGCATGGCGTCGGCCTGCGCGGCCGCGATGCCGTCGAAACCGTCGTGCAATGCGAGCGCCAGCACGGCGTCCACGCCGTCCAGCGCCTGGCCGTTGCCGTCGTCGTAAGCGACGTATTTCTCGATCACCACGGACGCCCCTGGCGTCAGCGTGGCGCCGAAGCGCTGCTCCACGCGGCCATCGCCCGCCTGCGCGACGGTGAACACCAAGCCCGGCGACAGCCGGTGCTGCTGTGCGCACACCAGGGCGACGCCGCTGTGATGGGTGCGCTGCGTCAGCCGGGCGCCTTGGGCATCGGCGTGCTCGTCCGCGACGTGCAACTCTTTGCCGCCGTGCACGCCGATGCGGGGATCATCGCCCTGTTCGACAGCCGGGCGTCCGGTCTCGATCGATGAACACAGCGTCAGTGGGCCCGCATAGTCGATGGACGCCACTTCGAACCGGATGGCGAGCAACGCGCGCTCGGCCAGCGGCACCACGCGGCGCGCGCGAATCTCGAGCGTATGCCCCTGCGCGGTTTTCAGGCGCAGGCGGCGCTCGAGCGCCCCGGCGGCGAGATCCAGCGTGCGCTCGAAGTCGAGCCACTCCGCTTCCTGCAGGCGCAGCGGCGTGTCGCCGAGTTGCAGCCGGAGGTGCTTGCCCTCGGCGACCGGCACCCGCGTGTCGGTGCTGCGGGTGAAGCCGGGGAAACGCTCGTGGTAGTGGATGGGGTTCTGCTCGAACACGCTCGACAGGAACGTGCCGTCGCTGGGGCTGTCGTCTTCCTCCAGCGCCCCGCGCACACCCAGGGTGCCGTTGGCGAGGGCGAACAGGGTTTCATCACGCGCCGCGCGCTCGGCGTCGAACGCCCGTTGGGTAAGCCGCCAGGGATCGGACCGGCTTTCGCCCGCCGTGCCCTGACCCGATGTATGCGCCTGCTTCTGTTCCACCGACATCCTCGTGCTCACCTGTTACCGGCCGTGGCGGGACCACGGGCGGGGGCACGCTAGAAGTCGTTGTTATCGATGTCAAGTTATCGATGTCAAAGATGCCTCTCAAGGTCCGGAACCCTGCCAACGCCAAGGCAGGGACACAGACAAAACCCTTTTTATTCAATGGTTTGGCGGCAACAAGACGCGGATCGACGCGCCCGGATGTCCACCGGGTGGCCGCTGCGATGCAGCAGCACAATGCGCTCAGGTCGTGCGGACGACCAGATGGGTCGGCAGCGTCTCGGAAACCGCCTGGTCGCCCTCGATCAGGGCGCGCACCTTGCGGGCCAGCAGCACGCCGGCATCGATGAAGTTCTGGTGCACCGAGGTCAGCGGCGGCACGTAGGTCGCGCCCAGCGGGGAGTCGTCGTAGCCGATCACCGAGACATCCTCGGGTACCCGCCGCCCACGTTCGATCAGCGCGCGGATCGCGCCGATGGCCAACAGATCGCTGGCGGCGAACAGCGCGTCCACCTGGGGGTTCGCCAGCAACAGCGCATGCACCGCATCCGCGCCCGCACCGACGGTGAAACTGGTGACGGTCGGCGCGATCGGCGTGATGCCATGGCGCGCCAACGCGGCGCTGAAACCTTCCAGGCGTTCGGCGAACTCGCCATGGGCCGGATCGCCGAGGAACGCGGGGCGGCTGCGACCGAGCGCGATGAAACGCTCCGCCGCCAATGCACCGCCGCGGCGATTGTCGCTGCCGACCACGACCTGCGATTCGTGCCGGCTGACCGCACCCCACACCACCATCGGCCGGCCCCAGCGCTGCACTTCGTGCATCGCGTCCTCATGCGCGCCCTGGCCCAGCAGGATCACGCCGTCGGCGGCCTGCACGTTCGGCAGCGAACCGCCCTGCAGCGAGGTCAGCAGCACGCTGTAGCCGGTGGAGGTCAGTTCCTGGGTGATGCCGCCCAGCAGATCGAGCGGATAAGGCCCCGACATCTGGCGCTCGACGGTGGGCTTCATTTCCACCACCACCGCCACCGTCATGCTGCGGCGGAGCTTGAGGTTGCGCGCGCTGACATTGAACGAATATCCGTACTGTTGGGCGACCTCGCGCACGCGTGCGCGGGTTTCCGCATTCACCAGCGGGCTGTCGCGCAACGCGCGCGAGACGGTGATCGCCGATACGCCAGCCACTTTCGCCAGATCCGCCATGGTCAGGTGGTCGCCGGGCGACGGCAGCGCCGTGGCGCCGGTACGGCGCTTGCGTTTGGCAGGGGGCATGCGGGTCACGTCCGTGCGCGGCTGGCTTCGTATTGTGCAATAAGCGTGTCCACCGGCGTGGAGGCGATCACGCGGCCGATCACTTCGGGCAGCAGCTCGGCCGGCTTCTTGAAGCGCAGGCAGCTCTTGCCCATGTCCAGCTTCATGCCGGCGTCCGCGTAGGCGTTGCGCAGCACTACGTCCTGCGCGGAGTTCGCGTAGCACACCGTCAGGTAGAGCGCGTAGTACTGCTTCTGCGCGGCCAGCGCGACATACGGCAACGGCTGCTTGTTGTAGGTGGTCGGATAGCGCGACAGCGGCACCTCCCACGCGATCATGCCCCAGCTCATCGCCTCGACGTAGCCGTCGGGGATGTGCCGGTTGACCAGGTCGCGGACCGAGGCGATCACCGTGCGGCGATCCTCGGGCAGTTCCGCGAGGTATTCCTCGACCGTCTTCGCCTTGCTGCTCGCCATGGCGCCACTCCGTTTGCGCGAACAGTAGCGCAGGCCGGGGCGACCCGCCATGCCTGGCGGCGCCCCACGTAGCGATCGCTGGCACGGCGCAGGGCGTGAATGACGGGCCGCACGCGCTCAGCGAAATGCAGGCACCGTGAAATCGAAGCGCGAAAGGGTGCATTTTCAGCGCCGTTCTCGATTGGTTCACGTCGCGCAGCAGGAGGCATTCATGCAGTGGTGGTTACGGTGCGCTCGCCCTGACGGCGACGACGCATCACGCATCGCAACGCACGGAAGGGACATAAGAAAACAGAACAGGAGATTCCTGCATGAAATCCATTCGTACCCTCACGATTGCCCTGGCTTCCCTCATTGCCGTACCTGCCCTGGCGCAGGATGCAACGACCGATACGACGTCCGATGCCGCCAGCAAGCGCTTCGCCGTGGTCGGCGGCGCCGCCATCCTCAAGCCCGATCGCGATCCCGCGCCCGGCCTGAAGATCGACGGTGACGTGGCGCCCGTGATCAGCGCCAGCTGGTATGCCACCCCCAACATCGCCGTTGAACTGTGGGGCGCCGCCGACAAGTTCAACCACCGTGTCAAGGCCGATGGCGCCGGCAAGATCGGTACCGTCGACCAGCAGCCGATTGCGCTGAGCGGCCAGTACCACTTCGGTACGCCTGACCAGGTGATGCGCCCGTTCCTGGGCCTGGGCTACTACGAGTCCAATTTCAGCAACGAGAGCATCGGCGGTGACGGCGCGCATGTGGGCCTGGAAACCGCCAAGGGCGCCATCGCCACGGCGGGCATGGACTTCAACATCAACGAAATCTGGTTCGCGCGGACCGACGTGCGCTACATGAAGGGTGACGCCGGCGTGCGCGTGGCCGGCCAGGGTACCGGCGAAGAACTGACGATCGACCCGTGGGTCGTGGGCGTGGGTATCGGCGCGCGCTTCTGATCCATCGCTCCAACGCGCCGATAGGGCGGCGGGCTTCCGGGCCCGCCGCCTTTCTGCTTTCCGCCGTCAATGCGCGCCGTATCCCCGCAGCCGCTCCAGGCGCGCGACGCGCCACTTGGCGCCCCAGGCGTAGACCAGGTAGTAGCCGAGCAGCAGGCCGCCGACCGCGAGCAGGCTGCCATGCCCGCTCAGCAGGGCGTGCGTGGCGGGTTCGGCCTGCGAGCGCCAGTACTCCACCATCTGCACCATCCCCCACACGATGCGTGCGGCGACGATGACGACCAGCAGCAGGGCCAGCCAGGCATTGGGCTGGTAGAACACGCCCTGCGGCGCGACTTCCCAGCGCGTCAGCCACAGGCCCAGCAGGCCCAGCATGACGCCGGCCGCCAATCCCGCGCCCGCACCCAGCAGGCTGTCGGGCCACCAGATCAGGCCGAATGCACTGACGACGAGGAAGATCGCGACCGAGACCAGCAGGCTCCAGGCGTTGAGCGCCAGCAGCCACCCACGCGCCATGCGTCGCGAGCGCCCATAGCGGTATCGCTGCCACAGCGACAGCGGAAGCAGCACCACCCACAGGGCGAGCAGCAGGAAGACGAACAGCAGGACGAGGACGATGGGCATGCGCGCATGATGCCGCAAAACGCGGCGGCGTCAGGGGTGTTCCGACTCCACGTGCACGTTCTCCCGGCGCAGCAGATACAGGCCACTGGCGACGATGATGCCGGCGCCGATCCAGGTCACGCCGTCGGGCAGCACCGACCACAGCGTGACATCGAGGATCACGCCCCAGATCAGCGCGGTGTATTCGAGCGGCGCGATCAACGACGCCTCGCCGCGGCGGAAGGCTTCGGTCAGCGCGACCTGCGCCAGCGAGCCGGACACGCCCACCCCGGCGATGATCCAGCCGTGCGAGGCCTGCAGCGGCTTCCATGCGGGCAGTGCCAGCAACGACGCCCCGAGCGACAGCAGCACGACGAACCAGAGCACCAGCGCCTGCGTGCTGTCGCGTTGCGCGAGCATGCGCACGGTGACCGCGCCCAGCGCATAGCAGATGGCCGCAACGAGAATGGCCAGGCCACCGGCGGTCAACATGCCTTCGCCGGTCGGCCGCAGGATCACCAGGACGCCGACCAGACCGATGACGATCGCGGTCCAGCGCCCCGCCCCCACCCGCTCCTTCAACAGCGGCCCCGCCATCGCGGTGACCAGCAGCGGCGCCACGAAGGTGATCGCATAGGCCGTGGACAAGGGCATGGTGCGCAAGCCGTAGACGAAGCCGGCCATCATCGCGATGCCCAGCGCGCCGCGCAGCAGGTGCAGCGGCCAGTGCACGCGCAACAGGGAAACGGCCGGCACCGTCGCCAGCACCCAGATCGCCACCAGCGGCAGCGAAGACAGCCCACGCAGCGCTGCGACCTGCAGCGGCGGGTACTGCGCAGAGAGCAGCTTCAGGCCGGCATCCATCAGCGCGAACAGCAGCACCGCGGCCAGCATCAGCAGGACGGCGGACGTAAGCGAGGAACGGGGGGTGGTCATGCGGCATTATCGCCTCCCTGGTCATGTTCCGCCGCGCGTGCGCTACCCTGCGCGCGTCCATCCTGCAGGCAGGCCCATGACTGTGATCGCTCCAGGCACCCCTGCATCGCCCCGCTCGCGGCTTGCGGTGCGCTTGGCCTGGGCGGTGCTGTGGCTGTTGCTCGGGCTCGCCAGCATCGAGTTCCTGATCGCCGCGTATGGGAAATATCGGCATCTCGATTCGACCGCCTACGGCATGTTCATGACGAGGCGGGGCTGGCTGTGGATGCATCTGGCCGGCGGACTCACGACGGTATTGCTGGGTCCGGTGCAGTTCTTCACCCAGTCGCGCCGACGCCATCCGCGCATGCACCGCGTGATGGGCCGCGTCTACCTGTCGGGCATGCTGGTCGCCGCGACCGGCGCGGCCGGACTGATCGCCAGCTCGCCTGCGCCGCTCGCCATCCGCATCGCGTTCTCGTCGACCGCACTGGCTTGGCTGGCCACCGCGCTGGTCGGCTTCATCGCGATCAGGCGCGGAGGCGTGGACCGCCACCGCCGCTGGATGGTCCGCAACTACGCGGTGACGCTGGCGCCGATCGTCTTCCGCCTGTCGCTGCCCCTCGCCATTGCCAGCGGACTCATGCCGTCGCCGACCCTGATCGCGACCCTGCTCTGGTGCAGCTGGATCGTCCCGCTGTTGCTGTGCGAAACGGTGCGCCGCCTCGTGGGGCGACGACGTCCAGCCACCGCGCTGCCCTCGGCCGACGCGATCCGGCTTCCCGGCGCACGGTAGAATTCCGCGCCCGGTAACAGGAATCCCCCATGCCCTCCTTCGACGTCGTCTCCGAAGTCAACGTCCACGAGCTCACCAACGCCGTGGACCAGGCCAACCGCGAACTCTCCACCCGTTTCGACTTCAAGGGCGTGGATGCCAAGTTCGTGCTGGAAGAGAAGCTGATCACCCAGTCCGCGCCCAGCGATTTCCAGCTCAAGCAGATGACCGACATCCTGCGCGCGCGCCTGATCGCGCGCCAGATCGACGCCCGCTGCCTGGAGTTCGGCGATGTGGAAACCAACCTGGCCGGCGCGCGCCAGAAGATCACCGTCAAGCAGGGCATCGAGCAGAAGCTGGCGAAGAAGATCGTCACCACCATCAAGGACGCCAAGCTGAAGGTCGAAGCGCAGATCAACGGCGACAAGCTACGCGTCACCGGCAAGAAGCGCGACGACCTGCAGGACGTCATCGCGCTGCTGAAGAAGACCGAGTTCGAGCTGCCGCTGCAGTTCGACAACTTCCGTGACTGATATGCCGGCCACCACGGGCGCAGCAAACGACCCCATCGACGCCACGCGTCGCTGGGTGGAGCGCGCGGTGATCGGGCTTAACCTGTGCCCGTTCGCCAAGGCAGTGTACGTGAAGCAGCAGGTGCGCTTCGTGCTGAGCGATGCCAGCACGCCGGAAGCCCTGCTCGAGGAACTGGCGGAAGAACTGGTGCTGTTGCGCGACACCGATCCCGAGCAGGTCGACACCACGCTGATCGTGCACCCGGATGTGCTGACGGATTTCCTGGACTACAACGACTTCCTCGACAATGCCGATGCGGCCGTCGAGGCGCTCGACCTGCAAGGCGTCATCCAGGTCGCCAGCTTCCATCCGGACTACCAGTTCGCCGGCACGATGCCGGACGACATCAGCAACTACACCAACCGTTCGCCCTACCCCACCCTGCACCTCCTGCGCGAAGCCAGCATCGATCGCGCGGTGGAAGCCTTTCCGGACCCCGACATCATCGTCGAGCGCAACGTGAAGACGCTGGATGCGCTGGGACATGCGGGCTGGGCGAAGCTGTTTGCGGAGTGAGGACGAGGCTGCAGGATGGAGAAGTGATGTGGGAGCGACGTAAGTCGCGACGCTTTCAGCAATCATCAAACGGTCGCAGCCGTGTCGTTGCTTATCCAGACAGCATCCCACCACGCGTATTCCCCAACGCTGCATGCGAGTCCCGCACGCAGCGGATTCGCCACGACATATCGGGCGGTCGCAAGCACGCCGGATGCATCGCGCAACGCGCGATCATGAAACCCCTTCTCCCAGACCTGGCCGGTATCCGGATGACGCAAGCGGACGATCCTGGCGCTGTTCGATTTCAATCGCTGGACCAGCGTTGGCAGACTATCCAGTTCGCCCAGCTCGATCACGCCATGCCAATGATCCGGCATCAACACCCAGCACAGCAGTCTCGAGCGATACCACAGCCGTGAGCAGGTCATCGCGCGGCAGGCATCCATGGCCCGCCCTGGTTGCTTGAACAATGGCTTGCGTTCCGCTGTTGTGAAGGTCACCAAGTAGGCTCGACCGGGCTGGGAAACGCGCCCTTTTCTCAGATCCGAATATCCCGACATGCCAACCCTCCTGTAAAGGAGGTCAGCTTGGCGAACACCGCGCGAAGCGCCATCAGCGAATTCCCCAGCAGCGCCTCGGACTTTCGCTGAAACAGCTTCGCGACTTACGTCGCTCCCACGTCAGGTACGCGAAGACATCGCCAATCGCTGCTCCAGCAACAGTCGCGCATCGTCCAGCGACGGCAGGATGAGATGGCCGAGCGCACGCACCGCATCGTCCGGCACCAGCAGGTCGGGAATCTGTATCGGGTACATGCCGGCTGCCAGTGCGGCACGCACGCCCGTGGGGGAATCCTCCAGTACCAGGCAGCGCGACGGCTCGATGCCGAGCGATCGCGCGGCCAGCAGGTAGATGTCCGGGGCAGGCTTGGGATGTTCGACGTCGCTGCTTGTGCAGATCGCATCGAACCGGGTCAGCAGGCCGGCAGCCTCCAGCTTCTTCAACGCCAGCGGACGGCGCGTCGATGTCGCCACCGCGCGCGGGATGCCCTGCACCTGCAGGAAGTCCAGCATCTCGATGATGCCCGGCCGGTGTGGCATGCCAGCCGCGACAACGGCGTCGTACAGCACATGCGAGCGTCGCAGGATCCGTTCTCGCTCCGCCTCGCCGACTGCCTCGTCCAGCAAGTGGCGGCACACGGCTTCGCTATGGCCGACCATCGACAGCCACAGCAGCTCGGGCAGATCGTGGCCGCGCTCGCGCGCCGCCTCCGCCAGGCACGCGATGATGGCGCGCTCACTGTCCAGCATTAGCCCGTCCATGTCGAAGATCACCGCCGCCGGCGTGAACGGCAGTGCCGGTGTGCTCACGCGGTCGCCTCGAACAGCCGACGCAGGTCATCCGCATCCAGGATGCGCCACTGGCCTTCCGGCAGCCCGTCCAGCGTCAGTCCGCCCACCCGACTGCGATGCAGCGCCTCCACATGGTTGCCGACGGCGGCGAACATGCGGCGCACCTGGTGGTAGCGGCCCTCGGTAAGCGTCAGCTGCGCATGGCGCGGATCGATGACGTGCAGGCGGGCCGGCGCAAGCGGCGTTTGCTCCGACTCCAGCATCAGCGTGCCGCTGGCGAAGAGCGCGCCTTCGTCGCCGCGCAGGTCCTGCGCCAGCGTCGCGTCGTAGACCTTGGGAAGGTTGGCCTTGGGCGAAATGATCCGGTGCAGCAGGCCACCGTCGTCGGTGAGCAGCAGCAGGCCACTGGTCTCGCGATCCAGGCGCCCGACCGTGGACAGCACCGGCGAGCGATCGCGGAACCGGGGCGGGAACAGGTCGTAGACGATGCGTCCGGTGTCCTTGGTCGAGCAGGTGTAGCCCACCGGCTTGTGCAGCAGGATCGCGACGCCCGGTGCAGGGTCGAGCGGCTCGCCATCCACGCGGATGGCGTCGTGATCGACCGGATCATCGGCGTACAACACCTCGCCCGCGGCGTCGGTGATCCGGCCTTCGCGGAACATCCATTGCACGTCCTTGCGGCTGCCATAGCCGAGGTTGGCGATGTGCTTGACGATCTTCATGCGGTCACCGCCTCGCCTTGGTGGCGGCAATCACCTTGAAACCGTCACGCTCGCCGGCCACGCGCACGTCGCCGAAGCTGTCATTCAAGGTCTGCTCGTACGGCAAATGGCGATTGGCCACCAGCCACAACCGGCCGCCCGGCTTGAGTGCGGCGGCCGCGGCAGTGATGAAACGCTGGCCGATGTCCGGACGGTCCGCACGGCTTTGCGTGTGGAACGGTGGATTGCTGACGATGAAGTCGTAGCGCTGCGGCAATCCCGCAGTGACGTCGTGCCAGTGGAAATCGAGCGTTGCGCTCGCACCGGCATCCGCGAGGTTCTCCCTGGCCAGCGACAACGCACGCGCCTCGGCCTCGTACAGGTCGAGCGCGGTGATGCCGGGATTGCGCGCCAGCAGCGACAGCGACAGGAATCCCCATCCCGCGCCCAGGTCGGCGCCGTGTCCGGCGATATCCGTCGGCAGACATTCGACCAGCAGCGCAGAGGCCGGATCGATCCGGTTCCAGGCGAACACGCCCGGACGGCTGAGGTAGCGGCCACGCTCGATCCGGCGCGGCGCATCCAGCGCCGACCATTGCGCGAGCAACGCCTCGTCGACGCTGTCCGCGCGCTTGCGCGTCCAGAACGTGCGGCAATGGAACTTGGTCAGCGTGCCCGCCAGTCCCGCGAGTTGCTTCAGGTCGGTTTCGCCCGACTTGGCGCCCTCGTTGTTGGTCATCGCGGCGACGACGACGCCATCCGGCGCCGCCAGTTGCACGGCGCGCGCAAGCAACGCGCGCGCTTCTTCGCGCTGGCGCGGCGGCAACACCAGCACCAGGGCGTAGCGCGTCGGTTCGACCGCTGCATCGGCGACGACGCGCAGGCCATCGCGTTCCAGCAGTTCGGCGTCGGGACGGAAACTCTGTTCGCATACCAGCTGCGACAGCGGGAACTGGCGCAACGCGGCGCCATCGCGCGCGCGCAGGAACAGCACCGGCCCGGACGGCCAGGCGAGCACGCCCTGTGCGAAGGGCAGCATCAGGGCATCGAGAGCGGGATCGGAGAAAGGAGAGGCCACGATGCGACGCGCAGGCAGGGAATGAGGCGTCATTCTAACGGCAGCCACTCGCCACTGATTTCGCCGCCGCTGGTCGGGCATCGAAAATAAAATGAAAAAAGTGTTGCGCATCGCAAACAAGCGGCGTATTGTCCGCGCCCGTCGGCCACGTGGCCGTTTTTTCAGCAATCGAATTCTTCCCATGAAGCCCGCCTATTCCTTCGACAGCAAGCCCGCCCTGCAGCCATCGCGCTGCGGCCTGGCGCTGCGTGCGAACGGCAGCGACCTGCGCGATATCGAACGCGCACGGCACCTGGACTTCTGACATCCGGCTGACTCCCTGGGAGATCGGCCACCCCGATCTCCCGAGGAACGCGAACGCCCTCGGGTCGCCATACCCGGGGGCGTTTTGTTTTCAGCGTTCGCGGAGGATGCGCATGCATCGAGGTTCGTTTCTTTCCACCACGGAAGTTCCTTTCCGCCCTGGGGCATCCGGGTAGCGCGCGTGCGCGCCCCGAGGCAGGGGCGCGGCTGCGACTGGCGCATGTGCGCTGCGTCGTGATGCCCCGACGCGGGCTGCACGTGGAGAGAACACCCACAAGGGCGCGTCGCGCCCGAACGGATTGCCGGTTGGCGACAGCCGGCAATGGGGAACATCGATCGAACACGCTACAGCGGTACGGGCTAGCGTCCCGTCCGGTGCGCGCGGCGCTGCCGTGGCGTATGCCGAAGCGTGGGAGACGGTGTTCCTCGAGCGGACGGAAGCTCAGAGGCAGAGCAGCGGCGCATGCCGTTGGCCACCGGTTCGAATCCGGTTCGTCCACCACTGGATAGCTCAGATGGGTAGAGCATCGGACAGTTAATCCGAGTGTCGCGGGTTCGATTCCCGCTCCAACGCCTGCAAGGGCACATGACCTTTCACGTCATGACACCGGGACGCGAGTCCCACACAGGGAACGCCCCGTGCGGCGCGCCGTCTTTCCGCGATGGACTGCAGAAGACGGCGCGGCGCAGCGGGGTCGAAGCCGGTACCGCGCCCTCGACGCCGAAGCGCGCAGCGTTCGGCGCAGTCCATGGACCGCGCCCTCGTTGCGATGCTTCCGCCGACAGCGCCGATCGCCCGCATCGCCTCCGTCCAGGGGCGTTTCCACCTTCTTCCGTCGATCGCGAATCGCGATGGGCACCTTTCGTCGCGGGATTCGATCCACCGCGGCGATCCGTTGGATCCGGATCGAACCACCAGAGCCAACAAGGAGAACAACGCCATGTTCTGGACCAAGAGGGTCGTGATCGGTGACGGCGAGCGCGGCCTGGTGTATCGCAACCGTCGGTTCGAGCAATTGCTCGCGCCCGGCGTGTACCGCCGGTTCGACCCGATGGGTCGGATCGAGGTGCGCACCTTCAACATCGCAGCACCGGAATACGCCGGCCACGACGTCGACGCGCTGATCGCGCGCCTCGGCGAGCGCCTGGGCGACACCTTCGTCCTCGCCGACATCGGCGTGGACGAGGTGGGCCTGGTGCTGAAGAACGGCAAGCTGGAAGACGTGCTGCCGCCCGGCACGCGGCGCCTGTACTGGATCGGCCTGGTGAAGGTCGACGTGCAGGCGGTGGCGCTCGCCAAGCCGGACGTGGACGTCGCCGTCGCGCGGCGCCTGCGCCAGCTGGGCGCGTTGTCGAAGCTGGCGGTGGTGGCCGACGTGCCGGCGGAGTTCGCCGGCCTGGTGTTCATCGACGGCAAGCTCGAGCGCACGCTCGCCCCGGGCAGCTACGCCTTCTGGAATTTCCAGAAGAACGTGGTCGTGGACATCGTCGACCTGCGCGTGCAGGCGATCGAGGTCTCGGGCCAGGAGCTCCTGACCCGCGACAAGGTCAGCCTGCGCGTGAACCTGGCCGCCAGCACCCGCGTCACCGACGTGGTGGCCGCGCGCACCAAGGTCGCGAAGGTCGGCGACTTCGTCTACCGCGAGCTGCAGTACGGCCTGCGCAAGGCGGTCTCCGCCAAGACGCTGGACGAACTGCTGGGCGACAAGGCCTCGCTGGACGCCGACATCTTCGCCTACGTGCGCGGCCAGATGGCCGGGCTCGGCGTCGAGGTGCTGGGCGTGGGCGTGAAGGACGTGATCCTGCCGGGCGAGATGAAGGAGATCCTCAACGGGGTGGTGCAGGCGGAGAAGACGGCGCAAGCCAACGTGATCCGCCGCCGCGAGGAGGCGAACGCCACGCGCTCCCTGCTCAACACCGCGAAGCTGATCGACGAGTCGCCGGTGCTGATGCGCCTGAAGGAGCTCGAGGCCCTGGAGAAGGTCACCGAGAAGATCGACAAGCTCACCGTGTTCGGCGGCCTGGATGGCGTGCTGAAGCAATTGGTGACATTGAAGTAGCAAACCGTGGCGGCCGCATGGACGCGGCCGTCGCGGTCCACAAGGATGAAAGGACGACACATGCGCAACGACATGTTCAAGGTCATCGTGGAGCGGCCGCGACGCGGCGGAAGTCACGCCCGCGAGCGTGCGCCGCACGCCAACGATGAGGGCGCGCCGATGCAGGAAAGCCTGCGCTGGCGCCACCAGCACCGGAAATGGCTCAACGAGAATCTGCGACCGCTGGAACGCTACCTGCACGGACAGGTCGGCAGGCCGTGGGACAAGGTGTATTCGGAGATCTGTGCCGGCATTGATCGGCGAAGCACCGTGCAGCAGCACATCCACCAGCACCTGGCCGATTTCGTGGCGATGCGGCTGTCGATCATCGATGGCCGGCTGCACTGGCTCAAGGGCTGGGGACAACCGATGCCGTTGGCCGACCGCTGGGCACCGAAGCTCTACGTGGATCCCGCGACGGGACTTCTGCGCCGCAATCGCGAACGCGAGCAGCTTCGTCGGCAGGAACGGGTAACGTGGTCGATGCTCGAACAGACGCCCGACCGCATCGACCTGGGGCCGCTGCGTCAGCTGCACCGCCTGAAGGGCATCTGGTACGAGGTCGAGTTGGCCTTGATCCCGCCCGCCGGTCGTGGCCGAGGCGTCACCGACGTGGTGCGAGGCTGCACCGTCGTGGCCCACGGCCATCGCGGCGCAGGGCGGCACGTCGTCCAGGGCGACCGCGCGCTCTATGGCAGTGGCGAGGTCTACGCGCGCCACAAGCGACAGCTCGGTACACGCGAACTGCGCGTGCATCGACTCCACAACACGCAATGAAAGAGATCCGTCCGGGGCGCCGATGCTCGCGGACGAAAGGAAAAGGAACATGAGCACTACGTTTGAACTGCTGCACGCCGAGGGCAGCACCACGCCGATCAAGGGCTGGGTGCGCGGCGTACCCCTGGACCAGGGCGCCCACGAGCAGCTGCGGAACATCGCGGCCGTCCCCTTCGTCGGCCCGTGGGTCGCGGTGATGCCCGACGTGCACCTGGGCAAGGGCGCGACCGTGGGCTCGGTCATCCCGACGCGCGGCGCCATCATTCCGGCGGCGGTCGGCGTGGACATCGGCTGTGGCATGGCTGCGGTGCGGACCACGCTGCGCGCGAAGGACTTGCCGGACAACCTGGCGCAACTGCGCTCGAGCATCGAGCGCAGCGTGCCGGTCGGCAACGGGCGCGGCGGGGAGCACTGGAAGCTGCCGGACAGCATCCGCACGCGCATCACGCAGTCGGGACTGGAACCACGCCTGGAGGCGATCAAGCAGAAGCACCGCAAGATCCGTACCGACAAGCTGGATCGCCAGATCGGCACGCTGGGCGGCGGCAACCACTTCATCGAGATCTGCCTGGACGAGGCCGATGCCGTGTGGGTGATGCTGCACAGCGGTTCGCGCGGCACCGGCAACCTGATCGGCAACTACTTCATCGAGCGGGCGCGCGAGCAACTGGCGCACCGTGTGCTGGGCTTCCACCTGCCGGACAAGGACCTGGCCTTCTTCATGGAAGGCGAGCCCTTGTTCGACGACTACGTGGAAGCGGTCTCGTGGGCGCAGGACTACGCCCGCGAGAACCGCGAAGCGATGATGTCGCGCGTACTGGCGGAGATGCGCCACCGTCTGCCGAAGTTCCAGTTGGAGAAGATGGCGGTGAACTGCCACCACAACTACGTGCAGAAGGAAACGCATGGCGGCGTGGACCTGCTGGTGACCCGCAAGGGCGCGGTGAGCGCGCGCGCAGGCGAGCTGGGGATCATTCCCGGCAGCATGGGCGCGAAGAGCTTCATCGTGCGCGGCAAGGGCAACGCGGACAGCTTCCACAGCTGCAGCCACGGCGCCGGCCGCGTACTGAGCCGTACCGCGGCGCGCCAGCAGATCACGCTGTCGCAGCACCGCGAGGCGACGGCGCACGTCGAATGCCGCAAGGATGCCGGCGTGATCGACGAATCGCCGGCCGCCTACAAGGACATCGACGCGGTCATGGCCGCGCAGTCCGACCTGGTGGAGATCGTCCACACGCTGCGCCAGGTGGTGTGCATCAAGGGGTGAGCTTCGGCTCGCCCCTTTCTTTTAACGCTCTTGTGGGAGCGACGTAAGTCGCGATGAAGCTTTACCGGTAACCCATCGCGACTTACATCGCTCCCACACCAGCCAGACGCTTCAGCCCTGCAGCTCGCGCAGCGTCACCGACGGCGGCGCATCCAGCACCTTGCGCGTGGCGAACAGGCCGGCGCCCAGCGCTGCCAGCATGCCCAGGCCACCGCCGATGGCGGCCAGCTGCCAATTCGCCTTCCACGGCAGATCGAACACCTGCGTGGCGACCACGCCGGACAAGACCGAGGCCGCGATGGCGGCGACCAACCCTGCCAACAACCCGATGGCGGCGAACTCCGAGGCCTGTGCCAGCCGCAGCTGGCGGCGGCTGCCACCCAGCACGCGCATCACGCCACCTTCCAGCAGCCGTTCGTCCTGGCTGGCGCTCACGGCGGCCATCAGCACCAGCAGACCGGCCGCCAGCGAGAACCAGAACACCACCTGCACCACCTGCGAGACCTGCTCGGCCGTGCTGCGTACCTGCTTGAGCACCGCCTCCACGTCGATCACCGACAGATTGGGGAACTGATTGACCAGTTCGCGGGTGAAGGCGGCATCGCCGGAGGGCACGCTGACCGCGGTGATGTAGCTGGCGGAATAGCCGTCGAGTGCGCCCGGCGAGGCGACGACGAAGAAATTCGGCCGGAAGCTTTCCCAGTCCACGCTGCGCAGGCTGGTGATGCGACCTTCGAAACGCTGGCCGGCAATGTCGAAGGCGACGCGATCGCCGAGCTTCCAGCCCAGGTCTTCGGCGAAGCCCTCTTCCACCGACAATTCCGGCGACGTCGGGGTATGCCCGGTCCAGAACGCGCCCGCGGTCACCTTGTTGTCGTCGCGCAAGGTCGCCGCCATCGACAGGTTGAACTCGCGGTCGGCGCGCCGCTGCGCACGCGCGTCGGCCCCTTCGTAGTCGGCGCCGCTGGCGGGCTTGCCGTTGAGCTCGACCAGCCGGCCGCGGATCATCGGATACAGGTCCACCGCCGACAGCCCGCGCGACTGCATGAAGGATTTCACCGGGTCGACCTGGTCCGGCTGCACGTTGACGATGAAGCGGTTGGGTGCATTGGCCGAGAGCGCCAGTTGCCAGCGGTCCAGCAGGTCCGTGCGCACGAAGGTCAGCAGCAGCAGCGCCATCAGGCCCAGTCCCAGCGCGGATACCTGCGCGATCGACGTGCCCGCGCGACGGCTGACGTTGGCCAGTCCGTAGCGCAGGCTGCCGCGCAGGCGCGAGCGCACACGCCGGACCAGCAGGATCAGCAGCCACGCCAGCAGGGCGAGCACGGCGAGCGTGCCGACGATGCCCACCAGCATCGCGGTGCCGAGCGTCGGCGAGCCCGCCTTCCACCACAACAGCGCGCCCAGGCCAGCGAAGCCCGTCAGCGCGACCAGCCATGCGCTGGGCTCCGTGCGGTCCAGGTCGCGACGCAGCACGCGCAGCGCGGGCACGCGCCGCAGCGCCAGTACCGGCGGCGCACCGAAGGCGAGCAGCACGATCATGCCCACGCCATAGCCCTGCAGGGCCGGCAACATGCCCGCCGGCGGGATATCGATCTTCAACGATTGCTGCAGCCAGCTGCCTATACCCCATTGCAGGCCGAAGGCGATCAGCACGCCCACCGTGCACGCGGCCAGGCCCAGCAGCACCAGTTCGCCTACATGGATGCCGACCAGCGTGCGCTGCTGCGCACCCAGGCAGCGCATCACCGCCGTCCCGGACAGATGGCGTTCGCTGTGCCGGCGTGCCGCCATCGCGACCGCGACCGCGGCCAGCACCACCGACACCAGCGCGGCGAGGCCGAGGAAGCGGCTGGCGCGATCCAGCGCGGAGCGCACCTCGGGTCGCGCGTCCTGGATCGTTTCCATGCGCTGGCCGCGCGCGAGTTGCGGTTTGACGGCGGCGGTGAAGGTTTCGACCGCGGCTGCATCGCCGGCCACGACAAGGCGGTAGCGCAGGCGACTGCCTTCCTGCACGAGGCCGGTTGAAGGCAGGTCGGCGAGGTTGAGGAAAACCTTCGGGGCGACATTGAAGTAATCCAGCGCCGCGTCGGGCTCCTGCGTCACCAGCGCCGCAAGTTGCAACGTGCGCGTGCCGATGCCGATCCCGTCGCCGAGCCTGGCGCCCAGCGTCTCGGCGCCCGCCTGGCTGATCCAGACCGTGCCCGGCGCGGGAATGCCGGTCGCATTGCGCTCGGCAGCGCCGGAGGCGTCGATCACGCGGAAACTGCCGCGCAGCGGGAAGCCCTCGCCCAGCGCGCGCAGGTCGCCCAGCGACAGCGATTCGCCGGCGCGGATCATGCTCTGCAGTTCCTGCGTCTCGGTCACGCGCAGGCCGGGCGCATTCGCCAGCGCACGCAATGCCTCCGTCGGCGGCGCGTCGCCGCGCACGACCACGTCGCCCCCCAGCAGGCGGTTCGCTTCGATGGCCAGCGCGCGTTCGGCGCGGTCGGTGACGAAACCGACGGCCGTCACCGCCACGACTGCGAGCACGAGGGCGGCGAACAGGATGCGCACGTCGCCGGCCACCAAGTCACGGCGCAACTGGCGCCAGGCCAGGGCGAGGGTCCTCATGCGGCGGCGCCCTGCAGCCGCCCGGCATCGAGCCGGAGCAACCGCTGGCAGCGCGCCGCCAGATGGTCGTCGTGCGTCACCAGTACCAGCGTGGTACCGGCATCGGCGTTCAGCGCGAACAGCAGCTCGATGATCGCCTGCCCGGTGTGGGTGTCGAGATTGCCGGTGGGTTCGTCGGCGAACAGCAGCGAGGGACGGGTGACGAAGGCGCGCGCCAGCGCCACGCGCTGCTGCTCACCGCCGGACAGCTGGCGCGGATAGTGGCCCAGGCGCTTGCCCAGGCCGACCTTCTCGAGGATCTGCCGCGCGGGACCCTCCACGTCGGCATCGCCGCGCAGTTCCAGGGGCAGCATGACGTTCTCGAGCGCGGTCAGCGACGGCAGCAGCTGGAAGCTCTGGAAGACGAAGCCGACCTTCTCGCCGCGCACGCGGGCACGGCCGTCCTCGTCCATGTCCGACAGGCGCTCGCCATCCAGCGTCACGCTGCCCGCACTGGGCACGTCCAGGCCGGCGAGCAGCGACAGCAACGTACTCTTGCCCGAGCCCGAGGCGCCCACGATGGCGACCGTGTCGCCGTGTTCGATGCGGAACCCGATATCGTCGAGTATGGTCAGCGCGCCTTCGGGCAACGGCACCTGCTTGCCCAGTCCCTGCACGTCGAGCACGGCGTGGCGCGCGGCGGCGGGGGCTTCAGTGTGGAGTCTGCTGGCGTCGGCCATGATCGTCTCGTCGGTCGTTTCGTGAATCATCGGGAGCACGGATTAAATGTTTCTTAATTTGACCAGGTATGGGGTTGCGGGCGCGCGCATGCAATGGGCCGTGGGCCTGGCCCTGTTGCTGCTCGTCGCATTATCCGCACGGCCCGCCGCAGCGCAGGCGCCGTCGGCCGCGCCGGCACAGGGCGCACGCACCGTGCTGGTGATGGGCGATTCGCTGTCGGCCGCCTATGGGCTTGCGCCCGCGCAGGGCTGGGTCGCGCTGACCGCGGACCGCATCGCCAAGACCAGGCCGGGCTGGCGCGTGGTCAATGCCAGCATCAGCGGTGAGACCACCGCAGGCGGGGCGTCGCGTATCGCCGCGGAGCTGCAACGCCACCAGCCCGCCATCGTCGTCATCGCGCTCGGCGCCAACGACGGTCTTCGCGGGCTGCCGCTCGCGCAGACGCGCGCCAACCTCGAGAAGATGATCAAGGCCGCGCAGGCCCGCAAGGCGAAGGTCCTGCTGGTCGGCATGCGCATGCCGCCGAACTACGGCCCGGAGTACACGCGCGGTTTCGAACAGAACTTCAGTGCGCTGTCCAGGCAGTACGGCACGGCCCTGCTGCCCTTCCTGCTGGAGCCCATCGCGCTGGACCGCAATGCCTACCAGGCCGACAACCTGCACCCCGTCGCCAGCGCGCAACCCAAGCTGCGCGACCACGTGTGGAAGGCGCTGGAACCGCTCCTGCGCTGACTCCGGCCGCCTTCCTACCTTCGCGCAGGATTTTTCCTACGCGGATCCGGGGCATCCGCCGAATGTGAGAGCTGGCACATTCGCGCACAGTGCGCTCGCCGGTTCCCTGCCCGGCGCGTTGACCGGAGTCCATCATGCCCCGCCTGCTGTTCACCATCGCCGCCAATGACAAAGGCTGGCAACTCTACGAAGGCCAGTTCGGCCGTGACTGGTTCGACAACCTCGGCGATGCGCGCGAGAGCGCCAAGCTGCTCGCCGCCACGCTGCACCAGCACCACGGCATCCAGACCGCCGTCGTCGTCGAGATGCCCAGCAACGAATCCGTGTTGTTGGCGAGGCACGGCTGAGCATCCGGCGGCCTCCCGCGGCGGCACCCGTCGCGACCTCCAGGACATGAAAGAGCGTCGTGCCAGCGCATGCGCCCATCGCGCCCCCGCCTGACGCCCTGCCATCTGTCGGGCGGCGCGCTTTCCGGATCCGGACTCGCACGCCCCGCGGTCGCGACTCACGTCGCCCCTACAATGACTGTCCGGACAAGCCTGCCAGTTGCCGCAGCGCCTGCTCGAACACCTCGGGCGGCTGGCCGCCCTGCACCAGGTGGCGGTCGTTGAAGATCACCGACGGCACTGCGCGGATGCCCTGCTCCTGGTAGAAGCGCTCGCGCTCGCGCACCTGTTGCGCATACGCATCCGTGTCGAGGACCCGGCGCGCGTCCTCACCGTCGAGACCGGCGTTCGCGGCGATATCGACCAGCGTGTCGCGGTCCGACAGGTTCCGTCCCTCGCCGTGGTACGCCTGCAGCAGCGCGCGCTTGAGCGCGAGCTGCGATGCGGCGCCGCGCTCGGCCGCCCACTGCAGGAGGCGGTGGGCGTCGAAGGTGTTGTAGATGCGGTCGCGCTTCTGCAGGTCGAAACGGAACCCCAGCGCCTCGCCGCGCCGGCGCAGGGCTTCGCCGTTCTGCGCGAGCTGCTCCGCACTCAGCCCGTACTTCTTCGCGAGATGTTCCGCGATTGATTCTCCCTGCGGTTCCATGCCGGGATTGAGCTCGAACGGCTGGAACCGCAGCTCGACCTGCGGGTCGCCGCCGATGTCCGCCATCGCGCGTTCGAGCGCGGCCAGGCCGATCGCGCACCAGGGGCACGCGACGTCGGAAACGAAATCGATCTTCACGGGATTCGGCATTCGGCGGCGCTCACTCGTTCGCGTTCTTGTACACGCGGCCCTGCTTCATCACGAAGCCGACCCTCTCCAGCACGGAAACATCCTGCAGCGGATCGCCGTCGACGGCGATCAGGTCAGCGGAATAGCCCGGCTTCAGCACGCCCACGTCCTTGTCGATGCCGAACAGGCGTGCGTTCACCACGGTGGCCGAGCGGATGGCCTGCAGCGGCGTCATGCCGAACTGCACCATGCGCGAGAACTGGCGCGCATTGAGGCCATGCGGATACACGCCGCCATCGGTGCCGAAGCCCATGACCGCGCCGGCCTGGTGCGCCTTGCGGAAGTTCTCGCGCTGGGTGGCGCCCACGCGGCGTTCCTTCTCCAGCGATTCGGGCAGGAAGCCGGCCTTCTCGCCTTCGCCCAGGATGTATTCGGTGTTGTAGATGTCCATCACCAGCACGGTGCCGTTCTTCTTCGCCAGTGCGATGCCTTCGTCGTCGATGAAGCTGGCGTGCTCGATGGAATCCACGCCGGCCAGCAGTGCATTGCGGATGCCGGTGGCGCCATGCGCGTGCGAGGCGACCTTGCGGCCCAGCGCATGCGCTTCATCGACGAGTGCTTTCAGCTCCTCGAGCGAATATTGCGGCGCACCGACCTCGGTGCCCTTGGACAGCACGCCGCCGGTCGAGCAGGTCTTGATGAAATCTGCCCCGAACTTGACGTTCTGCCGCACCTTCTGCCGCGCGGCCCAGGGACCGTCGGCCACGCCCTCGCCCACCGCCTTGTATTCGGCCGGCAGCAGGTTGTTGTCGCTGCAGTGCCCGCCGGTGATGCCGATGGACACGCCACCCGCGAGGATGCGCGGACCATCGACTTCGCCCGTTGCGATCGCATCGCGCAGGGCGACGTCCGCGTAACCGGGTGAACCCGGCACGCGCACGGTGGTGAAGCCGGCCAGCAGCGTGGTGCGCGCGTTCTTCGCGCCCTTGATGGCGGCGGCCGGCAGCGAGATCGCCAGCCGCCGGTAGCCCTGCAGGTCCGCATCGCCATGCAGGTGTACGTGCGCGTCCATCAGGCCGGGCAGCACGGTCTTCGTCGACAGGTCGTGCACCGTTGCGCCCGCCGGCACCGACGTGGTCGCGGCCGGACCGATGGCGGTGATGCGCGCATCCTCGATGACGATGGCCTGGTCGGTCAGCAGGCGACCGGATTCGACATCGAGCAGGCGCCCGGCCTTGACGTAGGTGGTGGCTGCGAACGCAGGCGCGCAGGCGACGGACAGGACGGCGGCGAGGACACACAGGCGCATGGAGGACCCGGAAGTCGAATGAAGAGAAGGCGAATGTAGCAAGCCCACCCGGTAGGAGCGACGTAAATCGCGACCACGCACCTGGCCGCTCACGGAAAGCCGATGTTTTCTTTTAAGGGCGCGCTGCTGCGCGTTCTTGTTTCTGCACGGGGTATGGGCGCGGTCGCGACTTACGTCGCTCCCGCGGGGATTCCGTTGTGCGGCACGATCAGACCGGCGTGGGATTGCGGTAGGCGAAGCCGGCCTGGTGCCAGTAGGGGTAGGGCTTCGGGCGCTGGCTGGCCTTGTCCAGTTTCGCCACCTGCTCCGGGGTGAGGTTCCAGCCCACAGCGCCGAGGTTCTGCTTCAGCTGCTCCTCGTTGCGCGCGCCGATCACCACGGTGCTGACGGTGGGCCGCTGCAGCAGCCAGTTCAGCGCGACCTGCGGGATCGACTTGCCGGTTTCCTGCGCGACCGCGTCCAGGGCGTCGACCACGTCGTACAGATAGTCCATGTCAACCTGCGGACCGGCATCGTTGGCGGCCTGGGACTGCAGGCGGCTGGTCTCGGGCAGCGCCTGGCCGCGGCGGATCTTGCCGGTGAGGCGGCCCCATCCCAGCGGACTCCAGACCACCGCACCCACGCCCTGGTCGACGCCCAGCGGCATCAGCTCCCATTCGTAGTCGCGACCGACCAGCGAGTAGTACGCCTGGTGCGCGACGTAGCGCGTCCACCCGTGGCGATCGGCGGCGGCGAGCGACTTCATCAGGTGCCAGCCGGAAAAGTTGGACACGCCGAGGTAGCGGATCTTGCCGGCCTTCACCAGCGTGTCGAGCGTGGACAGCACTTCCTCGACCGGCGGACGCGCATCGAAGCCATGCAGCTGGAACAGGTCGATGTAGTCGGTGCCCAGACGCTTGAGAGCAGCGTCCACGGCGTGGATCAGATGATGGCGCGAAGAACCCACCTGGTTTTCGCCGTCGCCGAACCGGAACGTGGCCTTGGTGGAAATGATCAGCGAGTCGCGCGGCCTGCCCTTGATCGCTTCACCGAGGATCTCTTCGGCCGCACCCTTGGAGTAGATGTCGGCGCTGTCGAACATGTTCAGGCCGGCGTCGAGGCAGACATCGACCAGGCGGCGCGCTTCGGCCACGTCGGTACTGCCCCACGCGCTGAACAAGGCGCCCTGCCCGCCGAAGGTGCCGGTACCGAAGGAGAGCACGGGGACGCGGAAGCCGGAGGCGCCGAGATAGCGGTATTCCATGACGAGGGTCCTGAAACGGGGGAGTGCGCCATTGCACTCCCCCGCCACTGCAACGGCAAGCCCTCGCGATGGAACGCTTAGTTCGCGCTCGCGGCAGGCCGCACGATGACTTCGCTGACATCGACGTCGTCCGGCTGCTCCACCGCATAGGCGATGGCCCGCGCGACGGCCTCGGCGGGAATCGCGACTTGGCGGAAATCCTCAAGCCACGCCTTGATGCCGGCATCGCTGGTGGTCTCGGCCAGTTCGCTGGTGGTCACGCCCGGCGACACCACGGTGACGCGGAGATCGTCATGCTCCTGGCGCAGGCCTTCGGAGATGGCCAGCACCGCGTGCTTGGTGGCGCAGTAGACCGCCGCGCTGGGCCACACGCGATGGCCGGCGGTCGACGCGACGTTGATGATCTGGCCACCGCCCTGTGCCTGCATCACCGGCAGCGCAGCGGCGATTCCGTGCAGGACGCCGCGGATGTTGACGTCGATCATCTGGTTCCATTCGTCGATCTTCAGCGCGGCCAGCGGCGACAGCGGCATCACGCCCGCGTTGTTGACGATCACGTCGAGCCGGCCGAACTCGCTGCGGGCGAAGTCGACGAAGGCCTGCACGTCGTCGAGTCGGGTGACGTCGAGCGCACGCTGGCGGGCGGTGCCGCCGGCGGCTTCGATCCCGGCGACCAGCTTTTCCAGCCGGTCGGTGCGGCGTGCGCCCAGCACCACCTTCGCACCGCGACGGGCGAGTTCGCGTGCGGTGGCATCACCGATGCCGCTGCTGGCACCGGTGATGGCGATGACTTTTCCTTCGATTCCGGACATGGGATACCTCGTTTGGGGGAAACACGGCGCGGGGTGCGCCGGGACGGGGCGCAGTCTGGGCGCCGCTGCCGATGCGTCGATATCCGGTTCCTCCACGATCCTTGCCTGATCCTGCGAGCGCCCGGTCTATCCCATTCCATCGCCGGATCCACTGCGTAGACTCGCTGCATGCCCCACGTCCACCCCACAGGCGTTCCCATGCCCGATTCGCCCACCCCGCTCGATGACCGCGTCCGCGAACTCGCCGCGCTGATTGAACGATCCACCGGCACGGACGGTTTCCACACCACGGCGATCCCGGCCCTGAACTTCTCGCGACTGAGCGCGCCCATGCAGCTGCCGATGCGTGGGGTGCAGGAAGCCGCGCTGTGCCTGATCGTGCAGGGCGCCAAGCGCGCGATCCTGGCCGACGAGGTCTACGAGTACGATGCCAGCCGCTTCGTGGTGGCTTCGGTCGACCTGCCGGTGACCGGCCAGGTGGTCGAAGCGTCCGCCGAGGCGCCGTACCTGTGCCTGATCCTGAAACTGTCGGCCGCCACCATCGCCGAAATGGTCACCGAGGCCGAATCGGCGCAGGCACCGTTGCCGCCGCCGTCGCGCGGGCTGTTCCTCCAGCCCAGCAGCGTGGAGATGCTGGACGCGGCGACCAGGCTGGTGAAACTGCTCGATACGCCGCGCGACATCCCGCTGCTCGCACCGCTGGTCGAACGCGAAATCCTGTACCGCGTGCTGTGCAGCCCGCAGGGCGCGATGCTGCGCCACATCGGCATCGCCGACAGCCAGGGCCAGCGCGTGGCGAAAGCGATCCATTGGCTGCGCGAGCATTACGCCAAACCGCTGCGCATCGACCACATCGCCCGCGAGGTGCACATGAGCGCCTCGGCCCTGCACCACCACTTCAAGGCGGTCACCGCGATGAGCCCGCTGCAGTACCAGAAGCAGTTGCGCCTGCAGGAAGCGCGCCGGCTGATGCTCAGCGAAGTGCTGGATGCCGCCAGCGCCGGGCACCGCGTCGGCTACGAAAGCCCGTCGCAGTTCAGCCGCGAGTACAGCCGCATGTTCGGTGCTCCACCGGTGCGCGATGTCGAGCGCCTGCGCAACCTCTGAACCGTCCGGAAACCGTGACTGAACGTCGCGCCACGACGCGGGGCAGGCCGGTTGTTCCCCCTCCTGCGCGGGCGCACACTCTCGTGTGACACCTACGGAGGACCCGCCATGAAGGCGCCTGCCCTGCTGCTTACCGCCGTCGTCGCCCTGGCCATCGCCGTACCCGGCATGGCCAGATCCAGGAACGTCACCGATCCTGGCCTGCCGCGCAGCGTACCCACCGAAGGCGGCGCAGTGAGCGTCAGCTGGACCGATCCGGCCGCCTTCAGCGAGCTCAAGTACAGCGGCAACCGCTGGGAAGCAGAGCGCGGCACGTGGGTCACGGATCTGGCGACCTATCTGCGCGACGAAGCCGGCCAGCGTCTCGCCCGTGGCCAGACCCTGGACATCACCATCACCGACATCGAGCGTGCCGGCCGCTATGAGCCGGTCGTGCGCACGGGGATGGACCACATCCGCATCGTCAAGGACATCTACCCGCCGCGCATGAAGCTGAACTTCGTGGTGAAGGGTCCCGACGGGCAGGTGATCGCCGAAGGCGAGCGCAAGCTCGTCGACCATGGTTTCCTGACCGGATCCAACCTCAACAGCAGTGATGCGCTGCGCTACGAGAAGCGCATGGTCGACGACTGGTTGCGCCGCGAGTTCAAGGCCAACGCGGCGCTGACCTCGACGCCCTGATCCCGGGGCTCACGGCGCCGCATCGCGCGGCGCCGGTTCGTGCGGATAGACCGCCGATACCGAACACTGCACCCGTATGCCACGGCGCGACCAGCGCCGCTCGTCGCCGGGGATCCACGCATCCGCGTTGCCCGAATCGAAAAGGCTGTTGCCGCCGCTGTCCTGGGCGACGACGCGGTCGCCGGGATTGCCGCAGATGAGGCCGATGCCCACGCCGGAGCGGAAGGTGATGGCCGGTGCCGAATCCAGATCCGGGCAGCTCTGTGCGAGCTCGACCCGGTAGTAACGGTGTCCACCCGAACGTCGCGGCGAAAGCTCCACCAGCATGCCCTGGCTGTCCTCCGACCACGCGCGCAGGTAGCGCGGGTTGAAGCAGAAGCTCGAAGAACCGGCGAAACCGCGCCGCTTCGGCGCACGCACTTCCACCGTCTCCAGCGTGGTCAGGCCATCGTCCGCCGGCACCGTCGCGGCACGCGCCATCGCGGCGTATTCGCGTGCATCGATGGTGGCGATGGCCGTCACCGCGCAGGTCGCTTCGCCGATGCGCACATATTCCTTCCCGGTGCCGCACACCCAGCCTTCGCGGGCCAGCAGGACGGCATCGTCCCCGCCGGCGCCCGGACAGCCGCTGGACAGCGCGATGCGGAAACGCTGCCCGTCGCGGCCCTGCACGGCCAGTTCCGTCGACGAAGCCTGGCGCACTTCCGCCATCTGGCGGGCATCCAGGCAGCCCGGGGCGGGCGCAACGCGCGGCGGCGCGTCGGGGGCCTGCGCATGCGCCGCCGCGGGCAGCACCAGCGCCATCAACAAGGCCAAGCTCCATCGCATCCGTGCCATCTCCCCGGGGAACGCGGCGATGGTAAACCAGGGTTGTGGCATGCGGGTGGCGGCACCATATCGGGGACATCCCTCCCGCGGAGCACGTCCATGACTACCTTCGACCTCACCCCGCCCTCCGATGCCCAGCGCACGGCGTTGATCGCCGGCCTCAGCGAAGACGAGCGTCGGGTGCTGCTGCAGCACGGTACCGAAGCGCCGTTCTGCGGCGTGTTCCTGGACAACAAGCAGGACGGTACCTACACCTGCCGCCTGTGCGGCCTGCCGCTGTTCCGTTCCAGCGCGAAGTTCGACTCCGGCACGGGCTGGCCGAGTTTCTTCCAGCCCGTGGACGAGGCGCACATCGGCCGCATCCGCGACGCCAGCTATGGCATGGTCCGGACGGAGATCGTCTGCGCGCGCTGCCAGTCGCACCTGGGCCACGTGTTCCCGGACGGTCCCCCGCCGACCGGCGAGCGGCACTGCCTGAATTCGGTCTCGCTGGCCTTCACGCCACAAGGCGAGCCGCTCCCGGATCCGCTGCAGCGCGGCGGCGCGGAAGCGCAACCGGCCGGCTAGCGCCGCCGCTGTCACGGGACGGGCACATGACGGCGGTAGCCTGACCGTCATCCCACCGTCGTCCGGCGGTCACGCATGGCCGCATCCTCCGACACGCACGCGTTAACGGCGCCCCCTGGCGGGCTGCCGGGTGCGCTCTGGCTGTACCGGTTCGATGGCGAAGGGCGCGCGCACGCGCTCGACGCCGCATCCACCGGCTTCGGTGCGCCGGGCGCGCCCAACGCAGGCTGGCATTGGGTGCACCTGGACCTCAGCGACGTGCGCAGCGCGCAGGTGGTGGCGTGCCTGCCGATCCCCGACGACGCGCGCGACACACTGCTGTCGCCGGATTCGCACGTGAACCTGCAACGCGAAGGCCGCGCGATCCATGGGGCTTTCGTCGACTGGGTGCACCAGCGTGGCGTCGACCTGGCGGCCGAGGGCCAGCTGCGGGGCGACGACGGCATCGGCTGGCTGCACTTCGCGATGACGGAACACCTGCTGGTCACCGCACGCCGCCAAGCCCTGCGGTCGGTGGAAGCGGCGCGCCGCGCGCTGATCGCAGGCGCACCTGCGGAGACGCCGGTGCGCCTGCTGGAACTGGTGGCCAGTCGCTTCGCGGACACGGTCGAGCGCAGCAGCGACGGGCTGTCGACCCGGCTGGACCGCATCGAGGACCGCGTGCTGGCGGACAGCATCGGCGAAGAGCGACGCGACCTGGCCCAGCTGCGCCACCAGACCGTGCGCCTGCATCGGCCGCTCACCGCGATGCGGCGCGTGCTGAAGCCGTTCGAGCAACGCCACGCGGGGGATGCCGACGACGAACTGCTGTCCGCCATCGCGCGCCTCAACCAGCGCTTCGACGACCTCGACGGCGATGTCGGCACCCTGCAGGAGCGTGCGCGCCTGCTGCAGGACGAAGTGGCCGCCAAGCTCGCCGAACGCACCAACCGGCATCTCTACGTGCTGTCGATGATCACCGCGCTGCTGCTGCCGCCGAGCCTGGTCGCCGGCCTGTTCGGCATGAACCTGCCGGGGTTGCCGTTCGCGCACAGCTCCCACGGGCTGGCGTTCGCGCTGCTGCTGGGCGTGGCCTCGAGCGCGCTGGTCTACGGGCTGCTGCGGCGCATGGGCGTGGCGCGCTCGACCTGAGCGTCCCGTGCGGCCGCGCTATCCTAGCGGCCTGATGACGCTTCCCCTCCGCATCGCCACCCGTTACGTCACCCCGCTGCGCGAAGGCGGCTCGATGCCTGCCGTGGTCGAGGCCGACGACGACGGCCTGTATGTCCTGAAGTTCCGCGGCGCCGGCCAGGGACCGAAGGCGCTGGTGGCGGAAGTGATCGCCGGCGGTCTGGCGAAGGCGTTGAAGTTGCCGATGCCCCACCTGGCACTGATGGACCTGGATGCCGACCTCGCCCGCACCGAAGGCGATCCGGAGATTCAGGACCTGATCAAGGCCAGTGCAGGGCTCAACCTGGCGATGGACTACCTGCCCGGCGCCGTCAATTTCGATCCGGTGGCGGAACAGCCCGACGCGGACCTCGCCTCGCGGATCGTCTGGTTCGACGCCTTCATCAGCAATGTCGACCGCACGGCGCGCAACACCAACCTGCTGATGTGGCACCGCCGGCTCTACCTGATCGACCATGGGGCGGCGTTGTATTTCCACCACGGCTGGGATGGCGATACCACCGGAGCCGGCAAGCCGTTTCCGCTGATCCACGACCACGTGCTGCTGCGCTGGGCGTCCCGGTTGGCCGATGTCGATGGCGAGCTGGCATCGGCCCTGGCGGACGACGTGATCGCAACGATCGTGGCCGAGGTACCCGACGCCTGGCTGCAAGGCCCCGATGGCTTCGGCGACCCCGCGACGCAGCGCGCCGCCTACGTCGAGTACCTGGTCCGTCGGGTGGCGCAGCGTGGCGCCTTCGTGCAGGAGGCGATCCGTGCACGCGGCTGAAACGTACGATTACGCGGTGATCCGCGTGGTCCCGCGCGTGGAGCGCGAGGAGTTCGTCAACGTCGGCATCATCCTGTCGTGCGAGCGCGCGGGCTTCCTCGAGGCGCGCATCGAACTGGACGAGGCGCGCCTGCGCGCGCTCGATCCCGCGATGGATATCGAATCGCTGCGTCGCCACCTGCAGACCATTCCCGCGATCTGCCGCGGCGGCGAAGCGGCCGCGCCGATCGGACTGTTGCCCCCGCGCGCGCGCTTCCACTGGCTCACCGCCAAGCGCAGTTCGATCATCCAGACCTCGCCCGTGCACATGGGGCGCTGCGGCGATCTGCCGGCGACGCTGGAGCACCTGATGGACCGCATGGTGCGGCCGCCGAAGGCCACCACGCCCCGATGAGCGTCTATGTGGACGATGCGGTCACCGTGTGGCGCGGCCGCCGCTGGGCCCACCTGATGGCGGACACCCTGGACGAACTGCACGCGATGGCGGAACGGCTGGGCGTGCCGCGGCGCGCGTTCCAGGACAAGCGCAGCGGCGCGCACTACGACCTGACCGAAGAACTGCGCGAGGACGCGCTGCGGCTGGGGGCTCTGGCCATTTCCCGCCACCGCGACCGCGAGCAGGTCCGTGCGGTCATCCGCATCGCGCGCGCGCAGTGGAGCGGCCACGCGGCAGACCCCTGATGCCGTAGAGCCGAGCTCGCTCGGCTCCTTGGTCTTTCAATCCCCCGGTGGAGCCGGAGAGCAGCGGAGCAAGCTCCGCTCTACGGGGCACTCAGAGCTGTTGCGCCTTGCCGCTGCGGATCGCCTCGTCCAGCAGGCGATCGACGTCCCGCTGCAGCCTGTCGGTCGCCGCCATCTGCTTGCGCGCCAACGCCTCCTGCTGCCGCGCGAGCGGCTCCTGCTGGCGGGCGAGGACCTCCTGCTGGCGGGCCAAGGCCTCCTGTTCGTCCTGCAGCGCCTTCATGCGGCGGTCGTTGGCGGCATCGCGGGTGTCGTCGCCACGCAGCGCGGCGGCGGCCTGATGCTGCGCGATCTCCGACATCTTCACGCCCAGCTCGCCCTGTCTCGAGCCCAGCTCGCCCTGGCGTTCGCCGAGCGCCCCCTGCTGTTCGCCGAGCTTGCCCTGCTGCTCGCCCAGCGCATGGACCGGTGCATGCGCGTCTTTCATCCGCTGCACCGTGGCGGCATCGCGCACCACGTACTGCTTGCCGTTCTTCCGCACCCACAGCACCGGGGCTTTGCCCTGCCGCAGGCGCTGGGCGGTGCGGATGTCGTCGCTGTGGCCCGCCATCGTCACGTCGTCGCCTTCGATCAGCACGTAGGCATCGCCGCCGCGCGTATCACTGATGCTGAAGGTGCCCCGCGTGCGGAGCGTGGGCGGCGGCGGCGGTGCCGGCGGCGCGATGGTCGGCGCTGCGGGGGGAGCGGGCGGGGCTGGAGGGGCCGGCATGTCGCGCGCGTCGGCGACCACGACGGCACGGGGCGCGGCGCGCGGGGACGGCGCCACGGTGGGCGTGGCCGGTGGCGCGGGCGCGACGACGATCGGCACCACCGGTGCGGGAGGCGCCGGAGGCGCGGCCGGCGTGCCGCTGGCGATCACGCGGTACGGCACCACGCCCAGCAGCACGATGCCAAGGGTCAGGGCCAGCGCGCTGGCGCGGAGGGGGGAAGCGGTGTACTGCAGCATCAGCAGTCTCCTCTTGAGGATGCGGAACGTGGGGGACGCGCCGGCGAGTGCCGGTGTCGGGGTGTGGGAGACGCCCAGCTTCACCAGCAGGCGTCCGTAGTCGTGGGCGGCGTGCTGTTCGTCCTGCAGCACGGCGGCATCGCAGGCGACCTCGCGGGCGAAGGCGTATTCGCGCGCGGCCAGGTGCGCGACCGGATGGAAGAAGAACAGGTGCTGCGCTAGCGCCGGCATCCAGGCCCACCACAGGTCACGGCGCTGCAGGTGCGCGAGTTCGTGGTGCAGCGACATGTGCAGGTCGTTGTCGCTCATCGCGGCGATGCCGGTGGCCGGCAGCATCAGCACGGGGCGCCAGGGGCGGGCCAGCATCGGCGAATCGATCTCGTCGCTGACCATCAGTTCGGGCGCTGTCGCGATGTCGAGTCGGCCCACCAGCACGTCGTACACCGCGCGTACCCGGCGGTCGCGACACGGACGGGCGCGTGCGATCTGCCCATGCAGCCGCCAGGCGTGGCGCAGTGTGGTGGCCAGCATCACCGCGATGCCGGCGAGCCAGGCCGCAAGCAGCAGCACGCCGGTGTCGATCTGCGATGCCTGCGTCGTTGCCGTCGGCACGACCGTCATCGTGGTTCCGGCAGACGCCGAGGGTTCCGCCGTCATCGCCATCACCACGGGGGCGACGGCGGGCTCCGCCGGCAACAGCGGCAACCCCACCGGGGCGTGCCAGACCAGGCCCACCACCATCTGCGTGGCGACCAGCCACCACAGCCAGGCCCGCGTGCGCGCATCGAGGCGGGGCAGGAACCGGCACAGCGCCCAGACCAGGGCGGCCAGCAGCACGGCTTGCCCGCCGACAGCGAGCAGGCGCGACGCGATCAGGTCAGCGAAGGCGGCCAGGCCCATCTCAGCTCTCCTTCCGCTTGGATTGCAGGTTGGCCACCAGGGCTTCGAGTTCGGCCAGTTCGTCGTCGCTCACTTCCGAGCGTTGCGACATCCACGCGACGAAGGGAGAAAGCGAGCCCTGCAGGGTCTTCTCCACGAAACTGCCCACCGCCGTGCGCATGACATCGTCGGACTGGGCCACCGGCGCGTAGCGGTACACGCCGTCCACGGGCCGACGGCGCAGGTAGGCCTTGGCCCGCAGCCGCTCCATCATGGTCAGCACAGTGGAACGGGCAAGGCCGCGCGGTTCGCCGAACGCGGCGGCCACCTCGCCGACGCTGGCCTCGCCGTGTTCGGACAGGTGCTGCAGCAGCGCCAGTTCCTGGTCGCCGATGGACTTGCGGGCCTTGCCGGGCATGGGATCGCCTTGTGACTACAGTTGTCGTCAACATGCCCGTGACGACAATTGTAGTCAACCCTGCCGAAGGTCACTCCCGGGGCCATCCCGACGAACGGTCGCCCCTCAAGAAACCGGTGGACGGGCCGATCCAGAGGGAACCCCACCCCTGCCTCGTGTCGCCATGCTCATCATCGTCGGCTTCATCATCGTCACCCTGAGCGTGATCGGCGGCTACCTCGGCTCGCACGGCAAGCTCGGCGCCCTGTGGCAGCCTTTCGAGCTGGTCATCATCGGCGGCGCCGCGCTGGGCGCGTTCATGGCCAGCAATCCGACCAAGGTGGTCAAGAGCACGATCTCGGCGACGCTGTCGGTCTTCAAGGGCGCGAAGTACAAGTCGTCCGACTACCTCGACGTGCTGACGCTGATCCACGAAATGCTCAACAAGGCGCGCCGCGATGGCTTCATGTCGCTGGAAGAGCACATCGAGAACCCGACCAACAGTCCGCTGTTCCAGAAGTACCCCAAGATCCTCGCCGACCACCATCTGCTCGACTTCCTGACCGAGTGCCTGCGCCTGATGGTGGGCAGCAACATCGAACCGCACGAACTGGAGCCGCTGCTCGAGCTGGAGCTGGAGAAGCACCACCACGAAGCGATGGCGCCGGCGCATGCGCTGCAGAAAGTCTCCGATGGCCTGCCCGGCTTCGGCATCGTGGCCGCGGTGCTCGGCATCATCGTGACGATGGGCTCGATCGGCGGCGACATCGCCGCGGTCGGCGCGCACGTCGCCGCCGCGCTGGTCGGCACCTTCCTCGGCATCCTGCTGGCGTATGGTTTCGTCTCGCCGCTGGCCGCCGCCATCGAGGCGCAGGTGGAGCAGGACAGCCGCATGTACGAGTCGGTGAAGACCGCCCTGCTCGCCTGCCTGCGCGGCTACAACCCGGCCGTCGCGCTGGAGTTCGCCCGAAAGACGCTGCCCTCGGACGTGCGCCCGCCGTTCGCCGAGTTCGAAGCGCACCTGAAGGCCAACAAGTAAGCCTGCGGCGATGAGCGAGCAACGTCCCACCATCATCGTCCGCCGGGTCAAGAAGGTCGCCGGCGGCGGCCATCATGGCGGCTCGTGGAAGGTCGCCTACGCGGACTTCGTGACCGCGATGATGGCGTTCTTCCTGGTGATGTGGCTGATGGGCGCCACCACCAACAAGGAACGCGCGGCGATCTCGGAATATTTCCGCAATCCCAGCCCGCTGAGCGGCAAGAGCTTCTCGCCTGCCCCCGGTCCTGCCGGTCCCGGCGGCGCGAGTACGTCCATGATCAAGTTGGGCGGCACGATGGACCTGCCGAAGGGCGAAAGCGACAACCCGTTCGACAAGCCGCCGGGCGATGCGGACCAGGTGTCCGAAGAACAGCAGAAAGCGCAGGAGAAGCAGCGCCTGGAGACGCTGATGCAGGCGCTGGAGGAAGCCATCGGCAAGAGCCAGGCGCTGGAGCCGTTCAAGGACCAGCTGCTGCTCGACCTCACCCCGGAAGGCCTGCGCATCCAGATCGTCGACCAGCAGAACCGGCCGATGTTCGACCTGGGCGGCACGGTGCTGAAACCCTATACGCAGGCGATCCTGGGCGAGCTGGCCGGCTTCATCAACCAGGTGCCGAACCACATCAGCATCACCGGGCATACCGACGTCACCCAGTACTCGTCGAACCGCGGCTACACCAACTGGGAACTCAGCGCCGAGCGCGCCAACGCCGCGCGCCGCGCGCTGGTGGTGGGCGGCATGCACGAGGACAAGGTATCGCGCGTGGTCGGCCTGTCGTCGTCGGTCCTGTTCGACAAGGAACATCCGCAGAATCCGATCAACCGCCGCATCAGCATCGTGGTGATGACGAAGGCAGCGGAAGAAGCGCTGCAGGGCGAAGGCAAGCTGCTCGCACCGGGCGCGCCCAAGCCCGATGCCGACACCGCCATGCCGGGCGCTCCCGCGCAGGCGACCGCCGCGTTGACGCCTGCGGCGGCGCAGGATTCCGCCATTCGCTGAGGCGCCTGCATGGCGGCGTCGCCACGCCGATGCCCGACCCGACTCAGTCCACCGCGATGTCGAAGTGCATCACGTCCTCGCGCGTGCCCAGCTTGGTATACAGCGCCACCGCAGGGTCGTCGCCGTAGTCCGCCTGCACGAACACCACCCACGCGTCCTGCGCGGCGGCGATCCTTCGCAACTCGGCGATCAGCGCGGTCGCGATGCCGCGGCGGCGGTACGCATCCGCCACGGCAAGGTCATAGAGGTAGACCTCGCTGCGCGCCTGCTCGAACTTGGGCAACACGTAGGCGGCCAGCCCGCCGACCACCTCATCGCCCTGCACCGCCGCCACCGCGATGAACGTGTCGCGCGCGAGAAGGCGGCCCAGGTAAGCGTCATCCGGCGGGGCAGCGGTGTAGGTCGGCATGTCGTCGAACTCACGGCCGAATATCCGCAGCATGTCCCGCATCAGCCCCAGGTCGGAGGGACCCAGCGCGCGGATCGCGACCTCCGGCTCAGGCGCCGCCATCGGTGTCTCCCTGCGGCAGCGAAGCAGGCCGCGCCAGCGAGCGCACCAAGTCGTCCGGCACGGTGCGCACATGCAGGTCCTGCTGCGGGAAGGGGATCTCGATGCCCGCTGCGCCGAGTGCGGCGTGCAGCCGCATCATCAGGTCGCTGCGGATCGTGGACCAGTCGTCGTAGCGGCGACTCCATGCACGGATGGCGAAGTCCAGCGAACTGGCGCCAAAGCCGGTGAACAGCACGGCAGGCGCGGGGTCGTCGGCGATGCCGGGCGTCGCCCGCGTGGTCTCCTGCAGCAGCTGCATCACCCGCGTCACGTCGCTGCCGTAGGCCACCCCCACGTCAACATCGACGCGGCGGTTCTGGTCCATCAGCGTCCAGTTGGTCACCTTGTCGGACAGCAGCATGCCGTTCGGCACGATGACGTCGGCGCCTTCGAACGTGCGCACGGTGGTGGCGCGCATGCCGATGGCGCGCACACGGCCGGCGGTACCGCTGATGTCGACCGCATCGCCGGGTTTCACCGGACGCTCGAACATCAGGATCAGGCCGGAGACGAAGTTCTTCACCACGTCCTGCAGGCCCAGGCCGATCCCCACCCCGAGTGCGCCGAACATGAAGGCCAGTTGCCCGATCTTGAAGCCCGCGGCGGACAGCGCGGCCAGCAGTCCCAGCAACAGCAGCACGTAGTAGCTGAGCGAGGCGATGCTGTTGTCCACGCCGCGCGGCAGCGACATCCGCGGCAGGACTTCTTCGCGCAGCAGCGCGCGCAGCGTGCGCGCCACCCAGACCGCCAACACCACGCCGATGCAGAACACCAGCACGTGGCCCAGGCTTAGCGAGAGTTCGCCGTACTCGAAGCGGTGCGTGACGATGGCCCTGGCGACGTCGTACACCGGCCGGAAGATGCGGAAGCGGATCATCGTGTAGACGATCCAGCCGATCACCGCCGCGACGCGCGCCCACCGCGCGAGCGTGTCGAGCAGGTGGCCGCCATGCCGGCGCATCAACCACAGCCGACGCACTTCGGGGCGCGCGCCCAGCCGGCGCAACAAGGCTTCCAGCACCGTCACCGCCGCATACAGGACCAGCGCGAAGTAGCCGCTCTCGATGATGCCGGCCGTCAGCATTTCCGCCAGCGACACGTTGCCCACGACGTTCGCGACGATCGCCGTCGACAGGATCGCGACGCCGCCCCAGGCCAGGCCGTGGACCAGCTGTCCGGCACGACCGGCCACGCCGGCGTAGCGCTCGCCGCGCGAACGCCACAGCAGCCAGCCGGTGGCCGCGAGCGCCAGCAGGGAGAGCACCAGGTAGTACAGCCGGTACAGGTAATCGCTGGCCATCAGCAAGACAGCCAAATGCTGCAGCAGGTAGAACGCGGTCGCCAGGTAGGGCCACGGTCCCAGCAGGCGACGGCCTTGCTGCGGCATCAGCCGCAACACCGGCACCAGCGCGACCAGCATCGCCAGCTGGTGCAGGAACAGCGGCGCGTTCGGTTCGAACACCAGCACGCCGATCATGGACAGCAGCAACCAGGTGGAGAACGGACGTCCCACCACGCGCGACTCCGCGTCCGTCGCCAGCGCCGCCGTCGGATCCAGGCGGCGGCGCCGATGCCGCCACGCGATCCACAGCAGCGCCGGCAGCAACATCAACTGCAGCAGATGCAGCAACCGCTGGTTGCCGACATCCGCCGCGGTGTACTGGGCGACGAAGCTGTTCTCCTGCTGGACCTCACGCTTCAGGCTGTCGGCCACGTCCTGCCGCAGGACCGTGCGGTCCTGCACCTGCCACAAGGGCGACGCATCCAGGCGGAACAGGCGCCGGTCGGCGTAGGCGATGGCATCGTCCACCGCCTGCTGGCCGGCCTGGATGCGTGCGGCGAGCAGGTTGGCGCGTTGCCCCAGCCGGATCTGCCCCGCCAGCGGCGTGGACAGCGCCTGCTCGGCCGCCTGCAGCCGCGCGGACACGCCTTCCACGCGCGAGCGCAGCGCATCCGGCGTGCCGTCCGCGGCCATGCCCTGCCGGGTGAGTTCCCAGTCGGCGCGGCGCAGCGCCAGCTCCGCCGCATCCTGCGCATACGGTGCCACCGAAGCCTGCATGTCGCCGCGCCAGCGCGCGTACTGGCGCGCATCGAACTTCCAGTGGCGCTCCATGCTTTCCAGCCGCAGCACGGGCAGCGTGCGCAGTTCCCCGTAGGCGAACAGGCCGTTCTTCTCAGCCACCGACTTCTCGATGGTCGTCAGCCGCGGCACAAGTCGGCCGAGCGGATCGGCGCGCGCCGCGCGCAGCGACACTTCCTCCGCGTAGCGCTCGTCGGCATCGGCACGACCGGGGATGTCGGCCAGCGCGATCGCTTCGGGCGCCTTCGGCTTGGAAGGCGACAGCAGCGTGGTGACGTCCTGCGCCTTCGCGGCATTCGCCACCGACAGCACCAGGCAGGCAAGGCAGGCGAGCAGCACGCGCATGACGGACGATCCCGGAACGGAGGCGACGACGCGAGTCTAGCGTGCGCGCCATCGCGCGGTCGCGGTCAGAACGCGTCGCTGCCCGGCCGGATCTCCACGCCCATCACCGCGGCCAGCTGCTGCATGCCGTCGTCGTCGCGACGCAGCGCCATCCATCCGGCGTAGGCGTCGCCCCCCGTGTTCCAGTTCCACAGCGTGTAGCCATGCTCGCGCAGGCGGTCGTAGGCCGTGGCCATCAAGGCGGGAACGTCGGTCCCGTCGAGGAAATCCTCGTCGCTGGTATCGCCCCCCCAGTCGATCTCGACGGCATAGCGCGCGGCCAGCTGGTTGACGCAGTCGATGAAGGACTCCGTGTCCTTCCAGTCCACGTAGAAGCCCGACGTCCAGTCGATGGCGTCCTTCAGCGTCCACAGCACCTGGTCCGGCTCGACGCCGTCTTCGCCGCTCGCATCGCGATAGGCCGCGAACTGCCGCAGTGCGGTTTCCTCATCGCCGGGATTGATCAGCACCAGCAGGTTCCAGACCAGTGCCTCGGTGTCGTCCAGATCCCTGTCGTCTTCGTCGTCGAAGGCGTGGCGGAAGTTGTCGTCGGGATCGAATTCGTGGTCGGGCTGGGTCATGGGGCGTCTTCGTGTGGGTGCATGACGTCGCGCTGCGCGGCGCGGGCGATGTCAAGGTTGGCTGAATATTAAGGCCACGTGATGCATCCGCGCGTGAGGCCGTGGCGTACATGAGTCCGCAAGCGCAACAACCACACCCTCATCCACCCAGGAGATACCCATGAACCGTACCGTCCTTTCCGTCGCCCTGCTCGCCGCCTTCACCGCTGCTGCGTGCTCGCCGAAGACCGCCGAAGCCGAAGCCGACGCCGGCGCCGCCCCGATGCCGGTGGCCGAAGCCAGCGATCCGGCACCCGCCGATGCCGCCGCACCGGCCGTCGAGCAGAAGGACGTGGTGGATACCGCCATCGGTTCGCCGGACCACACCACGCTGGTCAGTGCGGTGCAGGCCGCGGGCCTGGTCGATACGCTGAAGGGCGCAGGCCCGTTCACGGTGTTCGCACCCACCAACGCCGCCTTCGAAGCGCTGCCCGCCGGCACCGTCGACACGCTGCTGAAGCCGGAGAGCAAGGCCGACCTGACCGCCGTGCTGACCTACCACGTGGTGCCCGGCATGGTGGACGCCGCCACGCTGACGCAGCAGATCCAGGCCAGCGGTGGTACCGCCACGTTGAAGACCGTGCAGGGCGGTGAACTGAAGGCGCAGGTAGTCGATGGCGGCGTCACCCTGACCGATGCCAAGGGCAACACCGTCAAGGTCACCACCGCCGACCTGAAGGCCAGCAACGGCGTGATCCACGTGGTCGACAAGGTGCTGATGCCGTAATTCCTCGACGGCAGCACACGCCGGGGCGGTCGTGGTGGGCCGCCCCGGCGTTCTTTTGTCTCCACCACCGCGAAGGTCTATCGTGGCGCCGCCGGCCCGCATGCCGGCGCCCGCGGGAGACCGTGCCATGTTCAACCCACGTCCCTCGGTGACGCAGGTTCCGCTGGGGCAGGGTCGCATCTGCGTCGTCCTCGACGACGCCCTGCTGTCGCCGGAACGCCTGCCCGCCTTTGCGGACGCCTACCGGGAAGACTTCCACCCCGCTTCGCCCGACGTGTTTCCGGGTCTCCGACTGCGCATGCCGGACGACTTCACCGGCTTGCTGCATGACGTACTGCGCGACCATGCCCGCCACGCGCTCGGCGTGCGACGCATCCTGCGCAGCACCAGCCGTCTTTCGCTGTTGACCCTGGCAGGCGACGCATTGCCGCCTTCGCACTGGCTGCCGCGTCGCGAGCGTTGGCCCGAACCCGACCAGCGCCTCGTCGCCGCAGAGCTGTTCCTGTTCCGGGACGCCACGCTGGGCGGGACGCATTTCTTCCTGCCCCTCGTGTCGCCGAAGCAGGTGGCGGAGATCGAACACGACGCCGATGCCCTGTCGCCGGACGCGTTCTCCCAACGCCATGGCGTGGCAGCGGGCCATCCGCACGCGTCCACGATCGCCTGCTTCGCGCACGCGGTCACGGTACCGGCACGCTGGAACCGCCTGGTGATGCACGATGCCGACGTATTCCGCGCCCCTGCGGTGCCGCATGGCGTCCGGCTGGACACCGCTCCGCGCCGCGGGCGGCTGACGCTGCAGGCCACGCTTGTCTGCAGCCGCAACCGCGTGGCCTGGTGAGGCGGGCGCTTCGGTTATCCTTGCGCCCCCGACGACCACGCGACGCCTTCCATGTCCGACACGCCTCCCGACCACCTGGCTTCCGACCCGCGCAGCCCCTTCTACAACGCCGAGGCGATGGACCGCGGCGTCGGCATCCGCTTCAACGGCGTGGAGCGCGACAACGTGGAGGAGTACTGCATCAGCGAAGGCTGGGTCCGCGTGCCGGTCGGCAAGTCGAAGGACCGCCGCGGCAACCCGATGACGATGAAGGTCAAGGGCACCGTGGAAGCGTGGTATAGATCGCCTGCGGGCGAGTGATCCGGGCACTGCCCGCGCCTGAACGGCTCTGTCATGCCCGCGTGGCACAATCCCGTCCTGCACGGCACGCCGGGAGGGCGCATGAAGTTCCTGTTGATGATCTACACGGATGACCAGCTGCTGGATGCGCTGCCCGAGGGCGCGTTCGACCGCATGATGCGCGGCTGCATCACCCACGCCGACGAACTGAAGGCCGAGGGTACGTTGATCGACTCCCAGCAGCTCGAGCATGGCAGCACCGCGCGTACCGTGCGCGTGCGCAACGGCAAGACGCACGTCGTCGACGGCCCCTTCGCCGAAACGAAGGAGATCCTCGGCGGCTATAACCTGATCGAGGCCGACAGCCTGGACGAGGCGGTACGCATCGCGCAGGAATTCCCGTGGATCGGCACCGGCAGCATCGAGGTGCGGCCGGTGCGCGATTTCGAGGCGGTACGCAGGCGCGTCGGCGCCTGATCCCCGGCTACTTCGCCTTCGCGCCGCCCAGGTGGCGCGACAGGAAGTCCAGCAACCTGGTGTAGTAGGTGCGTCGGTTGGCTTCGGCATAGAAGCCGTGGCCTTCGGTGCGCACGTACAGCGTCTCCACCGGCACGCCCACGGCCTTCAGCGCCTTCTCCATGCGCTCGGTGTGCGCCTGCGGCGCGATCTCGTCCTTCCCGCCCGCCGCCAGGAACACCGGCACCCTGATCTTCGCTGCCAGCGAAGTGGGCGAAATGTCGGCCAGCGCGGTGCGATCGTCACCCACCCAGTCGTTCATGTAGTTGCCGACCCATTTGGCATTGCGCGATTTCTGCCGGTGCATCAGCTCCAGGTCGTACACGCCGACATAGCCGGCCGCGCAGCGGTACATCGCCGGCTCCTTGGCCACGCCCATCAGGGCCGCATAGCCGCCATAGCTCGCCCCATACAGGCAGATCCGCTGCGGGTCCGCGATCTTCTGCTCGATCGCCCAGCGCGTTGCGTCGGTCAGGTCGTCCTGCATCGCGCCGCCCCACTCGCGCGCACCGGCCTGCATGTGCGCGCGCCCGTAATTGCCCGAGCCGCGGAAATTGAGGCGTAGCACCGCGTACCCGGCGCGCGCCAGCATCTGCGCCTCGTCGTCGATCTCCCAGCGGTCGAAGATGCCGATCGGCCCCCCATGCGGCATCACCACCAGCGGCAGCGGCCCCTGGCTACCGCGCGGACGCGTCAGGTAACCATGCAGCGGAAGACCGTCCCGCGCTTTCAACGCCACTGATTCGCTGGGCGACAGCGTCGCTGGATCCAACCATTTGCGCCTGCTGAAGATCAGATCGGCAGCATTGGTCTGCGTGTCGAACAGATAGAAATCGCCGGGACTGGTGTCGTTCCAGATATGGACGATCTTCAACTTGCCGTCGCGCGTGCCGGATGTAATCAGGATCGAATGTCCAGGAAACGATCGCTCCAGCTTGCGATACAGGCGCGCAGTCTCCGATTTTTCGTCGAAGAACACCGTGCGGAGCCGGTCGTGCATGAAGAAGCTGCCCACGGGCGTGCGCCCGCCCGGTGCGCGGATGATCCGGTAGGGATCCACCACTGCATCGCGCAGCACCTGCGTGCGCTCGCCGGTCTCCGTATCCAGGGCCACGATCGCGTCCGGCCCTTCGCGCTGCTCGACCTGCAGGTAGGCCGTGCGGCCATCGGGCGCGAAACCCAGCGGCACCTCGACACGCCGCGTCGCGTTCTCGTCGTTGACCAGCGCCCACGGGGTACCGCCACTGGGGCGGTGATAAAGCTTGCTGGCGTTGTCTTCGCCGGCCCCGAGCGCGAAGCGGACCTCGCCCGTCGCATCGACGACGAAGTCGGCACGGCGCACCGGGGCGGTGGCGAGCGTGTCCAGGCTGCCGTTGTAGGCATCCAGGCTCATCAACCGCGTGTTCGGCATGGACGTGTCGAGCGCGTACATGCTGATCAGCACCTTGCGCGGATCATTCGGCATCGGATCGACCAGCTCGGCCGCGCGCGGCTGGACCTCGTTTCCGTCCAGGCCATAGCGCGCAAAGATCTGCCGACGCACGGAGCCGTCCACGTTCGTCGCATACAGCTCGCCGGTGGCGTAGGGCTGGTCGCGCGAACCGTACTTCTTCGCCACCGACACGACGACGCGGTCGTCGCTCACCCACCAGACGTCGTCGATCACACTGTCCGCGCCGGCGCTGATCTTGGCGGTGATCTGACGGTCGCTGCGCCGCTGCACCGCGAGGATGGTCTGGTCCTCCAGCGGCACCGTCAGCGCGTAGTACTCGCCGGTGGGCGAGATCTTCAGGGTTTCCAGCACGTCCTGCTTAAGGAACGGCTCCAGGTCCACCTGCGCGTGCGCCCATGGCGCAAACAGGCATCCCAGCAGGATGCCCACACTCCTTGCTACCCGTTCCATGGATGCCTCCCGTGGCATCGTTTTCCCCGGGCGGATTAGACCGCAGGGCGACAGGAAGCGACAAGCATGTCTCAGCGCGCTAGCGCGGCAGGCTCGCGCTGTGGTTCTGCCGGCGCAGTCAGGGTGGGCGGCAATTCGTGCAGGCGCTGCTGCCCAGACCGCAACCACGCCTGTCCCGTCTCTCCGTGCAACTGCTCGCGCGCTAGGCGTTCGATCGCTCCGCCATCGCCCCGGCCTGCCGCGTCGAGCAGTTGCTCGACCATGCGGCCGTCACGGACGGGTTCCGCGGGTACCGCGCCGATGGCGACCGGCCGCCACGCCAGCGTCGAGGCCATCGCCTCGTTGCGCGGTTGCGCGTCCAGGCAGTCGATCCTGCACAGCGGCGCCGGCGCGAGTTCTTCCTGCATCCCGCGCACGCCGGCCCTGTCGTAGATCGAGGTGCGGTAGAAGAACTGGTGCTCCTCGGACCGATGGATGACGTTGCGCGCGGGATCCATCGGTTCCTCGCGCTTGGCCAGGTAGGGCCTGTCGCTCAGCGCATTGAGGTAGTCGATCATCAGGTTGCCGCTGCGGACGCCGATGCCGTCCTGGGTGTACCCGCCGCCGATGTCGCTGTGCGCGCCCGCGACGGTGACATTGAGGAAGCGTCCCCCATCGGTCACGCCCGGATCCATCACGCGCGTGGACTGGAACAGGTTGCGCCGCTCGTCGTCGGCGGTGATCTGGAAGCCCGACACCACAGAGGGCGGCAGACGGCGGTCGTGATCGCGCGGCTCGCCCGTACCGACCGGATCGAACAGGCCGACGGCCTGGATGACGGTGCCGGGTTCGCGCAGATTGGGGCGGGTCGGCTCCAGCCTTTCGATGCGGCCGTTGTGGTCGCGCACGACGTCCATGCCTCTCGGATCCTGGATACCCCGCTCCTCCACCAGGCGCGTGAAGCCCGCCGCCTGCTCGGCACCACGGCTGAATCCGATGGCGGCAATGCGGATGTCGGCGTCGGGATTGTCGCGCAACCACGCCGAAGCCTGCTGGATGAACTGGAAATACATTTCCTCCATGCGGGGTTCATAGGTACCGCCGGTGGCCTGGTCGATGACACCACCCAGTCCACCCTGCGTACCGGGACCTTCGACGTACCCAAAGCCGATCGTCGGATCCTTCGACTGCTCGAGCTGTTTCGCGATGCGCGCCACGTTGGTGTGGTTCTCCGGCGCATCCTTGTACATGCTGTTGCCGGTGCCGTCGAAGGCAGCGACGAACAGCCGGTGATCCGGCGCATCGCCGTCGCGGAGCAACGGCGCCGAGAAGCTCGCGAGTTGCCTGCTGGCGTCCGGGAATGTCGCCAGATCCGATGCCGTCGCCGGTACCGTGCTTACACCATCGGGATGCCGTTCGCCACCCATGCTCCACTCCCTGGAGGTGCGTCAGTAGGTTCTCGTCCAGGCCAGGACGAGATCGTCGCGGAAGCCGCTGTACTTGTTGCCCGGCACCTGCAGTGTCTTCGTCGGCACGAAGGCGCGCATGTAGACATTGATGGTGCGATCGTTGACTTCGAGGATGATGTCCGGATCACCCAGGTCTCCATGGATCTCCTCGCGCGGCACGTTGTGCAACACGATGCGGTCCTTGAAGATCTCGCCGATATCGACCTCGGCCTCATGCGGCACGCCGTCCTTGGAGCGCCATTGCACTTTCGCTGGTGCCGGAAAATTGCGCCGGGCGATGTGCCCAGCGCTGAGAAGCTTTTCGTGACTCGCACGATACGAAGAGATGGGAGGGCTTACCTCGTCGTCACGGTCGACGCCGTGGACGAAACCGCTGTACACGATCTTGCACCCGATGGTATCGAAGCAGTGCGCGCCGAAGTTGTGCTGGAAAAACTTCAATGGCCATGCCGACGCAGCCGTGTCGCCGGCCTTCCTTTCCTCAAGAGCTGATTCCTGCGTCATGGCCATGCTCTGGCATCCTGCGGTTGAGACGATCATCGCCGATATCAGCGCCAGCGATCGCGCGTGGCGCGAAGAAGGTCCGGGGAGTGTCGGCTTCCTGCCCTGCATTCATGCACCTCTCGCCTCATGCGTCGCTTCATCATTTACGACAGATGCACGACGCATGCAAGCTTTCGCAGCCGGTTCCGGGCGTCTGGCCGCCTACATTCATGTACATCAATCCGCCGGCATGGCGCCTTCGTCCATGTGCACGACCTCCCACAGGTGGCCATCGGGATCCTGGAAGCTGCGTTGGTACATGAAGCCGTAATCCTTGGCTTCCATCGGTTCGGTGCCGCCGGCGGCGAGGGCCTTGCCGACCATGGCGTCGACGGCCGCACGGTTGTCGGCGGACAGGCAGAGGATCACTTCCGTATGCGTGCGCGCGTCGCAGATCGCCTTGCGCGTGAAGCCCTGGAAGAACGGCTCCACCAGCAGCATGACGTAGATGGTGTCGCTGATGACGACGCAGGCCGCGTTCTCGTCGGTGAATTGCGGATTGGTCGCATGGCCTAGCGCGGCGAAGAAGGCCTTGGACTTGTCCAGGTCGCGGACCGGCAGGTTGACGAAGATCTGGGTGCTCATGAAAGTCCACTCACGGTTGATGGTCTGGCGAGATCTGCGCGGCGAGCCGTGCTTCCTGCTCGCGCAGCTCCGGCGTCAGCGCATCGCCGAAATCGTCGGCGTCGAACACCGGCCGCAGTTCGATCTCCGCGCCGCCATCGAACGGCGCGCGCTTGATCCACTCGATGGCTTCGTCGAGGCTGCGGACCTGCCAAAGCCAGAAGCCGGCTACCAGTTCCTTCGTTTCGCCGAAGGGTCCGTCGACGACCGTGCGCTGCCTGCCGTCGAAGCGCACGCGTACACCCCGCGAGCTGGGATGCAATCCCTCGCCGGCCAGCATGATGCCGGCCTTGACCAGCGCCTCGTTGAACCTGCCCATCTCCGTGAGCAATTCGGTATCCGGCATCCGGCCGGCTTCCGAATCGGCACTGGCCTTCACGATGACCATGACGCGCATTGCACCCTCCCGATCGTGCGGACCGGACACTCCGGCCGCTTTCAGGAGAACGACGAACCGCCAGGGCGCGGATCGACACGATGCTCCGGAACACTCACGGGCGCGGTTTCCCGCTACGGGAGCCGCAACTTCAGGTCGCGGCGACCCTGTGCCTCGTTGCCGCTGTAGTCGCGGGCGGTGATCCTGAGCGTGTAGTCGCCGGGCGAGAGTTCGCCGGCCCGCCATGCGCCTTCGGCCCAGTGGCCGTCGCGGACGGTATTGGTGACGCTGTATCGGAACCGGGTGACCGCACTGCCATGCACGGTGATGCCGCTTCCCGGTGCGTACGCCACCTGCACCGCATCGTCGGACGGCAACCGGAGGAAATCGAGCGTCATGCGCGGCGCTTCGAACCCCGCGACGGGCGTGCCGTCGTCGTGCAGCAGCTGGTAGCCCAAGGCATGCACGCCGAGGCGACGGCGCGGCAGGTTGCGGTCCACCTGGTCCCAGGCCTCCACGACGATGCGCACGCCCTGCAGGTCCCGGGGCACCAGCACGCGTCCGTCCGCGCGCTGGTCGATCGGCTGGTCCAGCGTGTCGAACAGCGCGACGTCGTCGATGCGCGGCGGATAGGTGTCGGTGAACCCGGTGAAGCCGAGCGCGATCGCGTTGCGCTCGTAGCCCGAAGGGCCGATCGACAGGTGCACGTGCGCCATGCGGTTGACCGTGCCCAGCGGGTCGCCCGCGGCGAAGCGCGTGCCGCGTCGCACGCGGATGCGGCTGGGCGCGCCACTGAGGTCGTGGAGCAGCTGGAAGCGCGCCGGATCCAGCAGCTCTCCGCGCGGCGTGCGGCCGACGCGCATGTGGATGTAGTCGAGCGGGCCAAGACCGAGTCCTTCGCTCAGGCCATCGAAGTTCCAGGCGGCGGATGGACTGCTGACCTTGCCGTCGGCGATGGCGAGAACGGTGGCGCCGACGTCGCCGCGGATGTCGAGACCGCCGTGCAGGTGGTGGCGACTTTCCCCGCTGTAGTCGCCCCGGACTTCGCCGAGCGTGCCGACTACCTCATGCCACTGGTCCTGCGGCTGCAGGGGCCAGCGACCTGCGGTGACGGGCAGTGGATCCTCCGCCGACGGACCGACGGTCGCGGGGGCAGGCGCGACGCCGGACGCCAGCGGCGCGATGCGATGCACCCGATGGGCACCCGCATCGGTGACGTGCACATCGCCACGCGCATCCACCGCCAGCCCCGCCGTGCGCGACAGCCGTTGCCCCGGCAGATGGCCGGCCAACACGTGCCAACGCCCATCGCGCATCACCTGCATCACCCGACCGGTGAACAGTTCGCCGACATACAGATGGCCATCGTGCGTGAGCGCCAGCGACAACGGCCTGCGCGGGCCTGCCTGCGTCGGCAGGTCCGGCTGCAGCGGCAAGGTGCTGACCCCGCCCTGCGGCCCGATCCTGCGGATGGCGTCGTTGCGCAGGTCCGCGACCCACGCAACGCCGGTGGCATCCACGGCGATGCCGGTCGGCGTGTCGAAGCGCGCTTCGCCGCCGGTGCCATCCACGAAACCGGGCGCATCGCCGCCGGCCAGCGTGGTGACCACGCCGTCCGGGGAGATCAGGCGGATGCGGTCGTTGTAGGTGTCGGCGACATAGACGCGACCGCTGCCATCCACCGCGACCCCGATGGGTCCGTTGAACTGCGCCTGCATCGCCGCGCCGTCGCGGAAGCCCGGCTCGCCCGTGCCGGCCAACGTCGTCACCACGCCCTGCGGCGTGACCTTGCGGATGGCGTGGTTGCCGGTATCGGCCACGTAGAGATTGCCCTGCGCATCGCGCGCCAGCGCGGACGGCGTATGGAAGGCCGCCACGGTGCCGGCGCCGTCGATGAACCCCTCGCGCCCCCCGGCCAGCGTCGCCACGCTGCCATCGCGCGCGATGCGGCGGATGCGGTTGTTGTCGCCGGCATCGGCGACATAGCGCGTGCCGTCTTCCATCACGACGATGCCCCAGGGATCGTCGAAGCGCGCGTTCGCACCCAGCCCGTCGCTCGCGCCACGCACGCCGTCACCGGCCGCCAGCGACAGCTGGCCGGTCCAGCCGAACGGCGTGACCGGCGGGCCGGCCTCGGGGACGGGAACGGGAAAACGCGGCGTGACCAGGAAGGTCGCGGCCAGCGCGATGGCGGTCGACAGCACCACCACCCACAGCCAGGCGGTACGGCTCATTGCATCAGTGGGGCGAAGAACGGAGCCGCATCATGGAGATTCGCCCCGCGCTTGGGAAGCTCGCCGGGAATCAGAGTCCGCTGGCCGTGACCTGGCAGGGCACGGTGAAGGTCACGGTGCCGCCCGATGGCAAAGTCGGCACGGCCACGCCGCCACTGACCAGCGTCGGCAACGCCGCCGCCCCCGGACACGCCGCGCCACCGCTGGCGACGCAGCTGATCGGGCTGCCGGATACCGGACAGCTCAGGCCTGCGCCCGGCGTATCGCTGACCACCGCGCCATCGGCCGCGGTGGGACCCGCGTTCGACACGACCACGGTGAAGTTGGTCACCTGTCCACTGGTGGCGGTGGCGGACGCGCTCGACTTCACCACCGACACATCCGTCACGCGCGCCCGGTTGGTGATCGTGCAGACGATGGCCTGGCCCGCGTGCGCGGCGGTCAGCGTCAACGTGTTGCCGCTGAGGTTGCCACCCGAGCAGGTCCAGGCACTGGCGGTATACGTGCGTGCGTTGCCGGCCGCCAGGGTTTCGGCCAGCGTGATGACGTTGCCCGGCACGACCTGCACGGCGGAGCCGGTGTCGGTCTCGGCAGCGCTGTTCGCGGTGGAGGCCAGCGATGCGGCATTGGCGCCGCCGGTCGCGGACAGCGTCGCGGTGTCGTTGATCGCGGCGTCGATCCACGTCTTGGCCAACGCGAGCGTCGCGGTCGCACTGTTGGTCAGCGTGCAGGTGAGGGTCTGGTTGGCGCGGTAGTCGCCCGCGGCGATCGTGACCTGGCGCGCGGCCGTGTTGACGGTCGCGGTGACGGCGGCGTTGTTCTGGTCCGTACAGGTGGCGCCCGTCAGCGCGTAGCCCGTCGGGACCGTGGTCTCGGTCAGCGTGATCGCGCCGGCGTGGTTCGTCACCGGGTAAGTCGTGGACGACACGGGCGTGTTCTGCGCGGTCGTCACCAGGTTGAACGCCTGCGCCAGTGCGTTGCTGGCGGTGATGCCGAAGGTGCCGGTGCCGCCGACCGATTGCTTTCGCACGATGACGTTGCTGCCCTGGAAGCTCCAGCGCAGCTCCACTTCGTCGCCGCCCGCCGGGCCGACCTGGGTGGTGGTGAAGGTCAGGCTGGTGATGCCGGTGCCGTTGAAGCGCACGGAACCGCAGGCGGTACCGCTGGCGACGGTGGCCGCGTTGCCCGAAAGACACTCGGCATTCGCGGTGCCGGAGAAGGCTGTGCCGGTCGAACGCACAAACGTGCTGCCGGATACCTGGAACTGCGTATTGCCGCTGAGCCGCGTCAGCGACACCGCACCGCCCTGGGCCACCGAATTGCTGAGCGTCCAGCGCGAACTGTTCGGATCGTTGCCCAGTGCGCCGCCGAGACGATCGACATGCAGCACCGGGTTGTCCACCGGCTTGCTGAAGGTGATCGTGTACGTGCGGCTGGCCGTTTCGTGGAGCAGCGTCAGCGAGCGGCCACCGGCGACCGTCTCGCCGTAGGGATCGCTCCAGCGGCTCGCATTGGTGGTGTTGAACGTCCCGTTGGCATAGGCCTGGTCGGACGTGCCGGTCCAGGTCACGGTGATGCCGTCGAGGGTGGTGGTCGCCGAGGTCGCGCCGTTGAGCGTCCACACCCCGGTGATCAACGCCAGCGCCGAGCCGGCCGCCAGCAGCGTGGCCAGCAGCAGTCCGGCCTGGAGGGCACGGCGCAGCCCGCGGCGCGACGTCGCGGCATCGGAACAAGGACGGGAAGACGGACGGACGGAACGCGCGCCCTGCGGGCGCAGCACATCACTGGCGCGGTACGACATCGATGGACGGATCCCCTGACGCTTCTGTGGAAGAGGCGTTCCCCGGGTTCGTCCGACTCACCGACTTTCCCGCCTGCCCCTGCTGGCACGCCGACCCAAGACGCCGTCCAGGCAAGGAGGGGCGGACTGCAAATGTGATCCGTATCTTAGCTTACGGAATTCACATTTGCGATCCACGTCACACTGTTCCGGAATGGCGGACCCTCCCCGGACAGGCCGGTGGCCACGGCGACATCCCGCCGTTGCAGCCCGTCCGGCCGGATCAGCCGGTCTCCCGGGGTTTGAACGGGGAATCCAGGACCACCGGACGCTGCGGGTCCGTGCCGCCGGCGGAGGCGGCCCTGCACTCGGGCGACTGCGCAGCCTGTTCCTTTTCCGCCCGCTCCGCGCGCCGCATGCCCATGCCGCCGCCCATGGCGAAATCCACCGGGATCGCCAGCTGGGTGGCGATCGGTACCCCATCGACCTGCTCGGGCACGTACCGCATCGCGGCCACCCAGTCGCGCAACGTCTTCTCGAACGGCTTCAGCGAGCCCTCCAACGGATCGATGCTGCCAACCGTCGCGGTACCGTCCTGGCCGACATTGATCACCACGCGAAACCTACCTTCGCGTGCCATACGTGCCGCATCCACCGGATACCGCGGCGGTGCTGCAAAAAGAGCGCCCTGCGCGAGAGCCGGGCCATTGGAACGGTAGTCCAGCGCCATGCGCATGCCGCCATCGGGCAGCGGCACGGCGCAGGCATCCATGAAGACATGGGTCACGCCGGTCTTGGCGACACCGCCCACCCGCGCCGGCTCGAAACGCCAGCGCAGCACGCGCTCCTCGATGACGCCACGCACCACGGCCGGCAGCTTCTCGTTCGCCTGCACCTGCTGCGGCACGCCCTGTTCGTCCAGGACGACGCGCGCATTGGCGTAGAACCTGACCGGCTCCGCTGCCTTCTCGCCGGCCGTCAGCGTGAACGACACGGCCAGCAACCCCACTGCGACACTGCCTTTCATATCCCTGCCCCTTCCCCGTCGAGGGAAGGAGCATAGCCCCATCGCGGCTCAACGCGCGGGCAGCGCGTCTTCCTTGTAGATCGCCACGTGCGGCACGCCGTCGGTCCCGATCCAGCCGCGGTACATGCCCTCGGTATTGAAGGGGAACGCCATGCTGCCGTCGGCGCCCAGCGCGATGGCGCCGCCGTCGCCGCCGGCTTTCGGAATGTCGCGGTTAATCACGCCCTCGGCGGCGCGTGCGATGCCGTAGCCGGCCAGGCGCACGCGCGCGCAGACCTCGTGCGCGGCGGATGCGCGGATGTAGTACTCGCCCCAACCGGTACCGGAGAACGCACAACGGTCATCGGCCCAGGTACCGGCGCCGATGATCGGCGAGTCGCCCACGCGGCCGTAGCGCTTGTTGGTCATGCCGCCGGTCGACGTACCCGCCGCCAGCTGCCCCTTCGCATCGAGCGCCAGCGCACCGACCGTGCCGAAGTAGGCCTTGCCAGGCAGTTCCAGCGGCGTGTTGCTCGCCTGCGCCTGCTTCTCTTCCTTCAGCGCATCCTGCAGCTGCTGCCAGCGCTTCTCGGTACGGAAGTACGACGGATCGACCAGGGTGACGCCCTGCTCCTTCGCGAACGCTTCGGCGCCGCCGCCGACCATCATCACGTGCCGGGATTTCTCCATCACCGCGCGTGCCAGGGTGATCGGATTCTTCACGCGATGCACGCCCGCGACCGCGCCGGCCTTGCCGGTGGCGCCGTCCATGATGGAGGAATCCAGTTCGTTCTTTCCGTCGTGCGTGAACACCGCGCCGCGGCCCGCGTTGAACTGCGGCGCATCCTCCAGCACGGTGATCGCCGCGGTCACAGCATCGAGCGCGGGCTTGCCGGCCTTCAGCTGCGCGTGGCCGGCGCGCAGTGCGGCTTCCAGCGCCTTGCGTGCGGCATCCTCGTCCGCCGGCGTCATGCCGGCGCGCTCGACGCCCGCACCCCCGTGGATCACCAGCAGCGGCGAATCCAGCGCCGCCAGCACGCCGTTGCGCACCGCGTAGCGGCGCTCGGCGGCAGGCTTGTCGACGCGCCCACTCGGCAGGTGCAGCACGGAATCGACGCCGGCGATGACGGTGTCGACACGCTCGAGGTTCATCGGTTCGTCTTCGACCTGCTTCTGTGCGAACCCGCCCTTCACCACCGTCGCACCCGCACCGGGCGTCGTGGCGTACACGCGCGCCGTCCCGTCGCCTTCCACGGCGACCGCGGCATCTTCATCCACGCCCAGCCCCAGGAGCGGGCGACCCGCCATCGACTCGGCCTTGGCGACGAACGCGATCAGCCGGCCCAGCCGGTTGCGTTCGCTGAAGTGCGTGTCGGTGAGCACGCCCTTCAGCAGCGCCAGTTGCAGGAAGCCCGTCTCGATCGTGTTGTCCGGGCCGAGCGGATCGGCCAGCGCACGCGGACTGATCTGGCTGCCGCCGTCCATCGCGCCGTACAGGTATTCGCCCTGCATCGCCAGGCCGGCGCTGGTGCCGCCCAGCGGCTTGCCGGCGCGCACGTGCGCATCCAGCGCCTCGCCTACCGGCGTGCCGCGCCAGTAGCGCACGTAGCGCGACTGGTCGCCGCCGGCCAGAAAGATGCCGTCGGCGCGCTTCAGGCTGCGCAGTACGGCCGGATCGCTCGCGCTTTCGCGGTCGCTGAAGACCCAGGTCTCCACCGAGGCGATGCCGCCGACCTCGTTGAAGAACTCCTCGCCGATCTCGCCCGCCTGCGAGGCGCGCAGCACGACGATGTGGCCGTTGCCGGCCTTCTTCATGAACCAGCGCATCGCATCGAAGTTGCGGTCGCCCCCGCCCATCAGCAGCAGCCCGGGCTGTACCTTTCCCGGCGTTTTCGCCGCGGTGTCGCCCAGCACGTAATGCGCGGGTGTGGCGGCGAACGCCGGCAGTGACAGGGCAAGCGCCACCACGCAGACCGCGCCGCGCCGCAACATGCCGAAGACAGACACCATGCCGTACTCCCTGAGTCGAAGGTCGCGGCAGGATGCCACGCGCCGATGACGTAGGGAGACGAACCGAGGGCACCGTTCCCCCATGCGGAAGCGTTCGTGCTTGGGCTAGAGTGCGGCCATGCCCACCGAATTCGACGACTGGTTCGTTCGCGAAGTGCTCGTCCACGAGCGCGCGCTGGCGCTGTTCCTGCAACGCAGCTGGCCGCACCGCGACGAGTGGCACGACCTTCGACAGGAGGTCTACGCGCGCGTCTACGAAGCGGCGGGCCGCGTGCGTCCGGACGCGCCGAAGGCATTCCTGTTCGCGACCGCACGGCATCTGATGACCGACCGCCTGCGTCGCAGCCGGGTGGTGTCGATCGAGCCAGTGGGTGATTTCGAGTCCTCGAACGTCTACCTGATCGACGAGGTGTCGCCCGAGCGGTGGACCGGGACCCGCCAGGCGCTCAAGCGCGTGGTCGAGGCCCTGGACCGGCTCCCCGACCGTTGCCGCGAAGTGGTGTGGCTGCGGCGCGTGGAGGAACTGCCGCAGAAGGATGTCGCCCGCCAACTGGGCATCAGCGAGAAGACCGTGGAAAAGCATTTGGCCAAGGGGATGCGCCTGATCGCCGACCACCTGTACGGCGGCGACGCCGTGCCCGCGCTGGAGGGGCGACGTGCCCGGCCCGTCACGGACGAGGACGACGGACATGGCCGACAGCAGACAGATTGAAGAGCAGGCCGCCGACTGGCTGGCGCGCCGCGACGCGGAGGGCTGGACGGCGGGCGAGCAACAGTCGCTGGAGGCCTGGCTTGCCGCATCGGCGCGCCACAAGGTCGCCTACCTGCGGCTGCAGGCGGCCTGGGCGGAAACCGGCCGCCTGCAGGCGCTCGCCGCCGGCCTGCCGGCGGGCGTGACGCCGCCGCGCAGGATGTCGGCGCCCGCGCGTCCGGATGCACGACCCGACCTGAGCGAGGTCACCTTCGCGCCGCGCGCGCGCCGCGGTGCGCGGCGACGTGGCTGGCAGCAGGGACTGGCGGCGACGCTGGCCGTGCTGGCGCTGGGCTCGCTCGCCTGGGGCAGCTGGCAACTGACCGGTCGCGAACAGGCCACCTATGCCAGTACCGTAGGCGAGATCCGGACGGTCACGCTCCCGGACGGCTCCACGGCGACGCTGAGCAGCGACAGCCGGCTGGACGTGCGCATCAGCCGGGGCGAGCGCCACCTGGCGCTGGCGCGCGGCGAAGCGTTCTTCGACGTGGCCCACGACACCCGGCGTCCGTTCGTGGTGGACACGGATGGGCGCCGCGTCGCCGCCGTCGGCACCCGCTTCTCCGTGCGCCGCGATCCGGACGAGATCCGCGTGGTGGTCACCGAGGGCAAGGTACGCCTGGAAAGCCGCGCCGGCCCCGACGGCCGCGCGCAGCCGGTGTCGCTGCTGCCCGCCGGCAGCGTGGCGACGGCCGGCCGCAATGGCGTGCTGGTGCGGTCGCTGCCGCTGGCCGACGCCGAGCGCTACCTGGAATGGCGCGACGGCTTCCTGACCTTCGATGACACCTCGCTGGCGGAGGCTGCCGCCGAATTCAACCGGTTCAACACGCGCAAGCTGGAGCTGGGCGACGCCACCGTCGCCGACCTGCGCGTGGGCGGCAATTTCCGCTGGTCCAACGCCGAAGGGTTCGCGCACCTGCTGGAACAGGGGTTCCCGGTGCGCGCGGAGCGGCATGCGGACCGCATCGTGCTGCACACGCGGTAGGTCGCCCGCGCCACGACGAAGGTCATGGGGGGATTTGCGCGGTTCGTTCGTCCTGATAGCCAATAGGTGCCATACCGAGCACCCCGGGGAGAGAGTCGATGCGGTATCCGATGCGCGTCCTGTTGTTGAGTACGGCCTGTAGCGTGGCGCTCGCTGCGCAGGCCCAGGCGGCCCCGGGCCGCATCGACCTGCCTGCGGGCGAACTGACGACGGCGCTCAACACGCTGGCCAAGCAGTCGGGCACGCAGCTGGTCTATCGCGCCGACCAGCTGAAGGGACGGCGCACCCGCGGGGTGCAGGGCGCCGCCACCACCGACCAGGCCCTCGACCGCCTGCTGCAGGGCAGCGGTTTCCAGGCGAGACGCGACGCGTCCGGCGCCGTGCTCATCGTGCAGGCGGACGCCACGCCGCGGCGCGCACCGGCGCCGCGTCCCGCGCCCCAGGAGGCGCCTCCCGGGGGCGGTGCCGCCCAGGCTGAAGAACCCGTGACCCAGCTGGAAACGCTGCAAGTCACCGGCTCGCGCATCCCGCGCGCGCAGATCGAAGGCCCGGCACCGATCACGGTGGTGACCGCCGAACAGATCCAGGCGGCCGGCTTCACCTCCGTGCCCGACGTGCTGCGCTCGCTCAGCCAGAACAGTGGCAGCGTGCAGGGACAGCAGAACACCACCAGCGCCCAGTCGACGCCAGGTGCACAGGCGGTCGACCTGCGCGGGTTGGGACCCAACCACACGCTGGTGCTGATCAACGGCCGCCGCACGGCGGACTTCCCGCTGCCGCTCAACGGCCGCAGCAACTTCACCGACATCGGCAACATTCCGCTCGGCATGATCGACCGCATCGAAGTGCTGACCGGCAGCGCATCGGCGGTCTACGGCTCCGACGCCATGGCCGGCGTCATCAACTTCATCCTCAAGAAGTCCACCGACGGCACCATCCTCGACTACCGCTACGGCAACACCGAGCGCGGCGGCGGCGAATCGCACCGGCTGACCGTGACGTCCGGCTTCGAACGCGATGCCTTCAGCGGCATCGTCGGCCTGGAGTTGCTCGACAAGCGCCCGCTGTGGGGCTACGAGCGCAAGAACCAGGATTCGACCCTCGACGCGCCGACCACCCGCCGCCAGCTGCCGCGCCTGACCGCCCAGCGCTACGACTGGGACGACGACGTCAACATCGCCCCCGACGACGATTGCGCAGCGATGGCGGGCCTGAACGACGGCACCACCGTGCTGGCGGAAGACCGCTTCGGCGAACCTTACTGCGGCAGCGAGCGCGCCATCGCGTATCGCACGATCCAGAACGAGCGCAAGGGCTTCACCGCGTACGGTTCGTTCGAATACCGCTTCTCGGACAGCCTGTCCTGGTTCGCCGATGTCCAGCTCGGCCGCCAGGAAGTGCGGCTGCTGACCGGCACCAACGGCAACGACGTGGTCAGCGATGTCATGGGCTGGGAGTTCCACGACCCCAACTCCACCGACAACAACGACAAGATCTTCTACAACGCGGTGACCGGCCACTACGAAATCTGGTCGCGCCAGTTCACGCCCGAGGAAATCGGCGGCCTGCGCAACCGCATGAACGTCACCACCCAGAAGACGTTCGCGGTGACCACGGGCCTGCAGGGCGCGTTCGGCGACAACTGGAACTGGGAAGCCGCCTACAACCACTCGCAGTACAAGGCCGACGTGGGCATGCCCCGCATCCGGGCCGCGGCCGCCAACCGCCTGTTCCTGGGGGAACAGCAGGGCTATGACGCGGATGGCTATGCGATCTTCAGTCCGGATCCGGACCGCCTGTTCACGCCGCTGACGCAGGCCGAGTTCGCATCGATCGCCGCGATGTCCACGTTCCGCCCCAAGGCCGACAACGACAACCTCAGCTTCACTGTCGATACGCCGACGCTGTTCACCCTGCCGGCCGGCGATGTCGGCTTCGCGGGCGCGATCGAGTACGGCCAGCAGTCGTACGAGATCAACCCCGATCCGCTCGCCCTGACCGCCGATGCCTACTACGGCCCGCGCTATGGCGACGGCAGCGGCGACCGCGACCGCTGGAGCGTGGCCGGCGAGTTCCGCCTGCCGCTGCTGTCCTCGCTGCAGGCCAGCCTGGCCGGCCGCTACGACCGCTACGAGTACGGCGACAAGAACCCGGGCAAGTTCACCTACAGCGCGGGCCTGGAATGGCGCCCCGTCGACACACTGCTGGTGCGCGGCTCCTACGGCACCGGCTTCCGTGCGCCCGACATGCACTACCTGTTCGCCGGCGACGACTACTACCGCACCTTGTCGACCGACTACTACCAGTGCCGCACAGATGAACCCACCTTCAGCGATGCCGACTGCTACGACGACGGCACGTGGGACATCAACACGTTCGACGTGTACACCGGCAACATGGACCTGGATGTCGAGACCAGCAAGTCGTTCTCGGCGGGCATCGTGTGGTCGCCCTTCGCCAACTTCGACCTGGCGCTGGACTACTACAAGATCCGCGTGGAGAACCAGGTGCAGAGCCAGAGCCGCGAGCAGCTGCGCATCGACGAGGCCAACTGTCGCCTCGGCACCAACGAGAACGGCGACCCCGTCGACATCAACTCGCCGACCTGCGTGGATGCCATCGCGCGCGTCATCCGCGATGCGGACGGCAACATCACCAGCGTCCGCTTCGCACCGATCAACATCGCCAACGAAGAGACGACGGGCGTCGACCTGACCGCCAACTACCGGCTGCAGACCGCCAGCGCCGGTGACTTCCGCTTCACCGGCACCTATACGTGGACGGACACGCACACGCGCCAGCAGTATCCCGGCGACCCCGAAGAGGACATGCTGGACCTCAGCTTCAGCGCCACCACCCTGCCTCGCCACAAGGGCAACCTGGGTGCCAGCTGGGATCGGGACAACCTGGGCGTGAGCCTGTTCGGCAACTACCTGGGACGGGTGGCGAACTACAACAACGATGCCTGGACCGGTTCCACCTGGCGTTTCAACGCGGGCGCGCGCTACGACATCACCGACCACCTGCGCCTGTCGCTGAGCATCAACAACCTGATGGACAAGATGCCGCCGAAGGATGCGACCTGGGCGAACTATCCGTACTACGACACCTCGTGGTTCGATTCCATGGGCCGCAGCTACTACCTGCAGGTCACGTGGAAACTGGGTGGCGAAGCGCTGTAAGCCTGTTCCGCCGCATCAGCGAAAAGGCCCACCGCAAGGTGGGCCTTTTACTTGCAGGTGGAAATCCCTGACGACGCAGCCGACGTGGCACCTCACCCCGCCATCCCAGCGCACGCGGGGACGACGTTGCTTCATCATCCCGGCGGCATTCAACCGCTGAAGGCTGGTCAGGCCTGGACCTGGCGTCTTGCGTGCGACACGCCGGCGATCAGGCCCATCACCGCGCGCCTCATACCGTCCCGCGATTCTTGCCCTGCCACGGCTGGTACCACGCGCGGATCGCGGCCATGTCGGTCTCCATGTCGCCCGTGGGGTAATACACGTCGCCGATGCCCACGACCTTGTCGGGGTAGTGGAAATAGGCCATCAGGATCGGCACCTGCGCCTGCTGCGCGATCTTCAGGAACCCACCCTTCCACTTGTCCACGCGCTTGCGCGTGCCTTCGGGCGTCAGCGCGAACCACATCCGGTCGGACTGGCGGATCATCCGCACCGCCTGTTCGACGGTGCCCTGCGGCGAGCTGCGATCCACCGGTACCACGCCCAGCTTGCGCAACAGCGTCGACAGCGGCCACCAGAACAGCTGCGCCTTGCCCAGCACGCGCACCTGGAAGCCCATGGCGATCTTCGCCGCCATGCCCCAGATGCCGTCCCAGTTGGACGAATGCGGGGCGACGATCATCACCAGCTTGGGGATGTCCGGCAGCGTGCCCACGATCTTCCAGCCGAACATCCGCAGGAACGTACGCCCCATCCAGCGGGTGAACCGGTTGGGCGGCACCTGCGGCATGTTGGGCGGGATGCGCGGAACGATGTCGTGGCTCAAACGGTTACTCCCATTGGTTCTTCTGCGAACGGCCGCGCTTGACCTGGCTGCGCTCGCGCTTGGCATCCAGCCGCCGCGCCTTCGCCGCACGCGACGGCTTGGTGGCGACACGCGTCTTCGGCACCACCAGCGCGGCGGCGATGATCGCCGCCAGGCGCTCGCGCGCGTCCTGGCGGTTGCGGTCCTGCGTGCGGAAGCGCTGCGCATCGATCACCAGCACGCCCTCGTCGGTCAGGCGGCGGTCGCGCCTGGCCAGCAGGCGCTCCCGCAACACATCCGGCAGCGATGGCGACCCCGCCACGTCGAAGCGCAGCTCCACCGCCGTGGCGACCTTGTTGACGTTCTGTCCGCCGGCACCGCTCGCCCGCACGAAACGTTCGACCAGTTCGTCGTCCGGAATCGCCAGTGTCGGCGTGATCTCGAGTGCGGTGCTCCCCATGCGGCGGATTGTAGTCAGGATGGGCGACGGTTCGTAGCGTGCTGCCGCGGGATCGCCGCCCGTTAACGGCAGTTTTACCCGTCGACAGGCACCCTGTGGCCCCGTTCCACGCCACCGCATCGCATGATCGCTGCCTCGCTGACCGCGGCCCGCCGTCTTTCCCTGCTGCTTCTCGCCACCGTGGCCCTGGCCTGCGCAAGTACGGCCTTTGCGGCCGAGCCCTCCGATGCCGACATCGATCGCCTGCTGAAGGCCTCCCGCGCAGAAAGCCTGCTCGCGGGCGTGGTGCCCCAAATGGAGGCGGTGCAGCAGCAGGAGTTCGACAAGCATTTCGCCGGCCAGGCGATGACGGAAGAGCAGAAGGCCGAGGTCGCGCGCATCCAGGCCAAGACCCGGGAGATCGTGCGAAAGGCGCTGTCGTGGGAAGAGATGCGGCCGGTCTACCTGGACGTCTACAAGAAGACCTACACGCGCGAGGACGTGCGCGCCATCACCAAGTTCTACGAGAGCGCCGCCGGCAAGCGCATGCTCGACAAGAATCCGGCCCTGATGCAGAACATCCTGACCGCCGTGCAGCAGAAGATGGTGCCGATGCTGGAGGAGCTTCAGGGCGAGATCAAGAACATCCCGGTCACCCCGCCCCCGCCCGTCTCACCGCCGCAGAAGCGTCGCCGTACGCGCTGACGCCGGACCCAGGATTCTCGGCTGTGGGAGCGACGTAAGTCGCGATGATTCGCCAGTAGTGCCTCATCGCGACTTACGTCGCTCCCACAACACCCCAAATGGATGGATCATGGTTCGTGCGCACGGCGCACGCTAGAGGACCAGCTTTTCCCGCGGCGGCAACCGCCAGTCGATGGGCGCCTGTCCGCGTTGCGCGAGGTACTGGTTGGTGGCGGAGAAATGCCCGCATCCCAGGAAGCCCCGGTGCGCCGACAACGGCGACGGGTGCGGTGCGCGCAGTACGCGGTGACGGCGCGTGTCGATGACCTTGCCCTTGGCCTGCGCGTAGCTGCCCCACAGCAGGAAGACCAGCCCCTCGCGTTCGCGCGCCAGGGTTTCGATGGCATGGTCGGTGAAGCCTTCCCATCCCTTGCCCTGGTGTGCGCCGGCACGTCCTTCCTCGACCGTCAGCACGGCGTTCAGCAGCAGCACGCCCTGCCGCGCCCAAGGCAGCAGGCAGCCGTGATCCGGCGGCGCGATGCCGAGGTCGGCGTTGATTTCCTTGTAGATGTTCATCAGCGACGGCGGCACCGGCACGCCCGGCAGCACCGAGAAACACAGCCCGTGCGCCTGCCCCGGACCGTGGTACGGGTCCTGCCCCAGGATCACCACCTTCACGGCATCGAACGGCGTGGCATCGAAGGCCGCGAAGATCTGCGGCCCCGGCGGATAGATGCGTGCACCCGCCGACTTGCGCTGGCGCAGAAAGGCCGACAGGTCGCGCATGTCCGGCCGCTGCAGCCAGTCGCCGATACGCGCCTTCCACGAAGGTTCCAGCTTGATGCGGTCGTCGTCGGTCATGCGCGTCGCGTGGCTCAGACCAGGCTGCGCGTTTCGTCCATGCGCGCCAGGCGCAGCTGGAAGAGCACCTTGGTCACCAGCAGGCGTTCGGCGATGGGCTTGAGCACCAGGTCGTTGGCGCCGGCCTGCAGCAACTCGGCCTGGTTGTCGCGATTGCTGTCGCCGGTCATCACCAGGATCGGCAGGCGCCGCTTGCCGTAGGCGAAGTCGATGCGGATGCGCTGCACGATGTCGCGACCGCTCAGTTCGCCCTTCAGGATCACGTCGGTCAGCACCAGGTCGAACTTGTGCGTCGACAGGCCCAGCGACTCGGCGGTGAGCAGCGCGAACGCGTCTTCCGCCTTCATCACATGCACCACGTTGAGCGACTGCCGTTCCAGCATGCGCCGCGTGGTCTCGGCGACGACGCGACTGTCTTCGATGTAGAGGATCGTGGCGCCCACCACCGGTTCGGGCTGCACGTAGCCGCGGATGAAGGCCGCCAGCGCCTCGTGGCCAAGCGCCTTGTCGAAATAGTCGGTGACGAATTCGGTGAACCGGCGTTCTTCGAGATGCTGCTGGGCATCGCCGGACACCACGATGACCGGCACGTACGCCTGGCCCGCGGCCTCGCGCACGCTGCGCGCGATCTCCAGGCCATCGCCATCCGGCAGGGCCAGGGCAGTGGTGACCAGGTGCACCTCGCCCGCCGCCAGCGCGGAACGCGCCTCGGCGATGCTCGCGCAGCCGATCACCTGCACGCCCGGCAACTCGCGTTGCAGGACATCGGCGATCAGCTTGCGGACCAGCTTCGACCCGTCCACCACCATCACGCGGGGCGCGTCGCTGATCAGATGCCGGAGCTCTTGGGCCATGAAGATGCGGGGGATGTCAGGTGGCGGTCGGGCGAGTCTGACGCAAGAAGTGCCCCGTCACCAGCCATGCGCCCAGCCAGCCGATCACCGTCGCCACGCCCATGACGATCGCCGCGCCGACCGGATCCAGTCCTGCGAGCACGAACGGGCTTCCGTAGCTGCGTGCCAGCGCGGCCAGCGGATCCCGCAACGCCCATGCCGCCAGCGTCAGCAGGCCGAGCGCCAGTGCGCCGGCGGCCAGCCCGTACCAGGCGCCCAGGTAGATGAAGGGACGGCGGATGAACCCGTCGCTCGCGCCCAGCAACTGCAGCACGCCGATCTCCTCGCGCCGCGACTGGATGTCCAGCCGCACGGTGTTCCCGACCACCAGCAGCGCGCCGAGTCCGAACAAGGACGCCAGCACCCACACCAGCCGCTTGCCGAAGCCCATCCAGCCGGCCAGGCGTTCGCGCCAGGCGGCGTCGTGCTGCAGCAGATCGGTTTCGGGCAGGGCTTCCAGCGCGGCGATGAGCCGCACCTCGTCGCCTTCGGGCACCACGACCAGCAGGCTCGGCAGCGGATTGCCGTCCAGCAGCGCCAGCGAATCGGCTAGGCCACTGCGCTCGCGGAATTCCGCCAGGCCCTGCTCGGGGGTGCGCAGCTCGACGCGGGCGACATCGTCGCGGGCGCGCAGCGATTCCGCGAGCGCCTGCGCGCGCGCGACCGGGGTGTCCGGGGCCAGGAACAGATCGATCTCGCGCGACTGCTGCACGTCACCGGCGAAGTGACCCACGTTCTGCAACGCCAGCCACAGGCCCAGCGGCAGCACGAAGGCCACCGCCATCACGCCGATCGTCAGCAACGTCGCCCAGGGGCGACGCACGGTGCGGCCAAGGCTGGAAACGAAACTGTAGAGATGCTGGTCCAGCCAGATGCCGAACCCGGAGCGCGCCTGCGCCCGGCTGTTCTTCGCGTCGCTCATTCGGCCAGGTCCGCGGGGGAAATGTCGTCGACCAGCTTGCCGTGGTCGAGGATCAGCACGCGCTTCTTCATGCGCTTGAGCAGCGACAGGTCGTGGCTGACGACCAGCACGCTGGTGCCACGCTCGGGCATGGACGCGAACAGCGACATGATTTCCGCCGCCAGCGTGGGATCGAGGTTGCCGGTCGGCTCGTCCGCCACCAGCAGGCGCGGTTCGGCGACGATGGCGCGCGCGATGCCGACACGCTGCTGCTCGCCGGCGGACAACTGCGTGGGCAGCGCGTTTTCGCGATGACCCAGGCCCAGCCGCGCCAGCACTTCGCGCACGCGCTTGCCGATGTCGCCGCGGCGGTCGCCGCGCAGGATCAGCGGCAGCGATACGTTCTCCATCACCGTGCGGTCGGTGAGCAGGCGATGGTCCTGGTAGACCGCGCCGACTTCGCGACGGTGCAGCGGAATGCGGCCACCGCGCACCTTCAACAGGTTCTTGCCGGCGAACAGGACCGCCCCCCGGCTGGGCCGCTCGCTCAGGTGGATCAACTTCAGCAGCGTGCTCTTGCCCGCGCCGGAATGACCGGTGACGAAGAGCATCTCGCCTTCGGCGACCTCGAAGCTGACGTCCTCCAGCGCCGCGTGGCCACCGGGGTACTGCTTGCTGACGTTTTCGAATCGAAGGACGCTCATGTGCGTCGATTATGCCGGACCGATCAAGAGGCTGGCGATGCCGATGCGCAAAGAAAAAGCCGGGACGTGCCCGGCTTCTTCTCGATACCCATGAGGGCGCAGGTCAGTTGCCCGAGACCAGCGAGCGGATCTTGCGCCCCAACTTCGTCAGGAAGCCTGCGTTGTCGTCGACCGGCTTCGGCGCGGCGGACGGCGTCGCGGCGACCGGCGCGGCATTCGCCACGACGCCCTCCGCACCCTCGAGCCGCTTGCCATGGCGACGGCGACGACGCTTCCTCGGTGGCTTGCGCTCGCCTTCCGGCAGCGCGACGGCGTCGGTGCGGACCGCGTCGTTCGCCGGCCGGGGCGCCGGCGGCTTCGCGGCTTCGCCCTCCGGACGCGCGGCGCGCGGCGGACGGGGCGGGCGCGGCTTGCCGTCGGCCGAACGCGGACCTTCGCGGCGACCGCCTTCACGACGACCCGCGCCACCGGAGCCACCGGGCTTGCGGCCACCGCCACGGCGCTCTTCGTCGGCGGCCTTCTGCTCGCGCGCTTCGCGGAAGATCTGCCCGATGCTCTCTTCTTCCTCGTCGACCTCGCCGGCGGCCGGCTTCGGACGCTCCGGGCGCGGCAGCGCGGTCAGCAGCTCGGCGGTGACCGGCTCGGACGGGATCTTCTGCTCGATGTAGGCCTCGATGTCGGGCAGCGACATCGCATAGCGCTCACAGGCGAAGCTGATCGCGTCGCCCTCCGCACCCAGGCGCGCGGTGCGGCCGATGCGGTGGACATAGTCTTCGGCATCGAACGGCAGGTCGTAGTTGAAGACGTGCGACACGCCGTCGATGTGCAGGCCGCGCGCGGCCACGTCGGTCGCCACCAGCAGCTCCAGCTGGCCGGCCTGGAAACGCTTCAGCAACGACTCGCGCTTCTTCTGCGGTACGTCGCCCGACAGCACGCCGACGCGGTAGCCGGCACGCTCCAGCGCGCGCGCCACTCGCTCGACGAACGCCTTGGTGTTCACGAACACCATCGTGCGCGCGCCTTCGCTGCGCGACAGCAGGCCGATCAGCAGCGGGATCTTCTCCTCGTCGGCCGGGTAGTACAGCTTCTGCCGCACCTTGGCCGCGGTGATGAATTCGGTCTCCACGACGAGCTTCTCCGGCTCGTTCATGTGCTCGTAGGCCAGTTCCAGCACGCGGTGCGACAGCGTGGCCGAGAACAGCAGCGTCTGCCGCGTGGTGCGCTCCGGCATGCGGCGCAGCAGGAAGCGGATGTCCTTGATGAAGCCGAGGTCGAACATGCGGTCGGCTTCGTCCAGCACGCACATCTCGCAGGCGTGCAGGCTGACCACCTTGTGCTGCTTGACGTAGTCGATCAGGCGGCCCGGGGTGGCGATGATGACGTCCACGCCCTGCTGGAGGATCTCACGCTGCTTGTCGTAGTCCACGCCGCCGTAGACCAGCGCGAAGCGCAGTCCGAGGTCGGCACCGAACTTCACGGCGTCCTTGTGGATCTGGATGGCCAGCTCACGGGTCGGCGCCAGGATCAGCGCGCGCGGGTCCTCGGGCTTGCGTTCGGCCAGGGCCGGACGCGTCAGCAGGCGGTTCATCACGGCGACGAGGAAGGCCAGTGTCTTGCCGGTGCCGGTCTGCGCCTGCCCGGCGACATCACGGCCCGCAAGGGCGACCGGCAGCGTCATCGCCTGGATCGGCGTGCAGCGGGAAAAACCTGCGCCTTCCAGGCCGGCAAGCAGCGCCGGATGCAGGTCGAACGAAGAGAAAGTTATATCGGTTAACGGTTTGTCGCTCATGCCTTCTTCTTTGCGTCGCTGTGTTCCGCGCGCGTCTCGTATGAATGCGGTGGGTGTGCTTGCAACGGCCTGACCGGCGTCGCACACTGCGCCCCCTGTGCCGGGTTGCGCGACCACCTGGGTTACCTTGAAAAGGTCGCGGAACGCCCCAGTTTACCCCAATCGTGGTGGCCGTCCCGGCCCGAACCCGTCCGCGCCTGCCCGCGGACCCCGCAGGAGATCCCCGTGAGCGACAAAGTGACCCACGTCGGCGATGCCGATTTCGATGCTGCCGTGCTGCAGTCCGGCGAGCCGGTGCTGGTGGACTTCTGGGCCGAATGGTGCGGCCCGTGCAAGATGATCTCGCCGGTCCTCGATGAACTGGCCGAGACCTATGGCGGCAAGCTGAAGGTCGCCAAGGTCAACGTGGACGAGAACCGCGCCACCGCCATCAAGTACCACGTCCGCTCGATCCCGATGCTGTTGCTGTTCAAGGATGGCCAGATCCAGGCGACCCAGATCGGCGCCGTCGGCAAGGGCCAGCTGACCCAGATGATCGACAAGGCCCTGGGCACCCAGGCCGCCTGAGTCTCCCCGCCACGCCCCCGCACTGCCGGGGGCGCCGGCTGAATCCGCTTGAACCCGACGCCTGCCCACCGCTTGCCGCCTTCCGGGGCCGGTGATAGTGTCGGACCCGAAATCCGGCGCAGGGGACGCGCCGCACCCATCTGAATACCCACTCTTCACTTCACCCCGCCGCCGCAACGCCGGCGCTCGCCACCTAGCGAGGATTCGCAACTTGTCCGACAGCAGCAACGAAACCGGCGCTCCCGCCGAGAAGCGCGTGCGCAAGACCCGCGCCCCCAAGACCCCGACCGCCGACACCGCCGCAGCGCCGGCCGAGCGCGCGCCCGAGATGGCGCCGCCGCTCCCGCTGCCGCCGGTCGCGGCCGAACGCGCACCCGCTTCCGCGGCGCCCCCTGCTCCCGCACCGTCCCAGGACGGAGGCGGCCAGGGCGATGCCCCGCCGCAGGCGCAGGGTGGCGGCCAGCACGATGGCGGCGAGCAGCGCGACGGCAACCGCTTCAACAACAACCGCCGCGACCGCTTCCGCAACCGCCGCGAGCGGAATCGCGACCGCCAGGGCCACGACGGCATGCCGCAGGACGGCAATGGCGGTGGTCAGGAGCAGTTCGTGCCGCGTGCGATGCCGAACGTGCCGGAGGGCTTCCCCCAGTATTCGCTGGGCGACCTCAAGCGCATGCCCGCGCCCAAGCTGCTGGACATCGCCGAGCAGCTGAACATCCAGGAAGGCGTCGCCCGCGCCCGCAAGCAGGACGTCATCTTCGCCCTGCTGAAGGTGCTGACCCGCCACGGTGAAGGCGTCGCCGCCGACGGCGTGCTGGAAATCCTGCCGGACGGCTTCGGCTTCCTGCGCGCGGCCGAGGCCAGCTACCTGGCCGGCCCGGACGACGTCTACATCAGCCCCAGCCAGATCCGCCGCTTCAACCTGCGCACCGGCGACCACCTGGCCGGCCGCATCCGCTGGCCGAAGGACGGCGAGCGCTACTTCGCGCTGTCGACGATCGACACGATCAACGGCGAACCGCTGGAAGCGTCGAAGAACAAGGTGCTGTTCGAGAACCTGACCCCGCTGTTCCCGCGCCGCCGCTTCACGCTGGAGCGCGGCAACGGTTCGTCGGAAGACATCGCCGGCCGCATCCTCGACCTGATGGCGCCGCAGGGCAAGGGCCAGCGCGCGCTGATCGTGTCGCCGCCCAAGGCCGGCAAGACGATCATGATGCAGCAGATCGCCACCGCCATCACGACCAACCACCCCGACGTGCACCTGATCGTGCTGCTGGTGGACGAGCGTCCGGAAGAAGTGACCGAAATGCAGCGCACCGTGCGCGGCGAAGTGGTGTCTTCGACCTTCGACGAACCGGCCGCCCGCCACGTGCAGGTCGCCGAGATGGTGATCGAGCGCGCCAAGCGCCTGGTCGAGCACAAGAAGGACGTGGTGATCATGCTGGACTCGATCACCCGCCTGGCCCGCGCCTACAACAACGTCGTGCCGAGCTCCGGCAAGGTGCTGACCGGCGGCGTGGACGCCAACGCCCTGCACCGCCCGAAGCGCTTCTTCGGCGCCGCGCGCAACGTGGAAGAAGGCGGCTCGCTGACCATCATCGCCACCGCGCTGGTCGAGACGGGCAGCAAGATGGACGAGGTGATCTACGAAGAGTTCAAGGGCACCGGCAACAGCGAAGTGCACCTGAACCGCCGCATCACCGAGAAGCGCGTCTATCCGGCCATCGACATCAACCGCTCCGGCACGCGCCGCGAGGACCTGCTGATCGAACCGGAACTGCTGCAGAAGATCTGGATTCTGCGCAAGCTGCTGCATCCGATGGATGAGATCGCCGCAATGGAATTCCTGCTGGACAAGATGAAGAACACGAAGTCCAACGACGAGTTCTTCAGCTCGATGAAGCGCTGATCCAGCGCGTCGTCCAGGAAAAAGCCCCGCAATGCGGGGCTTTTTCGTTGGGCGGAGCTTGCGTCCTCCAGACCTGCCTCTTCCATCGCGGCCTGCTGCAGGCCGCACGGTGGATCAGGATGCCGATTCCGCACGCAAAAAGCGGGGCCGCGCGCTATGCGCCGTCCAACGGCGTCAGCAGTTTCGGGCCCTGCTTGCCACCGGCCATGTGCACACCGCCTTCCGCGAGCGCGTCGGGCGAGAAGCCGGGGCGCTCGTCGTCCTGCGCCCAGGACACATGCTCGCGCGGGCCCGGCACATAGACTTCCCACTTGCCGTAGCGGGGCTTCTCGCCGAAGTTGAAATCGACCGGCACGCGCACGACCCAGTGCGGCTGCTCCGCGGCATCGCCGCGGGTGGGGGTATTGAAGGTCCACTTTTGCGCCGCGCCGATCGCCGCGCGCGCGAAGCGTTCGCGGAACTGGCGCATCTGCCCTTCGCTGGCGACCATGCGCAGGTTCACCTGCTCCGCGACCACGTCGTCGACAGTGCCGTCGCGGCCGATCTTCAACAGCAGGTACACGGTTCCCTGGACGCCGCCCTGGGCCGCCGCCATCGGATAACCCGGCGGTTTCATGCCGATGCTGCTGATGCGCTCCTCCGCCGGCATGGCCTGGTAGTCCCCGAAGTCCGCACCCCGGACAGTGACCTGCATCTTGCCGTCTCCGGTCGACTTCGCCACCAGGCGGGCGCTCATCCGCGTGCGCACCTGCCTGACGACGCCTTCCACCATGACCGGCTCGAAGCGCCACGACGTCGCGACCTGGGTCACGAAGGGCGCGATGCCCTCCGGCAACCGGTCCGGCGTGTCCAGGTCCACGGCGGCCACGCTGCCATCGGTGCGGATGGTGATCATGCCAGTGACCAGCATGCTGCCTTCGACCTGCTTGCGGACGGCACGCGGGCCCTCCGCATGGGCGCCCTGCGCGAACGCCACCAGCCCCACGAGCACCCACACCAGCCAGGCCATGCGCTGCTTCATACGTTCTCCTCGATCCCTGGAAACGGGTCCGTCGTGACCCTGTCCGCCGCATACTATCCCCGCGAGGTGACGCATGCACGGTAGTGGTCTGGAGTTGGCGCTGGTGTTCCTGCTGGCCGCGGTGATCGCGGTGCCGGTGTTCAAGCGGTTCGGGTTGGGGGCGGTGCTGGCCTATCTGGTGGCCGGGGTGGTGCTGGGGCCGGACGGGCTGGCGCTGGTGCGCGATGCCGATCGCATCCTCAACGCCGCGGAGATCGGCGTGGTGATGATGCTGTTCGTCATCGGCCTGGAACTGTCGCCTTCGCGCCTGCGGGTGATGCGCAAGCCGGTGTTCGGCGCCGGCGGCCTGCAGGTGCTGCTGAGCGCGCTGGTGCTGGGCGGCGTCGCGCTGCTGTTCGAACATCATTGGAAGACCGCGCTGGTGGTCGGCCTGGGCCTGGCGCTGTCGTCCACCGCCGTCAGCCTGCAGCTGCTGTCCGAACACAAGGAACTGACCAGCGAGCACGGCCGCCTCGGTTTCGCGATCCTGCTGTTCCAGGACCTGGTGGCGATCCCCCTGCTTGCCGCCATCCCGTTGCTCGGCGGTGCGAAGAACGAAACGCTGACATGGACGATGGTGTTCCACGCCGTCGGTGCCATCGCGATCGTCATCCTCGGCGGCCGGCTGGTGCTGCGGCAGCTGTTCCGCATCGTCGCGCGCACGCGCATGCCCGAGGTGTTCACCGCCACGGCGCTGCTGGTGGTGCTGGGCATCGCCTGGTTCATGCAGCTGGCCGGCCTGAGCGCGGGCCTGGGCGCGTTCCTGGCCGGCGTGCTGCTGTCCGACTCGGAGTTCCGCCACGAGCTGGAATCGCAGATCGATCCGTTCAAGGGATTGCTGCTGGGGCTGTTCTTCATCGCGGTCGGCATGGACATCGACCTGGATGCGGTGGCCGAGCAGCCGGAACTGATCGCTTCGGGCGTGCTGATCCTGCTGACGGTGAAGTTCGCCCTGCTGTTCGGCGTCGGCCGCTGGCCGGGCCGGCTCGATCCGCGCGGCGCGCTGATGCTGGCCGGCACGTTGTGGTTGGGCGGCGAATTCGCCTTCGTGGTGTTCAGCGAGGCCGCGCGCGTGAAGCTGATGGACGTGGCGCTGCGCAACCAGTTGAGTGCGATCGTGGGCCTGTCGATGGCGCTGACCCCCTTGCTGTTGCTGGGCCTGCACCGTCTGCTTGCCGACGTGAAACGGCCGACGGCCGCGCCGCGCTCGTTCGACGAGATCCCGGACGAGCAGCCGCAGGTGCTGATCGCGGGCATGGGCCGCTTCGGCCAGATCGTCGCCCGCTTGCTGACCGCGCAGCGCATCCCGTTCGTCGCGCTGGAGCACAGCCCCGAGACGGTGGACACCCTGCGGCGGTTCGGCAACATCCGGCTCTACTACGGCGATCCGACCCGGCCGGACCTGCTGAGGTCCGCGGGCGGCCAGCACGTGAAGGTGTTCGTGATCGCCATGGACGACCCGGACACGAACATCAAGGCGACCCGCTTGATCCGCCGCATGTTCCCCGACGCGCGCGTGCTGGCGCGTGCGCGCAACCGGCAGCATGCGTGGCGGCTGATGGACCTGAGTGCGGAGGCCTATCGCGAAACGCTGGGGTCGAGCCTCGAGATGGCGCAGCAGGTGCTGGTGGAACTCGGCATGCCGCCGGAAACCGCCGCCGAACACGCGCGGCGGTTCCGCCAGCACGACGAGAAGCTGCTGCGGGCGCAGTACCTGGTGTACGACGACGACGGCGCGGTGATCCAGACCGCGCGCGATGCGGTCAGCGACCTGGAGAAACTGTTCGAGGCCGATGCGACCGGCCAGGACGCGCCGGCGAAGTGAGCGCGCGCGTCAGCCGCGGTCGCGGAGGAAGCGGGCCATCGATGCGCCGGCGCCCGGCGTGGCGGGAACGAATTCCGCCGCTACGTCGATGAATCCGCGCATCACCGCGATCTCGCGCGGCGTCCGGTTCAGCGTGTCCCGCAGCTCCGGATCTGCGCCTGCCCGCAACAGGCGGCTGACGACGCGCAACAGGCCGTGCAGCGACGCCAGGTGCAGCGGACCGAAACCGCGCGGATCCTGCACGTCCAGCGAGACGCCTTCGTCCAGCAGGCGTTCCAGGCCCGCCAGCACCACCTCTTCGTCGCACGCGGTCCCCGGTTCGGCGCGCGCGCCCAGCAACAGCAGCAGCGGCGTCACCGCGCCTGCCGCCATCGCTTCGGATTCCGCACCGGACAACAGCAGCGTATCCAGCAGCGCCAGCAACCGCGGCTTCTCGCGGGCGGTGAATCCGTAGAGCGCGGCGCAGTGCAGCGGCGTGAGGCCCTGCGCATCGCCGGCCTGCACGTTGGCGCCGGCGGTGATCAGGCGGGCGGCGATCTCCGGCAGGCCGAGCGCCGCGGCCAGCATCAGCACGGTCACGCCACCGGGCAGGCGGTATTCGATGTCGGCGCCGGCCGCGAGCAGCGCGCCGACGATCTCGACCTGGCGCATGCTCACCGCAGCCGACAGCGGCGTGGCGCCGGTATGGGCGGCACGCTGCGCGTCGGCGCCGCGCGCGAGCAGCAGCTCGACGACGGCCGTGAAGCCTCCCCCCGCGGCGCGCAGCAGCGCCGTGCAGCCTTGCGCATCGGGCGAATCGACATCGAAGCCGAGATCCAGCAGGCGTCGCACGGCATCGCGATCACCGGCCATCGCCGCTGCCGGCAGGTCGGCGGGACGCAGCGCGCGCCGCGGCAGCGGCCAGATGCGCCAGTCGAGCCAGTCGGCCAGGTCGCGACGCCCGCACGCCAGGGCGACGCCGAGCGGGGTCTGGCCATCGGCTGCACGCGCATCCGGCGAGGCCCCCTTCGCGACCAGGTGCTTGAGCGCCGTCTCGCGGCCCAGCACGGCGGCCAGATGCAGCGCCGTCATGCCGTGGCTGTCGCGCGCTTCGCGGTCCACGCCGATGTCGAGCAGGCGGTCGAGCACGCGCTGCCACCCCAGGCGCACCGCCAGGGACAACGCCGGATCGCCCTGCCCCGACGACGCGAACGGATCGGCGCCACGTTCCAGCAGGTCCAGGGCACAGGATTCGAGTGCGCGCGCCGCCTGGTCGTCCGCCGCGCAGGCCGCCATGAAACGCGCAAGACCGCCGGCGCCGGAAGGCGATACCCCGCGTGCCAGCAGAGTGGCCAGCGCGGGCTGGCCAGCGACGCCCTGTGCCAGCACGGCGAAGACCAGACTGTCGCCACGCTCATTGCGGGTGTCGGGGTCGGCGCCGTGGCGCAGCAGCCACGCCAGGCGCGCGGGCCGCTGCATGTCGGCGTCGTGCAGCAGTGCACCCAGTTCGTCGCGGGAGCACAGCCGCGCCAGCGCATCCAGACCATCGAACTGCCCGCTCGCCAAGCCGTCGCGCAGCAGCGCCGAGGGGGCACGGTCGGGCGGCGTTTCGTCGTCGGCCGCAGCGACGGCGGTGGGCAACGCGTAACCGGGATCGAGGGCCGACACCAGCGCCCAGCGTCCGGCTTCGGCCGCTGCATCGACCGCGCGCCGGCCTTCCGCATCGGCAGCGGCAGGATCGACACCCCATTCCAGCAAGCGCCTCACCAGCGCGGGCGATGCATGGTCCGCGGTGCACGCCAGCATCAGGGCGTTGCGATGCCCGGCGTCGACGGCGGCGCGATCGGCGCCCGCGTCGGCCAGCTTTTCCAGCATGGCCAGATGCCCGCCGCGGGCGGCTTCCAGCCACGGCGTGCGCTGCTGGCTGTCGCGCGCATGCACGTCGGCACCCGCCGCCAGCAAGGTTGCGGCGATCTCGGCGTGGCCGGCGAAGGCAGCTTCGTGCAGGGCGCTACGGCGCTGCGCGTCGCGCGCGTCGACCTTGGCCTTGTGCTTGAGCAGCAACTGGACGCCCGCCGGGTCGTCCTCTTCGGTGGACGCAGCGGCCAGCAGAACCGGCTGCCCGCCCTGCGGGTCAGGGCGCGCGCCGCGTTCGAGCAGGAACTTCGCCAGCCGCCAGTTGCCGGCCACGCAGGCGACGCCGAGCGGCGTCAGTCCATCGTGGTTCAGTGCATCCAGTTCCGCCGCCGCGTCGCGCAGCAGTGCCACCACGCCGGGGTCGGAACTGCGGGCAGCGTGGTGCAGCGGCGTGTTGCCATCGCCGTCGGCAATGCGAGGGTCGGCACCGTTGGCCAGCAGGGTCGTGACGGCATCGGGGCGGCCATGCCAGCTGTCGCGCGTCGCCGCCAGCAGCGGAGTGACGCCGGCATGCGCGTGGTTGAGGTCGACCCCGTGGGCGATCAGCGTGCGCAGCAGCCGGAGGTCGGGCAGTACCGCAGCGAGGGCGCCGAGGCTGCGCTGGTCGCGCGCGCCTTCTGCCGGCAGCGCATGCGGGTCCGCGCCGGCGTCGATCAATTCCAGCGCGCGCTCGACGCGGCCGGTCCGCGCGGCGTCGAACAGCGCCTGCTCCAGGTCGGTCACCGGTCCGGCGGAGACCGGAACCTCCGCGAAGGCGTCGACGTCGACATCGCCGTCGGGCATCTCCACCACCGGCAGGACGCCTGCCCCCTGCAGCCGTTGCACGCCCAGGTGCAGGAGCGGCAGAGACACGGCGTAGACGATGGCCACCACCACGCGCGCCGCATCGGGCACCAGGCCGGGCCACGCCAGGCACAGCCCGCCGCCGACGGCGAGCGCCAGCAGCGTCGCCACGGCGAGCCCACGCCAGGCATGGAAGTCGCGCTCGACCAGCCCGCGCCAGTGGGCCGACAGCGCACCGCCGTCGCGCTCCAGCCCGTGCCATAGTGGCCATGTGCGCCAGAGTCCCACGATCACCGCGCCGACCACCGCACTGACGCCCAGCGCCGCCGGCAGGCTGCCGCTGTCGTGCAGCGAGGCCAGCGGCCAGGCCAGCAACGCGGCGCTGGCAGCGAACGCGATGCCCCAGGCCAACAGCAGCGCGGGCAGGTCTTCCCGCCAGGCACGGGCCGGTGCCAGCACGCGCGTGCCGCGCAGCCACGACACGGCCAGGGCGATCGCCGGTTGTGCGAGGCAGGCCGCGATGGCCGCCACCACGCCACCGGTCCATCCCCCCAGCGCCGCCAGCAGCACGCCCGCCAGCAGGGCAGCGACGGCGACGGCGACGGGACGGGTCTGCAGGCGCGACTCAGGCATCGGCACGGACGCGCGGATCGGGCGGCGGCGGAAACTGCACATGGAATCCGCGCGCGGCCAGGTTCTCCCGGACGACGGCGGCATCCTCGCGCGCCAGTTTCCGGTCCGGGGTCAGGGCCACTTCGAGCACGAACGACAGATCGCCCAACTGAGTGCGCAGCGGTTCCGGCACGAGGGTGAATCCATCGCGCGTGGCCAGGTATACGAACGTGTCGGCCTTGCGCTGGCTCTTGTAGACGTAGGCTTGCATGCGCGCGTGTCGCGCCCCGCGTATGGACAAGCGGAGATTGTGCGGGAAATGCGGTAGGCGCGAAACCCGCGCGCGTTGACGCCCGCGCATGACCATCGGCGGCCGGAACCGCGCGACGGGGCTGGTAATCTTGCGCCCTTCACCTCGCACTAACGGATGCCCGATGCGCCCCGTCCTGCTCGCCCTGCTGCTGCCGCTCGCCCTCGCGCCGTCCGCACGCGCACAGACCACCGCACCCTTCACGCTGGAACAGGCGATGGCGGAGCCGGACTGGATCGGTCCGCCGGTCGAGCGCGCCTGGTGGTCGTGGGACGGCAAGCAGGTCCAGTACGACCTCAAGCGCGACAGCAGCCTCGTGCGCGATACCTTCGAACAAGCGCTCGATGGCGGCGCCGCGCATCGCGTCGGCGATGACCGGCGCGCCGGCCTGGATGCCGCCAGCCCGGTGTACGACGTCCATCGCCAGCGCATGCTGCTGTCGCGCAACGGCGACCTGTTCGTGCGCGACCTGCGCAGCGGTGCGTTGACCCAGGTCACCCGCACCAACGACGCCGAGCAGCAGGCACGTTTTGCCCACGACGGCGCGGTGATCTGGCGGGCGGGCTCCACCTGGTACCGCTGGACGGCCGGCGCCGGCACCACGACCTTCGCCGAACTCAAGGCCGAGCGCGATCCGCTGGCGCCGCCGAAGGCCGACGCCCTGCGCGCGCAGCAGCTGCGCACCCTCCGCACGCTGGCCGACGACCGTGCCCAGGGCGAGGAAGCGCAGAAGCAGGCGGAGGCGTGGCGCAAGGCCGACCCGACGCGCGCGCCCGCACCGGTGTACCTCGGCAACGACGTGGAGATCGAAGCGAGCTCGCTGTCGCCGAATGGCCGCTGGCTACTGGTGGTGACCCGCAAGAAGGGGGCCGACGCGGGACAGGCCGGCAAGATGCCCAAGTACGTGACCGAATCCGGCTACGAGGAGTTCCAGGACGTGCGCACCCGCGTGGGACGCAACGCGCCCCTGCCGCATGCGCTGTGGCGCGTGGACCTGGCCGACGGCAGCGTGAAGCCGCTCTCGTTCGATCCGCTGCCCGGCATCGACAGGGATCCGCTCGCCGCGCTGCGCAAGAAGGCCGGCCAGGAGCCGCTGAAGGGCAACCGCGACGTGCGCGTGGAGAACGACAGCGACGGCGGCGCCATTGCCTGGACGAACGATGGCACCCAGGCCGCGGTGCAGATCCACGCGGTCGACAACAAGGACCGCTGGATCGCCACCGTCGACCTGGTGGGTGCCCGCCTGCTGCCACGCCATCGCCTGAGCGACGAGGCCTGGATCAACTGGGGCTTCAACCAGTTCGGCTGGCTGCCGGACAACCGCACGCTGTGGCTGCTGTCGGAAGAGTCCGGCTACTCGCACCTCTACACGGCGACGGGTTCCGAAAAGTTCCGCGCACGCACGTCGGGCAGGTGGGAGGTCTCCGAGCCGGAAGTCGCACCGGACGGCAACGGCTTCCTGTTCCTGTGCAACCGCGCCTGGCCGGGAGACTACGAAGTCTGCAGGCTCGACCTCGCCAGCAACCAGGTGCGCGAGGTGACCGCGCTCGACGGGGTGGAGAGCTTCAGCGCGTCGCCGGACGGGCGCCAGCTGCTGGTCCGCCACTCGCGCAGCTATACGCCGGCGCAGCTGTCCGTGGTCGGCATCGACGGCGGCGAGGCGAAGCCGCTCACCGACACCCGCACGGCCGCCTTCAAGGCCCGTACGTGGACCGAGCCGGAATACGTGCAGGTCCCGTCGAAGCATGGCGCCGGCGTGGTGTGGGGCAAATACTACGGCCCGAAGACGATGGAGCCGGGCAAGCGCTATCCCATCGTGATGTTCGTGCACGGCGCGGGCTACCTGCAGAACGTCACCGCCCGCTATCCGAACTATTTCCGCGAGCAGATGTTCCATCACCTGCTGGTGGAGCGCGGCTACATCGTGCTCGACCTGGACTACCGGGCCAGCGAGGGCTACGGCCGCGACTGGCGCACCGCGATCTACCGCAACATGGGCCATCCCGAACTCGAGGATTACCTCGACGGCCTCGACTGGCTGGTCGCGCAGAAGCAGGGGGACCGTGATCGCGCCGGCATCTACGGCGGCAGCTACGGTGGCTTCATGACGTTCATGGCGCTGTTCCGCGAACCCGGCACCTTCAAGGCCGGCGCCGCGCTGCGCCCGGTGGTCGACTGGACGCAGTACAACCACGAGTACACCAGTAACATCCTCAACACGCCAGAGCTGGATCCGGAGGCGTATCGCACCTCGTCGCCGATCGAGTATGCCGACGGCCTGCAGGACCACCTGCTGATCGCGCACGGCATGATCGACGACAACGTGTTTTTCAAGGATTCGGTGGTGCTGACGCAGAAGCTGATCGAACTGCGCAAGGACAACTGGGAACTGGCGGCCTATCCGCTGGAACGCCACGGATTCACGCGATCCGATTCGTGGCTGGACGAGTACAAGCGCGTACTCAAACTGTTCGAACAGACGCTCAAATAGCGATGCGACCTGACCCGGCCCACGCGACAGGCTCGCCCTTCGTCACTGTCACGGCGAAGGTATCGATCGTCATCGGCATCGCCGCCACCCTGTACGCCGTGGCGCAACTGATCGCGGCGCTGGTCCTGCTGGGGCCGGTGGATATGGAGGCGGTGCGCGGCTTCCTGGCGACGCGATCGGTCCCCGCCGCCGCGGTGTGGATACTCACCCACCTCACCGCGATCGCCGCCGGATTCCTGGCGGCCTCAGCGGCTTTCCTGGCCGTGTCCTTCGGCTTGCTTCGCCGCCGCGCATGGGGCTGGTGGGGCTTCGTGGCCTTCATGGTGGCCGGTGCCGCACTCAATTTCGCCGGCATTGCCGCCCTCGAGGCCGTGTTCGCCTGGGTGCGGGCGTTGCCGCCGCAGCCGGAGATGGAACGGATGCGGGCCGAACTCGCCGCGCTGCGCGTGGTCTCGCTGGCCACGCTGTGGGTGAGTGCCGTCGTGTTCGCGGCCCTGCATGGCCTGCTCGTCTGGCAGCTGTGCAGGCCCGATGTGCGCGCGGAATTCGGGATGCTGCGACCACCCCGGTAGAATGCGGGCCATGAACGATCTTTCGCCTGTCCGCGATTACCTGACCGACCTGCAGGACCGCATCTGCGCCGCCATCGAAGCGGCCGATGGCGACGCGCGATTCCATGAAGACGCATGGTCGCGGCCACCCGGCGACGCATCGCCCATCCGCGGCGGTGGCCGCACGCGGATCCTGCGCGACGGCGCCGTGTTCGAGCAGGCCGGCATCGGATTCTCCGATGTGTCGGGCGACCGGCTGCCTCCGTCGGCGTCGGCACATCGCCCTGAACTCGCAGGCGCGTCCTGGCGCGCAGTGGGCGTGTCGCTGGTCTTCCATCCGCGCAACCCGCACGTGCCGACCACGCACGCCAACGTGCGCCACTTCCGCGCCGAGCGCGATGGCGAAACGGTAGCGTGGTGGTTCGGCGGCGGCTTCGACCTCACCCCCTTCTATCCGGTCGACGAAGACGTGCGCCACTGGCACCGGACCGCGCGCGAGCTGTGCGAACCGTTCGGCGGGCAGGCCCGCTACGACGCGCACAAGCGCTGGTGCGACGAGTACTTCTTCCTCAAGCACCGCAACGAGACGCGCGGCGTGGGCGGGTTGTTCTTCGACGACCTGGGCGAGGATCCGGAGCGCGACTTCGGTTACCTGCGCGCGGTGGGCGACGGTTTCCTCGATGCCTACCTGCCGATCGTCGCATCGCGCAAGGACGTCCCCTACGGCGAACGCGAGCGAGCCTTCCAGCTGTACCGGCGCGGCCGCTACGTCGAATTCAACCTGGTCTACGACCGAGGCACGCTGTTCGGCCTGCAGAGCGGCGGGCGGGCCGAATCGATCCTCATGAGCCTGCCGCCGCTGGTACGTTGGGAGTATGGCTACACGCCCGAGGACGGCAGCGATGAGCAGCGGCTGCTCGACTACCTGCGCCCGCGCGACTGGCTGAACGAACTCGCCTGAGCTTGTTCTTGTGGGAGCGACGTAAGTCGCGAAGGTTTGCCGGGATCGCGATCGCGAGTTACGTCGCTCCCGCACCGGGGATCTCCGGCTGCCGGCCCACCACCGTGATATGCCCGTTGTTCTCCAGCACCGCCAAGCGGATGTCGGCCATGTCCAGGCAACCCGCTTCGCGCATCGCTTTCTCGAAATCCTCCCGGCTTATGAGCTCGCGGCGCAGGACATCCCGATAGACCTGTCCGTCGCGTGCGAGCAGCACCGGCGATCCTTCGACCCAGCGCTCCACCTTCGCCGATCGCGCGGAGGCCAGGCCCACGATCCAGTTCAGCGCGATCAACGTGGCGGCCAGCAGCAGGCCGCCGCCCACCGATGTGTCATCGCCAAGCAGCGCGTTCTGGACGGCATTGCCGAGCAGCACCACCAGCAGCATGTCGAAGGGCGTGAACTGGCCCATCGTGCGCTTGCCGGTCATGCGGATCATCGACAGCAGGATGAAGTACACGACGCATGCCCTCAGCACGAAGGCCCACCAGGGCATGGCCATGTGGAACATCTCGGCGAACGTCGCGCTCATGCATCACCCGGTGGCGAAAGGTTGCGCGCACGGTAGCGCACGCGGGCTTGGAGGACGACGGGCAATAAAAAGCCCCGCAGACCAGGGGGGGGTCGGCGGGGCCAGGGGAGCGGGACCTGGGGAGGGGTCGTCGCTCCGGGGGAGATCGCTCCAGGGGAAGGGAGAGATCAGTGACAGACGTTGCATCTGTCACGGGGCTATATGACCACTCCGGACATGGATGGTTCGTGAAGATTCCGGTTAAAAAACCGTAAGATTCAGGAGTAATTCATTTTATTGAACTGGTCGGTATACAAATATACCTGACAGGGTTTTCCTGAACTTTCCGCAAGTGCATGTTCCGGAAGGGAAAGCGTTTCCAGGCCGGGCTAATGCGCCTCTTCCCAGTTGTCGCCGACGCCGCTGTCGACGACCAGCGGAACGCTCAGTTGCGCGGCCGCCGCCATGCGAGCCGTCGCTTCCTGCAGCAGCTCGGGGACAAAACCGGCATCGGCTTCGAACACCAGTTCGTCGTGCACCTGCAGGATCATGAGCGCCTGTCCGCGGTGATCCGCCAGCCATGCGTCGACGCCGATCATCGCGCGCTTGATGATGTCCGCCGCCGTGCCCTGCATCGGCGCGTTGATCGCCGCGCGCTCGGCGCCGGCGCGCTGCCCCTGCGTTCCCTTGTTGATGTATTCCAGGTACAGGCGGCGACCGAAGACCGTCTCGACGTAGCCGAGCTCGCGCGCCTGCTGCCGCGTGCGCTCCATGTAGTCGCGTACGCCCGGATACCGGCTGAAGTACAGCGCGATGTAGTCCTGCGCCTCGCCGCGGCCGATGCCCAGCTGCCGCGCCAGGCCGAACGCGCTCATGCCGTACATCAGGCCGAAGTTGATCGCCTTCGCGGCGCGGCGCTCGTTGCCGGTCACGTCCTCGAGCTTGCGGCCGAACACTTCCGCCGCCGTCGCCTTGTGGATGTCGGCGCCGGACTCGAAGGCGCGCACCAGTCCCGGGTCCTGCGACAGGTGGGCCATGATGCGCAACTCGATCTGCGAGTAGTCGCAGGCGACCAGCTTGCGCCCCGGCGGCGCCACGAAGGCCTTGCGGATGCGCCGGCCATCCTCGGTGCGGATCGGGATGTTCTGCAGGTTCGGATCGGTGGACGACAGCCGCCCCGTCGCGGCACCGGCCTGGTGGTAGCTGGTGTGCACGCGACCGGTGTCGGGATTCACCATCTCCGGCAGTTTGTCGGTATAGGTGCTGCGCAGCTTCGCCAGGCCGCGGTACTCCAGGATCACGCGCGGCAACTCGTGCTGGTCGGCGATGGCTTCGAGCGCTTCTTCATTCGTGCTGGGCTGGCCGGTCGGCGTCTTCACCAGTACGGGCAGCTTCAGCTCGTCGAACAGCAGCGCCTGCAACTGCTTCGGCGAATCGAGATTGAAGGTGCGCCCGGCCAGCTCGGTCGCCTTCTGCTGCGCGGCCAGCATGCGCTTGGAGAGGTCGCCGCTCTGCCGGCGCAGTTCGTCGGCGTCGATCATCACGCCGTTGGCCTCGATGCGCGCCAACACGGGCACCAGCGGCATTTCGATGTCGCGGTACACGCGTTCCAGCCCGGGCTCGGCCATCAGTCTCGGCGCGATCGCGTGATGCAGCCGCAGGGTGATGTCGGCGTCCTCGGCGGCATAGCGGGTCGCGTCATCGACCGCCACCTGGGAGAACGGGATCTGCTTGGCGCCCTTGCCGGCCACGTCTTCGTACTTGATCGTATCGTAGCCGAGGAAGCGCTTGGCCAGGCTGTCCATGTCGTGGCGGTTGCTGCCCGAGTTCAGCACGAAGCTCTCAAGCATCGTGTCGTCGGCGTAGCCCTGGACCTCCACGCCGTGGCGGCGAAGCACGTGCAGGTCGTATTTCCCGTGCTGGCCCAGCTTGCGCTTGCCGGGATCGGCCAACACCGGCCGCAGCGCCGCGAGCACGCCCGCACGGTCGAGCTGCGGCGGCGCACCGGGATAGTCGTGGCCGACGGGCACGTAGACCGCCTTGCCCGGCTCGGTGGCGAAACTCAGCCCCACCAGGGTGGCACGCATCGGGTCGAGACTGTCGGTCTCGGTATCGAACGCGAACTCGTCGGCCCGCTGCAGCGCGGCCACCAGCGCATCGAGCTGCGCCGGCTCGGTGACGGCGGCATAGTCGCCGGCCATGCCCAGCGCGGGATCGAGGGGTGTTTCGTCGACGGCGGCAGCCGCCACGCGACCGGTGCCGCGCGCGCGGCCCGGTTCCTTCTCGGCGACGGAGGCCGCATCAAGGGCGCCGCCTTCCAGCTCCTTGAGGGCCTGGTTGAAACCGTAACGCGCGTACAGCTCGCGGAGTTCGTCGACGTGGCGGTCGCGCAGCGGCAGCGTGTCCGGGCCGCCTTCCAGCGCCACGTCGGTCTTGATGGTCACCAGGGTGCGGTTCAACGGCAGGCGCGGCAGCGCGGCGCGCAGGTTGTCGCCGATCTTGCCCTTGATCTCGCCGGACCGCTCGATGATCGCGTCCAGCGTGCCGTACTCGCCCAACCACTTCGCCGCCGTCTTGGGTCCGCACTTCTCGACGCCGGGCACGTTGTCGATGGCGTCGCCCATCAGGGCCAGGAAGTCGACGATCTGCTCCGGCCGCACGCCGAACTTCTCCACCACGGCATCCACGGAATCCAGCCGGCTGCCGCTCATCGTGTTGACCAGCGCCACTCCCGGACGGACCAGCTGCGCGAAATCCTTGTCGCTGGTGGAGATGGTGACCTCCATGCCCTGCGCCGCACCCTGCAGCGCCAGCGTGCCGATCACGTCATCCGCCTCCACGCCGTCGACGCGCAGCAAGGGGAAGCCCAGCGCCTGGACGATGCGGATCATCGGTTCGACCTGCGCGCGCAACTCTTCCGGCATGGGCGGGCGATTGGCCTTGTAGTCGGGATAGAGTTCGTCGCGGAACGTCGGGCCGCTGGCGTCGAGCACGAAGGCCACGTAGTCCGGTTTTTCCTTCAGCGTGGCGCGCAGCATGTTCACCACGCCGAACAACGCGCCGGTAGGCTCACCCTGTGCGTTGGTCAGCGGAGGCAGCGCATGGAACGCGCGGAACAGGTAGCTGGAGCCGTCGATCAGTACGAGTCGTGTCATGCCGGCATTCTACGCCCCGCCCTTGCGCGCGGCGTCACGCGCCCACCCTCGCATTGGGCGCATAATCGGGACGTCATTCCCCCGACCGGACGCCACCATGAACCGCATGACGAGCCTCGCACTGCCGTTGTCCTGCCTGCTGGCCATGGCCGGTTGCGCCTCGACAGGCGGCGGCAACCCGTCCGACATCGACCTGGCCAACGCGCAGGTGGCGGTGCGCACGGAAAAGAACGGCGACACCATCGAGGAATACCGCGTGGCGGGCAACCTGCGCATGGTCAAGGTCACGCCATCGCGTGGCGCGCCCTATTACCTGTACGACTCCGACGGCGACGGCCGCCTGGACAAGAGCAAGGACAACAGCGACATCTCGCCGGTGTACTGGAAGCTCTACGGCTGGTGAGCCGCCGCGTTCAGCGGATGACGAGCACCGGCACGCCGCAGCGGGCCAGCACTTCGCTGGTCTGGCTGCCCAGCAGCAGGCGGCCCAGCGCGCGGCGCCCATGCGAGGCCATGACGATCAGGTCGCAACCTTCGCGTTCGGCAGTGTCCACGATGGCCTCGGCCGCATAGCGGTCGGCCACGTGCAGCAGGTGCGGGTCGACGCCGGCCGCCTGCGCCTGCGCGGTGACGCCATCGAGGACCTTGCGGGCGGCCTCCTCGCGCGCTTTCTGGAAGTCCGGCAGCGAGGTCGCCACCGCGCTCCAGCCCAGCGCATCATCGAAGCCGGTGCTGATGGGTTCGCTCACCGTGAGGACCGTCGCCCTGGCCTGCAGCTGCAAGGCCAGGGCAAGGCCATGCTGCACGCCCTTGCCTGCCAGCTCGGAACCGTCGGTCGCGATCAGGATATGCCGGTACATGGCCGCACCTCGAGGTGATGGAGTGCGGCCATTAGACGCCCTGCCGGCGCAACGCGCCGTGATCTGGATCAATCGCCTAGACCGCCTGCAGGTTGGCGTAGGCGAGCACCAGCACCTTGGGACCGACCTCGGCGAAGTTCACGTGTACCAGCGTATGCGCCCCGCTGCCCTCGTAATCGGTAACCACGCCCTGACCGAACTTGGCGTGCGTCACCATCTGCCCGAGCTTCATGGAAGGCGACTCGATGGACGCGTGGCCGGCCACCGGCCGTGAAGCAAAACCCGGGGCGGCACGGCTGACCTGCACGCGCGGGCGGACTTCGTTCAACAGGCTCGCGGGGATCTCGCGCAGGAAACGCGACGGGATGCCGTACATGTCCTGCCCGTGCAGGCGACGCGCTTCGGCATAGCTCAGCACCAGCTTCTGGCGTGCGCGGGTGATGCCCACGTAGGCAAGCCGCCGCTCTTCTTCCAGCCGCCCGCTTTCGTCCAGCGAACGGTTGCTGGGGAACAGGCCCTCTTCCAGCCCTGCCAGGAACACCAGCGGGAACTCCAGGCCCTTGGCCGAGTGCAGCGTCATCAACTGCACGCCGTCCTCACCGGCGTCCACCTGGCCCTCGCCGGCCTCCAGCGCGGCATAGGACAGGAAGGCGACCAGTTCGCTCATGCCCTCCTGCACGTCTTCCTCGACGGCGACGTCCTCGCGGCGCACGAAGCGGGAGGCGACCGACACCAGTTCGTCGAGGTTCTCGGTACGCGATTCGGAATCGAGGCCGCCGCGGCTTTCGCGTGCCCAGTGCTCGCGCAGGCCGGAGCGCGCAAGCACGTGGTCGACGCGCTCGGCCAGCGTCATCTCGGCGGTTTCCTCGGCCAGCTGGTCGACCAGCGACGCGAACGCCGCCAGCGCGTTGCGTGCGCGGCCGGCGAGGTCGCTGCCCTGGGCCGCGAGCACCGCCGCGCCCCACAGCGACACGCGGGCGCCGCGTGCCAGACGGCGAACCTCGTCCAGCGTGCGCTCGCCGATGCCGCGCGTCGGCGTATTCACCACGCGCTCGAACGCCGCGTCGTCGGCACGGTTGGCCATCAGGCGCAGGTAGGCGAGCGCGTCCTTGATTTCGGCGCGCTCGAAGAAGCGCATGCCGCCATATACGCGATACGGCACCTGTTCGGACAGCAGCGCTTCTTCGAAGGCACGCGATTGCGCATTGCTGCGATAGAGGATGGCGGCATCGCCGAGGCTGCCGCCGTCGCGCACCCATTGGCGGATGCGCTCGACCACGAAGCGGGCTTCGTCCATCTCGTTGTAGGCGGCGTACAGGTCGATCGGCTCGCCGTCGCCGGTGTCGGTCCACAACTGCTTGCCGATGCGGCCCGGATTGTGCGCGATCACCGCATTGGCGGCGCCCAGGATGTTCGCGCTGGAGCGGTAGTTCTGTTCCAGCCGGATGGTCCGGGCGGAGGGATAGTCGCGCAGGAACTGCTGCATGTTCTCGACTTTCGCGCCGCGCCAGCCGTAGATGCTCTGGTCATCGTCGCCGACCACGAACACGTGCCCCGTATCGCCGGCGAGCACGCGGACGAACGCATACTGGATGGCGTTGGTGTCCTGGAATTCGTCCACCAGGATCTGTCGGAAGCGCGTGCGGTAATGCGCCAGCAATGCCGGCGTATCGCGCAGCAGCTCGTGCGCACGCAGCAGCAGTTCGGCGAAGTCGACCAGGCCGGCGCGGTCGCAGCGTTCCTGGTAGCCGGCATAGACCTGCCGGCGCACATCCAGCCAGTCGTCGTTCGGCGCGGGCTGGATGTGTTCCGGTCGGCGGCCTTCGTCCTTCTGCTCGTTGATCCACCAGGTGAGCTGCTTGGGCGGATACTTGCCTTCGTCCAGCTCCATCGCCTGGACGACGCGCTTGACCAGGCGCTGCTGGTCGTCGCTGTCCAGCACCTGGAAGGTCTCCGGCAGCTTGGCTTCCTGCCAGTGCAGGCGCAGCAGGCGGTGCGCGAGGCCGTGGAAGGTGCCGATCCACATGCCCCGGCTGCCATTGCGCAGCTGCACGTCGGCGCGCGCGCGCATCTCGCCCGCAGCCTTGTTGGTGAAGGTGACCGCGAGGATCCCGTGCGTGGGGACGCCATGGACTTCATTGAGCCAGGCGATGCGGTGGGTCAGCACGCGGGTCTTGCCGGAGCCGGCGCCGGCCAGGACCAGGTAATGCCCGGGTTCGGCGGAAACGGCGTCGCGCTGGGCGGGATTCAGGTCTTCGAGCAGGTGGGAAACATCCATCCGCGCATTTTACGGCCTGCGGCGGCCCAAACCCTGAGACGAAGGCGTTCAGGCCAGTTCGGCGACCTGCATGGAGACCTGCTTGCGACCGTTGTCCAGCCACTGGCGACCGGCTTCGACGAAGCCGTGGCGCGCATGGAACAGACGCGAAGGCTCGTTCGGCGGCACCACGTTGAACTCGCAGGTGACGCGCGGGATGCCGCGTTCACGGGCGAAGGCGAACAGGTCGGCATAGAGCCGCGACCCCAGGCCGTGCCCCTGCGCCGCCGCATCCACCACGATGCGGTCGACGTAGAGGAAATCCGGATAGCGTCCGGCGAACCACCCGAAGTTGTCGTTGCGGTAATCCGCACCGGCACGCATCGCCAGCAGGAAGGCGACCACGCGACCGTCGAGCGTCGCCACGCGGAGACAGTCGGACAGGGACGCCAGGTGGCGCAACCTGTCCACATCCATAGGGCTGGTGTGGCGGACCTCAGCTTCGTTCAGCGCGATGATGGCGGCGTGGTCGCCATCGTTCGCTTCACGGATCACGGGTTCCGCCACGGGGTCAGTGTGCGGCGTGCTTGGGCGTCGCGCTGTTGCTCATCAATCTGTCGGTGTAGGCGATACCGATTGCCGACAGAATGAAGATGGCATGGATGATCGTCTGCCACATCACGCCGGTCGGCGTGAAGTCGCTGCAGGTCTTCGCCGCCCACCCGGCCACCTTGGCCGCCTCCGCCGCAGCGAACGCAGCCGGCGTACCACATAGCGGCAGGCCACCGAGGGCGCTGGCGCCGATGAAGGTCTTCAGCAGATGGATGGACGAGATGCCGATGATCGCCATCGCCAGCTTGACCTTCAGCACCGATGCGTTGACGTGGCTGAGCCATTCCGGCTGGTCGGGGTGCTTTTCCAGCCCCATGCGCGACACGAAGGTCTCGTAGCCGCCGACGATCACCATCATCAACAGGTTGGAGATCATCACTACGTCGATCAGCCCCAGAACCAGCAGCATGATGTCCTGCTCACTAAGGCTGGTCGCGCCATGCACCAGGTGCCACAGTTCCTTCAGGAACAGGACCACGTACACGCCTTGCGCCACGATCAGGCCCAGGTACAGCGGGAGCTGCAGCCAGCGCGAACTGAAGATCAGGGCCGGCAGGGGTCCCAGGCGCGCGGATTTTGGTTCGGTCATGTCGGGAACAGTGCTTTCCAAGGATGCGGCAGGGTAGCGGCCGGATTTGACGCTGCCAAGTCTGCAGGCCGGTCTAGACTCGAAGGCCTCCCCACCCCGCGGACCCCGCCATGATCGACCTGTACTACTGGCCTACCCCGAACGGCCACAAGATCACGCTGCTGCTGGAAGAGCTGGCCGAGGCCGGCGCGAAGCTGGACTATCGCATCGTGCCGGTGAACATCGGCAAGGGCGACCAGTTCAAGCCGGACTACCTTGCGTTCTCGCCCAACAACAAGATGCCGGCCATCATCGACCATGCGCCGGCCGACGGTGGCGAGCCGATCAGCGTGTTCGAGTCCGGTGCCATCCTGGTGTACCTGGCCAACAAGACCAACCGCTTCTTCGGCAACGACACGCGGCACAAGGTGGCAGTGAACCAGTGGCTCATGTGGCAGATGGGTGGCCTGGGGCCGATGACAGGGCAGTATGGCCACTTCACCTTGTACGCACCGGACAAGATTCCCTACGCCATCGACCGCTACACCCGCGAAGTGCAGCGTTTGCTCGGCGTGCTGGACACGCAGCTGGCGAAGCACGCGTACGTCGCAGGCGACGAGTACAGCATCGCCGACATGGCGATCCATCCGTGGATCAACGCTTACGACAGGGCGCCGTTGGATATGTCGCCCTATCCCGCCCTGCAGCGCTGGCATGCGGAGATCGCCGCGCGTCCTGCCGTGCAGCGCGCGTACGCGCTGAAGACGCAGGTGAATCCCGATGCGGGCAAGCCGCTGACCGACGAGGAACGCAAGCACCTGTTCGGAAGGTAGCGTGCGCCATGCGCACGATGCGCGGTGCCGGATCCAGAGGTCGTGCGCATGGCGCACGCTACGGTTCGCGGGTGCAATAATCCGGGCCTGACCGGCCCCGCCGCCCGAGAAATCCGATGCGCCTCGCCCTGTTCGCCCTGATGACCCTCGCCACCGCCCTGCCCGCCCACGCCGAAAAACTGACGCTGGAAGCCATCACCGGCAGCGCGCCGCTGTCCGGCCCGACGCTGACCAAACCGCAGGTGGCGCCGGACGGATCACGGGTGACCTTCCTGCGCGGCAAGGACAGCGACCGCAACCGGCTGGACCTGTGGGAGTACGACATCGCCAGCGGGCAGACGCGCCTGCTGGTGGATTCGTCGGTGGTGCTGCCGGGCGAGGAAATGCTGAGCGACGAGGAAAAGGCGCGCCGCGAGCGCCAGCGCATCGCCGCGCTGTCCGGCATCGTCGATTACCAATGGTCGCCCGACGGCAAGGCGCTGCTGTTTCCGCTGGGCGGCGAGCTGTACTTCTACGACCTGGCCAAGACCGGCAAGGACGCGGTGCGCAAGCTCACGAACGGCGGCGGCTTCGCCACCGATCCGAAGATCTCGCCGAAGGGTGGCTTCGTCAGCTTCATCCGCGACCGCAATTTGTGGGTCATCGCGCTGGCCGACGGCAGGGAAGTGCAGCTGACCCGCGATGGCAGCGACACCATCGGCAACGGCGTGGCCGAATTCGTCGCCGACGAGGAAATGGATCGCCATACGGGCTACTGGTGGGCGCCGGACGATTCGGCCATCGCCTTCGCCCGTATCGACGAAACGCCGGTGCCGCTGGTGAAGCGCTATGAGGTCTATCCCGACCGGACGGAGGTCGTCGAACAGCGCTATCCGGCAGCGGGCGATGCGAACGTACTGGTGCAGCTGGGCGTGATTGCGCCGAAAGCGAGTGCCAGACCGCAGTGGATCGACCTGGGCACCGAGAAGGACATCTACCTGGCCCGCGTGGACTGGCGCGATCCGCAGCGCCTGACCTTCCAGCGCCAGTCGCGCGACCAGAAGACGCTCGACCTGATCGAGACGACGCTGGCAACCGGCAAGCAACGCACGCTTGTGACCGAAACGTCGAAGACTTGGGTGCCACTGCACAACGCCTTGCGTTTCCTGAAGGATGGACGCTTCCTGTGGTCGTCGGAGCGTGATGGATTCGAGCATCTTTACCTCGTATCCGAGAACGGGACTTCGCTGTCGCAGCTGACCCGCGGTGACTGGGTCGTGGACAGCCTGCTGGCAGTCGACGAAGGCAATGGCCTGGCGTACGTCAGCGGCACGCGCGATGGCGCCGCCGAAACCCACGTCTACGCCGTGCCGCTGACAGGCGGCGAACCGCGCAAGCTGACGCCTGCTGCGGGCGTGCACACGGCCAGCTTCGCCCGCAATGCCAGCGTCTTCGTCGACAGCTGGTCCAGCGACACGACACTGCCGCAGATCGAACTGTTCAAGGCGGACGGCACGAAGCTGGCGACGCTGCTGGAGAATGATGCCGTCGACGCCGGGCATCCGTATGCGAAGTACCTGGCCGCGCACCAGCCGACCACATTCGGCACGCTGACGGCGGCCGACGGCAAGACGCCGCTGCACTACAGCCTGATCAAGCCGGCGAATTTCGACCCGAAGAAGAAGTATCCCGTGGTGGTGTTCGTCTACGGTGGCCCTGCCGCGCAGACCGTCACCCGCGCCTGGCCCGGCCGCACTGACGCCTTCTTCAACCAGTACCTGGCGCAGCAGGGTTATGTGGTGTTCTCGCTGGACAACCGCGGCACCCCGCGCCGTGGCGCGGCGTTCGGCGGCGCGCTGTACGGCAAGCAGGGCACGGTGGAAGTGGACGACCAGCTGCGCGGCGTCGAATTGCTGAAGGCGCAGTCCTTCGTCGATGCAAAGCGCATCGGCGTGCATGGCTGGTCCAACGGCGGCTACATGACGCTGATGCTGCTGGCCAAGCACAGCGAAGCGTATGCCTGCGGCGTGGCGGGCGCGCCGGTGACCGACTGGGCGCTGTACGACACCCACTACACCGAACGCTACATGGACCTGCCGAAGGCGAACGAAGCCGGCTATCGCGAAGCCAGCGTGTTCACCCACCTGGCCGGCCTGCGTTCGAAGCTGCTGCTGATCCACGGCATGGCCGACGACAACGTGCTGTTCACCAACTCGACCCAGCTGATGAGTGACCTTCAGAAGCGCGGCACGCCGTTCGAGTTGATGACGTACCCAGGGGCCAAGCACGGCCTGCGCGGCAGCGACCTGCTGCATCGCTACCGGCTGACCGAGGATTTCTTCGCCCGTTGCTTGAAACCCTGATCCCCTCCGACCTAGGAGCATCGCAATGTCGACGCCTGTCCCCGCTCAATCCGGCTGGTGGCAACGCAATTGGAAATGGTGCGTTCCGGTATTGGCGACAACGCTGCTTGCATTGTTCGTTGCCTGCGTCATCGGCTTTGTGGCTCTCGTTTTCGGCATCCTCAGGTCCACCCCGCCTTACCCTCAGGCAGTCGCACGCGCACAGGCGGATCCATCGGTAATCGCCGCACTCGGCGAACCGATCGGCACGGGTTGGTTCGTACAAGGAAAAACCAGTACCAGCGGCGCGAGTGGTGAGGCCGAACTCGCGATCCCTTTGGTGGGCTCACGCGCCGAGGGCACGCTTTACGTCATCGCAAAGAAGAGTGCGGGCGAATGGCGCTACGAGACGCTGGCCGTCAACGTGGACGGTGGCGAGCGGATCGTGCTGGAGGGCGACGAAGCCGACACCGCGCCCGCGCCCGCGCCTTGAAGAACGTGTCAAAAGCGGTCGGCGGGAGCATGCGATATCGCATCGTGCTTGCACTGCTGGCCTGGACGCTGCCTGCCATCGTCCACGCGCAGGAAGCCCGACCGTCGGATGCACGCGAAGGTACGCGTGCCTGGCTGCAACCGCTGCTCGTCCACTCGCCCTACAAGCTGTCGAGCGCCGCACGGCACGGCGTCATCGAGTATCGATTGCGCGTCGATGGCATGCCGTGGTCTTGGCCGAGCACGCACGAACAAAAGGTGGCCGCCGCGAGCGGCACCATGTTGTTGCGCATCTGCCGGGATTGCGGGGAAGAATCTCCACCCGACGCGGACGCGTTGGACCGATACAGCCGAGGCAATGCGTATGTGAACAGCGAGAGCGCCTCCGTCAGAGCGTTCGCGAGAACCCATTCGCGCGGCCGAAGCACTCACCTGCGCATGCGGTCACTCGCGAACGCAGTTCGTGAGCACATGACCGGGCGCATATCCTTTGGCGAGTACATGAGCGCCAGCGAGGCGCTGGCCGCACGGTCCGGGGATTGCACCGAAAGTGCGGTGCTGTTGGCAGCCGCCGCGCGTGCACTTGGGATTCCCGCCCGGGTGGTCTCCGGCATCGCGTATTCCAGCCGATTCACCGGACAGGCACACGTCTTCAGTCCGCACATGTGGGTACAGGCGTGGGATGGCCAGCGATGGACCAGCTACGACGCCGGCTTGGGCGAATTCGATGCCGGCCACATCGCGCTCCATGTGGGCGATGGTGACCCCGCCGGCATGCCGCCTTTGCTGGAAGGCATCCGCAAACTGCGCATCCTGGATGCTTACGCGCCGGTGTCTTCGGAGGGTGCGGGCGCGGCGGGCCGCGTCGTCCCTTCGGCGCGCGCTTCGAACGAACCTTCCACGTGACGCTGCGGCAGGTCCGGCAGGCCCGAGTCATCGATCCACTCGGCGTTGCCGGGTTCGCTGATACCGCCCACCATCACGAGCATCAGTAGCGGATTGGCCTCGTCGGGCGCATCCGCAACGGTGGCGACCGTGTCGCCCTGCCCTTGCTCGGCATCCGGCGATCCGGCCACTGCAGGTGCGGCAGCAAGCAGCGCGGCGACCGCAAGCCCGGCCAGCGCGGGGCGCGGGAGACGGTAGGACACGCAGACCGGACCGGCTGCCTGCTTCATCCATGCGGCTCGCTGAGCCTCATCCATGTCATCCAGGCGCTGGACCGACTTGCCGCACTGACCGCAGAAACCCGCGATGCAGCGCTGCTGTTCGTCCGGTAACGGGCAGGCGCTCTCGATCTTGGGGAACCTCGCCACGGTCGTCCCCTCAGCGCTTCGCCGCCGGCTCCGGCACCACGATCGACGCATCCACCGGCGTCCCCGGCGGCACGTAGATCGCGACGCCCGCGGCCTGCTTCTGCGTGGTGGGGATGCCCATGCTGACGCCGCCGCCGGAGTGGCGGCCGTAACTGCCGGCGCCCACCGACATGCCGACCGGCGAGCCACTCGAGCCCACGCCGATCAGCACCACGCCGTTGGCGCCGAGGGCGGCGGCTTCGCGCTTGAGGCGCGCCACGGCGGCGTCGGTCTGGCCCTGGGTACCGAAACCGACCGCGCTCTTCGATTCCAGCTGCGCGATCTCCAGTGCGCCGGCCGGTGCCGTGCGGTAAACCTGGACCTGCGACGGATCGATGGCGGGGCGTGCCTGCCCCAGCATGACCTTGGAACTGCTGGCGCACCCGGCGGCCAGCAGCATGGCGAACACGACGGGGATGGTGCGGAACGTCATGACGGCTTCTCCCTGGGAACCCCGGCGATCTTCCGCCGCATGCCCTGAATGTTGGCACAGCCTGCGCCTGCCCGGCGTGACGGGATGGGCGGGTTATCATTTCGCCCCGACATGCCCCTGTTTCCCGCACGATGAGCTCCGCTCCCGACCGTCCCTCCGCGCCACAGCGGTTGGCCGTCGACTACATCCACGCGCCGACACCCCATGCATTGCTGGGCCTGCAGGAAACGCTCGCCGTGTTCGGTTTCGGCGCCCTGGCGCCGGTGACGTCGGCCATCGACGATCCCCGTTACCTGCGCGTGCCGCTGTCGCCGCTGCGCGAAGCCGCCGCGCCCTTCGAGGTGTGGCGCGCGGCCGGACCCGTGGCCACGGGCCGGGACGGGGCGGTGCGCTACAGCCACGATGGCACCCTGATGTTCGGCGCAGTGGAGTGGGAAGAGCCTGCGGGCGGCATCCTGCAGGCCAGCGCCCATGCCTATGCGGCGATGGCGGCGTTCTGGCGCCAGAGCGGCTATCCGCACCTGCTGCGCATCTGGAACTACTTCGACGCCATCACCGACGGCGACGGCGATGCCGAGCGCTACCGGCAGTTCTGCGTCGGCCGCGTGCAGGGCCTGGGCGAGGTCGACACGCGCGTGCTGCCAGCGGCGACCGCGATCGGCAGCCGCGATGGCCGGCGCGTCCTGCAGGTCTACTGGCTGGCGGCGCGCGAGCCCGGCCTGCCGCTGGAAAATCCCCGGCAGGTCAGCGCGTATCGCTATCCGCGGGAATACGGCCCGCAATCGCCGACCTTCGCGCGTGCGCTGCTGCCACCGTCGCCGCGCGTGCCTCTGCTGCTGTCGGGTACGGCCAGCATCGTCGGCCACGCCTCGCAGCATGCCGATTCGCTGCGCGCGCAACTGGATGAAACCCTGACCAACCTCGACAGCCTGCTCGGTGCGGCGCGCGAGCATGCGCCGTCACTGCCGGCGCACATGGATGCGAGTTCGCGGCTGAAGGTCTACGTGAGCGATGCCGGCGACGCCGAGGCGGTGGCCGCCCAGCTGGAAGCTCGCCTAGGCACGCGCGTGCCGTGGCTGATGCTGCATGCCGACGTCTGCCGGCGGGAACTGCTGGTCGAGATCGAAGGCATGCATGGCGTGACGGGTTGAAGCCGTCGTTGCCCGTCCGCATAGTGGGTCCATGAGGCGCCACGTCGCGCGCCGTGTCGGGGAGCATGTGCGATGGGACTGATCAGCCTGCTGTGGGGCATCGTGGCGATGATCCTGATGATCCTCGCCCTCATTCCGCTGCTGGGGGCCGCGAACTGGCTGGTGATCCCCTTCGCCGCCGTCGGCGCGATCATCGCGGCGGTCGGCATCCTGTTCACGCGGACCGGGAATCGCGGCCGCGCCAAGGCCGGGCTGGTGCTGAACGGCATCGTCATCGTCGTCGGCATCATCCGCCTATCGCTGGGCGGCGGCGTCATCTGAGGCCCTCGCGGACGCAGCGTTCCGCACTGCGACCGCCTGTCGCAGGCCCGCCCGCAGGACACCGGCGTATCATTCGCCGCTCTGCCAGGAGCCCGTGATGGCCTACCCCTATACCCGCCCGCGCCGCATGCGCCGCGACGAGTTCTCGCGCCGCCTGATGCGCGAACACGTACTGACCACCAACGACCTGATCTATCCCGTGTTCGTGCACGAGGAGAAGGGCCGGGTGCCGGTGGCATCGATGCCGGGCGTCGAGCGGCTGTCCATCGACGAACTGTTGCGCGTGGGCGAAGAAGCGCTGGAACTGGGCGTGCCCGTGCTGGATCTGTTCGGCGTGCCGGACCCGGCGGCCAAGACCGCCGACGGCCGCATCGCCTGGGACGAGGACGGCATCATCCCGCGCGCGATCCGTGCGCTGAAGGCACGCTTCCCCGAACTCGGCGTGATGACAGACCAGGCACTGGACCCGTACACGACGCATGGCCAGGACGGACTGATCGACGACACCGGCTACATCCTCAACGACGAGACGATCGAGGCGCTGGTGAAGCAGTCCCTCGCGCATGCCGCCGCCGGCGTGGACATCCTCTCGCCCAGCGACATGATGGATGGCCGCATCGGCGCGATCCGCGAGGCGCTGGAGAAGGCCGGCTTCATCAGCACCCGCATCATGTCGTACGCCGCCAAGTACGCCAGTGCGTTCTACGGCCCGTTCCGCAGCGCGGTGGGCAGCGCCGGCAACCTGGGCAAGGGCAACAAGTTCACCTACCAGATGGACCCGGCCAACTCGAACGAAGCGCTGCACGAGATCGCGCTGGACCTGGACGAAGGCGCGGACATGGTGATGGTCAAGCCGGGCCTGCCGTACCTGGACGTGATCCGCCGGGTGAAGGACGAGTTCGGCGTACCGACGTTCGCGTACCAGGTCAGCGGCGAGTACGCGATGATCAAGGCCGCCGCCGCGAATGGCTGGCTGGACGAGAAGGCCTGTGCACTGGAAGCACTGACCGCATTCAAGCGCGCGGGCGCGGACGGCGTGCTGACCTACTTCGCGCTGGATGCGGCGCGCTGGCTGCGGGCCAGCTGACATGATCTCTGTCATCATCCGCGATGCGCGGCATGACGATGCTGCCGAACTGGCACGCCTGTGCACGCTGCTCGCTTATCCGGTCGACGTCGCTGCCATGGCGAAGCGACTGGACAGCCTGCTGGCGTCGCCGACACATGCCGTGAGGGTCGCTGCATCGCCGGACAACGACCGTCGCCTGCACGGCATGGTGGCGGCGGAGTGGCGCCTGATGATCGAGTTCGGCATGCGCGCAGAAATCACGGCGCTGATCGTGGACACGCGGGTGAGGCGTTCAGGACTGGCGCGACGGCTGGTGGACGCGGCCTGCGAGTGGATACGACGTCAGGGCGGCAAGGATGTCTTCGTCCGCTCGAACATCCTGCGCCCGGAGTCGCATGCGTTTTATCCGTCCGCTGGCTTCGCGCTTGCCAAGACGCAGCATGTCTACGTGCGGGAGCTGGAGACATCCGTCGGGGCATAAAAAAACGGGAGCCTGCCGGCTCCCGTTTCTGTTTTCTGTTTCCGGATCAGAACCGCGCTTCGACGCCCAACGTCACCGTGTCGGCGCGGTTGAAGTCGCAGTCGTAGGTGTAGTCCTCGTCGCAGTCGCTGTCGTAGTACTCGTCCGCGTAGACGAACGCGGTGTAGCCCAGCGTCAGGTTGAGGTGGCGGTTGATGTCCACGCCCACCGCCAAGCCGGCATAGCCGCCATCGGTGGAGAAGTCACCGCCGCCCGGAACGTCCTGTTCCGCATCGAAATAGCCGCCCCGGACCATCATGAACCACGGGCTGTCGCCGAAGCTCATGCGGGCGTTGGCGCCCAGCGCCTTGTACGTGGCCTTCGGGTAGCGCCAACTGCCGTCGGTGGTTTCGTCCAGGCGGCCCGCCGACAGCTCGACGCCTACCTGGGTCCAAGGACCGGCCTGCCAGCGGTAGCCCGCGCTCATCGCCAGCGCATCCTGCTCGACATCCTCGTAGATCCATCCCTGGCCCGCCTGGGCGCCGATGAAGAACCCGCCGTTGTCCCGCTCCTCGCGGACAGGCGCGGGTGCGGCGTACGGTGCGGGCGCGGCATGGGCAGGCGCCGGAGGCGGTGCTGCGGGCGCCACGGGCGTGGCAGGCGCCGGGGTGGTCGGCGTCACGGGCTGGGCGGGTGCAGGCGGCGGCGTTTCCTTTTTCCGGAACGCGTCGTAGGCCGGCGAGATCGATTGCGCTTGCGCGTGCAGGGCGAAGGCCGCCAGCGCGAGCGGCAGGCAGCGGAGCAGAGGCTTCATGAGGTTTTCCCTTTCGGTGGTGGTGGAATCCCCGCGTCCTTGCGGTACCGGCGGGGCGGATCGGTGAATCGTGAGCATCGTTGCCGGAAGCTTGCGCGCGGACTGCGCGTTCCGTCGTCGGTCGACGCACGGCCCGCAGTGACAGCGTTTCGATGGGAGGCGACCGGTACTCCCCGTCCGGCCTGCCGTCGCCTCGATCCCTGGCGCGCCCTCTTCGGCGGCGGCACAGTGCGGCGCACCGTCGCGCCTGTCAAGCCGACGCGGGCGCGCGTAGACTGCGGACAACGACTGCAGACGGGGATCCGCACCATGACCAGCCAGCGCTACGCCGTCTTCGGCCATCCCGTCGCCCACTCGCTGTCGCCGCGCATCCACGCCGCATTCGCGCAGCAGGTCGGCATCGCGCTGGACTACACCGCCATCGACACCGCACCGCACGATTTCGTCGCGACGCTCGACCGGTTCGCGGGCGACCGCGGCATGGGTGCGAACGTCACCCTGCCATTGAAGGAAGCCGCTTTCGCGATCTGCGCGCAGACCAGCGATCGCGCGCGGCGCGCCGGTGCGGTGAACACGCTGACCCACCACGACGGCCAATGGCACGGCGACAACACCGACGGCGCCGGCCTGGTGCGCGACCTGACCGGCCGCCACGGACTGGACCTGCGCGCGCGGCGCGCGCTGCTGCTCGGCGCCGGTGGTGCGGCGCGCGGCGTCGCGCCCGCCTTGCTGGATGCCGGCATCAGCGAACTGATCATCGTCAACCGCACCGCGGAACGGGCCGATGCCCTGGCCGATGCACTGGGCGAACCGGATCGCGCGCACTCCCGTTACTGGAACGACCTGCGCGACCTCGGCGACTTCTCGCTGATCGTCAATGCGACCTCCGCCGCGCGCCAGGACCAGGGTGCGTTCTCCCTGCCGTTCACCCTGGCCACCCCGCGCACGCTGGCGGTCGACCTCAACTATGGCGAGGCCGCGATCCCGTTCCTTGCCTGGGCCCGCGCGGCCGGTTGCCACGATGCGGTGGACGGGCTCGGCATGCTGGTGGAGCAGGCGGCCGAAGCATTCGAGCACTGGCACGGCGTACGCCCGGAGACCGATGCGGTCTATGCCGCGCTGCGCGACAAAGACAAGGTGCTGGTGACGGCGGATTGAAGGCTGGCCTGCTACGCGGACTCGCATGCGGAGGGCTGTTCGCGCTCTCGTTCGCTGCGTCGGCGGACGACGGCGCCTCCACCCTCGCTCCCCCACTGAGCGCGTGGGTCGAGATTCCCGTTCCGCCGGAGGCATCGCACGAAGATCGTCTTGTCTGGGAGTACGCGGGCAACTATTCGCCCGTGTCCTGGCGGGTGGACCAGCGCGACGACGCCATTGTCGCCATCCGCCTGTCCCACTCCAGCCCGGCGGCCGGCCGGCCCTCGTTCCTGCCTTCGCCCGGCCAGTACGATGACGGCGTCATCGTCCAGCGTGTCGACGATGGTTGGCTGGTGGCCTTCAACAACGGGGAGTTCGGCGCCGTGCTGTACTGGCACAGCGTCGATGGGGCGACGCGTTATCCCGTGTCCTCCGACCATGTCGTGGCGTTCTTCGAATGGAAGGACCGATGGCATGCCATCGAAGGCCTTGCGCACCTGGGATCGTCGCGAGGCACTGTGGTCGCGCTCGACAAGTCCTTGGACAGGTGGCAGGCCACGACGCTCATGCACCTGCCCGGTGCTCCCCTGACCGTCTCCGTCACCGAACGCGACGACCTGCTGATCGCCCTGCACGACGCGTAGGTGCGTGTCGACGCAACGTCCGGCCTGCATATGGTTCTGCCAAAGGCACCCTGGCGCTTTTTCCACCCCCGTTCTTCGGCCTGAGACGAGCGCGCGGGCGTGCTGTACATCGGCATGCGGCAGTACGTGGCGCGTTACGAACCGGCGACCTCGACACTGACGATGCTGGCGCCTTCGCCCTCGGCCATCCACCACCTCACGCCCGACGAAGAACGTCGCATCCGCCGCCAGGCACGACAGACGACAGACGAATGAACCCGGCAGGGTGAAGCCGTACCTGGCTTTGCTATACATTGGACGTCCATCGGCACGGAGACATGCATGGACGGATTCCTCACCCAGTTGCTGACGATGCTCGGCTACCAGTTGCCCGACCTGCTGGCCTGCGTGGCCGGTACCGCAATGCTGGCGATGTGGGCGCCACCGGCACCCGGTCGCAAACTGGCGCTGGCCGGCATCTCGCTGATGCTGCTCACCACCGTGCTGCGCGGCGCGATGAGCGTGTGGCAGGCCTGGGTGATCAACCACGCGACAGACGGCTATGCATCGGTGAGCGGCATGATGGGTCTGTTCAGCGCCCTCGGCATGCTGATCGGCCTCGTCTCCGCCGTCGGCCTGGTCATGCTGGCCTGGGGTGCCTGCAAGGCGATGCAGGCCACGCACGCGGCGTAGGCGATATCCGCATAGGCGGCACCGCAAACGGAATAGCGCCGCGATGCTGCACGCTTCCTTGTCGGGCTAGCATGGCGGCATGAAACGCTTCCTGTTGTCGGTGCTCGTGTGCCTTGCCTGCTTCGCCGTGCCGGCGTTCGCACAGGGCGCTTTCAAGGTACTGGTCGTCGCCATCCCCAACCGTTATCACCATGACTACGCCGTGGTCGCCAAGCCGCAGTTCGAACGCATGGCGCAGGTGCACGGCTTCGACCTGACCTGGTCGTGGAACAGCACGCCGTTCGACGGCGACCTCTCGCCGTATGCGGCCGTGGTGCTCCTCAACACGCCGGGCGATGAACTGAAAGGGGCACAGCGCGGCACGCTCGAGGCCTACGTCCGCGCCGGGGGCGGCGTGATGGCGGTGCATCGCGCACTGATCTTCAATCCGCCCGGCGAGTGGCCCTGGTTCGAGAAACTGATCGGCCGCTCGTTCCGGGTCCACCCGATGGTGCAGACGGCGACGGTGCGCGTGGACGATCCCTCGTTCCCGGCGACATTCAACCTGCCGTCGCGCTGGATCTGGACGGACGAGTGGTACGAATTCCATGACCCGCTCATGCCCGGCCTGCGGACGGTGTTGAGCGTGGACGAGTCCACCTACGACCCGACCCGCATCTGGCCCGGGCAGGTGGCGCGGGGCATGGGCAAGGATCATCCCGTCGCCTGGTACCACGCTTACGACGGTGGCCGCGTCTTCGTCACGGCACTCGGACACACGCCGGCGCTGTACGACGATCCCGCCTATCTGGCGCATCTTTACGGCGGTCTGTGGTGGACCGCGACGGGCAGGGGCATCGACGACCGGCACTGACGCGCGCCAGGCCTCACTCGGCGACGGCGCAAAGGTCCAGGCGTTGGCACAGGAACGCGACCTGCGCGTCCTGCGTCTCCGGCCCTTCGTAGGGCAGGACGGTCCAGCGCTCGCGCGCCTGCATCGCCGCGCCCGGGGCGAGCGTGCGGAACGGCGCGTGCATTTCCATTTCCAGCAGTCCGGCGCGGAGGTCGCGGGCGTGGTCGAGATAGAGCTCGACCTGGCCATGGTCGGGATGGATGGCCTCGCGCCGTTGCAGGTCGAAACGGATCACGAACGCCTGGCCCTGCGCGAAGCCGGCCATCCAGCCCGCCGACGGCTGCAGCAATACCTTGCCGCGACGCATCGCCGTGCCCGGTGGCGGCGGCAGGAACGCGAACACGCCCGCGTCGATCCGCCAGGCGGGCACGGCGTCCGCTGCGCCCTCCACCCGCACGTCGCGCGCATCGGCGACCGGCACGTAGACGCGCGTCGCGGCGGACGTGCGCGTGTTGAACCACAGGTCACGGGCGAGAGGACGGTCGCGGATGTTGCGGGCGGTCGCCGTCACCACGACGGTGGCGGGATCCGCAGGATCGAACGCGAACGATTTCAGCAAGCGCACGCCGGTGACCGGGCTGTCGACGCCCTCGAGCACGAGCCGGTCCGGTGAGCGCGCGACCACCCGCGTCCGTGCGAATGCCAGGTAGGGATCCGGCGGCCAGACCGCTTTCTCGTCGCGCCGCGACGGATTCGCATCCTGGTCGGACCACCAGCCGCGCTGCGGACCCATCCAGACATCGTGGCCGAGATAGCCGATGTCGTCCGCATCCGCAGCCACCCGTGGCGTCGGTTGCGAGGCGACCGGCTCGCCGATCTTGATCAGGTTGCGGCGCCCGACGCGGCTCACGTGCAGGACGCGGCCGCCGAGCGATGGCGTGATCTCGACGACCACCGCATCCGATTGCAGCCGGATGCGTTCGACGCCGGCCGCGTCTTCGCCTGCGCCGGACAGGCCGGTTGCCCCCAGCAGCAGACACGCAGCGAGCGCCCGCATGCCCACGCTACAGCACCCCGTCCCGCTTGACGGCCAGATAGCGTTCCACCAGCGCCGCGGGGAGTTCGTCGGCGGTGACGTCCAGCACCATGACGCGATGGCTGCGAAGCGCCTCGTGCGCGGCCGTGCGCTGCTCGAGGTATCGCGCGACCGCGCCGGCATGGATCGCGCCCTGCAGATCGCGCACATCGTCGTCCAGCGCCTCGTCCAGCGACGTTTCGCGCAGGCTGGCCACGCAGACCAGGTGCCGCTTCTGCAGCAGGCGCACCGCGGCGAGCAGGTCGTCGATATCCTCGTCGCGGACATTGGTGACCAGCATCACCAAGGCACGGCGACGCTGCCGCAGGCTCAGTTCGGTGGCGGCGGCCAGGTAATCGGTGGCCACGGGGCGCGGTTGCAGGTCGTAGCTGGCGCGCAGCAGCGTATCGATGGCGGCCATGCCGCGTTGCGACGCGACCCAGCGGCTGTCGCCGCCGGCGGCGAACAGCCCCACGCCATCGCCCTGGCGCAACGCCAGGTAGGACACGACGAGCGACGCATTGAGCACGTGGTCGAAATGGCCCAGTTCGTCCTCGCGCGCCATCATCCGGCGGCCGGTGTCGATCAGCATGACCAGCTGCTGGTTCTTCTCGTCCTGGTACTCGCGCGAGATCAGCTTGCGCGAGCGCGCGGTGGCCTTCCAGTCGACCTGGCGCAGGCTGTCGCCGACGCGGTACTCGCGCATCTGGTGGAAGTCGGTGCCTTCGCCACGGCGCCGCTTGAGGTGCGCGCCCACCAGGCGGGAGGCCTGCTCCGCGCTGAAGAGTGCGAAACGCGTCAGCGGTGCGAAGTTCGGATACACGCGTACCCGCTGCGGCATGCCGGCGACCCGCGATTGCCGCCACAACGCCAGCCGGGAATGCAGGCGCAGCTGCACGCCGTCGAAGTGGGCATCGCCGCGCGCGGCAGGACGCAGGCGATAGGTGATGCGGGTCGCCGACATGGGCGCCAGTGCCAGCCGGCGCGGCAGGCCTGTCGATGCCCAGCCGCCCGGATGCAGGTCGAACACATCCAGCCGCTGGCGCACCCGCGACTCGAAGCCCAGCGCGACATCGCGCTCGATGCCCAGCGGCAGCGCATCGGGAATCTCGCGCGTGGCCTCGGGCGTGGGACGGGCGCGCAGCCCCCAGGCATCGAGCGCGGCGAGCACCAGCACCGCCGCGCCGGCCAGCTGCCACTGCCACAACGGCCAGCCGAGGAAAGGCACGGCCAGGCCGGCCAGTCCCCAGCCTGCGATCAGGGCGATGAGCAGCGGCGCCGGCCTCATTTGCGGGGCGCGTCCACCTTCGCCAGCAGCGCGCGCAGCGCGTCGTCCGGCGACTGTCCTTCGATCTGCAGTTCGGGCGCGAGGGTGATGCGGTGGCGCAATGCGGGGCGCGCGATGTCGCGCACGTCGTCGGGCGTGACGAAGTCGCGTCCCTGCAGCACGGCCTGCGCACGCGCCGCGCGTACCAGGGCGATGCTGCCGCGCGGCCCCGCGCCGAGCGAAATGCCCGGCCATTTGCGGGTGGCGGCGACGATGCGCACGGCGTAGTCGATGACTTCCGGATCCACACGGATCGCAGCGGTCTCCCGCTGCATCGCAGCGATGTCGGCCGCACCGACGACGCGCTTCACCTGCGAAAGATCGAAGTCGGCGGCGGTGCGGCCCGTGGTGATGGCATCGACCATGCGCTTCTCGTCTTCCAGCGCCGGATAGTCGATCAGCACCTTCAGCAGGAAGCGGTCCAGCTGCGCTTCCGGCAGCGGATACGTGCCTTCCTGCTCCACCGGGTTCTGCGTGGCCAGCGCGATGAACGGTGGCGACAGCGCGAACGACGTGCCTTCGATCGTGACCTGCCCTTCCTGCATCACTTCCAGCAGGGCGGACTGGGTCTTGGCCGGCGCGCGGTTGATCTCGTCGGCCAGCAGGATGTTGGTGAACACCGGACCGCGGCGGATCTGGAAGCTCTCCGTCTTCGGGTCGTAGACGGCATGGCCGCTGACGTCGCTGGGCATCAGGTCGGGCGTGAACTGCACGCGCGCGTAGGTCAACTCCAGCGCCTGCGACAGCGCACGCACCAGCAGCGTCTTGCCGAGGCCGGGCACGCCTTCGATCAGCACGTGGCCGCCGGCAAGCAGCGCGATCAGGATCTGGTCCAGCACGTCGGACTGTCCGATGAAGGCCTTGGACACTTCCTCGCGCACCGCCTCGACGCGCTCGGACAGGGCGTTGCGCGGCATCGGCGGAAGCGCGGGCGGCGCGGCGGCGGTCTCGTCGTTCATAGGCGGTTTCTCAGTTGGATCAACAGGGCGATGCGGTCGCGGAAAGCCTGCCGGTCGTGCGAGGCAGGGACGTTGAGGGCGGTGCGGACACGGTCGGCGGGCTGGCCGGTACGTTCGGCGATGGCCGCGACCTGCGGGTCGCCGGTGAGCGCGGCGGCGACCGGATCGCGCCGGCGCAGGCGCGCCAGGAACGCCTGCCGGACGGCGGAATAGAGCATCACGCCTCGACCGTAGCGATAGAGATGTTCGCCGCTGGCGCGGACATGTTCGAGCAACGAGCGTCGCTCGCCGGCTGGCGACGGCACCGGTGGACCGAAGCGCTGCATGCGCATCCACAGCCAGGCCAGCAGGGCGAGCAGCAACGGCGCCCACACCATCCAGCCCTGCAGGTAGAGGGTGCGCCACAACGATGGCATTTCCGCCGCGTAGACCAGGTGCATCGTGCCCTGGCCATAGTTGGGCGCCAGCACCTGCCGCGCCAGCGCGCGGTGCGGACCGTCGCGCAGGCCGCCGGACGGCGCGACATCCGGCGTGTCCTGCAGGAAGCCGCGCGCGGCGGTGTTGGCGAGGAAGTCGAAGTCGGCCAGCACGTCGACATGGCCCTTGCCCACCGCCAGGCGCGCATAGACGTAGCCGGCCTGCAGGTCACCCCAGGCCAGCTCGGGCACCACGTCGTCGAAGACGAAGCGGCGGCCGCGGCAGAACTCGACGTGGTGGCCTTCGCCCTCCACCTGGAGGTCTTCGCATCGGGGGCCCTCGTCCACCAGCCACGCCGACAGCAGGTCCAGCATCGCGGGCGGCGTCGCGTCCCGTCCGGACAGGTCTTCGCCCGGCGAATACAAGGGCGTGCGGATCAGCAGGTGGCCGCCTCCTTCCACCCACTCCAGCAGGCGTTCGGCCTCCGGCGGCGACAGCGCGCGCGGATCGTTGAACAGCAGCAGCGTGTCGCCGGGGGCGAGCGGGTTGTCGTCCAGCATCAGGCGCTGGCGCGCGTTGACCTTCACGCCGTCCGCTTCCAGGGTCTTCGCCAGCGCATACAGCGGGTTGTAGGCGGCCTCGCCGGAGGGCGGCAGGTGCAACGTCTTCTCGACCCGATGGAACGTGTGCCGGAACCACAGCACCAGCAGCACCGCCACGAGCAGCAGGACCATCAGGCCCGCGCCCACCCACCGGCCCTTGTGGCGTGCGGAGGTCATGTCGCCCACCCGTAGCGTTGCTGCAGTTCGCCCACCAGCGCGTCGAACTCGTCTTCGGCCGGCAGGCGTTCCGCGTAAGCGGCGTACTGCCACGTCCGCACCATGCGCGCGAAACTCTGCCGGTCTTCCGCCTGCGGCATGCGGCGCGAGGCACGCAGGCATTCGGCCTCGGTGGCCCCGGGCGGCAGCACGATGTCGGCGCGCTGGCTCATGCTGTCCACGCTGGCGCGGTAGAGCAGCGCAAGCGCGTGGCGCGGGCGACCTTCGCGCCACAGCCGGCGCGCGGCCGTGGCGATGTCGTGGGGCAGCGCCTCGGGCAGCACCAGCGCATCCGTCTGCGGTGCGTCGGGCGCGGCGACCGGGCCGCGCGCGATGCCGCGCATCCACGGCCACCAGTGGCGCACCGTCGCGAGCAGCACCGCCACCAGTACGCCCACGACCAGCCAGAGTCCCCACTCGCCGACGAAGGCCAGCACGTTGCCGATGCCGGCCAGCAACGCGTTGTCGCGATCGGGCGCTTCCTCGGGCGTTTCCTGCCCGGCGTTGCGGCGCTCCCAGTTGGACTGCACGAGCGTGCGGTCGAGGTCTGGATCGCGGTAGGCCTGGTCGGCCGCCTTGCGGAAGGCGCTGTCATCGACCCGCTGTTCGCCGAAGACCAGGGGCAGGGTGGGCGGCGTCGGCGCCGCGTCGGACGCCGTGGCCTCGGGCACGGGCGCTGCATCCGGCGCGCCATGGCGCTCCTGCGCATCGGCGACGCCGGCCGTGCCCATCCACAGCGCCGCGACCAGCACCAGCGGTGCGGCCGCCGCCAGGCGCGCGCGCAGCTTGCGGAACACGATCTCCAGGTCCCAGGCCTCGATCTGCGTGCGCCGGTTGAGGTACAGGCCGAAGCCGGCGCCTACGTAGAACGGTTCGACCACGCTGATCGCCGCCCAGGCCAGCGCGTTCCATGCGAGCTCGAGCCAGACGGGCCATTCGATGGCGGCCACGCGGAACGCCGCCTGCACGCTGTCCGGCAACAGGTCCTGCGGCAGGTACATGACCACGGCCATGGCCCCGCCCAGCATCAGCACCCCCTGGAACAGCAGGCAGATCCAGGTCAGCAGGATGCCGGTGCTGTACGCATCGCCGCCCAGCACGCGGCGACGCTGGCGCAGGCGTTCGCCCTGCACGCCCTCCAGCAGGTCGATCGGCATGTACAGCGAACGCACCGGACTGAAGCGGCGCCACGTGAGCAGGTGCGGTAGCATGCGCGTGCCCCAGCCCAGCTGCGCCCGCAGGGTCGCGCGCGTGCCGGGCACGCTGCCGAACACGGCGCGCGAGACCACGTACAGCGGAATGCGGTCGAACGCGGGCTTCAGCCACCACATCACCACCGCAGCCAGCCAGATACGGTCGATCCACCAGGCACCGAGGTTGAGCAGCGCGAACACCGGCAGGGTCAGCCACAGCCACGGCCTCCAGACCGCCCCGGCATGCCGCCGTACCAGCGCCATGCCCAGTTCGACGGCTTCCCAGTCCGAACGCGCGCGCAGACGGACCGTCAGGTCTTCAATCCTCATCGGCCACCCCGCGTCCGCCGAGGCCGAGCCACAGTGCGACCAGTGTCCACAGCACGCCGGACACGCTGTACTTCACGGCTGCGGGAATGGACTGCGTCGACGACCAGAACGCTTCGATGAAGGCCGCCACCAGCAGCATGAACGCCACCCCCAGGCACAGCCGCGCCCCTTTCCTCCCGGCGATCGCGAGCGCATCGATGCGGCGGTGCCGGCCGGGCGCCACCAGACCCAGGCCCAGGCGCAGGCCGGCGCCGCCGGCCAGGACGATCCCGGTCAGCTCGAACGGCGCGTGCCCGCAGACAAAACGCCACAACGGGTCGCCATAACCGATCTGCTGCAGGTGGCCGAACACCGTGCCGATGCCGACGCCGTTGACGACCAGCACGAACAGCGCGCCGACGCCGGCCAGCAACCCGCCCGCGAACGTGCGCAGGCCGATGCTGATGTTGTTCCAGATGTAGTGGCCGAACATCTGCCAGTCGGTGCCGCTTTCGCGGCCCAGGGCGTGGCTCGGGTCGGTGGGGTCGTACATGCGCTCGTACATCGCCACCTGTTCGGGCGACACGATGCTGTAGACCAGCTCGGGTCGCACCTGCAGCAGGACGAACATCAGCACCAGCGGGACCACGAACACCGCTGCCGCCACCCACATGCAGCCGGCCTCGCTGCGCACCAGCCGCGGGAAGTCCGCTAGCAGGAAGCGCACCGCACGCTGCCAGCGCGGCGGCGGCGTGCGGTACAGCACGCCGTGCCCCTGCTGCATCAGCCCCTGCAGGCGCTCCACGACCACCGGGCTGTAGCCGCGCCGGCGCGCCAGTGCGAGGTGCTGGCAGATGCGGCGGTAGCGGGCCGGGACGTCCTCGTCGGTCAGCTCGCCGTTGTTGCGCTCGCGACGTGCCTGGCGCGCGCTCTCGCCGCGCGCATGCAGCCAGTATTCGAAGGCCTGCCATTCGGCCTGGTGGCGGGCGACGAACTGTTCCTGCCTCATCGCCGCCCCAACAGCCAGTTGGCCATGCCATAGAGCCGCTGCACGCCGGCCTGTCCCTGCGCGGCGGTGATCGGTTGGGCGAGGTTGGCCAGTTCTTCCTGGCGCGAGGATGTCAGCTGGGGCGCACGTTCGCCGAACGCGACGATAGCGCCCTGTTCTTCGGGCAGCAGCTGCGCCGGGGGTACGAAGACCGTGTTGACCGGCGCCGGCGCGTGGCTGCGCTCGCGCCCGGCATGCACCACCAGCGTGCCCGCGACCATGTCGCCGAGACGGCGCGCATGCGGATCGACCAGGCTCGCGACCAGGCCCACCGCATAGCCGAACGGCAGCATGTCCACGGTGCGCAACAGGTTGCGGGTGATCGCCGCCAGCCAGCCGACCGGCGCGCCATCGGCCGCCACCACCCGCAGGCCCAGCGCCTTCTTCCCCGGCGTCTGCCCGCGCCACGCGGACTCCAGCACGATCGGATAGGCCCAGAACACCAGGAACACCACGATCAGGTACAGACCGTCTCCCACCTTGCCGAGCAGGGCGAGCAGCATGGCCATCACCATCACGATGCCGAGCCGGATCACCAGGTCGATCCCCCACGCCAGCGCGCGCGGCACCGGACCGGCCGCCGGAAGATGCAGGCCCACGCCCTCGGGGGTGACGACTTCGCGGTAGGTGTCCAGCATCACGCACTCACCACGGGCAACAGTCCCCTGGCGGCGTGGCGGCCGCGACCTGATCGATGTGGTGGAGCCTGCGTGTCCCGCTGTCCATGCGCTTTCCCCCTGCACGGCGACTTTAGCCGCGAACGCGGTGCTTGCCCAGCCGCGGCACGGCCTACACTGCGCGCCATCGTGGACACCGCCTTCCCTTGCCGTTCCGGCTGCGCCGCCTGCTGCACCGCGCCGTCGATCACTTCGCCGATCCCGGGCATGCCGCAGGGCAAGCCGGCGGGCGTGCCGTGCGTGCAACTGGACGACGCGCTGCGCTGCCGCCTGTTCGGCCAGCCCGAGCGACCCGCGTTCTGCGCCACGCTGAAACCCGGCCCCGACATGTGCGGGACCCGCCGCACCGAGGCGATGGCCCTGTTGGCGGCCCTGGAGCGCGCGACGGCGCCCTGAGGCCGCGCCGTGGTCACGCCACCTGCGTGGAGATCCACCAGGTAGTGCCGCCGGCATCGCGGAAGCCGCCACGGCGGTCGCCATCGCCTTTTTCCGCGGGCGCCTGTACCGGCTCGGCACCGGCGGCCAGCGCGCGCGACCAGGTGGCTTCCACGTCCGGCACATAGAGGTGCACGTGGCTGGCGATGGGCGGCCAGCCCTCCATGCCATCGGCGAGCATCAGTACCGTGTCGTCGATGCGGACTTCGGCATGGCCCAGGCGGTCGCCCACGGGATGCATGCGCAGCGGGTGCGCATCGAACACGGCGACGAGGAAGTCGATCGTGCGCTGCGCGCCATCGACGACGAGGTACGGGGCCACCGAGGTGTAGCCCTCCGGTTTCCAGGCCATGCGGTTCTCCCAGGGCGACGCGGACGCGCCGCCGGCCATCATGCCGCAGGCGCCGTCGCCTGCAGGTAACGGTCCTTCAGCTTCACGTAGTGCCCGGCGGAATAATGCAGGCTTTCGATTTCCCGGTCGGTGAGCGCACGGGCGAAACGGGCCGGATTGCCCAGCCACAGCTCGGCCTCGCCGACCACCTTGCCGGGGCCGAGGATCGCACCGGCGCCCAGGAAGCCGTACTTCTTCACGGTCGCACCGTCCAGGATGCACGCGCCCATGCCGATCAGGCACAGGTCCTCGATCGTGCACGCGTGGATGATGGTGCCGTGGCCGATGGTGACGTCGGCACCGATCAGCGTCGGATGGCCCGCCTTGTTGTACGGGCTGTGGTGGCTGACATGCACGATGGTGCCGTCCTGCACGTTGGTGCGCGCGCCGACCCGGATGTGATTGACGTCGCCGCGCAGGATGGTCCCGGGCCAGACGGACACGTCCTCGGCCAGTTCCACGTCGCCGATGACCGTGGCGGCCGGGTCGACGTAGACGCGCGGCCCGAGGACGGGAACGCGGTCAAGGTAGGGGCGCAGGGCGGTCAGATTCGGGTCCATGCCGGGATTGTAGTGCGCCGGCTCCGGAACGACGGCATACACTCGGCCGATGACCACCTTCCCGCATGCCGCCACCACTGCCGCGAATGCGGCCATCACCGCCGCCAACGCCGCGATCACGGCCGCCTCGGCGGACGCCGCGCCCGACGGCGATACGCCGCTCGACGACCTCGCGACGACGCTGCAACGGTTGCGCAGCGCATGGCAGCAGCGCAAGCCGGACCGTGCGCAGCGGCGCGACGACCTGCAGCGGCTACGCGATGCACTGAAGCGGCGGCTGCCGGAAATGGCGGACACGATCGCCGCCGACTTCGGCCATCGCTCACGGCATGAATCGCTGATCGCCGACGGCATGACCGTGCTCAACGAGATCGACCACCTCGCCTCGCACCTGCGCCGCTGGATGAAGCCGAAACGCGTCGGCGTGGGCTGGCGTTTCTGGCCCGCACGGGCGGAGATCCGTCAGGAACCCGTTGGCGTGGTGGGCGTGATTTCGCCTTGGAACTACCCGGTCAACCTGGCGCTGATCCCGCTGGCCACCGCCATCGCCGCCGGCAACCATGTCTACCTGAAACCCTCGGAGCACACGCCGCGCACCACCGCCTTCCTGCGTTCGCTGCTGGCGGAGGTGTTCCCGCCGGAGCGCGTCAGCGTCGCCGCCGGTGGTGCCGACGTGGCGGGCGCGTTCGCCGCGCTGCCGTTCGACCACCTGGTGTTCACCGGCTCCACCGCCGTGGGCCGCAAGGTGATGGCCGCCGCCGCGCCGAACCTGACGCCATTGACGCTGGAACTGGGCGGCAAGTCGCCGGCCATCGTCTGCGACGACTTTCCGGTGGACCAGGCCGCCGCGCGCCTGGCCACCGGCAAGTGGTTCAACGGCGGGCAGACCTGCATCGCGCCGGACTACGTGCTGCTGGTCGGCCGCGAGCGACGCGACGCGCTGGTGCAGGCGTTGCGTGAGCAGGTCGCCGCGCGCTACGGCGACCTGTCCGATGCCGGCGACTTCACCCGCATCATCAACGACGGCCAGTTCGCACGGCTGGACGGCTACCTGGACGATGCGCGCCAGCGTGGCCACGAGGTCATCCCGCTGGCACCGAAGCATGACCGCACGCAGCGCCTGTTCGCGCCCACGGTCGTGATCGAACCGGGCGACGACGCGAAGGTGATGCAGGACGAGATCTTCGGCCCCATCCTGCCGATCCGTACCGTCGGCTCGCTCGACGAGGCGCTGGCCTACGTCAACGCGCACGACCGGCCGCTCGCGCTGTATCCCTTCAGCCACGACCGTGCACGGGTGGAGAAGATCCTGGGCGCGACGCTGGCCGGCGGCGTCACCGTCAACGACACCGTGCTGCATTTCGGCATCAATGCACTGCCGTTCGGCGGCATCGGGCCCAGTGGCATGGGCGCGTACCACGGCCGCGCCGGCTTCGACGCGATGAGCAAGGCGCTGCCGGTGCTGTGGCAGCCGCGCCGCGCGGGCAGCGACCTGCTCAAGCCGCCTTATTCCAGGGTGGCGAAGTTCATCGACTTCATCATCCGCTAGTTCCGCATGCGCAAGCTCCGGCAAGCCAGCAACAGCCGTCGCGATCTCCGCGTGTACGGCATGCTGCTGGTCGGCGCCATGTTCGTTTACGCGGGCCTGGTCGTGGACCCTGCCAGCAACTGCGATGCGAGCGGACGCGAGTGCGCACCGTGGCTGGTGCCCATCGCGTTCGCGATGGGTGTCGTGCTGGCCGGATCGGCACTGGCAATGCTGGTGCATGCACGCCGCTGGGGCAGCCGGCTGGACATCGAAGCGCGCACGCTGTGGTGGTGGGACAACGCGGTGTCGCCGGGTGAACACGCGATCCCGCTGGACGACGTGGCGCGCATCCGCGTGCAGCGTCCGGAGGAAAGCGAGGACCGCGTCTTCCTGTACGGTCATGACGGAGAAAGCCTGCGCTTCCCATCGGAACGCGGCATTCCCTATGACGCCGCGCAGTGGGCACGGGACCTGGCCAGGCACTTTCCGCACATCACGGTGGACGTGGAAGGCGACTGACGCCGGCTGGCCGGCAGGCCGGCCCTGGTCGAGAATCGGCATGCCCGTTCGTCGAACGGGATGACACCCCCTGACGGACCGCCATGTCGACGACCGCCGTACCCGCCAAAGCCACCCGCCGCGAATGGATCGGGTTGGCCATCATCGCCCTGCCCTGCATGGTCTATGCGATGGACCTGACCGTGCTGAACCTTGCACTGCCGGCCATCAGCGCCGAACTGGACCCCAGCGCCAGCCAGTTGCTGTGGATAGTCGACGTGTACGGCTTCCTGGTCGCCGGCTTCCTGATCACGATGGGCACGCTGGGCGACCGGATCGGCCGTCGCAAGCTGCTGCTGATCGGCGCGGCGGCGTTCGCGGCGGCCTCGGTGATCGCCGCGTTCTCGCGCAGCGCGGAGATGCTGATCGCGATGCGCGCATTGCTAGGCGTGGCGGGCGCGACGCTGGCGCCGTCGACGATGTCGCTGATCCGCAACATGTTCCATGACGAACACGAGCGCCAGTTCGCCATCGGCGTGTGGATCGCGGCGTTCTCGGTCGGCGGCGCGATCGGCCCGCTGGTCGGCGGCCTGTTGCTGCAATGGTGGTGGTGGGGCGCGGCGTTCCTCGCCGCGGTGCCAGTGATGGTGCTGCTGTTGCTGCTGGGGCCGAAGCTGCTGCCCGAGTACCGCGACCCCGAGGCGGGCAAGCTGGATCCGGCCAGCATGGTCCAATCCCTGTTCGCCGTGCTGGCGGTGGTCTACGGATTGAAGCGCATCGCCGAGTACGGCATCGATCCGCGAGGCATCCTCGTGCTGGTGGCCGGCATGATCCTGGGCGTGCTGTTCGTCCGTCGGCAGAAGCATCTTGCGTATCCGTTCCTGGACGTGACGCTGTTCCAGCGCCCGGCCTTCTCCGCCGCCATCGTGGCGTACGCGCTGGCCGGCCTGTCGATGATGGGCGTGTACATCTTCATGACCCAGTACCTGCAGCTGGTGCTCGGCTTGACGCCACTGCAGGCCGGCATCGCGACCGTGCCGTGGTCTTTGTGCTTCACCGTCGGCTCGTTGCTCGCACCGCGGCTGGCACGCCACTGGGGTGCACGGCGGGTGATGGTGCGCGGGCTGCTGCTGGCCGCGGCGGGCTTCGGCATCACCGCACTGGTCATGCCACCGTACGGGTTGTGGATCCTGATCGCCGGCATGCTGGCGATGAGCCTGGGCATGGCACCGGTGTTCACCGTGGGCAATGAACTCATCATCACCACCGCGCCGCCGGAACGCGCGGGCGCCGCGTCCGCGCTGGCGGAGACGAGTGCCGAACTCAGCGGCGCGCTGGGCATCGCGATCCTTGGCAGCCTCGGCATGCTGACCTACCGTCTGTGGCTGGACCCCGCCTTGCCACCGACGCTGGCGGATGCGGACGCGACACGCGCGCTGTCGACGCTGGGTGGCGCGGTGACCGTCGCGCACGAAGTCGGCGGAACGGCAGGAACGGCCATCGCCGACACTGCACGCACCGCCTTCATCGACGCGATGCGCGCCATTGCCGTGTTCGGCATGACGATGATGTTGCTCGCCGCGTGGATGGCCGCTCGCCTGATGCGCGATGGCGAAGGCGCGGGACATGCCGCAACGACCGCCCACGTCCCGACGGACGCCTGACCCGCTTCCTCGCTTAGAATCCCGCCATGAAAATCGCCAGCTGCAATCTTTTTGAGCGTTTCAGGTCTTTTTTTGATGTTCGATAATTACCCATAGGTAATTGTTTTATCTGAACTTTTCATTTCACAACGTCCCATGTTGTTTTGTATCCTTGCGCCAAATTTGGGTAGCTAGGGAGGTAGCTAGGCGCCTAGCTACCCTCAAGGGGACGCATGGCGAAGACAACGCACCATCTCAACGACTTCCAGATCAAGCGCTGGATCGCCAAGGGCGAGCGCATTGCGAAATCAGATGGCGGCGGACTGACCTTCACCCTGTCCAAGGGTGGAACCGCTACGTGGGTTCTGCGCTACGCAATCGGCGGGCGCCGAAAGGAGCTCACCCTCGGGAACTACCCCGACCTTGGACTGGCCGCCGCACGCGAGAAGGCGCGTGCCCACCGCGTCGCCGTCGATGAAGGCCGTGACCCGGCCGCCGAGAAGCAGGAACAGAAAACACGCGCCATGGCGGCATGGACTATGCGTGAACTGGTGGACGACTACCGGACCAAGTGCCTGACGGAGTCAAGTCTGGCAGCGATCACGATCAAGTATCGGGGCTATGACCTCAAGGATGTGGTGCTCCCCCGCTTGGGCGCACGCGAGGTTCAGCGCATCACTACGACGGACGTCGTCTCGGTCCTGATCGATAGCAAGCGGACATGGACGATTACCCGGCGAGTCAAGACCACGCTTTCGCAACTGTTCGATCACGCCATCGCCCTGCGGATCATTCCGGCCAACCCCTGCACAGGGATCAAGATGAACGCCCTCAAGGGCGCCCGTCCCCCCGTGCGCAAGCGCGTGATGCTCTCCGAGACTGAGCTTCGAGCCTTGCTTCCCGGCATCGACATCATCGGCATGGAGAACGCACTGGCCTTCCGCATCCTGCTGGCTACCTGTGTCCGCACCTGTGAGCTGGTTAGGGCAAGGAAGACCGATATCGACCTCAAGCAAGGTGTGTGGTGGGTCCCCGACGAGAACGTGAAAACACGGACCGGCTTTCTGGTGCCGCTTACGCCTACGGTCGCTGGCTGGTTCCGCGAACTCATCGCACTCTCCGGCGATTCCGAGTTCCTGCTCCCGGCCCGGCAGGAGCGCCGCCGGCGCAACAAGGGTGGTGATATCCACGCCGCCGAGACGACTTTGTGGGCGGCGATTTGTCGCGCCTTCGACCGGCAGGACATCCAGATTCGCCGGTTCACACCCCATGACACCCGCTCCACCGCCAAGGGCCACATGCGAAACATGGGCGTGTCGCGGGAAATCTCCGAAGTGGCCCTGAACCACGTCCTTAAGGGCATGGACGCCATCTATGACGTTCGTGAGGAAATCCCCGAGCGCCGTGTGGCGCTCGAGAAGTGGGCGAATTTCATTGTCGCCTGCGAGAAGGGCGAACCCAGTCCTGCTCCGGCATCCAATGTCGTCCCCTTCCGTCCTGCCGCCTGACACAGAACTGCTTGAACCATGCCCACATCGCCCCGCCGCGTCACGTTGCCCCAGTTCCTGCTAGAGCAAGGGTGCCTTGACCCACGATCCGCAGCTCCCTATCTCGCCCAGATCGCCACCGACAAGCTTTCAGCCTCGATTCTCAAGCCTGCTGTCGTGTTGCCGCCAAACCCTACATTTGCACAAGTGTGTCAATACGGACTGCATCCAGAGTATGGGAATGAGAAAGAGATTCCTGCGCTTTCGATACCGAGCTTGCGGACCGAAATTCAGAAGGCGGCACGGGGGTTGCAGGCGGACTGGACGATGCTCGACGAAGTCGTGCTGAGCATTCCCGATAGCGGATCCGCCAGTGAAAGCACCGTAAAACCGCTCAAGCGCATCACGGCGGCGGCGGCGCATGAAGCTCGCATCCTCCGGACGCTTGAAGATCTGGGTGTGGCACCACTAGCCTTGCCTGAAGGCGAGCAAGGGAAGCGTGGGATCAAGTCAAGGGTGCGAGAGCACATTGGCGTAAAGACTCCGAAGAATCCCGATGGCCTGAGCGACGCCCAGTTTGATAAGGCTTGGAATGCCGCCTTGAAGAGCGGTGTCATCCGCACCGGCTGACGAAAACGGGCCCCTAGCTTGGGGGTCGGTAGCCGCTGTTTCGGGGGTGGGTGCCGCCGCTGAAATGACCTTCATCGTCCCAGCATGAAGGTCCACATGAAGCAAAGCGAAAACACCGTTGAACTGCCGACCGAGGGTTACGTCCGCTGGCCGACGGTCAAGCGCGTCACGGGCATCGGCTCGCGCACCACTGTCTGGCGCATGGAGAAGTCCGGCCGCTTCCCGCTCTCGATCCGCCTGACTGCCCGCATCACCGTCTGGAAGGTGCAGGAGCTCCGCGCGTGGCTGAGCAACCCCACCGAGTGGACGCCGGACCGCAAGGCGGGCAACTAACATGCCCCGCATCAGGCGCAAACACACCGGGCGCATGGAGAAAGGCACATTCACTGCCTTTCCCCACGCGCTGGAGCGTTCCCCGAACTGGCAAAAGTGCGGCGGCACTGCGATCAAGCTGCTGCACTTTCTGGCCGGCCAGTACAACGGCAGCAATAACGGCGACTTCTCGGCGGCGCTCTCACAGAAGCCGGCGGGCCTCAATTCCTCCTCGACGCTCGACCGCGCTCTGAACGAGCTGAAGCACTACGGCCTGATCGTGATGACGCGCCAAGGCGGGTTGAACAAGTGCAGTCTGTTCGCCGTCACGTGGCACGCCATCGACTACTGCGGCGGCAAGCTCGAGGTTGCCGCCACCAAGACCGCCCCAGCAACGTGGAAGGAGCCTCGCACCAAGTTCAAGTCCCCGCCCCAGAAAAAAAAGGCCACTCCGGAATCCGGCGGAAGTCGCTCCGGTTTCCGGCGCAGTGCCCTCCGGAAGGCCGCGTAGCCGCTCCGGAATCCGGATCTATCAGCTTCATTTCAGTCACTTCACCGCTCCGGAATCCGAACACCTTTATAGATCTACCAAGGGCTGTGGCGAGGGGCCGTATCGAAACCTCACCGCTGCCGCCAATAGGAAATCCCGCCGCACAATCACTTGGTCCGCGACATAGGCTAGATCCTGAGGTTAGAAGTTCCGCCGAAGCAGCCCCGGAAAGGCGCTTCCGCACTGGATTTAGGTATGGCCGCGAAGCTGAGAAACCGGAAACCCATCGAAGCGGCGACATATCTTTCAATCGACTGCCTGAGCCTTGCCCGCATGCCGGCCGGCCGGCACAAGCACGGCAAGGCAGTGCGGGCCGTCAAGATCCGGCATCGGCTCCAGAACCTCACTGTTGCGGAGACAGACCTTCAGGCCGAGTTTGACCAGACTGGAGGTGCTGTCGCGCTCAAGCATCGCGGGGTCGATGGAATGCTCATTGAGCATACTGTGCGCCTTGAGCCCGTCCCCCAGCACTTCGGTGGGCAGCGTTGGTTTTTCGTCTGCCCGAGGACCGGGGCGCGGGCCCGGAAACTGTACCGCTACCCGGGCATGCTCGAATTCAGCTGCAGACAGGGCCTGCCGACAAACATCACTTATCACTGCCAACGGGACAGTGGCGCAAAGCGCGTAATGCGCCAGATCTGGAAACTACGCACCAAGGTAGGCGACAGCCGCGGCCTCCTTGGAACACTCGGCCAACCCGAAGGCATGGACGACTCAGCGTATTTCCGCTCTGCCACTCGCTACTTGCAACTCGCTGACCGACTGGACTTCTCGACCCGTGACATCAAGCTACGGCGAACCCCATAGGGTGGCCAACCGAAAAGGCACCCGGCGCCGTCACGACGATGGACACTGACGACCAAAGGGCGTGGGTGACAAGGCTCGCCACGCCGCCGGCGGGGTCGAGGCTAGCACTTTCGCTAAGGGCTAGCAGAAATGCCGAGTTGGACGAGAACTCCGATACGGTCCCGCGAGGAGTGGGCAGAATCGTGCTGTCGCGCGGGACAGGACCGGGACAGGTACATGCCGCCACGCGGAACAAGCCTGGGACAGAGACGCGCGTTCCCGCGTGACAGGACACGGACACGAGATCCCTCAGGTCCCACCACGCCCCACCCTCCTAGCCGAAACATCCCTTGACCTGCAAGGTTATGCACCCGAAAGCGGCCTCGTGCTTCAATGTCAGGCTTGGAAACGGGAATTCTTCATGCTGACCGGCGACATCCGCAATCAAGTCAACGCCATCTGGGACTCGTTCTGGGCGGGCGGCATCTCCAACCCCATGGAGGTGCTGGAGCAGATCACCTACCTGCTGTTCATCCGCCGGCTGGATGACGCCCACACCCTGGAAGAGTCCAAGGCGCGGGTGCTGGGCAAGCCCATGGCCAAACGCATCTTCCCGGAGGGCAACGACCCCAAGGGCCGCCCCTACGACGACCTGCGCTGGTCGCGCTTCAAGAACTTTGCCCCGGCCGAGATGCAGGTGGTGGTGGGCGAGCACGTGTTCCCCTTCCTGCGCAGTCTTGGCGGCGACGGGTCCACCTACGCCCTGCACATGAAGGACGCCCGCTACACCATCCCCACGGCCGGCTTGCTGGCCAAGGTGGTGGACATGCTGGACCGCCTGCCCATGGAGGACCGCGACACCAAGGGCGACCTGTACGAGTACATGCTGGGCAAGATCGCCTCGGCCGGCCAGAACGGGCAGTTCCGCACCCCACGCCACATCATCCAGTTGATGGTGGCCCTGACCCAGCCTACGGCGAAGGACATCATTTGCGACCCGGCCAGTGGCACCTGCGGCTTCTTGGTAGCCGCCGGCGAATACCTGCGCGACGTGTACCCGAACCTGTTCAACGACACTGCCGCCCGCGAGCATTTCCACAACGGGATGTTCCACGGCTACGACTTCGACAACACCATGCTGCGCATCGGCAGCATGAACATGGCGCTGCATGGCGTCGATAACCCGGACATCCGTTACAAGGACTCACTGGCGCAAGACCATGCCAGCGACGAAGAACGCTACAGCCTGATCCTAGCCAACCCGCCCTTTGCCGGCAGCCTCGATTACGAGAACACCGCCAAGGACCTGCTGGCCATCGTCAAGACCAAGAAGACCGAGCTGCTGTTCTTGGCGCTGTTCCTGCGCCTGCTCAAGCCCGGTGGGCGCGCCGCCGTCATCGTGCCGGACGGCGTGCTGTTCGGCTCCAGCAAGGCGCACAAGGCACTGCGGCAGATGCTGGTGGAGGAGCAGAAGCTGGATGGCGTAATCTCCCTGCCGGCCGGCGCCTTCAAGCCTTATGCAGGTGTGTCCACCGCCATCCTGCTGTTCACCAAGACCAATTCGGGCGGCACCGACCATGTCTGGTTCTACGACATGCAAGCCGATGGCTGGAGCCTCGACGACAAGCGCCAGCCATTGCTAAGCGAGGACAAGCTCGGCACAACGCCTACGCAGCCCCTTAGCGAAAGGGAGCATGCGAAGAACAACCTCCCCGACGCGCTGATGCGTTGGAACTTGCGCGACAGCAGTGAACGCGAGCGAGCGCGTACCGCGCAGAGCTTCTGTGTGCCCAAAGCCGACATCGCGGCGCAGGGGTATGACCTGTCCATCAACCGCTACAAGGAAGTGGTGCATGAGGCAGCGGAGCATGAACACCCACTGGAGATTCTTGCCAAGCTGAAGGAGCTTCAGGCTGAGATTCACTCTGATATGGATGAGCTGGAAAGGATGCTGAAGTGACGACCGCTCAAGTTCGTGTCGGAGAGATTTCAGAGCAGGTTCGAGGCGTCACCTACGGAAAAGGCGACGCCAGCGATACCGCCCAGGACGGATACCTTCCCATCTTACGCGCAGGAAACATTACAGAGACCGGTGCGGTTTTTGATGACCTCGTATACGTTCCAGCGGGTCATGTAGCCCCAAAGCAGATTCTACGCTCGGGCGACGTATTGATCGCGGCATCCAGCGGAAGTTTGGACGTCGTGGGCAAGGCCGCTCCAATTCTGAGCGACTATGAAGGTGCCTTCGGTGCGTTTTGCAAGGTTCTGCGCCCGAATCAGGCCAGGGTAAATCCAAGCTATTTCGCACATTTTTTCAAGACCGCTGAGTATCGCCGCATCGTCTCTGGCTTGGCCGCCGGGGCAAATATCAACAATCTGCGAAATGAGCATTTGGACGATTTGCTCATTCCACTCCCTCCCCTCCCCGAACAACAGCGCATCGCCGCCATCCTCGACAAAGCTGATGCACTTCGCACAAAGCGCCGCGAGGCATTGACCCAACTCGGCCGTCTCGCGACATCGATTTTTCTCGAGATGTTTGGAGATCCGGCGAAGAACCCGAAGGGTTGGCCTGTTCGAGCACTCAAGGAGCTTGGCAGGGTTTCCACAGGGGGCACGCCACCGAGCGCTAAGGAAGGGATGTTTGGAGGCGATATACCCTTTGTTACCCCGGGCGATCTTGAGAGCGGCAAGCCTGTAAGGCGAACGGTCACCGAAGCAGGCGCTCAGGAAGCCGGGACTATCCGCGCTGGCGCCTCGCTGGTGTGTTGCATTGGCGCCACTATCGGCAAGATGGACGCTGCGTTAGTTCGCAGTTCGTTCAATCAACAGTTGAACGCCGTGGAGTGGTTCGAAGATTGTGTAGACGACAGTTACGGCTTAGCTTCCCTGAAGTTTTTCAAACCGACCATTGTCGCTTGGGGAGCTTCTACCACTCTGCCAATTCTGAAGAAATCTAGCTTCGAGAAGATTTCCATCCCGACCCCGCCAGTCGCAATGCAGCGAGAGTTTGCTAGGTGCGCTCGCGAAGTCTCTCGAATTGAAGAGAAGTTGCGAAGCGCGCTAGAGCGGGACACGGAGTTGTTTAGCTCGCTCCAGAGCAAGGCATTCCAAGGGAGCCTCTGAATGCGTGGCGAATTCATCGCTGTCTGGTCGGAGACATGGCAAGCAATTTGGCTCCCTTTGACTGAGGCCGAAGACGTGCCGGCGGATGTCTACTGTGAACTTTACCGTGAGTTGTCCAAATCCTTTGCGGAGCCTCCAAGCGTTGAGGCACTCGCTGACATCGTCGACGACTCCCAGCAGAGTCGGCAAGCACTCATAAACTCGGGAAATGCTCGATTCTCTAGCGAAAGAGCGCTAGTGCGCTTCTTCGAGGCAGCCTACGAAGTACTTGAAGACCTGCAGGGCGACGAACTAGCCAACCGCTATTTCGGCCTGCTCTCCGATTTCATCGAGAAGTACAGCCTCGGCTACTCCCTGCGTCGTCCTTGCGCTCTGAGCCCTACGTTGCCTGGCATGTTTGCCGACATGGCCAATGCACTAAAGCGCCTGACCAGTACAGATGCCCACCTTGCCGCTCTATCCCTCGCCCATGACGAGGCCGTTCGCGACCTCCGGTACGGCGCCACCGATGAACGCATCAAGACCTGTCTCAACAAGCAATTCATGTTACTGGAGGCAATTGCGTCAGTGACGCTAGGGATCCCCGCCCAAACGCTAGGTAGGGCTTGTAGCAACTTGACGACATGGCCGCACGCAACCATCAGAGAGTCGCTGAAGCAGTTGTATGGCTTTGCATCGGACTATCCGGGTGTCCGGCATGCTGGAAACCCGGCCGGTCAGCTTCGGGAGATTGACACTAACGACTTGGCGGCCCTGTCGATCCTGCTGATGGGTTACTCCCCGTACCTCACCGGAGCGCTAAAGACCAACCTTGGCGCCCTGCTGGCCCCAGAGAGCGGGCACTAGATAGGCAGCGGTCTGGCGTAGTTGGCCCACCCCAACTTTGGAGATATTCGGACAGTCTGCTCGAGTTATCCACTGTGAACAATTAGTGCAAAATATTGTTTTTAAAAGGCTTTTCTTGAATACCTGAAGATGCTTCGCCACTCTTTTGCAGATAATGTGGCAAACTCTCGGAGTTCCTGTTGGGGAGCGAACATGCCCACCTTCAACCATTACGACCTTGACCTGCTCAACCCCGGATTCGACTCCCCGCTGGTCGATGTCATCACCGAGCTTGAGCACCTGCGGCGCCTGCGGTTGGGCGGCAGCACACCCGAGCCGGTCTTCCTGCAGCTCAAGCACATCTTCCACATGCTGGAGAGTTTGGGGTCGGCCCGGATCGAGGGCAACCACACCACGCTGGCCGACTACGTGGAGAGCCGGCTGGACGTGAAGCCAACAAAGCCGTCCGACCAGCTGCGCGAGATGGCGAACATCGAAGACGCGATGAGCTTCATCGAAGACCACTTCGCGCCGGGTCAGGATGTGACCGAACACTTCTTGCGCGAGCTCCACGCCATGACCGTCCGGGGACTGGAGCGCGAAGGGGACCCGACGCCCGGGGCGTACCGGCTAAAGCCGGTCAGGATTTCGCAATCCGAGCACCTGCCGCCCGATCCCGTGGCGGTGCCGCAGTACATGGCAGAGCTGGTGGAGTTCATCAACCGGGCTGACTCGGCCAAGTACGACCTGATGAAGGTTGCGCTGGCGCACCACCGCTTCGCGTGGATCCATCCTTTCAGCAACGGCAACGGCCGGGTCGTGCGCCTGCTGACCTATACCCTGCTGATCAAGTACGGCTTCAACGTGAAGGCCGATGGCCGCGTGCTCAACCCGACAGCGGTCTTCTGCAACGACCGTGACCGCTACTACGCCATGCTCAGTCAAGCCGACACCGGCACGCAGGAAGGGCTTGAGAGCTGGTGCGTATACGTGCTCAGCGGCATGCTCGACGAACTCCAGAAGGTGGCCCGCCTCGCCAATGCGGAATACCTGATCGATCGGATCCTGATTCCGGCACTTCACTACGCCCGTGAACGTGAACTGGTGACGCCTGTCGAGGAGCGAGTCCTGCTCACTACAGCGCAACTCGGGGTCTCGAAAGCCAATGACCTGAAGGGTGTCATGCCGAAGCTGACCGACCGGCAGCGCACCTATCAGATCAGCAAGCTGGTGGAGCGCGGCATGTTGTTGCCCATTCGCGAGGGTGCGCGGCAGTACACCGTGGGATTCGCCAACAACTTCCTGATTCGTGGCGTCATCCGGGCGTTGTCGCACGAGGGCTTCATTCCTGACACATTGAATCGGCCGCAGTAGCAACGATAGGGCGTAGACATGAGCAACTTCAGCTTCCTGCGCCCCGAGTGGGGCTTCTTGCACGAGGCAGCGCATCGAGCGGAACTTGCGGTCCACAGCGACCCCCGAACGGCCTGCTTCTATGCGCGCCGGAGCTTGGAGCTTGCCGTGTCATGGCTCTACGCCCATGACAAGGCGTTCAAGCCTCCCTATCAGGACAACCTGAGTGCGCTGATCTTCGAGCCAAGCTTCCGCCAGCAGGTGGGCAATGCTTTGTTCACCAAGGCCAAGCTGATCAAGGACCTTGGCAACATGGCGGTCCACAGCCAGAAGAAAGTGCTGGAAAGCGACGCCATCGCCGCGACCCGCGAGCTATTCCACTTCTGCTTTTGGCTGGCCCGCCAATATGGACGTACCGACCGGCCCGATCCGGGCCTGACCTTCTCCCTTGCGCAAATTCCGAAGGCCGAGCAAGGCACCACGCTCACTCAGGCGGCCCTGCAAAAAGTTGCCGAGCAACTTGCGGAACGGAATGACGCCCTTGCGATCCTGCGTGATGAGAAATCCGCGCTAGACGCCGAGCTGCAGCAGCTGCGGGCCGAGGTGGCCGCCGCGAAGAAGGCCAATGCCGCCGAGCCGGACACTCATGACTACTCCGAGGCCGAGACCCGCAAGGCGTACATCGACCTGCTGCTACGCGAAGCCGGCTGGAACCTCGACCCAGAGAAGAACTTCGAAATCGAAGTCACTGGCATGCCGAATGCCGAGAACAAGGGGTTCGTGGACTACGTGCTCTGGGGCGACGACGGCAAGCCGCTGATGTTGGTGGAAGCCAAACGCACCACTCGCAGCCCCAAGGTCGGCCAGCAGCAGGCCAAGCTGTATGCCGACTGCTTGGAGGCCCAGTACGGCCAGCGCCCCGTCGTCTTCTACTCGAACGGCTACGAGCACTGGATCTGGGACGACCTTTCCTATCCGCCGCGTCCCGTACAGGGCTTCTACAAGAAGGATGAGCTTGAGCTGCTGATCCAGCGCCGCAGCAGCAGACGGAAGCTGGCCGAGGCCGTCATCAACCCCGCCATCATCGAACGGTACTACCAGACTCGGGCCGTACGCCGTGTCGGCGAGACGTTCGAGGTGGATCACCAGCGAAAGTCGCTGTTGGTGATGGCGACAGGCTCTGGCAAGACCCGCACGGTCATCGCGCTGGCGGATGTCCTAATGCGCAGCAACTGGGTCAAGCGCGTCCTGTTCCTTGCCGACCGCGTTGCGCTGGTGAACCAAGCGGTGAATGCGTTCAAGACCCACCTGCCAGACGCTGCCCCGGTGAATCTGGTGACCGACAAGAACACCGATGGCCGGGTGTTCGTCTCCACATATCCGACGATGATGGGATTGATCGACGAAGCCCAAGATGGGCAGCGCCGATTCGGCGTGGGGCACTTCGATCTGATCGTGATCGACGAAGCCCATCGCTCGGTCTACCAGAAGTACCGCGCCATCTTCGACTACTTCGATAGCCTTCTGGTCGGCCTGACTGCCACGCCCAAAGACGAGATCGACAAGAACACGTATGGCCTCTTCGATCTGGAGACCGGTGTCCCGACCGACGCCTATACCCTCGAGCAGGCCATCGCGGACGGACATCTGGTCAAGCCAGTCCCCATCTCGGTGCCGCTCAAGTTCCAGCGCCAAGGGATCAAGTACAGCGAGCTGAGCGAGGATGAGAAGGACCAGTGGGATGCACTGGAGTGGAACGAGGAGGGCACGATCCCCACCGAAGTGGATCCGGCAGAACTCAACCAGTGGCTGTTCAACACCGACACGGTGGACAAGGCGCTGGAGCTGGTGATGACCAAGGGCCACACGGTGGCCGGGGGGGATCGGCTGGGCAAGACGATCATCTTCGCAAAGAACAACGACCACGCCGACTTCATCGTCGAGCGGTTCAACGTGAACTATCCGCACTACAAGGGCCATTTCGCCCGCGTGGTCACCTACAAGACCGAGTACGCGCAAAGCCTGATCGACGACTTCTCCAACAAGGACAAGGCGCCCCACATCGCGGCATCCGTGGACATGCTGGATACCGGCATCGACGTGCCGGAAGTGGTGAATTTGGTCTTCTTCAAGATCGTCCGATCCAAGACCAAGTTCTGGCAGATGGTGGGGCGCGGCACGCGACTGTGCAAAGACCTCTACGGCCCCGGCGAGGACAAGCAGGATTTCTACATCTTCGATTTCTGCGGCAACCTCGAGTTCTTCAGTCAGAACCCGGAGTTCGTGGAAGGCTCCTCCACCGAACCGCTCTCGACCCGGCTGTTCAAGGCTCGGCTGCAGGTTGTACTGGAGCTCGATAAGCGACTGAAGCAGGACGGCAGCGTGGCCGAAGGCGACGTTGCCTACGGCGAAAGCCTCACCGAAGGGCAACTGCGAAGCGACATCGCCAAGATGCTGCACGAGAAGGTCGCGGCGATGAATGTGGACAACTTCGTCGTCCGACCGCAGCGCCGCTACGTCGAGAAATTCACCAATACCGAGGCATGGAGCTCGCTCGGCGCGGAGGACGTTGAGGATCTCACCACCAAGCTGGCCGGCCTTCCCTCGGCTCTCATCGATGACGACGAGGAAGCAAAACGCTTCGACATGCTCGTGCTGCGCGCCCAGCTCGCCATCCTGCAAGCCAAGCCCGAGTTCGCAGCCTTGCGGGAACGCATCCAGCGCATCGCCACCGAGCTCGAGGGCCAGATGGCCATCCCGGCCATCAAAGCCGAAGCGGTACTGATTCAGGCGCTGACCAGTGATGAATGGTGGGAGGGCGTGACCGTCCCGATGCTGGAGACAGTGCGCCGTCGCCTTCGCGCCCTCATCAAGCTCATCCCTAAGGGTCAGAAGAAGATCGTCTACACCGATTTCGAGGACGAGCTAGGCGAGAGCACGGTCATCGACTTGCCACAGGTGACGGCCGGCCTGAACATGACCAAGTTCAAGGAGAAGGCGCGTGCTTTCCTGAAAGCCCACGAAGCGCATTTGTCGCTGCAACGCCTGCGGCGCAACCAGCCGCTGACGGCGACCGACTTGGACGAGCTGGAGAAGATGCTGCTGGAAGCAGGCGGCACGCCGGCACTCATCCGAGAAGCCAAGGAGCAGAGCAGCGGCTTGGGCCTCTTCGTTCGCTCCTTGGTGGGCTTGGAGCGCGACGCCGCGATGCACGCTTTCAGTGAATTCATCAGCGGTGGCACCGCTACGCCGAACCAGATTGAATTCATCCATCTTGTCGTTCAGGAGCTGACCGAGAACGGGGTGATGGAGGCCGACCGGCTCTTCCAGTCCCCGTTTACCGACGTCAACGCCCAAGGGCCGCTGGGCGTATTCCCGCCAGCGAAGGTGACCCAGCTTGTTGGGGTATTGGCGCAGATTCGGGGGCGAGCGGTGGCGTAAGCAACCATCCCCTGACGACAATGAGGGTGGGCCGACCAGCGGCACTTCCCTCACTGTCCAATAGGCCATTTTTTGGTAGCTAGCCGGGTAGCTAGATCGGGATTTGTCGGACGAGATAGCTTTATCTTATTGACTTACCAAGGAATTATTACCTAGATGAAGATCGCCAGCTGGAATGTCAATTCGCTCAACGTGCGCCTGCCGCACCTCACGCAATGGCTCGGTGCGTTCGCACCGGATGTGGTGGGCCTGCAGGAAACCAAGCTGGAGGATCACAAGTTTCCCGACACCGCGCTGGCGGAGGCGGGCTATCGCAGCGTGTTCGCCGGACAGAAGACCTACAACGGCGTGGCGCTGCTGTCGCGCGAGCCGATCGGCGACGTGCAGGTCGGCATCCCCGGGTTCGAGGACGAACAGAAGCGCGTGATCGCCGCGACCGTCGGCGACGTGCGCATCATCAACCTCTACGTGGTCAACGGCCAGGACGTGGGTACCGACAAGTACGCCTACAAGCTGCGCTGGCTGGATGCGGTGCATGACTGGCTGGCCGCCGAACTGCAGGCGCATCCGAAGCTGGTGGTGATGGGCGACTTCAACATCGCGCCGGACGATCGCGACGTGTTCGACCCCAAGGTCTGGAACGACGACCACATCCTGACCTCAACCGCAGAGCGCGCCGCACTCCAGCGCCTCTATGCGTTGGGCCTGCACGATGCCTTCCGCCTGCACAGCGACGAAGCGAACGTCTACAGCTGGTGGGATTACCGGATGGGTGGCCTGCGCCGGAACCTGGGCCTGCGCATTGACCTGACGCTGGTCTCCGACGCGCTGCGCGCGCATGCGGTGGAATCCGGCATCGATCGCGAACCACGCACCTGGGAACGACCGAGCGACCATGCGCCTGCGTGGGTGCGGCTGGGCGGATGAACCACAGACATGAAGAAGGCCCGGCGGATGCCGGGCCTTCTTCGTGCCACGGGCCTTGGGTGCGTCTCGAACGCGCACGCGGCCGCAGCGGAACCGTTACCTCGCGCGGCCTCGCGTGAACAGGTTCACGATCAGCAGCAGTACCACCGCACCGATGAAGGCGGTGAGCAGGAAGCCGACCCAGCCGCCGCCCAGGCCCAGGCCCAGCGTCGGCAGCAGCCAGCCGCCCAGGAAGCCGCCGATGATGCCGACCACGACATTCAGGATGATGCCCTGGGAACCGTCGCGCTTCATGACGATGCTGGCGAGCCAGCCGGCGATACCACCCACGATCAGATAGATGAGAAAATTCATTGCGTTGCTTCTCCCTCGATGGACAGGACCCCTTGGCGCGGGGCACGCTTCAATTTCCAACGCACTGCGTGAAACCGTCGTTAACTCCGTGGGGGAAGCTTCCGTGCCCGTGCTTGATAGCGCCATCGCCGCAGGCTTGCACGCTGTGCCGCACCACGACGCAGCGTCGCTAACGTGAGTTGGCGCGACATGCCGGCGGACTGGCGATGCGACGGGATCGCGCTGTGGCTGCTGCCGCATGCGCCACGGCAACGCGGCGAGCCCGCTGCGCGCGCGCATCTCGCGCGTGCGCTGGACATGCCGCCGCAGGCGCTGCCGATCACCCGCGATGCACAGGGTCGGCCGCACTTCATCGCGCCGCTGCACCACCTGGAGACCGGCTGGAGTCACAGTGGAGACGCGCTGTTGCTGGCACTGGGCGAAGACGTCGAGCTGGGCGTTGACGTTGAACGCCTTCGCCCGCGTCCGCGCGCGATGGAACTGGCGCACCGCTTCTACCACCCCGAGGAAACCCGCTGGCTGCACGCCATCGAGGACGATGAGGTCCGCCTGCTCGCGTTCGTGCGACTGTGGTGCGTCAAGGAAGCCGTGCTCAAGACGCATGGCCAGGGGATTTCCTTCGGCCTGCATCGCTTCCACGTGGACCTCGGCGACGAGGGCGCACGCCTGGCCGCGTGCGATCCCGCGCTCGGCAAGGCCAACGACTGGCGCCTGCACGAATGGTCCCCCGCACCCGGCTACCGCGCCGCGCTGGCCTGGCATCCGCGCGGTGCGGCATGGCGGCCTGCGATAATGCCGCGATGAACGACACTGCCTTTCCCGCCGACCTGCGCGACGACCTCCACCGCGGCCTGGTGTCGCTGGGCCTCGACGCCGAGACGCTGGCGCCACGCCTGCTGGCCTACCTGGCCCTGCTCGATCGCTGGAACAAGACCTACAACCTCACCGCCATCCGCGACCCGCGCGAGATGGTCACCCGCCACCTGCTGGACTCGCTGGCGATGCATCCGTTCGTGGACGATCTCGCCGCGCGCGGCGGCGCGCTGGCCGACCTGGGCACCGGCCCCGGCCTGCCCGGCATCCCGCTGGCCATCGCCAAGCCCGGTCTGCGGGTGACCCTGGTGGAGAGCAACGGCAAGAAGGCGCGCTTCCTGCGCGAAGCCGTGCGCACGCTGAAACTCGACAACGCACGCGTGGCCGAATCCCGTGCCGAAGCGCTCGACGAACCGCAGGCCTACGACGCGCTCACCGCGCGCGCGCTCGACGTGCTGGCCGGCATCATCGCCGTCGGTGGCCACCTGCTGAAGCCCGGCGGCGCGCTGCTGGCGATGAAGGGCGTGCGCCCGGACGACGAGATCGCCGCCCTGCCGGGCGGCTGGTCGGTAGACACGATCCAGCCGTTGACCGTGCCCGGCCTGGTCGGCGAGCGCCACATGGTGGTCGTGCGTCGCGACTGAGCGCCTCGGGCATGCGCCCGCGCGACCTAAGCCGTTGAAAAGACTGGCGCCCGGTTCGGGATCCGTGGGGATCCTCGGACACGGTGACCGGCTGCCGCCGTGTTGCCCGTACTCCTGATTTCGCACGGCCCCGCCCCAGCCCGCATAATCCCCCCTCACCCCGGACCTGACCAAGGCGCCCTCGCATGGCCCGCATCATCGCCGTCGCCAACCAGAAAGGCGGAGTCGGCAAGACCACCACCGCCGTGAACCTCGCCGCCGCGCTCGCCCGCGCGCCGCAGCGGGTGCTGCTGGTCGACCTGGATGCGCAGGGCAACGCGACGATGGGCAGCGGCGTGGACAAGCGCGAGGTGGAAGCATCCACCTGCGACGTGCTGCTGGGCGAGGTCGATGCCAAGGCAGCGGTGGTCACCACGGCCGAAGGCTTCGACCTGATGCCGGGCAACATCGACCTGACCGCGGCGGAAATCCAGCTGATGGATGCCGATGGCCGCGAGCAGCGCCTCAAGAGTGCGCTGCAGCCCATCCGCGGCGACTACGACTTCATCATCATCGACTGCCCGCCCGCGCTGTCGCTTCTGACGCTCAATGCGCTGACCGCCGCCGACTCCGTGCTGGTGCCGATGCAGTGCGAGTACTACGCGCTGGAAGGCCTGTCCGCGCTGATGGAAACCATCGAGGCGCTGCGCGCGCGCCTGAACCCGGGCCTGGAGATCGAAGGCGTGCTGCGCACGATGTTCGACATCCGCAACAACCTGGCCAATGCCGTGTCCGGCGAACTGACCACCCATTTCGGCGACAAGGTGTTCCGCACCATCGTGCCGCGCAACGTGCGCGTGGCCGAGGCCCCCAGCCATGGCCAGAGCATCGTCGGCTACGACCGCGCCTCGCGCGGCGGCGTCGCCTACCTGGGCCTGGCCGGCGAGATCCTGCGCCGTGCCGCCGACCGCAAGAAGCAACAGCAGCACATGGAGCACGCGTGATGAGCGCCCCGAAGAAGCGCGGCCTGGGTCGCGGACTGGAAGCCCTGCTCGGCCCGAAGGCCGCCGAGACGCCCCCGCCGGAAGCGCAGCCGGGCGAAGCGCTGCGCACGCTGCCGGTGCAGCAGCTGCAGCCGGGCAAGTACCAGCCGCGCATGCAGATGGACGCTTCCAAGCTCACCGAGCTGGCCGAGTCGATCAAGGCGCAGGGCGTCATCCAGCCGATCGTCGTGCGCGAGATTTCGGCGGGCAAGTTCGAGATCGTCGCCGGCGAACGCCGTTGGCGCGCCTCGCAGGAAGCCGGGCTGGCGGAAGTGCCGGTGGTCGTGCGCGAGCTCGACGACCGCACCGTCATCGCGATGGCGCTGATCGAGAACATCCAGCGCGAAGACCTCAATCCGCTGGAAGAGGCGCAATCGCTGCAGCGCCTGATCAACGAATTCTCGCTGACCCACGCCGAGGCCGCCGAAGCCGTCGGCCGTTCGCGCGCCGCGGTCTCCAACCTGCTGCGCCTGCTGGAACTGCCCCCGGCCATCCGCGCCCTGCTCGAAGCCCGTCGCCTGGAAATGGGCCACGCCCGCGCCCTGCTGACGCTATCGCCGGACCTGGCCAGCAAGCTGGCTTCCGACGCCGCCGAACAGGGCTGGTCGGTACGCGAAGTCGAACACCGCGCGCAGCAGTTCGCCGCCGGCAAGGTGCCGGTGAGCGGCAAGAAGGCCAAGCCCGCCAAGGCCGCGCCGCAGCCGGACATAGCCTCGCTGGAAACCGAACTGTCCGAAAGCCTCGGCACGCGCGTGACCATCGCGCACGGTCGCGGCGGCAAGGGCAAGCTGATCATCCAGTACACCGACCTGGACACGCTGGACGGCGTGCTGGAACGGCTGCGCCCGAAGGGTTGAGGCTTAGGCTGTTGTGGGAAGGTGGCATGTGGGAGCGACGTAAGTCGCGATAGCGCTGAGCCTGATTCACCGACAAGCAACAAGCTCGCGACTTACGTCGCTCCCACAACCGCAGGCCATGCGCTCCGGACGAGCAGATGGCCCCTGCATTACCATCCGGTTTCCGCTTCCACCGGATGTCCGCCTTGAAATTCCGTACCGCCGCCCTGCTGCTCGCCTGCATGCCCCTGCACGCGCTCGCCTTCGCTCCCTCCGACGCCGACAAGCGCTTCCAGGCGATCTACGAGAAGGAGTGGGCATGGCGCCAGGAACAGACCGGCCAGGCCGACGAAGACACCGACACCAGTGGCGACAAGCGTCGCCTGCCGGACGTCGACGCCCCGACGCAGCAGGCACGCCTGAAGGTGTGGGAGCAGGTGCTGAAGGACCTGGACGGTCTCGACGCGGGGGCGCTGTCCGCCGACAACCGCATCAACCTCGCGATCTACCGCCCGCAGGTGGAGAACCTGGCGGCGGAGGTGCGGCTGCGGGCGTACGAGATGCCGTTCAATTCCGACTCGTCGTTCTGGTCGAACCTGTCCTTCATGGCGCGCCGGCAGATGAAGTCCGCCGACGACTACCGTGCGTACGCCGCTCGGCTGCGCGATGTGCCGCGCCATTTCGACCAGCACATCGCCAACATGCGCAGCGGACTGAAGCGCGGCTTCACCGTGCCGCGCGCGGTGCTGGAGGGGCGCGACGTGTCGATTGCCGCGGTCGCCGAACAACGCGACCCCGAACAGTCCACCTTCTACGCGCCCTACAGGAAGATGCCAGCCAGCATTCCCGCGGCCGAGCAGGAAGCGTTGCGCAAGGAAGCGCGCGCGGCGATCAGCGAACAGGTCGTGCCCGCGTTCGGCACGCTGCTGACGTTCTTCCGTACCGAATACGTCCCGAAAGCGCGCACCACGCTGGCGGCGGAAGCGATGCCGGGCGGCAAGGATTTCTACGCGCAGCAGATCCGCGAATACACCACGCTGGACCTGACCGCCGAACAGATCCACGCGATCGGCCTGGAGGAAGTCGCGCGCATCCAGGCCGAGATGCAGGCGGTGATCAGGCAGACCGGCTTCAAGGGAACGTTCGCCGAATTCCTGACCTTCCTGCGCACCGATCCGCAGTTCTACGCGAAGACGCCGCAGCAGCTGCTAGACCGCGCGGCGTGGATTTCCAAGCGCGTGGACGGTGAAGTCGGCAAGTTCATCGGCACGCTGCCGCGCGGGCGCTTCACCATCGTCGAAGTGCCCGCCGACATCGCGCCGTTCTGGACCGCCGGCCGCGGCGGCCTGGGTACCTACTGGCTCAACACCTACAACCTGCCCTCGCGCCCGCTCTACAACCTGCCGGCGCTCACGCTGCACGAATCCTCGCCCGGCCACTCGCTGCAGGCGGCGCTGGCGCAGGAACAGGGCGAGCAGCCCGCCTTCCGGCGCGACAACTACATCTCCGCCTACGGCGAAGGCTGGGCGCTGTACACCGAGAAGCTGGGCAAGGAGATGGGCATCTACGAAACGCCGTACGAGGATTTCGGGCGCCTGACCTACGAGATGTGGCGCGCCGCTCGCCTGGTCATCGACACCGGCGTGCACCACAAGGGCTGGACGCGTGAGCAGGCCCTGGCCTACCTGCGCGACCACACCGCCCTGTCCGAGCACGAAGTCACCACCGAGGTCGACCGCTACATCTCCTGGCCCGCGCAGGCGCTGAGCTACAAGCTGGGCGAGATCACCATCGTCCGCCTGCGCGGCGAAGCCGAGCAGGCGCTGGGACCGGCGTTCGACATCAAGGCCTTCCACGACGCCGTGCTGAAGCAGGGATCGGTGACGCTGCCGGTGCTGGAGGAGCAGATCCGTGCCTGGACGCGCGAACGCAAGCAGGCGCTCGCCGCTCACCCGTAATCGCGCGCCAGCCGCTTCACGCTGTCGATGAAGTGCCGCTGCACCGGCATCGGCGGCTCGCCGTCGCGCAGCAGCGCGTGCAGCATTACCGCCAGCGGCGGATCGAGCGGGCGGACCTGCACGGCGGGCCCCGCCGTTCGCGCGGTGAAGGCGTCCACCACGGCCACGCCATGCCCATCGGCGACCAGCGCGCGCGCCAGCGGGTACGTCTGCACGCGGATGCGCATGCGCGGCGGCGGTGCGAGATCCTGCAGATGCTGGCGTACGGCACGCCCCAGGGCGTCCCTCACGTCCAGGCCGACCATCACCTGGCCGGCCAGGGCAGACCGCGGCAGTGGTTCGCGCATGGCGTCATCACTCCAGTAGCTGGGCGGCGCGATCGCGTGCGCGGGGCTTTCGCCCAATACGAGCTGGCGGATGCCGGGAACATGCACCGCCTGCAACGTCAGGCCGATGTCCGCATCGCGCAACCGCAGTGCATCGACGATCTCCCGCGTGTGCTGCGTCAGCAGTTGCACCTGGGCATCGGCATAGCGCGCCGACAATGCGCGCAGCGCAGACGGCAGCAGCGCCCCGGCCAGCGTCGGCGTGGCCACCACCCGCAACGCCGTACCGCCCGGCGCGACCACATTGCGGGCCAGGCGGTCGAGATCGGCCAGTTCGTCGCCGACACGCTCGATGTGCTCGCGCATCATCCGGCCCTGCGGCGTCAGCACCAGGCGTCCGTTCACGCGTTCGAACAACGCGAAGCCCAATCCCGTCTCGGCGTGCTGGAGCAACTTGCTGGCCGCCGGCTGCGAGATGTGCAGCAGGCGCGCGGCGCCGGTCAGCGTGCCCGCCTGCAGCAGCGCCTGGAACAGTTCGATATGGCGCAGGCGCATGCGAGGCTCCTTCCCGGTGGCACCCATCATACGTAGCCCCGACCCGCCTCCCGGGTGATCAGGCGGGCGGATAGAGCTCCAGCAACCGGTCCGCGATGCGCGCCACGCCGTCGGCGACAGGGTCCTGGCATGGCAGGCCGAAGCGCTTCTCGACGTGGGAACACAGGCTGGCCGCGTGTTCGCGCGACAGCCGCGAGGTGTCCACCGCGATACCCGCCACCTGCACGCCCGGCGAGGTCAGGCGCGCCGCCTGCAGGTTCGCGGCGAGGCACTCCTCCAGCGCAGGCAGGGTGTAGTGGGGCAGGCCGCGCATGTGCTGGCGCGTCGGTTCGTGGCAGAGCACCAGTGCATGCGGCTGCGCGCCATGCAGCAGGCCCAGCGAAACACCAGCGAACGACGGGTGGAAGAGCGAACCCTGCCCTTCGATGAGCTCCCAGCCACCGTCGTCGCGTGCGGGTGATACCCATTCCGCGCCGCCGGAAATGAAGTCGGCGACGACCGCGTCGATCGGCACGCCATGCCCGCCGGCAATGAAGATGCCGGTCTGCCCGGTGGCGCGGAAGTCCGCCGCGATGTTGCGCGACCGGAGTTCGCGTTCGAGCGCCAGCGTGGTGTACATCTTGCCCACCGAACAGTCGGTGCCGACGGTGAGCAGGCGCCGCCCCGCGCGCGGCACAGCCTTGCCAACCTCGAGTGCCGGCGGGCGACGGGCATCGAACAGCACGCGTCCCAATCTGTCGGCCGCCTCCCGGATGCGCGGTTCGTCGGCCAGGCGCTGGTGCAGGCCCGAGGCCACATGAAGTCCCGCCTCCATCGCGGCCAGCACGGCCGCCACGGTATCGCCATCCATCACACCGCCGGCATTGGCCACGCCGACCAGCAGCGTCCGGGCGCCGGCGGCCTGCGCCTGCCCAACATCCAGATCAGGCAGCCCGACGCTGGTCTTGCAGTGCGGCCCGCGGACCTGGCCCACGCACCATTCCGGCCGCCAGTAGGCCAGGCCACGGGCGGTCTTGGCGGCCAGATCGTCTTGTGCGTTACCCAGGTAGAGCAGGTAAGGGGGTCCCCAGCTGGCGGACTCGGACATGCTCATTGCTCCTGGACACCGGCGGCTTCCGGCCCCGACACCGTAGCCAAGGGCGCCAGGGGCGGCCAATCGAAAACCGCGTGGGGTCCATAACCCTTGGTTGGGGTCGGGAGGCCGGCTACGCCAGCCGGCGGACCGCCGTAAGTACTTGCGCGCAAAGGAGAACCCACGCATAATGCGCGGCTCGCTGCGTCCGGCCTGTCCGGATCTGCGGCCGGAAACGCGATTCCGGCTTGGGTCAGCAGCGGTTTTCATGCCGTATCGCGTGGTGTCCGTCCTGCCCTGCAGGCCGTCCGCCGGGCCGCCGTCTCCCGGGCTATGGGCGACACAATTACTTATCGAGGTGCGTATGTCCCGCGTATGCCAAGTGACCGGCAAGCGTGTGATGACGGGTAACAACGTCAGCCACGCCAACAACAAGACCCGTCGTCGTTTCCTGCCCAACCTGCACGAGCGCCGCTTCTGGGTCGCCAGCGAGAACCGCTGGGTCAAGCTGAAGGTTTCCGCGCACGCGCTGCGCACCATCGACAAGAACGGCATCGATTCCGTTCTGGCCGAGCTGCGTGCCCGCGGCGAAAAGGTCTGAGGAGTAACTACACATGGCATCCAAGCGCGACAAGATCCGTCTGATCTCCTCGGCCAACACCGGCCACTTCTACACGACGGACAAGAACAAGAAGAACACCCCGGGCAAGATGGAAATCAAGAAGTACGACCCGGTCGTGCGCAAGCACGTGATCTACAAGGAAGGCAAGATCAAGTGAAATAGCGGCGCGCATGCTCTGAATGCGCCTATGCCGCTATTTCACCCCGGCGAAGGCCGGGATCCAGTGCCTCTCAGGAAACCCCGCCCCGGCGGGGTTTCCTGTTTTCCGGCTTCGGCGAGCCCAAAGCTGCCCCTCATCCGCCCTTCGGGCACCTTCTCCCCGCAAGCGGGGAGAAGGATTCCTTGGCGGGTTTTCATTTAGCCGTCTGCCTGCCCAGAATCAGGCATCCCCCCACGGATACCCGCCCCCCATGGACTGGTCCTACGGCACCGCGCTGCTGATCCTCGACTGGCTGATCCGCCTGGCGGCGCTGTGGTGGATTCCCAGCCGCACCACCCCGGCCGCCGCGCGCAGCTGGCTGCTGCTGGTCGGCTTCGTGCCGCTGCTCGGCCTGCCGCTGTACCTGCTGCTCGGCCACCCGTGGCTTTCGCGTGAACGCATCGAGCGGCAGGCGCGCGCATCGGACGTGATCCGCGAAGAACAGCGCCCCCTCAGCGCCCTGCGCTGGACTCCTCGCGACGGCGCCGCCGCCGAAATGGCGCCCCTGATCGAACGCCAGGGCGCGTTCATGCCCACGCACGGCAATGCGGTCGCGCTGCTCGACGACTACGACGCTTCGCTGCGCGCCCTGCTGGACGACATCGATTCCGCCACGCAGCAGGTGCACCTGCTGTACTACCTGATGTTCGACGACGCAGTGGGCGAAGCGGTGACCGATGCGCTGTGCCGCGCCGCCGGGCGTGGCGTGACCTGTCGCCTGTTGCTCGATGCCGTCGGCGCCAAGCGCGGCCTGCATGCCTACGCCGCGCGCCTGCGCATGGCCGGCGTGCAGGTGCACGCCATGCTGCCCGGCGGCCTGCAATGGCGCCGCAGTGGCCGCATGGACCTGCGCAACCATCGCAAGGTGGCGGTGATCGACAACGGCATCGGCTACGTGGGTTCGCAGAACCTCGCCGATGCCGTGTTCGTCGCTGGCCACCCGAACCGCGAACTGGTGGCGCGCGTGCAGGGGCCCGTGGTGTCGCACCTGGAAGGGGTGTTCGCCAGCGACTGGTACATCGAGACGGGCGAGCGCCTGGCCGTCCAGCCCGACCTGTCGGTGCAGTCCGAGGACGTGTCGACGCAGCTGCTGCCCAGCGGCCCGGCGTACCCGTTCGAGAATGCGCGCGACACCGTCAACGCGTTGATCCACCTCGCGCGTCGGCAGGTGGTCCTGACCACGCCGTACTTCGTTCCCGACGACGCGACCCTCAGCGCCCTGCGCATCGCGGCGCTGTCCGGCGTGGACGTACAGCTGGTGCTGTCGGCCACCAACAACCAGACGCTGACCGCGTGGGCGCAGCAGTCGTACTACGACGAACTGCTCGCCTGCGGAGTGAAGATCGCGCTGTATCGCCCGCACTTCCTTCACGCCAAGCACCTGACGGTGGACGACGACATCGCGCTGGTCGGCTCGATCAACCTTGATATCCGCTCGTTCGCGCTCAACGCGGAGATCGGCCTGGTCTGCTATGACGCAGGCGTGGTCGCGCGCATTCGCGCGATCGAGGCCGAGTACCTGGCGCAGGCGGACGCGGTCGACCGCGATGCCTGGCGCCGTCGTCCCGGTTGGCAGCGCAGTCGAGAAGGCATCGCGCGGCTGGCGGACTCGCTGATGTAGCGGCGCGCGGACGTCATCGACCGTTCGCCTACAATGACGGCATGACATCCGAGACGAACCTTCCCTTGCCGCCCTGCGACCTGGCCATCATCGGCGGTGGCGCGGGTGGCGTGCTGGCGGCGATGCAGGCGCTGCGGCAGGCGACCACGCCGCTGCGCATCGTGATGATCGAACCGCGCGACGTGCTGGCGCAGGGCGTGGCCTATGCGACGACGCATGGCGAGCATGTCCTCAACGTACCTGCGGCGCGCATGAGTGCCTTCGACGACCGCCCCGAGGATTTCCTCGACCATGTCGTCGCCACCACGCCTGCGGGCGGCCCCGGTCGCCATGACCTGGCGCACGCGTTCATCGAACGGCGCCGCTACGGCGACTACCTGCGCACGCGCCTGCACGAGATGATCGCCGCCAGTCCGGCGTCGCTGCAGATCGTGCGGGACATCGTGTCCGAGCTCGACGCACGCGCCGACGGCGCGACGCTGCATCTGGCGGCACATGGCGCCCTGCTGGCGCGCGGCGTGGTGATGGCGGTCGGCAACACGCCCAAGCCGCTGCCGGCGCGCGGCGCACCGCAGCTGCCGGAAGGTCGCTCGCTGGCGGCGTGGGACTTCGACGCGGTGAAGGCCCTGCCGGCCGATGCCGAAGTCTGCATCGTCGGTTCCGGCCTGAGCATGGTGGACACCGTGCTGAGCCTGGCCGACAACGGCCACGCGGGACCGGTCCACGTGCTGTCCCGGCATGCGCTGCTGCCGCTGCCGCACTGCCATGGCGGCGCGGCGACGTTCGACCCCGCCCCGCTGCAGGCCCTCGACCTGCGTGGTCGCCTGCGCTTCCTGCGCCAGGCCGCGCGACAGGCCGTCGCCGATGGCCTGCCCTGGCAGGCCGTGATGGAGCGCGTCCGCCCCCATGGCCAAGCGCTGTGGCAATCGATGTCCACGGACGACCAGCGGCGTTTCCTGCGCCATGTGGTGCGCCAGTGGGACGTGCACCGCCATCGCATCGCGCCGGAGGTGCACGCCATGCTGCAGGCGCTGCTCGACCGCGGCCAGCTGCGTCTCCACCGCGGACGGTTGGACACGGTGATGAACGAAGGCCGCCGGCTGCGCGTGACCACGCACACCCGCGACGGCCGCACCGACGAATTCGATGTCGACTACGTCGTCAACGCCACCGGCGTGGAGATGCGCGCCCAGACCATGCGCAATCCCCTGCTGCACGACCTGCTCGGCAAGGGCCATGCGCAGCCGGGGCCGCACGGCATCGGGCTGAAAGCGGCGCGCGACGGCCGCATGGTGGACGCCGACGGCCACGTGCAGCCGCGCATCTTCATCCTCGGCAGCCTGCGTATCGGCTGCGTCTGGGAAAGCATCGCCATCCCCGAACTGCGCGGGCAGGCCGAGACCGCCGTGCGCGAACTGCTGTCGCCGACAGCATCCTGATCCGCCGCCGCGCCACCCGGCAGCCGGTACACTCGGCGGCGGGTTGAGCGCCGGGAGAGGGCGTTGGTTTCCAGCTGGATCCTGCTGTTGGTGTCGATCGGCTATGCCGCGCTGCTGTTCGGCGTGGCGTGGTGGGGCGACCGCCGCCCGATGTACCCGGACCGCCCGTGGCTGCGCCCGGTGGTCTACAGCCTGGCGCTGGCGGTCTACTGCTCGTCATGGACCTTCTACGGCGCGGTCGGCAGCGCGGTGCGCAATGGTCTAGGCTACCTGCCGATCTACCTGGGCCCGATCCTGCTGCTGCTGTTCGGCTGGCGCATCATCGAGCGGCTGGCGTTGATCGCGCGCAGCGAGAACACGGTCTCCATCGCGGACTTCATTTCCTCCCGCTACGGCCGCTCGCGCCGGCTGGCCGCGCTGGTCACGGTGATCGCGCTGATCGGCGTGGTGCCTTACCTCGCGCTGCAGTACAAGGCCGTCGCGATGAGCCTGAGCGTGCTGAGCGGCGAAGGCGGCGACAGTGCGCATGGCTTCTTCACCGACCCCGCGCTGTACGTCGCACTGTTGATGGCGCTGTTCGCCGCCCTGTTCGGCACGCGCCAGGTCGATGCCACCGAACATCACCACGGCATGATGCTGGCGATCTCGCTGGAATCGGTGGTCAAGCTGGTGGCGATGATCTCCGTCGGCGTGTTCGCCTATCTGTGGCTGGACGACAACGCCTTCCGTGTCACCAATTCGGCACGCACGCTGTTCGAGAATGCGCCGCCGGTGGGCTTCATCGCGCAGACGCTGCTCGGCTTCCTCGCCATCGTCTGCCTGCCGCGCCAGTTCCACGTGGCGGTGGTGGAATGCAGCGACGTGGGCGACATCCGCAAGGCCCGCTGGCTGTTCGGTGCCTACCTTGTGCTGTTCTCGCTGATGGTCATTCCGGTGGCGGCCGCCGGGGCCTCGCTTTTCGGCGGCACCAGCGTGGCCGACGACAGCTACGTGCTGGCGCTGCCGCTGGCGGAAGGCCGCACCGCGCTGGCGATCATCGCGTACGTGGGCGGCTTCTCGGCGGCCACGGGCATGGTGATCGTGGCGAGCATCGCGCTGGCGACGATGGTCAGCAACGACCTGATCATGCCCGTGCTGCTGCGGCGCGGCTGGGCGGACCACCACGCCGAAGCCGACGTCGCCTCGCGCGTGCTGTGGATCCGCCGCGTGACGATCCTGCTGCTCGCGCTGACGGCGTACTCGTACTACCGCAGCAGCAGCAACGACAGCACGCTGGCGTCGTATGGCCTGATGGCCTTCGCCGCCGTCGCGCAGTTCGCGCCGGGCCTGATCGGCGGGCTGTACTGGCGCGGTGCCAGCCGCCGCGGCGTGGAAGTCGGCATGGTGCTCGGCTTCGCCACGTGGATCTACACCTTGCTGCTGCCGACGATGACGCAAGCCGGTTGGTTCGATGTGCTCTGGCTGCACGACGGCCCGTTCGGCATCCGCTGGCTGCGCCCGCAGCAACTGTTCGGCCTGAGCGGTTGGGACACGCTGACGCACGGGACGTTCTGGTCGCTGCTGGTCAACACCGGCGCGATGATGATCGTCTCCGCGCGCTCGCGCCCCGGGGTGGACGAGCGCCTGCGCGCCGCGCCCTTCCTCGACCCCTACGCGCAACGCCCCGCCCTGGTGGCCGGCGAGTGGCCGGGCAGCGTGCGCATCGGCGACCTGCGCACACTGGCCGAGCGCGTCGTCGGCGAACGCCATGCGCGCCGTGCGTTCGCAGAACAGGCGCACCTGCTCGATCGCGACCTGCAACCCAACGCCCCCGCGGACCGTGCCTGGGTGCAGTTCACCGAACGCCTGCTCGCGGCCGCCATCGGCGCGGCGTCGGCGCGCATCGTGCTGACCAGCGTGCTGCGCGGATCGGGCATGGAACTGGGCGAAGTGGTGGCGGTCCTCGACCAGGCCGGACAGGAACTGCGCTTCAACCGTGAAATCCTGTCGACCACGCTGGAGAACATCAGCGCAGGCGTGAGCGTCGTCGACCCCGACATGCGGCTGGTGGCCTGGAACCGCCGCTACCAGCAGATGTTCGGCTACCCCGATGGCATGCTCTACGTTGGCCGTCCCGTCGCCGACCTGATCCGCTACAACGCCGAGCGCGGCGAACTGGGCGATGGCGACATCGACGCGCAGATCAACAAGCGCATCCGCTACATGCGCGCCGGTTCGCCGCACATCTTCGAGCGCGTGCGCGCCGATGGCCAGGTCATCGAGATGCGCGGCCAGCCGCTGCCGGGTGGCGGCTACGTGACCAGCTACAACGACATCACCGACTTCAAGCATGCCGAAGCGCTGCTGCTGGAGACCAACGAAACCCTCGAGCAGCGTGTCGCCGAGCGTAGCGAAGCGGCCGAACATGCTCAGCAATCCCGTACGCGCTTCCTGGCCGCGATCAGCCACGACGTGCTGCAACCGCTGAACGCCGCGCGCCTGTTCGTCAGCGCCCTGCGCGACAGCGAGCAGGGCTCCGATGACCAGGCACAGGAGCGTAAGCACCTGGCGGAACGTGTCGATGCCTCATTGCGCGCCGCCGAGGAACTGCTGGATGGCCTGCTGGATGTCTCCCGCCTCGATGCCGGCGGCCTGCACACGCAGATCACCGATTTCGACGCTGGCGAACTGCTGCGTGAACTCGCGGCGCAGTACGCCCCGGTCGCCGCCGGGCGCGGACTGGCGCTGCGCGTCCACGCGCGCTCGATTCCCGTGCGCAGCGACCGACGCCTGTTGCGCCGCGTGCTGCAGAATTTCCTCGCCAACGCCCTGCGCTATACCCGTGCCGGCCGCATCGTGATCGGCATGCGCGCTCGTGGCGACCGCATCGCGTTGCAGGTGTGGGACACGGGACCCGGCATCCCCGAGAACCACATGCGGCAGATCTACGACGAGTTCCACCGCTACCAGCAACCCTTCGACTGGGGCGAGCGCGGACTGGGACTGGGCCTGTCGATCTGCCAGCGCATCTCACGCCTGCTGCAGCACGAACTGGACGCGCGCAGCACCGTGGATCGCGGCAGCATGTTCTCGATCATCGTCCCCCGCGGCGCGCACGTCGTCGAACGTCGCAGCACACGACGCGCTGCCTTGGGCAGCGATTCGCTCGCCGGACTGCGCGTGCTCTGCGTCGACAACGATCGCGAGATCATCGACGGCATGCAGGCCCTGCTCGGCCGCTGGCAGGCGGAGGTCATCACCGCAACGACCGTCGACGAAGCCTTGCAGAAGATCGCCGAAGGCCCGACCGTGATGCTGGTGGACTACCACCTGCACGACCGCCTCGACGGCCTGGCCACCCTCGACGCCCTGCGCGCCGCCAGCCCCGGCCCCATCGCCGGCGCCCTGCTCACCGCCGACGGCCGCGACGAACTCAAGCGCGAAGCCCGCGAACGCGGCTACCGCCTGCTGACCAAACCCGTGAAGCCCGCCTCCCTGCGCGCCTTCCTCGCCGCCCACCACGTACCGGATGCACCGCCCTCGTCCGATAACTGAATCGACTCATGCGAATGATGACCATGAATCGACACGTGGAACGCACGGATGACAGTCAGTACGCGATCTACACCGTCCCCCGCCGGTCGCCTCATGAATTCACCCAGCCTGCTATCACCAGATGGAGGCCCTGATAATCCCGAACCTCCTCGCTTCTGCCTGATAACACGGGCGTCTCAGGAATGAAGGCCTCGCTGCAAAGGCAGCGGAGCGCTTGTCCGGCAAGCCCCAGCCCTCGTTGACGCCCATTCCTCTTGGCTGAATACTCGGCGCTATTACCCCGGAATGGGGTCTACTAGGTGTTAGGGCTCATGAGACAGGCATTGGCGCTACCGTTAGCAACCTTAATCTGTGCAGGGACCGCCGCTATCACGGCCACACTTACCGCTTGGCTTATGTGGCTCAATGTCCCCGCTGACCGTATAGATCTCGGTTTCACTGCCTTTGTTGCATTTGTCGTCTGCATCCCTTACGTCATGATCGTCGGACTGCCAATTGGCCTTTTCCTAGTTCATAAGCGCATGTTTAGAGCGGTTCCAGCTCTGATAGCTGGAGCCATTGCTGCCAGCCCAATCCCACTGATATCTCTTGTCTCAGCACTCATCCGTGAGCCTGATGGGGTCGCCCTCGCGTTCACCTTTCTGCTCATGGCCATTTTTGCTGGGGCGATATCGGGTCTGGCGTTCTACTGGACACATCGGTTCATGAGCCCTAACAATTCATTCAAGCCGAACCCGCTTCGCGGGTCGGCTTAATTCCGGTGTTAGGTGCCTTGGGGAGGGCACGGCAAATGGAAATTTCTGCACTGCTAGGCGCGCTCACCTCCGCGTTCGTCCTTATCGTTCAATCCTCAATGCTTTGGCTTCAGGCTCGTGCACTCCGACGACACGGGCATCCGTCATTTCGCTGGCTGGCTGCTGGCAGCGCACTTGGTGTGCTTTACTGCGCTGCTTCCATTCCTCTCTATGTGCTGCAGCTCGGAGAGACGGCGTACTGGGCGTTAGTTGGCGGTTCTACTTTGCTGGCTTTTTCGGGTGCCGCGCTCGGCTTGACTGGTACGATTCTTCTGTTCCGGTCGTACGCCAAACTTGCGGAGCGTGCTGGTCCAAGCTCAGTAGCCGGCACCTAACAAGTCATTCAAGCCGAACCGGTAGTTCCTACGGTTTAGTGGACACCTTGACCTAACCCTCAGGAGTGTCCCCATGCCAAAGCCAGACTCAAGAACCATTCATCGCTACAGCGATGCCTTCAAGGCCTACGTCGTTCGCTTGAGCCAACAGATCCCCGTCGAGCCTGACAGTTCAGGCGAACCGTATCCGCGTCGCGGAGAGACACAAGGCGCTGGACATCACGGCGGATAGCCTGTCGACTGAGGACGCTGGGCCGGTAGCACACGAGCCACGCAGACTGCTGAATACGGCAAACCAGAGCCAGAGGCGGCGATCGTTCTTGAAGCCGCGCACACGATGCATCAGATCATGCATGCTGTGCTGAAGAACGTCGGATATGCCATCAGGAGCTTGCATGCAGAAGGACGACTATTGGTTCCGGGCGAAACGGTCCGGCTGGGGTTGGGCCTTGCCGATCCGATGGCAGGGGTGGCTGGTCTATGGTGTGTCTCTGGCGCTGTTGGTCTCTGTCTTCCTGTTGTTTCCACCCGACCGGCACGTCGTCCCCTTCATGATCGGCACGTGGGCCGTGCTGCTGGCGCTGATCGCGATCTGTCGGCTAAAGGGCGAGCCGCCGCGCTGGGGCAAGTAGCCGCGCCACAGGATCGTGGCAGACTCGATGCACTCCACTTTTCGACCACGTCTCCGGTAGGGAGCTGACGTACATGAGGATATCCCGCAAGCACGCACTGATCGGCGGTATCGCTGCCATCGCATTCGTCATCGCCTTGCAGGCCTTCAACAGCGCCGGCTGCTACGACCATACGCTGCTGGCGTTCCTGCAGGTGCTGGGCATGTTTCTTCTGGTGCCGTTGCTACCGGCGGTAATATCGCTGTTCACCGCTAACCCGTTGCGGGCCGCCGGCGCCTGCCTGCTGTTCGCGCCGTGGCTGGTGTTCGCCTACTACACCGATTGCGTGCGTCCCTATCAAGGCGGCGGTGCGTCGATGATCTACGTGGCGGTACTGCTATGGGGCACGCCGTGCGCCATCGTCGGCGCGCTGTTGACTGGAACGGTGATGCGACTGTTCGGCATGTCGGTGGCACCGCGTCGATAGCCTGGCGCGGATCGGCGCAACGACCGCGGCGCGCCCTATTCCGCCTCTTCCGGCGGCAGCACGATGCCGTCCGGATCCACCGCCAGGCGACCGGCGGCGAGCACGGCCTGGGTGCGGTTGGTGACGTGCAGCTTGCGCAGGATGGCGGTGACGTGGGCCTTGATGGTGGCTTCGGACACGCCCAGGTCGTAGGCGATCTGCTTGTTGAGCCGGCCGGCGCCGAGCATCTGCAGCACCTTGAACTGCTGCGGGGTCAGGTCGCGCAGGCGCTGTGCCGTTTCCTGCTCGTCGCGGCTGGTGGCGGGCGCGTTGTGCGCTTCTTCGGGCACCCAGCGTTCGCCGTCGAGCACCGCCCCGATGGCCTGGCCGATGGTGTCGGAATCGGCCGACTTCGGAATGAAACCCAGCGCACCATGGTCGAGCGCGCGACGCATCACCGCCGGCTCTTCGCGCGCGGACACGATGACGACCGGCAGCTGCGGATGCAGCGCGCGCAGGTGCACCAACGCATTGAAGCCGTGCGCGCCGGGCATGTTGAGGTCCATCAGCAGCAGGTCGGCGTCGGGATGCGCGTCGACCAGCACGTACAGCGCGTCGACACTGTCGGCTTCATGCAGCTTCACGCCGGGCATTACGCGCTGTACCGCGCCGCGGAGGGCTTCGCGGAACAGCGGGTGGTCGTCGGCGATCAACAGGGTGGGCATGGCGGTGCGATCCATCGTGATGGGAAAGGGTAATCCTTGATGCGTTGCCTGCACAGGGCGGCGTGTCCCGCCCCGTGCAGCCCGTCTGCCCTCCCCAGCAGCCGGTTACTTCACCTTGCGTTCGGCGACCAGCGATTCGACGACCGACGGGTCGGCCAGTGTCGAGGTGTCGCCCAACTGCTCGGGTGCGTTCTCGGCGATCTTGCGCAGGATGCGGCGCATGATCTTGCCCGAACGCGTCTTCGGCAGGCCCGGCGCCCACTGCAGGTGATCCGGCGTGGCGATCGGCCCGATCTCCTTGCGCACCCAGGCCACCAGTTCTTTCAGCAGTTCATCGCTCTGCGCTTCGCCGGCCTTCAGGGTGACGTAGGCGTAGATGCCCTGGCCCTTGATGTCGTGCGGGAAACCGACGACGGCCGCTTCGGCCACCTTCGGATGCGCGACCAGCGCGCTTTCCACTTCGGCGGTGCCGATGCGATGGCCGGAGACGTTGATGACATCGTCGACGCGGCCCGTGATCCAGTAATACCCGTCGGCGTCGCGACGGCAGCCGTCGCCGGTGAAATAGGTGCCCGGATACGTGCGGAAGTAAGTGTCGATGAAGCGCTGGTGGTCGCCGTACACGGTGCGCATCTGGCCCGGCCAGGAATCGAGCAGCACCAGGTTGCCCTCGGTCGCGCCGTCGAGCTGCTCGCCGTTGGCGTCGACCAGCGCGGGGCGTACCCCATAGAAGGGCAGCGTCGCCGAGCCTGGCTTGAGGTCGACCGCACCTGCAAGCGGGGTGATGAGGATGCCGCCGGTCTCGGTCTGCCACCACGTGTCGACGATGGGGCAGCGCGCGTCGCCGACCACGTCGTAGTACCAGCGCCACGCTTCCGGATTGATCGGCTCGCCGACGCTGCCCAGCAGGCGCAGCGAGGCACGCGAGGTCTTCTTCACCGGTGCTTCGCCTTCGCGCATCAGCGCGCGGATCGCGGTGGGCGCGGTGTAGAAGATGGTGACCTTGTGCTTGTCGATCACTTCCCAGAAGCGCGACACGCTGGGGTAGTTGGGCACGCCTTCGAACATCACCGCGGTGGCGCCGTTGGCCAGCGGGCCATAGACGATGTAGCTGTGGCCGGTGACCCAACCCACGTCGGCGGTACACCAGTAGATGTCGTCTTCGCGCAGATCGAACACGGCCTCGTGCGTGTACGCCGCGTACAGCAGGTAACCGCCGGTGGTGTGCAGCACACCCTTCGGCTTGCCCGTGGAGCCGGAGGTGTAGAGGATGAAGAGCGGGTCCTCGGCGTTCATGCGCTCGGGCTCGCACTCGGCCGGCTGCGCATCGACGACGGCGTCGAACCAGCGGTCGCGAGGCATCTGCATGTCCACCGCGCCTCCGGTGTGGCGGACCACCAGCACGGTCTCGACGGAGTTCGTGCCCGGCAGCTTCAATGCGGCGTCCACGTTCGCCTTCAGCGGCACCTTCTTGCCACCGCGCAGGCCTTCGTCGGCGGTGATGATCAGCTTGCTGGCGCAGTCGGACACGCGGTCGGCGATCGAGTTCGGCGCGAAGCCGCCGAACACCACCGAGTGGATGGCGCCGATGCGCGCGCAGGCCAGCATGGCGACGGCCGCATCGGGGATCATCGGCAGGTAGATGGTGACGCGGTCGCCCTTCTGCACGCCCAGTGCGCGCAGCGCGTTGGCCAGCTTGCAGGTGCGCTCGTACAACTCGCGATAGGTCACGCCATACGACGGCGAATCCGGGCCATCGGGTTCGAACAACAACGCGACCTTGTCGCCGCGTTCGGCCAGCTGACGGTCCAGGCAGTTGACGCTCGCGTTGAGCTCGCCGTCGGCGAACCAGCGGATGCGGAAGTCATCCAGCGCATAGTTGACGTCCTTGATCTGGGTCGGCTTCTTGAACCAGTCGAGGCGTTCGGCGGCCCTGCCCCAGAACGCGTCGGGGTCGTCGATCGAAGCCTGGTAGTCGCGCTGGTACTGCTCGCGCGTGATGCGGGCCTTGGCGGCGAATTCCGGCTTGACCGGATACAGGTCAGTCATGAGGTCCTCCCGGGACGTTCAAGTAATGCGTCGATTCTGAAGCAAGCAAGGCGGACGGCGCGCCTCCAGGTAACGGCGCCGGCGCATCCGGGGGTTCGAGTTTGACGCATACCGACGTGCGGCATTGCAGCATCGCGATTAGACGATGGTCGTAAAGCGCGCGCGGCGCGCGCCCCGACGGAGCGTCGCACCCCTGTTTTTGCAGGGCTTTGCGTTTGCTGCACTGCCGTTACGACTAATGGCGAATAGGCGGTGCCGGCACGCAGGGGCAAGTCTCCCTCCAGCCGCGCAACGCGGCCATCAACCTTTCGGGAGGGGTTATGACCCAACGTTCCGCAATCGCGCGACGGCCGCTGGCTGCCGCGCTGTTCGTCGCCTTGATCGCGCCGGGGATGGCGTTCGCACAGACCGCCAAGGAAAAAGCGCTGGAGGCGCGCGTCGCCGATCTTGAGCGGCAGGTGCAACTGCTGCTGTCCGCGCAGCAGCAACAGCAGACCCAGATCGCCACCACGCAGGAGCAGGTGACGCAGGTGCAGGCCAAGCAGGCCGCCGCACCCGCCGCCCTGCCCGCCGGCAAGCAGCCGATCCAGGGCACCACCATCCTGACCGCCGCCAATCCGGGAAGTACGTTCTCCTATGGCGGCTTCATCAAGATGGATGCGATGGCCACCGATACCAGCGACGGCCGCATCGCGGACGGCTCGTCGGGGCGCCTGTTCTACGTGCCCAGCACGATTCCGGTGGCCGGTGCGGGCGCCGATGGTGGCGATGCGTACACCGATTTCCACGCGCAGTTCTCGCGTTTCTGGCTGAGCGCCGACCACGTGACCGACAGCGGCGACAAGTTCAAGGGCTTCGTCGAGATGGACTTCTTCGGCGGCGGCAGCAATGCGCTGGCCGGCAACGAGACCGCGACGAACACCTACGCCGTCAGCCTTCGCCACGCGTACGTCAGCTGGAACAACTGGCTGGCCGGCCAGACCTGGTCCAACTTCATGGACGTGGCCGCGCTGCCGGACGCCGTCGACTTCGTCGGTCCCACCGATGGCACGGTGTTCGTGCGCCAGGCGCAGGTCCGCTACACCAAGGGCGCGTGGTCGTTCTCGGCCGAGAACCCGCAGACCACCGTCACGCCGTACCGCACCGGTGCCCGCTTCAACAGCGGGGACAACGCCATGCCGGACGTCACCGCGCGTTGGCTGACCAAGGGCGACTGGGGCCACTTCACCGTCGCCGGCATGGTGCGCCAGTTCAAGGTGCTGGACGAAACCGACACCGGCGCGTCCGTCAGCGTGTCGGGCAAGTTCAACCTGGGCAAGAGCGACGACATCCGCTATGCGGTGAATGCCGGCCAGGGCATCGGCCGTTACCTCGCCTTCGGCGTCGGCAGCGACGTGGTGACCGAAGCCAATGGCGACATCAGCGCACTGGATGGCTACGGCGGCTTCGTCGCCTGGCGCCACGTGTTCAGCCCGAAGATCCGCACCAACCTGATGTATGCGGCCTCGCATTTCGACAACGACGCCGCGCTGACCGGCTTCGGCGTCACCGAGCGCACGCAGTCCATGCACGCCAACCTGATCTATTCGCCGTTCCCGAAACTGGATATCGGCGCGGAGCTCATCTACGGGCAGCGTTCGCTCGAGGATGACCGCGAGGGCGACCTGAAGCGTCTGCACACCACCGTCAAGTACACATTCTGAGGGGAATCCACATGAGTTCCACGTCCGTGCAGCATTCGTCGAAGGGCGAGCTGACGAAGGGCCACAAGAAGGTCATCTTCGCCTCGAGCCTCGGCACCGTGTTCGAGTGGTACGACTTCTATCTCTACGGGTCGCTGGCGGCGATCATCGCCAAGCAGTTCTTCAGCGGCGTCAATCCCACCACCGGCATGATCTTCGCGCTGCTGGCATTCGCGGCGGGCTTCTTCGTCCGTCCGTTCGGCGCGGCGTTCTTCGGCAGCCTGGGCGACCGCATCGGCCGCAAGTACACGTTCCTGGTCACCATCCTGATCATGGGCATCTCGACCTTCCTGGTCGGCGTGCTGCCCAACTACGCATCGATCGGCATGGCGGCGCCCGTCATCCTGATCGTGCTGCGCCTGGCACAGGGCCTGGCGATGGGCGGCGAGTACGGCGGCGCGGCGACCTACGTGGCCGAGCATGCGCCTGACGGCAAGCGCGGCCTGTACACGGCCTTCATCCAGACCACCGCGACGCTGGGCCTGTTCCTGTCGCTGCTGGTGATCCTGGCCTGCCGCCTGTCGCTGGGCACCGAGGCGTTCGAGGCCTGGGGTTGGCGTATTCCGTTCCTGGCGTCGATCATCCTGCTCGGCATTTCGGTGTGGATCCGCCTGCAGTTGAGCGAATCCCCGCTGTTCCAGCAGATGAAGGCCGAAGGCAAGGGCTCGAAGACGCCGTTCCGCGATTCGCTGAAGGGCGGCAACCTGAAGCTGATGCTGCTGGTGCTGTTCGGCGCCACCGCCGGCCAGGCCGTGGTCTGGTACGCCGGCCAGTTCTACGCGCTGTTCTACCTGCAGAGCATCCTGAAGGTGGATTCCACCGTCGCCTACCTGCTGATCGCCGCCGCGCTGTTCCTCGCCACGCCGTTCTTCCTGTTCTTCGGCTGGCTGTCGGATCGCATCGGTCGCAAGAAGATCATCATGGCGGGCTGCCTGCTGGCCGCGGTGACCTACTTCCCGATCTTCAAGGGCATCACCCACTTCGCCAATCCGGGCGTGGAAGAGGCCAGCCGCAATTCGCCGGCCGTGGTGGTCGCGGACAAGGACACCTGCTCGTTCCAGTTCGACCCGATCCCGGGCACGCGCAAGTTCACCAGTTCGTGCGACCAGGCCACTGCCGCCCTCGCCCGTGCCGGCGTGCCGTACAGCGTGGAATCCGCCCCGGCGGGTACGCTGGCGCAGGTGCGCGTCGGCGATGCCTCGGTGGCGTCGTTCGAAGCCGCCGGCCTGTCCGGCGACGACGTGAAGGCCAAGACCGCCGCGTTCGGTGGTGAACTGAAGACGGCGCTGGGTGCGGCCGGTTACACGGAGAAGGCACCGACGGATCGCATCAATGTGCCGATGACGATCTTCCTGCTCTGGATCCTGGTGATCTACGTGACCATGGTGTACGGCCCGATCGCCGCCTACCTGGTCGAGCTGTTCCCGACGCAGATCCGATACACCTCGATGTCGCTCCCGTACCACATCGGCAATGGCTGGTTCGGTGGCTTCCTGCCGGCGATCTCCTTCGCACTGGTGGCGGCCACGGGCAACCTGTACTACGGCCTGTGGTACCCGATCGGCATCGCCGTGATGACGCTGATCATCGGCACGCTGTTCCTGCGCGAGACGAAGGACGTCGACATCACGAAGTAAACGCTCCTCCCCGGGCCGGTCCCTCCCAGGACCGGCCACCCGACGCCGGCCCCCGTGGCCGGCGTCTTCTTTTGTGGGACACGCGGCGGGATAGGCTGGGATCTTCATCCCGCCGGAGTTGCGCCATGCCCCTGGTCACCGTGACCGTCCGCAAGCCGAAGGACGCGGCTTTCAAATCGTCCGTGCTGGATGCGGTGCATGCCGCGCTGGTCGCCTCCGGCGTGCCGGCGACCGACCGTTTCCAGCGCGTGCTGGAGCTGTCCGACGACGACTTCCGCTACGATCCGGCCTACCCCGATGTCGCCGGCGCACGCGACGAAGACTTCGTGCTGATCGAGATCCTGTGGTCGGTCGGGCGCAGCGTGAAGGTGAAGAAGGCGCTGCTGGCCGACCTGATGCAGCGCCTGCGGGCGGCGGGGCGGAATCCCGAGAACGTCATGGTCTGCTTCAAGGAAACGACCTGGGAGAACTGGGCGTTCGCCGGTGGACGCCTGGTCCACACCTGACGTCATTCAGCGCGGCGGCGCCGCCAGTTCCTTCGCGCTGAGGAATCCATTGCCGTCGGCATCCTGCCGCTTGAAGCGGTCGGCGAGCTGCGCCAGATGCGCCTCGCGGGTGACCGGCTTGCCGCGGCCACCGGGCAGCTCGTCGAGGGACAGCACGCCATCGCGGTTGCGGTCCATTCCGTCGAAGGCATAGCTCATCCAGGCCTGGTACTCGATCAGGCTGACGCGGCCATCGCCGTCCGTATCCATGCGCGCGAGGTAATCGCCGGTGGCGGTGACCTGGGCCAGCGCGGCGACCGGAAGCAGGGCGAGGACCAGCAAGGAGGGCATGAGGCGCATGCCGGCATTGTAGGGCCGCCAGGCACGCCCGTTGACCACCATGATTCGGGTACGCTGCACCGGCAACCGCTCCCCCGCCCCGCGATGACTCCGTCTGCCTCCCCTGTCGCCACAACGCATGCGGCGCCCCTGTTCGAACTGGACCGCGCCACCGTCGTGCGGGGTGCCACCCGCGTCCTGCACGACCTGTCGCTGCGCATCCCGCTGGGCCAGCACACGGCGCTCCTGGGCCCGAACGGGGGCGGCAAGTCGACCTTCATCAAGCTGATCAACCGCGAGCTGTACCCGCTCGCCCGCGAGGGCGATGCGCCGGTCAAGGTGTTCGGCCTGCGCCGGTGGAACGTCAACGAACTGCGCAACCGCCTGGGCGTGGTGACCAGCGACCTGACCCGCGACCTGCAGCAGATGCCTTACCTGCGCGCCGAAGATGCGGTGGTCACCGGCTTCTTCTCCAGCTTCATGGTGCCGCCGCACCGGCAGGTCGATGAGGGCATGCGCAGACGTGCGCGCCGTGCGCTGGACGACGTGCGGGCGCTGTCGCTGGCCGACCGCCCGGTCGCCGAGCTGTCCACCGGCGAAATGCGGCGCGTGCTGATCGCGCGCGCATTGGTGCACGAACCGGAGGCGCTGCTGCTGGACGAACCGACCGCAGGCCTCGACGTGGTGGCGCGGCAACACTTCCTCGCGCTGATGCGCACGCTCGCGCAGCGCGGCATCACGCTGGTGCTGGTGACGCACCATATCGAGGAGATCATTCCGGAGATCGACCGCGTGCTGCTGTTGCGCGATGGCGTACTCCACGCCGACGGCGATCGTGCGGCCACGCTGACCGACGCCCACCTCAGCCATGCCTTCGGCGGGCCGGTGCGCGTGCGCCACGAAGGCGGCTTCTACCGTGCGGAGCCGGACCATGCCTGAGTTGCCCGAGGTCGAAACCACCCGCCGCGGGCTGGCACCGCACATCGAAGGCCGGCGCATCCGGTCGGTGACGCTGCGCCGGCCGGACCTGCGCTGGCCGATCCCGCCCGACATCACCCAGGCATTGCCCGGACAGCGCATCGACGCGGTGCGCCGTCGCGCGAAGTACCTGCTGATGGACACGGCGGCGGGCAGCGCGCTGCTGCACCTGGGCATGTCGGGCAGCCTCCGCGTCCTGCCTGCGGCGACACCGGTGACCGCGCACGACCACGTGGACATCGCGCTGGACGGGGCGGAGGGGCGCGTGCTGCGGTTCAACGATCCGCGCAGGTTCGGCTGCCTGCTGTGGCAGCCGGTCGGCGAGATCCATCCCCTGTTGCAGGGGTTGGGACCCGAGCCGCTGTCGGACGCTTTCGACGGCGACTACCTGTTCGCGCTGAGCCGTGGCCGCAAGGCCCCGGTGAAGACCTTCCTGATGGACCAGGCCGTGGTGGTGGGCGTGGGCAACATCTACGCGGCCGAGAGCCTGTTCCGCGCCGGCATCTCCCCGCTCCGCGCCGCGGGCAAGGTCTCGCGGGACCGGTACGTGGCGCTGGCCGGGGCCGTGAAGGAGATCCTCGCATACGCCATCACCCGGGGCGGCACCACGCTGCGCGACTTCCTGAGCCCGGACGGGGCGCCGGGCTACTTCGAGCAGGAACTGTCGGCCTACGGACGCGGCGGCGAACCCTGCCCGCGCTGCGGCCGGCCGATGAAGCACGCCAGCATCGGCCAGCGCGCGACCGTGTGGTGCGGCCACTGCCAGCGCTGACCCTGGAACGCGGCGTCGCTGCCCTCACGTCCTGTGAGAGAAATGACGTTATATTCGCGCCCTTGGCTCGTGGGGAAGACGGATGGCCGACGCACCTGACATCACCTTGTGGCTGGACTCGGCCCGGAGCGGCGATCGCGCCGCGCTGGACCGCGTGCTGGCCACGCTGTACCAGGAACTGCACACCATGGCGCGCCGCCAGCTGTCCGGCCAGCACGGCTACACGCTGGACGCCACCGCACTGGTGCACGAGTCGTACCTGAAGCTGCTCGGCTCCACCGGCACGGCCAAGTTCGAGGACCGTGCGCACTTCTTCGCCTATGCCGCCTCGTCAATGCGCAGCGTGGTGGTCGACTACGCGCGCAGCCGGCTGGCCCGCAAGCGCGGCGGCGACCTCAAGCGCGTGGCGGACATCCCGGAAGAGGTGGAAGGCAACCTGCGCCTGGACGAGGACATGCTGGCGCTCAACGATGCGCTGGAGAAGCTCGCCGCCGCGGACGAGCGCCTGGCCCAGGTGGTGGAGATGCGGTATTTCGCCGGCCTGTCGGAACTGGAAATCGCCGAGCTGCTGCAGCGCTCCGAGCGCAGCATCCGCCGCGACTGGCAGAAGGCGCGGCTGTTCCTGTTGTCGGCGATGGCGGATACCTGAGGCAGGCCGTCCGCGCCGCAACGATGGACGTCGAACGCTGGAAACGCCTGTCACCGTTGCTCGACGTCCTGCTGGAGCTGGAGCCGGAGGCGCGCGCGGACCAACTGGAGATCCTGCGCGCGGATGATCCCGACACCGCGCGCGAGCTCGAGGCGCTGCTCGCGCTGGAAGAGGAAGGCGACGGCTTCATCGACCAACCGCTGGTCGACAAGCCCGGCCAGCTGAAACCCGGCATGCGGGTCGGCCCCTACCAGCTCGAGTCCCTGCTGGGCGAAGGCGGGATGGGCCTGGTCTGGCTGGCGACCCGCGCGGATGGGCTGTACAAGCGCCGGGTCGCGCTGAAGCTGCTGCGCCCCGGGCTGGCCGACCCCAACCTGCGGCTGCGTTTCACCCGCGAGCGCGAGATCCTCGCACGCCTCGAACACCCCAACATCGCGCGCCTGCTCGATGCCGGCATCGGTAGCGAGGGCCAGCCCTACCTGGCGCTGGAATACGTCGAGGGCGTGTCGATCACCGATTACTGCCAGGCCAACAACGTGGGCCTGGAAGCGCGGCTCGCGCTGTTCCTGCAGGTCTGCGAGGCCGTCAGCCACGCACACGCGAACCTGATCGTCCACCGCGACCTCAAGCCGTCCAACATCCTGGTCACGCCGACCGGCGACGTGCGCCTGCTGGACTTCGGCATCGCCAAGCTGCTGGACGATCCCGAACCGGTGCCCGTGCATCCGCGTACCGAAGTCCGCGCCTTCACCCTGCATTACGCGGCGCCGGAACAGGTGCGCGGCGAACTCGTCACCACCATGACCGATGTGTATTCGCTCGGCGTGGTGCTGTACGAACTGATCGCGGGAACCAAACCCTACCGCCTGCGCCGACAGACCGACGCCGAGTGGGAGCAGGCCATCCTTGCGGTGGAACCGCTCAAGCCTTCCGTCGCCACCCTGCGCACCACCGACGGCAGCCGCAGCCGTTGCCCGGACGCGCGGCGCACGTCGCGCAAGCTGTCGGGCGACCTCGACAACATCACGCTGAAAGCCCTGCAGAAGTTGCCGGAGCAGCGCTATGCCTCGGTAGAGGCGCTGTCGCAGGACCTGCGGCGGCACATCGAGGGCCGTCCGGTGCACGCGCGTGCCCAGAGCATGGGCTATCGGATGAACAAGTATCTGGTGCGCCACCGCTGGGCACTGGGCACGGGCCTGGCGGTGGCGACCGTGCTGGTGGCGGCGCTGGCGGCCAGCGTGTGGCAGGGCCGGCAGGCGATGCGCGAAACCGCGCGCGCGCAGGCGATGCAGGATTTCGTGATCGGGCTGTTCGACAACGCGGCCGCGTCGCAACAGGGCAGCACGTTCGATGCGCGCGAACTGCTGGCCGCAGGCGAGCGCCGTGGCGAACGCGAACTCGCCGCCCAGCCGCGTGCACAGGCCGAGCTGCTCGGGGTGATCGCGCGCCTGCGCCTGGGCCTGGGCGACTACCACGAGTCCCTCGCGCTGCTGGAGAAACAGTCGCGCGTGCTGGCGGTGACGGACGATGCGCCCGACAGCCTGCGCCTGCAGGCCGCCACGCAGCACGGCCGCGTGTTGCGCCTGCTGGGACGTTCCCGCCAGTGCGTGCAGGTGATGGTGCCGATGGAAGCGCGCCTGCCCTCGCTCGCATCGCGCCTGCCGCTGCGGGTCGCGGAATTCCAGTCGCAGAACGGGCGCTGCCGCGCCGACGCCGGCGAGAAGCAGCTCGCCCGGCAGATGTTCGACCGCTCGCTGGACATCCGCCGCAACCTGAAGGACGAAGCCGGCGTCGCCGAGAACATGCGCGACCTGGCCCAGCTGGACGTGGAACTGGGCAACGCGGACGCCGGTGCGCGCGGTTATCTCGCCGCCCTGGCGCACCTGGAAGCGCACGGCCATGCGCGGCACCCGCTGGCCATCGAGATCCAGCGCAGCCTGGCGCTTCTGTATCGCAACCGCGGCGACACCGAGGAGGCGCTTGCGGCGTTCCGGCGCGCCCGCGCGCTGTCCGAGGATATCCATGGACCGCGCCATCCCCTGACCCAGGCCCTGCGGCGTCATATCGCGGCGGTGCAGGTGGACATGGGCCAGCTGCGCGAGGCCGACGAAGAGTTGCATCGCCTGCATGCGATGACGCTGGAATCGCTCGGTCCCCATCATCGCGATACGGCCTCGAGCTGGAATTCCATGGGCATCATCGCGTGGGAGCGCGGCGACAACGAAACCGCGGTCGCCGACGTGGCCCGCGCCGTGGCCATCTGGCGCGAGACGGAAAGCCTGCAGATCCTGCCGGGAGGCCTGTTCAACTACGGCATGGTGCTCTACAGCGCCGGGCGTTACGACGAGGCGTTGGCCGCGCTCGAAGAGTCGCGGCAGATGCGGGTGACCACGATCGGCGCCAGCCACGCGCTGATCGGCGAGACCGACCGCATGATCGGCGAAGTGCTGGCCGCGAAGGGCGACCTGAAGGGCGCCACCGAGCGCTTTGATCGGGCGGTACGGCTGACCCGGGTGGGGTTCGGCCCCGATCACCCGCGCACCTGGTTCGCGGAACTGTCGATGGCGCGCCAGCTCACGCGCCTGCACCGGCCGCAGAACGCCATCGCCCCCCTGCAGGCGCTCGCCGTGCACGAGGGTGGGGGCAGCGAAGCGCCCAAGCTGCGCTGGCTGGCGCGCGCCTATCTGGCGGAGGCGCGCTGCGGCCTGGGCGAAAAGGAGCGCGCGCGCCGCGAGCTGGATGCGCTGGCCGGCGAACTGCGCATCGCCCTGCCCGACGGCGGCATCATCCCGCGCGAAGTGGCGGGACTACGCGACGCCTGCCGCTGACGCCCGCGTCAGCCCAGCGGAAGATCGGGCTGCAGCGGATCGATGCGTCCTTCGCCGCGCGCGATCTTCTTGAACTCCGCGCGGCTGACCGACACGTAGCGTTCGTTGCCGCCGATCTCCACCTGCGGACCGTCCTGCACCGCCCGCCCCTGCTCATCGACGCGCACGGTCATGGTGGCCTTCTTGCCGGTGTGGCAGATGGTCTTGATCTCGCTCATCTCGTCGGCCCACGCCAGCAGGTACTGGCTGCCTTCGAACAGCTCGCCCCGGAAGTCGGTGCGCAGTCCGTAGCACAGCACCGGGATGCGCAGTGCGTCCACCACTTCACTGAGCTGCCAGACCTGCGCCCGCGTCAGGAACTGGGCCTCGTCCACCAGCACGCAGTCGAGCTTGCCGTTCACCGCGATGTCGTCGCGTATCCGCCGCTCGAGATCGTCGTCGCGCTCGAACGCCACCGCGTCGGCGCGCAACCCGATCCGCGACGCCACCACGCCGGTACCGGCGCGATCGTCCAGCCGCGGGGTCAGGATCGCCACGCGCATCCCGCGCTCACGGTAGTTGTGCGCGGACTGCAGCAGCGTGGTGGTCTTCCCGGCATTCATCGCCGAGTAGTAGAAGTAGAGCTTGGCCATGGCGCGGATTCTACCGCGCGGCTTAACGGTCGTCGGTGCCCGCCGGCTCCGTGGGAACGTTCTCCAACTCCCCCACTTTCACTCTTCCCTTCAGCGGCGCTTTCCAGATCGCGTCCTGCAATCGCCAGTACTGATCGGGCTGCCAATACTTGGGGGCGTAATACTGGTCGCCCGTCAGTGTCATCCCGGTGCCTGCCAGCGGACCGGTGTGCGGGATGATGGTGAGATTGCCGACGTAGCCCACGCGACTTCCGGTGACGTTCCGTTTCGCGCGGCGCAGGACCTTTTCCAGTCGTGGCTTGGCGACGTCGTCGCCGTACTCGGCCAGGATGGCCTGGCCGCGCGCGATGGCGTCGCGCCGCTCATCATCGTTCAAGTCCGACCACATGCCTTCGCGCCTTACCAGGAAGTCGTGGTAGTGGCGCTCGGCCGCGATATCCATCCAGGCGTAGGCGAGCGGTCGATCCACGGCAACGCCGATCCCACTCCAGTACATCTCGGCGATGATCGCCTGCGAGGCCTTGTCGGCATGGCTCGCCGCGCGCTTGAACTCGTTCATCGCGATGGCGTAGTCCTTGCGGTCGTACGATCGCACGCCCTCGGCACGCCAGCGAAGATCGGGGTGTGCGGCCAGGAAGCCTTCGGTCAGCACGGCCGGATCGATCTGCGCGTCCTGGGCGATGGCCGCCGACACCGGCATGGCGAGGAAGACGAGGAGCGCCAGGCGGTTGAGACGGTTCATGGGGCGGCCTGCGCAGGAGGGCGGATGCAGGCCATGCTAGGAGAAGCCGGGCGCCGTTGTCTGTAAACTGATGGCCTACGCCGAAGTACGCCCCATGCACGGTCTCAACCCCCCCCAACGCGCTGCCGTCCTTCACAGCAAGGGCCCCTTGCTCGTGCTCGCGGGTGCGGGCAGCGGCAAGACGCGGGTGATCGTGGAGAAGATCGCCCACCTGATCGCAGGCAACCACGTCCCGGCGCGCCGGATCGCGGCCATCACCTTCACCAACAAGTCCGCGAAGGAAATGCGCGAGCGCGTCTCCAAACGGATCAGGGGCGATGCCGCGGAGGGACTGACGATCTGCACCTTCCACGCGCTCGGCCTGAAGTTCCTGCAGATCGAACATGCCGCGGTGGGCCTGAAGCGCGGTTTCTCTATCTTCGATGCCGACGACGCCCATGCACAGGTCAAGGACCTCATGTACGGCGCCAAGCCCGACGACGTGGAGGCGGCCAAGAACCTGATCTCGCGCGCGAAGAACGCCGGGCTGTCGCCCGAAGAGGCATTGGCGGAAGCACGCACCAACCGCGAAAAGGACGCCGCGCTGCTGTACCAGCGCTATCAGGACCGCTTGACCACCTTCAACGCGGTGGATTTCGACGACCTGATCCGCTTGCCGGTGCAGATCCTCGAGAACAGCCCCGAGATCACCGCGGCCTGGCGCGAGCGCATCGGCTACCTGCTGGTCGACGAATGCCAGGACACCAACGACGCGCAGTACCGCCTGCTGAAAGCGATCGCCGGCGAGCGCGGCGATTTCACCTGCGTGGGCGACGACGACCAGAGCATCTATGCGTGGCGTGGCGCGAACCCCGACAACCTGCTGCAGATGGCGAAGGATTATCCGGCGCTGCAGATCATCAAGCTGGAGCAGAACTATCGCTGCAGCAATCGCGTGTTGCGCGCCGCCAATGCGCTGATCGCCAACAACCCGCACGAGCACCCGAAGGCGCTGTGGAGCGACCAGGCCGACGGCGAGCGGATCCGCGTCTGGGAATGCCGCGACAACGAGCATGAGGCGGAGAAGGTCGCGGCCGAGATCTCGTTCGTGCACGCGTCGAAGAGCGCTGCGTGGAGCGACTTCTGCATCCTGTTCCGCGGCAACCACCAGTCGCGCGCGCTGGAGAAGGCGCTGCAGTTGCTGCGCATTCCCTATCACCTGACGGGGGGCACGGCGTTCCTGGAGCGCCAGGAGGTGAAGGACGCAATGTCGTGGCTGCGCCTGCTGGTGAATCCGGACGACGATGCTGCCTTCCTGCGCGCGGTGCAGTCGCCCAAACGCGAAGTCGGGGCCACATCGCTGGCCAAGCTGGCTGAAATGGCGCAGCACGCCCACCTGCCGCTATCGCGCGCCGCCGAATCGATGGGCGCGCTGAAGGCCCTGCCGCCGCGGGCGGCGAACGGCCTCAGCGCCTTCGTCGATATCGTGCGCGATCTGCGCCGGCACGCCGAGGAGTTGCCGCCGGCCGACCTGGTACGGCGCTTGAGCGAGCGTTCGGGCCTGCTGGCGGACCTGCGCTCGCAATGCAAGGACGAAGCCTCATTCCAGCGCCGCCGCGCCAACCTGGACGAGCTGGCGGACTGGTTCGAGGGCGGACCGCGCGGCAGCTCGGCCGGCGATCTCGCCGCGCAGCTCGCGCTGCTGTCGCGCAACGACAAGGACGACGGCGGCAACCAGGTGCGGTTGATGAGCCTGCACGCGGCCAAGGGCCTGGAGTTCCGCTACGTCTTCATCGTCGGCTGCGAGGACGGCACGCTGCCGCACGAGACCAGCGTGGAGGAAGGCAACCTGCAGGAAGAACGGCGCCTGATGTACGTGGGCATCACGCGGGCGAAGGAGCAGCTCTGGCTGAGCCACAGCCGCGAGACGCGCCGCTTCGGCGAGCGCCTGCGACTGCAGCCCAGCCGTTTCATCGACGAGCTGCCCGCCGACGAACTGCAGCGCGACGGGGCGGACCCGGTCGCGGATGCCGAGCGAAAGAAGGAACGCGCCAGCGCGGGGCTGGCCGCGATCCAGGCGATGTTCGACTGACGCCGCGCAACCGCCGGGCGAGACGCGGTAGGCTTGGCCGGCACCCCTCGGAGCATCGACGATGACGCGCAACAGCCGGATCTGGTGGCTGGTGGGTTTCCTGATCGCCCTGGTCGGCGTGGGCTTCCCGTACTGGCGGGCGCCTTCCGCGATGACCGCGCTGCCCGGCGCCTTTTATGGGCCCGGCCTGGCTGCGGTCGGCGTGGTGGCGATGATGATGCGCGCGTTCGGCACCGGCCGCTTCTTGCCGCTGTGGTTGCTCATCGCGGCCGCCGCACCCGCGGCGGTGGTGGTGCGCATGCTGGTCGGCGATGTCGCCGGCACGCCGGTGTCCTGGCCACGGGAGTTGTTGATCGCATCGGTGCTGGGGCTCGCGGCCTCGCTGGCAGGTACGCTCATCGGCAGCCTGTTCCTGTTGCGCAGCAGCCGTCGACCCACGTGATTCCGCCGGAGGTGCTGCGATGACCGCGACGCTCTCGACCATTCGCCAGATCGCCATCACGGTGAGCAATGTCGACGCAGCCCTGGCGTTCTACCGCGATGCGTTGGGCCTGGTCTTCCTGTTCCAGCCCGCCCCGACGCTCGCATTCCTGCAGGCGGGCGATGTGCGCCTGATGCTGACCACGCCCCAGGGCGCAGGCGCCGTGGGCGCCAACTCGATCCTCTACTTCAGCGTGCAGGATATCGCCGCGACACAGGCCACGCTCGTGGCACGCGGCGCCACGGAAGAGCGCCCTCCGCAGATGGCCGCCCGGATGCCGGACCACGAGCTATGGACCGGCTTCCTGCGCGATCCGGATGGCAACCTCGTGGGGTTGCTGGAAGAGAAGCGCTAGCGCGTCCTGTACTGGCTCATCGCACCAGAGCGGGGGACTCGCGGGCGGGCTCGACGGGCGCCGCTTTGGGCGGTATCTCAGGCAACGACGGTTCTGCGCGCGCGGCAAGTTCCCTTGCGACATCGGCCTGGAACTGGCGCGCCCACGGACCACTCAGATATTCGCTGACGACGGTCGCCATCGGGTCGCCTCCTCTCACCGCACCTGCGCGCGACACGCGCTCCACAAGATCATTTAGACCGGGCCAGGTGGAACGGTCGCCGGGGTCGGGAAGCGATCGTTCACCGGCCTTGTCCATCGTCGGTGGCGATACCCCGGTGCGGCGCTCGAATCGGGCGTCAAGGACTTCGTCGATCGGCTCCTTGCGGTTGCAGTCGTCGAGCACGGCCCGCCGGCACAGCCAGCGTGTCCACCTGGTCGCGGATGCCGTCGCGGTCGTAGCCGCGCGTGCCGTACAGACCGCCCAAGTGCTGATCGGAGCGATGGATCACGTACTGGTCGGGATCGGTTGGAAGCGGACGCTTCTCAAGATAAGGCGTATCGCTGAGGCGATTGAGGAATTCGACACCGAGGTTGTGGCTGAGAGTACCGAGGCCGTTGCGGCCGTAGGTGTCACCGATGTTGCTGTGGCAGCCGAACACCCGTGCATTGTAGTTCCGGTCGTCTTCGCTGAAACCGGGGACGACGTGCTGGCTGGAGGGAAACATATCGCGACGTTCGTGTTGAGCGGTGACCTGGAAGGTCGAAAGGGTCGAGGGTGGCAGGCGGCGGTCATGCTCCTCGACTCCCGTCGACACGGGATCGAAGAGCAACGCGACTTGCGGCGTCTTGCCCGGCTCGACGAGCAGAGGTCTATCTGCGTACTGGATACCCACGACGAGATTTTCCGAATCACGCACTACCTTTGCGCCCACCGGATCGCGAATGCCTCGCTCGTGCACCATGCGCTGGAGCGCTGCAATCCCCTCGCCGCCGCGACTGAAACCCACGCCCGCTACACGGATCTGCGCTTGGGGATCCTCATCAAGCCATTTCTTGGCCTGTTCGCAGAACTGAAGGTAGGCCGTCTCCACACGCTCATCAAAGGTATGACCGAAGCGACCGTCCAACAGCTTTTCCGGTTTACTCAGCAGGCCATTCTGGGTATAGGTGCCTTCCACGTACCCCGTCGCAATATTGCTGACGCCCTCATCCTGCAATTCCCTGACTTGCTGGTGGATCTTCGCGACGACACTCCATCCCTCTGGCTTGTCGTCGAACATGCTATTGCCCGTGCCGTCCATCGCCGCCAGATACAGCTTTTCGTTTGGCCTGTCGGCGTGAAGCAGGATGGGAATACGAAGCCGTGACAGATCGGCTTCTGCCCGAAGGTAGCTTTCCCTGCCAGGATCGCCTGCCAGTTCCGCCTCAACCCCACCATCACGATGCTTTGATTTCTGCCCAGACTCCATGGCGAGCTCTCCCTGCTCAATAAGTCCGACTGAATACCTTGATCAGATCATCGCGGAAGTCACTGTGCGGCCGATCCGGCACACGCGGCTTCTTCAGCGCAATCATGTCGCGCATGTACACATTGATGGTGCGATCGTTGACCTCGAGGATGATGCCGGGCGTGCCACTCGACGCAGGGTCGAGTGCATCCTCCCGTGCCACATGGTGACGGATCAGTTGATCCCTGAAGATCTCACCGATGTCGATCTGCGCCTGGAGCGCCGTACCATCCCGCGATCGCCACGAGACGTTGGCAGGCGGGGGGAAGTTGGCGATGGGGCCCGCGCCCGCCGTCATGTTGGCTGGATAACGCGACCCTAGTGCCTCGGATGAGGATTGCAGGCGATCCGCTGGTTCGTCAGCACGCACTCGTCCCGCATATTCCACGCGACAGCCATAGGTGCTGTAGGTGGACACACCGAAATAGTGGGCCCTGAACTTCAACGGCCATTCGGCACCGACGTTGGTGTAGTGGCCTTCCGGCAGCGCGGAAGAGGGGCCGGCTGAACTCGATTGACCCATGCTGGCGTGGCATCCTGTCGTGGCGACGGAGATCATCGCGGTGGTGGCGATGCTCCGGATGAGGCGTCGTTCCATGGAAACGTTCCGTGTCGGTGGACGTGGCGAACGTAGCGCGATGCATGGGTGCATGCAACGCGTCGGCACGCGTATCCGCGTGTAGCATCGCTTTCATGCAGGCGAATGCAGCGTCATCCAGCCGATGATGAATGTGGACAACGCCCGCAGCGCGCGCAAGAATGACCGACGATGGCCGATTCACGTTGCTCGCGTCCTACAACACGTGGATGAACCAGCGCCTCTACGCTCCCACAGCGACGTTGCCGCACGACGCTCTCGCCGCGGATCGTGGCCCCTTCTCCGGTCGATCCTGGCACGCTCAACCACCTGGCAGTCAACGACACCCTCTGGCTGAAGCGCTTTGCCGCACGCTCGACGGTACGCCGATGCCGACGGAACGGGATGCGGTGCCCTCCGCCACCTGTCCGCGTTGCACGCAGGCGCGCCTGGCTCGATGCGGCGATCGTGGAATGGATCGCCACGCTGGCGACGCCTGCCCTCTCGTCGCGGCTGGTCTACCCGAAGCATGAGGGGTGAGACCTTCGCACGGCGCCTGGATGGCCTGCTGACGCACCTGTCCAACCACCAGACGCAGTATCGGGACCGGGCCACCACGCTGCTGTCGCAGGCGGGCGTGGAGGTCAGTGTGACCGATTTGGTGAGGCTGGCGCCGGACGAGGCGTGAGCGTCAGGAATCGCGCGAGGCCAGCAGTCCGGCCAGCTGTTCGCGCAGGGAAACGACCTCGTCCTCCAGTGCGGTAACGCGGGCTTCCAGCGCTACGGTCGCGGGCTCGCCCACCGAGGCTGCCGGAATGCGCGCGGCGATCGCCGCCACGTCCACCGCGCCGCTCAACAGATGCACGTACCGATCCTCGCGCTGGCCCGGGCCGCGCGGGATCTGCACGACAAGGGCCGGGTCGCGCTGGATCATGCGGTCGAGGTGATGGCGGACATCGTCCGCATCGTTGAACTTGAACAGGCGCTCGCTGCGTGCGAGCAATTCGTGCACGGTCTGCGCACCGCGCAGCATCAGCAGGCCCAGCAGCACGGCTTGCTGCCGGGGAATGCCGAAGAACGCGGCCGTGCGGTGCTCGTAGCGCTCGGCGCGCGAGGAGAACACCTGCTTCGCCAGTCCCTTCTGTTCCAACTGCCGCAACGCATGATTCACGGCGCCCGGATCCAGCGCCATCACCGGCTCGCGCGCGGTCTTCTGGTTGGCGGCGGCCTGCGCGGCATTCACCGTCAGCGGATACGTTTCCGGCGTGGTGGCTTCCTTTTCGATAAGGCAACCCAGCAGGCGGGCTTCGGCGGAGGTCAGGACGGGCGCGGTGTCTTCCATGGAGGCATCGGGAACTGGATCGGGCCGGCAGGATAACCCGCGCGCCGCAGCGTCGAACGACGGGTGTAATAGCGGTCGGCTAGAATTCCCGCACATTCGAAATGGGATCTTCCATGCGCGTTTCCCTGCTTGCCGCCGGTCTGGCGGCGTCGTTGCTGACCCTGGCCGCCTGCAAACGCACCGAACCGGCGGCGGCGCCCGCTGATGCCGCCCCACCTGCCGCTGCCGCGACGCCTGCGAAGGACGCTGGCACGCACGACAACCTCAATGCCGTGGCCTGGGTACAGACGTCGGTCGAGTATCGCGCGATCACCATGCAGACCTTCCGTGCCGCCGCCGACCATCTCGACGTGGCGCTGAAAGAGAAGACCTGGGACGCGCTGGTCCCGGGCGAGCGCGGCAATGCCGCCGCCGGCCTCAAGCCCGCCGTGGTGATGGACGTGGACGAGACCGTGCTGGACAACTCGCCCTACCAGGCGCGCCTGATCCGCGACGGCAAGGAATACGACGAGATCAGCTGGGACCAGTGGGTCGCCGAGAAGAAGGCCAAGCCGCTGCCGGGCGTGGTCGACTTCGCCAAGGCCGCCGCCGCGAAGGGCGTCACCATCCTGTACATCTCCAACCGCGCCGTGCATCTGAAGGAGGCGACGCTGGCCAACCTGCGCGAGGCCGGCCTGCCCGTGGCGGACGAGAGCGTGTTCCTCGGCCTGGGCACGGTGCTGGAAGGCTGCGAGCAGAACGGCTCCGAGAAGAACTGCCGCCGCCGCCTGGCGGGACAGCAGTACCGCGTGCTGATGCAGTTCGGCGACCAGATCGGCGACTTCGTCCAGGTGGAAGCCAACACGCGTGACGGACGCCAGGCGCTGTTCGACGAATACGACGACTGGTTCGGCGAGCGCTGGTGGATGCTGCCCAACCCGACCTACGGTTCGTGGGAGCCGGCGCTGTTCAACAACGCCTGGGACCAGCCGGCCGCCGCACGCAACCAGGCCAAGCGCGACGCGCTGGACTACGCACCGTGAGCCGTGGGCCGGTCGCCCTGAGCGCGCGCGAGCGCCTGATCTTCGCGCTGGATGCGCCGTCCGGTGCCGACGCGCTGGCGTGGGTCGATCGGCTGGGCGATGCCGTGCAGTTCTACAAGATCGGCATGGAGCTGCTCGCCAGCGGCGACTACTTCACCGTGCTGGACGAACTGGCCCGCCGCGACAAGCGGGTGTTCGTCGACCTGAAGTTCTTCGACATCCCCGCCACCGTGGCGGGCGTGATCCGCGGACTGTCCCGCTGGCCGGTGACCTACGCGACCATCCACGGCTGGCACGCGGGGATGATGGAGGCAGCCGCCGCAGCGCGCGGCGGCGACCTGCGCCTGCTCGCGGTGACCGTGCTGACCTCGATGGACGGCAGCGATCTGCGCGCCATGGGCATCAACAGCGGCGAGCCGGCCGACATCGTCGTGCAGCGCGCGCTGGCAGCGCAGGCCGCCGGGATCGACGGGGTGATCTGCTCGGGCCAGGAGGCCGGCATGATCCGCGCTGCGACCGGATCCGCTTTCTCCATCGTCTGCCCCGGCATCCGCCCGGGCGGTCCGGCGGGCGACGACCAGAAGCGTACCGTGGGGGTGGCCGACGCCTTCGCCTTCGGTGCCGACGCCATCGTCGTGGGCCGGCCGATCAGTCGGGCAGCCGATCCCCGCGCGGCAGCCGAGGCCATCCAGGCAGAAATCGGCGCCTCGTTGAATTAAATCAAATACTTGGAGCGCATTACTTCAGGTGTTGCCTTAGCATTGGGACGCAGGTAGTCTGTGCGCATCCGGCCTGCGGGCCGGAGATGTGCCACAACACTTCGTCCTCCGGCCTCGGCCGGATTTCAGGAGGTCGGCGACGTCGAAAGACGCCCCGGCCTCCTTTTTTATGGGCCGCCGGCGGAGAACTTGCGACGACGGTGCTTGCCGCCCGCCCACGCGGGCCGCGAAGATGCGGGGCGACTGGGGAGTCACACCGCATGAAGCCAAGGCCATCCGCGTCCGTCCCGCGCGTGCTGGCAGCCCTCGGGCTGTCGCTGCTGCTGCTGGCCGCCTGCAAGAAGCATGGACCGGAGGAGCTTGCCGGTGCCGCCAGTGGTCCGGCCGCCGCCGTGCGCCAACTGGCCACCCACCTGCAGCGGAATGACCTGGTCGGCTTCGCCCGCGACGCCGTACCTCCCGACCTCCACGACCGGCTGGATACCGCCTGGCGCGCCGGCCATAGCCGCTGGCCGCTGAGCGAGCTGCCCCTGGAGGACAAGCTGGTGCCGATGCTGGCCGCGCTGTCGGCGAAGGACGCGGAGAAGACGCTGCAGCGCAGCTTCGACCGCCAGTTCGCGCGCCAAGACCGGGACCTGAAGGAGGCCGCGCGCACGCTGGGGCTGTTCGGCGTGCAGTACGTGAAGAACGAGGGCGACTACACCCAGGAAGAACGCGACCATTACGCGCAGGTGATCGCCGCGCTCGGCGACTGGGCGCAGCAGGCACCCCTGGGTGACCCTGCGCTGGCGCGCACCACGCTGGCCCGACTGGCGCCGGCTGCACGTCGCAGCGGACTGACCACGGAGCAGGACCTCAGCGAGGCCGGCATGACGGCCAGCCTGCAACGGCTGACGCCGTTCTTCATCGAGGCCAAGGCGACCTTCTCCCGTTATGGGCTGCCGCTCGACACCACGTTCACCGACCTGCGCACGGGCCTGGTGGAGGAGAAGGGCGACACGGCCACCGTGCGCATCCACTACCCACTGGGCGAGCGCGAGATCGACACGGTGGTCAGCCTCACGCGGCGCGGCGATCGTTGGTACCTCACCGACTACCTCAAGCACGCCGAGGATGTCCTGGCGGCCTTGCCCCCGCCCGATGTCCCGGCCCCCGCGCCCTCCGAGCCCGAAACCCCACCGTCACCCTGATGATGCCGGGACACCACGCGAGAGCGGGGCTGGCGCTGGCCGCGTGGCTGGCGTGCGCCTCCTCGGTGCCTGCACACCCGGGGGGCGTGGACAAGCAGGGGTGCCATACCGACCGGAAAAGCGGTGACTACCATTGCCACCGCATCATCCCGCGCGCCAGGGCTGCACCGAAACAGCCGCTGGCGCCGCCGCACATGCAGCCGCCGGCGCCCGCACGCGCTTTCCGCAACTGCGACGAGGCCCGCGCGCGCGGGGCTGCGCCTGTGGGGCGCGGAGATCCTGGCTACGGGCCGCACCTGGACCGTGACAACGACGGCGTGGGCTGTGAGCCGTATCGGGGACGCTGAACCGCTACGTTTCCGCCACGTGCATCGCTCCCATCGCCGCCGCTGCGATCGGGGGAACTGAAGGGCGGCACTCGCTGCGCGCTGTAACCGCTTCCCAGCCGGCCATGGGGGTGGGCCATAATGCGGTCGATGCCTGAACAGAATTCCCTGCCGTTCCCGGACGGCCCGACCCCGACGCCGCCGGAGAAGAAGCCGGGCGCGACGGACGTGCCCGTGCCTGACGCGACCCAGCCTCCGGCCGCGGATGTCGACATGCGTGGGACGGCCGGCCTGCCGATGGCCCCGGTTGCCCGCCAGGCGAAACGTCCGCTGTGGGCGCGCCTGCTCGGGCGCCTGGCCGACCCCTGGCTGGCCCTGAACATCGAACCCGCCGCGCCGGCCGAGCTGCTGGACGGCCGCCCGGTCTGCTACGTGCTGGAAGACTACGGCCTGTCGAATGCGCTGATCCTCGATCGCGCCTGCCGCGACGCCGGCCTGCCGTCCCCGCTGGTGCCCCTGCCCGTCGGGGGCAATCCGCTGGGCCGCAAGCGCGCCTACGTGGCCCTGTCGCGCCGCAACGCCAGCACGCTGATCCCCGACCAGGTCAGCGCCAAGACGCATTCCGGTTCGCTGGCGCGCCTGCTGGAAGCGCATCGCGCCAGCGCGGGCCTGGACGTGCAACTGGTGCCGGTCTCGATCTTCGTCGGCCGCGCGCCGGACAAGCAGAGCGGCTGGTTCTCGGTGCTGTTCTCGGAAAACTGGGCCATCGTCGGCCGTTTCCGCCGCCTGCTGGCGATCCTGTTGAACGGTCGCGGCACCATCGTGCGGTTCGCCCCGCCCGTGTCGCTGCGCGATACCGTCGACGAGGGCCTGGAACCCGAACGCACCGTCCGCAAACTCTCGCGCGTGCTCCGCACCCACTTCCACCGCATCCGCGAAGCGATCATCGGCCCCGACCTGTCCACCCGCCGCCTGCTGGTGGACCAGGTGCTCGCCGCCGACCCGGTCAAGGAAGCCATCGCCGAACAGGCCAGGCGCGACAAGTCCAAGCCCGAGGACGCGTGGAAGAAGGCGCATGCCTATGCGTGGGAAATCGCCGCCGACTATTCCAACCCGGTGGTGCGCTCGGCCAGCTTCCTGCTGAGCCATGTGTGGAACCAGATCTACGACGGCGTGCTGGTCCACCACCTGGACAAGTTCAAGGAGGCCGCGCCCGGACACGAAGTCGTCTACGTGCCCTGCCACCGCAGCCACATGGACTACCTGCTGCTGTCCTACCTGCTGTACGAACGCGGCATCGTGCCGCCGCACATCGCGGCCGGCATCAACCTGAACCTGCCGGTGGTCGGCACGCTGCTGCGCAAGGGCGGCGCGTTCTTCATGCGCCGCAGTTTCCGCGGCAACCCGCTGTACTCGGCCGTGTTCACCGAATACGTTGCGCAGCTGGTCTCGGGTGGTTATTCGCTGGAGTACTTCATCGAAGGCGGACGCTCGCGCACCGGCCGCCTGTTGCCGCCCAAGGGCGGCATGATCTCGATGACGCTGCGCGCGTTCCTGCGCCAGCCGCGCAAGCCGGTGCTGTTCCAGCCGGTCTACATCGGTTACGAGAAACTGCTCGAGGGCACCAGCTACCTGGACGAACTCAGCGGCCGCCCGAAGGAGAAGGAATCCATCTGGGCCGTGCTGTGGGGCATTCCCAAGGTACTGCGGCAGAACTACGGCCAGGTGGTGGTGAACTTCGGCGAGCCGATCCCGTTGAACGACGCGCTGTCCCGGTACGCGCCCGAGTGGGACGGCACGCCGGTCGGCGAAGAAGAAAAGCCCGCGTGGCTATCCGACATCGTCGATGCGCTGGCGCAGCAGATCCAGGTCAACATCAACCGCGCCGCTGACGTGAACCCGATCAACCTGTTGGCGCTGGCGCTCCTGTCCACGCCCAAGCACGCGATGGGCGAGGCCGATCTGGTCGCGCAGATCGAACTGTCGAAGACGCTGCTGGCCGAACTGCCGTACTCAGACCGCGTGACGGTCACGCCGCACTCGCCCGACCGCATCATCTCCCACGCCGAAGAAATCAACATGCTGCAGCGGATCAAGCATCCGCTCGGCGACGTGCTGAGCGTGGACGACGACACCGCCGTTCTGCTGAGCTACTACCGCAACAACGTCCTGCACCTGTTCACGGCCTCGTCGTGGATCGCGTGCTGCTTCCAGAACAACCGGCGCATGAGCCGTGCCGGCGTACTGCGGCTGGGCCGCACGCTGTACCCGTTCCTGCAGGCCGAGCTGTTCCTGCCGTGGAGCGAGGACGAGTTCGCCGAGCGCATGGAACGGACGATCGACGTGTTCGTGCGCGAAGGCCTGCTGCAGCAGGTCAACGACGACGACGGCGGCATCCTGGCGCGCAGTGCAGGCCAGACCGACGAGGTCTTCCGCCTGCGCGCGATCGGCCACTCGCTGCAGCAGGCGTTCGAGCGCTACTACATCGCCATTTCGGTGCTGGTGAAGAATGGTCCCGGCACGCTGGGTGCCGCCGAACTGGAGGGCCTGTGCCAGCAGGCCGCGCAGCGCCTGAGCCTGCTGTATGCGCCGGCGGCGCCGGAGTTCTTCGACAAGACCCTGTTCCGCGGCTTCATCCAGAAGCTGCGCGAGATGAAACTGGTGTGGCCGGACGAGAACAGCAAGCTGGTGTTCGACGAGCGCCTGGACGCGTGGGCGCGCGATGCCAAGGCCATCCTCGGCCGCGAACTGCGCCACACCATCGAAAAGGTCAGCCCGGAAGCGGCGAAGGCCGCCGCGCCGGCCGAGGTGCCCCCCCCGCAGGAGTGAGCGTGGTGATGCGGCGCGCAGCTGCGCCCGTCAGTGCGCGGCGGCGCTGTCCGCCCCGGGGACACGACCGAGGCGGTATCCGGCCGCACCGTGGAGCACGGCCAGGCAGCCCACGTCGGGTGGCCGCTCACCCGTGACGCGGTCTGGCAGCCGCGAGGGCATCAGCACATCGCGTGGAACGACCGCGTCAGCCACGCCTTCGCCGGCAGCGCGCGGGCCGGATCGCGTATCAGCCGGTGCAGCGGCGAGCCGCATTCGGACAGATACGGCTCGTCCTCCATCACCAGCACCATGCGCAGCAGGTCCACGCCGCCCGGCAGGATCGCCGGCGGCAGGTACTCACGGAATCCGTAGTGCTCGAACACGCCGTGCAGGAAGGGCTCGCAGGCGAGCAGGCAGAACTGGATGCGCGATTCCTGCGCCCACCGGTAGGCCTCCTCCATCAAGCGATCCACCACGGGCTTGTTGCGCTCGTCCGCCTGCACCGCGAAGCGCGTGCCCACGGCCACCTGCGACAACGGCCAGGTCCGCGCGAAGTCGTCGATCCGGAATAGGTTGCCGTATTCGACCTGCACCGCCAGCGGCGAGAAGTCGTGCAGCCGCAGAGTGGCGATCGCGTGCGAACCCTTCTCCACCACCAGCGTGGTGCCGCAGCCATCCAGGCCGTCGGTGACGCGCTTGCTGCGGTCGCCGAACTGGCCCTGTTCGTGGAAGTACACCTCGCGGCGCAGGCGCGGAACGTCGCCCAGCGCCTCGCCGGGCAACATGCGCCGCATCCGCAGTCCGATGCCGGCCAGCGCTTCGTCGGTCGCCGCCGATGCCAACCGGGCCTCACGGGCCGAGACCGGGATGCGGGGGTTGAAGGGTTTGTCCTGCTCCATGCCACTCCCTCGCCACCGCACAGGCGTGCGCGTGGCATGTCGTTGGGAACCGCGGCGCCGGCAGGACGGCAGGCGGTCCTTGGTCGGGGAAATCCCCACACCCGGACTACCAAGCAAGCATCGGGCCAACTGCCGCCGCGACCCGCCGGGACCGCGAACGACACCTGCGGCGGGCGTGGCATGGCGCGGCGGAGCGCCTGACGTGCGCACGGGCGGCGGCGCGGCACGCTTCCCGGTGACGCAGTGCGTCAGATTGCGCCTCCATCACGCGATTCCCGCCTGCGCGGTCGCGCGGTCTCTGCCGACGTCGTGGCTATACCCGCCCGCGGCACACGGTGGAAACCCGGGCGCCACACGCAATGTCGACACACACAGGGGAATCCGGTGCATTTCATGCATCTCATCCACCTTGCCCGCCTGGCGACATGCGCGGCGGCTATCGCTCTGGTGAATGCCCGTCCCGCGCCCGACCGCTCCTTTTCGAGTGGCATACTCCCGGCCGCCCTGACGGTGGACGGCGGGGCACTCGACCCGGCCCCCCGCTCCTGCTTCCGTTGGCCCGCCTCGCGGGCCAACGCCATGTCCGTCGTGCGGAACTCAGGCGGGCTCGTCCGGGATCAGTGCGCTCTCCAGGCGCGCGATGCAGTCTTTCAGCCACAGCTTGCGCTTCTTCAAGCGCTTGATCGCCACTTCGTCCGCGTCCGCATCATCGACGAGGCGCGCAATGGCGTCGTCCAGATCGCGATGTTCGACCCGGAGCGCGGCGATCTTGTCGGTGATGTCGGCGAGACTGTCGATGTTCACGCGATGAGCGTACACCGTCGCCCTCCCCACCGTCACCGCGCGCCGGTGCCGGCCGCACGCGACGGGACGGTGGCTGCCAGGCACGACGCGCCCCTCCGTGCGCCGGGGCAAGGGCGCGTCGGGGCGCCGGGTAGAATGGAGGCATGAGTACCGTCCTGCCCCTGCCCGACCCCGTCCTGCGCCGCCCGGCCGTCGACCCGCGCCGTATCGCGCATGAGCAGGGCAAACTGGCCAGGCGCCTGCGCCGCCAGGTCGGCCAGGCGATCGCCGACTTCGGCATGATCGAGGACGGCGACAAGGTGATGGTGTGCCTGTCCGGCGGCAAGGACAGCTACACGATGCTGGACATCCTGCTGCAGCTGCAGAAGAAGGCGCCGGTGCGCTTCGAGCTGGTGGCGGTGAACCTGGACCAGAAGCAGCCCGGGTTTCCGGAACAGGTACTGCCGGAGTACCTGGAACGCGTCGGCGTGCCCTTCCACATCATCGAGCAGGACACCTACTCGGTCGTCAACCGGGTGATTCCGGAAGGCAAGACCATGTGCTCGCTGTGCTCGCGCCTGCGCCGCGGCGCGCTGTACAGCTACGCCGAGGACAACGGTTTCACCAAGATCGCGCTGGGCCACCACCGCGACGACCTGGTGGCGACGTTCTTCCTCAACCTGTTCTTCCACGCCAAGCTCTCGGGCATGCCGCCCAAGCTGCTGTCGGACAACGGCAAGCACGTGGTGATCCGCCCGTTGGCGTACGTCCGCGAGGACGACATCGCCGCGTACGCCGATGCGAAGGCGTTCCCGATCATCCCCTGCAACCTGTGCGGCAGCCAGGAGAACCTGCAGCGCAAGCAGGTCAAGAAGATGATGGATGCCTGGGAGCGGGACACGCCCGGCCGCATCGAGACCATCGCGCGCGCGCTGGGCGATATCCGTCCGTCGCAGTTGAGCGACGCAAGACTGTTCGACTTCCTCTCGCTGGGCCATCGCGACGGCGCCCCGCTGCCGGACGCCCATGCATGGCTGGCCGGTGAGCCGCACGCCGACGGCGAGACACCGCAGTAACGCTTCCGTTTCGATCACTCCGCCCGTCCACGGGAGGAGCGACTTTTCCCAACTTCTGGATAATTATGTTCTTCCGCAATCTCACGCTGTTCCGTTTCCCGACCTCCCTCGATTTTTCCCAGCTCGACGACTTGCTGCCGGAGGCGGTGCTCAAGCCGGTCGGCCCGCTGGAGCTGTCCTCGCGCGGCTTCATTTCCCCGTTCGGTCGCGGCGAAGACGCGCTTTCCCACCGCATCAACGACGCCATCTGGCTCAGCGTCGGCGGCGAGGACAAGATCCTCCCCGGCGCGGTGGTCAACGACCTGCTGCAGAAGAAGCTGCTGGAAATCGAAGCGAAGGAAGGCCGCAAGCCCGGGGGCAAGACCCGCAAGCGCCTTAAGGACGACCTGCTGCACGAACTGCTGCCGCGCGCGTTCGTGAAGCCGTCGCGCACCGACGCGCTGATCGACCTGGAGCACGGCTTCATCGCCGTCGATGCGTCTTCGCGCAAGACCGGCGAGAACGTGGTGTCGGAAGTGCGCCGCGCCCTGGGCAGTTTCCCCGCCCTGCCGCTCAACGCCGAAGTGGCGCCGCGCAGCGTGCTGACTGGCTGGATCGCCGGCGAGCCGTTGCCGGAGGGCCTGTCGCTGGGTGAGGAATGCGAGCTCAAGGATGCGATGGAAGGCGGCGCGGTGGTGAAGTGCCAGAACCAGGAACTGCAGAGCGACGAGATCGCCAAGCACCTGGAGGCGGGCAAGCAGGTCACCAAGCTCGCGCTGGTGCTGGACGACCACGTGTCGTTCGTCCTCGGCGAGGACCTGATCGTGCGCAAGCTGAAGTTCCTCGACGGCGCGGTCGACCAGCTGGAGAACACCGAACACGACGACCTGCGCGCCGAGCTCGATGCCCGCTTCGCCCTGATGGCGGGCGAGCTGAAGCGGCTGTTCCTGGTGCTGGAGCATGCGTTGAAGCTCAGCAAGGTCGAAAGCTGAATCGGTCCGCGGTCCGAGGGTGGGATGCCTTCGCATTGACACGCGTCCGGAGGCGGGCGCAGGATCGATTGCCGACCACACAAGGAGAGAGTGAGATGAAGTCGATCCTGATCGTGTTTTCCCTGGGTGTCGCCTTGACGACGGCGGGATCATGCATGGCCACGCCCGAGTCGGCGCCTGAGGCGTCCACGCACGCTGCGCGCCACGACTTCAAGCTTGTCACCCCGGACGTGCTGACGCCCTCCGGCAAGCAGTTCATCCGCCAATGCGACGACAAGGCCTTCGCCGCCACCGATGACGAACGCGGCTTGGCCAACCGCTGCGAACGGCTGTTGACCGGCTGGCGTCAGGAGGCCCACGCGCTTGTCGCCTCCCAACCTCCCGGTCCCCCGTCGGTGGGCGTTCCCTACGGACGCCCCATGGCCAGTTCCTCGGCCTACCGGTACCGACAGTGATCGCGCCGGCCTGATGTCCCCACGAAGAAGCCGGCGCCTACGCCGGCTTCTTCGTTCACCGCTACGGCGTGCCCATGCTCCGACTGCTCCACCGCAAACCCGCCCCCCCGCGAAGCATCGAACGCGATGTGGTTCACCTGACGCTGGATGACGGCGCGACCATCGAAGTCCGCCGCGTCCGCGATCCCCGTGCGAAGCGCCTGAAGCTCAGCGTCGACGAACGCGGCGCACGGCTGACGCTGCCGTGGCGCGCGAGTTTGGTTTCCGGCGACCGCTTCCTGCAGCAGCATCGCGGGTGGCTGGGCGAACAGCTCGCCCGCCATGCACCCGATGACGACGCGATACCCTGGGCGCCGGGCGTGACGAGCCACCTGCCGCTGCGCGGCGAAGACCTTCCGCTGCACTGGCACGAGGGACGTTTCGCGCGGATCGAACGGCAGCAGGACGGCATCCATGCATTCCTGCCTGCCCGCCTCAGCGATGCGACCTTGCGGAGGACGCTGCGCGGCTTCTACGAGGCCGAAGCGCGTGCCGACATCGGTCGTTGGCTGCCGGGCTATCTCGCGGGACTGCCCCGGGCGCCGCGGCAGATCCGCCTGAAGGTGATGTCCTCGCAATGGGGGTCGCTGGCACCCGATGGCACCCTGACGCTGGACCTGGCGCTGGTGCTGGGCCGCCCTTCGGCGTTCGAATACGTGCTGGTCCACGAGCTGTGCCATCTGCTCCAGGCCAACCATTCGCCAGCCTTCTGGCGGGAGGTCGAAGTCCGCTTTCCGGCCTGGCGCGACGAACGCGCCTGGTTCCATGCGGAAGGGCGTCGGCTGAAGGCCTCGCTGCATCGTCTCCTCGAGACCCGCCAGGGCGGATGAGAAGGGATTGCATGTCCTGAGTGAGACGTGCGTCACGATTCAGTGGGGAGCCGATGGTGGCGGCCCCCCTGGGGAGCGCCGACACCTCGTCGGATCCTTCCCACTGCCGGTATCGCCATGGATCACCGCCCGCTTACCCCCCGTTCCCCTTCCCCTGCCGTCTCCGCCACGCGCGACGAACGTGCAGATTCGATGCGGAAGTTCTCGCTGTATGCCGTCCCCGCCTCCGAGACAGCGGCCAGCCTCAATGCCCGTCGCGCCCTGATGAGCCGCAAGAGCCTGTCGGTGGAAGAGGCCGGCAACCGCGCACGCGAGCGTCGGCGGGCTGCCAGTGCGATCCAGCGATTCGACCGTGTCGCCAGGCTGCTCCTCGCGCTGTTGTTGGTGGCCGGAACCGTGGCGTGGGTGGGCAGCGCGCGGGATTCGATTCCCACCCTCCTGGCCGGCTACGTGCTGCTGGGCTTCGCCGCCATAGCACTCATTGCACGCCTGACCCGCACGCCGGAGGCTGCGCGGCTTCCGCTGGAGCGGTATTACCTTCCCGACGAGCAACTGGCCAGTGCGGAAGACATCACCCTGCTGCGCCGCCTGGCGCAGGACGACAGCGAACTGGATGCCGCCACCACCGCATGGTGGCGGAGCAGCGCGCCGATCCGGAAGGGCGATATCGCGCTGGCGGTAGCGTTCCATTCCGCCAAGCGCGGCGCGTCAGGGCAGCAGAAACGCTGAGACCAGCGCGGCGACCGTCGCGGGGTCTTCCATGTGCAGGTGGTGGGTGCCGGGGATGACATGCAGCCGGCCGTCGGGCAGCAGTGCCGCCCGCTGCGAGCGCAACGGTTCCGGGAAATAGGCCTGCGGCGGGTCCGCGTAGACCACGGTGGTCGGACAGGCGACGCCTGCCACCAGCGCTGCCAGCTGCGCCTCGTCCAGTCGTTGCGGGGTGGGCAGGGTCAGGCGCGGGTCGCTGCTCCAGACATAGCCGCCGTCGACCGCCCGTACCCCGCGCTCGACCAGCAGGCGCGCGGCGGGTTCGCTCAACTGGTTCGCCTGCATGCGCGCCCGCACCGGTGCCGCGAGGTCGCCGAACACGCGCAGCTGCTTGCCCGGCAGCGAACGCGCAGCGGCGATCGCCTCGCGCCACCGGTCGGCCGTGCGTTCGACGGTCTCGGCCAGGCCACCGAGCGCTTCGATCACCACCAGGCGCTCCACGCGCTGCGGCACGGCGGCCGCCATCAGGCTGGCGATCCCGGCACCCATCGAATGGCCGAGCAGCGAGAACGTCTCCCAGCCCAGCGCATCGGCGATATCGAGCGCCGCGTTGACCGCCACGCCACTGGTGTACTCCGCCCCGGGCGCAAGATGCGCGCTGCGCCCATGGCCCGGCAGGTCCGGCACTACGAGCTGTATCCCGGGCAGATGGCCGGCGAGCGGGACGAAGCTGGCCGCATTGTCGAGCCATCCATGCAGGGCCAGCACGCGCGGACCCGTCTTCGCCGCACTGCGCAGCCCGCTGATGCGGCCCAGCGCGATGTCGACCTCGAATGCCTCCAACGTCATGCGCGCGCGTCGTCCGCTTGGCGGACCAGCGCAGCCAGCGCATCGGCATGCTGCCCATCATCGTTGAGGCACGGGATGTAACGCAGCTCGCCGCCGGCGTGCGCGACCTGCTCCGCGAAGCCGATACCGACCTCCTCCAGCGTCTCCAGGCAATCCACCGCGAAGCCCGGACACACCACATCGACCTTGCGCACACCGCGCGCCACCAGCGCCTGCAGGGTGGTGTCGGTGGCCGGTTCCAGCCAGCGCTCCTTGCCGAAGCGGGACTGGTAGGTCAGCGTCCACTCGCCGTCGCGCAGTCCCAGCGCCTGCACGATGGCACGCGTGCTGGCCTCGCAGCGCTGCGGATACGGGTCGCCGTTGCGCGCCAGTCGTTGCGGCAGCCCGTGATAGGAGAACAGCAGGTGCTCGCCCGCCCCCTGCCGCGCGCGCCATTGGCGGATCGCATCGACGACCGCCTGCACCCAACCGGCATCGACGGAATAGTCCTCGATGAAGCGCACCTCCAAGCCCGTCGCCTCGCGCACGACCACGTCGCGCACCGACTCGGTGGTGGTCGTGGAGTACTGCGGATACAGCGGCAGCACGACCACGCGGCGGATGCCCTCGGCCCGCAGCGCCTGCAGGCGGCTGGCCACCGATGGCTCGCCGTAGCGCATCGCATCCCGCACGCGCCATGCCGGCAACCGTGCCTGCAGCGCAACGGCCAGGCGACGCGTGTACACGGCCAGCGGCGAACCCTCGGGCAGCCAGATGCTGGCGTACTTCGCGGCCGCCTTCGGTCCCCGCAGCGGCAGGATCAGGAAGTGCAGCAGCGGGCACCATAGCCATCGCGTCAGCTGCACCACGCGATGGTCGTGCAGGAATTCGGCCAGGTAGCGCCGGACGGCGCGGGGTGTCGGCGCCTCGGGCGTACCGAGGTTGACGACGAGCAGGGCGGTGGGCGTGTCGGACATCCGCGTATTGTGGCAGAGCCCCTGCATCGCACCGAGCCGGTCTTGCGCCACCGGTGGTCGGCGCCCGCTGTCAGCACCGATTCATCCCTGCGCGCCTACTTTCAAGCAGTTGCAGCGTCCTGCTGCGAAACCCCCTTATGGAGCCGCCATGAACCGCACCTCCCGTCGCCTGCTGCCGCCCACCGCGCTCGCGCTGGCCGCCGCCCTGTTCGCCGGCCAGGCCATCGCGGGGCCGAAGGAAGACGAGCGCGCCGCCAATGCAGTGCGCGTGCTCAACGAAATCCAGCGCATTCCGGAAAACGGCATTCCCGACAAGCTGCTCGACGAAGGGCGGGCGATCGTCGTGATCCCCGACACGCTGAAGGCGGGGCTGGTGATCGGCGGCCGTCGCGGCCACGGCCTGATGTCGGTGAAGAACCCGGACGGCAGCTGGTCGCAGCCGGTCTTCATCAAGCTCACCGGTGGCAGCATCGGCTTCCAGGCTGGCGTGCAGTCGTCGGACGTGGTGCTGGTGTTCCGCAACGACCGCTCGCTCGACTCCATCGTCAACGGCAAGTTCACCCTCGGCGCCGACGCAGGCGTGGCCGCCGGTCCGGTGGGCCGCAACGCCAGCGCATCCACCGACGGCCAGCTGAAGGCCGAGATCTGGTCGTGGTCGCGGGCGCGCGGTCTGTTCGCCGGGGTGGCGCTCGATGGCGCGGTGCTGCAGATCGACGACGAAGCCAACACCTCGGTCTACGGCAGCGCCGCCACGCCTCGCGCCATCTTCGAGAGCCGCGCCGGGCAGCCATCGGATGCGGTGGTCGGCTTCCGCGACGAGCTGGAGGAAGTCACCGAACTGGCACGCGGCAACCGTGGCACGACCGGCGTAACGGCATCGGCCGCTCCGCGCGCACCTGCGCCCGCCGTCGCGCCGGTGGTCGTCGAAGCCCCGGCCCAAGCGCAGGGATTCGAGCCCGTGCAGGACGGCGAGGTGCGCACCGAACCGCTGGATGGCACCCCGTAACGGAAGTAATGGGCGGTGGATCGCCATCCCGGCGGTCTGCCTGCGCTATCCTGAGCGCCCCAACTTTCCTGCGAGCACACCATGGGCGGTTTGAGCATCTGGCATTGGATCATCGTGCTGGTGGTCGTGTTGCTCGTCTTCGGCACCAAGCGCCTGCGCAATGCCGGTCAGGACCTAGGCGAAGCGGTCAAGGGTTTCAAGAAGGGCATGAAGGACGACGACAAGCCCGCCGGCCAGCTCGATGACCAGTCGCGCAGCGACGCATCCGACGCCGCCAAAGAGCGCGACCGCGACGCCCGCTGATCCGGCGGGACGTCCGCCGCGACCATGTTCGATATCGGTTTCAGTGAACTGCTGGTCATCGCGGTCGTCGCGTTGATCGTGCTCGGCCCCGAGCGCCTGCCCAAGGCGGCGCGGTTCGCCGGCCTGTGGGTACGACGCGCCCGCGCGCAGTGGTACTCGGTGAAGGACGAGCTGGAGCGCGAGCTCGCGTCCGAAGAACTCAAGCGCAACCTCAAGGATGCTCAGGACGCCCTGCGCGATACCGAGCAGCGTATCCGCGACAGCGCGCGCGAGACCGAACGCCAGTTCGAGGACGTGCGCCAGGCGGCGCGCGAGGACGCCAAGGCGCTTCGCGACGACGTCGAATCCGCCATCACGCCACCGGCCCTCGCCAGGCCACCGGAGGTGTCGCCCGATCCGGATCCGGCCGTCGGCGTGGACGAGGAGCGTACGCCGATCGCGACGACCGATACGCAGCACGGCCTGCCGGCAAGCGATGCGCCGGCACCGGATGCAGGCACCACGGCCGACCTCTTCCCGCCGAAGGAAACGCGATGAATCGCGCCTCCCCGGATCAGGAAGCCGAAAGCAGCCTGATGGAGCATCTGCTGGAACTGCGCACGCGGCTGGTACGCGGGCTGGCGGGCACCGGCATCATCCTGCTGGCGCTGCTTCCCTTCGTCCGGCAGCTGTACGACCATCTGGCGCAGCCCCTGATTTCGCAGCTGCCCGCAGGCCAGGCGACGCAGATGATCGCCAGCGACCCGACGTCCGGGTTCTTCGCGCCGATCAAACTGGCGTTCTTCCTCGCGTTGTTCCTGTCCTCGCCTTGGTTGCTGTACCAGGCATGGAGCTTCGTCGCGCCCGGCCTCTACAGGCATGAGAAGCGCCTGGCGATGCCGCTGCTGGTGTCAGCCATCGTGCTGTTCTACGCGGGGTGCGCGTTCGCCTACTTCCTCGTGCTGCCCAGCGTGTTCCACGCACTGACGGTGTTCACGCCCGACATCGTGACGCTGGCGCCTGACCCGGCGAAGTACCTGGACTTCGTGATGGTGATCTTCCTGGCCTTCGGCGTGAGCTTCGAGCTGCCCGTGGCCTTGGTGATCATGGTGCTGCTGGGCTGGGTGACGCCGCAGCAGCTCCGCGAAGGTCGCGGCTACGCAATCGTCGGTGTCTTCGTCATCGCCGCACTGATCACCCCCCCCGATGTGGTGTCGCAACTGATGCTCGCGATCCCGATGTGCCTGCTGTACGAACTTGGCATCATCGCGGCCGGATGGCTCAAACCGAAGCCGGGGCCCGAAGCGTCGTAGTCGCGCGGCTCTGCAAGCGATGCTGCCTCGACCGCAAGTGATCGCTTGTCGTAGCGCCGCGCTTGCTCCGCTGCTCCGACCGACGTTGGCCGGCGGCTCGGCCGAGCAAGCCCGGCTCTAGGGAATGCGGAGTGGGCGTCTGCGCCGGTCTCGGCCTGTGGCCTAAACCTCGATCCGCGACGGCGCCGTCGGCACACCCGCCGCATCCGCGCCTTCACCCAGCATCTGCCGCCACGCCGCGTACGCCGCGCCGGCCAGCACCGGCATCACCAGCGCCATCAGGGTGAACTGCCACAACCCCATCGCGATCGCCGCGCCCACCGCCAATGCCAGGATCGACGCGACCAGGAAGGAGCCCATGCCGATGGCGAAGATGGCGATGCCGGCCAGCAGGTAGAACACCAGCATCGCGGTCCAGTTGTGCAGGCAGGCACGCAGGCTGTTGCGCATCGCGTCCATCACAGGCGTGCTCGAGAACAGGATCTGGGGCGAGGCGATGAACGTCATCCACTTCACCGCCACGAAGGCCACCGCCACCAGGAGCAGCCACAGCAACAGGCGTCCGGCGGGCAGGCCTTCGACGAGCGAAGGATCGGGCTGGCCGCCGGCGGCCGCGATGGTCTGCATCTTCTGGTAGACGTCCGCCAGGTGCTGCAACTGTTCGGTGCCCACGAGCACGAACAGCAGCGCACCCATGGCCAGTGCCGCCAGCAGTTGCGGCAACAAGGTAGCCAGCAGCGCCGGCGCATGACCGTCGCGGACCGGTTGCAGCAGGTTCGACGGCTGCGCCGCGCGACCCTGGTCGACTTCGCGCACGGCCCAGAGCATGCCGGCGAAGAACAGCGGCCCCGCCAGCACCAGCAGGAACTGCATCGCCAGCGTCATCGCCGGCACCGAGACCGCCACCAGCGCCACGCCCATCGACAACAAGCCCCACAGCACCGCCAGCGTCGCCAGCGGCACCGGCGCGCGCTTCAGCAGCGCGAAGCCCGCCAGCAGCCATTCCGCGCCGGCACTGGCCGGCACCTTGTTGATCGTCGACATCGGGGATCTCTGGGAGAAGTACAGCAGGAAGGCTCAGCGCGCGTGCAGGCCACGCGCATGGCGGACGAACCGCCGCAATAGTTTGCGGGCTTGCGGCGCCGCCGTCACGCCGCGGGCGATGGTGCCGGGGCAGCGGCCCTCGCTGCGCAGGTGCTCGGCGCGGGCGTGCACGTAGCCGCGCATGTGGTGGGTGGCGAATTCGGGATGGAACTGCACGCCCCAGGCGCGATCGCGCCAGCGGAACGCATGGCAGTCGTCCTGCTCGGACCGGGCCAGCACGGTCGCGCCATCCGGCGGCCGGGCCACGGTCTGTACATGGGTGGCGTGGGCCGTGAACTTGCGCGGCAGCGCGGCGAAGAGCGGATCGTCCTGTGCCTGCGGGTGCAGGTCGATGTGGACCGTGCCGGATTCGCGCCCGGCCGGGTTGTACGCGACCTCGCCACCCAGCGCATGCGCCAGCAACTGGTGCCCGTAGCAGATACCGAGCAGCGGCAGGCCCTCGTGGGCGGCGTCGCGCAGCCAGTCGGCACTGCGCTCGCTCCAGTCGGCGCGGTCGGTGACCATGGCGGCCGAGCCGCTGACGATGACGCCGGCGAAGCCTTCGCGCGATGGCAGCGCATCGCCGCGCTCCACATTCGCCACCACGGTCTCGTGCGCCTCCAGCCCGGCGGCCACGCGGATCCAGTGCGGGAAGCCGCCATAACGCCGCATCGAGCGCACCGGCTGGCCGGTTTCGACGATGAGGAAAGGGGCTTTCACGGACATATCCACGACGGCGGCGAACGGGCGGAAAACGGCGGAAGGACAAGGGCTTGCCCGTATACTAGCCCGCTTTTCCGCAGTGCACGATAACGCGATGGCCGGACAAACCATTTCACCGGTAACCACCTTCCAGGGCCTGAGTTTCCAGGCGCTGATCCAGACCCTGAACCAGTACTGGGCCGACCAGGGCTGCGTGCTGATCCAGCCGCTGGACCTGGAAGTCGGCGCCGGCACCTTCCATCCCGCCACCTTCCTGCGCGCGCTCGGGCCCGAGCCGTGGAATGCCGCCTACGTGCAGCCCAGCCGCCGACCGACCGACGGCCGTTACGGCGAGAACCCCAATCGCCTGCAGCGCTACTACCAGTACCAGGTGGTGATGAAGCCCAACCCCGACAACATCCAGGAGTTGTACCTGGGGTCGTTGAAGGCGCTGGGCATCGATCCGCGCGTGCACGACCTGCGCTTCGTCGAGGACAACTGGGAGTCGCCGACGCTCGGCGCCTGGGGCCTGGGTTGGGAGGTCTGGCTCAACGGCATGGAAGTCACCCAGTTCACCTACTTCCAGCAGGCCGGTGGCCTGGAATGCCGGCCGGTACTGGGCGAGATCACCTACGGTCTCGAGCGCCTCTGCATGTACCTGCAGAACGTCGACAACGTCTACGACCTGGTATGGACGGTCGGCCCGCAGGGCGTGGTGAAGTACGGCGACGTGTACCACCAGAACGAGGTGGAACAGAGCACGTACAACTTCGAGCACGCCGACGTGGAAGAACTGTTCCACCGCTTCGACGCCTGCGAGAACGAAGCGCTGAAGCTGGTCGAGGCCGGCCTGCCGCTCCCCGCCTACGAGCAGGTCTGCAAGGCCAGCCACAGCTTCAACCTGCTGGACGCGCGACGCGCGATCTCGGTCACCGAGCGCCAGCGCTACATCCTGCGCGTGCGCAAGCTGGCGCAGGGGGTGGCCGAGGCTTACTACGCGCAGCGCGAAAAACTGGGTTTTCCTGGTTTGAAGAAAGAATCTGCTTGAAGCCCCTCTCCCACCGGGAGAGGAGTTGGGGAGAGGGTACGGCGGAATCCGGATCGTTCACCCCCAATGACTCCGCCGCACCCTCATCCGCCCTTCGGGCACCTTCTCCCGCAGGGAGATGGGAACAACGCAAGGTTGCATGCACATGAGCGAACAAAAACCCCTGCTGATCGAACTGGGCACCGAAGAACTGCCGGTCAAGGCACTGCCGGGCCTGGCGCAGGCCTTCTTCGATGGCGTGATCGCGGCGCTCGACAAGCGTGGCATCGGCCACGAGCGCGGCGACGCCAAGCCGCTGTACACGCCGCGCCGCCTGGCGTTGCTGCTGCCGGCCGTGGACGTGGAACAGCCCGAGCAGACATCCGAAGTGCTCGGCCCGTACCTCAACATCGCGCTGGACGCGAACGGGGCACCGACCCGGGCGCTGGAAGGTTTCGCTGCGAAAGCGGGCATCGACTGGACCGCGCTGGAGCGCACCACCGACGGCAAGGGCGAGCGCTTCGTCCATCGTTCGGTGAAGCCGGGCGCGAAGACCGCCGACCTGCTGGCCGATATCGTGCGCGAGGCGCTGGCCGGCATGCCGATTCCCAAGCCGATGCGCTGGGGCGACCACGACTACGCGTTCGCGCGGCCGGTGCACTGGCTGGTGCTGCTGCTGGGCAAGGACGTGGTGGACGCCGAGGTGCTCGGCGTGAAATCCGACCGCATGAGCCGCGGCCATCGCTTCGAACACGACAAGCCGGTCTGGATCGGCCAGCCAGATGATTACGTGGATGCGCTGCGTGGCGCCAAGGTGCTGGTCGATGCCGACGCGCGCCGCGCCCGCATCGTCGAGGAAGTGCAGAAGGCCGCGGCGCAGGCCGGCGGCAGCGCGCGCATCACCGACGACAACCTCGAGCAGGTGGTCTGCCTGACCGAGTGGCCGGCGGCGGTGCTGTGCAGTTTCGAATCCGCGTTCCTGGCCGTGCCGCAGGAAGCGCTGATCGAGACGATGGAGATCAACCAGAAATTCTTCCCGGTACTGAGCGACGGCGGCAGGCTGACCGAGCATTTCATCGGCATCGCCAACATCGAATCGCAGAACGTCGACGAAGTGCGCAAGGGCTACGAACGCGTGATCCGTCCGCGCTTCAGCGACGCGAAGTTCTTCTTCGACGAGGACCTGAAGCAGGGACTCGTCTCGATGGGCGACGGACTGAAGACCGTCACCTACCAGGCCAAGCTGGGCAGCGTCGCCGACAAGGTCGCGCGCGTGGCCGCGCTGGCGGAGACGATCGCCGCGCAGGTCGGTGCAGATCCGGAACAGGCTCGCAAGGCGGCGCTGCTGGCGAAGAACGATCTGCAGTCGCGCATGGTCAACGAGTTCCCCGAACTGCAGGGCATCGCGGGGCGCCACTACGCGCTCGCGGCGGGTGAAGCGAAGGAGATCGCGCTGGCCATCGACGAGGCCTACCAGCCGCGCTTCGCCGGCGACGACATCGCGCTGTCGCCGCTGGGCAAGGTGCTGGCGATTGCGGAGCGGCTGGATACGTTGGCGGGCGGATTCGCGGCGGGACTGAAGCCGACCGGCAACAAGGATCCGTTTGCGCTGCGGCGGAATGCGCTGGGGTTGGCGAGGACGGTGATCGAGAGTGGGTTCGCCCTCGACGTAAAGGGTTTGATCTCCGAATCAGTAGATTCCACCACAAACGCGATGCTTTTCGTCAAAGCAGAAAAGCAGTTGTCGGACGCAGAAGATGCGAAGAAGAAGGGCGTAGTCGTTGCCAATGTGCAGGTCGGCAGTACGCAAATGCGTGATAACGAAGACATCGCGATTGAAATCTACGACTTCATCCTCGACCGCCTCCGCAGCTACTATGCCGAGAAGGGCGTGCCTGCCGCGCACTTCAACGCGGTCGCCGAACTGAAGCCCGCCTCCCTCTACGACTTCGACACGCGCCTCGACGCCATCGGCACCTTCGCCGCACTGCCCGAAGCCGAAGCGCTGGCCGCCGCCAACAAGCGCATCGGCAACATCCTGAAGAAGGCCGACATCGCCATCCCGCATGCGATCGACCGCGCGCTGCTGACCGACCCGGCCGAGAGCGCGCTGGCCGAAGCGGTGGAAGCGGTGCTCGGCGAGACGGACGAAGCCCTGCACCACCACGACTACGTCACCGTGTTGAACCACCTCGCCCGCCTGCGGCCGCAGGTCGATGCGTTCTTCGACAGCGTGATGGTCAACGCCGACGACCCGGCCGTGCGTGCCAATCGCCTGGCCCTGCTGAAGCGCCTGGCTGATCGCTTCCGCGCGGTGGCGGCGATCGAGCATCTGTCGAGCTGAAGCTTGTTTCCTTCTCCCCGCATGGCGGGGAGAAGGTGCCCAGCGGGCGGATGAGGGGCAGAGCGCGGTGCTTGTACAGGCGCAGCAGTGCCCCTGCTCCGTTCGCCCCTCACCCGCCTTCGGCACCCTCTCCCCGCACGCGGGGCGAGGGATCACTCCACATGCGCGATCAGCGTGGCTTCCCGTGAACCGCGACTCGCGTGACGCCCGCGACCTTTCACCCCGCTTAACCCTCACCGGGTATCCTCCCCGCATGTGTCGATTCCCCCGCCTCGCCACCGTCGCCGTTCTGCTCGCCGCCACCGGTCCCGCCTGGGCTGCGGCCATCGTCGACAAGGTGCAGGTCGAGGGGCTGGACGACGAACTGATGGTCGAGAACATCAACGCCGCGCTGTCGCTCAACGACTCGCTCGGCAATCGCCTCGGCGAATCGCGGCTGGAATACCTGCTGGGCGAAGCCGTCGCCGAAACGCGCGAGGCCCTGGAGCCGTTCGGCTACTACTCGCCCACCATCACCATCGATGCCCCGCGCAGCGAGGCCGCGGAAGACGAGCGCCTGACGGTGGTCGTGCGCGTGCAGCTCGGCGAGCCGGTGCGGGTGCGCAGGCGCGACCTGTCCATCGAAGGCGAAGGCGGCGAAGACCGTTACCTCAAGGAAGACCTGGCCGCCTTCGCGCCGGATGTCGGGGATGTCTTCGACCACACCACCTATGAGGCGAGCAAGCTGGCCATCGTGCGGCGCCTGGCGGACCGCGGTTACTTCGATGCGGACTTCACCCATCGCCGCGTGGAGATCACGCGTGCCGACCACGCCGCCGACATCGCGCTCGGCTGGGTCAGCGGCATCCGCTACGACATGGGGGCGACGACCTTCCACCAGGACAAGTTCGACCCCGGTCTGCTCGACAAGCTGGTGTACTGGGAAGAAGGCAGCTACTTCCACCAGGGCAAGCTGGACCGGCTGCGCGAATCGCTGGTCGGGCTGGACTACTTCTCCAGCATCGACATCCAGGCCAATCCCGACAAGGCCGTCGACGGGCGCGTGCCGATCGACGTGAACCTGGAGCTGGCCAAGCGCGACATCTACACCGCCGGCCTGGCATACGGCACCGAGAGCGGCCCGGGTATCCGGCTGGGGCTGGACCGGCGCTACGTCAACTCGCGCGGGCACAAACTTTCCACGCACCTGGATTACGCGCAGAAGCGCAAGACGCTGCTCACGCAGTACCGCATCCCCGCGTTCAAATGGCTCGATGGCTGGTACACGGTCGGCTTGCAGGCCAGCGACGAACAGACGGATTACATCGACCTGCGCCATGTCGAGTTCACCGGCAGCCGCAGCGGCCAGGTCAGCGAGGACTGGACGGCGGTGGCCTCGATCCACGCGCTGCGGGAACGCTGGCGCTATGTCGAGGATGATCCGTTGACCGGCCTGCCCGACACCACCGTGCAGTACGCCACGTTCACCTACCCGTCGCTGCGCGCGGACTACACCAATTCGCCGGTCGGTTCGAACCGTCCCGACCAGCTGGCAGGGTCCCTCCTGTTGCGCGGCGGCGTCGACGGCGCGGGCTCGGACGCCAACTTCCTGCAGTTCCACATGCGCGCGCGCTGGTCGCAGCGCTACAAGGCCAACAGCACGCTGATCGTGCGCGGCGAATACGGGCACACCTTCACCAGTTCGCTGGTGGCGATGCCGCCTTCGCTGCGCTTCTTCGCCGGCGGCGACCGCAGCATCCGCGGCTACGCCTGGCGCGAGGTCGGGCCGCGCCGCGGCGACTACGCGCTTGGCGCGAAGAACGTGCTCACCAGCAGCGTTGAATACGAGTTCTATCCGAAGGGCGGTCCTTACGGCGGCGCGGTGTTCGTGGATACCGGCAGTGCGTTCGACGGCACGCGCCCCGACCTCAGCACCGGCATCGGCGTGGGCCTGCGCTGGCGTTCGCCGGTCGGTCCCGTCCGCCTCGACGTGGCGCATGGCCTGAACGACCCGGATTCCAGCTTCCAGATCTACCTCAACATCGGGACCGACCTGTGAGGAAGAAGGCGCTCCCCGACGACCTGACACCGGAAGAGCGCGAAGCGCGCATCGCCGAGTTGCGCGCGCGCCGCAAGGCGCGCATGCGCACGTTGGCGATCCGCAGCGCGATCGGCAGCGGCGTGCTGCTCGTGCTGCTGTGCATCGGCCTGTACTGGCTGTTGCAGACGGTGGCCGGGCGCGACGTGCTGCTGGCGCAGATCCAGGCGCGGCTGCCGGCGGACGCATCGCTGACATACAAGCAAGTCGATGGCCCCATCGCCGGTCCGCTGACGCTGCGCGGCGTGGATTTCCGCTGGGACACGATCCGCTTCACCGCAGACGAGGTCTATCTGGAACCCGACCTGCGGCCGCTGCTCGGCAAGCGCCTGCGCCTGGACGTGCTGAAGCTGCGCGGCGCGATGCTCGACGTGCCCGAAAGCGACGAACCGTTCGAGCTGCCGCGCTGGCCCGACGTGTTGCCGCAGATCGAGATGCCGCTGGCGATCCAGGCCGACGGCCTGGAGATCGACCGCTTCCTGATCCGCCAGAGCGGACAACCGGTCATCGACATTTCGCGCGCAACCGGCGCGATCGACATCGGCAACGGGTACGTGCATGCGCAGAAGCTGGCCATCGCCAGCGACCGCGGCGCATTCGGCGTGCATGGCAGTTACGCACCGCGTGACGGCTACGCCACCGACCTCACCGCGACGGGAGTGTTCCCTGCGCCACTGGGTCGCACGCCCGCGCGCATCGGCCTGGTGGCACGCGGCGATCGCGCGCGCATGAACGTCGGCGTGTCGGGCGCTGCGCCGGCCCCCGTGCGCGCCACGCTGACGCTGCGCGGCGAGACGAAGCCGACCTGGAACTTCGCGGCGAAGTCCGACGCCCTGGATCTCTCGCTGCTCGGCGTGATGGAGGACAGCACCCCCGTTTCGTTCGACCTGGTCGCGAAGGGCGCCGGGGGTGCCGCCGACCTGCAGGGCACGTTGCGGCAGGGCGACATCGCGGTCGTCATCGAACCCTCGCACGCGCGCATCGACGGCGAAGTGCTGACCGTGGAGCCGCTGGCGATCCGCGCGTTCGACGGCTATGCCTCGCTGCGCGGCCGCGCCGATTTCACCGCGCCGGAGAATCCCGGATTCCGATTCGCCGTCAACGCGCGCGGCCTGCGCTGGGGTACGGAAGCGGACAGCATGATCGGCGCCGAAGGCGACTTCGGCCTGGCCGGCAAGCTGGACGCCTGGGCCGCCATCGGCAAGGCCACGCTGACGCGCGGCGATGAAAGCGCGCTGCTGGAATTCGATGGCCGCGGCAATGCCGAGCGCGTGCAGCTGGAAACGCTGCGCGCCACCATGCCGACCGGCACGCTCGATGCGACCGGCACGGTCGGCTGGGCGCCGGTGCTGGATTGGGACGTGAAGGCGACGCTGGCCGGGTTCGATCCCGGCTATTTCGCAGCAGGATGGACCGGCAACGTCTCCGGCAACCTCGCATCGAAGGGGCGCCAGCGCGAGGATGGCCTGTTCCAGGGCGCGCTGGACATACCGAAGCTGAGGGGTCGCCTGCGCGACCGGCCGCTGGATGCACGCGGCACGTTCGCGCTCGACGGCAACAACGGCGAAGGCGATCTGGCCTTGTCGCTCGGCGGCAGCCGCGTCACCGCGAAAGGCAAGGTGGGCGATACGCTGGCCATCGACGCCGCGTTCCGCCCGTTCAACCTCGCGGACCTGCTGCCCGAGGCCAGCGGCACGCTCGCCGGCACGGTCAGCCTCACCGGCGCCCGCAATGCGCCGAACATCGATGCCGACCTCGGTGGCGAGAACCTGCGCTGGAACGACTGGAGTGCGGGCACGCTCAGCCTGCGCGGGCGCCTGCCCTGGCGCAGTGGCAGCGGCAACCTGGCGCTGCAGGGCAGCGCGGTGGACGTGGGCGCGGTACTGGACACCGTCGCTCTCAACGCCCGAGGCGCCGTGGAAGACCTGCGCTTCGATGGCGACGCGCGCAACGCGATGGGCGCCGTCGCGCTGTCCGGCACCGCGCAGAAACGCGGCGCCCACTGGCAGGGCACGCTCGACGCGTTGCGCATCGCGCCGTCGAAGGGCAACCCATGGACCTTGCGGCAACCGGCACGCTTCGCGCAGAACGGCGCCAACTGGACGCTGTCCGAGAGCTGCCTCGGCTCCGACATCGGGGGCGAACTGTGCGCCAGCGCAAACTGGCCGCGCCAGGGGCTGGCCGTGCGTGGCGAAGCGCTGTCGCTCGCACTGGTGCAGCCGTGGCTGCCGCCGGCCGATGGTCGTCCGCTGACGCTGCGCGGTGAGTTCACCCTCGATGCCACGCTCCGCCCCGCCGGCAACGCCTGGCAGGGCGAAGTGCACCTCGCGTCGCTGGATGGCGGCCTGAAGATGGGCACCACCGCGCGCGGCGAGATCATCCGCTACGACAACTTCACCCTCGACGTGGACTTCACCCCGCAACGCATCCAGGGCCGGCTGGGCACCGGCTTCAAGGGCGACGGTTACGTGGATGCGACGTTCAACACCGGCTGGGACGCATTCGCGCCGCTGAAGGGCGACCTGTACTTCCACAACTCGCGCCTGTTCTGGATGGAGCTGTTCTCGCCGGACCTGGTACGCCCGCGTGGCAAGTTGGCTGGGCATATCGGCGTGGCGGGCACGCGCGGACGACCGCTGCTGAGCGGCGAAGCGACGCTGACCGAATTCACCGGCGAACTTCCCGCGCTGGGCGTGTCGCTGACCGACGGTGGCGCGGAGCTGGTCGCACTGTCCGACGGCAGCGCGCGCATCGACGGAAGCATGAAGACCGTGTCGTCCACCGGCGGCACCGGCACCGGCGGCATCCTCAACGTGTCGGGCACGCTGGGCTGGAACAACGACACCACGCCACTGCAGTTCCAGGTGCGCGGCGACAACGTGCTGGTCGCCGACACCACCGACCTGCGCGCGGTGGCGTCGCCGAACATCCAGGTGGGCTTCGCCGACAACACCATCCAGGTCCGCGGCGAGGTAGGCATCCCGTCGGCGACCATCGATGTCGAAAAACTGGACGACGGTGTGTCTGCCTCGGAAGACGTCGTGATCCTGGACCCCGTCGATCCCGAGCGCGCACCCAGTTCGCGCCTCGACCTGGACCTGTCGCTGAAGGTCGGTGACGAGGTCAGGTTGAAGGGCTATGGGCTGGAAGGCACGCTGGCCGGCACGCTGCACGTGCGCTCGCAACCGGGCCGCGAAATGCTGGCGACCGGCCGGCTCGATGTGGACGGCCGCTACGAGGCGTACGGGCAGAAGCTGCGCATCACCCGCGGCGAACTGACGTGGAGCAACAACGCCGTCTCCGATCCGCGCATCAACATCCGCGCCGAACGCGACGTCGTCAGCGCCAGCGTCACCGCCGGTATCGACGTGACCGGCCGTGCCAGCCAGCCGCGTGCGCGCGTGTGGTCCAACCCGGCGATGTCCGAGTCCGAAGCACTCGCCTACCTGGTGCTGGGCCGCTCGCTCAACACGGCGAGCAGCGACGAAAGCCAGCGCATCAACGCGGCTTCGTCCGCACTGGGCGCGGGCGCAGGATTGCTCGCGTCGCAATTGGGCGCGAAGATCGGGCTGGACGATGCGGGGGTGCTGGAATCGCGCACGCTGGGCGGCTCCGTGTTCGGCGTGGGCAAGTACCTCTCACCCAAGCTGTACGTCAGCTATGGGGTCTCGATGATCGGCTCCGGATCGGCGGTGACGCTGAAGTATTTGCTGCGCAAGGGGTTCGACGTGGAAATCGAATCCAGCACCATCGAGACGCGCGGCTCGATCAACTGGCGCAAGGAGAAGTAGGCGTGCTGCCGTCGCTGACGGCACGACGCCTGCACGCGCAAGGCATAACGATGCCCCTTGCCGCGTCGCCTGCCGATGTTGTCCGCCACATGGGCGCGCTGCAGGCGCAGGACTACCATGCTGCGCTGTGGGCCATCGGCCTGCGGACGGAAGCGGCGACGCGGGCACAGGTGGAGGATGCGATCACGCGCGGCGAGATCGTGCGCACCTGGCCGATGCGTGGCACGCTGCACCTGCTTGCACGCGAGGACGTGCGATGGATGGTGGCGCTACTCGCACCGCGCGTGCAGGCGGCGCATGCCGCGCGCATCGCGCGCGACCTGGGTCTCGACGCGGCCACGCTGGCGACCGGGCGGCGCGTCATCGAGCGTGCGCTGGCCGAGGGCGCAGCGGTCCCGCGCGCCGACCTGTATGCCCGGCTCGACGCCGCCGGCATCGCCAGCTCCGGTCAGCGCGGCCTCCACCTGCTGAACTGGCTGGCGCATGAGAGCGTGATCTGCCAAGGGCCGCGCCAGAACAGACAGCCGACCTTCGTGCTGATGGAGGCGTGGGTGCCACCAGACGCACCGCTGGACCGCGACGAAGCCCTGCACCGGCTGGCGCTGCGCTACCTGCAGGGCCATGCGCCCGCCACCGCCGCCGACCTCGCCTGGTGGGCGGGACTGACGCAGAAGGATGCGGTGCACGCGCTGGCGCTCGCCAGCGCAGAGACCGAACGGGAAGCGCGCGACGGCACCACCTGGTGGTGGCGTGCCGGCGCACCGGCTGCGCCGCGGTCGCGCACGATCCACCTGCTGCCCGCCTTCGATGAATACCTGATCGGCTATCGCGACCGCACGCCGGTGCTGGACGCCGCGCATGCGCGCCGCGTGATCGGCCTCAATGGACTGGTCGCGGCCACCATCATCGTCGGCGGCCGGGTGGCGGCGACCTGGAAGCGCGGCGGCGGCAACGACGACGAGATCGTGCTCGATCCGCTGCGCGCACTCGCCGACGCCGAACATGCCGGCATCCGTCGCGCGGCGACGCGCTGGCGTCGCTTTCTCGGCGACGCTCCCTGACGGCACGGCACGCGCCTTCATTGCCGCAGCGGCGCAGGCCCGATATCGTCGCGGTCTCTCCGTTGGATGCTGACGATGCGCCGCCGACTTTCTAACTCCGTCCTCGCCCTGGGCGTCGCCCTGTCCCTGCCCGCCGAGGCCGACGAGGGCATGTGGATGCCCTCGCAACTGCCGCAGCTGGCCAAGACACTGCGCGACGCCGGTTTCACGGGCGATCCGAAGACGCTGGCGGACGTCACCGCCGCGCCGCTCAGTGCCGTGGTGCGCGCAGGCGGCGGGACGGGCGCGTTCGTGTCGCGGGATGGCCTGCTGCTGACCAACCACCACGTCGCCTTCGGCGTGATCCAGTACAACAGCAAGCCTGGGCAGAACCTGATCGATGAGGGCTTCATCGCAGCCGACCCCGCTGGCGAACTGCCCGCGAATCCCGACTTCCGCGTGTGGGTGACGGTGGGTTACGACAAGGTTACCGATACGGTGCTGAAGGACACCGCCGGCAAGACCGGGCGCGACTACTTCGATGCCGTGGACCGTGCAAGCAAGGCGATCGTGGCCGAGTGCGAAGCCGCCGGCGGCGTGCGCTGCAGCGTCGCCAACATGTACTACGGCACCGACTTCTACCGGATCACACAACTGGAACTGCGCGACATCCGCCTGGCCTACGCGCCGCCCCGCGCGATCGGCAACTACGGCGACGAGATCGACAATTTCATGTGGCCGCGCCATACCGGCGACTTCACCCTGCTGCGCGCTTACGTGGGGAAGGACGGCAAGCCGGCCGCCTACAGCCCGGACAACGTGCCCTATCGCGCGCCCGCACACCTGTCGCTGGCCAAGGATGGGCCGAAGGCCGGCGACTACGCCATGCTCGCGGGATACCCCGGCGTCACCTACCGGCACCGCACGGCGGCCGAGTTCGACGAGCAGGTCAACTGGACGCTGCCTGCGCGCGTGGCCGTGTTCGACCAGCTCATCGCCGTAATCGAAGCGGCCGGCAGGCAGGATGCCGACGCGAAGACGCGCTATGCGGCGCAGCTGCAGTCGCTGAAGAACAACCGCAAGCGCGCTGCCGGCGAACTGGAAGGCCTGCGCCGCAGCGATGCCGTGCGCGTTCGTGCCGAGGACGAGCGCGGCATGCTGGCGACCGACGCGGCAGCGAAGGAACGGTCGGACATCGATGCGCTTGCCGCCTCGATCGCCGGCGGATCGGCGGTGCGCGAGCGCGAGCTGCTGCTGTCGCTGTTCGGTTCGCAGTCGCAACTTATGCGCAGCGCGATCACGCTGGAGCGCTTGCGGCTGGAATCGGCCAAGCCGGACGCCGAGCGCGAGAGCGGCTCCCAGGCGCGCGACCATGCGTTGATCGAAGGCATCCTGAAGCAGGTGCAGCGCCGGTATTCGCCTGACGTGGAGAAGGCGCTGCTGACGGTGCTGTTGACGCGCTACCAGCAGTTGCCGGACGCGCAGCGCCTGCCGGGCTTCGATGCGGCCTTTGGCCGCACGCCTGCTGCGCTCAAAAAGGCATTGGATGTGCTGTATGCGGGAACGAAGCTCGGCGACGAGGCCGAGCGCCTGTCGCGCTTCGCAGCGGCGCGCGAAGGCAAAGCGCTGGCCACCGATCCCCTGATCGACCTGGCAACGGCGCTGGTACCGGTGCAGTTGGCGCTGGAGCAGGAACGCAAGACGCGTGAAGGCGAGCAGCTGCGGCTGCGCCCGGCCTACATGCGCGCGCTGTTCGCTTGGCGCAAGCAGCAGGGACGCGCCCTGTATCCGGACGCCAACGGCACGCTGCGGGTCAGCTTCGGCAAGGTCGACGGCTTCTCGCCGCGCGACGGCGTGCAGTACACGCCGGTGACCACGGTGGCCGGCATCGTCGAGAAGAACACCGGCCAGGTGCCGTTCGACGCGCCGAAGCCGCTGCTCGATGCCATCGCCAAAGGCGATTTCGCCGGCACCGAAGATCCCGCGCTGGAGACGCAGACGGTCAACTTCCTCACCAACCTGGACACGACCGGCGGCAACTCCGGTTCGCCCGTGCTCAACGCGCGCGGTGAACTGATCGGCCTGAACTTCGACAGCAACTGGGAATCCGTCAGCGCCAGCTGGATGTTCGACCCGCGCTACAAGCGCGCGGTGCACGTGGACATGCGCTACCTGCGCTGGCTGATGGGCAAGGTCTATCCGGCGCCGCACCTGCTGAAGGAAATGGGCGCACCGTGACGCCCGACGACGATCCGCGCCCGGTCGAACCCGAACCGCCGCTGCCCAGCGACTGCTGCAACAGCGGCTGCCCGATCTGCGTGCATGACCTCTATGCGGAGCAGTTGCAGCACTACCGGCAGCAGTTGGCGGCGTGGAAGGAACGGCATCCCGAAGAACCCCCTGCAGGAGCGACGTAAGTCGCGACCGCACGCCTTCCCGCGTGCAAGGCTCGCTCTCCTGCATGGATGGTGCGTCGTCACTGAAAATCCACGGTCGCGACTTGCGTCGCTCCTACCACAGCCGAGCGGCGCTTACGCCACGCGCGTGCGCCGCGCCCGCTCCAGGTGAACCAGCAGCAGCGAGATGGCGGCCGGTGTCATGCCGGGGATGCGCTGCGCTTGGCCGACGGTCTCCGGCTGGACGCGCTCGAGCTTCTGCTGCACTTCCGCCGACAGGCCCCGCACGCTGGCGAAATCGAAGCCGGCCGGGATCGGCGTGGACTCGTTGCGCTGCTGGCGCTCGATCTCGTCGCGCTGGCGGTCCAGGTAACCTGCGTACTTCACGCCGATCTCCACCTGCTCGGCGACCTGCGCATCGTCCACGCCGGGACCGATCGATGGCACGGCGACGAGCTTGGCGTAGTCCAGTTCCGGGCGCTTGATCAGGTCGAGCACGTTGGTCTCGCGGCTGACCTGCACGCCGAGGGTATCGGCCACTTCACGGCCCAGGGCATTGCCGGGCGTGGCCCACAGCGCGCGCAGGCGGCCGGTCTCGCGCGCGATGGCGTCGCGCTTGGCGTCGAAGCGCTGCCAGCGCGTGTCATCCACCAGGCCCAGCGCGCGGCCGGTTTCGGTCAGGCGCAGATCGGCGTTGTCCTCGCGCAGCTGCAACCGGTACTCGGCGCGACTGGTGAACATGCGGTACGGCTCCTTCGTGCCGTGCGTGATCAGGTCGTCGACCAGCACGCCGAGATAGGCCTCGTCGCGACGTGGCGACCACGCCTCTTTCTGCTGCGCGAAGCGCGCGGCGTTGAGGCCGGCGAGCAGGCCTTGCGCAGCAGCTTCCTCGTATCCCGTGGTGCCGTTGATCTGGCCGGCGAAGAACAGGCCGGCGACCGCCTTGGTCTCCAGCGACGCCTTCAATCCGCGCGGATCGAAGAAGTCGTACTCGATGGCGTAGCCCGGACGCGTGATGTGCGCGTTCTCCATGCCACGGATGCTGCGCACGAGCGCGAGCTGGACGTCGAACGGCAATGATGTCGAGATGCCATTGGGATAGATCTCCGCGACATCGAGGCCTTCCGGCTCGACGAAGATCTGGTGGCTGGCCTTCTCGGCGAAACGCACTACCTTGTCTTCGATCGACGGGCAGTAGCGCGGCCCGATACCTTCGATCTGGCCCGAGTACATCGGCGAGCGATGCAGCGAGCCGCGGATGATCTCGTGGGTCTGTTCGCTGGTATGCGTGATCCAGCACGACACCTGCCGCGGATGGTCGGACACGTCGCCCATGAACGACATCACCGGCAACGGATCATCGCCGGGCTGCTCTTCCATCACCGAATAGTCGAGCGAACGGCCGTCGATGCGCGGCGGCGTGCCCGTCTTCAGGCGATCGACCATGAAGGCGCCTTCGCGCAGGCGCTGCGCCAGCGCGGTGGCCGGTGGATCGCCTGCGCGACCGGCGGCGTACTGCGTCTCGCCGACATGGATCTTGCCGGCGAGGAAGGTGCCCGCGGTCAGCACGACCGCCGGCGCATGGAAGGTCAGGCCGGTCTGGGTGACCGCGCCGCGGACGGTACCGTTCTCGATGACGAGGTCATCGACGGCGGCCTGGAACAGGGTCAGGTTGGGCTGCGCCTCCACCGCGCGGCGGATCGCGCTGCGGTACAGCGCGCGGTCCGCCTGGCACCGCGTGGCGCGCACGGCCGGGCCTTTCGATGCATTGAGCGTGCGCCACTGGATGCCGGCACGGTCGGCCGCCCACGCCATCACGCCACCCAGCGCATCGATCTCCTTGACCAGGTGGCCCTTGCCGATGCCGCCGATGGCCGGGTTGCAGCTCATGGCGCCGACGGTTTCCACGTTGTGCGTCAGCAGCAGCGTGCGTGCGCCCGCGCGAGCGGAGGCGAGCGCGGCCTCGGTGCCGGCATGGCCGCCGCCGATGATGATGACGTCGTAGTGGTGGAAGCGCTGGGTCATGGGGTCGGTCAGGGGACGGCGCCGGGAAAGCCCGGGATCGGTGGAGGCGCGTCGTGCGCAGGGCGGGAAGTTGGCACGCTTCCTGCTGTATCCCCCTGCACCCGTCGTGGCAAGCGACCAGGGGCGCCGGGCTGGTAATTGGAACAGGGGCCAGCCATGCGCACGCCGGGGATGCCGAGGGGCCGGTAGTCGGGGGACTGCCGGCCCCTTTTTTGTGCGCGCAGGATACCAGAGCAAGAAAAAAGCCCGGCATGACCGGGCTTCTTGTTAGGCGCCGACGCCCGATGGGGCCGGAACAGGGGGGATCCAGATTTCCCCACCGGACGTCGACATTGAACCTTTATTGCCGCTTACGTCAGAAAGCGACGCAACCGGTCAACTGGGTTTGCAGCCTGCGACGGCAGCGGCGGGAAAGCAACGGACGGGGCGTTGCGGGGGACTGGAATCAGGGTTCTATCTGACGGGAGGTATCCCGTTCCGCCCGGGCGGGGCGGGACGGCGGGGCCGGACGCTCCATGCGGGGCGGCGGCGACGCACGTTCCATGGTGCGGGGACGCTCCTGCCTTGGCATGGACGGAGGCGCGGTGACACGCGGGCGCTGGTAGCCACCGCCATCGACACGGGGCTGGCTCGGGGACGGCGCGGCCTGGTTGGGACGCCCCGGGACCATCGGCTGCGATCCCCCTTCGCGCCAGCGGCCGGTCGGGTCGCGCCACGGCGGCGGGCGATTGCCGCCTCCGCCATTGGACGGCGGGGGCTTGGGTGGGGGATTGTTGTGGTCCGGGCGCGGGTGACGCGGCGGGTAATAGGGGTAGTGGGAGCCGTAGTACCCGTAGTACGGATAGCCGTAATAGCCGCCGTATCCATACCCGCCATACCCATAACCGCCATAGGCTCCACCGCCACCGTAGTAGCCGCCGTACGGGTCGTAATACTGCGTGCTGGGCCGGCCATGGTAATAGCCGCCCGGTGCGGTATCGCCGACATAGTCGTACGTCGCGCAGCCACCCAGCGCGAGGCTGGCGAATGCGATGGTCAGAAGAGATGTGCGCTTCATGGCAGGACCCCCGTTGCTTTGCAGGACCAGCATCGGCCTGCCGCATTGAATCCGTGCTTAACCCTGCCCCCTGCCCTGAGCGGTGAAATCGCCTGCTGGCGCAGGTTCATGTCGGGATGATGCGATAACCTTTCCGCATGCCGAGCCCCCTACCCACCTTCCACGATGTCCTCGCCGCCGCCGCCCGCATCGCTCCGCATGCCCATGCCACACCGGTGCTGCGCTCGGGCGCGCTGGACGCGCTCGCCGGTTGCGAGCTGCATTTCAAGGCCGAGCCGCTGCAGAGGACGGGGGCATTCAAGTTCCGCGGCGCGTGCAATGCCGTGTGGGCCCTCGACGACGCGACCGCCGCACGCGGCGTGGTGACGCACTCGTCCGGCAACCATGGGGCTGCGCTGGCCCTGGCCGCACGCACGCGCGGCATCGCCTGCCATGTGGTGGTGCCGGAAGGCGCGAATGCGGCCAAGCGGGCCAGCATCGCGCGGTACGGTGCGCAGCTGCACTCCTGTGCACCCACCATCGACGCGCGCGAGGCGACCGCCCACGCGGTGCAGGCCGACACCGGCGCCAGCCTGATCCATCCGTATACCCACCCCCATGTCATCGCCGGCCAGGGAACCGCGGCGCTCGAGCTGCTCAACGCACAGGGCCCGCTCGATGCGGTAGTGGCGCCGGTCGGTGGCGGCGGGCTGCTGTCCGGCACCGCTATAGCTGCTGCCACCCTCGCGCCCGCCTGCCGCATCATCGGCGCTGAACCGGACGGCGCGGCCGACACCGCCGCCTCGCTGTCGGCGGGCGAGCGCCGCATCGAATTCACCCCCGATACCGTCTGCGACGGCCTGCGCGGCACGCTTGGCGAGCCGAACTTCGCGGTGCTGCGCGCATACCAGGTGGACGTGGTCACCGTGCCCGACGCGGAGACGCTCGCGGCCATGCGACTGCTGTGGCAATGCCTGAAGGTGCTGGTGGAGCCTTCGTCGGCCATCGCGCTAGCGGCGATCCTGCGGGAGCGCGGCCGTTTCGCAGGCCAGCGCGTCGGCGTGGTGCTGTCCGGCGGCAATGTCGACCTGGATGCACTGCCCTGGGAGCGCGCGGCATGAGGGGCAGGCAGCGGAAGACGAGGCGCGGCATCGGCGGCTGGCTCTGGCGGCTGGCACTCCTGGTGCTGGTCTGGCTGGTCGGCGTGGCCGCCTACATCGTCTGGGTGGGGCAGCGCGACGACGCCGGCCCGGCGGACGCCATCATCGTGCTCGGCGCCGCCGCGTACGATGCCAAGCCCTCGCCCGTGTTCGAGGAGCGCATCCGCCATGGCATCGACCTGTACAAGCGCGGCCTGGCGCCGAAGCTCATCTTCACCGGCGGCTACGGCGGCGTGGGTGCACGGTTTTCCGAATCGCAGGTCGCGCGCCGCTATGCGCTGCGCCAGGGCGTACCCGACAAGGCCATCCTGATCGAATCGTTGTCGCGCAACACGCACGAGAACCTGCGGCAGGCCTCGCTGCTGATGCACGAGCACGACCTGCACCGCGTCATCATCGTCAGCGACCCGCTGCACATGGCGCGGTCGCTACGGATCAGCCGCGGCCTGGGCATCAACGCGGTGGGCTCGCCCACGCCGACCAGCCGCTTCCGCAGCTTCGCCACGCGCTGGCGGTTCCTGCTGCAGGAAGTCTACTTTTTCCACCGCGACCGGCTGCCGCGCTGACAGCGGGGCGTATCATCCCCGCCTTGCCCACCCCACGGGACTTCCCATGAAGATCGACGGCACGCGCCGGCAAGACCGCGCCACCGAACTCGTCCTGAGCTACTACACGGCGTTCAACCGCGGCGACTGGGAAGGCATGCTCTCGATGCTCACCGACGACGTGGTGCACGACCTCAACCAGGGTGCGCGTGAAACCGGACGCGAGGCGTTCGCGACGTTCCTGGGCCGCATGAATGCCTGTTACCGCGAGCAGCTGCGCGACATCGTCGTGCTGGTGACCCAGGATGGCCAGCGTGCGGCTGCCGAGTACGTGGTGCATGGCGAGTACCTGCACACCGACGAAGGCCTGCCCGAGGCGGACGGACAGACTTACATCCTGCCGGGCGGCGCCTTCTTCGAGATCCGCGACGACCGCATCGCGAGGGTCACCAACTACTACAATCTGCAGGAGTGGGTCCGGCAGGTGAGCCGCGCCAGCTCCTGAACCGACGCGGACGCGATAGGTCGCCGCAAGCTTTGGGGTGGCGACCCCGTCGGCGAGCTACTCGCCGCGTCGCCGGATCGGAATCTTCGACAGCGGCACCGCCGCGATGTCCTCGCCCTGCCCGCGGATCGGCGCGCCCGGCGGTGGCGCCCATGCGTGCGCGTAGATCACGTCCCAGGTGCTGGGCAGCTTTCCGTCCGCTCGTCGCAGCGGTTCGTACGCACGGGCGGCAGCGGCGAACCGCGCGCGCCCCGTCAGCGTATGGCGGCGATGGCGCAGTGCGTTGGTCGCGCCCATCGCGCGCAGTTCGCGCATCAGGGCGGGCATATCGTCGTAGGTCAGCGTGAAGCGATCGCGGTCGAGCACCGGATCACGGAAGCCCGCGAGCATCAACGCATCGCCGAACTGCGCGATGGGCGGGAACGGACTGACATGCGGCGTGTCGTCGGCTTGCGCGAACGCCTCGCGCAGTTCCTGCAGGGTTTCCGGGCCGAACGTCGAGCACACCAGCAAACCGCCGGGTTTCAGCACGCGACGAAAGCCATTGAACGCCGCCGGCAGGTCGTCGACCCATTGCAGGCTGAGATTGCAGAACAGCATGTCGACACTGGCCTCGGCCAGTGGCAAGGCGCGCAGATCGGCGCAGACGCGCTGGAACGGCTTCCACCAGCCGGCCTGTTTCTTCGCCTCGCGCAGCATCGGCAGCGCCAGGTCCAGCGCGATCACCTGCGCCTTCGGCCAGCGCTTGCGCATGGTGGCGGCCGCATGCGCGGGTCCGCACCCGACATCCAGCACGACGCGCGGAGCCACGGCGTCCGGTCCCTGCCGCAGGGCGAAGTAGTCCAGCGATTCCAGCAGGCGCTTCTCGACCTCGTGCTGCAGCGCCGCCGCCGCGTCATAGCCTGCGGCCGAGCGCGAAAAGGCGCGCCGGATGTGGCGTTGGTCGAAGGTGGTCATGCGACCTCGTCCTGCCGCAACGACTGCATGAACGCGTCCACGTCGCCCGCCACGAGATCGGCGTGGCCAAGGAACGGCGCATGGCCCCCGCCCGCGATCTCGACGAACGTGGCGTGCGGCGCGGCGGCGGCCGATGCCTGCATCGCCTTCGACGGCACCAGCAGGTCACGGCGTCCGGCAAGCCACAGGGTGGGCACAGCGAGTGCCGGCAGCGTCGCGCGCAGGTCGGACTGCTCGAGCAGCTTGAGACCGGCATGCAAGGCGGCAGGCGACGGTTCGCCGCGGGCATACAGATCCTGCTTCAACGTGCGCAACTCGCTGCGGGCGTGTTCGGAGCCCATCGTGTCGAGCGCGAGGAACCGGTCCAGCGTGCCTGCGTAGTCGTTGCGCAGGTCGTCGCCGAACTGGGCGAACACCCGTGCCTCGACCGCATGCGGCCATGTTTCGTCGCGGACGAAGCGCGGCGTCGCGGCGATCATCGCCAACCCGCGCACCTGCGGCGACGAGGCTGCCGCATGCAGCGCGAACAGGCCGCCCAGCGACCACGCCAGCCAGACGGCCGGCGGCGTGCGCGCGAGGATGGCGTCGACCGTGGCGTCCAGCGTCAGCGCGACCTCGCTGTCGCGGCTGTGGCCATGGCCCGGCAGGTCGACGAGATGCAGCGTGTAACGGTCGGACAGTCGCTGCACCAGGGGCGCGAAGACGCCGCCATGCAGCGCCCAGCCATGCAGCAGCACCAGGGAGGGGCCGCTGCCGAGGGTTTCGATATGCATGCCGCGTATTGTCGCCGATCCCGCGCGAGTCGGGACCGTGCGGCCGCGCGCGGGTTCGATCAGGCGACCGCGCCGTGCACGCGTTGCACCGCCTCCCACGCGCGCGACAAGGTCGTCACCAATCCGTCCACGTCCTGCGGCGAATGCAGGGCGGACAACGTCACCCGCAGCCGCGCCTTGCCGTCGGGTACCGTCGGTGGCCGGATCGCCGGCACCAGGTAGCCGGCGCTGTCCAGGGCGGCGGACAGCGCCAGCGCCGTGGCATCGCCGCCGCACAGCACCGGCTGGATCGCGGAGTCCGAAGCCATCAGCTGCAGCCCCGCGCGCTGCGCTCCACTGCGGAATCGATCGACCAGCGACATCAGCTTGTCGCGCCGCCAGTGGTCGCGGCGCGCATGCTTCACCGCAACGCGCGTGGCCGCGGCCAAGGCCGGCGGCATGGCCGTGGTGTAGATGTAGGGGCGCGCGGTTTCGGCCAGGTGCTGGATCAGCGTGTCCTCGCCGACCACGACCGCGCCGTAGCCGCCCAGCGCCTTGCCCAGGGTGACCAGCTGCAGCGGCACGTCGGCGACGCCCATGCGCGCTTCGGCCACGCTGCCGCGCCCTTCCGGCCCGCGCACGCCGACGCCGTGCGCGTCGTCGACGAAGAACAGCGCCTGCTGCATGCGGGCGACGAGACTGAGCGACCTCAGCGGCGCGGCGTCGCCATCCATGCTGAAGACGCCATCGGTGGCCAGCATCGCCGCGCCCTCCGGCTGCAGCTTCAGCTGGCGCAATGCGCCTTCGGGGTCGAGATGCGGATAGCGGCGCAGCTTCGCGCCCGCAAGCCGCGTGGCATCCAGCAGGCTGGCGTGGTTGAGGCGGTCCTGCACGCAGACATCGCCGTCCTCCAGCAGTGCCTGCTGTGCGGCGAGGTTGGCGAGGAATCCACTGCCGAACAGCAGCGCACGCGGATATCCCAGCCAGTCGGCGATGTCGCGCTCCAGCCCCTCGTGCGCGGCGTGGTGGCCGCTGACCAGGTGCGAGGCGCCGGCGCCGGCGCCTTCGCGCGCGGCGGCGTCCTGCAGCGCGTTGGTCACTTCGAACTGCTGCGCCAGTCCCAGGTAGTCGTTGCTGCTGAACTCGGTCAGCCAGCGCCCGCTGATCTCGACCCGCACGCCGTCGCGGCGCGCGACGGTGCGGCGGACGCGCTGCCGGCCCAGCGCGATGCGCTGCTGGCGCTGGGCGAGGATGCGGTCGTGCAGGTCGATGCGGGTCATGTCGGCGGGCCTGGCGGATGAGGACGCCGGGGCGCGGGAAGTCATCGACGACGACACGCCGGCCCGCGTTTCCGCGCCAGCGTCTTCGTCCGGTACTGCCCCCTGTCGCCCCGACTTACGCCGCCCGGCCGCAGGACGGCTCGGGACGGGTGATGTCGGCATGCACCGTACCGCTGCCCGGGGCATCGGTTCTGTAATGGTCGTGCACGTTTTCCACCAGCACGGCCATCGGACGCAGGCCCAGGCGGGCGAACAGCGCCTGGTCGCGCTCGGTGTCCGGGTTGCCCGTGGTCAGCAGCTTCTCGCCGTAGAAGATCGAATTGGCGCCGGCCAGGAAGCACAGCGCCTGCAGTTCGTCGCTCATCGCCTCGCGGCCGGCCGACAGGCGCACCATCGACGCCGGCATGACGATGCGGGCGACCGCGATGGTGCGTACGAACTCGAAGGGGTCCAGTTCGCTGGTGCCATGCAGCGGCGTACCGGCGACCTGCACCAGCCGGTTGATCGGCACCGAATCCGGATGCGAGGGCAGGTTCGCCAGCGCCTGCAGCAGGCCGGCGCGCTGGTCGCGCGACTCGCCCATGCCGACGATGCCGCCGCAACAGGTCTTCATGCCGGCGTCGCGCACGTGCGCCAGCGTGTCCAGGCGGTCCTGGTACTGGCGGGTGTGGATGATGTCGCCGTAGAAGTCGGGCGCGGTATCGAGGTTGTGGTTGTAGTAGTCCAGCCCGGCGTCCTTCAGCGCCTGCGCCTGTTCGCCGCTCAACATGCCGAGCGTGGCGCAGGTTTCCAGGCCCATCGCCTTCACGCCGCGGATCATCGCGGCGACCTTCGGGATGTCGCGGTCCTTCGGCGAACGCCACGCCGCGCCCATGCAGAAGCGCGAGGCGCCGGCCGCCTTCGCCTGCGCCGCCTTGGCCAGCACCTCGTCGGCGTCCATCAGTTTCTGCGCGGCCACGCCGGTGTCGTAGCGCTGGGCCTGCGGGCAGTAGGCGCAGTCCTCCGGGCAGCCACCGGTCTTCACCGACAGCAGTGTGGACACCTGCACTTCCGCCGGGTCGAAGCGGGCGCGATGGACCGTCGATGCCCGATGCAGCAGCGCGGGGAACGGCAGGTCGAACAGGGCCAGCAGTTCGTCGCGCTGCCAGTCGTGGCGCACGACCGGCGCATCGGGAGAAATGTGAAGGGACATCGCGGCCTCGGCGGACTACAGTCGGGGAAGTCTGGAAACCGGGCCCTGCCCTGTCAACCGCATGGATGCTTTGGAAGTTGACGGCTGGTGGCGCCGTGCGAGCCGGTGGCTGCTGGCGCCACGCTGCCTCATCTGCCTCGAACGCGGCCACAACGGCACCGATCTGTGTGCGTCCTGCACCGAACGGCTGCCTTGGAACCGGGTCGCGTGCGTCCGGTGCGGGCTGCCGATGCCGGCGGCCGGGGAATGCGGCGACTGCCTGCAGCACCCGTCCTCGCTGACGCACGTGCGCGCGGTGTTCGTCTACGGTTTTCCCCTGGACCGGCTGGTACCGCGCTTCAAGTTCCACCGCGACCTCGCCGCGGGCCGGCTGATGGCGAACCTGATGGTCGGGGTGCTGGCATCGGCCCCCCGGCCGGACGCCGTGGTTCCGCTTCCGCTGCACGCGCACCGCCTGCGGGAACGGGGCTACGACCAGGCGCTCGAACTCGCACGACCCTTGGCGACCACGCTCACTCTGCCGCTCCGCACCGACCTGCTGCTGCGGGTCCGCGCGACGGCACCGCAGTCGGAACTCGACGCCGGCCAGCGGCAGAAGAATGTCGCACGCGCCTTCGCGGTGTCGCCGCGCCTCACGCCGCCCGACCACGTGGTGTTGCTCGACGACGTGATGACCACGGGCGCCACGCTGGATGCAGCCGCGCGCGCGTTGCTGCGCGCGGGTGCGAAGCGGGTGGATGCCTGGGTCTGCGCGCGCGTGCCCTGAGGCCCTGCACTCCCTGACCCCTCCTGGCAGAGCGGTGGCGGTCACCCGGCACGGCAGCGTCAGCACAAGCTGGCCACCCACCGGGAAGGCCGGAATGCTCCCACCGCTCTTGCCGGTCAGGCTCGCGGACGGACACCGTTCACTCCGGGCAGAGGGCGCCGCCGGTCGCGATGTAGCCCGCCATCGGCGCAGGATCGGTGCACTTCAGGCGTCGCGCAGCATTGTTCCTTTTGCGGCGGCCGGGACCGGATTGCCGGCGGTCATCGTGTCCGTCACGACGCGGCCCGACAGCGCCGCAACGGGGCTGGCCGCTCGTGAAAGCGTTACGCGGCGCGAAGGGCAAGATCCAGTGCCAGGCCGGCGAAGATCACCGCACCCACCCAGTTGTTGTGCAGGAAGGCGCGGAAACATGCGGTGCGTTCGCGATGACGCGCCATCCAGAACTGTGAGATGACGAGCAGTATCGCCACCGCCAGGCTGATTCCGTAATACATGCCCAGCCCGGCCTGACGTCCCACCAGGTACAGGGCGATGATGACCAGCGCGTACAGCACGCCCTGTATGACCAGGTCCAGATCGCCGAACAGGATGGCGGTGGATTTCGATCCCGCGCGCAGATCGTCTTCGCGATCCACCATCGCGTACCACGTGTCATACGCGGTGGCCCACAGGATGTTCGCGCCATAGAGCACCCAGGCAACCGGCGGCACCTCGCCCTGCACCGCCGCAAACGCCATCGGGATGCCCCAACCGAACGCCAAGCCCAGGTAGACCTGCGGCAGGTACGTATAGCGCTTCAGATACGGATAGCTCGCCGCGAGGAACAGGCCGACCACACTCAACGCGACCGTGAGCCGGTTCATCGTCAGTACCAGGCCGAAGGCGGCCAGCATCAGCACCGCGAACACGACCAGGGCTTCGCGCCCGGATACGGCACCGGTCGCCAGCGGACGATCGCGCGTGCGCTCCACCTGCGGGTCCAGCCATCGGTCTGCGTAATCGTTGATCACGCATCCCGCCGACCGGGTCAGCCAGACGCCGGCGGTGAACACGACCAGCGTCCACCAGGGCGGCACGCCGCCGGCTGCCAGCCACAGTGCCCACCAGGTGGGCCACAGCAGCAGCAGCACGCCGACAGGACGGTCGCCGCGCACCAGCTTCCAGTACTGGCCCAGTCGCGCACGCCAGCGCAGCGCGCCGCCTTCTTCGAAACGCTCGTATCCCATGCGGAAAGGGTAGCAGGCGCGATGGCGCGGCCCGAGCATGTCCCCGCCCGGTCGGACGATATGCGCCTGGGCGCCGGTTTGCGGCTAGAATGCCCGTCCCGTGCGCCCGTAGCTCAGCCGGATAGAGTAGTGGCTTCCGAAGCCATTGGTCGGGGGTTCGAATCCCTCCGGGCGCGCCAATTAAATCAATGACTTCTCGCGCGGCGAGTGGTCAATTCTGATGCGAGTAGGACTATGTGCCCATCTTGGGCCCCATCCTGTGCCAACCCCGATCTACTCCTGTGGAGTCGATGAGTAGCGGCATACGGGAGCCAGTGACGTGGCATTTAGACACTTTCACTGAAAGCTCTGCATTCAAGTCCTCTCCCGGGCACCAAGACACAAAACCCCTGAGAAATCAGGGGTTTTGTGTTTCTGGGGCACTCGAAATGCCCCCTGTGAGTGCCCCTTGTCGTTGCCTCCTGCAACCCGAATCTCGGCGCCCTCGCTCCCGCATACAACACCGGCTCTCCAGTCACTAGCTCCGCGCTGCTGATGGCGCTAGCTTTAGCGTGCCTCGTGAGGCAAGGGATGCAGTCCGTGCAGTAAGCATTGCGACGACGTGGGGATGACGATGAGCGAAGGAACGACGGGGACGGGGACGGGGACCAAGCTAGTCTTGCCGGCACTGCCCAAGCTTCTAGAACCAAAACCTCCAGTACCAAAGGTTTGTGCCGCTTGGACTTCAGGGCAATGGCTGCCCCTCGAAGCCACCGGCGGCGACGAGAGCGACGCGGCAATAGCCGAGCGCAAGCGACGAGTGGCGCAAGTACTCGGACAGACCCTTGCATCCGATCAGTTGGCCGTTCTGCTGGGCCTTGGCCCTTCCGCGGGCATCAAAGGCCCCACGATGTCACGGCTGTGGGAGGCGGTTCGAGCCGCCGACACGCCTCTGTTCGACAAGATGCAGACGAGCGTCGGCGACAAGACGCCTGCGGATCAAACCGGAGACATCGAGACATTCCTGTCGAAGTGCCAACAGGTAGCAAAGGCCCCGGTCAACCCGAACAAGGACGCTCCAGCTTTCATAAGCAAGGCTGAGCAGGTCATCGCGAAGGCATGCAGGGACTTCGTAGACCCCAATGACCTCGGCGACCACTCACATCTTCTGCGCTTGGTAGAAAGACGATCAGCGGACAAGGCTAGGCCGCGCGTGTTCACCACGAACTACGATCTCTGTATCGAGAAGGCAGCAGCACAGAGCGGCATCCTTCTTATCGATGGCTTTGGCCACGAAAGCCCCCCGCTCTTCGACGGCAGCAACTTTGACGTCGACTTCGTTCGTAGAAGGCCGGAGGCGCGCTCCCCAGAGTATCTGGCGGGCATCGCGCATCTCATCAAGCTCCACGGCTCTGTCGACTGGGAAGTCGAAGGCAACCAAATCGTCCGCCGGGAAAATCCCAAACAGCCCGTCATCATCTACCCGCGCAGCGACAAGTTCGAGCTGTCCTACAAACAGCCGTTCCTCGAGGCGAGGTCACAGCTTCAGACCGCCCTACGCCAGCCTCACCTAGGCCTGTTGATCGCTGGCTTCAGCTTCTCCGACGCTCACCTGTCGGAAATGCTGTTCACTGCCGTGCGCCGGAACGTAGGACTAAATCTGGTCCTCTCCACGCTCGGCTGCGAGAAGCATTGCGATGACTTCGATCCCCCGAACCACCGCCAGAAGATCGACGACCTGCAGCGGCTGGCTGAGCGTGGCGACTCCCGAATCACCCTCCTCGATTGCACATTTTCACAGTTGGTACGACTCATCCCCGACGCCGGCACCGAGACGGAGGAGGATCGGCTAAGGAGGCTGCTTCGGGAGGTCGTCAAGTGACGTCGGATGAAGCGCGCTTGAGTGTGCTCGACGGCAATCGCCGGCTGGGTTCCGTCTGCGCGATCCACCCCAGTCACGCCCTCGTCAACCTTGCTGACGCGAGCGCCCGACCTCAGACCACGCTCTACGGAACCCCTCGTGGGTCTGGGCAGGTTGGGGAGTACGTACTCGTTGAAGTGGATCACCGCGTGATCATCGGTCGCGTAACGTCCATCCGATTGGTGGAGCGCGAACGACTAGCCATCAACCCAACCATGGGCGAACCGGTACCTGTCGATCCGATTGCCGAAGTCGGCCTTCTCGCGACGCTTGATGCCGCAAGCGGCGAGTTAAGCCCTGGCATAGAAGCATCGCCTCGGCTGGGTGCCGCCGTGTACTCACCCGCACCCGCCCTGCTAGCGGACCTGGTTTCCAAGCAGCGCGGCTCCCAACCGGCAACTCAGCTAGATCTCGGCTCAGCGATGGCGATGCCCGAGGCGCGTGTTCGGATTTCGCCGGAACGCCTATTCGGTCGACACTGTGCAATCTTGGGGGCGACTGGCGGAGGCAAGAGCTTCACTATCGCCAAGCTCCTCGAGGAGATTTGCAAGTGCGAGGGTAAGTCGATACTGATCGACGCTACAGGCGAATTCTATACGCTGCAGGATAAGGCGGAACATCTTGCCCTCGGATCTCCGCTTCACGGTGAAGACGCGGTCTACCTGCCTCTCTCCGCCTTGGACGAGCAGGATCTCTACGCGCTCTTCCAACCTTCCGGAAAAGTGCAAGGACCAAAACTTCGCGAAGCGATCTTCAGTTTACGTATCGCGCATATTCTCATCCACACTACAGACCCCCCTCTGGTCGCCCAGCGCAACAGCTTCGCTACCTCGGGTCTACTGAAGGGCGGCCTGATTCAAAAGGCAGACCAAGATCGACAGCCCTTCGAAGCACTAACCACTGCTCTGCGTGCCCAGATCGAAGCTCCGAACGCTCCATTCGACGTCTCCTTGCTTGCCGCCCAGATCACACATGAGTGCGTCAGCCCGAACTGGAAGAACCCGACTCGCTACGGCCCACATGACGATGCAGCCGACGGCTGGTGTGCCCCTCTAACCGCGCGCATCCAGACAGTCACGAGGGGGACAGAACTTAGGGTCTTCTTCAGCAAGACTGGAGATGACCTTCTCGACAGAATCGAGAGATTTCTGTCATCCCCGCGGCACCTGTTGCGAATCTCACTGGCTTCTGTCCCCTATAGCTTCAACGCTCGAGAGATCGTTGCAAATGCACTTGGCCGATGGCTGCTGAGGCAGGCGCGTGATGGCGTTTTCAAACAGGGGAAGCCGACGATTGTTGTGCTGGATGAAGCACACAACTTCCTCAATCGCCGGATTGGCGAGGAGGACAGCGTCATCAAGCTTGACGCCTTCGACCAGATAGCCAAGGAAGGACGGAAGCACTGGCTCACCATCGCGCTGGCCACTCAGCGTCCTCGCGACCTACCCGAGGGCGTCCTCAGTCAGATGGGCACAATGTTGGTCCACCGGCTGACCAACCACCGTGATCGAGAGGTTGTCGAGCGCGCATGTGGAGACATCGACCGGACGTCGGTCGCCATGCTTCCAACGTTCGCTCCCGGACACGCAGCCATCATCGGCGTGGACTTCCCGTTTCCGCTCACCGTCCAGATCGACAAGCCAGTTAGTGAGCCTGACTCTCGCGGCCCGCAGTATCAACAAATGTGGAAAAGCTCGGGCGGAGAGGGATCTGGCGATGGCGATGACGGCGATAGTCCGCGCCCGTCAGCTCCTACCGCTCCGAGCGCGCAACCTATCACCCTGTCCAATGCAGCCTCAGCCGTAGCGGCAACGGCCGCAGCCATTTCCGAGCGATTCGTGCTGCCACTTGATCGGCCTTCCGAAGATGACGAGATCCCGTTCTAGCGCACGCTTGCAGATCTGCCTGCGCTGCTGGCGACGGGTACTCATGGTTTTGGCACAAAATCCGCGAGGGTATTGAACAGTCGAACGCCTGCGATTCCCCCATGGGGTGGGTTAAGCGATGGCGTCGAAGAGTCTCTCGCGCCAGCTCAGCTTCTTGAGGTGCTCCAAGTAGCCTTCTGATCGGAGCGTGTCGTTGTGCGACGGCCAGCGGAGCGACTCAATGTGCCCGGGGTCGTCCGAACTGATGGCAGCCGTCTCTGCATCGACCTCAGATAGAGACAAGTCAGCCCAGCGCCCTTGCAACTTGCAGTACGCCTTTCTCATCAGCTCGTGCGCTGTCGCCTTCGCCCCGAAGTCCCAGACGAGATCCGCTATCCCACAGACGGCAACTAGCATGCCCCCTACTCCCATCAACCTAGGGCTACCTGCGAAGACGCTGGAGAACGCCGAGGCACTCCCGACGGCGGCAACAAAGGTCACCACCGCGCGCATTCGACGGTAGAGTCTGGCGTGCCTGTAATGAAGCCTGATCTCGTACTTGAGATCATTGAGCGCCTCAAGCTTGGTCCGCTTCTGTGCCTGATTTTCTGACACCCGGCGACTTACTTCTTAGATGGAGGCGGTGGGGTGCTGGGCCTTGCTGGTGGCGCAGGAGTTGACGGCATTCGCCCCGGAGGATTGCCCCTAGGGTCAGGCGTTGAGGGAATGCCGATTACGGGACGCTGGCGAACCATTGCAACCTCCACGGTGGCGAAGTCCAGCCAATTTACTGCTACCCGCCCCCGGCAGACAATCCAAGTCTCGCAAGGAGATTTGCGACAGACGACCGATACCACTTCGCATTGCGAACGGTGAGGATGCCTCTCGCGTTCAGCTCTCCCGGCACCCCGCCGGCCATGGGCTATCCGTTGCCTTCGTCAACGTACGTAAGCAAGTCGCCAGGCTGACAACTGAAATACCTGCACAACTTATCAATGATGTCCGTGCCCACATTCGCACCGGGCTGATTAGCGACCTTGGAAAGCGTGGCACGGTGAATTCCCGTGGCCTCCGCCACCTCCGACAGGGAAACAACACGCCTTTCGCGAAACGCCTTGTCGGCGATTAGTTCAGCAAGTCGGAATCTAATCATATGAACAAATACTGAATTCTGTCGCCCACAGGCGACATTTGTCGTTGACACTCGCCATACGTTGACTATTATGACCAACAGACGTCGCTTATACGCGACAGCCGTTGACGATGAACGACAAGGAGCGCGCCGTGCAAACTTACCTCACCACCGAAGAACTGGCTAGCCGGATCCATTACGACGTCCGCACGATCAGGAATCGCCTCAAGGACAGCGTCCTGCTGGAGGGCACGCATTACATCCGACCCTTTGGTGGCCGGAAACTCCTGTTCCTGTGGGAGGCAATCGAGAGGGACATCGGTAACGCGTCCGCCAGCCGGGCGCCTCTGATCCCGATGGCCAACGGGGGCCGGGCACATGGCTAACGTCCGCCGCCGCCCCGAGACGGGCTGCCTGTTTCTTGATTTCCGATACCGCGGCGTTCGATGCCGAGAGCAGACGACCCTGCAGGACACGGCGGCCAACCGCCGGACTCTGGAGGCCTTTGCCAACCGCATCAAACGCGAGATTGCCAAAGGATCGTTCGACTACAGGGCGTTCTTCCCCGACAGTCCTCGCGCCACCCAGTTTGACGGCGACATGCAGGCCACTCCGACGGTGGTGGCGACAAGCAGCCATGCCTCGCCGGATAGGGGTCCCTCCACCCCGACGCTGGGGCAGTTCGCCGGGACCTGGTACCAAGAGAACCTGCCGCGATGGCGCCAGACCCATGCCGACACGGTTCAAGGCACCCTGCAACAACACATCATTCCCAAGCTGGGTGAGAAGCCGCTGGCTGAAATCACCCGAGCGGATCTGCTGGCCTTCCGGGCCGAACTGGGCAAGCAAACCGGCAAAGGCGGCGGCGCCCTGTCTCCCTCGAGGATCAATCACATCATGACGCCCTTGCGCATGTTGATGGCCGAGGCTTCCGAGCGCTACGAGTTCCTCACCCCGTTCCGGAACATCAAGCCTCTGCGCCTACCCAAGCTAGACATCCAGCCGCTTTCGCTGGATGAGGTCCACCGCGCCCTTGGCACCGTCCGCAAAGACTGGCATCCGTACCTGGCTACCCGCTTTTTCACGGGGATGCGGACAGGCGAGATCAATGCGCTGGAGTGGAAGCACATCGACTTCGAGCAGGATCTGATCCTGGTCCGCCAGTCGATCGTCAAAGGGAAGTTGGAGAACACCAAGACCGATGGCTCGATGAGGGATATCCCCATGGTTCCCTTGGTGCGCACGGCCCTGCTTGAACAGCGGAAACTGGTTTCTGAGGATTGCCGCTGGGTCTTTGCACAGCGCAACGGTGATCCGATCAACCTGGTCAACTTCACCAATCGGGTCTGGCATCCCCTGCTCCGCCATCTCGGCTTGGCGCCCCGCAGGCCCTATCAGACCCGCCATACGGCAGCCACGCTGATGCTGGCCTCGGGCGAGAATCCGGAGTGGGTGGCCCGAACCTTGGGCCATGCCAATACGGAGATGTTGTTCCGGGTCTACTCGCGCTACGTGCCGAACCTGACCCGCAACGACGGCAAGGCCTTCACGGGGCTGGTCACCGCCTCCTCCATGCCGACCAGTAGCAATCCCCGGACAAAGGATGCCCCGCAGGGCACGACCCCTCCTTTGTCTGTGCTGACCCGCAAACAGCTCGAAGCCCTGGTCGCTCAACTTCAGCAGCAGTAGCGGCTCCGCCAAGCAGCCTCTCCAACCGCCGAACAGGCCCCGCTTGACGCACTCGCGACGAGCCTAGCCCTCCTGTGCCTCAAAACCCACTCCACAGCAACTCATCCAAGGAAGACCCATGAACAAGCATCCCCTCATCACCCAGCCCGTCACCTTCGATGCCGTTCTCGAACCTGGCCTGATCAGTGGCGATGGCCTCCAGTCGGTACGTGTGCTCCATCCGGACGGCGAGCTCGCCGCGTGGACCTGGCATCACTTCGATGCAGCCAACACGGACTCCGTACTGACTGCCACCGTGAGCATCCATCCGCTTGGCTATCCCGTGGGACTGACCTCGGTCATTGAACGCATCCAGTGGCAGCCGGCCCTGCAGGTCATCGACCTCATCCCCGAGGTCACAGGCACCGCGAAACTGGTCGCTCGCTTCCGCGCGTTGGTGGATCAGATCCGCCACCCGGGTATGCAGCAGCTGCTCCAGGACGTCTTCGCCCTGCGCCCGCTGTTCTACAACTACTGGAACACGACCATCGAAATCGACGGCAAGACATGCTCCCTGGCGCAGAAGGCCATCACGAATGCGGAACTGGTGCATTGGGGAGTTGGATTGTCGTCCTTCCAGCGCGCCGTAGGCATGACGTTCGCCCTGCTCCGAAACGCAGGACAGGCTTGGCCACGGGAGCAGTGGTCAGATGGCGAACATGCCTTGCACCTGCTTCGGCAGATCGATGGATCCATGTCGCATCTTGCCCAAGGGTACTCGGAGGATGCGGACGTGCTGAGGGAACTGATGGAGCACGAGTATCGCCTCTCCCTCAGCCCGCTGGCATTGTCCACCCTGGAACATGTCAATCATCTGGCTGACACGAGCTGGCTCGATGCCCACTGGGATGGACTGGACGGACAACAGGCTGGCACCCGGAGCAATCTGGTTTCCCTGGATGCCTTCCGGCGTCGTCGAGCCTCGGGGTCTAGCTGACACCCTCATGCTGTCCAATATGGACGCAGCCGACGATCTGGCTGTAAGGCTGCTTCACAGGCTCAACCATTCTGTCCGCCTGCGATGGATTGGAGATATCGCAGGACCTTGTCCGTTTCGCCGGCGCCGATGACCTGCAACATCGTCCTGCCATTGAACACCCTCACAGGCACCCTCCCCATCTGCGGCAGCGCATCATGCGAGCCACGCTTCATCTCAAGGAATTTGGCCGAGACGTGTTCGACATCCGCCAGCTTCCTCTGCAAAGCAGAAGTCCGCCAGATCTCTGGCTGCGTCTCCTCTTGGCATTCCAAAGCCGCCGCTAGCTCCGAAAGCGTCAAGCCGAGGCCGGCGGCGACTTGCGCCGGGTCAATAGAGGATTGCCCAGCTGGACGCTTCCCCGTACCCGCTCCAATCCTGCTCATTACCCAATCTCCCGGACGTCATGGATCGAACGTTCGCCACCAAACGTCTCACTCGCTGACATCTGCGCAAGCCATGCTCTCATCAAACTACCCCGAGGCCGCTACATGACCATGCCAGATGAACGAACACGAGCGCTTTTGTGGGCGGGAAGCTTCCTTGTCGACATTGCGCGTGACAAGACACTTCCCATGCCGCTGAGGCGAAAGGCTGTAACGATCGCAAGGCACTTTCCTACCGTGGAAGACGTCACCTGGCTGACAGAGTCCATTCGCGACTCTGTCTTCAGTATCCAACTCGCTTCACCGGCACAAGCGCTTCCCGATCAAGGGGACTGGGATTTCGCGCCCTTGAGGCATTCCACAAGGCTCAGCTGGCCTGAAGACCCCTAGATTGAGCACCTGGCGGCTGTTCGACGGGCTCGAGCCCGGAATGGAGTCGGCGGGCCGGACTGTCCGCATGCTCTCGCGACTTGGCTTGGCTGACCGACAAATTCCATACGAGTAAGACCATGAAATCCACTTCGGAAAAGCGAACAAAAGACTTCGTAGAAAGGCTATGTGAAAACGAAGCCATCTCTCCCAGACTCTTCGCCGCACAGTTTCGCATTGACCTGGAAACGCTCGCCGAGCTTGCGCATGTGGAACTGGCTGTCATCCAGCTCACTCCAGGGTCGGAGATAGTGCAGTCCTACATGCTCGACGCCGTGAGCGTGATCTCGGCGCTCCTTGATCAAGGTGATGTGGACATCGAGCGTGCCATTGATTGGTTTCGCCACACCCCCTTGATCGAACTGGGAGGCGCTACTGCCGAGCACTACGTGTCTCAGGGAAAGAGCAGCGCAGTTCATCGCTACGCTCAAAGCCTCGCGGCAGGAGCCACGGGCTGACGGTGGATCAAGCGCCGATGCCTCTGGTAAAGACGGCTCTGCTGGCTTGACCACCACTGCCAGAACGACTCGCGAGCCAGGCAAGCGTGTAATAGTATCTGCCAAGCAGCTTCAACATCATCCTCTTGGGGAAGGGGACCCGGATGAGAATCGAATCATCTGTTGTCAATGAGCTGGTTGCCAACGCCGACCGCCTGCAGCTGGCGGCCGTCATCCCTGCAGACTACGGCCGCATGGATGTCCCCAAGGAACTGACAAACCTTCGGCTACGGCTTGGAGAGAAGATCGACGAGAAGCTACAACCTTGGTTCATCCTGCTAGACGAGAGCGTCCAGTTCTTCGTGCAGTTCGAGCGGTTCTTGTATCAGTTCCCGCTTGGCAGCGAGCTCATGGGTTACGCCGTGATGGTATCCAAGCTCAAGAGAGACATCCTGTCGATAAGGGAGCTTCTTGCCATCGGGCAAGACATGACGGCCCGGGTTCTTGCTCGAACTTTTATCGAGGACATCGAGATCGCGATGGCCTTGGCACTTAGTGCAGACACATGCCGTGCCTTTGCGAGCACACATGATACGAACGACTTTTGGAACAAGAACATCGGCTACGGCAAGGTGTACGACAAGATGACCCAGTACCTTGTTGCCTGCGGCGTTCCAGATGATCGCGCGGGTTTGCTGGTGGATCGCCATCGAGAAGCCAAGAAGATGTTCTCCGAGAGCACCCATGGGGGCCGAACCTCATCTCTGTTCAGTGCGTTCTCCCCAACACTTTCGGAACCAGACCGGGTCAACTTCCTTTCGCTCGGGGCACTCACCTACGTCACAGCTGAATTGGCGCTCTTCGTCGCCCAGGAAACGCACGCATTCGCAGGATCAGTCGTCAATGGGACCATGCACCCGCGCCCCCTCCACCTGTATGACCAGTTTGTGACCACGGGCAGGTTCATGAATGCGGCTGGATCGGCCTATGTACTCCAAGAGCTCCTGCTTCGATATGAGGACACGCTTCAAGTTCTGAGAGAGTCACTATGAGCTACCTGATCCGGCCTGTGCAGAAGTGCCATTTGATTCAACATAGAGATCAGACTAGGTACGCAAAGAGGGGAAGCGAATGAAGTATCTGAAAGGTGAGCGCGTGATCCACCCAGGAATGTCAGCCTGGGGTGTTGGCGAGGTCCTTGAAGACAGCGGCGAGAACAATGTTCCGGTCTTTTTCGTGGGTACAGGCGAGAAGACGCTTTCCTTGAAGCACGTCACCCCTACTCGCGTTTCCGGGCAGGACGCGGCGCACCCTGTCCTGGATAACCTGAAGATCTCAAAGTCTGCAAGCGGCATTCGTTATCAGAGCTTGCCCGAATCCATACAGGTTTTCCTTTCCCAGTTCCCCGGAGGATTCCGAGGAGAACGGTTCTGCAAACATGAGCGGGATTACAAGGACAAGGCAAGCCGGCAAACGTCTGACCTGCTTGGTAAAGAACCATTCGACGCACTCTTGGCGGCAGGCGATCATGAAGAGGTGGCCCGACGGGCAATAAAGCTCATCAATGCTACGAACCTTGTTTACCCTGGCGAGAAGATTTCCCTCCGTGACGGCCTGAAAGACGAATCGGCACGCAGTCTCTTCTCGTTAGCTCTGCATGGACTTTTGCATGGAGAGGGCCCATTTGAAGACCGGTTCTCCGGGTTCGCCACAGTCTTGGATGACATCGGCGCCGGCAAGTGGACGACAGCCACCTACTTCCCGTTCTTCCTTCACCCCAGTCAATATATGTTCGTAAAGCCGACGATTACACAGTTCGCGGCCGAGCTGTGCGGATTCGAATTGAACTACACGCCTCAACTCAACTGGCGCACCTATCACTCTGTCTTGGGCTTCTCGCGCTATCTCTTTGACGCCCTGGCCGAACTGGAACCTCGAGATATGATCGACGTCCAGTCCTTCATGTGGTGCATTGCACCCGGCACCTATACCGATGGGGACTAGTTTGGCAGCCAAGGCTGCGGCTTTTCGCTCGGAGCTTGCGAGAAGCTATCTATCGGGCCAGGAGGTACAGTCGATTCTTCGCGTTGATGTCGCGACTCTGACAGCTTGGCGCAAGGAGCGGCGGCTGCTTGCTGTTTGGCATCGAGCCGCCGACGAATGGCTCTACCCTGACTTCCAGTTCGATGACGGCGCGTTGATCAAAGAAATTCCCGACCTGTTGTTGGTCTACGAGACCTACTACGGCCATGTCTGGAAGAACTCGTGGGGCATCGTGGCGTGGTTCATGACTCCACATCTGCTGCTCGACGGTGCGCGGCCGGTGGACGTGATGGCCGAGCGCCCCCAGCAGGTGCTCACGGTGGCGCGAACAGAGTTCCTCCAGGATCCATCCACCTTCTGGTGACGGGCGCCGTCACCGTCTTGGCTCTCGCCATACCCGTTACGCCGTACGGGACGGAATTCTCCTAGGCCAGCCAACAACGTTGGCGGGATACCCACCTCCACCCACCCTGCTCTTTCACATACTGAATCAGTCGACTCGGCATGGCAGGTGGGTTGTCGTTGGCTGCCAGATCAGGGGTATTCTACCGGCGCGAGCCGTGGGCACGCTGGTCGAGCGCACCAGCCGCCTGCTGATGCTGGTCAAGCTGCCGCACCCCAAGCCCGCCAGTGCGGTCAGCGTGCTGCAGGCCTTCACGGAAAAACTCAACAGCATTGCCAAGCCCATGCGCAAGACGCTCACCTACGACCAGGGCCGGGAGATGGCCCGCCACAAGGAGTTGACGGCCAAAACGGGCATCGCGGTGTACTTCTGCGATCCGCACAGCCCCTGGCAGCGAGGCAGCAACGAGAACATCAATGGCCTGGTGCGCCACTACCTGCCCAAGGACGCGGACCTGAGCGGCTACAGCCAGGAGCAGCTCGATGCCATTGCCGATGAGATCAACAACCGCCCCCGCAAGGGGCTGGGCGTGAGAACGCCGCTGGCGGTGTACCGCCAATTGCTGCTCTCTCACACTGAACCACAATCCAGCCTCGTTCAGTGAAACTGTGGGTGTTGCACTTCAGGTTTGAATCCGCCCTACTTCTTGTGAAATGGCTGCAAGCTCACCGCCGAAACAGATCGGCAGCGACAAAACCCGTAGCTCCTTCGGCGCTTCGCCGCTCAGCACTATTTGACCGCCACAACATCCCAGCGTTCGATCACTACTGGTTTCGCGAGAAGCTCGTCCGCATGCTTCATGAGCGCTGCGGCGATAGGCCCATTGAGGTGGGCGGCTCGACCATCTTCGGCTTCGAAAGCGTCGAAGATTGCGAAACTGCTGGGACCGAATTTCAAGGCATACCAGACCGGCGTACCGGTCTCCGCTCGTGCAAGTGGAAGCGCTCCTTTAAGGAACTCCTCTAGCGCGGCTTCCTTACCAGGCTTGGCATCGAGCCGAACAAACAAACCCATCTGCGTCATCTTGATGATCTCCTCGGTGAATGGTTGAGGTTTGTGCTGCCAGGACATTTCAATGATCGGCTGCACACCCAAATCTAGCATCGCAACACCATAAGGGGACTTGGCAAGATTGCCAATTGTGATACCGTTCTCGCCATGATGACACCAACGACAATTTTGGCACTCGATGGCGTGTTCGATACAGGGCTGGCGGCGATACAGGACACCCTGGCGACTGCACGCGACTTGGCTCCCCCTGGGTCCAACGACGCGTGGAAAGCGCAAGTTTTCAGCATCCGCCGCGTAGCACATACCGCGCATGGCCTTGCCATCCCCACCATGCAGGCAGAAGCTCGCTCAAATCCTGAATTTGTGTTTGTCCCAGCCTTGGGTGCCAAGACGGAGGAAGGAATCGATAAAGCCCTTGCCCATCCGGACGTGCGCCGCGCTGGCGAACTGTTAGGGCGCTGGCAATCGCAAGGAGCCACCATTGCGGCCGCGTGTACGGGGACGTTTGTCTTGGCCGAGGCGGGTTTACTCAACGGGCAAGAGGCCACCACAAGTTGGTGGCTCGCTCCCTTCTTTCGCTCGCGCTATCCCGGTGTCACGCTCGATGACAGTCGTTCACTCTTACCAGGGAATGCTGTCGTTACCGCAGGCGCGGTGTTGGCACATTTCGACCTGGCGCTTTGGTTCGTTCGTCAACGCAGTCCAGAATTAGCTGACACAGTCGCACGTTACCTCCTGCTAGACCCCCGGTCGCCTCAGTCCACCTATGCCATTCCCGACCATTTGCGTCACACGGACCGGTTGGTGATGCTCTTCGAAAAGTGGGCTCGTCAAAACCTCGATGCGGGCTTCTCCTTGGGACGGGCTGCGACCTTTGTCGGCACGAGCGAGCGGACCTTATCTCGCCGGCTTTACACGATCTTGGGTCGTTCGCCCCTGGCATACTTCCAAGACCTTCGTGTTGAGCGAGCAACTTATCTGCTGAAAACGACCCAGCTGAGCATTGACGAGGTCGCAACACGTACCGGCTACGACAACGGGGCCACGCTCCGCACGCTGTTACGCCGAAAGACTGGCCGCACCGCGTTGGAGATCCGACGCTCAAACCAATTCGGAACGTAGATGCGCAAAGCGCGAACTGGAGTTACCAGCATCTTGTGGACAGGTCTAGCATCCATGCGATCAGCGGGAGGCAAGCATCATGTCTTCGAAGAAGGCTCCAAGCCGGACTCGGCGGGCTTATCAGTTCATTGAGTCGCATCGGAATGAGTTCAGCGTTCAGATGATGTGTCGGCTGCTTGGAGTTGCTCGTGCTGGTTACTACGCTTGGCTCGATCATCCGGTGTCCGACCGAGCCCAGGAAGATGCGCGCCTGCTACGTCTCATACGATCATCTTTCACCGCAAGTCACGGGATTTATGGCGCCCCCAGGGTGCTGCAGGATCTACGCGAACGCGGTGAGAAATGCAGCAAGCACAGGGTTGCACGCCTCATGCGCGAGAACGGCCTCCAGGCGTTACACGGCTACCGAATACGTCATATCCCGGTTGCAAAGCCGCACGCATTGATCCCTAACGTGCTGCAGCGTCAGTTCACGGTGCCGAGGCCCAACGAGGCCTGGGTTACGGACATCACCTACATCCGTACCTGGCAAGGATGGCTCTATTTGGCCATCGTCGTGGACCTCTTCTCGCGCAAGGTCGTAGGCTGGGCCGTCAAGCCGACGATTCATCGAGAGCTGGTCCTGAAAGCAGTCTTGAAGGCCGTTCGTGCTCGGCGCCCAAGAAAGACCCTGATCCACTCGGATCAGCGAACGCAGTATGGAAGCGACGCGTGGCGACGCTTCTGCAAGGCCAACCATCTTGAGCCAAGCATGAGCAGGCGGGCGAACTGCTGGGATAACGCAGTTGCCCAGTCTTTCTTCGGAAGCTTGAAGAAGGAGCGCATCAAGAAGCGCATCTACGCGGACCGCCAAACGGCTGCCTTGGACGTATCCGAGTACATCGAAGGCTTCTACAATCCGATCCGTCGGCACAGCTACCTCGGTGGCGTTAGTCCCATCGAGTTCGAAGCGGCACATCGGTCCCGCCGCTCAGGTGTCCACTAAATCCTGGTAACTCCATCCTGAACACAAGAGGTGAAGGGACGTCATGTTCTGACTTAACGTGCACGCCTCACTTTAGCGGACAGGTATGAGTTTTCTCGCACATCACGTCAGATAAGTCCGTCTTCGCGAGACACACTAGCCTGCCCCACGGTGGGCACACAAGCAGCGCACGGCTAAGGCAGGCTGGGCGAATGGTGCGCATAGGCCCACGGCCCGAATCGGATAACACCGCCAGTATGCAGTGGTCTAGGTGCGATCACAGATCGTACAGCGTCGATCTCGACTGCGCTGGCCGCCCCTGTCCCTCTCAAGGGCCTCTGACGAGCCCACAGCAGCCACATGCCCGCTCGGTCGCCGACGGGCAGCGGGGGCTGGCCGTTCCAATCCCGTCCGGCTGTCAAATCCTGTCAGTGCTCGGCGCATTCATTACCCCGACAAGAACGACTGATGTCAGCTCCAAGGTCGCGGAAAGCGGACATTACGCAAACCGTAAATTGAGTCGACGAGCGAAGCAGGCTTGGTCTGAATGGCGGACGTTAGACTGGCCTGCTCTGGAGCATGCGGTGGAGCAGCTCTTGAAGAAGCCGCTGATCCGACGCGCCGAGTTGGCCGATCACCGGCGCCAAGGCCTTTTGCCCTTGCGCACGCAGTTGCTTGATCAGTTTGGTGCCCTCGGCGGTGATCAGCACATCGGTGGCGCGACCATCGAGTTCATTGGGCGCACGCGCCACTAGGCCTCGTTTTTCCGCCCGGGCAATCAGCCCGGACATCGTGTGCTTCTCTAGGCCCAGGTATGCGGCTAGCTCGTTCATGCGTGGGCGTCGGTCGGCCAGGATGCCCAGCACCCGAACCAGGGAGAGCGAGAGATCGTGCTCGGCGCCGATCTTGTTGATGACGGCCATGGTGACAAAGGCGCTAGTCACCAATGCATCGGCCAACCCTTCTTCGGGAGCAGAGGGCTGTTTCAAGCTGCGGGTCGGGCTCATGAGCACAGCTTGACATAATTCGTATAGCGAACCAATATTAGGTCGTATTACGAACTATGGCGCCAGCGGTGCCGAAGGAACTTATTTGAAAGCGGCCCTTATCACCTCGTATGACGCCCCACCCCAGTACTGCGATGTTGCCGATCCTCCTCCCGTGGAGTCCGATCAGATGCTTGTGGACGTGCTGGCGGCCGGTTTGCATCACATCACCCGCGGTCGCGCCTCGGGCCAGCACTACTCCATCAACGGCACCTTGCCCGTCATTGCCGGCGTCGATGGCGTCGGTCGCGGCACCGATGGCCGGTTGCGCTACTTCGTCCAAGAGCCCGGTTTTTCCGGCTCGATGGCCCAGCGCACTGTCATCGCACTGGATCACAGCATCGAGCTCCCCCATGACGTCGACCCGGTCCTGTTGGCCGGCGCCATGAACCCAGCGATGGCCTCCTGGCTGGCGTTACGTTGCCGAGTGCCGGGATTTGGCCGGCGTTTGCCGTTTCAACAGCGCAAGCGGGTGCTGGTGCTGGGCGCCACTGGCAGCTCGGGACGCTTGGCCGTCCAGATCGCCCGACATGTGGGCGCCGGCGAGGTCATCGCCGCCGGCCGCGATCCGGGCCGGTTGGCGCAATTGCCGGCGCTAGGGGCGACCGACACCGTGACCCTGGGCGATCCCCGGTTAGGCGTACTGGCGAGTGAGGTGGATGTGGTCCTGGATTTTGTGTGGGGTCAAAGCGCGGTGATCGCCATGGAAGCGGTGCTTCGGCATCGCCAGCGACGCGATCGGCCGCTGGATTGGGTCCATCTGGGGTCTATGGCCGGCGAGAGCGCACCGCTTCCCGGGTCTTTTCTGCGCTCGACCAAGCTCCAGGTCATGGGCTGTGGGCACGGCGCCCTGTCAGGTCGCCAGATGCTGACCGAACTGCCCGCGCTGGCCGAAGCGCTGGGCCGCGGCGCTTTCCAGACGCAGGTACGGACCCTGCCGCTGAGCGAGGTGACGCGGGGGTGGGAGGCGCCAGATGACGGGGCTCGCCTGGTCTTCACGCCATGACGGGTGTGATGGCCGCCCATGGCAATCATCGAGCCGGATTGCCAGCGCCCCCTAACATCGTTAGAGTGGACGAACTAACAGTGTTAGGGCACCTATGCGCAGCCCCCTGAAACAGGAGCACATCATCGAGGCGGCCTTCCGCTTGCTCGATGAGAGCGGCATCGAAGGCGTGAGCCTGCGCAAGCTGGCCTGCAGCCTGGGCATTCGGGCTCCCTCGCTGTATTGGCATTTCAAAAGTAAGCAGGCGCTGATCGATGCCATGGCCGACGCCATGATCGCGGATGTCGCGCGTGACATTCCCGCCGGTCAGCACTGGCGCAGCACGATGCACCAGATCGCCAATGAGTTTCGGACCGCGTTCAAGGCCCACCGCGACGGCGCACGTGTGTATGCCGGCACCTTCCTGGCCACCGAGAACGTGCTGCGTGTGGGCGATGCCACCATTTCTGCCCTGGTGGAGGCAGGTGCCGATGTCGAGTTCGCCGCGACCACGGCGCTGGACTCGATCTACTACGTGATGGGCTTTGTCATCGAAGAGCAATCCCTGCCCGAACAACCCGGCGTGATCGAAGGCGTGCAACAAGCCTTCTTCGAACTGGCCAAGGCGCGGTTTCCCCGCTGTTGGGAGGCACGCGAAGTGCTGGCCGAACCGAAGTTCGATGAGCGCTTCACCAACGGCATTGAGCTGATTCTCGATGGCGTTGAGCAGCAGATTTTAAAGAGAACTTAATGCGTCCTAAGAAGAATCAGGCCGCACCGATGGTCCCGCTGTCTTCATTCACAGCCATGCGTAAGCCCTCGGGCGCAGCGCAGTAGCAAGCAACACCAAACCCCCCACATCCTGGCTTCCCTATGCGCGCACCGATCCTGCGTTGGTCACTCCTGCTCGTTTCATTGCCCCTACTCGCTGCCTGTGGCGACAAAGAAGACGAGGCAGCCGCCGAGCCGTCCTCGGCCTCGACCGTTGCCCTGACCCCTGTCCAGACCTATGCCCTGGCACGCAGCGTGACCGTGTCCGGGCCGGTCTCGCCCTACGAAGAAATGCAGCTGGGCGTAGAGCTCAGCGGTCAGCGCGTCACCGCCCTGAATGTGGATGTGGGCCAACAGGTCAAGAAGGGGCAGGTCCTACTCGAACTAGACCATCGCACGCTGGACAGCTCGCTTGCGCAAGCCGAAGCCTCGACCCAAGAGGCCAACGCTGCCCTGGTGCTGGCACAGGCTCAACATGCACGCGGATCGAAGTTGGCGGCCGAGCAGCTGATCAGCGCGGCGGACCTGGATCAGTTGCGCGCAACCTCTACCCAAGCGCAGGCGCAACTGACCACTGCGCGTGCCTCGCGTGATGCCGCCAAATTGCAGCGCGACTTCGCCCAGTTGCGAGCACCGGCCGATGGCGTGATCTCCAAGCGCCTGGTCCAGCCAGGCCAGGTGGTCGCTGCGGGCACCGAGCTACTACGCCTGATTCGAGATGGGCGTTTGGAATGGCGCGCCGAACTGCCGGAGAACCAATTGGCACAGGTGACAGTGGGCAATGAGATCGTGCTGTCCTATGCCGGCCAGCAGATCACCGGCCGCGTGCGCGCTGTTACCCCCGGCATCGATGCGCAAACCCGCACCGGCACGGTCTATGCCGACCTGCCCTCCCCTGGGCCGCTCAAGCCGGGCACGTTTGTCGAAGGCCGGATCCTGACCGGTGAGGGCCAGGCCTTCATGGTGCCCAGCGCGGCCGTGGTCCAGCGCGACGGCCACAGCTATGTGTTCGTCACCCCCGACAAGCAAACCGTACAACGCCGACGTGTCCGCACCGGCCAGACCACACAGGGACGCATCGAGATCGTGGACGGCCTCAAAGCCGGTGAGCAGGTGGTCTCCGAAGGCGCCGGTTTCCTAGGCGATGGCGATCGTGTGCGGGTGGTGGCCGGTAAGAAGTCCAGCACCCCATGAATATCTCCGCCTGGGCCATTCGCCGGCCGCTGCCGGCCCTGATGGTGTTCTTCGTGCTATGCGTGGCCGGCTTGTGGGGTTTTTATCAGTTGCCGGTAGCGCGCTTTCCAGACATCGCCTTCCCGATGACCACGGTGACGGTGACCCAGCCGGGCGCCTCGCCCAGCCAGCTGGAAACCGAGGTCACCCGCAAGGTCGAGGACTCGGTGGCCACCATCACCAACGTCAAGCGGGTGATGTCGACCGTCAGCGAAGGTATCAGTACCACCAGCATCGAGTTCGAACTGGAAACCGACCTGGCCACGGCACTCGATGACACGCGCGATGCGGTCACCCGGATCCGTACAGACCTGCCGCAAGACATCCAGGAGCCGGTGATCTCCAAGGTCGATATCGGCGGTTCGCTGATGACCTATGCGTTGGTCGCGCCGCAGATGACGGAGGATGAGGCAAGCTGGTTCGTCGACCGGGAAATCTCCCGCGCGATGTATGGCGTGCATGGCGTGGCCCGGGTCACGCGCATCGGCGGTGTCCAGCGCCAGGTGCGGGTGGATCTGGATCCCAATGCCCTGCTCGCCTTTGGCGTCACCGCCGGCGATGTCTCCCAGCAACTGGCGCAGATCCAGGTCGAGCGTGCCGGCGGCAAGGCTGAGCTCGATGGCGCCCTGCAGACCATTCGCACCTTGGGCACCGTCGCCAACGCCCATGCCTTGCGCGACTACTCCATCAGCCTGCCCGATGGCCGTTCGGTCCGGCTCTCGGCCTTGGCCACCGTCACTGACGCCGCGGCCGATCCCACCGAGGCCGCGCTGCTGGATGGCAAGGACGTGGTGGCCTTCTCCATGTCGCGCACGCGCGGCTCCAGTGAGGTCAAGGTCGAAGAAGGTGTTCACCAAGCCTTGGATGAGCTCAAGAAGGCCCACCCCGGCGTGGACTTTCGCCTAGTCACCACAGCGATCGATGAGACCCACCGCTCCTACGACTCGTCGATGACAATGTTGTACGAGGGCGCCTTGCTGGCGCTGCTCGTGGTCTGGGCGTTCCTGCGCGACTGGCGTGCCACGTGGGTGTCGGCTTTGGCCTTGCCGCTGTCCATCATCCCGACGTTCGCGGTGATGTACGCGTTCGGCTTCACCCTCAACATGATCACCCTGCTCGCCCTATCGGTGGTGGTCGGCGTGCTGGTCGATGATGCGATCGTGGAGATCGAGAACATCGTCCGCCACCTACGGATGGGCAAGTCACCAGAGGAAGCGGCCACGGAAGCCGCCGGTGAGATCGGCAATGCGGTCATTGCGACCTCGCTCACCTTGGCGGCCGTGTTCGTGCCGGTGGCCTTCATGCCGGGCATCGCCGGCAAGTTCTTCCGCGAATTCGGCTGGACTGCGGCCACCGCGGTGCTGTTCTCGTTGCTGGTGGCGCGCCTGCTCACGCCGATGATGGCGGCCTATTTGCTCAAGCCCCATGGCGAGGAGAAGCCCGACTCCCGGCTCATGACCTGGTACCTGCGCTGGGTCGATGCCGCCTTGCGCCACCGCGCACGCACGCTCTGGATCGCCACGGGCCTGTTCGTCGCCTCGCTGGCGCTGATCCCCCTGATCCCGGCCACCTTCATTCCCCAGTCCGATTTGGGCCGCAGCAATCTGAGTCTGGAACTGCCACCGGGCACCCGGCTGGAAGAAACGGTGGCCGTGGCCGAGCGCGCACGTGCGTTGCTCAAAGACATGCCCGAGCTCAAGCAGGTCTACACGGCCGCAGGCAGCGTACTGGATCTGGGCGATCCCTCTACCGTCGGCGTGGCCGATCCGCGTAAGGCCACGCTGGTGCTGGACTGGGGCCTGGCCGATGACCGGGACCGTGACCAGCGCGAGTTGGAGCGCGATGCGCGGGCTCGGCTGGCCGACATGCCCGGCGTGCGTGTGAGCTATGTCAGCTCCGAGCCGGGCAACTTGCTGCAACTGGTGCTGTCGGGCGATGACCCGCAGCGCCTGCAGGAAGCCTCGCTGGCCCTGGAGCGCGATCTTCGCGGCCTGTCCGGGCTGGGCAGCGTGACCTCTTCGGCTTCGTTGCTGCGCCCTGAAATCCAGATCGTGCCCAACGCGGCACGTGCGGCCGATATGGGTGTGTCCACCGCGGCGATCGCCGAGGCCGCACGCATCGCCACGGCCGGCGACTACGAGCAGCGTCTGGCCAAGCTCAACCTCCCCGATCGACAGATCCCGATTCGGGTCGGCTTCTCCGAGGCCACCTTGGCCAATCCTGCCCTGATCGGGCAGTTGCGCGTACCGGGCCGTTATGGACCGGTGCCCCTAGCCGCTGTGGCCGACATCCAGATGGGCAGCGGTCCCTCGCAGCTCTCGCGCTATCAGCGCCAGCGCAACGTGACCCTGACCGCCGAACTCAATGGCCGCCCGCTGGGCGAGGTCATGGAGCAGGTGCAGCAGTTGCCCAGCGTCACCCGGTTGCCGCCGGGCGTGAGCTTCCTTAACACCGGCGATGCCGAGGTCTTTGTCGAGTTGTTCGTGGGCTTCTTGCTGGCCATGGCCGCCGGCATCGTGTGCATCTACATGGTGCTGCTGTTGCTGTTCAACCATGCCTTGATGCCTCTGACGATCCTGATTGCGGTGCCACTGTGTGCCGGCGGCGCCTTTGGCGCGCTGCTGTTGACCCAGAACATGCTCTCGCTACCGGCGCTGATCGGCTTGCTGATGCTGATCGGTATCGCGACCAAGAACTCCATTTTGCTTGTCGACTACGCCGTCATCGCCGAAGACGAGCACGGGCTGAGTCAGCACGATGCCTTGATCGACGCCTGCCGCAAGCGTGCACAGCCCATCATCATGACCACCCTGGCCATGGGCGCGGGCATGATGCCGATTGCACTGGGGTTCGCCGGCGACTCCAGCTTCCGGGCTCCCATGGCGATCGCGGTCATCGGCGGCCTGGTCACCTCTACGCTCCTGAGCCTGATCGTCATCCCGGCAGCCTTCACCCTGATTGATGACATGGGCGAATGGCTTTCCCGGCGGTTCCGGGGACGCTCATCTCATCGGGATTCTCAGACGCTGCGTAACTAGTACGAGGCGCATCGTCAAAGTCTAATGAGCTCGACTGTCCGCTTTCGACCGCGGATTCATATGATCGACGCAACACACGGATAGCTGCATAGGCAGCGGGAGTGTTGCAGATGAAGCGTAGGAAGA